>CAVXGM010000016.1:0-101590 GCA_963761265.1 Bryobacterales bacterium
GTCACTCCGCCGGCGCTGCACGGTCTGACGATCAACGGCAAACTGAGCTTCGCAGACAATAAGGATCTCGAACTGACCACCGAGTGGATCATGTTGCACGGCGAGTTGGAGATCGGCACGGAAAAGGCCCCTCACACCCGCAAGGCCACCATCACCCTCACCGACAACGTCAAAGGCGAAGACATCAGTGGAGTGGGTGGAACGACGGACCGCGTGGACCGCGGGATCATGCTCATGGGCGGAACCCTCAATCTTCACGGTGACCGGACCAATTCCTGGACGAAGCTGTCCAGCACAGCGAACGCCGGCGCCACCTCGATCCAGGTCCTGAACGCCGCCGGCTGGCGCGTCGGCGACGAGATCGTTCTCGCATCCACGGATTTCGATCCCCGGCAGGCAGAGCGAGCGCACCATTGCCGCCATCAGCGGAAACACGATCACGCTCGACAAGAAGCTCGACTACATGCACTTCGGCAAGATCACCTTCGACGTGGATGAACGCGGCGAAGTCGGCTTGCTGACTCGCAACATCAAAATCCAGGCATCGGCCGACGCGGAACAGTCCTTCTTCGGCGGGCACGTCATGGCGATGGTCGGGAGCAAGATGTTTGTCGAGGGCGTCGAATTCAATCGCATGGGCCAGAACATGACTCTGGCCCGCTATCCGATCCACTGGCATCTGATCGGCGACGCGCAGGGGCAGTACATCAAGAACTCCTCGATCCACGACACCTACAACCGCTGCGTGACCGTGCATGGCACGAATTTCGTGCGCGTCGAGAACAACGTGACCTACAACACCGTGGGCCACTGCTTCTTCCTGGAAGACGGGATCGAGCACGGCAACGAATTCATCAAGAACCTGGCAATCCAGACCAAGTGTCATCCGACATTGGAATGCGTGCCCACGAATCTCGCCGCCAACGGAGAGAGAGACGCCAACTATGCGAATCGTCAGGCCTACAGGGAAATGAGCTTCCACAGCAGGAACATCCTGCTGCCTTCGGACAACACGGTGGCGTCCTTCTGGATCACCAACCCGGACAATAGCTTCATAGACAATGTGGCGGCCGGTTCCGACGAGAACGGTTTCTGGCTGTCTCTGCCGGAACACCCGCAAGGGAAGTTCAAGGATTCGGAAGTCAGCAAGACCATCTGGCCGCGCCGAACGCCGCTGCGCGCATTCAGAGGCAACGTGGCCCATTCCAACTTCGACGGGTTCATGTTCGACCGGAACATCTACGAAGATAACACCTTCGGTCTGGCCACCATCCCGTTCCTGCCGTTGGCAAATCCTGCTGACCTGGATAGCGAAGTGGTGGAGACGCACTTCGAGAGCTTGACCAGCTACAAGAACCGCAATGGCGGTCTCTGGGGCCGGGGCGACATGTTCGTATACAGCAACTTGAAACTCGCTGACAATGCCATTGGCATGACGCAGGCCGCCGGCGACATCGGCAGCGAACCGTTTCAAGCACGGCTGGTTGATTCGCTGGTCGTGGGCGAGACCGACAATATCGGCAATCCCACGACGCCCGAGGAAGTCGCCTATGGCCGCAGCCTGCCCAAGAAGCGGATCCCGGACTTCCCGATCCGCGGCTACGAATACTATGATTACCGCGGTGATGTGGTGAACACGACATTCGTGAATTTCCAGGACAACGATCGGAGAAAAACGGGAGCGCTGTCCTTTCTGCTGTTCACGAGCGCGGGGGTCAGTACCGGAAGCACCATCAGCGGTGCGAAATTCGTCAATGCCAAGCCGGTGTATTTCCCGAAAATCGATACCAGGTTCGATAATGACAACCGGGGTGGCTGGGCATACCGGACCCTGTCGATCCACGACCTGGACGGTTCGGTGACCGGCATCCCCGATTCCCACATCATGCTCAACGACGGCGAGAACGACAGCGTCGTCACTGACGACACCTGTGAGATCCATCCCACCTGGAACGCCTCTGTGTGCACGGGTGATGTCGGTCGCCTGAATCTCTCGGACAGCAGAGGAGAACTTCCAGGCAAAGTCGATCTCGAATCGCGGACCGCCCGGTTCGCTTTGCTCTCTTCGATCGGTCCGAATGCTCCAGACACTCCCCTCGTTCGGGCCCAACGTGCCGCTCTGTTTTCTCGTCGTGCTCCGCAGGCGCCCATCGCGCTTGTTCGCAATGGCAAGGAATTTCAAGATCACCGGCGACCAGAGCACTGTGCGGCCGGCACCGAGATCCTGGTGAAGACCGAAAGACAGAAAGTCTCTCTCAGTCTGGCCGAAATGGACCAGGGGTCATGGGTCATATTTGAGCTGCCGGGTTTCACCAAAGCAGCCTCCGGAACGGAACAGCCCAGCATGGACGCATTGCGCAAGGCGAACGCGACGTCTTATTTCAGGGGCGGGGATGCCCTCTGGGTCAAACTGGTCGTGACCAAGCCTCCGTTGCCGATTGTTCGTCCAACGGATCTGCAAGCCAGTATAGCGGTCAGCAGATAGGATCTGTTTCGCGAACTGAACGAAGCCCTCGGTGCAAGCCGGGGGCTTTTTGTGCGGCGGATAGTCCGTCCGAGAGCGACGCCTTAGCGTCGCGGTGCGCCGAAGGTACCGCCCGCCGTTCAGCAAAAGGATAGGTGTAAAATTGTCCCTGGCTACCCGTCCTTCGACCCTCGCGGGAGAAAGTAGCGCAACACGACCGATCACGGAGATTTGACGATGCAAAAACGTTCTCTCTTGCTCCTTTCGTTGCTGGTCCCAGCCTTTCTAGGTCTTGGCGGATATGCCGTTGCCAGGCGCAACAAAAGAGCTCTCCCGCGGCTGGCGCGAAGCGCTGGTCAGACGCGGCCACCTGGCCTGACAAGAAGGTGCCGGCCAAAGACGCCCTGGTCACCATTACTAAGGACATGAACGTCGTCCTGGACGTCAGCCCGCCGCCGCTGCATGGTTTGACGATCGAAGGCAAGCTGAGCTTCGCGGATGATAAAGATCTCGAACTGACCACCGAGTGGATCATGGTGCACGGGGAGCTGGAGATCGGCACCGAGGCCAAACCCCACACGCAGCAAGGCGACCATCACCCTCACCGACAACGTCAAAGGCGAAGATATCAGTGGAGTGGGTGGAACGACGGACCGCAGTGGACCGCGGGATCATGCTCATGGGCGGAACCCTGAATCTTCACGGTGACCGGACCAATTCCTGGACGAAGCTGTCCAGCACAGCGAACGCCGGCGCCACCTCGATCCAGGTCCTGAACGCTGCCGGCTGGCGCGTCGGCGACGAGATCGTTCTCGCATCCACGGATTTCGATCCCCGGCAGGCAGAACGGCGCAACATTGCGGCCATCCAGCGGAAACACGATCACGCTCGACAAGAAGCTCGACTACATGCACTTCGGCAAGATCACCTTCGACGTGGATGAACGCGGCGAAGTCGGCTTGCTGACTCGCAACATCAAACTCCAGGCATCGGCCGACGCGGAACAGTCCTTCTTCGGCGGGCACGTCATGGCGATGGTCGGAAGCAAGATGTTTGTCGAGGGCGTCGAATTCAATCGCATGGGCCAGAACATGACTCTCGCCCGATATCCGATCCACTGGCATCTGATCGGCGACGCGCAGGGGCAGTACATCAAGAACTCCTCGATCCACGACACCTACAACCGCTGCGTGACCGTGCATGGCACGAATTTCCTGCGCGTCGAAAACAACGTGACCTACAACACCGTGGGCCACTGCTTCTTCCTGGAAGACGGCATCGAGCACGGTAACCAGTTCGTGCACAACCTGGCGATCCAGATCAAGTGCCATACTTCAAAGGCCTGCATGCCGACCAATCTCGCCGCAAACGGAGAGAACATGGGAAGTAATCCGCTGAATCGCGCGACCTACAGGGCGGCCAGCATGTCCGGCAAGGACACCCTGCTGCCTTCGGACAACACGGTGGCGGCTTACTGGATCACCAATCCGGACAATGTCTTCATCGACAACGTGGCAGCGGGTTCCGATGAGAATGGCTTCTGGTGGTCGTTGCCGGAACACCCGCAAGGGAAGTTCGAAGGTACGGAGATCAGCAAGGCCACCTGGCCGCGTCGAACCAGGATGGCGGAATTCAGGGGCAACGTTGCCCACTCCAACTTCGACGGGTTCATGCTGGACCGGAACATCAATCGGGAAAACGTCTTCGGGTTGGCCGGCCCCTCGCACATTGCCAAGGAAAATCCCGCTGACGAAAACAGCAAGAGCGTGGAATCGCTCCTCGAGGATCTCACCGCTTACAAGAACCGCAATGGCGGCGTCTGGAGCCGCGGCGAGCTGCACGTCTTCCGGAATCTGAAGGCGGCGGACAATGCCATCGGGTTCACGAGTTCAACGGGTTCCTTCGGCGCTGACACATTTACCTCACTGGTGGTGGATTCGCTGTTCGTGGGCGAAACCGACAACATCGGCAACCCCGTAACGCCGGAAGAAAAGGCCTACGGCCGCAGCCTGCCGAAACCCCTGATTCCGGATTACCCGATCCACGCTTACGAGTATTACGATTACCGTCACGACGTGGTGAATACCACCTTCGTGAATTTCCAGGACAACAAACAGCGCAGATCAGGCGCGCTTACCTGGCTGTTGTATACGGGCGCCGGGGTTACCACCGAAAACACAGTCAAGGGTGCGAAATACATCAATGCCAAGCCCGTGTATTTCCCGAAGATCGACCCCAGGTTCGACAGTGACAACCGGAGTGGTTCGGCCTACCGGACCGCGGCGATCCACGATCTGGACGGCTCGACGACCGGCATCCCTGATTCCTATGTTCTGATCAACGACGGCGAGAACGACAGCGTCGCCACGGACGACACCTGCGAGATTCATCCCACCTGGAACGCCTCAGTGTGCAAGGGTGATATCGGACGCATTCAGTTCAGCATCAGGAGGCCCGGACCTACAAGCGGTGCTGGTCTTGCGCTGAAAGATGTTGCTTTGCGGTCAGCTGGTCCTGCGCGGGCGGCTGGTCCTAGCGCGGGCGGCTGCTCCTCAATACCCAATTACCCTGAGCCGCAATGGCAAGGACTTCAAGATCACGGCCAATCAGAGCACTGTGCGCGCCGGTACCGAGATCCGTGTGAAGACCGAAAGACCGGAAGTTACTATCAGCTTGAGCGAAATGGCCAAAGACTCATGGGTCGTGTTCGAGCTGCCGGGTTTCGCCAACGCGACCTCCGGGAAGCAGCAGGACAGCATCGACGCCCTGCGCAAGGCGACCGAGACTTCGTATTTCAAGGGTCCGGATGCCGTCTGGGTGAAACTGGTAATCCCGACCGCCCCCAAGGGCATTGGCATCGATCAGTTTGGCCCGTTGGATATTCAAACCAGCATTACGGTAAGGCGATAAGCACCTTATTCGCGAACTGAACAAAGCCCCCGGCGCGAGCCGGGGGCTTTTTTGTTTCGTACCGCACCGCAGAGCCAGCCGCGGGCGAATCCGATCGTCATTGTCTTCGGGTAGCAACGCCCAACAGCATCCCGTGGTCATCGACTGCGAAGTTCTCCAAAAACGGAGTTCTCGTTGCACGACTCCGGGTGAGTTACGCACCACTCGGAGAAAGGTCGCAGCAGGCTTGCCCCGCAAGGAGGTTCCGAACCTACCGTTAATGAAACGGATTCTATCGGAAGTGCTCCGGCGGAAGGATGGTGCGAAGCGACGGAATGCGAAGCGACGGAATGGTCGGGCCGGAGCGCTTCGGATAGAATCCTTCTCATTATCGGTAGCTATTCCGCGCTGCTCCGGTGCTCCATTCTGAACTGTCGAGCGCGGAGGATGCGGTCGGCCATCGAGCTAGCCCCCGCGAACCAGCCCGGCGGGAACCTAAGCGGCTCGTAGTCTGCGCCCAGGCGAGCACCTCTCGCTCCCAGAATCGCTTCGACCGCTGCCCGTCCTCGCTCGGCCGGTGCCGCTGCATTTTCCAATCGCCGTAATCGATTGAAGATAGCTTTCATGCTAGGGCGCTCCTCATACAAGCTCCACGGTTATTTCCGGCGACAACGCCCACGTTATGCATCACCGCGCTCCGGTTGGGTACGCTCCGATCGGGTAATAGGCCGAGATCAATCACTGCGAAGCCACTGGTGGGGAGAAGCCCAGCCTCATCGAGGCTCCTAATATACGCCTCGTCGGCGGGTCCGAATTCTCTTCCTGCATCCATCACGATCAGCAAATATCTCGGTGCGTTGCGGGCAATCCCCAACCGATACTCCAGTTTGTGGAGCCGTCCATCAATGCTCCTCATCGTCGTGGCGTTCCAGTCGCAGCTTGTTCCAGCGTCGCCAACCGCGCCTCAATATCCTCCAACTCAATTCCCTGGATCGCGTGATCAAAAACGCACTCCGCAGCTCGGAGTCCACGGCTGGCGGTACGTTGGTGTCCGTCATGAGCTTCAGGATCGTTATCCCAGCAGCGCCAGTGGCCTGTTGCAGGCGCGCCACGGATTGCTGCACGGCCTCACGGCGCGCCTTGCGATCAGCATCGTGAAACTCGGGGACCTGGAGCCAGCGCAGCAGAGTGTTGGGATTAACGCCGATCGCGTGCGCTGCGTCATCTACGCTTTTGGAGGAGAGCAGGGCTGCAATGGCCGCCTCCTTCTTTCGTCCGAATTTGGCCCCGTGCCCCTTCATCTGCCCTCATCTGCCCGCATCTGGCCAATACAGCCGGTCCGATCGGCATCGAATCGCCTGTGGCTGATGACGCGATAATTCACTTGCTTTCTGGGCGCACCGGAGTGATCCATGTCGTGACCGCGGTGATTACCGCAGAAGGAGAAAACATGATTTCGATTGCAGAAGAAACGGCCACCTCCCCGGCTCCAGCCACCGAGGGCCAGCCAAAAGCCGCGAAAAAGGCTCGTGTCGCGCCACGGGGCGCCAAGGTCGCGAAGAAGCAGGGCAAGTCGGCCAAGAAGGCCAGGCAGGGAAAGAAAGCGCCTAAAACGGCCGCCAAGCCCAAGGGTAACCGC
The DNA here is from genome assembly GCA_963761265.1 of Bryobacterales bacterium. GTDB lineage: Bacteria > Acidobacteriota > Terriglobia > Bryobacterales > Bryobacteraceae > Palsa-89. The sequence goes on from CAVXGM010000016.1 coordinate 6,993, forward strand.
CCCGCCAAAGCTGCCAAGGAGAGGGGAGTGCGCGAGGGCAGCAAGACCGAAGCGATCCTCGCCCTGCTGAGACGGCCAGGCGGCGTCACCGCCAAGGAACTCATGAAAGCTACCGGCTGGCAGCCGCATTCCGTGCGCGGGTTCCTGTCGGGAACCGTGGGCAAAAAGATGGGCCTGACCGTGACGTCCACCAAGGGCGAGGACGGGGAGCGCACCTATTCGATCAAGGGCTGAGTAGAGTCGAAGCCGCTTACACGGGCCGCCGGGGGTTCCGCCTCGGCGGCTTTTCTCGTCTTGGAGGATGCGCAATTCGGCAGACCAGTCTGACAGCGCCAGACACAAGCCCTGAAGATCCGGATTGCCGGAGCGAATTTCGGCTTCGATTGCCGCGATCTCGCGTTGGCAGCGCGCGATTCATACCGGTGTCTCCGCATGACGTTCTTCTGTGATCTCGGCGAACGTTCGGCTGTCGCCGTCAAGGGTTGCCTGCTTACCTGTGTATTCCTGAAAGCGACCGACGATGCAATCGGCGTACTTCGGATCGATCTCCATGAGGCGTGCTTTGCGTCCACGTCGCTCACATCCGATCAAGGTACTGCCGGAACCGGCGAACATGTCCGCAACGATGTCGCCGGCCTTGCTGCTGTTCAGCAGTGCACGCTCGACAAGTTCCACAGGCTTGGAGGTCGGATGTAGCCTATTCGCCGCGGGTTTCTTCTCTTCCCAGAGCGTCGACTGGGATTTGTCGCCGTACCAGGGATCTCGCCCGCGACGTGGGCGTAGAACATCGGCTCATGCTGGAATTTGTAGCGTCCGAAGCCCCAGGCAAAGGTGTTCTTGGCCCAGATAATTTGGCATCGCACTTCGAAGCCTGTGGACTCCAGCGCATTCTGGAACTCACGCTGCCAGGAAGAACTGTGGCAGACGTAGAGCGAGGCGCCAGGCTTCACCGCGGTCCTGCACGAACGAAACGACGCTTTCAGAAACCGCTTGAACTCCACGTCCGACATCCGGTCGCCTTTGATCTTCAGGCGATCTTCCGTGTACCCTTCGTAATCGACGTTGTATGGAGGATCTGTAAACACGAGGTCCGCTGCTGCGCCGGCCATCAGGCGGGCCACGTGGTCGCTCCGGGTCGCGTCGCCTACAAGGAGTTTGTGATCGCCGAGGATCCAAAGATCGCCCGCCGCGGAAACGGGCGTCTCTGGTAGTTCCGGAATGGAGTCTTCATCCGTTAGCCCTTCGGCAGCGTCTTGCGCCGCAAGCAAGCCCGCAAGCTCCTCGTCCTCGAACCCAATCAGCCCGAGGTCGAACTCCTCCGCCTGCAGCGCCGCGAGTTCAATTCGGAGTAGGTTTTCGTCCCACCCAGCATTCAGCGCGAGCTGGTTGTCCGCGATGACGTACGCCCGCTTCTGTGCTTCGGTCAAATGATCCAGCACGATTACGGGAACTTCTTTAAGCCCCAACTTGCGCGCGGCCAGGAGGCGCCCGTGATGCCTGCTTTGGTGTCGACCAGGATCGGGTTGTTGAATCCGGACTCAGCTATGGATGCTGCGATCTGCGCGACCTGAGCGTCGGAATGCGTGCGGGGGTTCCTGGCCCAAGGGATCAGCTTGTCGATCAACCACAGCTCGATGTGCTTCGCCACAGCTTGCATGGTCATGGAATTATTGCGGCACCCTCTCGATCATTCGTCCCTGAATACCACTTACGGATTTCAGTCGTCAACAGAAAAATTGATCAAAGTGAGGATCATCAGCTGCCGCGCGCCCACATTGAATAGAGCCGAGTCTTGTCGGGTTTTGGGATGCAATTTGTCGGGCAGCCTGTCGGGAAATTGGACCTACCCGACATGCACCAGGCAAGTGGAATCAACGGCTTAAATATCAAATGTCGGGTTTGTCGGGCTTCTACGACAGAAGAGAGGCTCTAGGAAATCAGGACGCCCAATTCGGTGTCAAAGTGTCGAGCTTGGTAATCTGCGCGAACGCCATATGCACCGCGTTGTGGCGTCCATTTGGGACTCCAGTTGGACTCCAAACAAGCACTAGCAAGAACGTTAAAGGCTGTAAACGTTTGGTCGGGCCGCCGGGATTTGAACCCGGGACCTCCTGCACCCCAAGCAGGCGCGCTAGCCAGGCTGCGCCACGGCCCGAACGCCCTATTCTACCGCACCCTGGCGCCACGCCCCTACTTTGTCTGTTATACCTGAGTGCTGATGCTTATTCTTGCCGCCGTCCTGGCGATCTTTGTCTATGGCATGACCGCCGCGATGCTCGGCACCATCCTGCCCGATCTCTCCGCCCGCTTTCAACTAACGCCGAAACAAAATGGCACCATCGCGTTTTGCCAAGCCCTGGGCTTGATCCTGGCTTCCATCGGCGTTGGCCCGCTGATCGATTACGAAGGCAAGAAAATCGGATTGGTTCTGGGCCTGTCCCTCAGCGCGCTGGCCGTCGCGCTTCTTCCACGATCCAACGGCTTTCGCGCCATCGCATCGTATCTGTTTCTGCTCGGCACCGGCGGAGGCGTCATCGTTACCGCGGCCAACGCGCTCGGCAGCGACGTGGACCCGGCTCATCGCGGCACGGCGCTGAATCTTCTGAATATTTTCTTCGGCCTCGGCGGCTTCGCCACTCCCTTCGTGTCCGCCAATTTACTCGGCAAGAACTCCACGCGGCTGTGCCATCTCATCGCCGGACTGGCGGTGGCGGCAGTTGCCGTTAATCTGTTTGCTCCCATTCCGCCGCCTTCGAGCGCCCAAAGCTTCGTCTTCTCCGACATCGGAAGCGTTCTCGGACGTCCCGTGCTGTGGCTCTGCGCTCTTCTGTTGTTCCTGTACGTGGCCTGTGAAGTGGGCGTGTGGAATTGGCTGGTGCAACATTTGATCGCGCAAGGCGTGCCGCAAGTGCGGGCGCTGAATGTTTTGTCGTTCGGCTTCGCACTCGGGCTCCTGTTCGGACGCCTGGCCGCATCCCAGATCCTGATCTCGGTCTCGGGACTCACGGTCACCCTCGCCGCATCCATTGCCATGGCGATCATGACGTTCGCGATGTTGCAGACTCGCAATCCGACCGTCGCGTGGATACTCACTTTTCTGGCCGGCATGTCGATGGCGCCGGTGTTTCCCACCACCGTCGCGCTCATCGGCGACCTGTTTCCACGCATGACGGGAACGGCAATTGGAATCGCGATCACAGCCAGTTGGATTGGCCTGGCTGTTAGCTCGCGCGCAATTGGATCTATCGCCTCGGGCGATCCCGCGCGATTGAAGAAGGCGCTGCTGTTGCTCCCCGGAATGTCGGTTCTGATGATCGCCGTAAATCTGGCGCTGCGCGCTGTCACAGCGCACTGAGCTAATGATGGCGGGTCAGCCGGTCGTAGATAAATCCGCCCGCGCCACCTGCTAACGCCCCGATTCCCGCGCCTTTTCCGCCGCCCGCTAGTGCGCCGATCGCCGCGCCGGCGCCCGCGCTACCCAACACAATAGCGGCTGATTTCTTGCCGGACCGCCTGTGGTGGTGATGATGGTGATAGTCGCGATAGACGATCGGCCTCGGCGATGCTGGCGCATAAGCCTGTTGCTGTTCCTGAGGAGGCGGCGGCTGCGGTTGCGGCGGCTGGGCAACTTCAGGCGGGCGCACGACAACGGGTGCCGGAATCAAAGGTTCATAGCCATAGTCGTTGGAAACCGCCGGCTGCGCAAAGCTGACGGCCACGAACAAAGCTTCAACGATTAGTGCCTTTTTCAACCACATCCTGCTCTCGACGTTGCCATTTGCGTGCCAAATGGCAGGGTAGGTGCTTTCGCCGTGTTCCAGGTGCGTAAATGACGGATTCCAATGTCGAGACGGTAAGACTTACACGGCGTTCCTTCTCACTGAGCAAAAAGAACACGATCGCGCTGGCGGCCGTTGTTCTGATTGCTCTCATCGGTGTGGGCGCGTGGCTCGCGCTGCGTTCTCGTCCCTTGTATCCGATCATGTCAGGCGGCAAATACGGATACATCAACAAATCGGGGAAGGTGACCATTCAGCCGCAGTTCGACCGCGCGCGGACATTCTCACAAGGTTTGGCTGCCGTCGCGGTGGGAAATCGCTGGGGCTACATCGATCGATCGGGCAAGCTGGCGATCTCGCCGCAATTCGATCTGGCGGATCCGTTTTTCGATGGAGTGGCGCTGGTGGGTATCGGTCCGAAGCTGGGTTACATCGATAAGTCCGGCAAGTTCACCATCAATCTCCAGTACGATGGAGCCGGGCAATTCGGAAACGGACTGGCGCCAGTGCTGGTGAACGGCCACTGGGGATACATCAACAAGAGCGGCAAAGTGGTAATCAATCCGCAGTTCGATGAAGGCGGGAATTTTTCCGACGGCTTGGCCGTGGTACGGATGGAAGGCAAATACGGGTACATCGACAAGTCCGGCAAACTGGTGATCGCGCCGCAATTCGCTACGGCGGGCGATTTCCACGAAGGGCTCGCGATGGTGCGGCTGGGCAACCAATCCGGCTACATCGACAAAACGGGGAAGGTGAAGATCAATCCGCAATTCGATACAGCGGGCGATTTTTCCGACGGCCTGGCCCTGGTCTCCATTGGCGGGCGCGTCGGCTACATCAATCGCGCCGGCAAGTACGCCATTAATCCGCAGTTCGACCAAGGCGGCAATTTCTCGGCCGGTCTGGCTCCCGTTTGGATCGGCGAGCGGGAAGGCTACATCAACAAAGACGGCAAATATGTTTGGAATCCGGTGAGCTAACGCTCGTAGAAGCTCAAACAATTGTCGCTGTGCTTGATTTCGCGATAGCGCCGCAAATTTCCGTAGGCTTCCTGCGGCGCGAAGTGCGTAGAGTGCTGGACGATCACCAGCGGGGTTCCCGACTGGTCGAGAGCGGCCATGGCGGTTTCATATTCCCTGGGCATGTCGTACGGTGGATCGAGAAACGCGATATCGGCGCGGACGCGTTCCAGCACCGTCGTGGCTTTGCTCGAGAAAACCTCGGCGCGGCTTTCCAGGCCCAGCGCGGCTAGATTTTCGCGGATCACTTCCACGGCCGCGCGGTTCTTCTCGATAAAGATGGCGCGGCGCGCGCCCCGGCTTAAAGCTTCGATGCCGACGGCGCCTGTGCCGGCATAAACATCCACGAAGATGCAATCGGCCAGGCGCGGCGCCAGCACGTTGAACAATGTTTCGCGCAAGCGGTCCGGCGTCGGACGAGTGTCCAAGCCCGGCAGGCTCTTTAACCGGCGGCTGCGAAACTCTCCCGCGATCACCCGCATTCGCTCTCCTCTTACCCTACCTGCACCAGTCCGTAGCGGCGCTGCCAGTGCTCGCGAATGTAGGCGACGGCGCGGCGCAGTTCTTCGGGCGAGGGCGGATTGGCGATGAAGGCCTGCGCCTCCGATCGCGCGAGCTCGAGCACATCTTTGTCGCGAATGATGTTGGCGATGCGCAAGGCGGGAAGGCCGGATTGCTTGGTTCCGAAAAACTCGCCGGGGCCGCGCAGCTTCAGATCCATTTCGGCGATATAGAAACCGTCCGTGGACTCCACCATCGTTCGGATGCGCTCGCGCGCGGCGTCGCCCAGTTTGCCCGTCACCAGGATGCAGTAACTTTGTTCGCCGCCGCGTCCCACGCGCCCGCGGAGCTGATGCAACTGCGCCAGGCCGAAGCGCTCGGCTTGCTCGATCACCATCACGGTGGCGTTCGGCACGTCGACGCCGACTTCGATCACCGTGGTGGAGACCAGGATCTTCACTTCACCCCGGCGGAACTGCTCCATCACCGTTTCCTTCTCATCGGTTTTGAGTTTGCCATGCAGCAGACCCACGCGCAGGTCCGGGAAAACCTTCTGCGAGAGGTGCAGATACATCTGCTGGGCGGCCTTCATGGCTTCCGATTCCTCGATCACCGGATACACGACGTACGCCTGCCGCCCTTTCGCGATTTGCTGCTTCATGAAGCTGTACACGCTCTCCACGCGATCGTCCGTTACGTGGCTGGTCTCAATGGGGCGGCGTCCGGGCGGCATTTCATCGATCACGGAGATATCCAGATCGCCATAAATGGTGAGCGCCAGCGTGCGCGGGATGGGAGTGGCGGTCATCACCAGAACATCCGGATGCTTGGCCTTGGAGACCAGGCGCAGGCGCTGCATCACGCCAAAGCGATGCTGCTCGTCGACGATGGCGAGGCCAAGATTCTTCCATTCCACGTCCTCTTCGATGAGCGCGTGAGTGCCGATGCCGATATGCGCGAGTCCTTCAGCCATGAGCTTCTTGAGCTGCGATTTTTCGCGTTGCGTTGCGGAGCCGGTGAGCAGCACCGGCACGTAGCCCATTTTCTGAAAGAGGTTTTTGAAATAGAAGTAATGCTGGCTGGCCAGGATTTCAGTGGGCGCCAGCACGGCGGCCTGATACCCGTTCTCAATAGCGATCACCGCGGCCTCGGCGGCCACCAGCGTTTTGCCGCTGCCCACGTCGCCCTGCAACAGGCGGCTCATGGGATGGGGAGCCTTCATGTCCTCCGCGATTTCTTTCAGCACGCGGAATTGCGCGCCGGTGGGCTTGAACGGCAGCATGGCTTTGATCTTTTCGCGCACGCGGTCGTTCAATTCGAACGAAATGCCCGGTTGCAAGCGCGCCTTGGAACGCTTCAGGGACAAGCCGCACTCCAGCCAGAAAAACTCTTCGAAGATCAGCCGCCAATGCGCGGGCGTGCGATACGCGTTCAGCATGCGCAAGTCCGAATCGGGCGCCGGGAAGTGCAGGGATCGGATGGCGCTCCAGAGATCCGGCAGTTTCAGCCGCTCGCGCAGTGTCGCCGGAAGATGATCTTCGAGCGGCTCCACGGTCTCGATCACGCGATGCAGCAACGACCGCAGCGCGCGGGTGGTTACCTTCCCCGCCGCTTCGTAAACTGCCACGATGCGGCCGGTGTGGAGCGCGGCGTCGCCATCGGAATCGTCGCCCGTGAGAATTTCAAACTCCGGATGCATGATGAGCAGGTCGCCGGTGTAGCTGTCGAGTTCCACTTTTCCGTACAGCGAGACGCGCAGGCCGGGCAGAAACCGGTCGGCCAGATAGCCGCCGTGAAACCATTTCGCCAGCAGCCGATCTTTCGACGCATCCTTGAAAATTGCTTCGAACAGTCCAAGATTGCGGCGGCGGAATCCTCGCAGGTGAGCGGACTGCACTTCGGCGATGACGGTGGCCATTTCGCCCGGCGCGAGCTGCGCGATAGTTTTGACGTTGGTGCGGTCTTCGTAGCGAAACGGCGCGTAGGCCAGCAGATCCTCAACCGTGATGAGTCCCTTGGCTTCGAGCATTTGGGAGCGGGCGGGTCCCACGCCTTTGACGAACTTGAGCGGGGTGGAAATATCCAACGCAGGAAGCCTTTGAGGGTGCAAGTGCCAGTGTACAATGGCGGGCTGGCGATTCCGTATGGATCGAGCGAGCTGCGTGCATCAGGGCGCTCGAAGTGGATTGGCAGCGCGGCAGAGAGGTGCTTCAGGCGCCTCCCCTAGCAAACTACTTCTGTGGTTCGGGTTCAGGAGCCGGCGTTGCCTCGTCACGCCGATCAGAACGGTGGCGCTGCAACTCCTGCCACTGCTCTTCGGTCAGGATCAAACGCAGTTTCAAGCTCAACTGCGTGAGGGTGCGCGTCAGATCGCTGCGCGCGTCCACCAAGCGCTCAATGGCTTCGTTGGTCTTCGCGGGATCCACGGGACTGCGGTCAAATTGGTCTGTCAGTGCTTGCTCGGCCTGATTCACTTCCAGGCGCACGTTCAATAGATGGGGGCGATATTGTTGCACCGTGGCGCGAATCTGCTCGCGCTGCGCGGGCGACAGATTGAGATCGCGCGCAATCTTGGGCCGGCTCCACCAGGCATAGATGCCCCTCGGCATTTGCGCGGACAGGCCCGCGGCAAACAGCAGCGCCATGAGGAGCACGCGTGGCATTTGTTTATTCTGCGCCTATTCCCGGAACAACCCGTGCATCGGCTGGATGGCTTTGGGCTCGTTGCGCTGCTCCATGGCGGAGAGATCGGAGAACAACTGGTCGTCGGATATGGTGGACATGGGCGTGGAAACAACGGGCTGGGTTTTGTGGCGGCGCTCCAGCGTGAGGCCGCCGGCGATCATCAGCAGCAAGCATCGCGAGCGAAAGGGCCCAGCGCATCTGGGGCCAGCTGTACTGGGGCAGGTCCAGCCGACGATAGATGCGCGGCGTTGCGCGGCCAGGAACTCAGGCGACACCTCCGGCTCCGGCAGCTGAGACAAGCGCTCGTGCAGCCATTGCTCAAAATCAGTCTGGTCTGTGTGTTTCATTGTCTTCCCGATCGCGAAAGTACAGAGTCGTGCAGCTCCTCCCGAAGCTTTTCCGTGGCACGAAACAAGTGCACTTTCACAGTTCCAACATCCAGGTTCAGGATCTCGGCTATTTCGGCCAAGCTCCGATCTTCATAATGCCTCAATGTGAACGCGGCCCGCTGGCGGAGGCTGAGCCGTGTAAGCGCGCGTGCGAGCCGCTGGGCGATCTGGCGGGCGAAGAGCTGGTCCTCGGCGTTTGGAGCGGTAGCCGTGGCCAGCTTCAATATGGCCGATTCATCCTCGGCCTTGGGACGCTTGCGCCAAAATTGCCAGCGGCGCGACCGCAGGCGGTCCAGACAGGTATTTACTGCGATCCTGGTAAGCCACTTCCCGGCATCGTCCAGGCTTTTCGATTCAGGCCGCTTGAGAGCCTGCCAAGCCTTCAGGAAAGTGTCCTGGGTAGCTGAGTCGGCCTCCTCGGCGTCCTGCAGCATGCGCCGGCAGAGCAAGAACACACGTTTCTGCTCGGAAGCCATCCAGGAACCAAACTCGCGGGTGTCGGCGAGCCCATCGATGTTGGCTTCCAGGCTATCTGCCATCGCGCCCATCATATGGTCTGGACGGAACTCAGGCCATTTGGTTGACAAAAACTATCTAAGGTGAGGAATCAGCCGGCGTGGCCGTTGTTGAGCGCGGCGGCAAGCTGGGCGGTGCTCCCGGACGCGGCCGCTTGTTCCAGAAGCCTGGACACGGCAGCTTTGCTGTCTTCAGAGAGCGATTTGGTACTGAAAATAGAGCAGCCTTTGGCGATGTGCTGAATGTCGGCCATATCTTCTTCCACCACCATCTCATGTTCCACCCAATTGGAGAGCGGAATATTGCGGAAGTAGAGGCGCTCCTGCAGAATCATGGACTTCTGCCGAGCCGTAACCGACTTGTTTTCACGGAAGTAGTGACGTTCTTCCACGCGAAAATCCTGCATGAATTCATCCAGGGCGCGCCGGCGGGCTTCCTGCTCGGTGGCCTTCACGCGTTCTTCCATAGTGTTCTTTTGGGTACGGACTTCTGCGCGAACTTCGGCTATGACCTCTCGTTCCTTAGAGATAGCCACTTCCATGCGAGCCTGCATAATGTAGAACGACAACAATGCAGATCCAGCGGCGATGAAGACCGGAAGGAGAATCCACAAGAAGGCGTCAAGCTGCATACCGATTCTATATCGGCTGTGGGCTGCTGTAACGTTAGGTACTAAGTGACCTAGGCTAATGTTCATTTCTTTAGTTTCGCTTGTTTCGTTTGTTTCGCTTATGTGCTAGTATCGGAGCAGTGGAGGCAGCCATGGCAGCACAAGCATCTGCGATTCAGCAACCGACGGAGAGAGAAACGTTCCAGATGAAAGCACTCTATGAATTAGTGCTAGCGCAGGAGAACATTGCATTGAGCTCAGCCAGTCAACAGCCGCTTCCGCTTCCCGGTTCGCTCGTCCAGGTTCTGCGGCAAATCCTCGGATTCATGAGTCAAGGCAAGGGAGTCGCGGTCACTCCCGTTTTACGGGAGTTGACTACCCAGACTGCGGCAGACCTGCTGGGTGTTTCGCGGCCGTTTCTAATTGAGCTACTGAACAAACAAGCGATCCCTTTTCACCTGGTGGGAACCCACCGCCGGATCTATCTCAAAGATCTGCTGCGCTACCGGGAACATCGGGACGGGCAGCGAAAGGAAGTCCTCAACCGGATGGCGCGCGAGGCCATGAACGAGGGGGACTACGATCAAATCTTCACGGGGCCGAACGGATCCAGTGATGCTGAATGAGGTCTGACCGCCCGGTTGTCCTGGACGCCTGCGTCCTGGTGGGCGCCGGATTAAGAGACACCCTGTTGCGGCTGGCCGAGACTCCCGGACTCTACCTTCCCAGATGGAGCGATGACATCCTCGCTGAAGTGGAGCGCACGCTGCAAAAGCGATTTTGCAAGTCGCCCGCGCAAACCGGACATTTGGTGCAAGAACTCCGGCAGTCCTTTCCCGAAGCCTGGGTGCGAGAGTATTCGGATCTGATGCCGACTCTGCGCAACGATGTGAAAGACAGGCATGTCCTCGCTGCTGCTGTACGCTGCGGCGCGCAAACCATCGTTACCTTTAACATCCGGCATTTTCAGCCGGAGGCTGTGCATCCCTATGGCATTGAGGTTCTCCATCCCGACGATTTTCTGGTCGATCAGATGGACATCGATGAAGCGCTCGTGATTTGCAGATTTACAGAGCAGGCGGCCAACATCGGACGGACAGTGGAGCAACAGGTGCGCGCCTTCCATCAGACCAGAGCGCTGCCTTCGTTCGCGAAGGCTCTGGCAAAAGCCGCCGGCCTCACGCCGTAACGCCGTTCAGCTACAAAATCGCGGTCTGCGACCCATCAATCTTGGCGCCGGAGATCAGTGCCGCAAACAGCGGCAGCTTCAACGTGAAAAGCGCTCCGAGAATAGCCTTGGTGCGAAAGAGAATGCCGCTTGCCAAGCCGTAATGCTTGCCAAAGAACACGGCCGCCCCATGGATGCGGTCGGCCGCCAGGATGGTTCGGGCGGATTCGGCGTAGGGGGAGCCCGGCGTATAGAGCGCAGTCACCTGCGGGAGCGCTAACGTCTTTCGCGATACGCGGTGGATCTGATAGCAGAGTTCCGCGTCGGACCAGGAGTCGCCATATCGTTCATCCAGGTAGTTAATGCCTTTCACGAAGAATTTCCGCACCAGAAAGGCTTGAAACGTGGCATACTCCACCGGAAAAATTTCGGCGGTCTTTTCCACTGCCACGGGTGTCAGATCCAGGCCAGTGGAAGGCGTCGGAAGGCGGAAGAATTGCTCGGCGGTGTGGGCCTGGGTGTCCACCAGAAGCGGGCAGACCGCAACGGTTTCCGGGTCCGACTCCAGGCGCGCCAGCAGCGCTGGAATGGTGGTGGGCAATACTTCCACCTCCGGGCGTCATGAAGAGCAAATACTCGCCGGAGGAAGTGCGGGTGCCGATGTTCAGTGCCTTGGTGCGGCCAAAGTAGCGCGGCAGGCGCAACATGGTGACATTCGAGAATTCGGAATCCAGCTGCGCGCTCTCGTCGTGCGAGCCGCAATCCACCACCAGGATTTCGATGGAAGCCCGATCGTTGGAGCCTTCGAGCGCCGCCAGGCAGCGGCGCAGGGCAGGCGCGCTGTCGTAGGAAAACACCAGGGCCGTCACTTTAATAGCCGGCGGAAGATCTACTTCCTGAAGCTTCGGCTCCGGCTCCACGGCGACGATGGGCGCGGCTTTGCGCGCTTCTACTTTGCGTTTGCTGGCAACGGGCATGTGTGTCGTTTAGAAATACAGCGGGATTGGTCTCATTTCGAAATTGTCATCAGGCAATCGGCGGCCAGCAGGTCCACTTTCGTGGGCCGCGATTTCAGGGGAATCGAAAACGCGACGGGATCGCTGCCGGTGGCGAGCCAATAGACATGGCTCTCGCCGCCGGTATTCACCTCCACGGGAACATAAGCGCTGAAGGCATCGTCGACATCGTGCTGCAGCAGCGTTCCGGAAAGCTTTCCCCCGCGCCAGGAGGAAGACAGCGTGACGGTGGGCAGGCCCGTTCCATAAACCCAATTGTCGAAGAAAACCTTCAGCCCGGGATCGGGCGACTGGGGCGCGTACTGGCTCGCCAGATCGCGAAACTCTTCGGTGCTGATGGAATGATGGTGGCTGGCAACGTCTTTGAGCAACGCCATGAACTTTTCGTCGCCCAGCCGGCGCCGGAGCATGTGGATGATCCAGGTACCTTTTTCATAAGTGACAGCGCGCCAGGCGTCGGGAGCGAGCGAGGATTCCAGGCGGTAGCCCCAGATGATCGGCCCCGCCGACTCGAGCGTGTGGCCCGTTTCAGTCTTGGTGAGCAGATGCGTGCGATAGTCATCCAGCACGGCATCCAGTGCTTTGACACCTTTGTTGCGTTCGAGCAACAGCAGAGCCGAATAGTTCGCCAGCGATTCAATCAGCCAGTTATCGTGATAGCTGGCCGGAACCACCAGGTTGCCCCACCACTGATGCGCCACTTCATGAGTCTCCAGCAGCTCGGAAAAAAAGGTTTGCTCGGACCGCGCCTGGAGCGCCGGCGGAAGCTGGCCGGGATTGAGATAGGCCAAAGTGGAAAGATACACCAATCCGGGAAAGCCCTGGCCGAAGCCACCGGGGATGGGCGTAACGGCCAGACTGCGGATCGGGCTAGGGCCGAATTCCTCCGTCATAAAATCGAGCGTGTCCAGAAGATTTCTGGTCAGCTGCTCCATGCGCCCGGCTGGATCCGGTGCAACCACAAGCGGCGGCGGTGTGGCCGGATCGGGAGGCTTGGCGTGCCGGTGAGGAAACGGGACCTCGGCGGGCGGCATGGCGGGAGGAACGGGTTTGGGCGCGAGGGCGGCCTCCAACCGGCGATTGGCGTACAACTCGATCCGGTATCCATTGTGCTCCTGCACCACGGACTGGAAGTCACCCAGGTTGAACCCAGCAAATCGCACGGGAGTCTCGGTCTTGACATGTGTGATGCGCCAGTCACCGTCCACGCGATTCTCCAGCGTGGTTCCGGTGGCGGCCACAGTCAGGCTCTTCGGATAGCGAAACGTCAAGTCATAATTGGCCAGGCCGGAGCCGGTTCGGGGATACCAGGTGCCCCGCGAGCCGACGTAATAAACCTGATTGCCCGCATTGCGGATGACGGCGCCGCCATAATGGATTTCAATTTCATGAGGCACGGCGGGATCCAGCGGGGGATTCGAGATCAGCAGGAATTGACGGTCTTCATTGGCCCGGATGAGGGTGGAACGCAGCGAATCGCGGTCGAACACTTCCGCCGGATGTCCGTCCACGCTAGCGGCAGTGATGCGCATACCAGGAGAGAGATTGAAGGGCACCGCGGACCGGGGTTGTTGCTGCCGTTCCAAAGTGAGTCTGGCGCGCGACACGGCCTGCATGGTCAGATCGGGTTGGATGGTGGCTTCGATACGGATGTTGTCGAGCGCATAATGCGCGCCGCGCGGCGCAGCTCCGTTCCGGAACGAACGTGCCTGAAACGAGGTCCATATATTGAAATAGCTGCGATTGTCGCGGAACCCGACTTTGCCCACCAGGATCTGGTCCTGCGAGGTGGGATCGTACAATACGTCGAAGTTTTGCAGTTGATCGCCCGAGACCGCCACGTAAAAGAGACCGGTGTCGCGCTGGGCGGACAGTACATCGTAGACTACGCGCGTCTGAAAGCTGGAGATCAGGTTGCTTAAGACAGACGACCATTGTTCGGCAATCAGGCCGCCCATTTCCGCGCTTTTCTTCGAGTCCGGATTATGCTGGAGCTGGGCGATAAGATCGTCGCCGGTTCCATCAGTGAAGATGAAGGCCGCGGATTTGAAGTGTTCCTCCAGATTGGGGGAATTGGTGAAGGTGGCCAGGGACGAGCGCTCGCTGCGAGTGGGCGGCAGCAGCAAGATGTCGGCGTCACCGCCTTCGGCGTTTGCAACGAACACTGCTCCCAGGTGCATTCCGCCAACCGGCTTGGTGAAGATCAGGTAACCGGACGCGAGGTACACCTTCAAATCTTCTTTGTTGAAGTTAAGATCGATTACGCGATAGCACTGGGCCGGGTCCAGAGCGATGTTCTGGATTTGACCGCCCACGTCGGCGCCGGTGAGGGCCAAAGCGGGGCGGAGGCTGGCGAACAGAATCAGAGCCGGCAGGAAGCGCAACACATTAACAGTTTAGCGGCAAAATGGGCGCAGCCCCGCCGCGGAATCCTTGAAAGATTTTCCGCCGCCGGCGTCTACTGTGCGGAGGCACGATGGCAGACGACATTCGGCAGGAAGCGCAATACGATCCAAAGAACAAACAGCCGGCCACTGCGAAGAGGATTCGGTGGTCCTTCGTCGTAATTGTGTTGATCTTTCTCGCGCTCAGCCTGACAGCGATGAAGATTTGGCTGGGTACACCTTAATTATTGGCCTGCACGCTGACCACGCGGCCATTATCCAGGCGGATGGTTCCCACTGCCTCGCCTTTGGCCCAATACTGCCGGATCTCGAGCAGATGGCCATCGTCGCCAGGGATGCTGACCGTGGATTCGGGCGCTCCCAGTGCCTCCCGCAACTCGCTCGATGTGGCGCCCACTTTGATGCCAGCGACTTCCTGGGCGGAGGGTTCCTTGACCACCGGCTCGGCAACGATCGGGACGATCGGGGTTGCGGCCACCGGCGGAGCCTCCACAGGAAGCTCTTTGTGGCGGCGTGTATGATGCAGCGGAGGAGTCCCCGCACTGCCACCTCCGCTCGCGGCGACATCGCCACCACCGCCTCCGCTAGATGGTGCCGCGGCGGCTGGATGCTCAGCGGCGACAGGAGGAGCGACGGGTGCGGGTTTGGCCGCGGCTGGCTTTGCAGTCTTGGGTGCAACGGCCGCCTGGGTATTATTCACCTCGCCAAAAACTCTGCCCAAAGCCGTGCCGAGCGGCTTACCGGCGGCAGTGCCGATGGTGGCGCCCGCAGCGGCGGCGGCATGTTCGGTTAAACTTTGCCCGAAGACGCTGGTGGATGCAACCAAACCTCCGAGCAACACGGTGAGCGCAAGCAAACGCATGAAATCTTCCCTCTGGATACTATGCTAAGGGGACGGCGCGCCACATACCAGCCTTAAAGAAGCTTAGTCCTTACTAGAAAAAGGTACCGGACTCACGCGGTGTACGGAGGTAAGTTACGAGAGAAACGCAAGCTCATTGAGCGGTCCACCCGCCATCGATCAGGATGTCGGTGCCGGTGATGAACCCGGCTTCCGGCGAACACAGGTAGCGGGCCAATTGCCCAACTTCCTCGGGTTTGCCCCACCGTCCCATGGGAATTCGCGACAGGAATTGGCGATTCATATTCGGGTCGTTGATTAACGGAGTGGTCATCTCGGTCGCAAAGGGCCCGGGGCTGATCGCCACCACGGTGATCCCCTCGGCGGCAAGCTCCAGCGCGAGCGCCTTCGTGAGTCCCAGCAGGCCGGCTTTGCTCGCCGAGTAAGCTGATCTCTGCGGCAGTGAGACGTGGCTCAAAGTGGACGTTACGTTGATAATCCGGCCATACCCGCGTCCCTTCATGTGAGGGACAAAGGAGCGGCACATCAGGAAGACACTGGTCAGATTCGTGGCCAGCACCTGGTTCCACTCGGTGAGCGAAAACTCATCGAACGATTTCCGGATATTGATACCCGCGTTGTTCACAAGAATGTCGACGTGGCCGAATCGCGCCAGGACATCGCGCTCCAAGCTCCTGACCTGTTCTTCATCGGTGATGTCGGTTTGATAGATCGCTGCTTGCGCGCCCACGCCCTCAACCTCGTGCATGGATGCACTGAGCGCCTCCCTCTCCCGGCCGATCAAAGCAACGCTGGCTCCAGCGGATGCGAGCGCTACTGCAATGGCCCTTCCCAAGCCGCGGCTGGCTCCGGTAACTACCGCGACACGGCCATCCAGAGTTTTCGGCTCCATTTCCGGTCCATAGTAGCAAGGTAGTCAGGAGTAGCAGGGTAGTCAGGCGCGAGATCGGTATCAGGCGTGATACGCTCGATGGACCACCGATGTTCCGGCTGATGCTTGCTTCGTTCGCACTCATCGCGTCGCTGTACGCGCAGAGCGGCGGCGTTTCGCTGAGCGGCACGATTTCCGATCCGAACGGCGCGGCCATGCCCGCCGCACCGATCCAAGTGAAGAACAAAGCCACGGGCGCGGTGGCGCGGACCAGCAGCAAGTCCAACGGCCGCTATACGTTCGCCGGCCTGGCGGACGGAACCTACCAGTTCACGATCGTGATGCCCTGCTGCGCGTACAAAGACGTTAGCCAGGACGTGGTGCTGAAGGCGGGCCAAGCGGCGCAGCTCAACATTCAGCTGGTAGAAACCTTGAACGGGAACACGCTAGGCGACGATCCAAACAGGCTCGCCCGGATCATGTTGAAACGATCGAAGGTGCCGGCGCAGCCCGTGCCGCGCGGCGCTGGTGGCAAGCCCGACCTATCCGGGGTCTGGATCGCCACAGATGATCCCTATCCCGAAAAGGCCCAACTTTTGCCTTGGGCAGCGGCGGTTCTCAAGAAACGGAACGAGACCAACGGGAAAGACGCGCCTCACAATCATTGCCTGCCGGCTCCGCCTCCCGTGCCGGGAAGTGCATCCCCGTTTATAGAAAAATTCGTGCAGACCGGTTCACTGCTGATAATCCTCTTTGAAGATGTCCCGGGCTTTCGCCAGGTGTTTCTCGATGGCCGCGCCCATCCGTCGGATTGGGACCCTACCTGGATGGGACATTCGGTGGGCAAGTGGGACGGCGACACGCTGGTTGTGGATACGGCCGGTTTTAACAACCGAAGCTGGTTAGGAGGCTTGGGTGGAGGCCGGTTGCCTCACACCGAGATGCTGCACATGACGGAGCGCTACCGGCGCGTGGATTTCGGACATATGGAAGTCGCGGCCACGTTCGAGGATCCAGGAACTTTCGTGAAGCCGTTCCACATGAATGTGACGCTGGACCTGGCTCCGCGGGAAGAAATAATGGAGTATGTTTGCGAGAACAATCATCCGGAACACCTGGTAGGCAAGTAGAATCGACTACGGGAGGCACAAACCATGAATTGGAAATGGGACAGCTTGCGATGGAGCGGGCTTGCCATGACAGTCGTTTGGAGTGCATTCGGGCAGACGAAGAGCGCGGACTCAGCGGCCGCGCGGCTGCAAAGGGTTGAGGATCGCCAGGCCGTCGAACAACTGCTGATGGGCGATTATCCGAGGGCGCTGGACGGGAACGACTGGGCGGCCTACGCCGCGTTTTTCACCAGGGACGGCACGCTCATCATGAATGGCGGAAGCACGAAGGTGACCGGTCCGGCTGCGATCCAGGAATACTTCAGCTCGCGGCCAGTTCCGGGAGCGGCGGCCTCGGCAGCTCCTTCGCCCTGCCCTGTTCCGCCGGGCGGCCATCGAAGCGAGCACGTGGTGAACAATTTGACTCTGCAGATCCATGGCGACACCGCGACGGATCAGGCCTACTGGCAGACCATCGTGACCAGAGATTGCAAGTCCGTTATCGCTGGAGCGGGACACTACGAGGACGTGCTGAAGCGCCAGGATGGGCACTGGAAGTTTTTCAAGCGCGCGATCATTGACGACATTCCGCCTAAAGCCACTGCGCGTGCCGCCGGAACAGTGCCATCACGCTAAACCGGCGGCGGCGGCTCGTCGCGCGGAATCCGGTGCATAAAGATGATGCTTCTTCAGTTTGTAGCGAAGCCGATCGCGGCTGATGCGCAGGATACGAGCGGCCTGGGTTTGATTACCGCCAGCCCTTTCGAGCGCCTGCAAAATAAGCACGCGTTCCTGCCCTGCCAGCGCATCAGCCTGACGCCGCTCGCATCCAGCTGGATCGGCTGAAGTCTGCAAATACGGGGGAAGATCCTCGAGGTCGATCATATTTGCGGCCGTCATCATCGCAGCGCACCCCAGGACATTCTCCAGCTCCCGCACATTGCCCGGCCAGGAGTGCTGGGAAAGCCGAATGTGCGCGCGCTGAGTCAGTCCCCTTTATCTCTTTGCCATATTCCGCTGAGAATCGTGCGACGAAGTGCCGTTCCAGCAAGGGCAAGTCTTCCATGCAATCGGCCATCCGGGGAGTCTGGATCTCCACCATGCACAGGCGATAGTAGAGATCTTCCCGAAAACGCTTTTCCGCGATGGCGGCTCGCAGATCGTGGTTGGTCGCGGCCACTACGCGCACTTCCACTTTGCGTGAGTTGAGCGCGCCCACGCGCTGGACCTCTTGGTTCTGAAGTACGCGGAGGAGCTTGGCCTGCGTGGAGAGCGGCATGTCCCCGATCTCATCCAGGAACAGCGTGCCTTTATGCGCGTGTTCGAACAGACCCGGCTTATCTTGCGTGGCTCCCGTAAAAGAACCTTTCACGTGGCCAAACAGCTCGCTCTCAAACAGCGTCTCCACCACCGCCGAGCAATTGAGCACAACATAGCGGCCCGACGCCACCGGACTCAGCTTGTGGATCGCGCTGGCCACCAAATCCTTGCCGGTCCCAGTCTCTCCGGTGATCAGCAGGGCGCGATAATGCGGGACCACCCGCTGGATGCGCGAGAACATCTCCAACATGGGCGGGCTGCGGCCGATGATTCCTTCAAATTCCGGGTTCGTTCTTAGCTCGTCCTGTTCCAACCGCAGGGCGTGCTTCCGTTTCCGGCTGGCCTCCACGAAATTGCTGAGACGCTCGCGCAGCGGTCCGATCGATACCGGCTTATCCAGGTAATCGCTGGCTCCTTGCTGGATTGCCCGGACGGCGGTTTCAGACGAGGCATGCGCCGTCATGAGGATCACATGCGTGGCGGGTTCCACTTCCATGATCCGCCTCAAGACCTCCATACCGCTCATTTGCGGCATTACCAAGTCGGTAAGCACGATCTCGGGCCGGCGGTTGTAAAACAGGTTCAGTCCAGCTTCGGCGCTAGTGGCGGTTAAAATCTCCAGGCCGAGCGGGGCCAGGGCGATGGAGAGCAGTTCGAGACTGCTCGGGTTATCGTCAATGATAAGCACCGAGACCGCGGATTTGACGGCGGCTGGCATCGGAGGACTCCTCATGCTAACAGACGCGTAACGGAGGCGTTCAGGGGCGGGAGAAGATCTCGATCCATTGACCCCGGCGGGTCCAGCGCTGTACGGGGACGAGGCCAAAGTGCCGGCGGACTTCGGCGGGAGTCATTTCGCGTTCGTATTCGTAGAAACGGCTCAGGAAATCGCGCAGAACCGGCCATTGCAGCACTCCCCAGGATGGCTCCCAGGTGCGCGAGTAGAGCACCAGGACACCGACTGATTTTGGGTTCAGGGCCTGGAGAGTGGAAACGTGCAGGTCCGAAGTTTCGGCCGCGGACATAGCTCGGTCGACGTAGCCGAAGGCGGGGTTGCGCAGAGCTTGGGTGAGCGGCCAGGCAGTGTAAATGGTTTCCCCGGGATACGATTTTTCGAGGAATTGCGCGGCGGCGCGGTGGAGATGGACGAAATCGACGAGAGCGAGATTGTTTTCGTAGGGAAACGGGAAAGGCGGATTGAGGAAGAGACCGGCCGCCAGCCCAGCGGCCAGAGCGGTTACGCCGGCGTAGCGCCAGCGCGGGCGCACCAGTTGGAATGCCGCGCCCATCGCAATGTATATCAGCGGTAGGACCGGAAGCAGGTAGCGTTCGAGCGTAGCGCCACCCAGCAGGCTGACCAGCAAGATGTGCGCCGCGATGAAGCACCAGGTAATCTTCCAGGCGCGCGTCGAGTAAAGGCGAGCTCGCTTCCAGGCGAAGAAGATTGCGATGGAGCCAATCCAGCGGAAGTCGTCAATAAAGAGATAGTAGAAGCGGCGCAGGAGCGCTACCGAGGCGCGGACGGGATTGAGCGAATACGTAGTGTTGTAGTGAGTGAATCCAGGATCGCCGAAGAGATAGCCGGTGGAGTGCCAAAGCGCGAAGAACCAAATGGCGAGAGCGGCGAAGGGCGCCAGATAATAGGCGGCGTATCGGGAGCGCGCCGGATCGCGGTACAGAACCACCAGGAAGATGAGCGGCAGGAGCGCGCCGGTTTCCTTCGCCAGCACCAGCGCGGTGCAGGCGGCGGCCGCGGCGGCGTGGCGGTCGGACAGGAACAGCAGGAGGCCGAGCACGGTGAACAGCATGGCCGGCATATCGAGCTGCGCCAGCATGGACTGCGTGTAGAAGAGCGGATCGGCCAGTAAGAAGACCGAGGCGAGAATAGCGGGCATGCGATCGCGCGACAGTTCACCGGCCAGGAAGAAGGTGCAAATGACGGTTGCGGCGGCGAGGGCCAGCATCGACAATCGCGTGGCCGTAATGGAATAGCCGGCGATTCGCCAGACCAGGGCGAGATAAGCCATGACGCCCGGCGGATGGGCGTTCGGCACGGTGGAATGCGGGATCCAGGCGCCATCGTGCAGGATGTCGAGGGCGGCCGGAACGAACTGGCCGAGTTCGTCCCAGAAGTACGGCAGTCCGAAGTAAGGGAGATGCGCGAGAAAAACCAGCAGCGCGAACGCGGCCAGAAGCAGGAGTGTACTGAAGCGGATGGCCCGCATCACAGACCCACTCAGTTAATGGCGCCGGGCTTGCCCGGATGCGGCTCCAGCTTGATTTCGCCGAACGTGGCTTCGTATTGCGAGATATTTTGCGTGAGCACATTCAACAGCGCCTTGGCCTGTTGCGGGCTCAGATAGACGCCCTGGAAATTGTTGATGGTCACCGAGTCGGGCGCGGTCTGATTCACGGTGCCGAACATCAGAAAGAAGTCCCAGAGATTCACGCGGATCTGCACGCTATTGGCGTAGTTCTCGCGATACTCGGAGGTGTTGTTCAATTGAAATTTCGGCGCGGGTTGGGAGGGCGTCATAGACACAACTATAGTGACACGGCTATGAGAGCAGTGTGTCAGTTGCTATTTACGGCGTGCCATTTACGGCTTGCCATCCACGACGCTGTAGTAGCGAGCCATCCAATACGGCAGGATATAGTCGATGCCGGCGCTCTCGATCAGGCCGGAACCGCCGCCGTCCAATTGAAACGGGCTGCGTTGCCACAAGAAATCCGTGGGGATGCGCTGGACCACCGGCACTGGATTGCAGGACTCATCGGAACTCACGCAGGACGGATATTCGCCGCGCAGATCCACATAGAAATCGCGGCGGGCGCGAAAGAGCCATTGACGCAGGTACGAGATGGTTTCCAGATCGCGCCTGGAATTGGCGCCGTTGAGGGCGCGGTCGATCATATTGAAGTGCGCGTTCTGGTGATTTTTCACCGTGTTGTGGAAAAGCTGGTAGGCGGATCGATAGCGCGTCAGCAGCGTGGCATCGGTTTCGAGACGAATCAGGCTGAATAGATTGATGGCGTCCAGATTGAACTTGAAGTAGGAATCGCGAGCGTCCGCCGAGTCGACAATCACCGGAATACTGGCGAGCGTGGAAACATTGGCCGCCAGGCTCTGATACGCCGATGCGAACTGCGCGGAGTTCACTTGACGGCCGATCTGCAACAATCCGAGTTGCTCGTCCGGGCGGATCGCGAACGTTGTGCCGGCGGAACCATCGGGCATCACAACGCTCCAGGCATGCGCGGTCAGGAAATTCAGCAGACGCGTGGCGAGCAACTCGATAGCCGGTTGGGTCCCGGCACCGAGCAGATCGTACGCCACGCTGAGACCAAAGAAGACGCCGATGTATTCGTCGCGCGAGGTGTTCCCAATCCAATAATTGTCCCCGCTCTCATGGATGCCGTTGGCGGATTCTTCGCTGGTGATCCCGGCGGCGTAGTTGGAGTTGATGGGAACGATGCAGCGCGCCAGCACATCGGTGCCGGTAACGTCCACCAAGATCTTCAGGTAAGCCAGAGCGCCTTGGGCATCAGCCAGAGCGGACGGATCGCCTGAAACTTTGTAGCGATACGCCTCGGCGGCGAGATAATGGCCGGTCCACAGTGCAGAGTCCCCACAACGCGTGTAGCCGGTGATGGCCTGGCTGTCGGGAGTCGCAAAGATGGGATCGAGGATGCCGCCGAAGGGCAGGTGGCGGGATTGGATGGCGGCGTCGATGGAGAGCGCATCGCTTAGGAGCGGGGGCTGGCGGCCATAGCAAAACAAGGCCAGCGCTAGGGCCAGGCCCAAAACTCTCATGGTCCGATGGACGCTGCCGGAAGCCGGGGCGTTGCGGCTAGTCGATCTGATCGCCTTGATCTTGCGGGTCGCCCACGGGGATGCGCAGCAGCGTTTCGGGATCCAGAAATTGCAGGAAGCCGGGGGGAAGCGTGTCGGTGGGATCGTCAATGTTGGTAGGCCCGATAGCGCCATGCGAGCCGATGAGGCAGAGATCGGTAGAGGGCCATTGTGCCCTGGCGCGGTCGAGAGCATTGGTGAACGATTGTATATCGGGGCGTTCCAGGCGTGCGGCCGCGACAACGTTCGGCGGTTGGGGCGGATGCGCGGTCACGCCCAGATGGTGATGGTGGGCCGAACGCAGCGTTTCGGCGACTTTGTGGAGCGATTCTGGTTTCATCAGAGGCCTTTCACCGCCAGAGTACGGGGCTGGCACGCGGGATCGGAACGCGCCTGGCAGCTAAATGGCTAGCGTGGAAGGAAAGAAACAGATGCTTGCGACGTGATCAAACCGCCGATGATGACGCGGACCGCAGTACGCCCGAATCGTCGGGGGTCCTGGATTCCCTGGCAATCCCGAAGCGCGCCGTGAAATGGAAAGAGCTGCCCTTGCCCGGTTCGCTATCCACCCAGATTCGGCCACCGAGCATCTCGGCGAGGCGGTGCGAAATGGTCAGCCCCAGGCCCGTTCCGCCGTATCTGCGGGTGGTGGAATTGTCGCCCTGGGTGAAGGATGAAAAAATCTCTTTCTGTCTTTCCAGTGGAATGCCAATCCCGGTATCTGTGACCGTGAAGCGCAGCAGCATCTGCTCGCGGCCATGCGGCTCTTTTTGAACCGACACGGTCACTCCGCCGGATTTGGTGAATTTGACCGCATTTCCCACCAGGTTGACGACGATCTGACGCAGGCGAACCGGATCGCCCGCCACCAGATCCACCACTTGCGGATCGACGTGCCAATTGAGATCCAAGCCCTTCTGCTGCGCTCGAACGACTAGGGGCTTCAGGGTCTGCGCCAGGCTTTCCCGCAGACTGAAATTGACGGTCTCCAGATCCAGCTTCCCGGCTTCGATTTTCGAAAAGTCCAGGATATCGTTGATCACGGTCATCAACCCCTGAGCGGATTCTTCGGCGGTCTCCAGATAATCGCGCTGTTCGGCATCGAGCGGCGTGCTCAGCGCCAATTCCACCATTCCCAGAATGCCGTTCATGGGCGTCCGAATCTCGTGGCTCATGTTGGCCAGGAATTCGCTTTTGGCACGATTCGCGGCGTGCGCCGCCTCCTCCGCCTGGCGGCGCTCAATCATCTCCCCTTCCAGCCTTCGATTCACGTCGCGCAAAGCGTCGCGCTGCATTCGAATTTTCAAGGTGAGGTGGATGAAGACGCCAAAAACGGCCGCGCCCAGCAGCGCTCCGATGGACGTCAGGCACGGATGACAGACGCGGTTGGTTTTTGGGCGAGAACGCTTGCAACAGTCCGAATCGAACCGTGGCAACAAACAGGAACGCGCCGATGGGCGCCCATAGCTCGCTCAATCCTGGCTGGATCATATCGAATGCCAGGGCGGTTGCGCCAATGCCCAGCACCACGAATCCGGCAGCTGTGTGTAGCGCTACTCGAGTGAGGTTGCCAAACGCAAAAGCGTGGCCGCTGCCCCACAGCATGCTGATGTCGCAGGCTGCGCCCACCGCTGCCACCACCAACCCGGGGACCCCGAGCACCGGGGATCGTTTGGCGGGCGGAATGATGTGCACGAAAACGAAGCCAGCGGCCAGCACCAGAAAACAGATCGCCGTTGCGGGCGACATACGTCCCGAATCTGAAGTAAGGGTAGTAATATATGCGGGGCCTAGAAGTTGATCGATGCCGAAACTGGCATGGAGCATGTACTCCAGCAGCGAGGCCAAAGCCAACGCGGCCGTGACTGCGGAGGTGAGGAACGTCCACCGCGGCTTAGCCAGTGCGATGCCCAGCAACCCCAGCCCGATCAGCACAAAACCAGCGGCCGTGTTGCGCTGCATGGGGGGCAGATTGGGGGCGATTTGAACAAGCAGCACCGAGTGGAAAGCCCATCCGAGCAGCACGGAGGAGCCGAGGAGGACGGCCAGCGCGCCCGATAGCGCTCCCGTCGTTTGGGACCAGGATTTGCTGAAAGGGGGCGCACCCGAGGATATCACCTGGGTCGACATGAGGATACCACCGTCTATCGACCTATATAAACCAATCCTTTACGCTTCGCCCACCCAAATTGACTCCAGCCACTGCAGGCCGATTTGGCGGCGTGTCAGCTTCAATCCGGGCGTTTCCTGGAGCCAATTTTCGATATTGGTGTCGCTGATGAGGCGCCAGCCGCGCGATTGGGCTATTTCCGCGATTTCGGCGCGAGCGAACGCGGATCGCACCGGTTCACCCAACAATGCCAGGAATAAGCTGCGCGGGATGCGTCCGTTTTTCTTGCGCAGGTAGGTGAGGGCGATGCGGCTGCCTGGAGCGGACAAAGCAGCGAAGGCGCCGAGATTGGCTGAGACCTGTTCGGGCCGCAGATACATCGTGACGCCTTCCCACAGCCAGAAGGAGCGCTTGCCTGGATCGAATCCGGCGCTCTTGATCAGCGGGGCCAGCCGATCGCGCTCGAAATCCATCGCGACAAAACGGACGTCTTTGGCTTTACATGGAACCGAAGCAGAGCGCTCGCGCTTGGAGGCCTGGCTGGTTGGATGGTCGACTTCGAAAACCACGGTGTCGCGAAGACAATCGAGGCGCCAGGCGCGGCTGTCAAGACCCGCGCCGAGGATGACGAGCTGTTCCGGCGGCGGGACGGACGTGATGGCGCGATCCAGTATTACCGTTCGGAATTGATTGAAAACGCCCATCCCGCGCTGCCAGAACGGATACGGCGACCGCCGGGCGCCGCTGGCAAGCCCGGCACGCGCGCGGTCCACCTTCTTTTGCCAACGGTCCGGGTAGGAATTGGAAGGCAAATGGGTCGGCAAAGCCGGGCACTTGGGGCGCGAGCGTGCCGAGCGCGCGATTCAACGCCACGAACTCGGCGGTCCGGCTCGGTTTTCCTTTTCGCACTCAGAATAGAATACGGAACCAGCGGGCGGATGTTCATGCCGTTTGCTGTTCATGCCTTTTGCTTGCCTTGGACCCGCGAAACTTGACATGATCGGAGCTATGGCTCCGGACAAGATGGCGTTTGCGTCCGGCGATCGCATCGGCGACTACGAAGTGCTGGCCTCGCTGGGAGCGGGCGGCATGGGATCGGTGTACAAGGTCCGCCATGCGATCTCGCAACGCGTCGAAGCGCTCAAGGTGATTTTGCCGAATGCCGCGGCGTCGCCCGACATGGCGGAGCGGTTTCTGCGCGAAATCCGGTTGCAGGCCAGCCTGGAACATCCGCACATCGCATCGCTGCACAATGCGTTTCGGACGCACAACGAGCTGGTGATGGTGATGGAGTTCGTGGAAGGCATCAGCCTGCGCGACAAGATTCGTTCGCCTGGAATTACGCTGGCGCAGGCGCTGGAGTACGCTTCCCAGGTGCTGGCGGCGCTGGCGTACGCACACGCGCATGGAGTGATTCATCGCGATATCAAACCGTCCAACGTGATGATCGCGTCGCATGGAGTGGTGAAGCTGCTGGATTTTGGGCTGGCGGCTTCGTTGAACCCGGGCACCACGCCGGGGCGCGATGATGCCGAGCTGACGCAGCCGGGCACCATGCTGGGATCGCCTTACTACATTTCGCCCGAGCAGGCGCTGGGAGAACGGGCGGACGCGCGATCGGATGTATATTCCACCGGCGCGATGTTGTACGAGATGGTGGTGGGACGTCCGCCGTTCGATGCGCGGCGGCTCGGGCGGAGCCTACGCGATCATCGCGGCGCATTTGCGGAATACGCCCAAAACGCCTTCCGAACTGAATTCGCAGGTGCCGCCGGAGCTGGACCGGGTTATCCTGCGGGCGCTGGCGAAGAGCCCGGGCGAGCGGTTCGCGAGCGCGCAGGAGTTTTTGGCGGCGCTGGGCGCCGTCCGGTTGGGCGCAGACCGGCTGAATGAAACCACCACTGTCGCGGTACCGAACCTGCGGCCCGCTGCGCCAGGGCCGGCGCCGGATTCACAACCCGCCGCGGAGGTTTCGCTCCATAGCGCTGCCGACCTGGAGCGAGCCAGCAAAGACCTGGCCACCTTTATCGGGCCGATCGCCCATATCCTGGTGCGCCGCGCAGCGCCACAAAGCCGGACGCTGAGCGACCTTTATCAGACACTGGCGCAGGAGATCAGCTCGGCCAGCAAGCGCGAGCAATTTCTGGGCAGCATGCCACGCGCGTCGCTCAGCCGTTCAACAGGCGGAACGCCTTCTGCAGGCTCACGAACATCCGGTTGAAAGACGCCGTAAGAGCGGAGATTTCGTCGCCGCCATAGACGGGCAGTTCGGGCAGGCTCATGTCCCCGTTGCTGATGCGGTCCGCCATGTCCGACAGTTTGCGTACCGGACGGATGACCAGCAGAACCACGGCGGCGTCGATGGCCACCACGGAGAGGACTAGTCCGACGAGCAGGCAGATCACCAGATTGCGAAACGCGACGTGTGCGATTTGAATTGGCACCGCCATGGGCACCGAAACAATCTGCGCCGCTACTGTTTCGTTCGCTTTCCATCCGAAGCCGTTCTCGTTGCCATAAGTGCGCACGATTGCGGCCGGAGCTTCCGACGGCTGGCTGTGGCACTCCAGGCAAGCCTGATCGGCTACGATGGGCCGCGCAATGTAGAGCACGCGTCCCGTGGGTGTGTCGCGCTCGCCGACAATCTCCTTCTGACGCGCGTGATTGCGGAAGTAGTCGATCAAGTCGGCTTCCCAATCCACGGCCCGGTCGCGCAGGTTGGTGGGATTGAGCGCGGCTTCTTTGTAGGAATAATCCGGGTAATGCTTGCGCAGATAGTCGAAGGTGACCGTGGCCGCGTAGAAGGGAATGGTTTCGGGGAGGAAGCGCGTCTTGTGCTCGGGCAGAGTTTCAAGCAGCGGCGCCAGTTCATTGGCGGTGTACTGGCGGGTGGACAGCGCGCTCTCGATCATCAGCTCGGCCTGCTGGATCACCTGGCTGCGCGCGTTGCGAATCAGAAACTGGTAGGCGGCGATGGTGATGACGATGGAGCCGGCGCTAAACAATGCGATCAAAATAAGATTGAATTTTGTGAGTAACTTCATGTGGCGCTCTAGAGTGACAGGCTCTCGGTGACAAAAAGTATAACGCAGGAACCCCTGCTGAAACGTGCGATAAAATTTAAGCAGGATGGCTATGCATCGGCATCGAACCGCGGCGTTCCTCGCGGGCTGCTTGATCCTGGGCAGCCTGTTCATGATCTTCGTGGCCACGCAAAATTTCGGCACGGTGGATCGGGTGCTGGCGGCGCCTCCGCAAGAGGCCGGGCAAATGTTTCAAACGCTTGGGCCGGAAAATGCGCGGCTGCTGCTGCGCTATCTGGCGGGCGAGGAGAACCGGCTGTTTTTCACCAGTTGGGAGTGGGCGCAGATCGCGCTGGGCGCGCTGCTGACTGCGATTTTGTTGCTTGGCATCAAGAGCCGCCTGATGGCGGGATTGACCGGCTCCATGCTGATCATCGCCTTATTCCAGCATTTTCGAGTGACGCCGGATATGGTTGCGCTCGGCCGGTTGATTGATTTCGGCGCCGGCTCGGGATCGGCCGCTTACAGCCAGTTCTGGAGGCTGCACGGACTGTATGGCGTACTGGAAGTCGTGAAGCTGCTGCTCTTGATGGTGGTCGCCGGCATTTTGCTTTTTGGCCGGCGCGCCAAAACTTCGGAGCCGGTGGAAGTAACGCCCGTGTCGACCTTTGCGGAACCCTAAGCGGCACGACATTACATCGCTTCCTTTATTCCTGTTCTTAGCAGCCACCAATTGGCCGGAAACGCAGTCAGAAAGCCAATGAGCATTGCAAGCTGCATCATCAGCCAGGCGGGCTGCGCCGGCTCCAATTTCGGGTGGAACAGAACGAATCGCGAAAGCGCCATCCAGGCGAACATGCCAATCTCGAACGCGACGAGCGAAACGGTGTCCGCCTTCAGCGCGGCTTTGATTCCGGTCCATCCAGAAATGCCACGCATGGGCGCGATGGAATAATACTGAAACAAGATGCCCGCAATCTAGGCGAGGGAAAAATCGGCGGCGTAGCCGGCCCAGAGTGCTGAACCCGCGATGGTCCAGCTGGCAAAAAAGACGATCCATTCGGCGGTGACAAGACGCAGCCCGCCGCGCAATGACTGCCACAAGCGTTTTTTCGTGGAAGCGGGACGGCCCATTTTCCGATAAAGAAGCATCCCCACAGGACCAGGCCGCTGTGATCGGCCACACAAAATTCATCACCATCATTTTCTGTTTGCAGCCGGCCAGGATATCTCCGGCCACAATGAGAGTGGCGAGCGCGGAAAGTCCAAGAGAAACGCGGGCGGCAGCCCTCTACAGCTCGCAAACGCTGAAGGTTTTGCGAAATTGCTATGCTGAAAAGTAACCGCTTCGAATTTTGAAATCGCACTTTGAAAATCAAACCTGAAAATCGCTTTTGGATTGGGATCTACGGATTTACTGCCTGCATCTTGCTGGTGGCCGTGAGCGTCTTCGCCTGGCTGGCGTGGACTTCGTATAAGGAACCTGGCGTGGGACGAGTGGCCGGCGCGCGTCCGCCGAGCACCGCGAGTCAGATTCCCGATGAACGCTATGAGCTTCTGGCAACGTTTGAAGCTCCCGCCTACACCGCCGAACCTGGCGCTCCCAAAACTTTCCAAGCTGCCATGGAACGCTACGCAAAACAAGACTACGCGGGTGCGGCTTCGGCCTTGCGCGGCGTGACGAACGCGCAGCCCGAGTTCGCGGCGGCACGATTTTATCTTGGAATTTCACTGCTGCTTGCGGGAGACCACATCGCGGGAATTCAGGAACTGCGCGCCCTGACGACGGCCGGCGATAATCCTTACCGGGAACGGGCGCGGTTCTATCTCGCCAAAGGGCTCATCGCCGAACACGACGTCCCGCGCGCGCAACAGCAGTTAGAGGCTCTAATTGCGCAGCACGGCGACCTGGAAAAACAGGCGGCCGTGCTGCTGGCTCAGATTCGGCCCGAGAGTTGAACGGGCGGTCCCCCACCTAGGATCGACGCTGCCGTTCGCTTCCGGCTCCCACCGGTTGAGTTTCACGCGAGCCCGCCTGGCTGAAGAGCTCGATAATTTTCTTGTTGAAAGCGGGAATGTCGTCGGGCTTGCGGCTCGTCACCAGGCCGTGGTCTTCCACCACTTCGCGATCCACCCAGTGCGCCCCGGCGTTCTTCAGGTCGGTATGCAGGGACGGCCAGGAAGTGACGTTTCGCCCCCGCACCACGTCGGCTTCCACCAGCATCCAAGGAGCGTGACAAATGGCTGCAACCGGCTTGCCTTCATCGAAGAAGCTCTTCACGAACCGGACCGCTTTCGTCATCATGCGAAGCTGATCGGGATTGGCCACTCCGCCGGGCAACAACAGCGCGTCGTAATCGTTGGGATCGGCGCTGTCGAGTTCCACGTCCACGGCTATCTGGTCGGCTTTATCCAAATGCCGCCAGGCTTGCAGCTTGCCCTTGGCGGGCGAGACTACTTCCGTTTTCGCGCCCGCGGCGTCGAGCGCTTTGCGGGGCTCGGTAAGTTCCACTTGTTCGACACCGTCGGTGGCGAGAATTGCGATTCTTTTTCCAGCGAGTTTAGTTGACATAAGAGTGCTCCGGATTGTTGGATGTACCGCGAGAGCATTTAGAAACGATGCGTAACCGTTATCGCGTCACGCCGAAATTGACGGGCAAGGCATAATAGGTGAAATGCCGGACATTCTGACCATCATCGCCAGGTACGGCTATACAAGTTTGTTCGCGGCGCTGCTGATGGAGGCGATCGGGCTGCCCATTCCCGGCGCGCTGGCCTTGCTGGCGGCGGGCGCGGCGGCGGCTTCCGGTGGTCTGCATCCGGCGCTGGCTTTTGGAGTGGCCGCGGGCGCCATGCTGATCGGCGACACCACGCTCTACCTGGCCGGGCGCTTCTCGGGATGGACCGTGCTGGGTGTTCTGTGCGGCCTTTCCCTGAGTCCGGAAGTCTGCATTTTGCGCTCCGCGAAGTGGTTCTATAAACGTGGGCGCGCTACTCTGCTGTTTTCGAAATTTCTTCCGGGCGTCAACACCATGGCTCCGCCGCTGGCGGGCAGCATGCACATGCGCGCGCCGCAGTTCCTGCGGTTCGACTTCGGCGGGGTGCTGCTTTACACGCTGGCCTATGGAGCGCTGGGCTACCTGTTTCGCGATGTTTTTCGTATCATCGCCGGCGGGTTGCAGGCTTTCAGCCGGGCCGTGGCATGGGTGGTGCTGATCGGAGTGATCGGGTTTGTGTGCTATCGCGGATGGCTGTATGCCCGGTATCGCCTCAATCGATCCGTGCGCCGTGTTCCGGTGAGCGACGTGGAGGCTCGCCGCGCGTTGGAAGGCGCGCCGGACATCATCATCGCGGACGTCCGCAGCCACGGCTATTACGATCCGGGCGAGGAGCGCGTGCAAGGGTCCATCCGCATCGAGCCGAACAATCTGGACGCCTTCGTAGAGTCGCTGCCCAAGGACGCGGCCATTTATCTTTACTGCACTTGACTGCGCGAAGCCACCAGCGCCCGTGTGGCGCACATCTTGCGTGAAAAAGGATTCGATGCGTATGTCATGGCTGGTGGTTTGCGCGCCTGGCGCCGCGCGGGATATCCTATGGAGCCGGTGCCCAAGGAAGATTTGGAGCTGTTGCCGCGCTTCGATTAGAGCCGGCAGCTACAGCACCGGCGAATCATCGCCCAGCATGGCCTTCCGCACGATCTTGATGGGCGGCGTGCCTTCGCGCATAAAGCGGTCATGAAACTCTTCCAGCGTGAAGGCGCTCCCTCGCTTCTTCTTGTAGTCCTCGCGCAGCTTCATGATTTCGAGCTTGCCCAGAGTGTAATAGAGATACGTCGGATCGCTGGTGCCGCGTTTGGTTTCGCGCTCGCCGTTGGTGCGCGTTTGATAGCCTTCTTTGACGAAAAAGTCGATGCCCTGCTGGTAGGTCATGTGGCCGGTGTGCATCTCGATGCCCACGATGTAGCGGGCATCGCGCAGCAGCGCGTCCTGCAACTGGCCCAGGCGGAGCTTCAGATCGCCATTGCCGTAGCCTTCATCCAGCATCATCTGCTCGCAATAATGCGCCCAGCCTTCGATGTTGGTATTCGCGCCCAGAAGCTTGCGGACCTTCGAGGGGATGGTCTGCATCCACAGGAACTGCACATAATGGCCAGGGTAAGCTTCGTGGACCGCGGTGCTGATGATGGTGCCCCGGTTGAAGCCTTCCATGTGCTCTTCCACTTCCTTGGGAGTCCAGGAAGGTTCGGGCAGCGTCACATTGAAGAATGCCTCCTTCGCGACCTTTTCGTACGGCCCGGGCGTATCCATGGAGGCCACGGTCAGCGCGCGCATGAAGGGCGGCGTTTCTTCCAGAATCGGCAGCACCGGCGAAGGAATGGTGACGATGTGCTTGGCCATGATGTAATCTTTCAATCCGCCTAGCACGTCACGAAAGGACTGCAGCAGATGATCGGGCGTGGGGTGGTCGCGGGTGGCTTCCTCCAGAATCTGCTGCGGCGTCTTGCTGGGGTCGATTTTGGCGGCGGTTCGTTTGAACGATTCCTGGTTCCGGCGCAAGTCGGCCATGCCGATGGCGAGCAGTTTGTCGAGTGGCAGATCGACCATTTCTTCGTACAGCAGCTTCTTGCTGATAGAGGTCCGCGCCCAGCCGAAAGTCGCCGTGCGAGCGGGCCAGAACATCGCTTTTGAGAAAGGTCTGATACTGCGTCAGCAGGCCGATCGCAAGATCGTTGGACTGGTGGAATTCGCCGAGCAGTTTTGCGTCCGTAACTTGTTTGAAGGCGGTGGGGACGTCGTTTTGGAAAAAGCTGATGATGCCCGGCAACTGCTCGATCGCGATCTCGGTGTAAATACGCGGAGGGTTCCTGAGATTGGCGCGGGCAGCGGCGAATACGGCCGGGAAACTGGCGTTCGCGCGCGATCACGGATTGTAAGCGATCCGAAGCAGGCGCGAACGTCCGGCTCATGATGACGAAAATGCTGTTGGTCACTCCGCTGGAGTAGGTGTCGGGATTTTTCTCCCAGGGGCGCACCTGTTCGAGATTGAGCAGGGTGGCGCGGATATAGTTCAGGATCAGATCGCGGTCGGGATCATCGGGTAGCGCTGAAAATTCCTTTTCGGCGCGGTGAAGAGCCTGGATTTGGCGGTCGATGCCGGCCTTCGAATAGTCTTCCAGCAGCGCATCGTATTGGTGAAAGCCCGTGGAGGTGCCCGTAGTGGGGTTGAACTTGAAATAGACGTCGTCGAAGAAGCGGTCGACCTGTTGAGGAGTGGGTTGGGCGATCAATGAATCCGCAAGCATGATGGAGAATAAGCCGGCCAGACAGAATTCGCGCAGCATCTTTTATATTATGGCGACTTCCACACACCCGGCGGAAGAATGCAGTAGAATTGTGCTCCAGTAGAGGCTCAGTTCCCAAATGCACGTGAGAAGTGTAGCCGCGGCTCTCCTTCTGTGGGGCGCGATTTCCGCGCCGGGTCCAGGCTGCGCCACAGAAAGCGCCCGAAATTTCTTCGCACGACGCCCCCGCCACGTTCAGCACCAAAGTGAACCTGGTGATGGTCCCGGTAGTGGTCCGCGACGGGAAGGGCAAAGCGATTGGGACACTGCAAAAAGAAGACTTCCAGCTCTTCGACAAAGGCAAGCCGCAAGTGATTTCCAGATTCTCCGTGGAAAAGGCGGGCGAAGCGAAAATTCCCGCCGATGTTGCCACCGACGAAGCCGCGCTTGATAAGGCCGCTGCGCCCGCCGGCTCCCGGCGCGCCAATCGCACAGCGCTTTGTCCTGTACCTGTTTGACGATGTCCACACCAGCACCGCGGACCTGATCCAGGCTCGCGACGCCGCCGATCGCCATTTGGCGGAAAGCCTGGACGCCACCACGCGCGCCGCCATTTACACCACTTCCGGACTGGGCAATGTCGATTTCACGGACGACCGCGTGAAACTGCACCAGGCGCTGCTCAATCTGATGGCGCGGCCGACCCTCGGGCCCGCGGGATCGGAATGCCCGGACCTCAGCTACTACATGGCGGATCTGATCCAGAACAAGAACGATCTTACGGCTCTGCACGCGGCCGCCCAGGAAGTGCTGGCCACTTGCGACCCGCCGCCGCCCATCCCTCCGGCGCGACGCCGGAACAGGTCCAGCAGATCATGCAGCAAGCTGAGCAAATGGCCGAGAGCGTTACGCAGAGCACGGCTCAACGCGTCCTGAGCTACGGCGAGCGCGATACGCGGCTGGCGTTTACCGTTCTGGAAGGCGCCATCCGCCGGCTTTCCGCGGCTCCCGGCGAACGGACGTTCATCCTGACTTCCGCCGGATTCTACATCACCGACGATCTGCGCGACGAAGAGACGAACATCATGGACCGCGCCATTCGCGCCAATGTGCGCATCAGCTCGCTGAACGCGCGCGGCCTGTATGTACTGATCCCGGGAGGCGACGCCAGTACCAACACTTCCGTGGCGCTGCCGGCGGTGATGAATACGAAAGCGCAATACCAGCGCGACAGCGCGCTGGCCGAAGAAGGAATCCTGGAAGAACTGGCGGCTGCCACGGGGGGCCGATACTTCCACAATAATAACGATCTGAAAGCGGGCTTTGCGGAGGTGGCGGCGGCGCCGGAGTTCGTTTACGTCCTGGGATTTTCCCCGCAGAACTTGAAGCTGGACGGCGCGTATCACGCGCTTAAGGTAACCCTGCGAAATTCGCACGGCCTGGATCTGCAGGCCCGGCGCGGTTATTACGCGCCCCGGCACCTGCCCGATCCGGAAGAGGACGCCAAGCGCGAAATCCAGGAAGCGCTGTTCTCGCGGGATGAAATTCAGGATATTCCGCTCGAATTGCACACGCAATTTTTCAAATCCAGCGATGTTGCGGCCAACATCGCCGTGCTGGCGCGGGTGAACATTCGAAATCTCCGTTTTCGCAAAGCGGACGGCCGCAACAACGACAATCTCACGATCATTTCCGGCCTGTTCGACCGCAACGGAAACTACATCCAGGGCATGCAAAAGGTAGTTGAGATGCGTTTGCTGGATACGACTTTGGAGAAGGTGGCGAATTCGGGCATTACCGTGAGGACCAATTTCGATGTAGCGCCGGGCAGTTATGTGATCCGGTTGGTGGTGCGGGATTCGGAAGGCCAGACCATGGCGGCGCGCAATGGCGTCGTCGAAATTCCCTGAGTTGGTGGAGGTGCGAAAAGTGAAGTTTCAATCAAAGTTTCAGCCCATGACGTGTTTCGCCGCGCTGCTCGCGCTGGCGATTTTTCCGGCGGCTCGCGCGCAAGCGCCGGCGAACTCCGGAGCTGTCATCCGCACCGAGACCAAACTGGTGCTGGTGGATACGGTGGTGACGGATAAGAAGGGAAATTACCTCCACGACCTGGAAGCCAAGGATTTCAAGGTGTGGGAAGACAACAAGGAACAACAGATCAAGAGTTTCTCCTTCGAGGCCGGCTCAGCTTCCCCATCGAATCCGCAAAAGCACTATCTGGTGCTGTTCTTCGACAACTCCACCATGGATTTTGGGGACCAGGGCCGCGCCCGCCAGGCCGCCACGAAGTTCATCGACTCCAACGGCGGCCCGAATCGCTTGATGGCGATCGTCAATTTTGGCGGCGCGCTCCAGATCGCACAGAATTTCACCGACGATACACAGCGGCTGAAGAATATTGTCAGCGGAGTGAAATTTTCCGCCGTCGCGCCGAATGCATCGGATGCGAACGCGCCCCAACTCAGCGCGCAAATGGCCAGTTTCGGCGCACGCGACGTACTGTACGCACTGAAGGACCTGGCCAAGAGCCTCAGCTGCGATTCCCAGCCCGCAAGACCGTGATCTTGATCACCGCGGGTTTTCCTATTTCACCGGAGATACTCTCCGAAGCTACCGCGGCGATCAGCGCGTGCAACAAAGCGAACGTGGCCATTTATCCGATCGACGTGCGCGGGCTGGTGGCTGGCACGCCGCAGGCGCGATTGGGCGCGCCGGAGCATGGAGTGGCCGTCAATCATGGCGTTCGTTTCATACCAGCATCTTATGTTCCGGGCGGGGTGGCGTTCTTCATGCCGCAGCATGGAGGCGGGACGGTTGGCGGAGGTGGCGGCGGTGGCGGCGGACATACGGGAGGCGGCGGGATCAGCGGTGGAGGCGGTGGACGCACCGGCGGTACCGCTCCCGCTCCCGGTGGCGGCGCTCCCGGTGTGGGGCGTGGCCCAACGTCCGGGCCTGCCGGCGGAATGCCTGGAAGAGGCGGAGCACCAGCCTCCATGAACCCGTATGGGACCAACTCGCCCTGGGCGAATCCCAGCGCGCAATCCCGGCTCCTCATTCCGAAAATGCCCGACAGCACCGCGACGAACCAGGACATCATGTTCATGCTGGCGCAGGGTACCGGAGGCTTCGTGATTCACGAAACCAACGATTTGATGGCGGGGATGGAAAAGATCGGGAAGGAGCAGGATGAATACTATGTTCTCGGAT
The DNA here is from genome assembly GCA_963761265.1 of Bryobacterales bacterium. GTDB lineage: Bacteria > Acidobacteriota > Terriglobia > Bryobacterales > Bryobacteraceae > Palsa-89. The sequence goes on from CAVXGM010000016.1 coordinate 42,723, forward strand.
ACACGCCCCCGGATTCGGATGAGGGAAGTTGCCATACCCTGCGAGTGAAAGTGGATCGTGGAGGTACGGAAGTGCGGGCCCGTACCGGCTATTGCAATTCCAAGCCACAGGATTTACTGGCCGGCAATCCCACCGAGAAGGAGTTGGAGGCTCGCGCCGCCGCCGCGCAGGCCGGCAATGTCAGCGCGTCGATGGAGCTTCCGTTCTTCTACACCGCTTCCAACGTGGCGCGCGTGAACGTGGCCATGGAGATTGCCACCCGCAACATCAAGTTCGAAAAACAGAAGGGTAAATATCACGCCACCATGGATGTTTTGGGACTGGCCTATCTTCCCGATGGAACGGTGGGAGCGCGTTTCAGCGACTCCGTGAAGCTTGATTTCGACGACAAGAAGCAAATGGAGGCGTTCCAGGAGCAGCCCATGCACTATGAGAATCAGTTCGATGTGGCATCCGGCAAATACAATTTGAAGGTTGTCTTCGCCTCCGGCGGCGCGAGCTTCGGCAAGTTGGAAATGCCGCTCGCAATCGATCCCTACGACGCGACGCAATTCAGCATGAGCGGCCTGGCGCTGAGCAAGCAAGTGCGGAAGGCCTCCGATCTGGGAACGGGGCTGGATGCTCTGCTGCTGGAAGATCGCGTGCCGCTGATCGCGGATGGTTTCCAATTGGTGCCGTCCGGATCCAATCAGTTCAAGAAGGGCGATTTGGTGGCTTTTTATACCGAGCTTTACGAACCGCTGCTGGTGACCGGCAATCCGAAAACACCGCCTCTGGTGGTGTTTGACCTGCGAGTTTTGGATGCCAAGACAGGCGAGCAAAAGGAAGACACGGGGCTGGTACGCGTGGGACTTCCGGCACAAACGGGCAGCCCGATGATTCCCGTGGGTGCGAAGATTCCGACGGAGTCTCTCAGCCCTGGTGCGTACAGGGTTGAGATCAAGGCGCAGGACGATGCGGGCAAAGAGTTCAAGCGAACCGCGGACATTCAAATCGAATAGCTAGTTGACTAATCCGGCGAGCGACATGGTTTCGCTATTGGCGAGAATCTGATCTATGTCGAGGAGCATTTTCACGTTGCCCTTGACCTTCGCCATGCCCAATAGATAGGGGGTTCCGACGTCCTCTCCAAAGTCCGGCGTGTCTTCGATTTCACCGGCCGCCAGATTGAGAACTTCCGAAACCTCGTCCACGATGATCCCGGTCTGTACCGCGACCCCTCCATGGTGCACTTGCACCACGATAATGCAGGTCCGTTGCGTGTATTCCCGCTCCTCCAGCGCAAACTTGAGGCGCAAGTCCACCACCGGGATTACTTTCCCGCGCAGATTGATCACCCCTTTGACATAGCCAGGCATTTGCGGAACCGCCGTGATGTCCTGTATTCCCACAATTTCGCGGACCTTCAGGACCTGGATGGCGAAATCTTCCTTTCCAAGCCGAAACGCTAAATACTTGCCGGCTCGTTGTTCGGCCGCCGCTGCTACATTTGAAGCCGCCGCCTTGGAATCAGACGCATTTAAAACAGTGGAAGTCACAATTGCTCCTAAGGTTCCTCATCGTTCGGAGCGCGGAAAGCTTGAACTGAATTGCGGCGGTTACCTAATTCCGGCGGGAGCATCTAACCAGCGAAACGAAGCATCGGGCGCTCTGCCCAGCGGCTATTTCCCTTACAATGAGTATTCCTATTCCCTCTTTATTCGACAAGTTCGCCTCGAAGGCCGGCAACAGGACGAAACGCAAGCCCGTGGCGGCCACCCGCGCCTATTTCTGCCGTTGCGGAAGGCCGGTTTTTTTCCGCAATAGCGTTTGCCTGGCCTGCAACACGCCGCTCGGCTATGAACCGCATTTGCGGCAGGTGTTCCCGCTTCAGCCTGGCCCCGAACCCGGCATCTGGCAATTGGCGGAGGGGCTTTCTCAAAACGTCGGCGGGAAATACCGCCGTTGTCCGAATCTGGATTCACCGGCCGGCTGCAACTGGCTGATCCCTGAAGCGGAAACAGTGGACAACCCGCGCCTGCTGTGCATCGCCTGCCGCCTCAACCGCACCATCCCCGATCTTTCGGTGCCCGATAATGGCGTGTTGTGGAGCCGTCTGGAGGCAGCCAAACGCCGCCTGGTCTCCTCGCTGCTGGCGCTCGGTCTCCCGGTGGAATCGCGTGTGGACCAAAACACGGAGCGCGGCCTGGCATTCGATTTTTTGCGCTCGCCCGCCGACGGTCCGCGCGTGATGACCGGCCATGCCGACGGAATCATCACCATTAATGTGGAAGAGGCGGACGATTCCCTGCGCGAGCGAATTCGCGAGCAGTTGCATGAGCCCTATCGCACCGTGCTCGGCCACCTGCGCCACGAAGTGGGACATTATTACTGGGATCGCCTGATCGCGGGTTCCTCCTGGCTGGACGATTTCCGCCATCTGTTTGGCGACGAGCAGCAGGATTACGCGGCCGCGCTGCAGCGCAATTACCAGCAGGGGCCGCCGCCCGGCTGGGCGCAACAGTACGTGAGCTCCTACGCCAGCGTTCATCCCTGGGAAGACTGGGCGGAAACATGGGCCCACTATCTCCACATGGTGGATACGCTCGACACCGCGCTCAGCTTCGGTTTGGATACGCGCAACCTGGAAATGGAAATCGAACCTTTCAGCCGCGAGGCATTGTTTCGCCCGAACGATCCTGGAGCGAGGCGATTTCTCTCGTTCTTGAACGCGTGGATCGAACTCTCAGCCGTGCTGAATGAACTGTCCCGCAGCATGGGCCAGCCGGATCTTTATCCATTCGCGCTGCCCCGCCCCGCGGTCGCGAAACTGCACTTTATTCATTTAGCCGTTACCCAGCGTGCTCCGCTGGACTGAAATTCAGAATTGCATATGAAATGGATCGGCGCCAATGGTGCCTTCCAGCTCATGCAGGTAGGCCGGCGCGCTCACTCGCGCCAGTTGCAAGCGGGCTTCCTCGGTGTTCAATCGCGCGGCTTCGAGCGCTTCGACATGCCGCGTCCACAGCGCGATGTCGCGCGCCTGTTTTACGGCCAAGCGTTCGCGATACCAATCGCTCGCGAGCAGGGCTTCGCGCGTAAACAGGCCGCGGATCTCCGGAGCATCCACACCCAGCCCTTCATACGAACCATGCGCCATGATATGCAGCAGCGCTTTGAGCGGCGGGCAAGCGGCATCCACGCTGCCGTCTTCGAAATATTGCAGCGCCACGCGCGTCTGCGTTTCCACGATCGCGTCCACGCCGGCGGCGAACTGCGCCAGGTCCTGTTTCTCGGGCCGCAGCATCGGCTCCGGGAACACCGCGTCGGGCGTTTCAAAGATGCGTCCCAGAAAATGATCGACGAACAGCTCCGTAATGCGGTAGCCCAAACGGCTGGCCAGCACCGTGCGGCCGTCCAGGTCGAAATCGGAGACTTGTTCCAGATAGCCGTTGGCCTTCAAGAATTCAGGATCGCGCTCGTGAACGCGCATCCGGCACCAGATCTCCGGGAACCAGCAAGCTGACGTCGTGATCCACGCGAAAGCCGGGACCCACGTAGCCGGCCGACGTGGTGAAGCCCGCATAGCCCGTCACAATGGCCGAAACCAGCGCGTTGTTCAGATCCACCACCGGCCACAAAGCATTGAACGGACCTTTGGTGAGCGCGCCTTCGCTTCCGAAGCCGGTAGTCGCGGGCGATTTGCCGGTTAGGCTGGCGACGAAATCCATGAACAGCTCCGGCAGCTCCTGATAATGAATCGGCCCGTAGACGGCCAGCGGAGGCGTGCCGGCTTTGGTATCTGCCGGGCTGTTTCTGCGTCCCGCAAGCACCGCGTTCACCGGCTGATACACCGGACGCGCGGCGGGGATTTCGCGCGCCAGCCGTGCCGCCATCTCGCGCCAGATAAGAATCGCGCGGATTCACCAGATCGGGACGGGGCTGCAGATAACGCGGATTGGTGGAGGGCGCTCCGTTCACCACGCGCGGATGCGCCGAAGAGACCACGTATTCGGCTTCCGACTCGCTCCAGGAAACGTTCCAGCCGCTGCTTCATCGGCTCGGTATAACGATCGAACTCCACCACATGCTCCACCAGCGCGCGCGCGTGCCCGGCGTCGAAAGGCTCGAAGTTTGAAAAGAAGTTGCCCGAGCTCGCAATGTCGGCTTCGGCTTGCCGGTCGAAGCCGCGGTGAATGGCATCGTCAGGCCGCTGAAACAGCCGCCGTTCGCAATTGGCCACCAGCTTCACGCTGGGATTCGGATATTCGGGATCCAGATCGCTCAGGCTCTCGCGCGGCAGCACGACCGAGGCGGTGATGTCGTCCTCCACCTGCCACTTTATCGGCCGGATGAAAATCGGGCCGCAGTTTGTAGATGCGCCAGGAGCCGTCCGGATCGAAGCCCACGCGCAGATAATTGCTGACCAGCGGCTGATTCTCGAACTTCAGCTCATGCCCCAGAACGCCGTTGATGCGATCCACGGTGAAATGCTCGCGCCAGTTGTCGCCCCACTCCGGCTCGATAGTAGCGCTTCACCGTGAACAGAAGCTGCCGGATGGTTTCCGGCAGCTCCGCAGCCACGCGTTATGTTCATCGGTGTATTCGGGCGACGGGGTCATCAGTTGGATCACGGAGCCGAGCGTACGCTCCGGGCTCAGGATGGGCCGGCGGCGTTCGTCGCGTCCGGCATTCGCCGCCGATAAATGGCGGAAAAATCACGCGCGAAAATCTCAGCCACTTGATCCATGTCGCGGTGGTAATCGCTCACGAACACCGGACCCTTGAGCAGCGCGTTGGCGATCGACTTGGAAATTTCCGATTTGCCGCCGCCCGAAACGGTGCACGGTTTGTGGCACAGCGTTCCGCGCGGACGCGCGCCAACCAATCGCCAGGCCGTGCCGCCGGTTTGCTTTTCCAGGCGGATGCGGAAGCCGTTGGGGAGAAAATAGGTCGCGTCGTTGCGCAGTATGAGCCGCTCATTCTGGTCGCCTTGCTTCCAGGTAATGGTCCCTTCCAGAACGTTGAACACGGAGTCCTCGGGCACATAATAAACGTCGGAGAAGCGCTTGTCCCTGGCATAGCCCTCCGGCTGCGGCTCCGCCAGATCGCCGAGCAGACACATCGCATCGGAGTATTTCGCTTTCCTCAAGCTGACGGTCCGGCCGGCGTAAAATTCCTGGCCAAGCACGTAGGTGGCAAACGCGATCGCGCCGCCCGCGTGCTCCTCTTCGCACATCCCAAACAGATTGGCCGCGAAGCTGATCTGCGTCTTCACTTCCTTCTTGCAATAGCCGTAATAATTGTCGGCGAGGATGGTGACCATCACGCCGCGCTGGTCGCGGCAGGTGATCTTGAAAGCCGATCCGCCGTTGTACGGCTCGTCTTCCTTCTCCCAGCACATGCCGTCGCGGCGCTGCCGCTCGGTGGCCTGGCTCACGTGCGGCAGGCCGATGTCCTTCTTCTTGATCCCGACCAAATGCGGCGCCAGGACCACGCAGCCCGAGTGGCCGGTCCAGTGCATCACATCGAGCGCGGCATCGTTCTCCGGAAGATACGGATCGCCCGCGTTGCCGAAAATGCTTTCCACGAAATCCAGATTGCTGACCAGGCTGCCGGGCGCGAAGAAGCGGATCTCCATGCGTCTTTTCGGGATCGCGTCCGGCGGCCGGACACACCAGCGGGCGCAGCAGCAGCGACACGAAGCAGCGCACCTGCTCGTCCTGATCGGCGGTGAACGGGCAGCACCATCATGCTGGCCGGCGGATGGAGCGCCGCCGCCCACAGCGCCGCAAAAGCCTGCTTCGGGACCGCGATTTTGTCGGCCGGAACGGGCAGGCCGCCCTCGGCGATATGAAACAGACCTTGCGTGGTGCGCTTGTCGCTTTTCGGATTGTGCAGCACGCCCTGCGCCACGCGATAGGACTTGCAGACACGGCGATGAAAAGACATCGGCGGTCGCGGGCAGCGACATAATGCGCGCCATGCCCTCGCGATCCAGCACGAAAGTGTCCACCGGCAGCCGCGCGGCGCCGTTGGGACAAACCTCGCGCAGGTAGCTATCGAGGAACGCTTGCATGCGGGTGTCCGCCGGGCACAGCCGGTTGCCCAGCAACTGGTCCTTCTGATGGTAATTGCGCAGCAGCGGACCCGCGATCTCCAGAAACTCCGGGATCCGCGGTGCTGCGGCTGGTGGGCTGTCCCAGCGCAGCCAGCTTGAGGTTGATGTAGCGGATCAGTTCCGTATTGCGATGGGCGGGCCATTGAGCGGCGGTGGCAGCGGCGGCAGGCATTCGATTCACTCCGGTCAGAAAATTCGGGACGACACTCGGGACAAAACGGGGGTCCGTGGGGCGCTCCACAGGGCGCGGCGGGAAATCCTCTACCAGCTTAGTACATTGGCGGACGTGGGCCGTTTGTTGAGCGGGCCGGCCGCCCGCGAGATCGCGCCACTCGATGGGCAACTCGAGACGGACTGAGGCGGGTGGCGTTGAGTATCCCCGAGGCTGGCATTGCGGCCACGCTCACCGACGAATTCGCCAGCACTGCATCAAAGCACGGGGCGCTTGCCAATGCTCGCGAAGTAAAGGGTGACACCGACTCCGTCATGAATGGCTTCGGCTTGGCGCCAAAAGCCGCCAACAACCACCTGCTCCGCCTCTGGTATAATTTCTTTAGATGTTTGCTTTTCCTCCGCGATCGCGGATGAAAATTCCCGCTAGCGCCGATCCCTGCTATCGTCGCACCCAGGCCCGTCTTGTCGTTGGCAAATGCAACTAAGCCACATCATCATCTTTTTGGAATGAATCTCCAGGAATGAAACTTAGCGTTCAGATCACCCGCGGCATTGAGTCCTTGTTCGGGACCCGCGACGAAAATATCCGTGTGCTCGAAAACGGCCTGAACGTCACGGCCAGCCTGCTGAACGATTCGCTCGAAATCGAGGGCGACGAGCCGGACGTGATTCGCGCCGCCAGCATTCTGGAGGATTATGTCAGTCTGGTGAAAGAAGGCCAGACCTTCCCCAACGGCGATCTGAACAGCTATCTGCGCGTGGTGACCGCGGATCCCGAAGTCACCCTGCGCAGCCTGGTGCACAGCGGCCGGCAGCGCAATTTCGGCAAGAAAACGCTCGCGCCCAAGACCGTCAACCAGCGCCGCTACGTGGACGCCATCGAGCGCAACGATCTGGTGTTCGGCGTCGGTCCGGCGGGCACCGGGAAAACCTATCTCGCCGTGGCCATGGCGGTTTCGGCGCTGCTGAACAAGCGCGTAGCGCGCATCGTGCTGACGCGGCCCGCGGTCGAAGCCGGCGAGCGGCTGGGATTTCTGCCCGGCAACCTGCAGGAAAAAGTGGACCCGTATCTGCGCCCGCTCTACGACGCGCTGTACGACATGCTGGAAGCCGACAAAGTGGAGAAGCTGCTGGAGCGCGCGGTGATCGAAGTGGCGCCCATCGCGTTCATGCGCGGCCGCACCCTGAACGACAGCTTCATCATCCTGGATGAAGCGCAGAACAGCACCGCCGAGCAGATGAAGATGGTGCTGACGCGCCAGGGCTTCAACTCGAAAATGGTGGTGACGGGCGACCTCACGCAAATCGACTTGCCGTCCGGCAAGCGCAGCGGACTGAACGACGCGGTGGACGTGCTGCGCGGCGTCGAAGGAATCAGCTTCGTCTATTTCGACGAACGCGACGTGGTTCGCCACCGCCTGGTGCAGAGGATCGTGAAGAGCCTACGAGCGGTATCAGGAAGCCACGGCGCGGACGCCAGCTGGCGTTGAAGCTGACGGATCCGGCGGCCGAAGCCGCGCCGCCGGCGGCCGGCCAACCGCTGCCCGCCGCGCCAGCGGAAAACCGCGAGATCCCACTGGTCTAAGATTCGGCCATGCCTGCTGAGCAGACTACTCTGCTATTTCATTCCGCCACGCCGGGACTTTCCAGACGGCTGGCGCGCGCGTTTGCCAAGCGCCTGCAAGCGGAAGTGACCGGCGGGCGCCCGTTTGCCTGCCTGATCACGGGCGATCCGGAACTGCGCCGGCTGAATCGCGAGTTTCGCAAGAAAGATTACGCCACCGACGTGCTGTCATTTCCATCCAGGCAGAACCTCGGTTTCCTGGGCGACATCGCGATCTCGTTCGAACACGCCCGGCGCCAGGCGGCGGAGTACGGCCACGCTGTCGGCGACGAAATCGAGATCCTGATGCTGCACGGCGTGCTGCACCTGCTCGGGCATGGATCATGAAAGGGACCGGGGCGCAGATGGCGCGCGCCGAAAACAAATGGCGCGCTGCTTTCGGATTGCCGCGCGGCTTGATCGAGCGAGTGCGACTCATGACCTGGTTCGCCGTGGGCGCCACCGTGATCTGGGCGGTCCTGCTGTGCCTGATCACCGTGGTTCAGATGCTGTACATGGAATCCCTGCGGCTGCGCTCGCGCGATCTGCCGGCGCTGCAATTCTTCAAGGAGACCCTGGAGGATCGCATCGGCGTGAAGGGCGACGAAGGCGTGCTGGCGTTTTCGCTGATCAAGCACACGCTGGTGGTGCTGCTGGGAGTTTGTTTCCTGGCGACGCGCGCAGACGATCCACACAGCCCTGGCAGAACCTGTTTGAAGCAGCGCTTGTTTGCCTGGCTCACCATGCTGGTTTCCACCTACGTTCTGGCGCAGATGCTGTACCGCAAAACCAGCGGGCACTGGCTGCTGCCGCTGGCGCCCGATTCTGCGCTTGTGCGCGCTGCTGGTCCGGCCGCTGACCGCGATCCTCGGCTTCTTCCAATCGCTGGTGGAACTGTCCGAGCCTGCCAGCACGCACGAAGAAGGACCCGGCCCGTCCGGCGACATCGAAGCGCTCATCTCGGCCGGCGAAGAAGAAGGCATCATCGAGAAAGACGACCGCAAGCTGATCGAGTCCGTGGTGGCTTTCGGCGACAAGACGGTGCGCGAAGTGATGACGCCGCGTCCCAAGGTGGTGGCCATCGAAGCCAACCGGTCGCTCGAGGACTTGCGCGAGCTGGTGATTCAACGAGCAGTATTCGCGCATTCCGGTGTACGAAGGCACCATCGATAACATCATCGGTTTCGTGCACGTGCGCGACATGTTCGAGCTGGACGAGGCGGATCGCCAGGGACGCCGCGTAAAAGAACTGACGCGGCCCATCCGCTTTGTTCCCGAGACCAAGCCGGTGAACGATCTGCTGCGCGAAATGCAGCAGGACGGCGCGCACATGGCCATCGTGATCGACGAGTACGGCAACACCGCCGGGCTCGCCACCATGGAAGACATGGTGGAAGAAATCCTGGGCGAAATTCACGACGAGCATGAGCCGGAGCGCGACGTGCTGAAACAGCCGGACGGCAGCTTCGTGGTGTCGGGCAGCTTGGATCTGGACCGTTTGCACGATCTGCTGGAATTCCGGCCGCCGGAAGAAACCGAATCCACCACCATCGGAGGCCTGGTGACGGAATGGCTGGGGCACGTGCCGCACATCGGCGAGGTCATCGAGCGGGACGGCATCCGTCTGGAGGTGCTGGCCGGCGACGAGCTGAGGGTGGAGCAGGTGCGAGTGTCGAAAGTGGCGCACGAAACCGTGCCTGAGACGCATTCATGAGTTCGTTCCGCTCGGGATTCGCTTCGCTGATCGGCCGTCCCAACGCGGGAAAATCGACGCTGCTGAATGCGCTGGTCGGCGAAAAGCTGGCCATCGTTTCCGAGAAGCCGCAGACCACGCGCACCACCATTCAGGGCGTGGTGAATCTGCCTGGCGCGCAAATCGTCTTCATCGACACGCCCGGAATTCACAAATCCACAACGCTGTTCAACAAGCGCATGATGGAGACCGTGCGCGCGGCGCTGGCCGATCGCGACGTGTTGCTGTACGTGGCCGACGCTTCGATTCCCTTCTCCGCCGGAAGACGCCGAAGCCGTCTCCGTGCTGAAGGATTTGCCCGCGCCGGTCCTGCTGCTGGTCAATAAAATCGACAAGGTGCAGGACAAGCGAAAACTGCTGCCGTTCATCGAGCAATACAAAGCGGTCCGCGAATTCGACGAATATATCCCAGTGTCGGCCACCACGGGCGAAGGCCTGGATCGGGTGCGCGAGGCCATCGTCTCGCGGCTTCCAGAAGGGCCCGCCTACTTTCCGGCCGATCATCTTGACCGATCAGCCCGAGCGATTCCTGGCCGGCGAACTGATCCGCGAACAGATCCTGCGCCACACGCGCCAGGAGGTGCCGCATGCGGTGGCCGTCCTGATCGACCGCTGGGAGGAATCGCCGAAAATCACCAGGATCGCGGCCACCATCTATGTCGAACGGGATGGGCAAAAGGCCATCATCATCGGAGCGGGCGGCGCAGCTCTCAAGAAAATCGGGACGCTGGCGCGCTACGAAATCGAAAAGATGGTTGGACACAAAGTCTTTCTGGAGCTGTTCGTCAAAGTGCAAAAAGATTGGCGCGAAAATCCCGAGTTTCTCAATGCCATTGACTGGCGATCCATGCGGGGAGGAGAATTGGACTCGGACGACGGTCCGGTTACCTGATGCGATTGCTCTCATCTATGCGACTCATTGGTCTCACAATTTTGCTCGCTTTGGTCCTGACTCCGCTGTTCGCGGAAAAGGACAAAACGCCGGTTTCCGACGATGTCATTGTCGATCAAGTCCGGGTCAAGATCGCCGACGATTCCGAAGTGGGCGGCCAGCCGATTCAGGTGGACGCTCACAACGGCGTGGTGGTGCTTACCGGCAAGGTCACCAACGACAAGTTGAAGTCAAAAGTGGAAAAACTGGCGAAGAAAGTAAAAGGCGTCACCGGAGTGGACGATAAACTAGTGGTCAGTCCGGAGTAGTCCCAAGGACTAATTCGAAGACACGCGAAAGTGCTTGATCCAGCGGGCGCTTTTACGTTTATTGACACTTTGCCAGTAACCGCCGTAACTTATTGTTCGCCCAGTCTAAATGATGAAAGTGCGGGTCGGCCTTGTTGCTGTTGTGTTGTACGGCGCGGTGTGCAGCGCCCAGGCTCCGCCGGCTTTGAAGTCGGTGATCGGCGAAATCACCGCGGTGGATGCGGCGGGAAAGCAGATCCAGCTCAAGGGCGACGACGGCGCGGCGTACACCGTAACGGTAGGCGACAAGACGTCGTTGGTTAGCATTCCTCCGGGCGAGAAGGATCTCAAGAAGGCCACTAAGATCGCATTTTCCGATGTGACCGTCGGCGACCGGGCATTGGCCCGGGGCCCGGTCGAAGCGGACGGCAAAACGGTTCCCGCGCGCACCGTAGTCATCATGACCAAGGGCGATCTAGCCCAGAAGCATGAAAAGGATCGCGAGGAATGGCAGAAGCGCGGGATCACCGGTGTGGTCTCGGCTGTGAACCCGGAAACCAAGGAAATTACCATTACGACACGTGGCCGGGATTCCAAAGCGGTAACGATTGATGCCTCGGCAGCCAACTTCCGGCGTTATTCGCCCGATTCGGTGCGGTTCGCCGATGCCAAGGCCAGTTCGTTCGCCGACATCCAGCCGGGCGACACGGTGCGCGCGCTGGGTGACAAGAACGAAGACGGAACGCATCTGAAAGCCGAAGAGCTGGTTACGGGGGCTTTCGAGACGATCGCGGGCACGGTGGATTCCGTGGATCCGGCAACGGGCGAGATACGCATCACCAACCTGCAAACCAAGAAGCCGGTGGTGGTTCGAACCAATCAAAATACCTTGTTGCGGCGGCTGGATCCCATGGTGGCTACAATGCTGGCGCGGCGGCTTCGTCCTGCCTCCTCCTCCGGTGGCGGGGCTGCCGCGCCGGGCGGCGGAAACAGGGCCGAAGGTGCGTCGCCTGGCGGGCCTGGCGGCGAACAGGGCCGGTTTCGCGGCGGATTCGGTGGCGGGCCCGGTGGCCCAGGCGGTCCAGGCGGCCCAGGCGGCGCTGCCAACGGCGATCTCCAGCAAATCCTGGAACGGATGCCGCAGCTTTCGCTGGCCGAATTGAAGAAGGGGGACGCGGTAATCGTCTCCAGCTCGAAAACCCCTGGCGATTCGGTAACCGCTTTCGCGTTTATCGCCGGCGTGGAGCCATTCCTGGCAGCCGCGCCGCGCACCGCCGGAGAAGTAAATCTAGGATCTTGGAATCTCGATCTGAGCGGTGGCGGCGGACAGGACCAATGAGTTCCGGTGCGTTGCTGGACGTGGATCGCTAATAAAGGCACGAAATGAAACCCCTATTGCTGCTCCTGTTGCTAGTACTGACTTTCCTGCCGGCGACCTACGCTCAATCCGCCGGAGTGGTGCATGGCGTGGTCACCGACGAATCCGGCGCGCTGGTGCCGGGCGCCACGGTTACGGTTTCCAACGCGGCCGGTCCGGTAAAATCGGGGACCGCCGGCGATGACGGCAGCTATTCCATCAGCGGCGTGCCGGCCGGCAAGTACACCATCCAGGCTTCGGCTCCCGGCTTGAAACAAGCCCAGCCGGCGACGGTGGACGTTGAGCGGCATCGCAGTCCGCCACAGCCAACCTGCAAGTTCAGGTGGTGGCGGAGAAGCAGGAAGTGACGGTGCAGGAAAACGCCGGACCGGCGGTAAGCGTGGATCCTTCGCAGAACGCGGGCGCTTTAGTTTTGCGCGGAGCCGATTTACAGGCGCTGTCCGACGATCCCGACGATCTGCAAGCCGATTTGCAAGCGCTGGCTGGCCCCTCCGCCGGGCCGAGCGGCGGCCAGATCTACATCGACGGATTCACCGGGGGCACGCTGCCGAGCAAAGACTCCATCCGCGAGATTCGCATCAACCAGAATCCTTTTTCGCCCGAATATGACAAGCTGGGCTACGGGCGCATCGAGATCCTGACCAAGCCCGGCACCGACAAGCTGCACGGAAATCTTTTCGGCGATTTCGGAGACGCCTTCTGGGACGCGCGCAATCCCTATGCGGCCAAGAAAGCGCCCTTCCTGCAGCGCAATTTCGGCGGATCGCTCAGCGGCGCTCTGGGCAAGAAGGCGTCCTTCTTTCTCGACGTTCAGGACCGGGACATTAACAACGGGAGCATCATCAACGGTTTCACGGTGGACCCGAGCAGTTTCCTGATCTCGCCCGTTCAACAGCGTCTTCGCAGCTCCGCAGAACCGTCTGCGAATCAGCCCGCGTATCGACTACCAGCTCAGCCAGAACAATACGCTCACCTTCCGCTACGGCTACACGCGCAACGATCTGCAAGATCAGGGCGCCGGCAATCTTAGCCTGCTGTCGCGCGCCTACCACGAACTTGAACACGGACCACACGTTTCAAATCATCGAGACCGCGGTCCTCAGCACCAAGGTAATCAACGAGACGCATTTTCAGTTGTATCACACCAATGTCGGCGAGACGGAGAATAGCGATCTGCCGGCATTGATTGTCGGCGGTGCCTTCAATGGCGGCGGCGCTCAGTTGGGAAACTCGATTAACACCGAAAATCACTACGAGCTGCAGAATTACACCACTATTTCAGGCGGAGCGCACACCTGGAAGTTCGGCGTACGGACCCGCGCCGTAACCGTCAATAACTTTTCGCGGACAAAACTTCGGCGGGACATACAGTTTTAATGGCGGCTGGGCGCCCATCCTGAATGCGAATTATCAACCAGTGGCGCCGGGAGTGCAGTGCGACCAGCCCAATCCCGATCCCTCGGCCTGCGTGCAGCTCCAATCCATTGACGTTTACCAGCGCACGCTGGCGCTGCAGAGCATGAATTACACCGCAGCCCAGATTCAGCAACTCGGGGGCGGTCCGGCGCAATTCACGATCAACCGCGGCAGTCCCCTGGTGAACCTTAACCTGGTGGACGTCGGCGCTTTTGTCGGCGACGACTGGCGCATGCGACCCAACCTGACGCTGAGCCTGGGCCTGCGCTTCGAAACGCAGACCGACATTCACGACTGGCACGATTGGGCCCCGCGCATCGGATTCGCCTGGGCGCCGGGCCAGAGCAAGAATAATCCCCGCCCGGCGATGGTATTTCGCGGCGGCTTTGGAATTTTTTACGATCGCGTCAGCGAACAGGCCATCGAACTCGCCGACCGCTACAACGGCATTTTGCAGCAGCAGTACGTAATCACGCAGAGCGCCGCCAATCCGATCCCGTTCCTGCCCAATACGGCCGGCGTCCCGCCAGGCCTGCTGTTGCCGAGCGCATCTCCCCAGACCATCCAACTGCTCGATTCGCATTTGCACGCGCCCTACATCCTGCAGGAAGCGTTTACGGTGGAGCGCCAGTTGCCGAAGAACACCACCCTATCGGAATCCTACGTGAACTCGCACGGCTTGCATGAATTGCGGTCGGCGGACATCAATGCGCCGCTGCTGGGCACCTATACGGGGCCGGGAACGGGCGTTTATCCGCTCTATGGTCAATACCTGACCGATCCGGTGCTGCTGATGCAGTCGTCCGGCTTGTATAACCAATGGCAGTTGATCACCAACGTCCGCTCGCAATTGAACAAAAGAATTTCGCTGAACGGGTTTTATATGTATGGCCGCGCCTATAGCAATACCGACGGCATCGGCACACTGCCCTCCAACCCCTACAGCATGGAAGGCGAGTATGGACCTTCCGCGCTGGACGAGCGCAATCGTGTGTTTGTCGGGGGGACCATCAACACATGGTGGGGAATCACGGCGGCTCCCTTTTTTACCGCGAATTCCGGCGCGCCGTTTAACATCACCAGCGGTACCGATCCGTACGGCGACACGCTATTCAACGAGCGGCCCGGCATCGTATCCGGTTGCACCCTGGCGGTGACGTCGTGTCCCTCCTCGCCCGGCGCGGTGCGGACGCCCTATGGCTGGCTGAACCCGAATCCCACGCCGGGCCAGGCGATCCTGTCGCGCGACTTTGGCCGGAGTCCCGGGAGCGTTAGCCTCAACTTTCGTCTCGCGAAGACGTTCGGCTTTGGTGGATCGCGGGAGGGTTCGGCCCGCAACAACCAGGGCGGCGGACCTCCCGATGGCGGCGGTCGCGGCTTTGGCGGCGGTGGCGGAGGCCGTGGCGGTCCTGGCGGAGGGCCAGGCGGCGGGTTTGCCGGTGGTCCGGGCGGCGGTCCTGGCGGGTTCTTCCGCGGGTTCGGCGGCGGTTCTACCGGCCAGCGCTACAACCTGACCATATCCGTTCAGGCGCGCAATCTGCTCAATCACGTCAATCCGGGGCCCATCAACGGCATCATCACATCGCCCTTGTTCGACGAATCGAACAGTCTGGCGGGCGGCTTTGGCGCCTTTGCCCAGAGCGGCCTGAACCGCCGGATCGATTTGCAGGCGCGCTTCACGTTCTAAGCCCGGGCCGGCGGCTGGGGCATACGGGAATGGAGGGCGGCATGTCGCGCCATGCGGGCGTTGCTTCGATTGGGCCATGCTAGAGTAAGGCTCAAGAGGAGGGCGTCATGCGGTTGGCAACCCGCAATCTTCGTATTTCTAATTCGGTCGGCCGGGGCGGCAGGAACTTGCCAAACGACGTGCTATTGGTGCAACAGCTCATCAATGTCCATTTGCCGATTCCGTTGCGCCCCATTGACGTCGACGGCAACTGCAACCAATTGACGATTGGAGCTATCGAAGAGATCCAGCGCCGCGATCTCCACATGAATCCGCCGGATGGCAAAGTGGATCCTCATGGCGCCACCCTGCGTTTTCTCACGCACGGCGCGCAGCCCCCGAAGAAGCAGACCGGAGCGTCGGGCACATTTCCCGCGGACGTGATCGCCGCGGCACAGGCCTCCCAGAAAACCTGGAAGATCCCGGCGGCCGTCACCCTGGCGCAGTGGGCGCTGGAAAGCAACTGGGGACGGGCGATGCCCGCCGGAAGCAATAATCCGTTCGGCATCAAGGCCGCGACCGGAGATCCCTATGTGGAGGCCCGCACGCGCGAAGTGATCCATGGGAAAAGCATCACAATCGTTGCGAAATTCCGCAAATTCGCGTCGCTCAACGATGCCTTTGTCGATCACGGGCGTCTGCTCGCCACCGCCTCGCCGTATGCGCATGCACGCACCCTGGAGAGCGATCCGAATGCATTCGCGGATGCCCTCACGGGCGTCTACGCAACCGATCCGAATTATGGCACCCTGCTGAAACGAATCATGAAAGCCCACAACCTGTATCAGTACGACTAGAGCGACGATTAGCGCGGCCACTCAGCGCGCGGTGTTTTCGAAGCATCTCGCCAGCCTGGCGACTACCGGCTTGTACACACTGGATTCAGCACGTCATAAGTAAGTTCAAACGACTTGAACTGGTCATGAGCGTAAAGCGTCTTGGCGTAGAAGATGGATTTTCCATTCTGGCCCGAGACCACGAACCAGCCCGGTTTGATCACCTTGTACGTCACTTGGCCTGACGCGCCCGCCAACCGCGACTAAGTGTCCTCGAGTGCGTCCTGAAGAGATTCGTTCAAAGCGTTGTTCTGTCCGAAAACAAGGAGCTTTGCGCCGTCCTTCGCCAGGAACTTCTGGCCGTCGGAATTCTCCGCTTCGCCTTGCGGAACCAACAGATCTTGGGGATAGCAAATGGAATACTGGAACCGCACATTGGTGTACACTTTCCAGACATGGCGGCTGGCCTCCGGGGCCTGAGCGATGAGTGGAATCACGCCGGCGAATCCGAAGACTAGCGCAAGTCCACAACCAGACGCCGGGCCGGAAGCAGCGTGTCACGTCAACATTATACCGGTGAGAATCGTGCGGACGATGCTGGCCCGGTCCGAGAGACGTTGATGTTTTCAATCCCTAACCTTGTTAAACTGAATCGAAACCATGCCGATCAGCAAGGATTTGCTCGACATCCTGGTCTGTCCGTTGTGACAAAGCGGAACTGGAGATGAAGCCGGATCAGAGCGGGTTGAAGTGCGTCCAGTGCAAGCGCGTTTACCCGATTCGGGACGACATCCCCGTGATGCTGATCGACGAAGCGAAGGTCGAGGAGTAAGCTGACCTGTTCTGAAATGACCAATGTGCTAGACCGCTTGCCGCCCGGCGCACGGGTGGCGATCATCCGTCTGCGGTCGCTGGGCGATTCGCGTGCTCACTACGCCCGCTCTCCCCTGCTGAAACAAGCGCGGCCGGATTTGCAAATCGCGGTGGTGGTGGAGGATCGCTTCCGCGCGGTTTTCGCCGGCAATCCGGACGTCGATCAAATCCTGGCGCCCAACGCCAGCAGCGTGTCCCGGTTTCGCCCGCATCTCGCGCTCAATCGTGCACGGCGGCGCCACCAGCGTGCGTTTGATGCTGGCGGCGGCATCGGGCCTGCGCGCCGGGTTCGGCCATTTTCGCTTCCAGCCGATGTACAACGTGCAGCATTCCGCGCGCCCAGGAAATTTTGGGCGTGGATCGCAAGGTCCATACCGCCGAACATCTCGCTTCGGCCATGTTTTATCTGGGAGTGCCGCAGACCGAAATCCCGCGCGCGCGATTGTTCGCCGAGCCCCACTCCCGCCCGCGTCCCTACGCCGTTCTGCATCCCTTCGCGTCGGCGCCCGGCAAAACCTGGCCGGCAGAAAATTTCCTGGCCGTTGCGCAAATACCTGAATAGCGAACTTGGGGATCGAACCGGTGTTCGTCGCGGGCCCCGGCGAAGATTCTCGCGCCTTCAGCCGAATATACCTGCCTGCCAGGCGCGCCGCTCGAAGAAGTAAAGTCGCTGCTCGCGGGCGCGGCGCTGTTCGTCGGAAACGACAGCGGACCCGGCCCACATGGCCGCCGCATTCGGCCGCCCGGTGGTCGTGTTGTTCGGATCGTCGGACCTGGACAACTGGCGGCCCTGGCGCACCGAAAACATCGTGCTCTCGAGCCCGCAACGGCATCCACGTCGATCGAAGTTTCCCAAGTGCTGTGGAGCGCAGTCGAGACGCTGGCTCGCCAACCGCGATGACCGAATTCCGGCGCCTGCTCCACTACGTCCGGCCTTACCTGGCGCCGCTTATTGCTCTCGGTGATCCTGATGGCGCTGGTCGGAGCCGCGCAGGGCTTCACGGCCATCCTGGTCGGCCCGGTGTTCGACCGCGTGCTGAAGCCTGCGTCCGCCGGATACGCCGGTCGCGCTCTTTACCATCCCGCTGTTTCACCACACCGTCTATCTGCAAGATTTCCTGCCCGCCGCGATTCACAACGTCTGGACCATGGTGGCCGTCGCGATCGTCGCCACGTTCCTCATCAAAGGCACTGTGCGATTACTTCGGGAATTATTTCATCAACTACGTCGGCTTTTCCGCCGTCACCGATCTGCGCCAGACGGTTTTCGATCGAGTCCTCCGGCAGGACGCGCACTTCTTCGAATCCAACTCCACCGGCCGCGTGATGTCGTCCATCATGAACGACATCGAAAAGATCCAGGTGGCCACTTCGCACATGCTGGCCGATTGGCTGCGCCAGACCTTCACCGTGCGTTTTCCTGCTTTGCGTGGTCATCCAGAAGGATTGGCGGCTGGCGCTCGGTCAGCCTCACGGTGCTGCCGTTCGTGCTGGTGCCCACCATGCGCATCGGCCGGCGCATCCGCCGCACCACGCGCCGCGCGCAGGACGACGCCGCCGAGCTGAACCAGATTCTGCAGGAAACCATCAGCGGGCATCAGGTGGTGAAATCGTTCGGCGCCGAAGATGTGGAGTCCAACCGCTTCGCCCTGGCCGCCGCGCGCTTCAAATCCAGCAACCTGCGCTACGTCGCGCAGCAGGCGCTGTCTTCGCCGCTCATCGAATGCTTCGGCGCTCTCACCATCGTCGGCCTGCTCACGCTACGCGCGCATTCAGATCAAGAGCGGCGCTTTGACGGCCGGCGAGTTCACCAGCTTCGTCATCGCGCTGCTGATGCTGTATGAGCCCGTGAAGCGCCTCACCGGCATTCACAACATCTTCCAGCAGGCGCTGGGCGCATCGCAAAAGGTCTTCGAATATCTGGATCGCGGCCAGCAGATCGTCGAGAAACCCAACGCGGCGAAGCTGGGCAAATTCCAGCACGCAATCGTGCTGGACAATGTCGACTTCCACTATCAAAACGCGCCCAACGGATTCGCTCTGAGCGGCGTGCGCCTGGAAGTGCGCGCCGGCGAAGTGGTGGCGCTGGTGGGCCCCAGCGGCGCCGGGAAAACCACGCTCGCGAACCTGGTTCCGCGCTTCTACGACGTCACCGGGGGCGCGATTCGCATCGACGGCAAGGACGTGCGCGATCTCCAGCTCGCCTCCCTGCGCAGCCAGATCGGCATCGTCGCGCAGGAGACTTTCCTGTTCAACGACACCGTCGCCAACAACATCCGCTACGGCCGGCCCAAGGCCAAGGACGAAGAGGTGCGCGAAGCCGCCCGCAACGCGCTGGCCGAAGAGTTCATCGAGCGGATGCCCGAAGGCTACAACACCATCATCGGCGAGCGCGGCATCAAGCTGAGCGGCGGACAGCGCCAGCGGCTGGCCATCGCCCGCGCGCTGCTCAAGAACGCCCCCATCCTGATCCTGGACGAAGCCACTTCGCACCTGGACACCGAATCGGAGATCCTGGTGCAGCAAGCGCTGCAGACCCTGATGAGCAACCGCACCGTGATCGTGATCGCGCATCGGCTCTCCACCATCCGGCGCGCGGACAAAATCGTGGTGCTCGACCAGGGGCGCATCTCTGAAGTCGGAACGCATGAAGAATTGATCAGCCACGGCGGCATCTACCAGCGGCTCCACGAGCTGCAATTTCTTTCGGATCCCCTGGCGAATCCCTGAATGGCAGACCCATGAGCGCGCCCATCCGGAGCATGACCGGCTTCGCCCGCGTCCAGAAAACCACCGAATATGGCGATATCGCGGTCAGTCTGAAGAGCGTGAACCATCGCGGCCTGGATCTGCATTTTCATTTGGGCGCGGAACTGGATTCGATCGAGCACGCCATGCGCGCCGCGCTGAAACGGTCGGTCATCCGCGGGCATGTGGACGTGCGCTGTTCCCTGCTCCGCGCAGCCAACGGTGGCTCGGCCGGTCTGAATCTGCCGCTGTTTCGTTCCTATCTGGCGGCCTTTCGCAAAGCGGCGGCGGAGGAAGGCATGGATGCGCAGCCGGATCTGAATCGAATCCTGCTGCTGCCGGGAATCCTGGGCGCTTCCGACCGAAGTGGACTCCGGACGCCGCCGCCGAAGCAGCCATCCTGGCGGCGCTCGAAGAAGCGCTCGAAATGCTCAACGAGTTTCGCGCGCGCGAGGGCGCGGAATTGGCCGCCTTCATTCGCGAACAGAACGCGACTATTCGCAGCGGCTCCGAAGAGATGCAGCGCATTCGCGCCGGAGCCGTCCCCGCTTTCCAGAAACGCCTGATTGAGAAGCTGCAGGAGCTGCTCGGCAACACCATGATCGATCCGCAGCGTCTGGCGCAGGAAGCCGCGCTCGCTCGCCGACCGCGGCGACATCGGCGAGGAGATCTCGCGCCTCCAGATTCACTCCCGGCAGTTGGATGAGATCCTGGACTCGGGCGGCGAAGTGGGCAAGCGCCTCGACTTTCTGCTGCAGGAACTGAACCGCGAGACCAACACCGTCCTGTCCAAGACCAGCGGCATCGGCGACCTGGGCCTCCGCATTACCGATCTGGCGCTGGCCTCCAAGGCCGCGATCGAGAAGATCCGCGAACAGGCGCTCAATCTGGAATGAGACCTCGAATGACCACGGTTTTCATCATCTCCGCGCCTTCCGGCTCGGGCAAGTCAACGCTGGTTCACCGGCTGCTCAAGACCGTCCCCAACCTGGTGTTTTCCATCTCCTACACCACGCGCGCGCCGCGCCCCAGCGAGACCCCGGGCGTGGACTATATCTTCATCACCCGCAAGGACTTCGAGGATCGCCTGGCACGCGGCGAGTTCCTGGAATACGCCGAGGTTTTCGGCAACTACTACGGCACCAACCGCGAGACGTTCGAATCGGCCACCCGCCAAGGCAAGGACCTGGTACTCGACATCGATGTCCAGGGTGCGAGACAATTGAAGGTAGCGATTCCGCGGGCAATCAGTATTTTTGTGCTGCCGCCGTCGCGGGACGTTCTGGAGCAGCGGCTTCGCTCGCGATCGCAGGACAGCGAAGAAGTGATCCAGCGCCGGTTGCGGGGAGCGGCGGAAGAAGTTCAGAACTATACGCAGTACGATTATGTTCTGATCAACCGGGATATTGAGGAGGCTTCGGCGCGCCTGGCTACCATCGTCAAAGCCGAGCGGCTGCGCAAGGCCCGGATGGAAGAAGAAGTGGCTCCCGATCCTCGAAAGTTTCAAGATTCGATTAGGAGAGGTAATTACGGCATGGCTGAGAGAATGAGAAACAACGCGATGTACTCCATCCCCGATGATAACGAGCAGAGCACGTATCGCTTCATCATCGTGGCCGCCAAGCGCGCGCGGCAATTGCAGAATGGCGCTCGTCCATTTCTCCCCACCACGTCGAAGAAGCCGACCGTGACGTCGATGGAAGAAGTGCGCCGCGGTCTGGTGAAGTACACCGACTCGCTGCGCGTGCGTGCCGGAAGAGCTCGTACCACAAGAATAAGCATGAACGTAGTTCTGGGCGTGGGCGGCGGAATCGCCGCTTACAAATCCGCGGAACTGGCCCGAGCCCTGATGGAGCGCGGCATGCGCGTCCAGGTGGTGATGACGGACGCCGCCCAGCGGTTCATCACGCCGCTCACCTTCGCGAGCCTCACCGGGCACAAAGTTATCACTGGATTTGTTCGCTTCCGGCAGTTCGGAGGAAACGCTTTCGAGCGCCATCGAACACATCGCCGTGGCGCAGGACAACGAAGTTCTGGTGATCGCGCCCGCCACCGCCGATCTGCTGGCGCGTCTGGCGCACGGCTTGGCGGACGATTTTCTGACCACCATGTACCTGGCGTTCACGGGCCGCGTGGTGCTGGCGCCCGCGATGAACAACAACATGTGGACGCATCCGGCCACGCAGGAGAACCTGGCCGCGTTGCGCCAGCGCGGGCACATCATCGTCGAGCCCGAGGAAGGCTTGCTGGCTTGCGGCACCACAGGCCCTGGCCGCCTGGCCGAGCCGGAACGGATCGCCGAGGTGGTCGCCGGCTTGAGCCGGCATTCGAACAATCTGGCGCGCGATCTGGAAGGCGAAACTGTTCTCATCACGGCCGGCCCCACGCAGGAGCCGCTCGATCCGGTGCGCTTCATTTCCAACCGTTCCAGCGGCAAGATGGGCTATGCGCTGGCCGAAGCGGCGGCCGCAGCGCGGCGCGCAAGTGATCCTGGTCTCGGGCCCGGTGCAACTGGCCGAGCCGCAACGGCGTGCGCGTGGTGCATGTCCGCACTGCGCTCGAAATGCACGACGCCGTGTTCGCGCACTTGAACGAGGCCAGCATCATCGTGAAGGCCGCCGCGGTGGCCGATTATCATCTGGCGCAGGTGCCCCGGCACAAGATCAAGAAGACCGCCATGCGCATGTCTCTCGATCTCGATCCGACGCCCGACATTCTGGCCGAATTGGGCCGCAAGAAAGGCGACCGGCTGCTGATCGGATTCGCCGCGGAAACCCAGAACCTGATCGAGAGCGCCCGCCAGAAGCTGGAATCGAAGAACTGCGACATGGTGGTGGCCAATCTGGTGAATCAGGAAGCCACCGGTTTTGAAGCCGACGAAAACGAAGTGGTGCTGGTGCTGCGCACCGGCGAAACCATTCCGCTTTCCCGCGCGCCCAAGCGCGAGATCGCCGATCGCATCTTCGATCAGGTGTTGAAGCTTCGCCTGGCTCTGCACGCCGCTCAATGACATAAGGACGAGCTTCGCCAGCGCCTGGAGTTCTATCAGGATCTCGGCATCAAAACGCTCTACCGCCGATCAGCCACGACTGTGCAAGTGCCTCCCATGCCCAAGCCCCAACCGCCGCTTTCGGTTCCCGTGCTACCAACCATCGAGCCGGCGCAGGATTCGCTGCTCAAGATCCTCGCCGACATCGGCGACTGCACCCGCTGCCGTCTGCACGAAGCGCGCAACAAGATCGTTTTCGGATCGGGCAACGAGCAGGCGAGGCTGGTGTTTGTCGGCGAAGGCCCGGGCGCCGATGAAGACGAGCAAGGGCTGCCGTTCGTCGGCCGCGCGGGACAATTGCTCACGCAAATGATCGAAGGCACGGCGTCCAAGGAAGGCATTCCGATCAAGCGCTCCGACGTCTACATCTGCAACGTGGTGAAGTGCCGGCCGCCGGAGAATCGCACGCCGCAGCCGGACGAAATGGAAATCTGCGGCCAGTTCCTGTATCGCCAGCTTCAGACCATCAAGCCGAAAGCGATCTGCGCTGCTCGGATCCACGGCCGCCAAAGCTGTGCTCGGCACCAAGGATGGGGTTATGCGGCTGCGCGGAAAATGGCACAACTGGCGGGACATTCAGGTGATGGTCACCTATCATCCTTCCTACCTGTTGCGGCCCTACAATCAAAACGCGAAGAAGGAAGCCTGGGAGGATCTGAAGAAGGTCCTGCACTATGTCTACGACTGATCGCGGCCTCTTCATCACTTTTGAGGGGCCCGACGGCAGCGGCAAAAGCACGCAGGCTCGCATGCTGGCCGAACGGCTGCGCGGCACCGGACGCGCGGTGCGTCGAAAGCGTGGAACCCGGCGGCACGCCCATCGGACAACAGATCCGGCGCATTCTGCTCGATCCCGCCAATCAGGAGCTGACGCCGACCGCCGAACTGCTGCTGATGTTCGCCGCACGCGCGCAAAATGTCGAGCAATGGATCTTGCCCGCTCTGGCGCACGGGCAAGATTGTGATCTCGGACCGCTTCACGGATTCTTCCATTGCCTATCAAGGCGCGGGCCGCGGATTGGGCACGGGCACTGTGCTCGAGTTGGATCGGATCGCGTGCAAGGGGCTGATTCCGGATTTGACGATCTGCATCGATATCGACACCGAAACTGGACTGGCGCGTGCGCTGGCGCGGGGCGGCATCGAAACGCGCCTGGAGGAACAGGCTGTCGAGTTTCATCACAAGGTCCGCGAAGCTTATCACCAACTGGCGCAGAGCGAGCCTCGGCGCTTTCGGTTAATCGATGGCCGCGGCACGCCGGAGGCGATTGCGGCGAAGGTGTGGGAACAAATCGAGCCCCTGTTAGCTACATGAACTGAATACGCTGATCGCGTGCTGAATGCTCAATCAGCTTCTCCAGGCGCTTGATTTGGGTCTCTTCCTTCTTCGCGCTCGCCACCCACCCGGCGGTCACACGCCGGTAGCCGGGCGGAAATTTCTGGTAGTTCGCCCAAGCGGCGCGTTGCTTCCGAAACTTTTCTTCCAGTTGTTTAGGTAATTCGGCCGGCATCGGTGGAGTTTCGCGACGATCGGCTGAGTGGTACACCTTGAGACCCGCGGGCGTCATCTTGCCCTCGGCGATCATCCGCTCCACACGGTCGAGATTCGACTTCGACCACGCGCTCTTCGCCTTCCTGGGCGTAAAACGGAACGCGTAGCATTCCTCGTCCAGCTTCTTTTTCAGGCCGTCCACCCAGCCGAAACATAGCGCTTCCTCCACCGCCTGATCGTAGGAGACGGTCTGCTTGCCCGAGGCCTTTTTGTAAAACACCAGCCAGATCTCCTGGCACCGCGCATAGTTTTTCTCAAGCCAGCGGCGCCATTGCGCGCGATCGGCGGCAAACACGGTCTCCATGGCAACTTAACCCAGGACTCTCATTTCGTCGATGCGGTCCACTTCCACGATCATGTCGCCCTTGGGATCGAACTTGAACGCCGGGTTAAACTTGGCGCCCCAGACGATCTGGTCGTGAGGGTACGAATAGCGCGAGTGAACCACTTGGCTAAACGTGTCGTCGAAGCCTTGAATCAAAATCAACAGTTCCCCGGCGAGCTTTTCCAGGTCCTCCCGGCTTTTTCCGAATAACGGACTCGCTTGATCGATGGGATGCACGATGGTCCAGGTGAGGGCGAAGAAATAGATATGGCGGCGCTCGAGCGGAAGGTCGATGAAGTTCCGTTTCAGTTCGCCGTCGCTTGCATCCACGGTCATCAGCAAAACGCGCGCCTCCATGTTCATCAGAGTATTGCTGCGCGCGTTGGCGACACGAAATTGCAAACTGGTTCCGTCCTGGTAAGGAGCGATGATGGCGTTCTTGCTGTAAACGATACGCGCCGAAGGCCTGGAAAAGCGGCCATACAGGAGCCCGGTGGCGATCGCAAAAACCATTAAGCCGGTGGCGGCTTCGAGTGACGACACCAGATTGGACCAGAAGCCTTGGGGATAAACGTTGCCGTACCCGACGGTGGTGAGGGTGTGAACGCTGAAGAAGAACGCGTTCGCAAACCCACTCAAATCGGATTCCAGTCCCTTGAGGTTTTGGACACCGATGAACAGATAGAGGCATGCGAAAACCCACATTGATGGCCAGGAACCCAGCCAGCACCACCAGAAGGAATCGCGGCCAGGTGGTATCGATCAGCATGAGATACGGATTGGCGTCGCGCCACCGCAATCCCGTGCGCTTGACGTTAAACGAGCCGTCTTCATTGATGGTTCGGCGCAACTGGCCGCTGAACTTAGTTGTTAAGCCGGGATCGAAGGATTCCTTCTTCATAACCGATTGAACTCAGAATAGCTCAGGGAGCGCAATCCGGAAGCGAGGTTAGTGGAGGAGGCCCATCTTGTCCAGCGGCCAGTAAATGAATACGGCCTTGCCGTAGATGTAGCGGCGCGGGACCATGCCCCAGGCCCGGCTGTCGTTGGACGAGCTGCGATGATCGCCCAGCACGAAGTATTCGTCCTCGGGTACCGTTCGCTCCGGCATGGAACTCTGATCGCGATACTCGGGCGGCACGTAATTCTCAACCAGAGCCTGCCCATTCACGATCACCTTGCCGTCGTCCACTGCCACACGATCGCCCGGCATCCCGATCACGCGCTTGATGTAGGACTTGGTGGGGTCGCCCGGGAACCAGAAAACCACCGTGTCGCCGCGGTCGATATTCCCGAAGTGAAAGCGGTAAACGAATTTGTTGATGAAGATGCGCTCCTGATCGTCAAGCGTGGGCATCATGCTGGTGCCCTCCACCTTCACCGGCTGGTAGATGAACAGGATCACGAAGATGGCCAGCACGACGGAGATCATCAGATCCCGTGCCCAGTGGCCAACCGAGGCTAACAAGGTGCGTTTCGGAGGCTCCGGCTGGCTCGCACCGGGAGCCGTGTTGACTGCGGAAGGCGTCTCTTGCTGGTCCATTTCTTTGTAATTTCGAAGTGGATTCCCGATACCATTTTCACACCTGGTCCGGCGCGAAGCAAGGCCGGCATCGGCGCCAACCCTCAACGGCGGTATGTAGTAGTATCGGTTTTGAAGGAAAATTCAACGATGCATAGGCGCGCTCAACTTCTCTCCTCCGTCGGTTCAGCGGTTTTGGGCCTCGGTCTGATCGCGTTCGCAGCTCCTCCTTGCGGCGCGGCCGATGCGAGCAAACTCCCGGGCGGTACATGGGCTGCCATCGCGCAGTTGCCCGATATGAACGGGGTCTGGGAGATGACTTTCGGCGGCCGCCGCGGAGGCGCCCGGCCGGAGCCTGTGATGCTCACGCCGAAATATGAAGCGATGCTCAAGGACTTCCAGGCCAATCCGCCGCATGATTCGCCGCAGGCCAACTGCGTGCCGCCCGGAATGCCCGGAATCATGAGCCAGCCTTATCCCATCGAGATCTTGTACACGCCGGGCATGGTTACCGTGATCGCCGAGGCGTACATGCAGGTTCGGCACATCTACACCGATGGCCGCCCTCATCCCTCGGATCCCGATCTCACGTTCAATGGCAACTCCATCGGGCATTGGGACGGCGACACCCTGGTGGTGGATTCGGTCGGCTTCACCGCGGATACGCCGCTCGGAATGAACATGGGGACACGGCACAGCGACAAGATGCACATCGTGGAGCGCTTCCATCTTGCGGATCCCAAGACGCTCGATATCACCACCACCATCGACGATCCGGAAGCGCTGGCGAAGCCGTTCACCAGAACCATCACCTACGCGACGCCATCCCGATTGGACGCTGGCTGAATATATTTGCCAGCAGAATAACCGCAACTCCGTGGACGCTTCGGGCAAATCGGGAATCAATCTGACAGTTCCAAAACAGTAAAACGAGACAACCATGAGAATCAACTTTATCCGGACTAGTCTTGCGGTAGCGGGCCTGGCACTCTTATTCGCCGCCGCGCCGGCGTGGGCGCATCATTCTTTCGACATGTTCGACATGACGCACCAGGTGACCCTCACCGGGACCATCAAGGATTTTCAGTGGACCAATCCGCACACCTGGACCTGGATCGACGTTCCGAACGACAAGGGCGGCGTGGATACCTGGGGCATCGAAGGCATGAGCCCGAATTTCCTGGGGCGGCGCGGCTGGAGCAAGCACACCTTGAATCCGGGCGATAAAGTAACCATCACCATCTATCCGCTGAAGGAAGGGAAGAAAGGGCGGGACGTTCCTGCACTGCACGCTGCCGGATGGCAAAGAGATGGTGATGTTCGATACCAAACCCAGATAGTCAGGCCGGCATGCAGACACATGGAATAGGTTTACCGGAACTTATCATTGTTCTGGTACTGGCTATTCTGCTATTTGGCGGAGGGAAGCTCGGGCCGGCGATCCGGGATATGTTTCGCGGCGGACCTCGCCCGCCATCTCATCCTCTTCCGGGTGACGACTCGGAAATCTTGAACCGGCCGCGCCGCCAGCCCACGCCGGGGGACTTTGAACAACTACTTCGCGTTATTTCTCGCCAACAGCACCGATCCCAGGCCCAGAATCGCGAAAGCAATTCCTAAAATCCAGTACATGCTTTCGTAGATGCGCGGCTTCACTTCCTCCACTTGCGGCTGGCCGTTGTCGTCGCTGGAGCCTTCCGATTGATCCTGCAACAGCCCGGTTCCGTCCACTTCCACTTTGAAGCTCGGCGTTCTTGATGCGATAGATGCTGGCTTGGGTTTTGGGCTCCGTTCCGGCGAGTTCCAGGTCGTCGCTCTTCACCGTCACGCCGTTCGGAACCACCAGGTTCGAGGCCGCATCGGGGTGCAGAAGCTTGTCGGTGAAGATCATCGGATTGGTGGTGGGGACGGTGTAGTTCAGGTCGAAGCGCGTTTCGCCGGGCCGGACCGGATAGTCGACTTTATAGATATTGGGCTCTTTGGTCTTGAAAATCGGACGCTGGATCGGCATCCCGCCCGCCGGGTTCACGGTGACGCTGGTCACGCCCTTCGCTTCCGGAGGAACGTAGAAGCGGACCGAGCCGTTCACCGGGTCGTAGTAAGTGAGGTTGGGATCGCCGAGGTACAGCAGTCCCTCATTCACGGTCATTTCCTTGTCGCCCGGTTGCAGCACGATGAAGTGCTGCATCTCTTTGGCCGTGCCGGCTTTCTTGGTGGCTGGAAACACCGGAATTTGAACGCCCGTGGACGGCATGCCGGGCGGGATCATTTTGTTGTATTCCACGCCGTCGAAAACCGCTTGAATCAGGCGAGGTCCGGACTGATCGTTGTTGTCGAAGCTGAATTTGCCTTGCGCGTCAGTCTTGGTGCTGCCGAGGTTCTGCATTCCGGCCTGCGTGGGCTGGATCAGCATTGACCACCGTGTTGGGCTGCGGCTGGCCCGTGGCGCCATTGATGATGACGCCATCGACGGCCGCGAACGCGGGCGCGATCCCAAGCAGTAAGCAAAGTGCCGAGAACGCATCATGCCATCGCCTTTCCACATTCGCCGCAAAACTTCAAAGGCTGCGGGAACTTGGCGCCGCAGTGCGGACACTTGTCGGCATACCTTGACGGCAGTTTCAACGGCGGCCTTAGCGGCCTTGGCGCGAGCGGGCACTGGAGGCTGCACGGCGTCGATCTCCGCCAGCACTCTGGCCAGTTCGCGCTGCAAATCGACTTTGGTCTTCTGATAATCGGCGTCGGACAATTTGCCCAGGCGAAACTCAAATTGCAGATCGCGCAGGTTTTCGTAGATCTGCGCTTTGCGTTCTTCCAGATGCGCGGTAGGCGAAAGCGGGCGGCGCTTCAGGAATATCCTGCGAGCGCACAAAGAGCGTAAACAGAAGGGTCCCCACCACCAGGACAACGGCTGCGGAAAGGACCATCAATCGAGCTTTTCCACTTCCTTCTCGATTTGATCGTGATAGCGATCCAGAAGCGGATCGTCGGCGGCGGGCCGGCGCGCGGCCACCGCGATTTCCTTGCGGCGATATTTACGGATCACAAACACGACCAGGATCAGACCGAGAGCCGCAGCGGTATAAAACGAAAGCGATCCGAGAATGCCCGGCGGAACGACGATCACATCCGGGCCCATTTCGCTGGCGAAGACGGCCAGAATCGCCTGATCCGACATCCCGGCCTTTTCCATCTTCAGGATCTTTTTCTTGTTCTCCCAGCACATGCGGCATGGATAGGGATCCATCCGGCAAGCCATGTTGGTCTTGCAGCCGCACTGGCAATTCAACCGGTCGGCGATGCGATTCACCGCCGGGCTTTCCAGCTCCTCGGCCGATTGGGCGAAGCATCCGCCGGCAAATAAACTCAACGCAAGACAGGCTGAGAGCCAGCCTGCTAATTTTCAACCGTCGCATGTTTCTCAGCAACTCCTACTACTTGCGTCCGGGCATAAGACAAACGAACTTTATTGGGAATCAGGCAGACGATGGTGCCGAACGCGAGCACCCAAAATCCGAGCCAGATCCACGAAACCAGCGGGAAGACATACGCCTGGATCACCGCGCGCCTGTTGTCGGCCGAAAGACCCGCGAAGTTGATGTACAGATCTTCGTTCAGCCGCCGGCGAATGGAAACTTCCGAGGTCGGCTGCTGGCTGGCTTTGTACAAGCGCCGTTCCGGAAAGAGCTGTCCGAGCGGGCTCGCCGTTGCGCGAGGCGTCCACCGTCAGCCTTTGCCAGGCGTAGGTATCGTTCTCGCCCTGTTCGATATTCGCGATGTGCAGATTGTAGTGGCCGAGCTCGAAATTGCCGCCCGGCGCCACTTCCTTGGTGATGTCCTGATTGAACGCCGCGCCGGTGTAGCCGATGAACATGAACACGATGCCCATGTGAACCAGATATCCGCCGTAGCGGCGCGTGTTGCGATGCGTCAACTGCGATGGCCGCGGGGATGAACCCGATGCCGTTCTTAGCGCGAATGGCCGACGCGCCCTTCCAGAACTCGATGGCGATGGTGGCCGTCACGAACATGCACAGCCCGAAGGACACCAGCGCGTAGGGATGCTCCCAGACGCCGAAACCGGCCAGCACGCCCATCAGCACCACGCCCGCGACGGTCGGGCATGAAGAACGCGCGCTTCAGGCTTTCGAGCGAGCTCCTGCGCCAGGCGATCAACGGACCAACGCCCGTCAGGAAAATCAGCGCCAGCCCGATCGGGATGTTGATGCGATTGAAGAACGGCGCATCCACGCTGATCTTCTCGCCCGTCACGGCTTCGGAGATCACCGGGAACAGCGTGCCCCACAGCACCGCGAAGCAGCTGGCCAGCAGGATCAGGTTGTTGAACATGAAGCTGGATTCGCGCGATACCACGCTTTCCAGGTGCGCTTCGCTCTTCAGATATTTCAGGCGCTCCAGGATCAAGATCACCGTGGCCGCGATGCCGATGGCCAGGAAGATCACGAAGTATTTGCCGATGGGCGATTGCGCGAAGGCGTGCACCGAGCTGACCACGCCCGAGCGCGTCAGGAACGTTCCGAAGATGCACAGGAAGAAGGTGCCGGAAATCAGGACCATGTTCCAGACCTTCATCATGCCCTTCTTCTCCTGCATCATCACCGAATGCAGGAACGCGGTGGCGGTGATCCAGGGCAGCAGCGATGCGTTCTCCACCGGATCCCAGGCCCAGTAGCCGCCCCAGCCGAGCACCGCGTACGCCCAGCCTTGGCCCAGCAGAATGCCGGTGCTTTGGAACAGCCACGTCACGATGGTCCAGCGCCGCGTGGTGTGAATCCAGGCGTCGCCCGGCTGCTTGGTGATCAGCGAACCCATCGCAAACGCGAACGGCACGGTGAATCCCACGTAGCCCAGGTACAGCATGGGCGGATGGATCACCATGGTCCAATACTGCAGCAGCGGATTCAGACCCTGGCCCACGCCCTCGACGATGTTGCCGCGGCCGGCTTGCAGGACCGCGAACGGGCTGAGCACGAAGCGATCAGCATCAGGAAGAACGTTTCGGTGGCCATCAGGACCGACGGTCACCCACGGCATCATGTCGCGGAACTTGCGGCGGTTCATGAAGACCACGATGGCCGAGTAAGTGGCCAGCAGCCAGGCCCACAACAGCAGCGAGCCTTCCTGTCCGCCCCACCATGCCGTGAACTTGTAGATCGTCGGCATGGACGTATCGGTGTGCGCGGCCACATAGGCCAGGCGGAAATCGCCGGTGAGCAGCGAGTAGATCAGCAGCCCGGCCGCCACGGTGAGCAGCAGCCAGACCGAATAGACCGCGCGTTGCCGCGCTGACGATCAGGAAGGAGTTCTTCTTGAGCTTGCCGATCACCGACGCAACGACGGCATAGACGGCGAAGCAGAAGGCGAGCAGAATCGAGAGAGCGCCGATATTTTCCATTCGAGCTTGTTCAGTCCTCCTGGCGGCCTGGGCGCCGGGCTTACGCGGACCGGAGCGCGAGCAGAATTAGCTGGAGGCTTGGGTTCTGACCTGTGTTACGCAGGCTTCGCGTCCGTCTTCATTTGTGGCTTGGCTTCGTACTTGGACGCGCATTTCGCCTGCACTTTGCTGGCATGAAAAACGCCGTCCTGACCTAATCTTCCGTCGGCTAGAGCCTGCGCGTTGTCTTTGAAAGTGTCGGGCAGCGGATCGATCCCGTTGTAGACCACTTCGAGCCGCACCGGATCCTTCTGGAGCATACCGGGAGTCTGATGCAGAATAAAACTCACCTAGGCGCCGTCGCGCACGATGGAGCCCTGTTCCACGTAGCCGTTCACGCGCAGCCGCTCGCTGTGGGCCTGATCGCCCATGTGCTTCACTTCCTTGATTTCCTTGTAGTACGTCTTGCTTTCGTTGACTCCGCCCATCGCGAGCCACGCCAGCGCGCCAATGATGACCGCCACGATAGCGCCGAATTTCCAGTACGTATTCATGATCCGCTCCTGAAACTATTAGTATAGCGCCGCCGGCCGAAACGTCACGAAACCCTCTTCACAGGATCTAAGACGAACCAGGGGCGGCATTTCATCCGAGTTTCTGCTCTCGGATTTCGATTGGAGCAATCTTCCGGCCAATCCGGTCTACACTGGATGCACTAGCCGTGAGCGGATACAGAGCACGATCGGCAATGTTGTCTATCACTTTGAGGACCTGAAGACATTGCTGGCCAAGGCCTCGCCCGCGCGGTCTGGCGACGATCTGGCGGGGATTTCGGCCGGAAGCGCGGAAGAACGCGTGGCCGCCCAGATAGCCCTGAGTGATATCCCCCTAAAGACTTTCCTGAGCCGAGCCCGTGATCCCCTATGAATCGGATGAAGTTACGCGGCTGATTGCTCGACCAACACGATCCAGGCGGCATTCGCGCCCGTGGCCCACCTTACGGTTGGCGATTTTCGCGACTGGCTGTTGAGCGAACAGGCCACTGGCGAAATTTTGGCTGCGCTGGCGCCGGGGCTGATGCCCGAGATGGCGGCGGCCGTTTCCAAAATCATGCGGCTGCAGGATCTGGTCACGGTGGCGGCCAAGATTCGCGTGGTCACGCGGTTTCGCAACACGCTGGGACTGGCCGGGCGCCTTTCCACGCGCTTGCAGCCCAATCATCCCACCGACGATCCGAAGGGCATCGCCGCCAGCATCATCGACGGACTGCTCTACGGCAGCGGCGACGCGGTGATCGGGATCAATCCGGTGTCGGACAATTTGGCGAGCGTGGAAACGCTGCTGCGGCTGCTGGATCGCGTGCGCCAGTCGTACCGAATTCCGACGCAAAGCTGCGTGCTGGCGCATGTCACCACAACGATGGACGCCATGCGGCGCGGCGCTCCGGTGGATCTGGTGTTTCAATCCATCGCGGGCACCGAAGCCGCGAATGCATCGTTCGGCGTGAATATCGCGATGATCCGGGAAGCGCGCGAGCAGGCGCTGGAATTGCGCCGCGGCACGGTTGGCGATAACGTGATGTATTTCGAAACCGGGCAAGGCAGCGCGCTTTCGGCCAACGCGCATCACGGCGTGGATCAGCAAACGTGCGAGGCGCGCGCTTACGGTCTCGCGCGGTATTTTCAACCGCTGCTGGTGAACACCGTGGTCGGGATTCATCGGACCGGAGTATCTATACGACGGCAAGCAGATTCTGCGCGCGGGACTGGAAGATCATTTCTGCGGCAAACTGCTGGGGCTTCCGATGGGCTGCGACATCTGCTACACCAATCACGCCGAAGCCGATCAGGACGATATGGATGCGCTGCTGACCATGCTGGGCGCGGCGGGCGTGAACTACATCATGGGCGTGCCGGGCGCCGACGACGTGATGCTCAATTACCAGAGCACGTCGTTTCACGATGCGCTGTATCTGCGCAGCTTGTTCGGGCTGCGGCCCGCGCCGGAGTTTGAAGCCTGGTTCGAGCAAGCTCGCCAGGAGCTGCCGCGCATGGCGGGGTTGCTGCTGGCAGGATGCTGAAGGAAGCAATAGGCCACGGATAAACACAGATGAACACGGATTCAGAGCAACTGCTTTATCCGTGTGCATCCGTGTTCATCCGTGGCCCTTGGTTCCCGCTTAGTGAAACTTCTCGCCGCGCGCCAATTTCTCGATCATCGCCCGCAGACGCTTCTCCCTGGTTTCGGGTTTCTTGGCGGTCTGAAGGCGGTACACAATGGAGTACAAGTTGGTCTTGTTCAACGTATTGAAGAAAGCTTTGGCCGGCTTGTTTTTGGCCAGCTCCTTTAAGAAGTCATCCGGCACGGCGGCATTCGCAAAGGAATCATAGGCCGCGCCCCAGCGGCCATCGGACTTCGCGGCATTTACTTCCTTCAGCCCGGCTGGAGTCATTTCCCCGGATTGAATTAAGCGCTCGGCGTGCTGGGTATTGTACTTCGACCACCCGCTCTTCTCCCGCCGCGGGGTGAATTTTTGGAGCCAGGAGTGAGCATCGAAGGGCTTCTTCTGGCCGTCGATCCAACCGAAGCAGAGGGCTTGGTCGAGCGCCTGCGCGTAGGTGACCGTGGGCACACCCGAGGCTTTTTTGTAAATTCGCAGCCAGATACCGTCCGATTTCTTGTGGTTTTTGGCAAGCCATGCCCGGAACTCCCGCGGCGATGCAAAGTTCACCATTTCGGCCATAATATCAATCCGTGTAACGCTGGATCGCCGCGCGCATCTCATTGATAGGGGCGAAAGGACTATGCGAAAAATAATCGGACCAGCAATTGTCGCGGTCTTATTTGCGACATCGGGGATAGCCGCGAACAACAATCCCACCAAGGACCACAATGACGCTTTCATGCCGGGGCCCGAGAATGAATCTCAACTGGCCAAGCAGATCCGTCACAAACTCTTGACGTTGCCGTACTACAGTATTTTCGACGACCTCGCTTTCCGCGTGGACGGAAGTGTTGTCACGTTGGAAGGCGCGTGCCCGCCGGAACCTCCATGGGATATAAAATCCGATGCGGAACACGTGGTTAAAAAAGTTCCGGGAGTTACGCAAGTAATCAACAATATCAAGCTTCTGCCGCTGTCTCCCCTGGATTGGCAAATCCGCCGGGCTGAGGCGCGAGCCATTTACGGCGATTCCAGCATTGGAATGCGCTACGGCTATCAGGCGTTGCCCTCGATTCACATTATCGTCGACAACGGGCACGTGACGCTGGAAGGCGTCGTCGACAATCAGTTCGACGACACGCTGATCCGCACGCGCGCCAACACAGTGCCGAACGTCTTTTCGGTGACCGACAATTTGAGGGTTTTGGACAAGAACGAAAATAAGAAGATAGGGTTCTCTTCAGCAGATACTGGAGACATGGCGCGCCTGCGCGATTTCACTCCGGCCCGCGTGGAATTGGGCCGCGCGGGCGCCGAGCCTTCCCACGCGCGCGCTGCTCGATTTTCAACTTGCGCACGCCAGGGCGCGCGATGCGGTTCATTTGCCGCTGGCGGCCCATTCGCTGGCGGCGGAGCTGAAGCAAAAAGGGATTGACTCAATCAGCTTTGTCGAGCGCCGCGGGCGATCGCGATGAGTATCTGAAGCGTCCCGACCTGGGACGGCGTTTAAGCGACGATTCACGCAAGCGATTAGTTCCGTTGCGCGCGGAATATGACGCGGTCTTTGTGGTCGCGGATGGGCTTTCTGCGCTTGCCGTCCATCGCCATGCCGTGCCCTTGCTCGATCTTTTGCTGCGACGATCTGGACTGGCGTATCGCGCCGGTCGCCATTATCGAACAGGGGCGCGTTGCGATCGGCGATGAGATTGGCGAGTTGCTGGGAGCACGCGTGGCCGTGGTTCTCATCGGCGAGCGTCCCGGGCTCAGTTCTCCCGACAGCCTGGGTGCTTATCTGACTTGGCAGCCGCGCCAAGGGCGGACGGACGCCGAGCGCAATTGCGTCTCGAACATTCGCGCTGAGGGACTGAGTTACGCGGCCGCCGCGCACAAGCTGCTTTTCCTGATGAACGAATCCCGGCGATTGAAGCTATCCGGCGTGCGGCTTAAGGAAGACGCACAGTTGCGACTCGATAGTTGACTCCAAACTCATCGGCGAGGAGTGACAAACGCGGATCGGCAGTCCAGAGCTTCACTCCTCCGGCGATGGCGGAGGCCAACAGGTGAATATCAATCCAGCCGACGCCACGGCCGTGTAAATTCCGGGCGTTGACGAACGTAACTACGTCCTGGTGAGGAACGGTGTTTGCTTGCAGCATGTGCTGGTAGGCGGCCAGGAGCTTCTTGCGGCCGCCTCGATCACCGATGAGTAGTTCGCCATAGACCAACTCGTGCCCGACCACCTCATCAAGGCTCAGGAGCCGGTCCAGCCCCGCGACAAACGGCGGACGGTTGGCTAAAGACCGGATCCAGACAGAGGTATCCACTAGGACCATGGCAGGACCATCAGGCTACTTTGCGCTTCGCGGACGGTTTCTCACGCCGCCTCGGCACGTCCCGCGCTTTGGGTTCTGTTCCAAGAAGAGCTCTCAAACGCTGGTAAGCGGCGTGGCGCACCAGAGCCTCCAGGCCCAGACGCACAGTTTCAGTGTCGGTGGCGGCGCCGCAAGCTGACTTCGCTTCCAGGAAAAGCTTTTGATTAATGTTGAGCGTCTTCTTCATACGTACAATTTTGCCATACACATATGGCATATGTGTATGGAGGGACGAGCTAGCCGCGACGCAAGGGTGCTCCCTTGATGATGAGCCCTTGTCCGGTGGGCAACGACAGGATCTCCGCGCCAAGAATCTGCGCCGCCTCATCCATGGCGCGCATCTGGGCATCGTAATCCGCGTATGCATAATCGTCCAACAGCGCGAGGGCGCCAGGCGACAGGCGCTCCCAAAAGAACTCCAGCGCCGCGCGTTCCGGATACGCGCAGTTCATATCGATGTGCAGGAACGCCACGGCGCCGATATCTAATGAAGCCAAGACCTCGGGAACCGATCCCTGGACAACCACGGCATTCGGCCATTCGGAGAAGTTCGAGCGTACCCGCGCGAGATCGGTGACATACGCACCGGCATCCAGCGCGGCTTTGGCTACCGCGGGCCGGCCACGCCCGATCTCGTTTGATGAGTATTGTTCCAATACCGGACCCGCAAATGTATCGATGAGATGAAATCGCCGGCCCACCGAGTTCCAGTGCAACCGGTGCATGATCGCCGAACTCATGAACCCCGCGTTCACCCCGCATTCGACGAAGTCGCCCGGAACCCGCAAACCAGCTGCGGCAGCCCAGAGTGCGACGTGCACGCGCCACTCAAATTGAGGATCCACTCCATTCCCCGCCTTCACTCCGCGCGCATAGGCTTCCTGGAACGCGCGATCATGTCGAAAGTGATCGTTGTGGACGCTTAAAAGTCCGTCCCTCGGAGTGCGGCCACGAGCCTGGAAGACCGCATACCGGGTTCGCGACAAAACTTGCTTGATCCCGGTTTTCCACCTAGCCCAGGACCGCATGGGTTAAGGAAGGCGCTCGCTGGCCGCCCGGCCTGAGCCGCGAAGATGCTGGTAGTAAGCCCAGATCCTCGCCAGTGAGCATCTTGGTCAGCAGAATGATCTGCCCGGTGTGCATGCGAAAAGTGCTCCACCACATGCGCGATCGCCTCCAGCACCGTGACATCGTAGCCTTGCGGCAGTGATGCGCTCAGTCAATCGGCCGGCGGGCACTTCGCGGATGATCGACACCGCTTCTGCGCGACCGTCGTCTTCAGAAGCTCCGACAATTCCGCTGGCGCTTTGCCGCCGCGCGCATCAAACTCGGCGTCGCGCTGGCGATGGTCGGGCTAATCCGGCAACGCCCGAGCCGATCCACTGGCGGACGTTCCCGCAAAGATGCAGCACCAGATTGCCGACAGCGTTTTCGTTTTCCGAATTGCGCGTCCAGATTTGCTCGGGAGTCAGGCGCGCAAGGCAATCCTGAATGCGGCCGTGCAAGTTGTTCCAGCTTCTCGGCCGAGAACTTGAGGAAGATCTCTTCGCGGTCACGAACGGTCTACAAGACTTCTTCGGACCAGTTCTCGAGAATCGACTTCACCTTCCCGGTAAACTGGTCGGCCAGCGCGCCGTCGATCAGGCGATGATCGAAG
Source organism: Bryobacterales bacterium (assembly GCA_963761265.1). Lineage (GTDB taxonomy): Bacteria > Acidobacteriota > Terriglobia > Bryobacterales > Bryobacteraceae > Palsa-89. The sequence goes on from CAVXGM010000016.1 coordinate 80,485, forward strand.
GTCAGCGCGAGATAAGCGATGGAGCGAATCGCGATGGCGTCGTCCACCACCACCGGCACTTTCTCCACGGTCCCGACGCCCAGGATCGCCACCTGCGGCTGGTTGATCACGGGCGTCGCGAAAACGCTGCCGAAGCTGCCGAAATTGGTGATGGAGAACGTTCCGCCCTGCACTTCGTCGGGCTTAAGCTGGCGCGAGCGGGCGCGCGTGGACAGATCCACGATGGAGCGCTGCAATCCGACCACGTTCTTTTCGTCGGCATTGCGGATCACCGGCACGATCAGCCCGTTTTCGAGCGCCACCGCGATCCCGATGTTGATTTCGTTGTGATAGATGATGTTGGTGCCTTCGATGGAGGCGTTCACGATCGGGTAATGCCGGATCGCTTCCGCCGCCGCCTTGGCGACGAACGGCAGGAAGGTGAGCGAATAGCCGTAGCGCGCCTGAAACTCGGCTTTGTTGCGCTCGCGCATCTTCGCGATCTTGGTCATGTCGGTTTTATGAACCGTGGTGACGTGCGCCGAAATGCGCTTGCTCATCACCATGTGCTCGGCGATGCGCTGGCGCATCACGCTCATCGGTTCCACGCGCGCGCGCGGAGCTTCGGCGCGCGGCATGGCGGGCGGAGCGCTGGAGCGGAGCGCTGGGAACCGCGGGCGTGTAGACGGTGGGTGCGGTGGTGCGCCGGAGCAGCCGCGGCAGGCGGCGCACTCGCTTGCGCCATGGTTCGCGCGCCTTGCGCCGACATGTAGGCTTCCAGATCCTGCTTGGTGATGCGTCCGCCGGCGCCGCTGCCGCGTACCTGCCGCAGATCGATGCCGTATTCGCGCGCCATCTTGCGCACCAGCGGCGACAGCGGACCAGCGGGCGATTCGGCTTCCATCGCGGGCGCGGGCTCTTCCACTGGAATCGGATAGGGACCGGCGGAATGCGCCACGGGCTCAGGCAACGGCTCAGGCTCGGGAGCGGGCGCCTTCGCGGCCGGCGGCGCTGGAGCGGGCTTGGGTGCGGGAGGCGCTGCTTGCGGTGCGGGCGCAGCTTTCGCGGCTGCAGGCGCCGGAGCCGAAGCACCATTTCCCGCGCCTTCTTCAATACGGCCCACCACGGTGCTGATCGCCACCGTCTTGCCTTCTTCCACCAGCACTTCTTTCAACACGCCGGCGGTGGGCGAAGGGATCTCGGTGTCCACTTTGTCGGTGGAAATCTCAAACAACGGCTCGTCGCGATCCACATGCTCGCCGGGCTTCTTCAGCCACTTGGTCAGGGTGCCTTCCACGATGCTTTCGCCCATCTGAGGCATTACTACGTCAGTCATGAATATGTCTCCGTATATGAAACGTCCGCTCCCTCATGGTCGCGGCTCGGTTGGTCGTAATTTGGTTGTTGGAAGCCCGGCTGCCCATGGAACTGGCGCGCAAAGCTTGCCGACAACGCGGCGATCACTTGTTCGCGGCTCGCATCCGATCCCAGCTCCTGCATGGAGGTGACCGGCTTCGTTAGCCCACAGGGAACGATGTACTGAAAGTAGCGTAAATCGGTGGTGTGATTCAACGCGAAACCATGCGAAGTGACCCAGCGGCTGATATGCACGCCGATGGCGGCCACCTTCTTGCCATCTACCCACACGCCGGTGCAGCCCGGAACTCGCCCGGCCAGCCATGCCAAACTCCGCCAGCGCATCGATGATCACCTGCTCGATGCCGCGAACATAGGCGACCACGTCGCGCTTCCATTCTCGCAAATCCAGGATCGGATAGCCGACGATCTGGCCGGGACCGTGATACGTGATGTCGCCGCCGCGGTTGGTGGGAAAGAACTCGATGCCGGCGCTGCGCAGCGCGTCTTCGCTCGCCAGCAGGTTTTCGGCGTGGCCGTTGCGGCCCTGCGTGATGACGTGCGGATGCTCGACGAACAGAAGCTGATCGGGAATCAGTCCGCGCTTGCGTTGTTCCACCAGTTCCTGCTGGATCGCGAGCGCATCGCCATAGCGCATGCGCCCGAGATCTCGAACTTCGAAGCTCGTGGCAATGGGACCCTCAGGCATTGATCGTGAGCCCGTAGACGTTGTTGAACGCCTCGCCCATGGCTTCGTACAAAGTCGGATGAGCGTGGATGGTGCCCATCAGCGTCTCCACCGTCGCTTCGGCCTCCATCGCCAGCACCGCTTCGGCGACCAATTCGTAAGCTTCCGGCCCGATGATATGGACGCCCAGGATCTCGCCGTACTTCTCCTCAGCCACCACTTTCACGAAACCCGTCGTGGCTGCCGAGAATGCTCGCCTTGCTGTTGGCGGCGAACGGAAACTTGCCGACCTTCACCGCAAATCCCTGCGCGCGCGCCTGCGCTTCGGTGAGGCCCACGCTGCCGATGCCCGGCTCGGTATAGGTGCAGCCGGGAATGCGATTGCGATTGATCGGCTTGGCCGCCTTGCCCGCCATGTGCGCCACCGCCACCATGCCTTCCATCGACGCGACATGCGCTAATTGCGGCGTCCCCGCCACCACATCGCCGATCGCGTAGACGCCAGGTTCGCCGGTGAGCTGATGCTCGTCCACCTTGATGAAGCCGCGATCCAGTTCCACCTTCAACTTCTCGAGGCCGATGTTGTCCGTGTTCGGCTTGCGGCCCACGGCCACCAGCAGCGTCTCGGCTTCCATGTCCTCGCGCTTGCCGTTCGCGAGCGCGGCGCACAGCCGGACGCCGTTTTCCGTGCGCGTGATGTTCTCGGCCTTGGCGCCGGTTTCGCAGCGGATGCCGGTCTTCTTGAAATGTGCGCTCCAGTTCTTTGGAAACTTCTTCGTCTTCCACCGGCACCAGGCGCGGCAACATTTCGAGAATCGTGACCTTGGTTCCGAAGCGATTGAAGATGGACGCGAACTCGACGCCCACCGCGCCCGCGCCGATGATCAGCATGGTCTTGGGGATCACGGGAAGATCCAGGATCTCGATGTTGGTCAGGATGGTTTTGGCATCGGGCTTCCAGGCCGGGAAGCATGCGCGCTTCCGATCCGGTGGCGATGATGACATTCTTGGTCTCGAGTGTTTGGGCGCCGGTTTCCGATTTCACCTCGACTCGAATCGGTCCGTTGCCCGAGCGTGGCAGGATCGTTCCGTAGCCCTTCACCCAGTCGACCTTGTTCTTCTTCATCAGGAACTCGACGCCCTTGGCGTGTTTGGCGACGATCTTGTTCTTGCGGTCGAGCACCTTGGCGTAATCCAGGCGCGGATTTTCGCACTGGATGCCCTCTTCGGCGGGGTTCACGAAGTGCTCCCACAGGTCGGCGGTGTGGAGCAGCGCCTTGGTGGGGATGCAGCCGACGTGCAGGCAAGTTCCGCCCAGCTTGGGATCTTTTTCAACAATCGCGGTCTTCAGGCCGTACTGGCCGGCGCGGACCGCCGCGGAGTAGCCACCCGGACCACTCCCAATCACAATCAGGTCATAAGTCATTTTATTTTCCAGGATAACATTCGAGGCTCGCCGGACCTTGGCCCGGTACTCGAACATCAGCCAAATTGGATGAACGGAGAACGCGGTTGGATGCAAGGCGCACGCTGGACTCGGAATGCGGAGTTCGTCTATTTGCCAACGACACCCCAACTTCGCGCGCCCGGGTACTGGGAGGCATACGTAACGATTGTTCGAGGTGAAACTAACCTGCCATCCAGTACTAAGTCAGAATCCGGCGCAAATTGGCGGCAAGACAGTCTGGCAATATCTCGGGCTATCGCTTAAGGTAAAAATTCATCCATGTTGCGCCGCCCAAAACATCCCGGCAGCACCTCGCTACAACTGTACGTGTTGGGCGCGATCTTCCTGATTCCGCTGTGCATTGGCATCGTGCTGGTCACCAACAACGCCAGCCAGAGCGACTATGCGTACAAAATCAGCCACGATGTCGGCAGCATGTATGCGCAAGGCGTGGATTTCTCGCAGAGCGCCAATCAGAATATTGCGTTGAGTGTGGCGGAGGGCATTGGTATCGACATCCAGGGGGGAAAAGGCGTGCTCATCCTCAGCAAGATTCGCGTGGTGCATTCGTCGGACTGCCCGCCGAACACGGCAAAATGCAACAACGAAGGATACCCCGTGGTCACTGAGCGCTACGTGCTGGGAAACAAGTCGCTGCGCCCCAGTTCCTTCGGAACGCCGGCCAGCGTCGATGCCGGGAGCGGCAAGGTGCGCGATTGGACCAACGACATTTCGGCGCGCGCCGCCAACTTTGCCTCCACCTTGAAGCCGGGCGAAGTAACTTACGCGGCCGAGTGCTATCTCGCTTCGCCCGAATCGCCCAGCGGCGTTTATTCGCGCACGATGTTTTAGCGGAGCAGGCAGGTCCGGGCCTACTGCGCTGGCCCGCCTGACGTTTTGTACAGAATCGGCTCCTGGGCGTCCACGATCTTGAAGTCCGCGGGAACGGTGAAGAGCGTCGGATCAGGTTCTGACCGCACAATGTTGGTGAGCTTGAAGGTCTGGTCGCCCATGCGCGGATCGCTGCGCTTGCTGTAGACCACCGTTTTCAAATCGGGTGAGGTCCAGACCTCGGTCACGATGCTAATCGGCTTGTCGTTGCCGATCTGGCCGGCGGGAATCGTGCGTGTGATGCGGGTGCCGGTGACGTTCACGCCTTCCATGACCTTCGATCCCAAATCTTCGGTTTGCGCCTGCCCCTCGTCGGCAATCGCGGCCTTCTGAATGGCAATCCCTGGCAGCACTGGAGCGGCGCCAATTGATTCTGCCCGGATGGTAACTTCCGCGCCGAGGGCCCCGTGATCGGAAAATTGCCTTAATTCCGGGACAGCCATCCCCGCAAAAGAAGGACCCTTCATCGCGGTCTTGTCCGTCAAGTTCAAGGTATAAGAGACCTGCGCTACCGGGATCTTGCAGGAAGACCAAATGCGGAGCATCTGCGGGAGCCATGTTGCCGATCGTCGGCAAGGGCGCATCCTGGCGAGTGCGGCCCATCGAATCTCGCGCGGTGGTTCCGGTGCTGGTCTGGACGATCCGATTGCCGTCCGCTAGCGTCTGAACCGATTCATTGGTGATGGTCGCCGTATAAGGTGCGCCTTGCACCGGCGGCAGCGGACATTTTCCCTTGAAATCCGAAGGCGCCGGCCCGGGCAACAACAACATGATTGGTCTCAGGCTGAGCGAAAGCGGCGCCGGATGCGATGAGAGCCGCGAGCAAAGCGAAAATGACGGTACGTTGCATAATGGATCTTCTCCTCTGTAGATTACTCTTACGGACGAACGTCCGCGATAAAGCTAAAGCCTGGAGGAACCGCACCAGGAGGAAACAGCGCCTCCGCCGGCAATGCCACTTCCACAGTCGGCTCAACAGCGATCCACGGCGGCCGAACTGGCGATCCAACCGATGGCGGAGCTGCGGCGCGCCTGGAGTAGACATGAAGTATCGGCGTGGGCGCCGGCGGCGTTTCGAATGCAATCTTCGGCGCGTGCGGCGGGGACGGCGCATGGATGGTGAGTTGCTCGGTTGTGGGCTGGATGAGCAGGAGTGCCACCAGAAGCGCTGCGGCGGTCAAGCCACCCATCATCCATACCGTCGCTTTGGCCCGCGATGGGTCTGTCGCAGCTTTGGGAGCGCAACGTGCCTCGTAACAGGCCAGAAATGCGCCGCTGACTTCCTCATACGTGCGCACAGCCTGGCGGCACTCGGCGCACTGCCCGAGGTGCCACGCAACGTTGGTCGCTTCCTCATCCGGCAGTTCCCGATCCAGCCAAGCGATCAATCTTCCCGAATATTCACACATTGCATTTCTCCGCTAGTTTCTTGACCGCGCGCTCCACGATATCGGCCACGGTGGAAGTCGCGATTCCCAGCACTTCGCCGATCTCGCGATACCGCAACCCGCTCGCGCGCAGCAGCAGGCATTCGCGCTCGGCAGTCGGCCAGCGTCCGAATCGCATCCCCCAGACGCTGGAATTTTTCCTTATCCAGCAGCACAGTCTCCGGCGTGGCTTCCTCCAGGGCCGCTTCGAAGCCGTCCTCCAAAGGCGCGCTGAACCGCCGATCATAACTATTCTGCCGGTTCCGAGCCTGATTGTGCGCCACTCGAAACAGCCAACTGCGGATGTTCTCTTGCGATCCGCCCGCTGACAAGTGGCGATGCAGGCTCAGGAAAGCGTCTTGCACCACGTCCTGCGCTTCGTCTGAGGAGAGCCCCAGGCACACCAGGTATCGAAGCAAAGGTTTCCGCAGCTCTCGAAACAGAGTTGTAGCCTCGCGATCGCTAGTTTGAAAGCGCGCGAGCGGCAGAACCCAGGGTACGGAATCGCCACTCATGTTGACCTCGGCATCGCGCTTCTGGTTATAGAACAAATCGCGGCGGCGATTTTCCGGCTGCCTGAGCTATAACAGAATTTGCAATTCGGAAACATGGTTGTTCCGCTCGCCGTGCTGGGTTGTCTCAGCGCCGTTGCTCAGCCTCCGGCCTTTCATCCGGGTCTCGGCATTATCGCCCCTTTTGTGATTGCCAAGACGGCGCCGCGATACACGGACGAAGCACGACTGGCGAAACTGGAAGGCAGCGTATTGCTGTCGCTGGTGGTGGGCGCCGATGGCCAGCCGCGCGATATTCAAGTGGCCCGTCCGCTGGGCCTGGGGCTGGATGAAAGCGCCGTGGAAAATATCCGCGCGTGGCAATTCAAACCCGGTACCCGAAGCGGAACTCCCGTGGCGGTGTTCGTCAACGAAGAGGTCTTCTTCCATCCGCAGCGAACGCTGTGGGATTGGCATGTGGTGCGGGCGGTGTTCCGTCCGCCGTCTGACGCAATGCGGCCCGACTCTCATCAACGTCAAATTCCCGCGCGACGGTCGACGTGGAAGAAAATGCCTCCGTGACGATTGCGTTCGATGTCGCTCCGAATGGCGTGCCGGCCAACCTCCGCGTTGTGAAATCTTCCGATCCAAAGTGGGAGAGCGAATTGCTGGCAGCCATCCGCACCGGCTGGCGATTTCGTCCGGGAACTAGCGATGGCAAACCGGTGACCGTGCCTGCCTGGTTCGAATTCGTGCGAGGATCGCATTCACCGATTCCACCCGCGGCGATCCCGGATCGCCTCGGAGCACGTGGCGGCTAGCGGCTAGCGCTGCCGCGTTAAGCCTGCGCGGCGTTCTGAATCTGCTCCTCCACGATCCGGCCGTCGAACAGCGTGATGGTGCGGTCGGCACAGCGGGCATAGCGCGGATCGTGCGTCACCATGCAAATGGTGGCGCCTTCCTGATGCAGTTCGGTCAGCAGCCCCATCACCTGCTCGCCGTTTACCGAGTCCAGGTTGCCGGTTGGCTCGTCGGCCAGCAGGATGGAGGGGCGTCCGGCCAGCGCTCGCGCCACGGCCACGCGCTGCTGCTGGCCTCCCGACAATTGCGACGGATAATGTTTGATGCGATGCGACATGCCCACCCGTTCCAGCGCGTCTTTCACCAGCTTTTTACGCTCGGTGGCCGGCATATTCCGATAGGTGAGCGGCAGTTCGACGTTCTCATACACTGTTAGATCGCCGATTAAATTAAATGCCTGGAAAATGAACCCGATTTCGCGGTTACGCACGCGCGCGCGCTGCGAAAGCTTCATCTGGTCCACGCGCGTATCGTTCAGCACGTAGGTGCCGTCCGACGGCGTGTCCAGCAGGCCGAGAATGGCCAGCAAAGTCGACTTGCCGCAGCCCGAAGGCCCGGAAATGGAAACATATTCGCCCTTGCGAACCGTCAGCTCAATCCCCGCCAGTGCATGGGTTTCCACCTCATCGGTGGTGAACACCTTGAAAACGCTCTTGAGACTAATGAGTGTCGCGTCTGAATCCACAATGTCTCCTTCCCGAGCGGCCGGATTTGCCCAGCGCTCAGCTCTGATAGACGTACGCAGGCGGCAGGAGTTAGGTTCACAAAAAATTAGTTGAGGCTGAAATGGAGGATCCGAGCCAAAGTTATCGGCGTTTATCTGTGTGAATCTGTGGCTGAATAGCGCCGTCAACTCAGCGGCAAAACCAGCCGCGCCTCGCACCCTGGACCCTCCGCGACGTTCTGTAACGTTAAAGTTCCGCCGTGCGCCTCCGCGATCTGGCGGCTCAGCACCAGCCCGATGCCCGGTCCCGCTCGGCTTGGTGGTGAAGAACGGCACAAACAGATTCGCCGTGTTCGGCAAGCCCTGGCCCTTCATCGCGGACCCATACCGTCAGCCGCGAGTCCTGCCGCTCCCAACCGACCCGCACCCCGCCGCCGGTCTCGAGCGATGCATCCGCCGCGTTGCGAATCACATTGATCAACAATTGTTCCAATTGATCGGCATCGGCCTGGATCACGATCTCGGGACCGGGCTCCAGCTGCGGCCGTGATGCGCGTTTCCAATCTCGCGACGCGCCGCACCAGTTCCGCCACGCCCACCGGCGCCATGGTCGGCCGGGGCAGTTTGGCGAGCGTCGCATAGGCGCTCATAAAGCGGCTCAGGGCTTCGCTGCGCGCCGCGATCACGGCCAGGCCGCTTGCGCGTGTCGTCTTCCCAATCCTCCGGCCGGGGCTGGCGCGCCAGGATGCTTTCCAGGCTGCCCGCGATCGATTTGATCGGCGTGAGCGAATTGTTCAGCTCGTGCCCCAGCACGCGCACCAGCCGCTGCCAGGCTTTCAATTCCTCTTCGCGCAGCGGCCGCGTGAGATCGGTCACCACCACCAACTGATGCGGCAGACCGCCTTCGCGAAACAAACTACGGCTGACGCCCCAGCGCGCCGTGCCGCCCGGGAAACGTCCGCTGCTCGGTCCGCTGCGCGTCGCCTTCCAGGTATTGCGCCAGGCCCAGCAGCTCCGCCGATTGATCCAGCAGCCGCTCCGCCGGCTGATTGAGCAGCCGCTCGCCCGCGCGATTCACCAGGCGCAGCCTGCGGTCGCCATCGAACGCGAACACCGCGACGTTGATCTCCTCCATCACCTTGCGCAGCAGCGTGGTGGCTTCCAGCGCGCCCAGCCGCTGCTCGCGCAGCGTGGCGCTCATGGCGTTCACCTGCTGCATCACCTCGCCCATGCGCATCGCCGCTTTTCGAATGCCGCGCGCGGATGGAATAATCGCCCTCGCGCATGGCTTCCAGCAGATTGGCCAGCGTCCGCAGCGGCGAAGCCACGCGCTCGCGCAGCGCGAAGCAAAAGCCCAGCCAGACGCCGACGATCAGCGCCGTGAGCGTCCACTGGACTCTCGACGTGTAGTCGCCCAGCCACAGAATCAGCATGCAGGTGATCACGCGCGGGCAATCCCGCCACCAGCGCCATCACGAGGATCCGCTGCTCGTGGACCAGGCGAGGCTTATGCGGTTTCACGGCGCGGTCACAATCCGTAGCGCTGCAGGCGGCGATACAGCGCGCTGCGGCTCAGGCCCAGAGCATTGGCGGCGTGGCTCACGTTCCCGTTGTAGCGCGCCAGCGCCTTCTTGATCAGGAACGCTTCCACTTCCTCGATGCTCATGTCTTCCAGGCGCGGGCTCACTTCGCGTCCGGAGCGCAGCGCCAGATCGCCCGGCTTGATCTGGCTGTCCTGCGCCATCAGCACCGCGCGCTCGATCACGTGATTCAGCTCGCGCACGTTGCCCTGCCAGGGATGCTCCAGCATCAACTGCAAGCGCCGCGCGGTCGAAGCCTCCGATGCGTTTGCGATAGCGCTGCGAATGCGCGGCCAGGAAATGCGCGCCCAGCAGCGGAATATCCTCGCGGCGTTCGCGCAGCGGCGGCAGATGGATCTCGATGGTGTTCAGCCGGAACAGCAGATCCTGGCGGAAGCGCCCGGCATGCACTTCTTCTTCCAGATTGCGCGTTGGTCGCCGAGATCACGCGCACGTCCACGCGCTTGGTCTTCGACGATCCCACGCGCTCCATTTCGCCGACTTCCAGCACGCGCAGCATCTTGGCCTGCAGATTCATCGGGACGTTGGCGATTTCGTCCAGAAACAGCGTGCCGCCGTCGGCCAGCTCGAAGCGGCCCACGCGATCGGTTTTGGCGTCGGTGAACGCGCCTTTCACGTGCCCGAACAGTTCGCTTTCGAAAACGCCCTCGGCCAGGCCGCCCGCGTTCACGGTCACCATGGGCTTGGCGCTGCGCGGCGAGATCGCGAACAGAGTTTTCGCGACCACTTCCTTGCCCGTGCCCGGCTCGCCGGTGATCAGCACGTTGGCGTCCGACGGGCCCGACGCGCGAGATCATCTGCAGCACCGGCTGCATGGCGGGCGACTCCGCGATCAACGTGGGCACGCCTTCGGCGCGCAGCAGCCGGTTCTCGGCTTCCAGACGCAGGCCCGCGCCGAATGGCGTTGCTCAGATCGATCTGCGTCTTGACGATGGTCAGCAGCCGGTCGTTCTCCCACGGCTTCTGGACGAAATCGCGCGCGCCGCCGCGCATGGCTTCCACCGCCAGGCCCACCGTGCCCCAGGCGGTCATCACGATCACCGGCAGCACGGAGTCGATGGCGCGGATGCGCGTAAGCAGGTCCAGCCCTTCCTGCCCCGACGTGGTGTCGCGCGTGTAGTTCAGATCCATGATCACGACGTCGAAATCGCGCGCTTCAAGCGCCGCAATAACCGCCGCGGGCGAAGTGACCGCGTCGATCTGATAGCCTTCGCCCTTCAGCAGCAGGCGCAACGCTTCCAGAACGTCGGCCTGATCGTCGGCGATCAGAATGCGCGGCGCAGCGGCGTTTAGCGAGTCCCTCATTCGTTGTCGATGCGACTTGCTCGATCCAGCCATCGGCGATGTTGATAATCCGATCGCCATATTCGGCGTTCTTCTCGTTGTGGGTCACTTGAATGATGGTGGTGCCGCCTTCGTTCAAGCGTTTGAAGAGATCCATGATCTCCTTGCCCTGGCTGGAATGCAGATTGCCGGTGGGCTCGTCGGCCAGAATGATTTTGGGACTGGCCACGATGGCGCGCGCGATGGCGACTAGCTGCTGCTGGCCGCCCGAAAGCTGGTTCGGATACAGGTCTTTCTTCCCCACGATCTGAAACCGGTCCAGCACATCGCATACGATGCTGTCGCGCTCGGACTTCTTGATGTTGCGATAGGACAGCGGAATGTCGAGATTCTCGTACACGGTGAGCGAATCCAGCAGATGATAGCTCTGGAAAACGAAGCCGAAATATTTCTTGTACAGCTCCATGCGGTCCTTCTTCGGCAGCTTGTGGATGGCGTGATCGGCCAGGTAATATTCGCCGGTCCAGGCGCTGTCGTGCATGCCCGAGCAAATGCAGCAGCGTCGACTTGCCGGCGCCGGACGGGCCCATGATGGACACGAACTCGCCGTCCTTCACTTCGGCATTGATGCGGCGCAACACGAAGGTCTTGGTGGGACCGTGCTCGAAATACTTCTCCACGTTCCGCAGAACGATCAAGGGGGAACTCATAAGGTACCTATATTATGATGGCTGGCCGGCTACTGGCGAAGCCTGCGGCCGAAAGAAGCGGTCAGCGGAAAATCACGGAGAGATTGGACAGCACTTGCCTGGAAATGGGGCAGCGCTCGACGTCAATCGCATTTTCGATGCGAATCGAATCCGGCACGTGCCAATTCCGCAGCTCGGCAAACCCGAGCATCGCGAGCGTGATCAAGAACACACCGAAGAAATCGACATTTCGTCCCAACATTACGCTACTCCCACGCTTTCTTCCACGATCCGGCCGTCGAACAGCCGGATGGTCCGGTCCGCGTAACTGCGCGTAGCGCGGATCGTGCGTCACCATGCAGATGGTGGCGCCGCCGCGATGCAGCTCGCGCAGCAAATCCATCACCGCTTCGCCGTTCACCGAATCCAGGTTTCCAGTGGGCTCATCGGCCAGCAGGATGGACGGGTCGCCGCCCAGGGCCCGCGCCACAGCCACGCGCTGCTGCTGGCCGCCCGAAAGCTGCGATGGATAATGCTTGATGCGGTGCGACATGCCCACGCGCTCCAGCGCGTCGTGCACCCGCTTTTTGCGCTCCGCCGATGGCATCCCGCGATAGGTGAGCGGAAGCTCGACGTTCTCGTACACCGTCAGATCGCCGATCAGATTGAACGCCTGGAAAATGAACCCGATCTCGCGATTGCGGATGCGCGCGCGCTCCGACAGCTTCAGATTCTGCACCGGCTTGGAGTTCAGCACGTAGGTGCCGTCGGACGGCGAATCGAGCAGCCCCAGAATCGCCAGCAGCGTCGACTTCCCGCAGCCCGACGGCCCGGCAATCGCCAGGTATTCGCCCTTCTTGATGTGCAGGTGAATGCCCGCCAGCGCGTGCGTCTCCACTTCGTCGGTCTGGAAGACCTTGGTGACGCCGTCCATGCTGATCAAAGCTGTTTCGTCAATCGCCATGTGCACCTTTCCGTTGCCCGCACCTCACGGCGCGGCTTAGTTCAAGCGAATGCGGTTATACGCATCCTGCGCCGACATGTCCGACAAGATCACCTGATCGCCCACCTTCAATCCGTCCACCACTTCAATGTTGTTCACCGAGCAGCGCCCCAGCGACACGTTCACGCGCTGCGCTTCCTTGCCGTCCGGGTCCACCTTGAACAACGAGATCTTCGCGCCGCACTGCCCCACCACCGGCCGGCCCACGTACACAACATCGGACAACCGTTCCAGCGTGATGGTTCCGTCCACGCTCAAATCCGGCCGGGCGCCGGGCGGCAGCGGACCATCCAGGCTTACGTCCACGTCCACCGTTCCATTCACCGCCGCTGGATCAATGCGCGAGACGTGTCCGGGAATAATTCCGTTGCGCGTGTCGATGGATGCCACCTGCCCGATCGCCACGTCCTTTACCTGCGTCTCGGGAATTTTCAGGGTCGCCTTCAGCTTGTGGGGCTGCGCGATCTTCGCCAAAATGGTGCCGGGCGTCACGCGCATTCCCACTTCCAGCGGCATGGCCGTGGTGCCAAGCTGCGTGAGCGTCCCATCGGTGGACGAGCGAATGGTCAATTGATCCACTTGCTGCTTTTTCAGCGTGTATGCCGCTTGCAATTTCTCGATATCCACCTTCTGCGCGTCCATCTGCGCCTGGATGGATTTATCGCTGATGTCCAACTGCTCTTTCGACAGCGCGTAGCGTCCCTTCAGCTCCTGATACTTCGCCACCGAAAGCTTGGTATCCAGGTCCGACTTCAGCCCCAGCTTGGTCAATTGCGCATCGCGATCGGCCTGTAATTGCGCCTGCTCCATATCCGACTTCACCTGTTCGGTGGTGGCTTTCTGCGCCAGTTGCTGCGATTCCAGCGTCACTCGCAGATTTTCCAAATTGGCTTGCGCCGCCTTGATCTGCCACTCCAGGTCCGCGGCCGCCAGTTCCATGTCGGGATTGTGCAGCACCATCAGAACGTCGTTCGGATGAATCGCGGCGCCAGGCAGAAAGTTGATCTTCTCCACGCGGCCGTCCGAGTCCGCTGGAATCCACATGTACTGTTCCACTACCAGCGTTCCCAAGCCGCGCACGTCGCGCACCATGGGACCGCGTTTCACCGTGTCTCTCCACACCGTGGCAGCGTCCACCGAAGGCGCCGCGGGCTTCAGCCGGGAGAGCCCCCAGGTGATGAGCGGGATGGCCGCCACCAGGAGCACAATGTATACGATCCGGCGAATCAATTTCCGGCGAGCGACTTCTTTACCGCGGGGTACATCCATGGCCATGGGAGATTTCTCCTAATGTCAGTTCGCAAATACTCTTCCAATGTCGATATTACTGAAAAATAAGGTGCGCCGTGTGATTTTCGCGTGGCCGCGCGGGCCCGGTGTGTCCGCTTGTGGGACTCAGTGTGCGGGTCCAGACAAGTTTATTGGATGGACGCGGACGATTGCATGACGGCCATATACAACATCCCGAAGGCCACCACCGTAATCGCAATACATACGCCCGCCAGCGCCCTCAGCAGCGGCTCCTTCCACATCAGCCGCGCGCGGGGAGTGCTGGCCAGCAGCCCGGCCACGAATCCTCCCGCGATTCCGCCCAGGTGCGCCCAGATGTCCACCCCCGGGATGAAGCTCAGCACGAGTCCGTAAATCACCCAGCGCGTGTAGAGCGCCTTCACCTGCCTCCCAAGTGCCGAACGGTCCGTGAACCCGAACGCCAGCATCGCGCCGATCAGCCCAAAGATGCCGGCCGAGGCGCCCAGCGAGAAATGCGCGCCGATGTGTGAACTCGCCTCAAATCCCGTTACGGTGGAAACAAAGTAGAAGATGATCAACCGGCTGGTGCCGTACAACAGCTCCACTTCGGCCCCCAGATCGAACAGCACCCACATGTTCATCAGAATATGAAGATAGCCGCCGTGCAGAAAGCCGGCCGTGATCAGCCGCCACCACTGTCCGTCCATTAAAACAGCGGGAACGCTCTGGCCATCCTGGGTTATGCCGGATTGCGGCACGAACTGCTGCACCAGAAAGAGCGCGGTGTTGAGCACCAAGATGATTATGGTGGTGAAGCGCGCGTGCGGGATCAATCCGCCCAAAATCTCGCCCGGATTGCGCCGTTCCACCGCGCGGGGGCCCAGGGGAGCCTGGCAATAAGGGCATACCCGGTCGCTGGTCGTCACAAACGCCCGGCAATTCGGGCACATCCGCCTTTTGTCCACTGCCCCCATTGTACAGCGCGCTGTTTCGCGAACATCCCGGAAAAACATCGAACCACTTTGCATACAAAACGATTGATACAATGGAAGGCCTGGATGGCCAAGACGGAGCAACAATATCGCCAGGACATCCTTGACGTCGGCAAGCTGATCTATCAAAAGGGATGGGTGGCGGCCAACGATGGCAACATCAGTGTGCGTTTAGATGACCGGCGCATTCTGTGCACCTGCACGGGCGTGAGCAAGGGCATGATGACGCCCGCCGACATCATCGTCTGCGATCTGGAAGGCAACAAAATCGATGGCGCGCGCGAGCGAACCACCGAGATCGCAATGCACCTCACTATTTACCAGATGCGGCGGGACGTATCGGCGATCGTGCACGCGCATCCGCCGGTGGCCACCGGATTCGCTGTCGCCGGCCGCCCGCTGGATTTGGCGCTGCTTCCCGAAGTGGTGGTCAGCCTGGGATGCGTGCCGCTGGCCGAATACGGGCTCCCCGGCACCACGGCGCTCACCGACGGCATGCTCCCCTACATCCCTCAATACGACGCAATCCTTCTTGGCAATCACGGCTCGGTATGCTACGGCGAGGATGTGTACAAGGCGTTTTTCAAGATGGAAACCGTGGAGCATTTCGCCCGCGTTACGCTGGTGGCGGAGTTGCTGGGCGGCCCGAAGGTTCTTCCGAGACACGAAGTAGGAAAATTGTTCGAAGCGCGCGGGCGCTATGGCGTGAAATCGCACAACCGCATGGAACCCGGCAAGCCGGTGGTGGCCGAAGACGCGGAGGCCGCTGCTCCGAACCGCTTAAATCTTACTCGCGACGAACTGATCGCCCTGATTGAGGAAGCACTGCGCTCGCGTGGCGTCTTAACTTAAACGAAGCCGGCACGTCACTGCGTCGCGTCCGAATCGGTCTTTTTCCTCTTCCGAAACACGTTCAACTTGCCCCAGAACCCTCTCTTTTTCGGCTTGGCATCCGGCTGGACCAACGGTTCAGGCCCGCCGACGGAAGGAGTTTCGCTGGCATCCTTCGCAGCATCGGAGGCTGGAGGAACGGTCGCGGCGCTGAAAGCGGTAGGCGCGGGCGTGGGCGCGGGCCTCGCAACTGGCACGGCTAACGGCTGGGGCGATGCTGCCACTGCTGCCGGATGCGGCTCGAACACGCTCAGCTTGGCCGGGATCTCCACCGCGGACGCAGGAGCGGCGCGCTTGGCGTGCCGTAATTCGGCGCGCTGGATCACGCGCGGCGGCGGCGCGATTGCGGCCTCCTTTACGGGAGGCGTCTTGTCGGCGGCGAAGGCCGGAGGGGCGATGTGCAACCGCTGCCAGGGCACCGCGGGAGGCCGCACTTGGCGAGATGGGTTGAATGCCCCCAGCCCGACGAACGCCAGAACGAGACAACCGAAAATGGCAATCCCGATCCCCAGCGTCCGCAGTTGGGGCAGTGGAAGGTCCGCCCCACCGGTGGGTTCAAGCTGGCTAATCGCCTCCAGGAATTCCTCGGCCGATTGATAGCGATGCACCGGATCTCTCGCTAGAGCGCGGCGCAGAATCTCGTCCCAATTCGGCGAGAGCCCCGGCTCTACCTCGCTCGGCGGCCGAGGCTCGCTCTCTGAGTCTGTCAGTATTGGAGCCAGCCGCCGGTTTTCGCCGAACGGTTTCTGACCGGTGAGATGCTCATATAGGATTGCGCCGGCCGAATAAAGGTCCGACCGCCGGTCCGGCTGCGTAGTCCCCTTCAAGCGCTCGGGAGCCAGGTACGGCAAAGAGCCCAAGATCTCTCCACAATTGGTCAGCAGCGGATCCCCATAGGACTTCGACAATCCAAAATCGCTCAGTTTGATATGGCCGCCGGCGGTAACCAGGACATTCGCCGGCGTTACGTCGCGATGCACTACCCCCTGCCGGTGCGCGTACCCCAGCGCCAATAGGATTTCTCTGATGTATCCAACGCCCTGATCCAGCGGCAGCCGGCCGGTACCAAACATGCTTTCCAGCGTTTGGCCCTCAACATATTCCATCAACAGAATGAGCTGATTTTCCGAATGAACGGCATTGTGAAGCGCCGCAATGTTGGGGTGGCTCAAGCGGGCCAGCGCGCGCATCTCGCGTTCAAATCGCTTGATCTGAATCTCGGATGCAAGCTCCGCCGACAGAACTTTCATCGCCTCGGTCCGCTTGGTGAGGCAGTGTTCCACCTTGTACACGCGTCCCATGCTGCCCGCGCCCAGCAGTGCGGTGATGGAATAATCGCCGAATGTCTGCCCTACGTGAAAGCCCACGTGATCAGCGTCCCAGGCCTGTTGGCTATTCGCAGGTTCCATTATTGACGACGGTTTGCCGCGCAACAATGCATCTAATAGATCAATTTGGCCTAAGATCAAGCCCTAGCAAGGTAAGGCAAACCTCTTATAACCTACTCCCGTCTCGACTGTAAGTTTTCACTTCCCAGCGAGACTATTTACAGAGTCATGATCCAAGCGGACACCCTTCACAAATCGTTTGGCGGCAGGCCGGCCGTGGATGGGCTGACTTTTTCCGCCGCCGACGGCGCCATCACGGGTCTGATTGGGCCCAATGGCTCGGGCAAGACCACCACTCTGCGGCTGATCACCGGCCTTCTTCGCCCGCATGGCGGCCGGGTGCTGGTGGACGGCATCGATCCGGCACAGAACCCATTGGGCGCTCGCCGCCGCATTGGCGCGCTCACCGATGGTTTGGGCAACTATGCGCGGCTCACCACGCGCGAGCACTTGCGGTACTTTGGAGAGCTGCGCGGCATGTCCGCCGCCGAACTGGACTCGCGCATCGAATTCCTGCTCCAACTCTTCGACATGCGCGAGATCGCCGATCGCCGCGCACAGGGATTTTCGCAAGGCGAACGCATGAAACTGGCTCTGGCACGGGCTATGATCAGTAACCCGCCGAACCTCTTGCTGGATGAGCCGGCCAATGGCCTGGATGTCGCGAGCACCCGCGCCTTGCGCGCGCTGCTGGAGCGCCTGCGCGCCGACGGCAAGTGTGTCCTGCTGGCCTCGCATCTGATGGCCGAAGTTTCGCTGGTGTGCGATACCGTGGTGGTGGTCGCGCGCGGCAAGGTCGTGGCCCAGGGATCGCCCTCCGAGCTGATGCGATCGAGCAACGCGCGCAGCCTGGAAGAAGCCTTCGTGGAGCTGACGGCATGAGCTCTCACCCTTGGGCCATTGTCGCTGGCAAAGAAGTGCGGGACGCGCTCCGTGATCATCGCTCGCTGTTTTCGGCCGGCATTTTCTGCTGGCTGGGCCCCCTGCTGGTCGGCCTGCTCTGGCGTCAGCCCACCGCGCTCGCGCTGCTGCCGGCGTTCCTGATGGTGACCGCTTTCACTGGCGCCATGAATATCGCCAACGACACCCTGGCCGGCGAACGCGAGCGTGGTTCGCTGGAACCTCTTTTGATGAACCCGGTTCTTGCCGGCGACCTGGTGCTCGGAAAGTGGCTGGCGATTTGTCTATTCAGCTTCGGCGGCGTAGTGTTGACGCTGCTGTTGTCGCTAGCGGTGTTGTTCGCCACGCCGCTGAATGCTCGCATGCATGCGAGCGAGCTGCTCTGGATGCTGGCCGTCGCTCTGCCTTTAGTGCCCCTCGCCGCCGGCATCGATCTGTTGATTTGCGCCTTCGCGCGGACTCCGAAAGAAGGGAATTCGTATCTGGGCGTGGCCTTGCTTGCACCCATGCTCACCGGAATGCTGGCGGAATTTTTCCCCTTGCGCCTCGGCGCCATGATCGCCGCGATCCCGCTCTTAGGCCAGCAGAGGATGCTATCGGCGATCACTCGCGGCGAGATTCCGCACCTGGCGTGGCTGTTTTTGTCCGCGGCTTGCGCGGTGCTCCTCGGAATCGCGGCAGTGTTGGCCACGGCGCGTCTGTTGCAGGATGAGAGGGTGGTCTTTGGTCGATGATGCGGCTCTGAACCTGGCCGGACTGGAGGAGGCCATGAGCCCGGCGGACCGGAATGCCCAGTACGAACGCATTTTCAATGCCTACGGCCCAGCGCTGGTGCGCCTTACGGCCAGCTTCGAATCACTGCCCCAGGCGCGCGAGGACCTGTTACAGGAAATATTGCTGGCCATCTGGAAAGCGCTGCCCGGTTTCCGTGGCGATTGCTCGGAAAAGACCTTCGCGCTGCGCGTCGCCCACAACCGCTGCTTGACGCATGTATGGCGGCGCGGCAAGTCCGCGGAGAGCGAAGCCGAACTGCCCGAAGTCCCCGATCCGCGCAAGAGTCCCGAAACGATGGCCATCGACAACCGCCGCCGCGAAACGCTGCTCGCCGCCATCCGCGCTTTACCCATGAGCTACCGCCAGGTGATTACCTTGGCTTTGGAAGATCTCACGCCGCCCGAGATTGCCGCGGTGCTCGGCGTCACTGAGAATAACGTGGCCGTGCGGTTGAATCGCGCACGCAAGGCGCTTAGAAAGCTCTTGGAGGATCGCCCATGAATATGGATCTGGAATTGGCTGCCTGGCGTACAGACTGGCTGGCCGCCCAACCGTCCGACAACGCGATGCTGCGTCTCGACCTGCGCCGCCTGGTGGAGCGCAAGCGCCGCCGGATGGCTCTCGCTCTGTTCGGTCATCTGCTGTTCGGCGTGGCCCTGCTCGCTTTCTCCGCCTGGTTCGCATCGCGCAGGCCGACAACGGAGTGGATTCTCTGGGCTTCCGTCATCTGGGCCGGTGCCTTCGCCGCCGCCGGGTTTTCCCTCTCGAACTCGTCCGGAACGTGGAAAGCGTTGTCGCAATCGAATGCCGCCTTTCTGGATCTTTCCCGCAGACGATGTCTTCGCGAATTACGCGCCACCCGCATCGGCCGATGGTTCCTCGCGGTGCAACTAGCCATTGTGGCGGCCTGGCTGTCATTGGATTTCGCGCTGCACCGTCTCCCGATGCGTGCCTATTTGTTCGGTGTCGCGGTGACGGTCTTACTCGCCGCCGGTTATCTGGAATGGTTCGCCCACCGCGAGCGCCACAGCCGAAGGGACCTGGAGCTGTTCGAGCAGTTCGAGAACGAGCCGGAGCCCTAGCGTCTGATTCCGCCAAGCAGTGCGACTTAAAACACGGGAGGCCTCGGCGCCGCGGCTCGTTCATTGCGTGCCTCCACGTTCGCCATGAAATCGATCAGGCTGGACCCTGGGCGCTTAACTTCGAGCTCTTGCGCGTGAGCGATACCACCTTTGGCGATTCTTCGAGGCCGCAGATGACCCGACATTCACATGCGTGCTTCCGGCCGAGGGTGGGCAGTGCAGTTGAAGCCCTTCCATGGCTCGCAACCTCACGCAGCAGCGGCTTTGCCTGCACCCGCTGCATTAACAATGGGTTTGCGAGATATAAAGCTCAAAAGCATGTCTTCGCGTCTCCCACCGATCCCTCGTTATCTGCTGGTGGTCCGCCGCGATCAAATCCCGGCTTCCTGCGCGGTTTCAGGCAACTCGGCTCCAAATATGTCGAGCGCCTCGGGGACATATGTAACACCGGGTTCGCGAGGCGGCGCTTCAATCAGTGCCATGACTTTCGCCCACTGCTCGGGGATCGTTTCCCACTTTTCACGCGATGTAGCCTTCACGATGGGAGAGGGATGGAATGAATCGATGAGCTCCAGACCGGTGGGAATAAGGTGTGGCTTCGCCCGGGCTGCGCTCCGGCCAACCATTACTACGACTGACAGCGCAGGCAGGAGTTTCAGAAGTTCGACCATGCAATCGACTCCCTGATGCAGTTCGCGGGTGGTCACTTTTCGTGTCCCATTCCACCAGGGAATTAGGTTCCAAATCACAGTCAGCTTTCGCGGTATGCCCGCCTGCCTCATGAATTCAAAGGTTGCTTCCGCGGTGGGATCATCATTATTGCGGCTGATGAACCCCGAGCCTGGGCGTTTACCGGATTCAGCAGCCATCGGACCGGGCTTTTCAAAGAGAAAGAGCGCTCGCGCCTTAACGCCTCCATCCAGCGGGTCAAAATTTGGGACCTCGATGTTTCCATGCCGCCGCAAGCCCGCTGCGTAGTCAGTTAGTGGTGCGATGTGAGGCAGGCCGAGCATTTCCTGTCGCTGCCGGCACAAACTGGCGTCGCGCAACGAGCGGGGCCGATCGTCGCTTTCGCAGTTGAGGGGAGATGTCGCGGTCATAGGTTCGCCAATCTTCGACAGAAGTGAACTCACCGGTCGTTAAATCTCACCTGTGCCGCTCCGCGGAGAAATTGCCCGCCCTCCTCCCACCTCAAGGAAGAACACATGCTCGCCCCAGCGATCTCTAAAGAAGACGAACTGCACTGGCTGGCGCTGTGCCTGGTTCCTGGATTAGGCACGGTGAAAGCCGGCAAACTGGTGGCGCAGTTCCAATCGCCGCAGGCGATCTTCCGGGCGTCGCGGTCGGAACTGGAATCGCGCGGGCTCTCGGGCAGCGTCGCGCAAACCATTGCGAGCGGATGTACATTCGATGACGCCGTCGAGCAACAGCAGAAAATGCTGGAGAC
>CAVXGM010000017.1:0-149802 GCA_963761265.1 Bryobacterales bacterium
CGCTGTTCGCGATTTGAATGTCGAGAAGATCATCGCATGGATGCAAGGCCGCATGGAATTTGGGCCGCGCGCGCTTGGAAACCGCAGCATCCTGGCTTCGCCCCTCAATCCATACTCCACCGAGAACCTGAACATCTACATCAAGCATCGCGAGTCGTTCCGCAAATTCGCGGCGTCGGTTCCCGAAGAGATGGCCTCCGAGTATTTCGAAGCGGGGCCGAATGCGCGCTACCTGGCCACCGTGGGACGCGTGCGCGCGCCGTATCGCAAAACGTTCGAAGCAGCCGTGCTGGACGAAGACGCCGTGCGCGTTCACCTGGTGCGGCGCAGGACAATCCGTTATTTCACAAGCTGCTGCATGCCGCGGGCAAAGCCACCGGCCTGCCCGTGCTCTACAACACCAGCTTCAATCTTTTCGGCGACCCGCTGGTGTGCACGCCGCGCGATGCCGTGCGCAGCTTCTATTCTTCCGGCGTGGACGCGTTGTACGTGGGAAACTTTGTCGTGGAAAAGTAGCGGCTTATTTGCCGACGAAGTGCCCGACGTCCCGGTTGTTCTCTTCGCAAATGTATTCGAGAAGTTCGTCGTCCGGCTGCAGAACCGGATTCTCAGTGACCGTCCAGGGCTTGGTGTAAGCTTTCGGATCGTCGATGGTGATTTGCAGATCCATATGCCCGAAATCTTTGCGATGGTAGCGTTCGGTTACCTTCAGCGCGTCGGTGACAGGATGGCCGTTGGTGTCTAGCCAGGCTTTGCCGTTGCTTCCGGCGGTCTCAACCACCAGCGTGTCACCGTCCCAATGGCCCACCGAATATCCCTGCCAGGTGGGATTTGGGTCGTCGGGAAGCGGCCGGCCGTCCATAAAGATCTGCCGGTAAATGGTGCGCGACTCATACAGGATGACGATCAGGTCCGGTGTTTGAACGATCTTCCAGGGTGAAGTAACGGCATCCTTCTCAGGAATTCCGGACGGAAGGCAGAAATTATTCGGGTCGTCCTTCCCGCGGGTTTCCATGCGCCGCTTATATTCGGCCGCGGCCCAGGGCTGGAACGGGACCTCCTTGAGATCGGCGGCAATATTGATCAGGTACTTGAGTCCGGGGACCAGCCAGATTCCGCCCAGGTCCGGCTTGCCATCGGGCAGCCGCGGCGCCGGCGCGGACAGGTCCGCCTTGCCGTCCTTCGTTCGCGGTATCCCAGGAGTCTTGTGATGCAACCACTGCGCGGCAGCGGGCATCGGAATCACGGACAAGATCATAGTTGCGGCAGCGAGGCCGAACGTCGGGCGAAGCAGATGTTTTTTCATTTTTCCGGAAACCAGGTAACTATTGTATTCCTAGATGCGGCTAAGGCGGGCGCCAAGCCGTGGAGCTGCGTGGGGTGGAGACAACTTCCCTATTGCTTTCCCACAGGAGGCGTGGCATACTTCCTGTTGGAGCCCAACAGAAGACCGATGAAAGAGAAGACCGATGTCCGGCAAGGCACGCTGGCGCTGATGGTGCTGAAAACTCTGGACGTGCTCGGGCCGCTGCATGGCTATGGCATCGCGCGCCGGATCGAGCAGATCAGCGGCGATCTGCTCACCGTCAATCAGGGCACGCTGTATCCGGTCCTGCTGAAGCTGGAGCAGGAGGGTTCGATCTCGTCGGAGTGGGGCGCTTCGGATAATAACCGCAAGGCGCGTTTCTACCGGCTGACGCGGTCCGGGCGGAAACAATTGCAGGCCGAAACGCGAGGCTGGGAACAGACGGCGGCCATCATGGCGCGCTTCTTTGCCGTGAAGACGGAAGATCTGAAATGAGAACACTGCGGCGGTTTTTCAAGCGGCTGGGCGCCTGGGCGAAAGCTCAGCAGGACGAGGAGCGGTTGCAGGCGGAAATCGAAGAACATATCGCTCTCCAGACCAATGATAATGTTCGCGCCGGGCTCGCGCCGGCCGAGGCACGCCGCCAGGCTCTTCTGAAGTTCGGACCGCTGGAATCAACGAAGGAGAGCTATCGCGACCAAAGAGGATTGCCGCTTCTGGAAACGCTGTCACAAGATACGCGCCACGCGTTGCGGGGATTGCGAAAGGCGCCGGCGTTTACTGTCGCTACCGTTCTGACGCTGGCACTGGGCATTGGCGCGACTACATCTATCTTTACGATCGTCTACGCCGTGATGATGAAGTCGCTCCCGGTGGCAAAGCCCGGCGAATTGTACCGGCTGGGAAAGGAATCCCGTTGCTGCTACCAGGGCGGGTACAGTCAGGATAAAGAGTTTTCGCTGGTCTCGTATGATTTGTACAAATATCTTAGGGACCATACCAATGGCTTCTCCGAATTAGCAGCCTTCCCAGCGGGCGAGCCGCTCATGGGCGTCCGGCGCGCGGGCAGTTCGGACCCGGCCCAAAGCTATCCCGCCGAGTTCGTCTCCGGCAATTACTTCAGCACGTTCGGTATTCGCGCGTATGCAGGGCGCGCGCTGACGGCCGAAGACGATCGGCCCAACGCTTCGCCGGTGGCCGTCATGAGCTATCGGTTATGGCACGAAAAATATGGATCGGATCCGTCTGTGATTGGCGGCGTCTTTAATCTGAATGACAAGCCATTTACGATCGTGGGGATCACGCCGCCGGGGTTTTACGGCGACGCCTTGCGCCCTTCCCCGCCCGATTTCTACGTCCCGTTGAACACGGAACCAGTCGTGGAAACAGACGCCGATCTCAACAAGTACGATACCCACTGGTTGGAACTGATCGGCCGCATCCAGCCAGGCGCGAATCCGACCTCTATTGAGGCTGCAATGCGGGTGGAGCTGAAACAGTGGCTGCGCTCGCACTGGAGTGAAATGAGTCCCTACGATCGGGCGAAGTTTCCAAATCAAACGCTGTACCTGACTCCCGGCGGCGCGGGAATCACCAGCATGCGCGAGCAATACGAGCACTGGCTTCAAATTCTGATGATGGCTTCGGGATTGGTGTTACTGATCGTGTGCGCCAACGTTGCCAATCTCGTGTTGGTTCGCGGCTTGGAACGGCGCCGGCAGACATCGGTGAGCATGGCGCTGGGGGCGCGAGCGTCGCGGGTGGTAAGACTAGCACTCACAGAAAGCATTCTGCTCGCATTGCTTGGTGGCGTGGCGGGTCTCGGGATCGCATTTGCAGGCACGCGCCTGATTCTCGATTTCGCATTCCCGTCGTTGCCCGGATTCGCGGGGGTACCCATCGACGTCTCGCCTTCCATGCCGGTGCTGCTCTTTTCCCTCATCACTTCCCTAGTGACAGGCATAGCCTTCGGCGTCGTTCCCGCATGGATGGCTACGCGAGTGGATCCGATCGAAGCGCTTCGCGGCGCCGGCCGCTCCACCGCCCGCACTGGCTCGCTCCCGAGACGGACGTTTGTCGTAGTGCAGGCCGCCCTCTCGCTTGTCTTGATATCGGCGGCGGGGGTGCTCACCTCGGCTTTGCATAAATTTGAGCACCAGGATTTTGGATTCGAACAGGACCGGCGCATCGTGGTAACCGTGAATCCACGGCTGGCCGGTTATCGAACCAACCAGCTCTCGCTGCTTTACCGTCGCATCCAGGATTCCATGGCGAATATCCCTGGCGTATCGTCCACGGCCCTTTGCCTATACACACCCCAAATGGGCGGTGCTTGGGGCGCTGCCGTTTGGGTGGAAGGCCATCCTCCTCCTGGGCCAGCGGATGATTTTTTCGCTTCCTGGGATCGAGTGACGGCGGGATACTTTGACGTCATCGGAACGCCTATCGTCAAAGGGCGCGGCATCACCGCGCAGGATCGGGCGGGCTCGCGAACAATAGCAGTTATCAATGAGGCTTTTGCCCGCAAATTTTTCAAGAACGAAGATCCAATCGGCCAGCGTTTCGGCAGCACCGCGGGCGCCAGCGCCAAATTCGTTGAAGTAGTGGGCATCGTGAAAGACGCGCGCTATTTCACATTCCACCCCGGTCAACCTCCGGAACCATTTTTCTTCTTACCCGCGGCACAAGCCGATTACACACAGAGTAATCTGGGATCGTTGTTCATGAATGACACCGTCGTTCTTACTCGTCCCGGAGCAAGCGTTTCCATGGCGCGTCTGCGGCAGGCCATGGCATCCGTGGATCCCAATCTGCCGATTATTAGGATTCGTACCTTGAGACAGCAAGTGGCCAGTCAGTTCATCCAGCAGCGGCTCATTGCGCGACTCACATCATTGTTCGGACTTCTTTCGGTTATCCTAGCTTCGATCGGGCTGTACGGTGTTACTGCGTATAACGCCGGGCGGCGCACCAGCGAGATCGGCGTGCGAATGGCTCTTGGCGCGGATCGCCGCAGTGTGATTGCTCTGGTGCTGCGAGGCGCACTCGGGCTCATCTTCTTCGGACTCGTCATCGGATTGCCGTTGACGTTTGCAGTCGGACGCGTCCTAGGGAGTCAGCTTTACGGATTGAATCCGTACAATCCCGCCGTGACGCTCGGCGCCGCGCTCACGCTCGGGTTATCCGCACTGGCCGCGTCCTTAATTCCGGCGTTCCGGGCCAGTTCGATTTCGCCACTCGAAGCGTTGCGCGCCGAGTAAGCCGTTCGCCCGAGTTCGGTGCCTGATGTTGACGCGCCCAGCCCCAAGCGATACAGTTCGAGGTGGCATGTCATCCACGGAACGGCAATACCAATCGGGGTTTGGAAACGAATTCGCCACGGAAGCTTTGGAGGGCGCTCTGCCGCGGCATCAGCATTCACCGCAGAAGCCGCCGTTTGGCCTCTATGGCGAGCAGTTCACCGGCACGCCCTTCACGGCGCCGCGCGGGACCAATCGCTGGACCTGGGTGTATCGCATCCGGCCGTCGGCAATGCACAAGCCGTTTCACCAGATCCCGGCCGGACTGATTCGCGGAGGACCCTTCGATGAAGTGCCAGCATCGCCCAATCAACTGCGCTGGCAGCCGCTGCCGATTCCGGAAACGCCGACCGATTTCGTCGCCGGCATTGCGACGCTCGGCGGCAATGGCGACGCATCGCTGCAGACCGGCGCGGCCATTCATTTCTATGCCGCCAATTCGTCCATGCGCGATCGCTTCTTCTACAACGCCGATGGCGAGCTGCTCATCGTGCCGCAGCTCGGCAGCCTGCGGTTCCACACGGAATGCGGAATCCTGGAAGTTGCGCCGGGCGAAATCTGCGTGATACCGCGCGGCATCCGCTTTCGAGCGGAGCTTTTGGACGACGCCGCGCGCGGTTATATTTGCGAGAATTACGGGCCGCATCTTCGTCTGCCGGAGCTCGGGCCGATCGGCACGCAGGGCCTGGCGAACTCGCGCGATTTCCTCACGCCGGCGGCGGCGTTCGAGGATCGCGAAGGCGATTTCCGGTTAGTCTCGAAGTTCTTGGGGAATTTGTGGGAAGCCGAGATCGATCATTCGCCGCTCGACGTGGTGGCGTGGCACGGCAACTACGCGCCGTACAAATACGATCTGACCAAATTCAATTGCATCAATACGGTGACTTACGATCACCCCGATCCATCCATTTATTGCGTGCTGGCGGCGCCGACGGCGATTCCCGGAACCTCGAATATCGAACTGGCCTGCTTTCCGCCGCGCTGGACGGTGGCCACCGACACTTTCCGTCCGCCGCCCTTTCATCGCAACGTCGCCAGCGAATTCATGGGGCTGATTCACGGCGAGTACATCGGCAAGCGCGAAGGCTTTATTCCCGGCAGCGCCAGCTTGCACAATTGCATGTCCGGGCACGGGCCGGACAACGAAGCTTACGAGCGCGGGCGCAACGCCGAAGCCAAGCCGCAATACCTGGACAATACGCTCGCGTTTCTGTTCGAGACGCAGCTGGTGGTGCGGCCCACCAAGTTCGCGCTCGAATCGGAAATTCTAGAGCGCAATTACTACGAGCACTGGCAGGGCATCAAGAAGCTCTTTCATGCCCGCGAGCCAGAAACTATCGACTCCCGGCGCTAGCGCCCGGGCCCAGCTCGGAGCGGAGCTTGGTGTAGTAGGAATCGTAAAACGCCAGCATGGCCGGATCGATTCCCTGCCCCGCCATCACCGTGTCGCCGAGCACAATGTTCTTCTCGCCTTTCCTCTGGCTGAAGGCGGGCCATTGCGGAAGACCTTTGCCATTGGGATTTCCGGTGGCGGCAAAGTTCACCCAATAAGAGGACATCGTGTCGGCGAGCTTCTTGTCAACATCGGTCCACTCCACCCTCGGCGGTTGATTGTCGAACATGTACGCCAGATCGGCCGTGTGCGTTGCGCCGCGCGATGGCTGCCCGGGAGCCGTGGGCGGAATGTGCGTGAAGTAATAAAGATAGGCTTTCGCTTTTCCGCGCTCGCTCTGCAATAGCGCCCACTCGCGCATGTGCCAGCCCATTTCATCGCGGAAGGCCGCAAGCTGCGAGGTGCCTGCTTCGGCATCCGAACTTGCGGGATAAAGCTTCAGATACTCGCCGGCCAAATCGCCAAACCGGCGGTTCGCCGTTCCAGAGAATCGCTCCGCGTTGACGGAACCGGGCCGCGAGAAGAACGTCCCTTCGTCGTGGTTCGATCCCACCAGAACATCTACATCGTTTTGCTTGTGGTTTGCGTAGGTGATGCGAGAGATCCTCGGGAACATACCAGCCGTCGACGATGATGGCGAAGCCCCCGCGAGCGTTCTTGAGCAGCTCGTCAGCCGGCTTAGCGCGCAATTCGGCGATAGAAGACGCGCCCAACGTGTGCATCATCTTGTCGCCGTTCTCTTCAGCCTGCGCCCGCGTAGTCATTTTGCCGATACTGATTCCCATCCATGCGCCGCTCTGCCCGATGGCCCGCTGGAACAGGCCCTTGCCTTGGGGTGACGCCACCATGGCGGACACCAGCATGGAACCGGCCGACTCACCGTCGATGGTGACGCGCTTGGGATCGCCGCCGAAATTCGCAATGTTCTTTTGCACCCAGTGCAGCACCGCCGCCATGTCCCCCATCGCGTAATTGCCCGACGAATTGTGCCCGGATTCCTTGGTTAATTCCGGAGTGGCGAGAAATCCAAATATTCCCAGCCGATAGTTATACGTGACCACTACCGCGCCCTTGCGCGCCAGAGCATCGCCGTCATACATGGCGAGCGATCCGGCGCCGCCGGTGAAGCCGCCGCCATAGGTCCAAACGATCACCGGGCGGCGTTCGCTCGCGGATTTGGCAGCCGTCCAGATATTCACGTAGAGGCAATCTTCGCTAGGCGCTGGTCCCGACGCGCCGGCAGGGCCGCGCTGCTGCTGCATGCACACGGGGCTAAATTCGTCGGCCTTTCGCACGCCTTCCCAATGAGACGGTGGACGCGGCTCACGCCAGCGCAGGTCGCCCACGGGCGGCGCCGCATAGGGAATGCCCTTGTAGACGCGCACCTCGTCGGTGGAACCGGGAACGCCCGAAACCAAGCCGCTCTCGGTGCGGACCGGGTCAGAAATGGCCGCGGAGAGGATACAGGCTCCCGCTAGAAATGTTCCGAAAACGAGGGGAAATAGGCGTCGCATGGTCGCCAGTATGTCAGTTTCCGGAGTGACCGGTCAAGCCGCTTGCGGCGCCGCTTCCAGCTTCTCGCCCAACGTAAGGAAATTGAGCAGCGTGGACGCCACGGCCGAGCCCGCGATCACCAGCGCCATGGGGAGCGCGGGGTTATCGATGAATCCCAGAAATATGGTGGCGAGAGCGGCGATCAAAAACTGGTTGGTGCCGAGCAGCGCCGACGCAGTGCCCGCAATCTCGCCATGGCGCATCATCGCGATGGCTGACCCGTTCGGGAACACGAAGCCCTGCGCCGATACGTAAACGAACACGCCCGCGAAAATACTGATCAGTCCGCCGAATCCGGTCAGCACGCTGGCGAGCAGAAAGAGCCCCGCGAAGAGCTGCACCGTGTTCGCGGTCCGCAGCACGCGCCATAGCGGAATGCGGTGCGACATGCGCCCGTTGATCTGAGAAGCCAGCACCATGCCGGCCGCCACCGATCCAAACAGCCAGCCAAAACGCTCCGTGGGCACCTTGTACAGCACAATGAACACAAACGGCGCGCTGGTGATGTACGCGAATGTTCCAGCCGAGCTGAAGCCGCAAACCACCGATGCGCCGAGAAAGGTTCGATCTTTAAACAGCCGCATATAAGTGGACCGGATGACATCGAAATGCAATGGCCGCCGTGCGTCGTGGGGCAGCGACTCCGGCAACCGGAAATGCATGCCAACCAAACACGCCGTGCCCAGCAGCGCCTGCACGACGAACGCCGAGTTCCACCCGAACCAGACCAACAGGTAGCTGCCGAGGAGGGGCGCAATCACCGGTGAAACGCCCAGCACCAGCACCAGCATCGAAAAGATGCGGCGTAATTCACTCGCTGGAAAAAGGTCGGTGACCATGGCGCGCGACATCACCGCGCCGCCGCAAGCGCCAACGGCCTGGATGAGCCTGGCAATCGACATCACGGGAATCGAGGGCGATATCGCACACGCGGCCGAGGAGGCAATGAACACCAGCAGGCTCGCGTATAACGGCGGCTTGCGGCCGAAACGGTCCGTGATGGGTCCGTAGAGTGGCTGGCCGAGCGCGTAGCCTAACAGAAATGTGACCATCGTCAGCTGCACCGACGCGGTGGAAGTGTGAAACACCTTCTCGATCACCGGCATGGCGGGAAGGTACATGTCGATGGAGAGCGGAGCGAAAGCCTGGAGCGCGCCCAACAGAATCAATAGTTCCAGATAACGGAGGCGCGAACTGCGGCTGTCTTTTTGAGCGATCACGTGGGACCAGACAAGTGTAACAGGTCGGTTGCTGTATCTTGATAAGGAATGCGCATCACGGTGATCGGCGGTGGAATCATCGGATTGGCAACCGCCTTGCGCCTGAACCAAAAGCTTCCGGCCGCCTCCATCACGGTGCTCGAGAAAGAAGCCGCGGTGGGACAACACCAAAGCGGCCACAACAGCGGCGTCTTGCACTGCGGCCTGTACTATAAGCCGGGTTCGATGAAGGCCAAACTGGCGGTCACCGGTATCCGCCAGATGATCGCGTTCTGCCAGGAACATGGCATCCCGCACGAAGTCTGCGGAAAGCTAGTGGTGGCCGCAAAGGCCGACGAGATTCCGCGCCTGAACGACCTGTTTGAACGCGGCCGGCAGAACGGACTGAGCGGCTTGCGCAAGCTGGGAGTCTCCGAGATGCGCGAAATCGAGCCACATGTGGGCGGCGTGGCGGCGATCCTGGTGCCGGAAGAAGGCATCGCCGACTATCCCGCAGTCTGTAAAACACTGGTGCGATGCCTGGCGGCCGCGGGCGGAAGGTGGTCACGCAAGCGGCAGTTGCCCGGCTGCAAAGGATCGGCGCGCAATGGATTGCGGAAACAGCCGCGGGCGATTTCGAATCGGATTACATCGTGAACTGCGCGGGCCTGCAATGCGATCGGGTTTGCTCGCTCGCCGGCGATCGGCCGGAACTGAAGATCATTCCATTTCGCGGCGAATACTACAAGTTGAAACCCGAGCGGCAGCACCTGGTCCGCAATCTGATTTATCCCGTGCCGGATCCCCGCTTTCCTTTCCTCGGCGTTCACTTCACTCGGCTGATTCACGGCGGGATCGAAGCCGGTCCGAACGCGGTGCTGGCATTCGCGCGAGAAGGATACAAGAAGACCGATTTTTCGGCGCGCGATTTCATCGGCACCTTGACTTATCCGGGATTTTGGCGCTTTTTTCAGAAGTACCCGCGCGTATGCTTCGACGAACTGCGCCGCTCGTTCAGCAAAGAGCTATTCTGCAAGTCGCTCAACGCCCTGGTACCGGAAGTTCGTCCCGAGGATTTGGCGCCGGGAGGCGCGGGTGTTCGCGCGCAAGCCATCGCGCCCAGCGGCGAGACGCTGCAGGATTTTCGCTTTGTCGAAAGCGATCATGCACTGCATGTTTTAAACGCTCCCAGCCCGGGCGCCACCGCGTCGCTGGCCATCGGGCAGGAAATCGCCCATCAACTCACGTCCGGCATGTAATAGTAAACACAATGCTTAGACCCGTGCTATTCTAACTCTGGCGTGTTCAGCCGGCATTACAGAAGGGTCAAGGCCATCTTTGGCCTCATCGACTCCGTCCTCATTTGCCTCGCCTTTATTGCGGCGTACCAGTCGCGGCTTTTCCTGAATTATGAAAAGCTCTTCTACTTCCGGTTCCATATCGATTTTCCCGTCGCCACGCTCCTTCTGGTAGTTTCCGTGATGAGCTGGCTCGCTATCGGCTATTGGTTCAATATTTACGAAAAACTCGATTCGGCGCATCCCAGCGTGGTGTTGCGGGATACTTTTCGGCAATGCGTGTTGGGTGCGGCTTGCCTGGTGCTGGCCGAATATTTGCTGCGTCTGGACCTCAGCCGCTTTTTCGTCGCCATATTCTCGACTTACGCCTGGATCCTTTTGTGCCTGTTCCGAATCAACGCTGCGCGAGTGATCGGCGCGGTTAGGAAACAGTTTGGAACAGCGCACTACGTGATGGTGGTCGGCTCAGGGGAAAGCGCGCTTCACCTGGGACAGGCGCTCGAGGAATCGAAAGATTATGGCGTCCGGTTGTTGGGATTTTTGGACGAGGAGCCGGGCCGCGTTCAATTGAACGATAGCTATGAGCGCTATGCGCTGTCGCAACTGCCCGAACTGCTGCGGCGGCATGTGATCGACGAGATCATTTTCGCCGTCGACAGCGGCAAGCTTGCCGGGATGGAAGAAGTGTTTCTGCGCTGCGATGAAGAGGGCGTGCGAACGCGCGTGGTGGTGGATTTCTTTCCGCACGTGAACAGTCAGGTTTATCTGGACCGGCTGGGAACCAAACCGCTGCTGACGTTCTCCGCCGCGCCTCACGACGAAATCCGGCTGCTGCTCAAGCGCGTCACCGATCTGGTGATCGCCGCCGCCGCGCTGGTCCTGCTGGCGCCGTTCATGATTTTGATCGCGCTGCTGATCCGCGCTCACTTCGCCGGGGCCCGGCGATTTTCCGGCAGGTGCGGTGCGGGCTGAACGGCCGCCGGTTCACCTTTTACAAATTCCGCTCGATGTGCGACAACGCCGAGGAGCTGAAGGCTTCCTTGATGCATTTGAACAAGAAATCGACGGCCTTCAAGATCCCCAACGATCCGCGCCTCACGCCGCTCGGCCGCTTTCTGCGCAAGTTCTCGATCGACGAATGGCCGCAGTTGTGGAACGTGCTGAAAGGCGAAATGTCGCTGGTGGGTCCGCGGCCGGCGGTGCCCGAAGAAGTGGAGCTGTATCAGACCTGGCAGCGCCGGCGACTGCGCATGCGGCCGGGGCTGACGTGCTTGTGGGCATTGGCCGGGCGCGACCGGCTGGACTTCGACACCTGGATGAAGATGGACATGCAGTACATCGATAACTGGTCGCTCGAGCTGGACATCAAGATTCTGTTGCGGACCATTCCACGCGTGTTGACGGGTTGGGGCGCGAATTAGAGATTTGAGGAAAGGCGGCGGGAGTAATAGCCCTGCGCGAGAATCCCAATCTGCTTGCACGGCATCTGGTCGGCAGCGACCCCTAAGAAAGGCTTCGAGAAGCATCCCCTAATTTTCTGGCTCGTCAGAAGAAATCGTGGGTTGATTCCGGCTCAGGCAGCTTGCCAAGTGAGTGATACAGGGCCAGTTCGAGTACCCGGTAGGTGCGAAAGCCGTACGATTTTCTCATCATAGTGACTTTAGCCTTGTTGTTCAGGCCCTCTACAACTCCACTGGAAATCAGCTTCTGAGCCCGGAAGTAGTTGAGAATCAGCTCCCGATGCCGGCGCAGTGAGCGGGCGATCTTCTTCATGGGCTCGATGCGGGAGCGCATTGTCTGCCGACACCACTCGTCCAGGAACTTGCCGGCCCAGGCGGGCGAAGTGTAATCCCAGAGTTGCTGGAAGGCTTCCTTGAGAAGGTAGGCACGGACGGTCGTCAGGTTGTAGCGGAGGAGATCGCGCAGGCGGAAGCGCTGCTCCTCCTTCAGATTCTCTTCGCGCTTGAGCAGGAGCCAGCGCGACTTCTTCAGTAGCGGTATCCGGCCTTCGCTCGCCATGCGGCGCGATTCTCCGGCGCGGACTTCGTCGAGGGCCTTGTTCATTTTCGCGACGATATGGAAACGGTCGAGAATATGCAGGGCCTCAGAACATTTCTCACGGATGACTTTCAAGTAGGGTTCCCACATGTCTGAGCAGATGAACACGATCTTGGATGTGACTTCTTCGCCTATGGTGAAGAACCCCTGAAAGGATTCGATCGTTCTCTCCTTGCCGACCCAAAGCAAGCGGGTGACGCCGAGATCGATCTGATAAACGAGTGTCAGGTATTTGTGCCCTTTGGAGTACTGAATTTCATCGACGCCAATGGCGTCAATCTGGCCGAGCGTCCGGTGTTCCAGACCCCAGGTGACAACATGTTCAACCGCGTCGAAAACCTTGTCCCAGGAAGTACGAAAGTCCTCCGCCGTCTCTTTCCATGACAGTCGCCGCGCCCAACGGGCTAGGAAGAGCATGTAGGCTTTGGTGAGTGTGCGTTTGCCGTCGCCCCAGGGGACTTCTTCGACCGCCACAACGCCGCAACGGCGACAGTCGACGCGCCGCATGGTGTACAGAAGGAAGACGAGAAACCCCCACAGGGGAATGAACTCAAACCGGCATTCGGCGAGTTGGTCGTAACCGGGCGCCGGCAAATGGCAGCGCGAGCAGACTGCGGCCGAACCCTTGCGGGGTCGCACGGCGACTTCGATGCTCTT
This sequence comes from Bryobacterales bacterium, assembly GCA_963761265.1. Taxonomy (GTDB): domain Bacteria; phylum Acidobacteriota; class Terriglobia; order Bryobacterales; family Bryobacteraceae; genus Palsa-89. The sequence continues at coordinate 12,765 of CAVXGM010000017.1, forward strand.
CTTGTCGGCACCGAAGTGGGCGTGCTGATAGACAAAACCCCGGAAATGGTGGCAGCGGTTTAAGATCGTGATCAGTTCCCTGGCGCGGAGGCGAGCGGCGGCGACTTCCTTGTACAGCGGCCCCGCCGCCGTGAATGCTAAAATGCACGAAATGAAAGGGGACATGCGGATCAGGCTTCTGAGGCTTTTCCTTTCGCTCGCGCTCGCCCCGCAAGCATGGGCACAGAAAACGCCAGCCACCGTTCCCGCCGCTGACGGCGTCTTCGCCGCCTTCGCGACCCATCCGCTCGTGGGCATAGGCGAATGGCACGGCCTCGCCCAGGAGACAGATTTCTATGCCGCCCTGATCCGCGATCCGCGGTTCGCCAGGGATGTGGGCAATATTGTGCTCGAGACCGGCAGCGCCAGCCAGCAGGCGGTTGTGGACAGCTATGTCAATGGCGATACGGTGCCTTACGCCGAACTGCGCAGAGTGTGGAGCGACCAAGTCGGGTGGATTCCCACCGTAACGTATATCGGCTCCATCAATGTCTATTCTGCCATCCGCACCGTAAACCTGACGCTGCGTCCGGAGCAGCGCATCAAGGTGTGGTTGGGCGAACCTCCGATCGATTGGTCTCAAATCAGGACCAAGGATGACTGGGAGCCTCTAATAAAGGAGCGCGATAACCATCCCGCGGACCTAATCGCTCGCGAAATCCTGTCGAAGGGCAAGAAAGCGCTGGTGATCTATGGTGCCCTGCACATGGGACTCTTTGGTGCCCGCAAATATTTCAATTTGCGCGCCCAAATCGAAGCGAAGCAGCCCGGCGCCTGGTTCGTCGTCGTACCTTACGTTGGCTACCTGGAAAAACCATGCACTGCGCGGTTCGAGCGCGTCACACGTGCCTGGCGGGAGCCTGCACTCGCGCAGGTGACGGGTGCTCTGAAAAAACGGCTGCTGCCTCCTGGATGTAGTGTCGTCGACCTGCCGCCCAAGGCCAACGAACAGCAGCGGAAATCCTGGGAGGCCTACAACACCAACTTTGCCGGTCTGACGTCCGACGCTCTGCTGTATCTCGGCCCACGTGCTAGCCTGACCCGTTCGCCTACCCGGTCCGACCTCTATCTGGACCAGGGTTTTCGGACCGAAATTGACCGCCGCAACCGCATTATGACTGGCGAATCGCTGACAGAGTACACCGAGAAAGAGAATATCGCGGCACCGCGGCCGTTCTTTCCTAAGTAAACCAGGATCTGCGTTGTAAAAGGCTGTATGCCCGCAGCGATCAGACGTACCTGTCCGACAACCAGTTCTGCTGGCAAAACACGATTCTTGTGGCTCGTCGAGGATTTATTCCCCATCAACGGCATAGCGTTTAACGAGGAGTCCCACTGATTCGAAAGGTAACTGGCTACAAAAAACGCCGCCGCCCCACCGGCACCGGGTTCGCTGGCTACACGAGCCGACCTTCCCGGCACCATTCGACCCTATCAGTGACCCACAGATTCCTCTGACGAGGCAATTTTCTGTAGTCTGGTCTTGTGGCCAAGCAAGAAGCGAGTGAGCTGCTTTCCGTCGCGGGCCGGGAGGTCCGGATCACGCACTCCGAGAAACCGTATTTCTCAAAGCAAGTCAAACTCTCGAAGCTCGATCTGGTTCGTTACTACCTGTCCGTAGCCGGCGGTGCTCTCCGCGGAATCATGGATCGGCCGATCGTACTCAAACGGTTCGTTCACGGCGCCGAAGGCGAGGCCTTCTATCAGAAGCGCGCTCCCTCCGACCATCCGGACTGGCTTCGCACGGTTACGCTGGCGTTTCCCTCCGGGCGAACGGCGGAAGAACTGGTCGTGGACGACGCTGCCGGGCTGGCCTGGATTGTGAATCTGGGATGCATTGAGCTGCACCCTCATCCCGTCCGGTCGGCCGACCTGGAACATCCCGACGAACTGCGCGTCGATCTCGATCCCGGACCGGGCGTGAGTTGGAACGATGTTCGAACTGTCAGCCTGGAAGTGAAGGCAGTCCTCGAAGAAATGGGACTGCGCGGATGGCCGAAGACCAGCGGCTCGCGCGGAATGCATATTTATGCACGAATCCAGCCGCGCTGGACCTTCGCCGAAGTTCGCCGCTCCGCCGTGGCGCTATCGCGGGCGGTGGAGCGGCGGATTCCCGCTCTGGCCAGTTCCAAATGGTGGAAGGAGGAACGCCACGGCGTGTTCCTCGACTATAACCAGAACGCGAAGGATCGGACTACCTGCTCTGCTTATTCTGTCCGACCCGTTCCCGATGCCCGCGTCTCCACGCCGCTTCACTGGGACGAAGTTGCGGACTGCGATCCGGCCGATTTCACCGTCCTGACCGTCCCCGCGCGATTCGCAAAGCTTGGCGATCCGCACGCGGGTATCGACAAAGACCCAGGCTCGCTGGACAAGTTGCTGGAATTGGCGGCAGGCCGATGAGTCCGCGGGTCTCGGCGACGCGCCCTGGCCTCCGCACTTTCGCAAGATGGAGGGCGAGGCCCCGCGCGTAGCGCCTTCCCGCGCCAAGTCACCAGCACGGAGCCAGGCGCGAACAAAGATGCCGCTCATCGTAGTGGCAAACTCGCCGGATAAGGAGGCAGCGCTCGCAGGGCTCGAACGCTGGAAATCAAAACACGCCTCTATAGCGGCCGCTGCTGGCCGTCGACGACGTGCTGGTTGACTCGATGCGGGGCCGTTCCTCCACCTGGACCCGCATTCGCATCAATTTGAGAAACGTTCCCGAATCCATGCGGCCAGTGCAGGAGACGCCCGATCCCGACGATGATCCCACGCGTGAGTGGCGCGATATGCGAGCCGCAAAGCGAGCGGCGAAACGTCCTTAACGGCCGCTCGCGAAGATCGACGCTAATTCGTGAGGTGGAACTACCTCGAGCTGTGCGTAGGTACAGTCGCCCGGCTTCTTGTCCGTCCTCCATCTTCGAAAGTGCGACATGTGCCGGAAGCGCGCGCCTTGCATATGCTCGTATGTTACTTCCACCACTAGTTCAGGCCGTACGGGCTCCCAGGAAAGATCCTTGCCTTGACTCCATCGGCTCATTCCGCCGGGCATCCTTTGTCCCGCTTCGCCGTTGCCGGCCCAATTCCGCCAGGGGTGATCGGCCAAAGCATGCTCGCGATAGGGCGCTAAGAAACTCACCAGATCCCGCCGCATCTCCTGCGTGAAGCTGGCGCAAACACCGACATGCTGCAGCGCGCCGTCTTCGTCAAAAAGGCCGAGCAGCAATGAACCAACTGCTGTTTTTTCGCCTTTCTTGTACCAGCGAAATCCCGCCACCACGCAATCACAATCGCGCTCGTGCTTTACTTTGAACATGACCCGCTTGTTCGATTCGTAGATACCGGCCATTGGCTTGGCCATCACGCCATCCAGGCCAGCGCCCTCAAAACGGCTGAACCAATCGGCCGCCACGCTCCGATCCTGCGTGGCTGGGGTCAGGTGAATTGGCGGAGTAGCCGATCGAAGCATGGATGTCAGTATTTCGCGCCGTTTGCGAAAAGGCTCGGTTCTCAAGTCCGTACCATCCTCGCAAAGCACATCGAAAAGGACAATGGAGGCAGGAGTTTCCTCGGAAAGCAGCTTCACTCGCGACGCCGCTGGATGCAGCCGAAGCTGCAGCGCATCGAAGTCGAGTGCGCCATTTCTGGCGATGACGATCTCGCCGTCCAGCACACAACGCTCCGGCAATTGGGCGAGCAGCGGCGCAATCAGTTCGGGGAAGAAGCGGTTCAGTGGCTTCTCGTCGCGGCTCTGGATCGCGAGCTCGTCATGATCGCGAAAAATCAGCGCGCGAAATCCGTCCCATTTCGGCTCGAAGATCCAGCCCTCGCCTTCCGGCAGTGTATCGATCCGCTTGGAAAGCATCGGAAGAATTGGAGGATTTACGGGAAGCCGCACATTCTCATCCTACAATCCATCCCCGGGCCACAGGCGATAGTAAATCCTTCTAACGAAACAACGAACATTGGCCAGCATCCACAACCTGACGCACGTAATGCGTCTTGCTCTCAGCTTCGCAATCCTTCGGGGTTACGATGATGGGCGCCAACCAACGGCCTTTGTTACAACGAATGGAAACCATTGCCGCGATCAGTGAGGCTACGGCGGCTGCCGCCTACCTGGTAACCGCCAAACGTGCCGCTAAGCCGCTGACCAAAGGAAAACAAGCGCGGAAGTTTTGGGTAGGCGCAATAGCGCTCGGTATCATCGCCCCAACGGCGTTGCGCGTCTTTGAATCACGGCGGCCGGCTGGCGGCAGGCGAAGCTACGGCATTTTTGCCTCCGCTCTTAGCTTGGCTGGGGCGCTTATGCTCCAATAGGCCATCGTCCATGCCGGCCAGGAGTCGGCCATGGATCAAGAAGCCGCGCACTTTCACACGCGTCCAAATGCATCGGCTCCCGGCTGGGTGCCGGGCGGAACTCCCGCCTCTCAGCTCGCTTTTCTGGTTCCTTCTCGCCGGGTGTAATAGGATCGAACCAACCGGAGCGTGGCGATCTCAAAGGGCTGTAATCCAGCCATCGCGGAAGGCTGCTTTGACGAAGTTGGCATCGCAGCGAAAAGCGTCTGCTCCTCGTACCCCTCGAGAACCGCGGGATGAATGTAGTATTTGCGGCAGGCCGCCGGCCGATTCCCCAAGTGCTTCGCAGTCTCCTTAATAGCTTCTACGATATTTCGCTTCCTGCGACTTTCCGAGCCGCCGGGGCCGAGCGCGCTGAGCAATTGAGCCATGTGCCCGCTACCATGCCAGGTCCGAAAATCTTTCGCTGTGAACTCCTCGCCGGTAATTCCCCGCAGGTATTCGTTTACATCCGCGGAATCCACAGCCTCCAGTTCGCCCGTGTCCGAGCGGTATTGGAAGAGCTCTTGTCCCGGCAGATCCTGGCAGCGCTTCACGATTCTGGCCAGGCGCCGGTCGCGCAGCGTAATGTCGTGCTCCTGGTTGCTTTTTCCGCGAAAATGCAGCCGCAGCGTTTCGCCGTGAATTTCGGCGTGGCGATCCTTCAAGGTTGTCAGTCCGAAAGACTTGTTTGACCGCGCATACTCTTTGTTCCCAACTCGAATACAGGTTTCGTCCATCAGCCGAACAATCGCCGCCGCCACCTTCCTCTCCGGCAGGCCCGGGCGAGCAAGGTCCCGGCGGACTGCCCGGCGAATCTTCGGCAGAGCCGCGCCAAACGCCAGCATGCGGTCGTACTTCGTGGCGTCCCTCACTTCGCGATAGCGGGGATGGTAGCGATACTGTTTACGGCCCCGCGCATCGCGCCCAACAGCCTGAATATGGCCGTTATCGAAAGGACAGATCCAAACGTTGGACCAGGCCGGCGGGATTACCAGCGATCGGATTCGTTGTAGCGTGTGCCTGTCGCGGACGGGCTTAGAATTCGCGCCGACATAGTAAAAGCCTCTGCCGCGTCGTTTGCGGACGATCCCCGGACCTTGCCCTGTGACGTATCGCAGATGAGCCGCCTTGGCCGAAGCCACAGGATCATTGACTACAGTTCGAAGCACTTCACAGGTGGGATACAAAACAGCCGCAGAATGTTACAGCGGCTTCGGTGGGGCGCCCCGCCGAAACACTGCCTTACCCGCAAGGGTCCCACCACAGGGCATTGAAAATCATGGCAGTGGAAAGAGAGCGGAAGTTCCTGGTCCAGTCGCAAGGCTGGCGAAAGCAGGCGCGTCGAGGCGAGCATTACCGGCAAGGCTATTTGTCGACCGATCCTGAACGAAGTATCCGCGTTCGGGCTGGCGGCCACAAAGCCGTAATTACCATTAAGGGCCCAGCCGGGCATGGCGGCGGCCTGGAGCGCTCCGAATTCGAATACGCCATTCCACTGGACGAAGCAAATCAACTGCTGGATCGACTGTGCGTTCAGCCGTTGATTGAGAAGACGCGCTTCCGGCTCCCCGAGAACGGCCATGTGTGGGAGATCGACCGCTTCGAGAAGCAAAACGACGGGCTGGTGATAGCGGAACTGGAAACCCACAACGGGGAACGCCCGAAGCATCTGCCCAGGTGGGTGGGCGCAGAGGTTTCCCAGGATAACCGGTTCGCCAATGCCAGCCTGGTGGAACATCCCTATTCGGAATGGCGCGACCGCGCCCCGAAACCAGAGGCAAAATACCATTGGAAGCCCAGCGAAGGAATTTTCGAAGGACTGCAGCGCATCGTGTCTGAGCAGGTACGGCTAGCGATTTGGCAGCTCTCGGAGAACGCATTCTCACGGGACGAATCGGCACATGAGGCACGCAAATCACTGAAAAAGGCGCGCTCCGCCATGCGGCTCCTGCGCGGCCAGCTTGGCGCATCGTTCGACAAAGAGTATGACCAGGCCAACACGGCTTTGCGCGAGGCTGGCCGAAAGCTCTCCCCTCTGCGCGATTCTCAAGCGCTCATCGAAATGTTCGACGAATTAAACGAAAAATATCGCGAGGAGCTGGGCGATCAGAGTCTGATTACAGTGCGCGAGGGCCTGGTGGCTCGAAAGAAGCGCCTGGAGCTGGAATTCGAGCGCAAGCGAACGCGCGGAACGGTCTTGAAGGTCCTGCGCCAGGCGGCAACGCAGGTCGGAAAATGGAATTCCGAGCAAGGTGGCTTCCAGGCGTTATCGGCAGGCTTCGCCACCACCATCCGGCGCAACCGCAAGGCGCACACCGATGCGGACAAGCAGTCCAATCCGGAAGGATTTCACGAATGGAGGAAACGCGCGAAAGACTTGCGATACCATCTCGGTCTCCTTGGAAAGGCATGGCCACCGGTCCTGGGCGGTTATGAACAGGCCGCCGAGGATCTGGAGCAGAAGCTTGGCGACGATCACAACTTGGTGGTCTTACGAAACACAGTCCTCAAAATGCCGGACCATTTCGGCCAGCAAGAGCAAGTTAAGGCCATTTTGGACGTTGTCGACAAGCATCAACGCAAGCTGCGCGACGAATGCGAGTTTCTAGCCCTGCGGCTTTACGAAGACAAACCTGGACATTGGCGCCGGCGGATCGAGCGATGCTGGAGCGCGTTGCAGTAGCGCAAGCAGCAGCGCCGCCGGTGATCCCGATTTCTCCGATCTCTCAGCTCAATGGGATCCCTCTCCTGTGTCGTCAACGCAATCGGCGCAATAGGTTCAGTTCGACGCGCCAGAACCCTCCGCCGGATAGCCTTTGCTCACCCAGTCGGTGTGCAGGTTCGTCGGTATGCTGACCACGCGTACCCGCGTGAAGCCCAGTTCCTTGAGGGTGCGATACGCGGGCCGGATGTTGGGGCATTTCACCATCGGGCAGCAGCCGCAATAGATCACCAGATCGGCATCCTTCGGAAGCTTGGCCACCGCGCTCTTGAGCGCTTCGATTCCCTCCGGCTTCGATGTCGGACCGGCGTTGATCGCATGTACAATGTGCCTGCCTTTGTACAAGACCGGAAACGCGACAGACAATATGATTGGCGCCTTCCCGGATTCGATTGCCTTGGCAAGCTCGGCCGGCTGCAGCACTTCGTTTTGCGCCCATGGATCCGGGGCCGCCTGCGCCCAACCGCTCGCGCAAGCCATCCCTAATAGTGAAAGGACTGCGGCGCTCCGTAAAATCACCGGCAGGCCAGCGTGGAATCTTGACATAATCGTTCTATTCTAACTCCGGCAGCGGACTCCCAGCGGCGCTGCGCCGAAGGCGGCGAAAAAAGGCAAGCATTACCGGTCAACGCCCCAGATACTGGATAGCGCACCTGGCACCCAGGCCAGCCCCGTGGGATTTCGGCCCGATAACTGCTGGTCGCACGCTGAGTATTCATCGAGCCTTGGTTCCCGCTCGCTCGTTTCCATGGGACATTGAATGACCCGTAAAATTGACGCGCGGCTTGCCAAGGGCTGTAAAAAGGACATTGCTAAATGAAGACAGCAGCGATCGTTTTAATCGTAGTGGGTATCGGAATTGTGATTTGGGGGGCATTCGGGTTCCAAACGAGGGAGAAAGTCTTGGATGTTGGACCAATCCATGCGAGCAGGGATAAAGAACACAACGTTCCTTATGGTCCCCTCGCGGGGGCGCTTCTCGCAATCGGTGGCGTCGTGTTACTCGTGAAGAGCAAGGCGTAGCCCGCGATGGTTTAACTGCCGGACAAAATGAACGGGCGTGAGTTTCCGCCCGCGTGCCGGTTCAAACTGGAAAGGGCCCAGGCTCAGTGCGTAGCCACATCCGCTATGTGACTGCGGTGGGATTCAGCGGGTTAGTCATGATATGCTACGCTTTCAGTTTGAGACCGTTCCGCTTTGCGACCGCGTTCTCTCTGCACTCATTCACACTGAGACCAATACATGAAGCTCACGTGGACCAAGACCGACGAGGCACCCGCACTCGCGTCGTACGCGCTGCTGCCCATCCTGCGAGCGTACTTCAAAGGGACAGGGGTGGAGATCGAAACGGCCGACATCTCGCTCGCCGGCCGTATTATCGCCAATTTCCCTGAGTGTCTTCGGAACGACCAGAAGATTCCCGACGAGTTGACCCGCCTGGGGGAGCTGGCGCAGACACCGGAGGCCAACATCATTAAGCTTCCCAACATCAGCGCCTCGATTCCGCAACTCCGGGAAGCGATTGCGGAACTCCGCGGAAAGGGCTACAACATCCCCGACTATCCCGACGCAGCCGTCGACGGAAGAGGAGCGTGCGCTGCAGGCCCGCTTTGCCGTGGTCCTGGGCTCGGCGGTGAACCCCGTATTGCGCGAAGGCAATTCGGACCGGCGTGCTTCGGAGTCGGTGAAAGCGTTCGCGCGGAAGCATCCACACAGGATGATGAAAACCTGGCCGAAGTCCGGTTCCGGTCGACGCGTGTCGCCCACATGAGTGACAAGGACTTCTACGGCAGCGAGAAATCCACGACGGTGGGCGCCGCAACCAACGTGCGCATCGAATTCGTGGACTCAGCCGGCGCGGTGAAGGTGCTGAAGCAAAGCATCCCGCTGCTCGAGGGCGAAGTCATCGACTGCGCGGTGATGAACGTGGCGGCGCTGCGGAAATTCTATGCGGAGCAGATGGCCGCCGCCAAAGCTGACAACGCGCTGTTGTCGCTGCATCTGAAGTGCACCATGATGAAGATCTCCGATCCGATCATGTTCGGGCACTGTGTGGCGGTGTATTTCGCCGACGCCCTGGAGAAGCATGCCGGCGAGCTCGCAGAGATCGGCGCCAACGTCAACAACGGACTGGCCGACGTCCTCGGCAAACTCGGCCAGCTTCCGGCCGGGAAGAAGGCCGAGATCGAGGCCGATATCGCGGCTTGTTACGAGCAGGGTCCCGGCTTGGCGATGGTCGATTCGCGGCGGGCAAGACCAACCTGCACGTTCCCAACGACGTGATCATCGACGCATCGATGCCGGTCGTGATCCGTGACGGCGGCAAGATGTGGAACAAAGAGGACGCGCTCGAAGACACTGTCGCCATGATCCCGGACCGCTGCTACGCCACCATCTATCAGGCCGTGATCGAGGACTGCAAGAAGCACGGGCAGTTCGATCCGGCGACCATGGGCAGCGTGTCCAACGTCGGGCTCATGGCGCAGAAGGCCGAAGAGTACGGTTCGCACGACAAGACGTTTGTCGCGCCCGGCAACGGCACGATTCGCATCGTTGATGCGGGCGGCAGAACGCTGCTCGAACAGAGCGTCGAGCGCGGCGATATCTTCCGCGCCTGCCAGACCAAAGACGAGGCCATCCGCGATTGGGTGAAGCTGGGCGTGACACGCGCGCGGGCAACCGGCGCACCCGCGGTGTTCTGGCTCGACCCGGATCGCGGCCACGATGCGCAAATCATTCAGAAGGTGAAAGCCTGCCTGCCCGAACACGACCTCTCGGGACTGGAAATCAAGATCATGAAGCCGGTGGACGCGATGAAATTCTCGCTGGAGCGAATTCGCCGCGGCGAGGACACCATCTCCGTCACGGGGAACGTGCTTCGCGACTATCTCACCGACCTGTTCCCGATTCTCGAATTGGGGACAAGCGCCCGCATGCTCTCGATCGTGCCGCTGCTCAGAGGCGGCGCAATGTTCGAAACCGGCGCCGGCGGTTCGGCGCCCAAGCACGTGCAGCAGTTCGTGAAAGAAGGTCATCTGCGCTGGGACTCGCTCGGTGAATACTGTGCGCTGGTGCCCTCGCTGGAACTGATCGCGACGAAGACCGGCAACCCGCGGGCGGCGCTGCTTTCGAAAACGCTGGACGACGCCATCGGCCAGTACCTCGAAGACGCCCGCGAGCCTTCGCGCAAGGTGAACGAGATCGACAACCGCGGCTCGACGTACTATCTCGCGTTGGCGTGGGCAAAGGCACTCGCCGCCCAGGACGAGGACGGGGAGTTGAAGCGACGCTTCACTCCGGTAGCCGCCGCGCTGGCGGCGAACGAGGGCAAGATTACTCAGGAGTTGTTGGCGGCGCAGGGCAAGCCGGTGGACATCGGGGGGTATTATTTCCCGGACGACGCTAAGTGCGCCGCAGCGATGCGGCCCAGCGTTACGCTGAACGCAATCATCGACGGAATGTAGTGGCTTTTGCGCGGTGGCAGCCCTAATACTTATTTGCCCGAACTCATTACAAGTTCCGAATCGCCATCTAGCTCGCTAAGCTAGCAGCCCGTATCTAAACCGGGCTTTTAAGCCGGGCGTTGGCAGTCGCCGGAGAAAACGGTGCGCTCGCCGGATTGTGGGCAGATGGTATGGCCAGAGTCCGTTAGATGCTATTGACCTTCCGATTGGCTGACCATTTGATTCAGCAGCAGCGCGAGACGCCCCGGCGAGCCTCTGAATAGATTTCGCGGAGGCTGCCGCATGGCTAACATCTTGCTATAGAGAAAATCTTCCAGCGAGGAGTTGATCCCCCAGCCGGCGAGATATTGCAGCCGCAAGTCTTGATCGTGGTTGATGGCAGCGCCCGCCATCCATGCTTGAAGATCGGACTTCTGGCCAAGGAAAGTCGAGAACAATTCGAACGCGGAACCAACTCCGACCTCGCGAAGCGATTGCGCCACAGGCGCGTAATCCGGACGGTCCAGGCGCTGCTGTACTTCATCCACGTTGATGGTCAGTGGGCCGGCTTGACCCAGAAAGACTGTGTCGTAACCCATTCCCTCGCGAAGATTGGCCCACACGGTGGCATTCGGGAAAACCTCAAAGAAAGTGGCCAGTTCGCTTCGGACAGTTCGCTCATCGCTTTCATATAGAGGCACGTACAAGCTGAACATGCCCCCAGGATTCAGGTGTTGCTTGACAGCTTCGAAATACTCCTTGGAATACAAGGCAGCGGTGCCCTTGATGAAAACGTCGAGCGGATCGGACGCGATGACGTCGAATTTCTCGCGGGTAGTCAATAGGTAGTGACGCGCGTCGTCGTAGATCATGCGGGTCCGCGGATGATGGAGAACGTTGTAATCCTCGTGCGCAAAAAAGCGCGTGGATGCCGGCGGAATTACGGGCTCAATTTCACAAATGGTAATTTTCTGAATGGTAGGGTACCGGGTGAAGGTACCCGCGGAGACGCCGGCGCCGAACCCGATTCCTAGCACGGATCGCGGCTCAGGATGCAGCAACGCCGGCAAATGTCCTACCATTCGTTGCAATTTCATGTCGTACGGCTCGGTAGTGGCCTCCACATGGCCATTTACGTTGACATAGATAGCTCCCCCGGGCCATCGAGAAATCGCGACCGAGGAGTTGATTCCCTCGGCCGTGTATAGGATTTGCGATTGGCCGGCATAGACACCCATGCGCCGCCCGTACGCGATTAGTTCACCAGGGATTGGATTTATGTTCCACCCGAGCCATCCGGCGGCAAGCAAAGACAGCACGAGTCCTCCCGCCAGTCGGAGGGACGCACGCCCGGCCCGCTCTCGAACAAGCGGCGCTAACACCAATAGCCCGCTCAAGGCCGACAGCGCTAAGAGCACCTGCTCCGAGTGCGCCGTACCAATCCAGGGGATGAGCCAGAGACTCACGCCCAGCGCACCCGCGATGCCGCCTAAGGTATTAGCCCCGTAGATACCGCCGACCAGATGGCCGGGATCTTCGTTGGGTCTTGCGACGGCTGCGCAGGCGAGAGGGAAACTTGCGCCCCAGAGAATGGTGGGCGGCAGAAGGGCCCACGCACAGCGCTTCAGGTCGACCACAAACATACGCCACGGGTCCAGCGTCGTGAGCTTGTCGTCGGTCCAGTACGGCAGCGAGTGGACGATCGCGTAGGCGGTCCAGGCGATTCCAGCGGCCAGCAGCAATTGGCTCCCGCCGAGAGCGAACCGGGGGCGCCGCACCCTCCGCAACAGCCACGAACCGCTGGCGCTGCCGAGTGCCAGTCCAAACAAGAAGACCGCTAGAATGATCGCCAGCGTATACACCGTGGCCAGGAGCAACATGCCGATGACCCGCGTCCAGATCACTTCCGCGCCGAGCGCGGTTGCACCGGATAGAGCGATAGCGGCGTAGATCGTCCAAGAGAAAGCTTCGCCGGTTGCATTGGACTCAAGCGGTGATTCTGCGCCCGCAACTATTTCGGGGGCCGCGTTGTGCGTGGGGTTCCGCCTGGCGACCAGGATACTGATGACTGCCACCACCAGGTTGATCGCTGCAGCCGCATACGTCGCAACAGCGATGTTATACACGCGCAAGAGATAGAATCCGGCGAACAGACAGCCGAAAACGGCCCCCAGGGTGTTGGCGCCATACAGCCATCCCCACCACGACACAGCACTCGGTGTGGCTTCAATCCAACGGACCAGAGCCGGCAGAGAAGCTCCCATGAGCACCGTCGGCGGCAGCAAGCAAACCGCCGCCACCAGACCGCGCAGGAGCATGCCCGGCATCCCATGCGACGCCCCGGCAAAATAAATCCGATTGACCAGGGAAATCAATGGCAGCGCGGCAATCCCGAAAAACGCGATGCCGAATTCGAGAGCCGCATACACTCGAAGAGAGCTCCAATTGGTGCGGAGACGAGATAGCCCGAGGCTTCCCCAACACAGGCCGCCCATATACGCTGTCAGCAACACGGCCAGTGATACGGTTGTTCCACCGATGGCCAGTTGGAGCAATTGAAACCACACGATTTCATAAATCAACGCGGAAAAGCCGCTACCGGCAAAGAGAATTAAAAGAAGGAAGCGCATGCGGCCATTGAGATGGATGCCCGGTTTCGGGCGCCATTAACTTATATCATGGCGCGCCAGTTGCGTGACAGCATTTTCTCGCCGGCAGGTCTATGCTTCGCGATGCTCGGTCCGAGCGCCGTTGCGCCCCCGCCAGCTTCTCATCGCCCAACCTTGGAATCCGTGGTTTCGGCTTCCGCATCCGGCAGCCGCTCGATGTTGACGCGCGCGATGCGATTATGATCCATGGCCAGAATGGTGAATCTGCGGTGTCCGTACTCCACCGTATCGCTTGGCTTAGGAATGTAGCCCAACTGGAAGAGCAGAAACCCGGCGAGTGTTTCAAAGCCGGCGTCGCCGGGCAACTCCAGTCCATATTGCGTGTCCAGGTCGCGGATGGTGATGGCGCCATCCACTTCGATACTGGAAGCTTCGGCGGTGGGGCGGGGGCGCTTCACGTCGTGCTCGTCGCCAATCTCGCCGAAGATCTGCTCGAGCGCGTCTTCCAGCGTGACCAGGCCGACGATGGTGCCGAACTCGTCCACCACGATCGCCATGTGGATGTGGGTTTCGCGAAATTCGTCGATCAGATCGTTCAGCGGCTTGGTTTCGGGAACCACCAGCGGCTTGCGCAGCACGCGCGAAAGATGAAATGGGGGCAGCGGGCGGCGCTTGGCATTCGCCAGGCGGCGTTCCTCCCAAATCCGCATCATGTCCTTGTAATGAACGTAGCCGATGATGTGTTCCGGGCTGCCGTCGTACACCGGAAGGCGGGAGTATTCGTGCTCGCGCATGCGCCGCAGCACTTGATCCAGGCTGGCGTCCACGGAAACCGAAACGATGGCGTTGCGCGGCACCATGATTTCGCGCGCGTAATAGTCGGAAAGCTCCAGCAGCGCCTGAATCGCGTCTTCTTCGAAGCGATGCAGATGTCCTTCGCGGCGGCTGGAACTGACGATGAACTTCAGTTCCTCGGCCGAATGGCCTCCGCCGCCATGTGGCCGCCGCGCAGGCCGATCCAGCGTGAGACGGCCGCGGCCGACCCTTCCGCGAAAAACGTGAAGGGCGCCGAGCAGCCGGGAAAGAACCACCAGCACGGGGGCGACCAAAATGCGACAGCCGATCGGCTTTTTCGATAGCCAGATTCTTGGGCACCACTTCGCCGAAAACGATGTGCGCGTAGCTGATGAGCAAGAAAGCGATGGCGAAGCTGACGCCGTGCCATACCGGGTGCCCAGCGCGGCACCATCACGGGATGCAGCAGTTCCTGGAGCAGTTGATAAACGGTGTTTTCTCCCGCCCACCCCAGGCCCAGACTGGCCAGCGTGACGCCGGCCTGCGTCAGCGAGAGCAGCCGCGACGGATTGGCCAGCAGATTCAGCGCGGCCTGCGCACCGGCTTGACCTTCCTCGGCCAGCGTACGCAAGCGGCTTTTGCGCACCGAAACCAGCGCCACTTCGGCGGTGGCGAAGAAGCCGTTCAGCAGCAGCACGGCGGCCAGAATGACGAAGCGATAGGCCATAGGCAATCTAAGACAACGGCACTGAAACAGCGGTACGCTAGAATCGTCCCAGTGCGTCCATCAAAAGGACTCTGAAAGCCAAGTTCATCAACTTGAGCATAGCCGTTTTGCTTGTGCTGGTTTTGGCCGCCGTGTATTGGATTGCTTACCGGCCGCTGCCGAAAACTTCCGGCCAGATCACAGCGCCGATTTCCGCGCGGGCCACCGTCGCACGCGATGCGCTGGGCGTGCCGCACATCGCGGCCGGGCAATTGGGAAGACGCGATTTTCCTGCAAGGCTACGTCACGGCGCAGGATCGCTTGTGGCAGATGGATGCGCTGCGCCGGCTGGCGGCCGGCGAGTTGTCCGAAGTTCTCGGCCCATCGACGCTCGAGTTGGATCGCGAAGCGCGCCGGCTTGCGGATGCGGCGCATCGCCGAAGCAGGAGCCCGCACGCTGGCCGCCGGCCGATCGCGCCGTGCTGGCCGCCTACGCGCGGGGCGTGAACTATTTCATCGAGACGCATCGCGGACGCGCTGCCGCTCGAATTCACGCTGCTGCGCTACGATCCGCGGCCCTGGACGCATTGCGGACAGCCTGCTGTGCGGCTTGCAGATGTATCGCACCCTGACCAGCACGTGGCGCGAGGAACTGCGCAAGATGACGATGCTGCGCGGGCGGCGATCCGGCCAAGGTGAGCCTGCTGTTTCCGGTTCGCGCGCGGCGCGCGAGATTCCAGCCCGGCTCGAACGCCTGGGTGGTTTCCGGCAAACACACGGCGAGCGGCAAGCCGATTCTGGCGAACGATCCGCACCTGGATTGGTCCATTCCGTCGACCTGGTATCAAGTGCATCTCCAAGCGCCGGGCCTGGACGTGAGCGGCGTTTCACTGCCCGGCCTGCCTTGCGTGATCATCGGCCACAATCAGCGCATCGCCTGGGGCGTCACCAATCTCGGGTTCGACGTTCAGGATCTGTACATCGAGAAGATCGATCCGCAGACCGGGCGCTACCTGTTTCGCGGCCAAGTGGAGCAGGCGCGCTCGGAATCGGAATGGATTCGCGTGAAGGGCGCGCGGCCGGTGGAATTCCGCCAGTGGGTGACGCGGCACGGGCCGGTGGCGTTCGCGGAGAATGGCCATTATTTCGCGCTGCGCTGGGCGGCGGCGGAACCAGGACGGGTTTGCTTTTCCGTTTCTGGATTTGGATCGCGCGCAAAACTGGAGCGAGTTCACCGCGGCGCTCGCCCGTTATCCTGGCCCTGGCCAGAATTTCGTTTACGCCGACGTGGACGGCAACATCGGCTACCACGCGGCCGGCATGCTTCCGATCCGCAAGAATTTCGACGGCGACGTGCCGGTGGACGGCAGCTCGCGGCGATTTCGAATGGGACGGCTATATTCCGTTCGATCAATTGCCGGCGTTCTACAATCCCGCCGCGCGGCTGGATCGTCACCGCCAATCAGAATCCATTCCCGGAAAATTATCCTTATCGCGTGAGCGGCGAGTTCGGCGCGCCGTATCGTTCGAACGAGATTCGCGACCGCCTCACCGCGCGCACCGGGTGGAAGCCGCAGGACATGCTGGCGGTGCAGAAGGACGTTTATTCCTCGTTTTCGAGTCATCTGGCGCGCAGATCGTGGCGGCCTACGATCGCAAGAAGCCGGCCCAAGCCGGAATTGCTGGCCGAAGCGGTGGCCAGTTGCTGCGATCGTGGAACGGGCAGATGGAGAAGCGGACCGCCGCGCCGCTGCTGATCACGCTGGCTTACAACCAGCTGCGGAGAGCGGCCGTGCACGCGGCCTGGCCTGGCGCGACGGACAGCGATATCTATCAGCCCTACATGGCGCCGGCTGGCGATCCAGAAGATTGTCGAATCGGGCGGCGGTGGATTTTTTCGCGATACAGGACGAGGCGTTGCTGGACGGCGCTGGCCGCGGCGATCGAGGAAGGCAGACGGACGCAAGGCAGCAATCTCGCGCGCTGGGATTAGGGCGCGCTACAACTTGCTGACGATCAAGCATCCGGTGGGCAGCCAGATGCCGTTGTTCGGGACATACTTCAACATCGGGCCGGTGGAGATGAGCGGTTCGGCGACCACCATCAAGCAGACTTCGCTGGCTGCTGGGGCCGTCGATGCGATTCGTCGCGGATCTGGCGAACTGGGACGGATCGTGCAACAACATCGACATCGGGCAGTCCGAGCCAGATTCTGTCGCGGCATTATAAGGACCAGTGGAATGCCTATTACGTGGGACGTAGCTTTCCGATGCAGTTTGCGAAAGTGGCGGCGAAAGATACGCTCGTGGTCTTGCCGAAATAGAATACTGGCCACAGATGAACACGGATTAACGCGGATAAGATGTCGGCCAATCCGTGTTTATCTGTGTTCATCCGTGGCCAGCCAATCAGGGCCGCTACGCGATGGTCGGTTCGGGCAAGCCGCTGCTTGGCGCGCTGCTTGTGGCGCTGGATCTTTTCGAGCAGCGCCGCCATGTAGGTGTAGAACACCGGCGTCAGGTAGAGCGTCACCAACTGCGAGAACAGCAGGCCGCCCACCACCACCAGCCCGAGCGGCTGCCGGGCTTCGCCGCCCGCGCCATAGCCCAGAGCGATGGGCACCGCGCCGAGCAGCGCCGCCATGGTGGTCATCATGATCGGGCGGAAGCGGATCAGGCAGCCTTCATAGATGGCCTTGATCGGCGTGCAGGCCCTGGTTGCGCTCGGCTTCCAGCGCGAAGTCGATCTGCATGATCGCGTTCTTCTCCACGATGCCGATCAGCATGATCAAGCCCACGAACGCGTAGATGTTCAGATCCATGTGGAACAGGTACAGCGTGATCAGAGCGCCGAATCCGGCCGAGGGCAGTCCGGAGAGAATGGTCAGCGGGTGGATGTAGCTTTCGTAGAGAATGCCGAGCACGATGTAGACCACCAGGATCGCGACGATCAGCAGAACCCAGAGATTGCCGAGCGAGCTTTCGAAACGCCTTGGCCGCGCCCTGCGAAGTTGGTGGTGATTCCCGGCGACAAAGTCTGCGCCGGCGAGATCCTCAATCTTTCGAGACCACGTCGCCGAGCGACGCGCCGGGCTTCAGATCGAACGAAATGGTGACGGCGTTGAGCTGTCCGTAGTGGTTGATGGTCTGCGGGCCGATGTCCTGCTTGCAGCTTGGCCAGCGTGTCGAGCGGGATCAGCGGTGCCGTTGGTCGGACTTGAAATACAGCAGCGAGAGCGCGTGCGGGTCGGCCTGGATATTGCGGCTTCAGTTCCAGCAGCACTTTGTATTCGTTGATGGCGCGCGTAAATGGTGGAGACCCAGCGCGGACCGTAGGCGTCGTAGAACGCGTTCTCGATGGCGTCGGCGTTCACCTGCAGCGCCGCGGCTTTGTCGCGGTCGATGGTCACGTTCACTTGCGGCGCCGGGATCGCCAGGTCGCTGGTGACGTCTTCCACTTCGGGCAGTTTCTCAATCTCGTGCTCGCAGCTTGGCGGCGCCGGCGTACAGCTCGTGCTTGTCGGGCGACTGCATGGAGAACTGGTACAGGCTCTTGGTGACCTGGCCGCCGATCCGGATGGTGGGCGGATTCTGCAGGTAGACGCGCATGCCCGGGAAGTTGGCGAGCTTGCGGCCGCAGATCGGCGATGATGTCGTTCGACCAGCTCCTTGCGCTGCGCGCGCGGCTTCAGATGCACCACCAGTTCGCCGTAGTTGGGGCCGCCCAGCGTGGACGCGGAGGTGCCGCCCACCGTGGACATCAGGGCCTCGCACGTTGGGGTTGGTGCGAAACACCTCGGCCACCTGCTTCTGATACTCCACCATCTGGTAGTACGAAGTGCCCTGCGCGGCTTCGGTGACGGCGTAGATCTGGTCGGTGTCCTGATCGGGAATGAAGCCCTTCGGGATCTTGATGAACATGATACACGGTGTCCGACCAGCACCAGCGAGCGAAGCCGTCATGGTGAGCGGCCCGATGCCGCAGGACCACCTGCAGCGTGCGGTCGTAAACGCGCAGCAGAGCCTCGAAGAAACGCTCGGTGATGCGGTAGAACCAGGATCGCTTCTGCTCCTCGGGCGAACGCAGGAAGCGGCTGCACAGCATGGGCGTCAGCGTCACCGAGACAATGCCCGAAATCAGGATCGCCACGCAGATGGTGACGGCAAACTCGCGGAACAGGCGGCCCAGGATGCCGCCCATGAACAGCACCGGAATGAACACGGCCGCGAGCGACAGCGTCATGGAAACGATGGTGAAGCCGATTTCGCTTCGATCCCGCCAGCGCCGCGTACAGCGGCTTCTCGCCCATCTCCATGTGCCGGAAAATGTTTTCCAGCATCACGATGGCGTCGTCCACCACGAAGCCGACGGAAAGGATCAGCGCCATCATGGACAGGTTGTCCAGGCTGTAGTGCAGCAGGTACATGATGGCGAACGTGCCGATGATGGAGAAGGGCAGCGCCAGGCTGGGAATGACCGTGGCCGAGACGTTGCGCAGGAACAGGAAGATCACCATCGATCACCAGGCCGAGCGTCAGCAGCATGGTGAACTGAACGTCCTTGTAGGACTCGCGGATGGTGTCGGACCGGTCGTACGAGAATGTCCATGTTCACCGACGCGCGGGATCTCGGAGCGGAACTTCGGCAGCAGGTTCTTCACCGCGTCGGTGACCGCGATGGTGTTGGTGCCGGGCTGGCGCTGGATGCCCAGGATGATGGCGCGCTGCGTGCCTTGCTTGGTGTAGAACCAGGAAGCCGGTCTTATCGTCCTCGACGCTGTCGATCGACGTCGCCCAGCTCCTCCAGGCGGACCGGCGATCCGTTGCGATAGGCCACGATCAGCGGCCGGTATTGCGCGGCGCTCATCAACTGTCCGGTGGCCTGCAACGTAAAGGCGCGCTGCGGCCCGATGATGCTGCCGGTGGGCAGGTTGACGTTCCAACTGGACAGCGCGGTCTCCACTTCGTTGATGCCGATCTGGCGCGAGGCCAGCAGATGCGGATCCACCTGCACGTGCACCGCGTACTTCTGCGCGCCCAGCACCTGCACCTGCGCCACGCCGCTGACCATGGAGATGCGCTGCGCGATGCGCGTTTCGGCGTATTCATCCAGCGTCCACAGCGGCAGCGTCTTGCGAGGTGATGGCGCAGATACAGGATCGGCTGATCGGCCGGATTCACCTTGGTGAAGGTGGGCGGCGTCGGCATGCCTTGCGGCAGCAGGCGCGCGGCCTGCGTGATGGCGGACTGCACGTCCACCGCGGCGCCGTCCAGGCTCTTGCTGAGCGCGAATTCGAGCGTGACCTGCGTGGAGCCGAGCGAGTTGGTGGACGTCATCGAATCCAGGCCGGCGATGTTCGAGAACTGGTTCTCGAGCGGCGTCGCCACCGCGGAGGCCATGGTCTCCGGGCTGGCGCCGGGCAGGCTCGCGGTGACCAGCAGCGTGGGAAAATCGACGTTGGGCAGATCGCTGACCGGCAGCGAGCGGTAGGCCACCAGTGCCGAACAGCGCGATGGCGGCCATCAGCAGGCTGGTGGCGATGGGCCGCCGTATAAATGTTTCCGAGAAGTTCATTTAGGTATCAGTCAGCCGCCGGTAAGCGCTCCCTGCGGGCGATTCGAGAGCTGGAAAGCTTGGCGGCTTGGCGCTTGCGCCGCCGGCTCCATTCCAGCACCGCGGCCATGTAGGTGTAGACCACCGGCGTCAGATACAGCGTGATCAATTGCGAAAACAGCAGGCCGCCGACCACCGCCAGGCCCAGGGGACGGCGCGCCTCGCCGCCCGCGCCGTAGCCAAGCGCGACCGGAACCGCGCCCAGCATCGCCGCCATGGTGGTCATCATGATGGGCCGGAAGCGGATCAGGCAGCCTTCATAAATCGCTTCGAGCGGCGTCTTGCCTTCCTTGCGTTCGGCTTCCAGCGCGAAATCGATCTGCATGATCGCGTTCTTCTTCACGATGCCGATCAGCATCATCAGTCCGACGAACGAATAGATGTTCAGATCGACATGGAACATCATCAGCGTCAGCAGCGCGCCCACGCCGGCCGACGGCAGCCCGGAGAGAATCGTGAGCGGATGAATGTAGCTTTCATACAGCACGCCGAGCACGATGTAGACCACCAGGATCGCGATGATCAGCAGCAGCGTCAGGTTCTTGAGCGAACTTTGGAACGCCTGCGCGGTGCCTTCGAAGTTGGCGGTCATGTTGGCCGGCAGAACGCGCCGCGCGGTGGCTTGCACCATGTTCACGGCGTCGCCCAGCGCCACGCCGGGCTTGGCGTTGAACGAGACGGTGACCGAGGGGAACTGGCCCGAGTGATTGATGCTTTGCGGCGCTCGCGGCTTCCTTCAGCGACGCGAAATTGCTGAGCGGCACCAGCTGGCCGCTGGAAGCCTTGAAATAGATCTTGTTCAGATAATCGGAAAATTCCTGGTATTTGGGCGCAACTTCCAGCAACACTTTGTACTGATTGGTGGGCGCGTAGATGGTGGAGGACCAGCGCGGGCCAAAGGCGCTGTACAGCGCCGATTCGATCTGATTGGCGTCCAGGCCGAGCGCGGCCGCGCGGTCGCGGTCGATCTCCAGGTTCACTTGCGGGTTCTTCACCTGCAGATCCGTGGTCACGTCCACCAAGCCGGGGAGTTTTGCGATCTCGCGCTCCAGGATCTGCGCTTGCTTGTAGAGCTCGTCGGTGTCCGGCCCCTGCAGCGTGAAATCGTAAGCGGACTTGGTCTGATGTCCGCCGAAGCGCAGGCTGGGCGGGGCCACCAGGAATACTTGCAGGCCCGGGAAATGAGAAACTTTCGGCCGCAGCTCGGCGATGATCTGCGTCAGCGACAACGCGCGCTGTTTGCGCGGCTTCAACTGCATCCAGAAGCGCGGGCGTGTTGCCGGTATCGGCGTTGCGCCATGAACGAGCTCGATGTTCGGATCCTTGCGCAAGATGTCGGACACTCGCTGCACGTAGTCCACCATCTTGTAGTAGGAAGTGCCTTGCGCCGCCTCCAGGGTCACCATCATGGAATCGTTGTCTTCGTCTGGGATGAAGCCCTTGGAAACCGCGCCCAACAGGTAGATGGTGGCGCCGAGCAGGATGAAGAACACCGACGGCCATGATGTAGCGGTGTTGCAGAACCACGCGCAGGCTGCGTTTGTAGCCGTCCAGCAGGAAATTGAAGAAGCGCTCGATCGCCCGGCTCAAGCCGCCCTGCTTCCGCTGGCGCGGGTCCTTCAGGAAGCGGCTGCACAGCATGGGTGTGAGCGTGATGGAGACCAGGCCGGAGATGAAGATGGCGGTGCAGAGGGTGACGGCGAATTCCTTGAACAGGCGGCCGATGATGCCGCCCATGAACAGCACCGGAATGAACACCGCGCCCAGCGAAACCGTCATGGAAATGATGGTGAATCCGATTTCGCGCGATCCGCGCAAGCGCGGCCTGGAACGCCGTCTCGCCCTTCTCCATGTGCCGGACAATGTTTTCCAGCATCACGATGGCGTCGTCCACCACGAACCCGATGCACAGGATCAGCGCCATCATGGAGATGTTGTCCAGGCTGTAGTTCAGCAGGTACATCACGGCGAACGTGCCCAGGATCGAGAACGGCAGCGCCATGCTGGGGATCAACGTGGCCGAGGCATTGCGCAGGAACAGGAAAATCACCGCGATCACCAGGCCCAGCGTGATCGCCATGGTGAACTGGATGTCGTCGGAACGCCTGCGCGGATATTAGTGGAGCGGTCGCCGCGTACCTTCAGTGTCACCGAAGGCGGCAGATGGGCTTGCAGCGTCGGGAGCACCCGCTTGATGTCGTCGGTGATCTTGATGGTGTTGCTGCCGGCCTGCCGCATGATGCCCAGGTTGACGGCGCGTTCGGCACCTTGTCGTGCGTGTTGATCCAGGACGCGTTCTTGTCGTTTTCCACGCTGTCGATCACGTTGGCGACTTCATCCAGACGGATGGGCGCGCCATTGCGCCAGGCCACCACCAGTGGCCGGTAATCGGCGGCGTGCATCAGCTGGCCGTTGGCCTGAATGTTGTAGGCGGTGTGCGCTCCGTACAGCGTGCCGACGGGCGTATTGACGTTCCAGCCGTTCAGCGCGGCGTCAATTTCATTCAGGCCCAGATGCTTGGCGTTGAGCTTGTCGGGATCCACCTGCACCCGGACCGCATACTTCGTGCTGCCCCACACCTGCACCTGCGCGACGCCCGAAACCATGGACAGGCGCTGGGCCACCAGCGTTTCGGCGTATTCGTCGATAGTCCAGAGCGGCAGCGTTGCGCTGGTGAGCGCCAGATACATGATGGGCTGGTCGGCCGGATTGCTCTTGCGGAAGGACGGCGGCGCGGGCAATCCGGCGGGCAGCAGCGGCGTGGCTTCGGAAATCGCGGTCTGCACATCCACCGCCGCGCCGTCGATATCGCGATCCAGATCGAACTTCAAGGGTGATGTGCGTGCTGCCGGTGGAGCTGGTCGAAGTCATCGAATCCAGGCCGGCGATGGAGGTGAATTGCCGCTCGAGAGGCGTCGCTACGGCCGAAGCCATGGTGGTCGGATCGGCGCCCGGCAGCCCGGCGTTGCACCTGGATGGTCGGAAAATCAACGCTCGGCAGATCGCTGACCGCCAGGCCGCGATACGCCACCACGCCAAACAGCGCGATGCCCGGCCATCAGCAGGCTGGTGGCAATGGGTCGGCGGATGAAGACTTCCGAGATATTCAACGGGCGGCCTCTCCTAGCTGGTTTTGGCGGGTGGCAGAACGCCGACCGCGGGCTGATCGCGGCCGCCTTGCACCTGCACACGGCTGCCGGGCGTGAGCCGGAGCTGGCCTTCGGTGACCACGGTTTCGCCCGGCTCCAGCCCGCGGTCGATCACCAATTCCTGATCGACTGCGCGTGCCGGTGACCACCGGGCGCATCTCGACGGTGCGATCCTGCCTTGACCACGTAGACGAACTGGCCGTCCTGGCCGGTCTGCACGGCTTGATTCGGAACCACCGTGGCGTGCGGGCGCGTGGTCAGCCCCAGAGTCACGCGGACGAATTCGCCGGGCCACAGCATTGTTCGGCATTTTGAAACGTGCCCTTGAGCTTGATGGTGCCGGTGGTGGCGTCGACGGTATTGTCGATGAACGTCAGCACGCCGCGATTCCTGCGCGCGTGGCATCGGCCTGCGGAGCGGCGTGCACCGGCAAGTGGCCTGCCGCCATGTACCGCTTGATGTCGCCCAGCTGCGCCTCGGGAACCGAGAAGGTGACATAGATCGGCTGCACCTGGGTGATGGTCATCAAATCGCTGGTATTGGCGGCGACGACGTTGCCCTGCTTCACGGCGATGCTGCCGGTGCGGCCGTCGATGGGCGAAGTGATGGTGGTGTAGCTCAACTGCACCGTGGCCGTTTCCGACGGCCGCTTTGTCGGCCACGATCTGGGCGCGGGCGCTCTCAATGGCGGCTTTGTCGGCCAGCACGGTTTGCGAGAGCGCATCGGCGCTGGACGTCATTTGGTCCGCCTGCTCGCGCGAGACCACGCCTTGATCGAACAATCCGCGATAGCGCTTGGCCTGGTCCTGCGCGTACTTCTCGTTGGCGATGTCGCGCGCCAGATTGGCTTCCGCCTGGCTCAGCGCCGCTGTGTCGCGCGCCAGGTTGGCCTTGCGCCTGGCTAAGCTGGGCTTCGAATAGGGCCGCGAGTCGATGGTAAAGAGCAGATCGCCCTTCTTGACGAAGTCGCCTTCGTGGAAGGAGACTTTGGTCAGCTCGCCGCCCACCTGCGCTTTTACGGTAATGGTGGAGTAGGCCTCCACGTTGCCGATGACGTCCACATTGATGGGCACATCGCGCTGGGACACCTTCGCCACTACCACTGGAACGGGCCCGCCATCGCCGCCCCGGCCGCGGACGCCGGCGCCTGCTTTCGCACCCGAATTGCTACAGGCGCCAAGGGCCAATAAGAGGGTGAACGTCAGGGTTGCCAAAGCCAGCCGCGAAAGTGTTTTGCCAGTGTTCATGAAAATTGCCACGCCAATCCTGGGCGCCTGCATACAGAGTCGAAGAAAGGCGTCCACTGGCCCGGAAGGTTACCGGGCGAATGTAAATATCTACAAGTATACCTTTATCTTACGGGGAGCCTGGAGGCCTGGAGTGTTGCCCGGATCGTTAAGCGATGCGGTCGAGCGATGCAAGCAGGTCCGAGACCACTTTTTCCGAATGAAGAGCCCGCCGTCTCGCGATTTCGTAGAGGTCGCGAATCGCACCGATTGAGCACTCGCCGCGCTTACTCCGTCCGGGCTTTGCTGTCGATGAGCCGCTGGATCTGGAGGATGAATTCTTCCACTTTCTGCGCCCCTTGATCGCCGTGCTTGCGATTGCGCACCGAAACGCTGCCGTCCTGCGCTTCGCGGTCGCCCACCACCAGCATATACGGGACTTTCTGCAACTGCGCCTCGCGGATCTTGAGGTTCACCTTCTCTTTGCGATCGTCCAGCTCGACGCGCAGACCGGCGGCCTCGCAACTGATCGACAACTTTTTGCGCGTACTCGGCGTGCCGGTCGGTGATCGGCAGCACCACCGCCTGCACCGGCGCCAGCCACACCGGAAACGCGCCGGCGTAATGCTCGATCAGAATTCCGAAGAACCGCTCGATCGATCCGTACAGCGCGCGATGCACCATCAGCGGCTGATGCTTCTTGCCGTCCTCGGCGACGTATTCCAGCTCGAAGCGGCGCGGCAGCGTGAAATCGAACTGCACCGTGGAAAGCTGCCACAGCCGGCCGATCGCATCCACCAGCTTCACGTCGATCTTCGGGCCGTAGAACGCCGCTTCGTCGGGCATCACCTTCACCTTCATGTTCAGCCGCTCGGTGGCGCGCTTCAGCGCGTTTTCGGCCAGCTCCCACTGCTCCGGCGTGCCGTCGTACTTGCCGCTCGCGCCGCCGTCCCAGGTGGAAAGCTCGGCTTCATAATCGTCGAAGCCGTAGGTCTTCAGCGTGTCGATGGCGAACTGCAGGCAGCTCACCACTTCGTCTTCGATCTGCTCGGGCGTGCAGAAGATATGCGCGTCGTCCTGCGTGAATCCGCGCACGCGCATCAGCCCGTGCATGACGCCCGATCGCTCATAGCGATAAACCGTGCCCAGCTCGCCCAGCCGCACCGGCAGATCGCGATAGCTGCGCAGCTTGTCCTTGTAAATCAGAATGTGGCCCGGGCAGTTCATGGGCTTGAGCTGATACTCGGCGTCGTCCAGCTCCATGGGCTTGAACATGTTGTCGCTGTAAAAATTGGCGTGCCCGGAGATCTTCCACAAATCGC
Organism: Bryobacterales bacterium; assembly: GCA_963761265.1. GTDB lineage: Bacteria > Acidobacteriota > Terriglobia > Bryobacterales > Bryobacteraceae > Palsa-89. The sequence continues at coordinate 38,712 of CAVXGM010000017.1, forward strand.
GGCGCATCACGTGCGGCGTGTAGACCAGCGAGTAGCCGCGCGCCAGATACTGATCGCGCATCCAGTCTTCGATGATCTTGCGAATGCGGCCGCCCTTGGGATGCAAGAAAATCAGGCCCGGCCCGGCGAGTTCCTGGATGCTGAACAGGTCCAGCTCCTGGCCGAGCTTGCGATGGTCGCGCTTCTTGGCTTCTTCCAGCCGCGCGAGATACGCGTCCTGTTCCTTCTTGCTGAAGAACGCCGTGCCGTAGATGCGCTGCAGCCGCGGCTTGTGCTCGTCGCCCTTCCAGTAGGCGCCCGCGACCGAGAGCAGCTTGAACGCCTTCAGCCGCGCCGTGGACGGCACGTGCGGCCCGCGGCAGAAATCGATGAAATGCGGCCCGAGCGTATACTCGGAGAAAATTTCGCCGGCGCGCTCTTCGATCAGCTCGCGCTTCATCCAGTCGTCGGCGTATTTCTTCAGGCCCGACGTCCTTGGGCGTCATGACGCGCTCGAACGGCAGATTCTTGGCCTGCAGCTCCTGCATGCGCGCTTCGATCTTTTCGAGATCCTCGGGCGTGAACGGGGTTTCGCGCTGGAAGTCGTAGTAGAAGCCGGTGTCGGTGGGCGGTCCGATGCCGAGCTTGCGTCTCCGGAAACAGCTCCAGCACCGCGGCGGCCAGCAAATGCGCGGTGGAATGCCGGTAGACTTGCAGCGCCTCCGGGTTCTTCGACGTCAGGATCTCGAGCTTGGCGTCTTTTTCGAACGGACGCGTCAGGTCCCAAAGTTCTCCATCCACGCGCGCGACTACGGCGTCATCGGCCAACCGCGGGCTGATCGATTTTGCGATGTCCAGGGGACTGCTGCCGGCGGGAACGCTGGTCTGGCTCCCATCGGGCAGAGTAATGGTGAGGCTCTCGCTCATGTAACTTTCAGATTATCAGCCTTGGGCGAAGATTAGCAGCCTTGCGCGGATTCGCGCCTGAAGTTCCCTAGCAGGTTGCTGAAAAGCCCTTTCACATGCGCGAACCGCAGGCGTGGGCGCCTGCGCTACACGGACTATCAACAACATAGGTATCCCCGCGTAGGGCGGACTTCAGTCTGCTGGGCTTTTTCAACAACCTGTTAGGAGACCACGCCTTTGCGGACGGCGTACAGAATCAGCTCCGGCAGGCTGTGCAGATTGAGCTTTTCGTGCAGGTTCCGGCGATGGGTCTCCACGGTGTAGAGACTCAGATTAAGCAGCTCGGCGATTTCCTTGTTGGACTTCAGCTCCACCAGGAGCTGCAGCACTTCCCTCTCCCTGGATGTCAGCAGATCGTAGCTATCGTCCGCGCCGCGAGTCCGGATTTCCCGCACATAGTCGTCCATCAGCATCTTGGTGATTTCAGGGCTGAAGAAAGTCTTGCCCTCATGCACGGATTTGATGGCGGCGATGAGATCGCTTTCAGCCGAATCCTTCAAAAGATATCCCTTGGCGCCCGCCTTCAGCGCCCGCAGCACATAGCCTTCATCGGAATGCATGCTGAGAATCACGATGGCGGTGCGAGGCAAGGCGGCGTTGATACGCTGGGCGGCTTCGATTCCGCTCAAGTTGGGCATGGCAATATCGAGGACCGCGACGTCCGGCTCGGTGGCTTCCGCTTGTTCCACGGCTTGCCGGCCGTCCGGCGCTTCGGCCACCACGCCGAATTCGGGGTGACTCTCGAGCAGCAGCCGGAGCCCGCGGCGCATTACGGTGTGATCGTCAGCTAACAGGATGCGAATCTGTTTCACGGCTATAAACGCTCTGTGCTTCTTCGCTGTCTCTCGCCACCGGCAACTCCACAGACAACGTGGTGCCGCCTCCGGGCTTCGAGTGAACGACACAATTGCCTTGCAAGCGCGTGACGCGCTCTTGTATGCCCAGCAGACCCAAGCCCTTGGTTTGCCGGACCTCGAACCCCCGACCATCGTCCTGAATGGTGAGCAGCAGGCGATCCGGCTCCTGTTCCACACGGATGCGAACGGTGGTGGCGTGGGAATGGCGGGCGCAGTTGTGCAGTGCTTCCTGAACCACGCGATAGATGCAGGTTTTGTACTCGTCCGGCAACTCGTCAGAGTCCAGTTCGGCCGCGAAGGTCACGTCCATCGCGGTACTCTTCGAGCATTCGCGGGCTTGCCACTTCAAGGCGGGAATAAGACCCAGGTCGTCTAACATCGATGGCCGCAACAGTAGCGCCATATTGCGAACCACGCGCACCGTACCCTCCACCAGGCCTTTGATGGTTTCCACGTGTCGCCGCAATTGTTCTTCGGACCGGACCGCTAGCCCCGCCGAGAGATTACGCAATTCCACCAGCACCGCCGAGAGGGCTTGCCCCACCTCGTCATGCAACTCGCGCGACAGGGATCGGCGCTCGGTTTCCTGCGCCTGAACCAGGCGGGCCGACAGTTCCTTCAGCTGGGTGCGCGCTTCGGCCACATCCAAATATTGCCGGCGGGCCTGTTCTTCCAGATTCAAGATCCGCCGCATGGTAAACAGGGCCAGGCCGAGACCTAGCGCCAGCGCGGCCAAAAGAGTCAGCAGCAGCCGCGTCTGGAAGCGCAGCAATAGCGCCACTACCTGGTGATTCCCGGCGTTCAACTGCTGATCGTTGAGGTCGGCGATCCGGCCGGCAATGGCGAGCATGTTCTGCCGGCGCGGGAAAACCTCATCGCGCAAGAAAAGCGTATCCGGAACGGCGCCTTTCCGCGGGGCCCCACTGAAAAATCGGATCGAGTGTCCGCCAATAATCCATCAGCTCCGCCTGCAACGCCGAATAGTGTTGGGCCTCGCTGGACGCTACCTCGTTCCGGTAGGATTCGAGCGCGGATTCCATGTGTCGGCGGACCTCTTCCAGGCTGGCCCGATAGGCATCCGCTCTCTGGGGGTCAGGCTCCAGGAGGTAGTCGCGAACGTATGTGCCGGAGACATACACATCGCGATCGGATATCGTTGAGCGCGTGGTTTTGTGAGAGATACCGGCTCCGGATTTGCTCGTCGTTGTGGCGGAATTGCTGGAGCACACTGCAGCGCGTCGATTCCGGCGAGAGCCATGATCGAAAGCAGCCCGCCAAACCCTACCGCGAGAGCAAAGCGAGAACGCAGGAACACACGATCTGAGCGAGCTTGTCCTGCTGTAGCTGGGGCCCTCGGCATGTGTGCATCCCAATGCTAACCGAGGCTGTGTGTCCGCCGGGCCAATCTACCAGTGTTTTTCTTCAAAAATACCAGCCGTCTGGTATAGGGTGAGGAGTCCGATACGTCGTATGTTATGGAGGTAAAGGATTCTGGAAGCGCCCAAGTAAAGTTGTGCCTCATCCGCTACAATCGTGTCCAACGGAAATGACCCAACCAACCGTTCCCTCGTCCGAGGATCTGGAAAAACTCAAGAAGCTCGATACGCTGCACGGTTTCCAACGCCATTGAGCGGCTCAATGTGCGCTTGCGGAACGAGGGCTTTCTGTCGGGCGTGGCGCGCTGCCGGTTTCCGAAATTACCGCCCATGGTTGGCTACGCGGCTACCGCCCGCATCCGAACCGCGTCCGCTCCGATGAGCCACCGTTGTTACTACGACCGCATGGATTGGTGGAGCTATGTGGCTTCGCTCCCCGAGCCGAGAGTGATGGTGCTGCAGGATGCCGACCATAACCCGGGCCTGGGAGCGTTCGTGGGCGAGATCCACGCGGCCATCGGCGTGGCTCTGAAGTGTGTGGGTTGTGTCACGAACGGCGCGGTTCGCGATCTGCCGGCAGTGGAGGCCATGGGTTTTCAAATGTTCGCGAACCATACTTCGGTGTCCCATGCCTACGCCCACATTACCGAGTTTGGCGAGCCAGTCGAAATCGGACAGTTTGAAGATTGCATCGGGCGATTTACTGCATGGGGATCGCCACGGAGTTGTGAACATTCCGCTTGTCGATCGCGGCGGAAGTTCCCGACGGTAGCGTCCAGAATCCTGGAGGAAGAGCGCGAACTGGTGCAGTTCTGCCATTCACCGCAGTTCTCCCTGAGGGAGTTGTCGGAGCGGATTCGAAAAATGAACGTCAGTTGCGATTCGCCTTGGCGGGACGGTCAATAGATTTATGAGGTCAAATACGCGAGCTTTTTGTTGTTCGGCATGATCGCGGCAGCGGTTGGAATGTTGGCCTCCTGTGGCAATGCCGTGAAGGTCCAGGCCAAAGATCCGGGCGAGTCAGGCGCGAATCCGGGACTCCGCGAGTCTCGGTGGGAGTGGTCAAGGTCGGGCAGGAAAGATCTGGGACGCACCTTGACGCTTTCCTCCGAACTGGTTCCGTTCCAGCAGATCGACGTGTATGCCAAGGAGTCCGGCTTCGTAAAGAACCTGAACGTCGATTACGGATCGCATGTCGAAGCCAACCAGGTCCTGGCGACTCTGGAAATTCCCGAGCTGCAATTGCAAGTGAAAGAGGACGATGCCGCCGTCAAGAATGCCGCGGCGCAAATTCCGCACGCCCAGGACGAGTTGAACCGCGATGGAGGCCCAGCAGAAAGTGCTGCAGTTGCAGTTCGACCGGCTCAATGGCGTCGCGCAAGGCCAAGCCGGGCCTGGTGGCGCAGCAGGAAGTGGATGATTCGCGAGGGCAAGGCGCTGGCCTCGGCCGCGCAAGTGGAAGCGGCGAAGTCGAACCTGCAATCCGCCGAAAGCGAGCTGGCGGCCGCGCAGGCCAAGCGCGAGCACGATCAGGCGCTGTTCGATTATTCCAAGATCACGGCGCCGTTTGCGGGCGTGGTGACGCAGCGCTACGCCAATCTCGGCACGCTGATGCAGGCCGGCACCAGCTCCAGCACGCAGGCCCTGCCGCTGGTCACGGCTGTCTGAGGACGACCTGTTCCGGCTGGTGATTCCGGTGCCCGAGTCCTACGTGCAGTACATCCATCTCGGCGATCCGGTGAGCGTCAATGTCCCGTCGCTGAACCGAACCTTTCCCGGCAAAGTGGCGCGCTTCTCCGTGGACGTTAAGGAAGACACGCGCACCATGCACACCGAAGTGGATGTGCCGAATCCCAACCGTGTCCTGCTTCCCGGGCTGTACGCGGAAGCCACCATCACGCTGGAACACAAGAACGACGCGCTCGCGGTGCCGCTGCAGGCCGTGGATCAGGCCAATGGCCAGACCACCGTGGATGTGGTGGATCCGTCCAACAAAATCGAGATCCGGCCGGTGGTCATTGGGCATCCAGACCGCGACCGACGCCGAAGTGGTTTCCGGGCTTGCAGGAAGGCGAACTGGTGGTGGTCAGCGACCGCAGCGGCCTGAAGGCGGGCCAGGTCGCTCAGCCCAAGATGGTCGAAGTGATGCAATATAACGCCTCTGAAGAGCAGCAGTAGTCCGCAGGAGCCAGCCCATGCCACGTTTTTCCATTCGCAATCCCTATTTCATTGTGGTCGTCTGCCTGGCGCTGGCTGTCATCGGCATCAACGCGCTCTCGCGGATGCCGGTGGATCTGTTTCCGCCCATCAATCTGCCGGAAGTGGTGGTGGCGACCTTTTACAGCGGCATGCCTCCGCAGGACATCGAAGTCGACATCACCAATCCGCTGGAACGCTTCTTCACTCTGGCCAGCGGCATCGATCACATGGAGTCGCGCTCGCTGCTGGGCGTCAGCATCATCAAGGTCTTACTTTCAGCCCGGGACCAACGCCGATGCCGACGTGACGGCAGCTCTCGAATCTGGCGCTGGCCGATCTGAAACGCCTGCCGCCCGGCACGCTGCCGCCGGTGGTGCTGAAGTTCGATGCCTCCAGCCTGCCGGTCTGCCTGGTCACGGTGAAGGGCCAGGGCCTGAACGAAACGCAGCTTCACGATCTCGCCCAGTTCCAGATCCGCAATCAGATCGCGGTGGTGAAGGGCGCCGAAATCCCCGCCGTCTTCGGCGGCAAGTACCGCCAGGCCATGGTCTATGTGGATCCCTACAAGCTGCTCTCGCGCGCAGATGAGCCCGATGGACGTGGTCAACGCGGTGAACAGCAGCAATCTGATCCTGCCCGCCGGCGACGTCAAGATCGGGTCCCAGCGACTACTACGTCTACTCCAACAGCCTGGTGCAGAATGTCAAGGACCTGGACGACGTGCCCATCAAGACCGTCGGCACCAGCTGGGTTTCGGTGGGCGACGTCGGCGAAGCCAAGGACGCCAGCCAGCTCCAGTACAACATCGTGCGCATCGACGGCCAGAAATCCGCCTACATTCCCATCATGAAGTCGGGCGGCGACACCAACACCATTCAGGTGGTGGACGACGTCCGCGAGCTTGGTCCAGCATCTGTTCGATCTTCCGAAGCAGCTGGTGACCAATATCGTCTTCGATCAATCGGTTTTCGTCAAACAGGCGCTGAACACCGTGCTGCACGAAGGACTGATCGGGCTGGTGCTGACCAGCCTCATGATTCTGCTGTTCCTGGGGAGCATGCGCGCCACTGGCGCGGTGTTGCTGTCGATTCCGATTTCCGCGCTGGCGACGTTCGTGGTTCTGTACATGATGGGCAGCACCATCAACACCATGATCCTGGGCGGCCTGGCGCTGGCCTTCTCGCGCGTCATCGACAACTCCGTCATCTCGCTCGAAAACATTTACCGCCATTTGGAGATGGGATCGTCGCCCGCCGTGGCGGCCGAGCAGGGCGGCGCGGAAGTGAATCTGGCGGTGCTGGCCGCGACACTGGTGAGCGTGGTGGACTTCTTCCCGGTCACGCTTCTGTTCGGCGTCAGCAAGTTTCTGTTTTCCGCGCTGGCGCTGGCCTTCTGTCTGGCGCTGCTGGCCTCCTTCGTCGTGGCGATGACGGTGATTCCGCTGTTCTGCTCCCGCTTCCTGAAGGCGATTCCCCCGGGTCATGCGCACGGGGAGCCAGGCTCGGAAGACGCCAGGCCGAGCTCACGAAAATCGGTCCTGGGGCGGCCGTTTCAACGCCTGGTTCAATCGCGGGCTTCAATGCATTGCTGGATGCTTATGAGCGCTGGGTCCGCCGCGCTCTGAAGCATCCGGCTCTTACGCTGGTCGCTGCTGCTGGGCGTGTTTGTGGCAAGTCTCGGCATCTATCCGTTTCTCGGCCTGGCCTTCTTCCCTCAGACCGATGCCGGCCAGTTCACCGTGAACATGAAGGTTCCCACCGGAACGCGCATCGAGGTGACCAACGAATACGTGGCCAAGATCGAAGATCTGATCCGCCAGATCGTCGCGCCGAAGGATCTCAAAATGATCCTTTCGAATATCGGCGTCGTGAACGATATTTCGTCGCTTGTACACCACCAACGCCGGAATGTACACCGCCACCATTCAGGTGGCGCTGAATGAAGGCCACCAGGTCAGCAGCTTCGAATACATGGATCGCGTGCAAGAAGCAGATTGCGGCGAAATTCCCGGAAGTGCGGACGTTCTTCCAGAGCGGCTCCATGCAGGACGCCATCCTGAACCAGGGACAGCCCGCGCCCATCGATGTCCAGGTGAACACGCGCGATCTGGGCTTGACTTACGCGACCGCGCAGGATCTGGCGCGCACGCATTCGCCAGCTTCCCGGCGTCGGCCAGATCTACATTCCGCAGGACATGAACTATCCGTCCATCCGGCTGGACATCGATCGCGTGCACGCCGGCGAACTGGGGCTTACGCAAAAAGACATGGTGGACAACGTCATCACGGCGCTGAATTCCAACATCATGATCGCGCCCAACTACTGGGTGGATTACAAGACCGGCAACGACTATTTCCTGAGCGTCCAATATGCCGAGCATGGCAAACCCGCCATCCACAACCTGGTGGACCTGAAGACAGATCCCGCTGCGCGCGCCCAATGCTGAAAGAGCCCACCACTCTCGATTCGGTGGTGAAGCTGGTGCATCTTCAATCGCCCACCGAAGTGGATCATTACCAGATCCAGCGCGTGGTCGATGTGTACGTCACTCCGTCGGGCGAGGATCTGGGCAGGCTTCGCACCGGAATTCATCAAGACCATCGCGGACGCGAAACTGCCTTCCAACATCCGCGTCACGCTGCGCGGCATGGTCAAGAGCATGAATCAGTCCTTCAAGAGCTTTCGCCTGGGTTTTGGCATCGCATTCATTCTGCTGTTCCTGATTCTGGTGGCGCAGTTCCGTTCCTGGATCGATCCGTTCTTGATCATGCTGGCCATTCCCATGGGCTTCATCGGCGTGCTGATCATTCTGCCGCTGACCCACACCACCCTCAACGTGATGTCGCTCATGGGCGTGCTGATGCTGATCGGCATCGCGGATTCCAACAGCATTCTGATCGTGGACTTCGCGCACAAGCTGGAAGAGCAGGGCCTGTCCGTGGCCGATGCCGTGGTCACCTCCTGCCGCGTGCGCCTGCGGCCCGATTCTGATGACCTCGCTCGCGACCATCATCGGGATGATCCCCATGGCCATGAACCTGGGCGAAGGCGGCGAGCAATACACGCCCATGGCGCGCGCCATCATCGGCGGCCTGACTTCTTCGGTGCTGCTACGGTGTTCATCGTGCCGGCGGCATATCTCTTGGTCTATGGGAGAAAGCAACGAAATGTTTCGCAGGCTTAGCCTCGCCGCCCGTCTCCTTGCGGTTCCGGCGGTATTGACGTTGTCGCTGTTCGCGCAGGCGCCGGCCATGCTGACGCTGCAACAGGCGGAAGCCCTGGCCGTCAAGAATCATCCTCAGATTCAGGCCGCGCAAAACGAGGTCAATTTTGCCAATCAGCAGATTGTGATCAATCGTGCTCCATACTTTCCCGCGATTAACGGCGAAGTGACCGGGTCGCAAAGCTACGATGGTTCGCGGATCGGCGCCGGCGCTTTGCAGGCGTCGCGTCTGTTCCAGCGCGAAGGTCAAGGCATCAACATCCAGCAGTTGGTGACGGACTTCGGACGCACCTCCAGCCTGGTATCTAGCGCGCGTTTTTCCGCGCAATCGGCCGCGCAGAACTCGACCGCAACCCGCTATACGGTGCTGTTGGACGTCAATCGCTCCTATTTCGATGTACTTCGGGCGCAGTCTACCGTGAAAGTCGCTGAGCAAACGGTGAGCGCCCGCCAAACTCTGTCGAATCAGGTAAGCGAGCTGGCTAAGAATAAGCTGCGCTCCGAGCTGGATGTGAGTTTCGCGGACGTGAATGTCTCAGAAGCCAAGCTCCTGCTCCTGCGCGCACAAGATAGCGTGGCGGGAGCGCTGGCCGAGCTCGGGCGCGCCATGGGTTCCGATCAACCCGCCAACTATTCACTGACCGACGAACCTCTTCCCCCCGCACCGCCGGCTACGGTCGACACGATGGTGGCGCAGGCCATCGATAACCGGCCGGAACTCGCCTCCCTGCGCGCGGCGCGCGAAGCGGCCTACAAATTCGCCGAGGCTGAAAAAGACTTGAAGCGGCCGACCGTGAGCGGACTCGCCGTAGCGGGCTATATTCCCTACATCAATAACCCAACGTCGTCCCCGATTCCGCCTGAGTACGAAGCCGTCGCCGCCAACGTCAGCATTCCCATTTTCAACGGCCATCTGTTCTCTGCCCGCCAGGAAGCGGCGTATCAGCACGCTCTGGAATCCGATCAACGGCTGCGCGACGAACAGGAACGGATCAGCCGGGACGTGCGCGTGGCCTGGGCCAACGCCAACGACGCGTACCAGCGAATCGATGTCACCGCGCAGTTCTTGCGCCAGGCATCGCTCGCGCAACAGCTGGCCCAGGGACGCTATGATTTGGGCTTGGCTTCGATCGTCGAGCTGACCCAGGCGCAGTTGAACGTGACATCCGCCGAGATCGAAAATCTTAACGCCAAGTACGATTATCAAACGCAATACGCGTCGCTCCAATTCACCCTTGGCCTCCTCCGCTAGTGGGACGGTTTTTCACGAAGTACAGCGCTTCCCGCTGCGCCGGATCGCTGTGACGCTCGCAATTCCACCCTGCTGCATGCTCGGGCTGCTCATCTGGCAAGTGGTTTTGGGCCATCCTTGGGGCCAACAGCCCATGTCCAATGCGAACGTCATTGGCTGGACGATATTTCTTTGGCTGATCTACTTTCGCCTCATCACGGTTCGACTGGTCACCGATGTTCATAAAGGAGAGCTGGTCATCGCGATGCGCGGGCTGTGGCGGTCGCGCCGTGTTCCGCTCGATCGCATTCAAGCGGTGGAGACCATCACCCACGACATCGCCCGCGATTACGGCGGCTACGGAATTCGATCCACCCGGGACGGCAAGGCGTACGTTGCCGGCGGAAGCCGAGGCGTGCGGGTGACGCTCGCCGGAGGAGAGAAGCTGGTGGTGGGATCCGAGCGGCCGGATGAGCTGGCGGCTGCTCTCCGCGCGAGAGCTATCTGATGCTGATGCGGACGGTATTCCCGACGAAGCCATCGGCGGACAGAATCACGCTCACGTCTCCGCTTCCGGCGAGCGCAGCAGGGAGCGGCAGATTCACTTGATCCAATCCGGGAAACTGGGGCGATGGGCCCGCAAACGTGGCGTTGAGAGCCGTGCTTCCTATCGTGACTTTCACGGCGTCCAGCGCACTCCTCGAGCGGATCCCGGTGCCGAAAAGCAGGAATACCGGCGCCGGCTGGATAGCTCAGATCAAGTAGAATGAACTCTTTGGAGATTATTTCTGAAATTCCATGTGTTCGCGTACGCGCTGCTGCAGTGTCTTCTGTCGAACAGCGCTCTTTGCCAGAAAGCCGCGCCCGTCGCTGCGGCCCCTGCTTCTCCTTCGTCAGCGCCTGCTTCTCCCTCTTCAGCCATAGACAACGCGGCTGACGATCACCGCATGTTCAAAGTTCTTCCGAACTACAAAACGATCAACGATCCCGAGCAGCCGGTAGTGGCCTTGAGCCCCGGCGAGAAGTTTGCGCTGGTGCAGCATTATTTCGATCCGTTCACTTTCGCATTCACCAGCATCACAGCTGGCATCGAACAGGCGGATAACGAAAAGGAAAGCTACGGACAAGGCGCCATGGGTTTCGCCAAGCGCTATGGGGCCGACTTTACCGATGGCTTCACCAACGAACTGTTCGTCGTCGGGGTCTTCCCTAGCCTGCTGCATGAAGATCCGCGCTATTACCGGCTGGGCCGCGGCAGCGGGTTCAAACGCACAGCATATGCGCTTTCCCGCATTTTGATCGCGCGCAGCGATTCCGGCACCACGCGGATCAACGCCTCGGAATTTTTGGGCAACATCGCCTCCGGCGCACTCTCCATGACGTACTATCCGCAGAACGAGCGCGGCGTCAGCGGAGTCTTCACGCGCATGAGCGTCGAAATCGGGTACGACTCGCTTTTCAATGTGCTCAAGGAATTCTACCCGGACCTGAAGCGCAAGTTCAGCCACCAGCACTAATCCCGCAATATGGGCACTTCACGACCGCCGGATTTCGCCAAGATCGCCGACGATAACACCAAGCGCGCGTTCTTGCACGGTCACCCCGATGTTATCGAGTGGCTGGGGGCTGGAACCCGGTTGTTCAAATGGACTCAATCGGTAACGACACCCAAGGGTGTGAGTCCCTGGTGGCAGTTTTTGGAATCGAGGCGTCTGCCAAATGGCGCTACGGCTCCTGGCGTGCGGGAGTTGCAGGAATACGCCGCTCGCTTGGGCGTTCATGACCGCAACTACGCGCGGGTACGCGCCGCGGTCACCGAGCAGTGGAACAAGATGACGAATGCCGTGGCGATTGAACTGACCACCGGCGCCTGGGGCTACATCGGCAAAGCATCGGGGCAACTCAAAGATGAAAACGTGTCGAATGTGTTTTTGATCGGCGGCGAATATCAGGTGTGGGTTCCCGGTCTGGTGGCGAATGATATCCGCCGCGTATCGATTCTTCCTTACCTGAAACCGAACGCGCCATTCGGCACGCGCTAGCTCTCAATTCACCAGGCCGTGGCACTTCTTGTACTTCTTGCCGCTGCCGCACGAGCACAGATCGTTGCGGCCGGGTTTCGGTGCCGCGACTGCGGTTTCCGCTTCTTCTTCCTCCGATTCGTCGGGAAAGAACACCGGGCTCTTGCCGTGCAGCATCAGCCGCTGATCGAGCGCGATGCGGATGAGATCCTCTTCGTCCTCGCGAAATCCGCCGGCGGCTTCCTGCACTTTGGTCATCAGGGCGCGGATGCGGCCAGCCGAAGTTTCGCCGGGAATAGACAGTGCATAAGCGAAAAGCGCGTCGGTGCGAAATTCTTCGTCGTCGAAAAGTTCCACCAGGCGCGGCGCTTCCGATGCCAGCGCGAGATAGCCGACTCCCCAGATGGCCTGGGTTTTGATATCGGGGTCAGGATCGTTCAGGTGCTTGGGCGGATAGCCGGCGAAACGCTTGTCGAAGGATCGCGCCATGGCTTTGAGCGCTTTGGCCCGGCTGAGCGGATCTTGATACAAATCCAGAATCGCCTGATAAACCGCGGCATCGCCGGATTGCTCCGCTAACCCGATGGCGGCGCCGGATTTTTCTTCGCGGGCAGCCTTGGGATCGGCCAGCACCTTGAGCATGGCCTGGCGGAGTTCGGGGTCATCGCCCACCTCACCCAGCGCCTCCCAGCACGCACCGCGTACGGCAGCATCGGGATCGGTTTTGGCAAGCTGGATCAAACGGGCGCGCGCTTCATCGGACAGCTCCGCGCCTTGGTAGCTCAGCGCAACTTCGGCTCGCAGGCTGGGCGGACCCTTTTGAAGCATCGCTAGCCGGTCCTCGTCTTCGAGCAGGCTAAAATCCGTAGCGGCTTCTTCGGGATACAGCGCCCAAACATCGAACGGCTCGCTCGATTCGGCCGAAGCTTCCGTTGGCGACGAAAGCGTCTGGATAACTGCCTGAATGGGCGCACGCGAGCGCGAATCGTCAGCTGGTATTTTGGCCAGCGCGGCTTCGAGCGCAGGAATGGCCGCCGGGTCGCCATACATTTCCAGGCACAGCGCGGCGTCTTGCGGATCGTTTTCGATCCGGCGCGTCAAAGCGTCCAAAATGCGCCGGATCGCGGACGCGCAAGGCCGCCAGAACAAAGGGTACGTCACCCGCGTCTTTCCCTTCCAATTCGCCCAGCAACTGGAGCACGGGCGCAACCGCCGGCGCGCCCAACTCGACGATGCTCTCCACCAGTTCGTCCGGAACGTCGCTGGGATTGTCCCGCATCACCCGCATGAAAAACGGCAGCGCGACGGCGGCGTGCAGTGAGCGGAAGAGATCGATCAGCAATGGATCGAGATCCATGAGATCGTTTTCGTGATTTTGCGCGGCAAAGCGTACAAGGTCGGGCAGCGAGTTTTCCGGAAAATCGAGGATCGCGTGCAGAAGCCGCTGGTCCACCGGGAATGTATCCATGCCCGGCGGACTCCAGCAGCTGATAGGCCGGAACGCCTTCGTAGCGTCCCGGTTCGAGGATCAGATCAGTGCGCGGCAGGAAGCTACTCTTCTTCTTTGACGACGTTCACGGTGATTTCGACCGTGACTTCGCGATGCAGCCGCACCGGCACCTTGAACTCGCCCAGCGTCTTGATCGGCTCTCCGAGCGCGATCTTGCGGCGATCGATGGTGTAGCCCTGCTGTTTCGAGCGCCTCGGCGATGTCCTTGCGAGGTCACCGAACCGAACAGCTGATCGTTTTCGCCGGCCTTCTGCGCGATGGTGATGTCGACCGAGCCCATCATCTTGCCCAGATCGCTCGGCTTCGGCCGACCACCTTGGCTTCGCGCCGCAGGTGCGCCTGGCGCTCCTGCTCGACGATCTTCTTGTTGGATTCGGTGGCCGCGACCGCCAGCCGCTTGGGCAGCAGGAAATTGCGCGCGTAGCCGGGCGCGACCTTCACCAACTGGCCGCGCGTGCCCAGCTTTTCGACATCTTCTCTTAAGATGACTTCCATGATGACGGTCTCCTTAGATCGCCGTAGCGAACGGAATCAGCGCGATGTTGCGCGCCTGCTTGATGGCTTCCGCCAGCCGCCGCTGATGCGGCGTGCACACGCCGGAGATGCGCCGCGGCGCGATTTTGCCGCGCTCGGAAATGAAGGACGAGAGCATGCGCACGTCTTTGTAGTTGATGTCGTCGATCTTTTCGACGCAGAACCGGCACACCTTCTTGCGCCGGAAATATTGCTTCTTGGTGGCCATCGCCTTGTCGCCGCCGGTGGGCCGCATGGATCCGCTGATGGGACGTCCGCCTCGTTGTTCAGCCATGATTATTCTCCTGCCTTCTCTGTTACCGGGGCTGCCGCCACGGGAGCGGCGGCCGGTGCGCCCGGCATGGGAGCGCCGGGCCTGCGGACCCGCGGGTTCGGCTGCGCCCGCCATGGCATGTTCCAGCGGAACCGCGGGAGCGGCCGGCGGCGCCGGCTTGCGCGCGGCGCGCTTCTCGCGCTCCTTCTTGCGCTTTTCGATCTTCTTCAGCTTTTCGTCGATGCGCACGCGTGATGAATTTCATCACCAGATCGGACACGCGCAAGCGGCGCTCCACTTCCATGCACCGTCTCGGGCTTGGAGGTGAACTGCAGCAGCACGTAAAAGCCTTCGTTGCGCTTTTGCACGCGATAGGCCAGCTTGCGGATGCCCCACTTGTCGGCCTTGTCGACGTTGCCTCCCTGGGAGGCGATCAAGCGTGGTCAATCTGTTCGATCAAGCTGATCGACTTCTTCTTCCGGCGCATCCGGCTGGACGATAAACAACTCTTCGTAGATTCTCATTCTTCCTCGTTTAAGCCTTGGGCGCGACGATTAAATTTCGCCATGGACTTTTCGACGCCTTCAGCGATTATGGACTCCACTGCCTGCGACGCATAGTCCAGCAGCTCCTCCAATTCTTGTTTCTGCGCCCGCTTCAACTTCGCGAGCACAATTTAGCTCCGTCCTTTTCGCGACGGCCCCCATGAACTCCCAGGCGAACCCGGGGGAAATCCTTCGTCCCAACGCAGCGGATTACCGAATCCACTCCGCGATGGCCCGCGGCCGAACCGTTCGGCCGGATCCGCAGCGACTGCCACGGCAGATCCAGCTCGTCATAAACCACAATCAAATCGCGCCGGCTGCAATCTCGTTCTTCACCAGCAACCCCTGTACCGACTCGCCGCTCAGATTCATAAACGTTTGCGGCTTGGCCAGCAGCACTTTCTTACCCGCCACCGTTCCCTGCCCCACCAGCGCCATCGAATCCTTGCGGCTGACCTTGATTCCGTTGCGCTCCGCCAGCCGGTCGACCACCAGAAACCCCAGATTGTGCGGCGTGTACTCGTATTCCTCGCCGGGATTGCCGAGACCGACGACCAGCTTGTCGAACTCGACCGCATTCGGGCACTAGCGCCGGCTAGTCCACGGTAAGCCGGCCGGCGCCGATTATTTCTTCTTCTTCCCTTCTCGGGCTCGGCCTCGCCTTCTTCTTCCTTCTTGCCCTTCTTGATGACTTCGGGCTCGGCGGCCGCTGGCAGCGACGCGCCTTCCGCCGGCGTCTCCAGCTCTTCGGCCTTCAGCGCGACCACGTGCGCGATCACCTGCTCGGCCGGACTCACCAGCTTGATCGATCCGCCCAGCGGAATCTCGCTCGCGCGCAGGTTCTGGCCGATCATCAGTTCGCGTCACGTCCACCGTGTAAGACCTCGGGAATCTCGTCCGGCAGACACTCGATCTCGATTTCGCGCGTGATCACTTCGAGCAATCCGCCCTGGAGCTTGACGCCCTTCGGATCGCCGGTGGTGTGCACCGGAACCTTCACCGCGATGCGCTTGGTCAGGTCGATGCGCTTCAGATCCACGTGCAGCAGGTATCTCTTGACCGGATCGTTCTGCCAATCGACGATCATGACCGGCGTAGTCTTCGCCGCCCTGCACCGCCAGGTTGAAAATCGTGTTGTGGCCGGTGTTGCTGTGCAGAATCTTGTTGATTTCTTTGGGATTCACCGCCACCGCCACGGCCGGTCCGCCGGAGCCGTACAGCACGGCCGGCGCCAGGCCCTTCACGCGCAGACGGCGCGCTTCGTTCTTGCCGCGCGATCGCGCGCGCTTCGGCCGCTACTGTAATTTCTTTTCTCATCTCTTTACTCCGGCAGACGCTACCCGATCTCCCAGCCGCCTGCTGCTTCTTCTAAACAAATAGCGTGCTTACCGAACCATCCTCGTGAATGGACTGGATGGCCTGGGCCAGCAGCGGCGCCACCGAAAGCCGCTTGATGCGGCGTGCAGCGCATCGGCGTCCTCGCGCAAGGGAATCGAATTGGTCACCACCACTTCCTGCAAACTCGAATTCTCGATCCGTTCCACCGCCGGCCCCGACAACACGGCATGCGTGGCGCAGGCGGTCACCGTCAGCGCGCCCTGCTTCAGCAGCGCTTCGGCGGCCTTCACCAGCGTCCCGGCCGTGTCGATCAGATCGTCCACAATCAGACAATGCTGCCCTTCCACGTCGCCGATGATGTGCATCACTTCGGCGACATTCACTTCCGTCCGGCGCTTATCGATAATCGCCAGCGGCGCATTCAAATGCTTGGCGAACGCCCGCGCGCGCTCCACGCCGCCCGCGTCCGGCGAAACCACGGTCATGTCCCTGCGCCCGATGGACTCGAAATATTCGATCATCACCGGCGCGGCAAACAGATGATCCACCGGAACGTCGAAAAACCCCTGAATCTGCGCCGCGTGCAGGTCCAAAGTAAGCACACGATCCGCGCCGGCCCGCTGAATCAGATTCGCGACCAACCGCGCGGAAATCGGCATTCGCGGCTTGTCTTTCCGATCCTGCCGCGCATACCCATAATAGGGTAGCACTGCCGTGATGCGCTCCGCTGAAGCGCGCTTCAGCGCGTCGATCATCAGCAGCAGTTCCATCAGGTGCCGGTCGACCGGCGTGCAGGTGGGCTGCACCGCGAAGACGTCGGCGCCGCGCACGTTTTCCTGAATCTGCAGGTGGATTTCGCCGTCGGAAAACGGCTCCACTTCCGCCGAGCCCAGCGTGCAGCCGAGCGATGCGCAGATCTTGGCCGCCAACGGCGGGTTGGCGTTGCCCGTGAAGATCTTCAATTGCTCGAATCTCATCCTGCGTACCGGTCTTGGGGCGGCCATGTCTTGCTTTCCGAGGACACTCGCTAATTGCCGCCACCAAAGCGCACGGTAGCGGCCACGGCTCACCATCGTAAATGGATAAACCTGATTGCTGGCGAACTCTTTCCGGAACAACTCGGCGGCGCGATCCCGCACCTCGCGGCTCGGGAACAATCCGAAAAGCGCCGAACCGCTCCCGGTCATCATCGCCCGCCAAGCTCCCAATTTCAGCAGCTTTCCCTTGATCGATTTTAGTTGAGGATGTTGGTGAAACACAACCGTTTCAAAATCATTGATCGGAGGCATTGGGCGTTTGCGGTGGCCGACCTGGCAGCTGAGAACAAATGACTGGAAATTGTTCAGGATAGCCGTGGACGTGTCATCTATTGCTTTACGCTTGAGCGCCGGCGATAGGCCGTCGGCCGTGGAGGAGTGAATCCCGGGCGTAATCAGCAGACCGGGCTGGGCGGGACGTCCGGCAAAGGATAAAGTTCGGTGCCGCGGCCGATGCCCACGCGCAGTGCCGCCGATCAGGAAAAACGGCACGTCGCTGCCCAGCTCGGCGCGCAAGTTCCATCAGTTTTTCGAACGCGAAGCGTCTTCCTCGAGCAGCGCCGGCAAGCGCCAGAAGCACTGCGGCGGCGTTGCTCGATCCGCCGCCCAGTCCGCCGCCCAGCGGGAATTCGTTTGGTGAGATTGAACCGCAGGCGACCGGTCGCTCGCGCGGCCTTCATGACAAGCATCTGCCGCCCGCAGAATCAGATTGTCCGGGATATTCAAGTTGGACTTCAGCTCGATCAGCGTCCGCCCGCGCTCGATATTCGATCTCAATCGTATCGGCCAGCGAGATGGTTTGGAAGATGGTGCGAAGCTCGTGGAACCCGTCCGGGCGCTTGTGCAGAACCCGCAGATCGAGATTGATCTTGGCCAGCGAACGAAGCCGGACGCGCTCGGGCATCAGTAATGAAGCAGCGAGTACACGTCGTGGCCGTGGAGCTTTTCGCGGCCCGTTCAGGAAATCCAGCTCGAGGATGAACCCCAGGCCCGCCACTTTCCCGTGCAGCGTCTCCACCAATCGCGCGACGGCCGCGGCCGTGCCGCCGGTGGCCAGCACGTCGTCGATGATCAGCACGTTTTGTCCGGGCGAGATCGCGTCCTTGTGGATTTCGAGAACGTCGGTGCCGTATTCGAGCGCATATTCGATGCGCTCGCGTTCGGCCGGCAGCTTCTTCTCCTTGCGCACCGGAATGAAACCGTATCCCAGCGCGTAGGCAACAGCGGGCGCGATGATGAATCCGCGCGCTTCGATGCCGAGCACCACGTCGATGGGCGTGGAGCGATAATGCGGCGCCAGAGCATCGATGACGCCCTTGAATCCGGCCGGATCCTTGAGCAGCGTGGTGATGTCGTAGAAGTTAATGCCGGGCTTGGGAAAATCGGGGACTTCGCGGATGAGCGCTTTCAGTTGGTCCATTTGGGGAATTCGTATTGTAACATCGGAGTCGCTAAGATCGCGATACTTTCTCATGCCACTGCTGGATTCTGCTCCCATCATGGCGTTCAGCGCCACCACGGACGCCGAGCGCGCCAAGGCGTTTCTATCGCGACAGCTGGGCCTGCGACTGGTCGGAAGACGAGCCATTACGCGTTGGTGTTTGACGCGGCCGGAACCATGCTGCGCGTGCAAAGAGTGAAGGAAGTTTGCGAGGCTCAGCTACACTGCGCTCGGATGGCAAGTCGCCGACATCGCCGCTAAAGTGGAGGAACTGGAAAAGGCGGGCGTAAAGTTCGAGCGCTACGGTTTGCCCGGACCAGGACGAAAAAGGCATCTGGACCCCGCCCGGGCAGCCAGGCGAAAATCGCGTGGTTCAAGGATCCGGACGGCAATATCCTGAGCTTGACTCAATTTTAGCCACGGATGGACACAGATGAACACGGATCAAGTATTGCTTTATCTGTGTGCATCCGCGTTCATCTGCGGCAGATGTCAATCGATGAGCCCGTTGCGCACCGCGAATCGCACCAGTTCGCCGGACCGAATGCAGATTCAGCTTCTCCATGATTTTGCCGCGATGCGCGTCCACGGTGTAAACGCTCAAGTTCAGCGTCGCTCGCAATTTCCTTGTTGGTTTTGCCTTCGGCGATCATCTGCAGCACTTCGCGCTCGCGGCTGGTGAGCAGATCCAGCGGATCGGTGACGTGCTTGCGGTAATCGCTCAACACGGCGTCGGAAACACCCGGGCTCAAGTAGCCTTCGCCTTTGGCGACGGCGCGCACCGCGTTCACCAGATCGCTGTCGATGGAATCCTTCAGAAAATAGCCGCGGGCGCCCGCGCGCAGGATCTCGCGCACGTAAACCGAATCCTTGTGCATGCTCAACGCGAGCACGCGCGTTCGCGGCGCGGATGCAACCAGACGGCGCGTGGCTTCAATGCCGTTGAGCTCGGGCATGGCCACGTCCATCACCACCACGTCGGGATGAAGCTGCCCGGCCAGTTCCACTGCTTCCCGGCCGTTGCCCGCTTCGCCCACGATCTGCATGTCGGGCTGCGTTTCCAGGATCAGCCGGAAGCCTTTCCGCACCATCGCGTGATCGTCGGCCAGCAGAATCCGCAGCATGATTCAGGTCTGTAGCACCTTCTGATTTGCAAGCTGCAGCGGCGCCCACAGATCAACGACCACGCCGTCATTGGACTTGATCTGGAGCTCGCCACCGACGCTCTGCGCGCGCGCCCGCATCCCCACCAGTCCCAACCCGGACGCTACCGTTCCCCTGAAACCCGCGCCCGTTGTCCCGCACCGTGAGATGCACGCGCGATCGCCGCTGCGCGCCAGCTCAATCTGCGACGCGCGTAGCTCCGGAATGCCGCGCCACGTTCGTCAGCGCCTCCTGCACGATGCGAAACAGGTGCGTCTCGGTCTCATCGGCCAGGCGCTCGTGAAAGCTGGATTTGTAATCGACCTCGATGCCCGTGCGCTGGCCGAACCGTTCGGCCAGCCAGCGGATGCCCGCGTCCAGCCCGAAATCATCCAGAATGGTCGGCCGCAGCAGGTGCGAAAGCTCGCGCACGTTTTGGATCGCTTCATCGACCAGCCGCCGGCAGTCTTCCAAACGCGCCGGATCGGGCGGCGCGGCCGGATCGAGCGCCGTCACGTTGGCTTTGATCGCGGTGAGCGACTGGCCCAGCTCATCATGCAGCTCATGCGAGAAGCGCCGCGCGGCCGTCTCCTGGCTCTCCAGCATGTGCCAGGTGACGCGCGCCAAGTCGGACGATTGCTGCTCCATTCGCCGAAAAAGCTGCGTGGTGATTCGCACGGTGAAGATCGCGCAGACCAGCGCCAGCAGCAAGCATCCGCCCAGCAGCCCGAGCGATTCCTTCACCAGTTGCGCGGACCGTCTGATCGATGCGCGTTTGCGCCGCCAGCGTCCGGCTGGAATTGTTCGCGATCATCTTGGCGACCAGATCGCAGTCACTTCTTCGTGGTGGCGCAGCAGGTCGCGCGAGGTGTAGGTGGGAACGTTTTTGCGGACCAGCAGCCGCCGCGCCTCGCTGGAAAACCCTTGCACCGCGCGTGCTGAGCTGTCGCCACAGTTCGGCCTGCGGCGTGCCGGCCGCTTCAGCAGACGATGCGCTCCACGTCCTGATCGGCATCATCCAACTGAGCGAGCAAACGCTCGCGTTCGGAAAGCTCGGGGCCGCGCGAGAGTTTGTTGAACGCAGCATTCAGGGTGTCCTGCTCGCGCTGCAGCTCGTCGATCAGCCGCGTGGTCACCAGGCCGTTGTGCACGATCTCGGCCGAGTTTTCCTGGATCAGTTGCGCGCTTTTCAAACCGATGAATCCGGCCGCCATCAGCAGCGCGATCACGGCCGAGAAGCCGATGACGAGAACGCGCAGGATTTTGCGATAAGTGACCGGATCGGAATGCACGCCATCTCTAGCATCGCTCAGACGGGCGAGCCGCTGAATCGCCCGCCGGGGCTATTTCCGATGCCCGAAATCGAGGGTAAAGATTTCATTCATTAACAATCGCACCCCGTGCCCCCGCAATTTGGTGTCGGGAACTCCCCTACGCGGGCTATCGTTGATTTTCGCCGTCCCGCCGCAAGATGGTATTGCGAGGCGGAAATGAGCCCCTCGCAAAAGGAGAACCAAGTGAAGAAACTTATTTTCGCCTCTCTGTTGAGCGTGGGTGCCATTCTGGCGGCCCAGACACCGGCTGCGCAAGCTCCGGCGGCCAGCACCAAGACCACCTCGAAGACCAAGACCCACAAGAAGCATCACAGCAAGAAGGCCACTGCTGTGAACAGCGCCAAGCCCGCTTCCAAGTAATTGACGAAGTAACCACGTAACCAAGGACGGCGATCAGCCGTGATTTTGCGCCCGGAGCGGACGGCCCGATGGCTGCCTGGTCCGGGCGTTCTATTTGGCTCGGGTGAACGCCGCGCTATAATCGCGGGCGTCGGATGTTTTGCCCCTCGTTCGTTCCTGCTGCTGGCTGCGCAAGCGCCGCAATACTATTCCCTGCCCCCCGACAAACTGCGGCGCGCCATCGAATACGCGCATGCCGGCTACACCCTGCATTTCGCCAGCGAGTTCTACGCGTATCGTGATTCTCGCGGCAATCGTCGCATCCGGACTCTCGGCGCAAGTTTCGCGATTGGGCCGAAGCCGCATCCCAGCGCCGCTTCGTCCAGGCGCTGATTTTCATCCCGCTGCTGCTGCTCACCAACGACCTGCTCTATCTCCCGGCGAACATCTACGGCCAGCATCTGGAGCGGAAGTTCGATCAATCCATCCAAAGCTGGCCCTCCTGGCTTTGGGATTGGACCAAGAGCGAAATGATCACTGCTGGTCTGCGCGGTT
The DNA here is from genome assembly GCA_963761265.1 of Bryobacterales bacterium. Classification (GTDB taxonomy): domain Bacteria; phylum Acidobacteriota; class Terriglobia; order Bryobacterales; family Bryobacteraceae; genus Palsa-89. The sequence goes on from CAVXGM010000017.1 coordinate 60,593, forward strand.
CCGCTGGGCTTGCTTTTGTACGCCGTCATTCGCCGCAGCCCGCGCCGCTGGTGGCTGTACTTCTGGCTCGCGACGCTGCCCATCATCGTCACCGTCATGTATCTGGAGCCGATGATCATCGAGCCGCTGTTCTATCAATTTGAGCCGCTGCCGGCCACGCATCCCGCGCTAGTGGATCAGCTCGAAAAGCTGGTCGCCCGCGGCGGGCTCGCCATCCCGCCGGACCGCATGTTCGAAATGAAGGCCAGCGAAAAATTGAATTCGCTGAACGCCTACGTCAGCGGGTTTGGCGGATCGAAGCGCGTGGTGGTATGGGATACCACCCTTCAAAAACTCACGACACCCGAGATCCTTTTTGTTTTTGGCCATGAGATGGGGCACTATGTTCTCGGCCATATTCGCAAGTCTCTCTTTTGGTCTTCGCTGCTGCTGCTGGTGCTGCTGTTTGTTGGCGCTCACCTGGTTCGCTGGATGATCGCGCGAAGGGGAAATCGATGGAGGATTCGCGATACGGCGGATTGGGCGTCTCTGCCGGTTCTTCTCCTGATCGTCGCGATCTTCAGCTTCCTGGGCGAACCCGTCGTTAACGGTTACAGCCGCTGGCAGGAGCATCAGGCAGATGTTTACGGCCTGGAAATAACGCATGGAATCGTGCCGGATTCGTCGGCGGCCGCGGCCAAGTCATTTCAAGTAATGGGTGAGATTGGGCTCGATGAGCCGAACCCCAACCATTTCATCGAGTTCTGGCTCTTTTCGCATCCATCGACTGCAGACCGGCTGGCCTTCGCAGAGACGTATAATCCGTGGGCGCACGGCAGCCCCCGATACGTGAAGTAGCATGGAATACCGCGTGCGGGCGCTCTTGGGTATGCCCCGGTCGTTTTATGCCATCGCCTGCCTGTTGGGCGCGGCCGCACTGGTTTCGAGCCAGGAAGCACCCGTCACGGAGGAAGTGACGGTCGATGCCCGGGCGGCAGCGCGCCCGTTTCCACATTACTGGGAACAAATGTTTGGTTCGGGCCGCGCAATTTTGTCGCTCCGCGAAAGCTACCGGCGCGAGCTTGGGACCATGAAAGCGGCCACCGACATTCGCTACGTTCGCTTTCATGCGATCTTCGGCGACGAAGTGGGCGCTTATTCGGAAGACGCGCAGGGACGGCCGGTCTACAACTGGTCCTACGTCGATCAGATTTATGACGGCCTGCTGGCCAGCGGCGTTCGGCCGTTCGTCGAAATGAGCTTCATGCCGCGCGCTTTGGCTGCGTCGCTGACCCCGCACGCGTTCTGGTATCATCCCTTTCCTTCGCCTCCGAAGGATTATTCGAAATGGGAGGCGCTGGTTTATAACTTCGCGAAACATTTGGTCGATCGCTACGGCGTGAACGAAGTCGCGCAGTGGTATTTCGAAGTCTGGAACGAGCCGAATATCGACTTTTGGACTGGAGAGCCGAAACAGTCGACCTATTTTGAGCTCTACGATCACGCCGCCCGGGCCATCAAGCGGGCTGATGCGCGTCTGCGGGTGGGTGGGCCGGCGACGGCGCAAGCCGCCTGGATTCCCGCTATGATCGAACATTCCATCCAGGCTAAGGTCCCGCTCGATTTCGTCTCCACGCACGTCTATGGGAACGATCTATCGAAGGACGTCTTCGGAACCGATGAAAATATAGATCGTGCCATAATGGTGAGCCGCGCCGTGCAGAAGGTTTACAAGGAAGTGAAAGGGTCCCAACGCCCCAACCTGCCGATCATCTGGAGCGAGTACAATGCCAGCTACAAGAATGAAATCGATGTCACCGATTCCGCGTTCATGGGGCCTTGGCTCGCGAACAATATCCGGTTGTGCGATGGATTGACGGCGATGATGTCGTACTGGACCTTTTCGGACGTTTTCGAAGAGCAGGGCGTGATCAAGACGCCGTTCTATGGCGGCTATGGTCTGATCGCCGAGGGCGGCGTTCCAAAGGCCGCGTTCAACGCGTTTGCGATGCTGCACCGGCTGGGCGAGCAACGCTTGCAGCCGGACTTGGCGAATGAACTGGTGACGAAACGCGAGGATGGGACGCTGGCCATCGCGGTCTGGAACTACGCATCACCCGGCACGAATCGAACTGCGCGTAAAGTGCACTTCGCGGTCGAGGGATGGACGGGCACTCCCCGTTATCACATCGAGATCCTGGATCCCGAACACGGTTCCGCATTGGCGGCTTGGAAGGCGATGGGTAGCCCGGCTAGTCCTACTCGCGACCAATATGAACAGCTCAGGCGGGCCGCGGCCGGAACCCAGAAGCTGGACGGTAGGTCGACCTTCTTGCTCCCGTCGCAAGGACTGGCGTTAGTCGAGGTGCGGACTCGCTAATGATGTGCCTTCGCGCCGCGTGCGTCAATTCCGCGACCTACACCATTGAGCCCGTCGCAGTACTAGACCTGCCGGCAGTAACCCAGGCGCTCGATGCTACGTCCAGACTTATGCTCCCATCTCATGGACCGGCGTTCGTAGAAGTGCGTCCCCGCTGATCTTATGTTCTCTCGCGCCACGGCAATCCTCCTCAGTGTGGTCCTGGCAGCATCCGGGGCGACCGTGGAGCAACCCCCTGCTCCGCCCGTCAATACGGACAAGGTAGCGCCGGTATCGCTGGCCGATCGCGCCTTCGTGGAAGACCTGGAGCACCGCAGCTTTGAGTATTTCTGGGAGCAGGCCGACCGTGGCACGGGCCTGGTGCTGGATCGCGCGCGGGTAGATGGCGGCCGCGCCAAGGGCCCCAGCCGCGACATCGCCAGCACCGCCGCCACCGGCTTTGGGCTCACCGCTATCTGCATCGGCGCCGAGCACGGCTGGATCAGCAAGAAAGAGGCGGCCGATCGCGTCCGGGCGACGCTCGAGTTTTTCGCCGACAAGGCGAATCAGGAACACGGCTGGTTCTATCACTGGATGGACGTGTCCACGGGCGACCGCAAGTGGGACAGCGAGACCTCCTCGGTGGATACCGCGTTTTTGCTGGCAGGCGTTCTCACGGCTGCCCAATATTTCGCCGCCGATCCCGAGATCCCGAAGCTGGCAAGCGAAATCTACGATCGCGTCGACTTCCAGTGGATGCTCGATGGCGACCCGTTACTGCTCTCGCACGGCTGGCGTACCGGGAAAGGCTTCATCAAGAACAAGTGGGACACTTATTGCGAGCTGGGCCTGCTGTACGTTCTGGCCATCGGTTCGCCCACCCATCCCATTCCAGCCGAATCCTGGTACGCCTGGCAGCGCCCCTTTTACGAATACGGAAAGTACGAGTTCATCAGCGGCGGGCCGCTGTTCACGCACCAATATTCGCAGGCCTGGATCGATTTTCGGAACCGCCGCGATCGCGGCTTTGTGGATTTCTTCCTGAACTCGGTGAACGCCACGCGCGCCAATGCACAATACAGTCTCAATCTGGATCTGCCCAACACGTTCGGGAAGGACATTTGGGGCATTACGGCTTCCGACGGTCCCAAAGGCTATCGGATCTACGGAGAGATTAAAGCATTCGATCCCGTGGATGGAACCGTCGCACCGGCCGCTGCCGGAGGGTCGCTGATGTTCACCCCGGACATTTCCATTCCGGCTCTGAAGGCCATTCAGGAACGTTTCGGAAACCGCGTATTCGGACGTTATGGCTTTGTGGACGGCTACAATCCCACGCTGGAATGGTTCGATACCGACGTGGTCGGCATCGACGTCGGCATCACGCTGCTGAGCGCCGAAAATCTGCTTACCGGTGACGTCTGGCGCTGGTTCATGGCCAATGAACCGGCCTCCCACGGCATGGATCTGATCGGCTTCAGCGAACCGCCCGGCAAAGAGCCTCTGGCCAAAGCAATCAAGAAGCAGCCGCTGAAGAAGAAAGCGCGCAGGGCTAAGCCGCTTCGGGCACAGGCCTGACGTCCACCAGTACAGGCATCCGCTCTTCCAGCAGAAACTCGGTGGATTGCACCAGCGGGTCGTGATGAAACCGTTCCTGCATCCGGTTTCCTAACAGCGCGTTGTCGATCGCCAGGAGCGCCATCCCCTGGTGATGCGCCATGAAACAGCGGACCACCTCGGGAGCGCCGCGCGCGCCCGAATGCGAATAATCGATGGACTCGAAGAATCCGTGCCGCGTCCACCAGCCTTTGGCGGCCATGGCTCGCAGATTGAGCGTGCCGCGCGCAGGATCCAGCATCAGAGCCAGCATGGTGGCGTAAGGCGCAATCACCAGCCGCTTCGCCTCATCGCCGCTGGCGCTTAAGGGCGGCACTCCGAACGCATAATATTGGTACTGCCCCCGTTCATCGCGCTCGGAGTGAGCAGCCTCGGAGATGCCCCACGGCACGCCCCGCTCCTGACCGTAGGCTTGCTGGACCCGAATGGCCGCCCGCAGCGACCGGTCCAGCAGCGTGCCCGCGTACGAGCGCAAATAAAGCTGCGGCATCAGATACTCGAACATCGTGCCGCTCCAGGCCAGCAGTGTTACTTGGTCGCGATAGGCAGTAAGCTTGCGCCCCAGCCGCAGCCAGCTCTCGCGCGGAATATCGCCCTTAGCGATTGCCAGGAAGACCGTAGCCCTTGCTTCCGAGGCCAGCAGATCGTAGTAGGATGCGTCGCCGCGTCCCGCGTCCACGTTGTAACCGATGCGCAGCAGCTGGCGGTTTTCGTCGAACAGGAAGCGGAAGTCCATATCGCCGAAGTAGCGCTGCGCCAGGGCCGCGATGCTTTGGAAGCGGTTGGCCAGATCGAGCGCCGCGCCACGAGCAACCGGAAGCTGCCGCAGCAACTGCTCCAGAATATCGCGCACCATCGGATAGAGCGGCCGGGCACTCGAAAGTCGTTGGCGCAGCCGCTCCCGAATGTGCTCGTAAGCTTCCGGCAAATCGCCCAGCGCCGGCACCTTGCTCAACTCCGCGATCAGCGGTGTGAACGTATCGTCGCGCATGCATACGCGCAGCTCAGGCTCAAAGGCCGGGGAAAGCCAAGGCGCCAATTCGTAAAGCTGATGGAGCGCGGCGTTCATGCGCTCGGAAAGCAGACGCTCCCAGTAACGCAGCTCGTCCGAATTGACCCGCGCGTGCACGGGCGCGAGTGCAGTTTGGATGCGCACGATGAGATCGCGCGATTCGGTGAGCACCGCCTCCCAAAAGAACAGATCCTGGGGCTGGCATTCCAGCTGCCGTAGCAGGCTTCCGAACAGCTTCATCCGGGAGAATGTTCGCGCCTCATAGGGCACCTCGTCGCGCAGCCGCAGCACGTGATCCCGAAGCCCCTCGATCGTACTCTGCTCCAGGATCGGCTGCTGAAGCAACATCAGCGAGCCCTGGCGCAAAGCAACCAGCGAAGCGGCCAGGTTTCCGCTGTCGACGCTCGAAACATATTGCGGCTGTAACGGGCGCAGAGTGCCGGTTTCATACCAGTTGAAAAAGTGCCCATGATAGCGCGGCATTTCTTGCAGCGAATGCAGGATTCGCTGGACGGAGCCCGAAAGCTCAAGTGGAGTCAGGTAGCCGAAATCGTGCGCCGCGAGCTGGGAGGTCAGTAACAACCCGAGATTGGTGGGAGAAATGTGGTGCGTCACCAGCGGCGGGTTTTCCTGAACATTGTCCGGCACTAGCCAGTGATGATCTTCCCAGGAGTGGTCCGCAAAGTAGCGCCAGGTGCGCAGCGCGGTATCGCGCAGAAAGTCGCGATCCTTCGCCGTGATGGCAGCCGACTTCGGCAGCGGCTCATTCAGCCATCCGGCCACCAGCGGCGCGGTGATCCAAAGAGCGCAAATCACCAGCGCGATGGCCGGAAGCGGACCGGCAAAAAATAGAAAAGGCAGCCACAACAATGATGAGACGTAGAGATACTGCTCGAAAAGAGGAAACCGCGAACCGCCAACAATTTCCGATTGTGCCATGGTTTCCCATTCGAGCAAGTTCGCATGGCTGATATATCTGCGCCACAGCGTTCGAACAATGGCATCGGCCATCAGGCAGGCTTGATGCGGAATGAAGACCAGGTTGAGCAACGCATCGCGGTGGCTCTGAAGAAAGCGTCCTCCGAGCAGCTTGCTGAACGCCTTCCAGAAGCGCCGCTCGGGCGCGCGAACTATGCTGATCAGCATGTCCGCGTAAACGGGAATCTGCATGAGCAGCAGAACCGCGAGCGTCCAGCGCGCCGGATGTTCGGTAGCGAGCCAGCCCGTCAGCAGCAAAGCAAGCAAGCTGATTTCGACCAAACTGCGGCGCAAGTTGTCCACAATTTTCCAGCGCGAAAGAGCCGACAGCGGATTCTTTGCCGCGCGGCCCGTCTGCAGGGGAGGGTGCGCGAACAGCCACGGAAGCAGCTGCCAATCGCCGCGAACCCAGCGATGCTTGCGTTTGGAGAATGCGCCATAGGTGGCCGGGTAGTCCTCCACCAGCTCCACGTGTGATCAACCCGTGCTGGCGTGCTCGCCCTCAATCAGATCGTGGCTGAGGATCGCGTTCTCCGGGAAGCGCTCGCCGACGGCCGCGTCAAAGGCGCTTCACATCGTAGATGCCTTTCCCGGTAAAGCTGGCCTGGCCGTGCAGGTCATGATACACATCGGAAACAGCCGTCGAATAGGGATCGAAGCCCGGCTGGCCGCTGAAGATTCTGGCGATCCAGGAGCGCTGCGCGGAGTCGATGCTGACGGCCACCTGAGGGCGCAGCAGCGCATAGCCTTCTGTGACGGTGTTGCTGGCCGGATCGAGAATCGGCTGATTCAAGGGATGCGCCATCGCCGCCACCATTTTCGCGGCCGTATCGCGCGGAAGCTGCGTGTCGGTATCCAGCGTGATAACGAAACGGATCTGGAGCAAAGCCGCGAGATCGCCCACGATGGTATGGAACCAGTTTCCATCGGCCCAGCAGCAGCTTGTTCAGGTCGTTCAGCTTGCCGCGTTTGCGTTCGTACCCCATCCACTTGCGCTCTTGCGGATTCCAGCGGCGCGCGCGATGCAACAGATAAAACGGTCCGTCGGCCGCCGGAACCATAGCGTTCATTCAATTGCCGGATGCCTTCCGCGCACGAATTCAGAACACTGTCACCGGCGGTCTCAGCAGCATTCGCGTCGGCAAAATCGGTCAATAGAGCGAACACCAGGTTGCGGTCCCGATTGGCCAGATAGCGAATTTCAAGGTCTCTGAGCAACTTCGCGCAATTGGATTCGGAGAGCAGCAGAGTGGGAACCGCCACCATCGTCTTGCAATCGTCCGGGATGGCATCCAGGAAATCCATGCTTGGAATGAAGCGCGGACTCAGCAAACGGCTGAACGAGGCGTTGGTGATTTCGAGCGCCGCCTGGCTGGCCGGGATGATGAGGAGAACCAACATCCACCAGGCGGCCGGTCCGGCCACCCATTGAAATGCCCAAATAAGCAGCCCCATCAGAACCGCCACGGCAGCCGCGTAGAAAACGCTGGGATAGTGTTCGGTGAGCTCCGACAAGTACGCAGTGAACGAACGCTTGCATCCCAAACTGGCCCGGAAATCTTTCGCGCCCGGCCCCACCAGATAGTAGCCGACGTGGCACGTGCGCGAGTCGCTGTTGCCCGCCTCGCACGCGTGCTCGGCGTGTTCGAGCGCGGCTTGCGCTACATCTTCTTCGGTCAGCCTTGCACGCCTAGCCAGACGATTCAGTTCCAGCAGATATCGATCGCGGGTTGGAAGATCCATCCGCGGGTACACGCCCGCCGGATCTTGCCGCAAGATGCCTTCGGTTCGCGAGGCTGTCTCGACAAACGCCTTCCAGGAAATGGCCTCGATGGCCCACAGTGTACGAATCGAGGCCGCCACCAGCCGCTCGCTTTCCAAATTGCCGCAGATCCGCTCGACGATGGCAAATTTGAGCATGGGGGCGAAGGCCCACAGCTCGCTGATATCGAGTGGCTGGGTCTCTCTCAGAACCTCCGCGAACGGCAACAATACATCGGTATCGATCACGCCCGGCGCACTGGCCAGCCAGGCAGTAACGATCCGGTAGATGCGCGGCTCGCCTTCCTCGTTCTGGTGCAGCCGGCGCAGAAACGCGGGACGCAGCGTGTGCCGGAGATCGGAAATATGGGATTGAATGAGCGAATGATTTTCTTTCAGCCAATGCGAAACTGCCGGACCGCGCAGGTGCTCACGCAACCTGGCCGCGCAGTCGTGCAGGCGTTCGGAAACCTGAAAACCTCCGCGAACCCCCGGCGGCCGCACCGTGGGAGCATTCTCCATGGCCTGCGGATGCGTGCTCATCGGTAACTCGCCGCCTGCAATTCAAAAAGGCTCGCGTAGCGGCCATGCCGGGCCACCAGTTGATCGTGCGTGCCTTCTTCGTAGATCTGCCCGTCCTCCAATACCACGATGCGATCGGACTTGCGCACGGTGGAAAATCGATGCGAGATCAGCAGCGCCATTTTTCCGCGCGACAAATCGTCGAAGCGCGCAAACACTTCGGATTCGGCTACCGCGTCCAGCGCGGCCGTCGGCTCATCCAGGATCAGGACTTGCGCATCGCGCAGATAAGCCCGCGCCAGCGCGAATTTTTGCCACTCGCCGCCGGAAAGATCCACGCCGCCCTCGAAACGCCGCCCGAGCATTTGATCCAGGCCGCCCGCAAAGCGGGTGAGCAAGCGATCCGCCCGGCTCTTCTCGGCCGCGGTCCAGAGCGCTTCATCATCGTCAACCTGCTCGATCCGCCCCACGCCGATATTCATGCGCGCAGGCATGTCATAGCGCACGAAATCCTGGAAGATCACGCCGATTTCTTTGTGCAGCTCTTCCACGCTGTACTCGCGCAGGTCCACGCCATCCAGATAAATGGCGCCCGCGGTGGGATCGTAGAGGCGCGCCAGCAATTTCACCAGCGTCGTCTTCCCCTGTCCGTTTTCACCAACCAATGCGACGTGCTCGCCGGGCTCCAGGCGAAGGTTCAGGTTCTTCAGCACCAGGCGCGACGAGCCGGGATAGTGGAAGGAGACATCGCGAAATTCGAAGCCGGTGCGAATGGGCCGTGGCACGCCCAGCGCGTCGGGGCGGGAACGGATGGTGGGCTGCACTTTCAGGAAATCCACCAGATCCGTCAAATGCAGCGCCTGGTCGGCAATGTGCGAGAACAGCGAGAACACCCCTTGCAACTGTGTGCTGGCGCCCGCAATAGCGCCGGTCAGTAAAATGAGCGTGCCCACCGTGATGCGCCCCTGCAAAGCCTGCCAGACCAGAAACACGTAGCTACCGTAGTAGCCGACGGATCCAAATACGGCAAACACCGATCCCCACAGCAAGCGGTGGCGCGTGAGGTTGATGTTCTTGCGGATGATCCCGCCCGTCAGCGACGCATACCGGCGGTGCAGATGGCCACCCAGGCCGAACAGCTTCACTTCCTTGGCGTGTTCCTTGCTAGTGCCGATGACGCGCAAATAGTCCAATTCACGGCGCACCGGCGTGATCTCATGCGCCAGCGAATAGCCGAGGAACGCGAAGTGGCTTTCGCCCATGAAGGCCGGCACCGTGCAGATTACCAGCAGCAGGAACAGCCAGGGATAGTAGAAGATTACCGCGGCGGCGAGCGAGATCAAGGTGATCGACTGCAGCAGCAGCCGGCCCATGGCGTTCAGCATCCCGATACGGTCCGTGGCTTGCTGCCGCGCGCGTTCCAGCACGTCATGGAAGGCCGGATCTTCGAACGTCTCCAGGTCCAGGCGCGTGGCGTGCCGGATCAATCGCAGGCTCACCTCGCGAGTGAACTCATCAGCCAGGCGCGCATCGGTATAGTCGATGGTCCGGCCCAGCAATTGGTTCGTGGCGGCCAGCACAAACTCGGCGCCCAGCAGCCACCACATTTCCGGTGGCATGGCCGTGGCGTGCCCGGCTTTGATTAAATCGATGATCGACTTGGAAATCGCCAGCATCGCCACAGGAATGAGCGCACTGGTGATACGCAGGGCGATGCCGCCGCCTACAACCTTGGGCGCGGCATCCCACACCAGGCGCAGCACGGGCGGCACGTTACGCAAAGCCGCCAGCCGTTTATTCCAAGAGGTCTGGCTAGAGGAGGACACTGCTGAAGACATCCGTATCGGCGTATTGCTAGCAACTTACTGGCCACGAACGAGGAGGGCGCACCTCGATCTTAACACCTTGAAACCGCGAATATTTGCCTTTAAACGATATTTCTTATGAGCGCCGCGGCCGGACGGGAGCGCCAGGCCGAACGCAAATTCTTCCGCAGGGCGGCAGTTGTTTCCGGGGCAGGCTACCCCACCATCCATTGCGGCCGGATCCAGCCGAGCGACACGCCGGTCATCACCACTCCTAACAGCATCACAACGGCGGCGGACGCCACCGGCATCCAGCGAAAGAACGGGTTACCGCCGCTGCCGCTCGGCAGCAGGTTCTTCGCATAAATCACCAGAACGCCGATGGCCATCAGCACCAGCGCCAGACCCAGGCTAAACGAAACCAGCAGCAGGAGGCCCAGGCCGACGCGGCGCAGCGCAATCGCGGTTAGCAGCAAAATCAGCGCCGTTTCACACGGCACTAACCCGCCGCTCGCGCCGAGGGCGACTAAACCGGACCACGAGATTTCGTCGGGCATGTGCGTGTGGCCGCCGGGACCATGCGAGTGGGTGTGGGAATGAGTGTGTTCATGAGCCTGATCGTGGGGATGATCATGGTGATGATGCTCGTGGTCGTGGGCGTGATCGTGACCGTGCGAATGATCGTGAACATGAGCATGTTCATGCTCGTGATCATGATTGTGAGAATGCATCTGGCCAGCCCGGCGCAGGCGCTTCTACAGCATCCAGCCGCCGATCGCGACAATGGACAATCCCGAAATGGCGCCTAACACTTGCGTCACCTTTTGCGGCACCACGTATTGAAATAGGAACAAGGTGGCGAGACCGAGCACAAAGACGGTTACAGTGTGCGTGAACGTGACCATTCCGCCTAGGAAGGCCGCGTGTTTCAGCGTGCCGCGCGAGCCCACCAGATAAGCCGCGACAATGGTTTTGCCGTGCCCGGGCGTCAGCGCATGCGCGGCGCCTAGAAGCGAACGCGATGCCGATGGCCGCCGCGATCATCCAGGGCGTGAGTTGCCGCTGGTGCAGCAGCCGCGTCAACGCGTCCGTCTGCGCCGTAGAGGTTTGCAAGAAAGCAAAAACCGGAACCATCGCCACTAGCATTCTACCGCCGTGGAAGGCGATTCACCGGCGCACTTTGTTACCAAACGCGGCAGGGGTGCGTGTGCACCATCGGCTGGCCGACGCGGCACGCAAACGCCTTGCCGAACTCCGGCATGTTGGACACCACGCCGTTGATCCGATATTCGTCCGGCGAGTGCGCGATTGGTAATCGCGTTCGCGCGTTTGCTCTCCGGGCGCTCATCGCCGCAGGCCCACTGCGCCATGCCGATGAAGAAGCGCTGGTCGGGAGTGAAGCCGTCGATCGGCTGCAAATCCTGATCCTTCGTCTCGCTCTTCCACGCCAGGTACGCCAGCCACGTCCCGCCCAGATCCGCGAGATCCTCGCCCAGCGTCAGCTTGCCGTTGATCTTGATGTCGTCGATCACGGTGTACTGCGAATATTGATCGGACACGCAATCGGCGCGCTTCTCAAACTCGTCGGCGTCGTTCTTGGTCCACCAGTCCTTCAGATTGCCCTGGGCGTCGAACTGGCGGCCTTCGTCGTCGAACCCATGCGTCAGTTCATGGCCGATGGTGGCGCCGGTGTTGCCGTAATTCGGCGCATCGTCCATTTTCGGATCGAACAGCGGCGGCTGCAGCACGCCGGCCGGGAAATTGATGTCGTTCATCTGCGGATCGTAGTAGGCATTCACCGTGGGCGGCGTCATCTCCCACTCGTTGCGGTCCACCGGCTTGCCGATTTTGGCCAGCTCGCGCGCGATTCGAACACGGTGGCGCGCTCCACATTGCCGAAATAGTCGTCCGCGCGCAATGTTGATCGAGCTGTAGTCGCGCCATTTGTCCGGATATCCGATCTTGTTGACGATTCCGTGCAGTTTTTCGAGCGCGCGCTGCTTGGTCTCGTCGCCCATCCAGGGCAGTTGCTTGATCTCGCTCTCCATGGCGGCTTCGATCCCTTTGGTCATCGTCAGCGCGCTCTGCTTGGTGGATGGCGCGAAAGTCTTGGCGACGAATACCTGGCCCAGCGCCTCGCCCAGATCGGCATCCACGCGCCGCACGCAGCGCTTCCAGCGCGGCGGCATCTGCTGCACGCCGCGCAGATATTTGCTGTAGAAATCGAAATTCGCCGTCGTCAAAGGCCGCGCGGCAGAAACGACGCCTTGGAATGGACCAGATGCCAGCGAAGATAGGTTTTCCAATCGTCCAGCTTGTGCGATTCGAGCAGCGTCTCCAGTTCCTTGAAGAACGCGGGCTCGCTGACATTGATCACCGAAGTGTCCGGCGCCTGGCTGGTTTTGAAATAGGCGGACCACTGGAACGAGGGCGTCAAAGCCTGCAACTGCGCGGGCGTCATTTTGTGAAACAGCTTGTACGGATCGCGCTTCTCCACGCGCGTCAGCGAGGCTTTCGCCAGCGCCGTTTCGATATCCATCACGGTTTGCGCATGGGCCTTGGCCAGCGCCGGCGGCATCCCCCAGCAGCTCGAACATCTGCTGCACGTGTTCCACGTATTTCTGGCGCATCTCCTGCGACTTGGCATCGGTCTTGGTGTAATAGTCGCGGTCCGGAAGGCCTAAACCACCCGCATCCGCAAACGCGATCACGCGGCTGGAATCCGCGAAATCCTGGTTGGACCCGAATCCGAACAGCATGCCGTTGCCCACCAGTGCGAGATGCTGGCGCCCCAAGTACGCAGGTAAATCGCGAATGGAGTGCAGCGCCGCGATCTCGTCAAGCTCCGCCTTCAGCGGCGCGATTCCCGCCTTTTCCACCGCGGGCTCATCCATGCAGGCGGCAAAGTAATCGCCGATCTCGGTCTCCACCAGATTTCGGTTGGGGCTCGGCTTGGACGCCTCGATCAGAATGCCCCACAGGAAGCGCTCGTTGTCCTCGTTCAGCTTGGAGTAAACATCCCAGCGAGCCTGATCGGGCGGGATCGGATTCTTCTTGATCCAGGCGCCGCAGGCGTAGTGATAGAAGTCGGTGCAAGGATCCACCGACCGGTCCATGGACGAAGTATCCAGGCTGGGACTGTAAGGCAAGGCGAAGAGCGCCGAGTCATTCGTCTGTCCCAAAGCGGTCTGTCCCAGAGCGGTTTGTCCTAATGCCGCGACGCCGCTGGAAATCATGAGCAGGAGAAGCGTGGATCTCACAGTGATATAGTAAAACACGAAGAGAATAAACTCCGTCCAGACCCGTCTGGAGGGTCTTCCAAGTGAAAAATCATTTTTGCACGTGTTTGATTTCAGCGGCCGCGTTGGCTGCGTTTTCACTGCCGGTCTTCGGGCAATCGGAGGCGGAACAGGACACCAAAGCGAGCGTCGCCTCGGCGTCCAAGGGCGAAATCCCCCGCCTTCCCGACGGCAAACCGGATCTCACCGGCGTATGGAACATTCCTTATGTTTCCGACATGTCGCGCGGAATCGGACCGCTGCCTTACACGCCGTGGGGCGAAGCCAATTTCAAAGCTTACGACCCAGCGAAGTTCGACTACACCGCTCACTGCCTGCCGGCCGGCCTGACGCGCCAGATGAATACGCCCATGCCGCTCGAGATCTTTCAGATGCCCAAGCGAGTGGCCATCCTTTTCGAAGCCTGGAACACTTTTATCGTGGTTCCACTGGACCGCGATCATCCCAAGGATCCGGATCCAACCTGGATGGGCAATTCCGTCGGGCATTGGGAAGGCGACACCCTGGTGGTGGACTCCATCGGGTTCAACGACAAAACGCGCCTGGACACCATCGGCCATCCGCACAGCGATGAATTGCACGTGATCCAGCGCTTCACTCGCTCCGATCCCATGCATCTGGCTTACGAGGTGACCGTGGACGATCCAAAAGCATACACCAAGCCGTGGACCAACAAGCGCGTCTTCACACTGAAGCCGAAGTGGGAGCTGATGGAATATTCGTGCGAGGAAAACAACAAAGAGATCACCGAGCACCTGGTGAAGTGACCGAACCAGGAAGGAACAAGTATGCAAACAAGATTTTTGGGTTTCTTGGCGGTGAGCGCCGGATTGCTCCTGGCCGCCGTGCCTGTTTTCGCGCACCATTCGTTCTCGGCCGAGTTTGACGTCAAGCAGCCGGTGACGCTGAAGGGGACCGTGACCAAAGTGGAATGGACGAATCCGCACGTCTGGATCTATCTGGATGTGATGGACGCACAGGGCAGCGTGCAGCACTGGCAGTGCGAAAACGGCGCGCCCAACGCTTTGTCGCGCATGGGCTGGACCCGGCATTCGCTCAACGTGGGCGATCAGGTGACCATTGAAGGTTTCCGCGCCAAGAACGACGAGCGAACAGCCAATGCCCGCCAAATTATTCTGCCCGACGGCCGCAAGGTGTTCAGCGGTTCAGCCGAAGACGGCGGCCCAGGCAAAGCCAAGAGTCAAGAGTAGCGATCAGTAACCCGACCAATCAACCTGAAGGACAAGAGAAGCACACAACGTGACAGAACCAATTATGGACATGGCCCATCTGGGCCACCTTGAGATGTTGACGCCCAAGCCCGAAGAAAGCCTGGCTTTCTTCGTGAACGTGATGGGCATGACGGAGAGCGGCCGCGAAGGCGATTCGGTTTATCTTGCGCGGCTGGGACGACTACGAGCGCCATTCGCTGAAGCTGACTGCATCAAAGCTGGCCGGCATGGGCCATTGCGCTTTTCGCGCGCGCAGCCCGCAGGCTCTGGAACGCCGAGTAGCGGCGCTCAAAGGCTCGGGCTACGACATCGGATGGACCAAAGGCGATCTCGCGCACGGGCCCGCATTCCTCTGCCAGGATCCCGATGGCCACAAGATCGAGCTCTATTACGAGACCCAGTGGTATGAGGCGCCGCCCGAGTTGAAGCCCGCGCTGAAGAATCAGGCGCAGCGCTTCCCTGCCCGCGGAGTCAACGTGCGCCGGCTGGATCATTTCAACGGCCTGGCAGTCGATATCGCGGCCAACCGCGAGTTTTTCGAGAAATATCTCGGCTTCCGGCTCACCGAGCAGATCGTACTGGACGACGGCTCGGAAGCCGCCATGTGGATGACGTGCACCAACAAGAGCTACGATTTCGCATACTCGCGCGATCACACCGGAACCAAGGGCCGCTTTCATCACGTGACTTACGCCGTGGATTGCCGCGAAGACGTGCTGCGCGCCGCCGACATTTTCCTCGAGAACGGCGTCTACATCGAAACCGGTCCGCACAAGCACGCCATCCAGCAGACGTTTTTCCTATACGTGTATGAGCCCGGCGGCAATCGGGTTGAGATCGCCAACGCGGGCGCGCGCCTCATCCTGGCGCCGGATTGGAAGCCGATCCGCTGGACGGAAACCGAGCGCAAGAAGGGCCAAGCCTGGGGCCTGAAGACCATCGAATCGTTCCACACCTACGGCACGCCGCCGGTGGAAGTGAAGCATTAAAAGGTAAGCGAAATATCGGCTTCCACCTGATTGTGGTTGGTGGTTGTCGACAGATTCTCAAAAGTCGAATCCAGCCAGCGCGTGTAGCGGACTTCGGGCACCACGTGGATGCCGAACTCATCCACAAACTGTATTCCCGCGCCTACCACCATGCCGACGCCGCTGCGATGCTTCGGCACGGCGGGCGTGGTGGTGCAGCAGGTCACCGTGCCGGATGCGTCCGTGGAATCGATGGAAGTGCGAATTTGGTTCGCCAAACGCCACGCCCCGCCGGCTTCCAGAAACCATCGCGGGCTGGTGGGGCGCTTTCCCGTGCCGTAATATCGCACCAGGAATGGAATGTCGATCAGGCGCGCCCGGGTGTCCTCATGCGTGCTGGTAGTGGTTGTGATGGGGTACGTGGAACCGTTCAGCACACCGGTTGTCGTGGTTGAGACTGTGGTGGTCTCCTGATACCCGATGTGCCTTATGAGTCCGCTGAGATCGACATAAAAATGATTGGTGATACGCGCCTGGACCGTGAGTCCGTATCCAATTCGCCCCGATGCGCCCTTGGTCTGGTACTGCGTGCTGATCTCGGTGGAGTTGTTGACCGTGCTGGTGCGTCCGGCGATGAGCGGGAGCCCTAGCACCGTCAATGTAACGCCACCCGTAAACCGGCGTTCGCTCGGGGGCGCCGTCGCAGAGGATGAGGTGGACGATGACGTTCCCCCGCTCGGAGCCTGCGGGCTTTGCTGCGCGTCTGGTTGAGCTTGCTGGCCTTCGGCGCAATATACACATAAGACGGCGCACACACTCACGGTTACCAGTGTCTTCAGACAATCCTCCTGGGAAATGCTTGACCCAATCAGTTTAACCTCAATAATCTTATACGGTCCACACCCGGAAGCGGGTACGTCTTTGTTCGTCGGGTATGGGTCCACGCTTCTCAATTCGATTGCTATCGTTTTGCTGGTGACCCCGGGGGCGTCAGGGTGAAGTGGCCGTTGACGATGGGATTGCGCTCTTCGCCCTCGCAATCTTCGTACACCATGCGGTGGATGGTCCGCACCCTCTCGTAGGCGCGGGTCAGGTCCCAGGGCTTCGTGAAATTGACCGGATCAATGACTGTCATCTGGTCCTGCAGGTGATTTTTGTCAATCATCCGGAGCCTCTCAATGAAGTGCGCCTCCGGGCTCAAATAGGTGACCGTTTGCATTTCCTCAATCCCGCCAAAGGCCACGACAGGCGTGCCGCCCGGATGTGGAAAATCACCCGCAGATGCGATTGCAACGGTATCGATGACAAGCGTCTGCCCTTCCCAGTGGCCAATCGAATCGCCCCAGGGCGTTGGCCACAGATCGCCCTTGCCGGGGTGCGCGCGCCCGTCGGTGTAGACGTGGCGAATCTCCCGGCTTGAAAAGATCAGGACCGTTTCCTTCGGCGTAGGCAAAACCTCAAACATGAGCGGCGAATCGAGCATCACGGTTGGATATCCAAAGGTGCAGCCGCGCACGGCGCCGCCCGGATTTGCTCCATGGCGCACGGCTTCCATTTCTTTCCGCTCCTCGGCGACGATCTTGTCGATTCTTACCTGAACCGCCGGCTTGTTCGGCGGCGACCACTGCATTTCCTTGAGCACCCGATCCAGCGACTTGTAGAAGCCTCCGTCCGGGCTTGGCAACGCATCGGCCTGCTGCCACTGGCCGCTCCAGTCCGGCAATGATAGCTCCGACGACGCACTTGCAGCTGCAAGGCAGACCGTGAGCAGCGCCGTCACGAGCGCGGCGGCTAGTCGGTACCTGCGCCGATTCACTTGCGACCTTCCGATGGCGGTCCGCCGAGCAGCGGTCCGTTCGGTCCCGTTCCCGAGAGGTACTGGCCGCCTTTGGCATTGTCGTGCAAGGGATGGATGTTCAAAGTGATTTTATCGCCCGGCTTCAGCGTTCCCGGCCGCCAGCCATCCCGCGCTAGATGCTCGGGGCTGGTCATCTCAATGCTCCACTCTTCTTCGTTCCCTTGGTCATTTTTCACCAGCAACTGGATGAACACGTGGGGATTGGTCCACCGGAAATCCTTTACCGTGCCACGTAGCGTCACAGTCTTGGACTGATCGAACATCGTGAACGAATGGTGCGCAAGCGCCGGTGTTTCGCTTATGGCAATCAAGCCTGCCAGCATGGCGGCAATGGCGATGAGTGTGGAATTGAAGGCTCTGGTCATTGGTTCCTTGGAGCGGACCCGAGATCCGTATTTTGCTCTCCAGAGCTTGCTTTTACCATATGCGGGTGTGCCACGCAAAGGCCAATAGGTCAGCCAGTTGTTAGCATGTGATCTTCGCGCTGGCTCGATCGGTTGTTGGCGGGCAGTAGCGGCAGGCCGGGAGTAGCCGTCAGAGAATCAGCCACACGCTGCTCAAATGCCCTCCGCCAACGACGGCGAGGCCATCGGAGCCGCACTATTAGGGACTGGTCGTTTAACAGGCGAGTGAATTACGCGGTTAGCGATTTCACAGGCAATGCGCCCTTTCTTTGGTTCGAGTGAACCCAGCGGAATTTTCGCGCCTGATGTGGGACATTATCAATAGCCGTGCGTCCGACAGAAGCTTTTCGGCCCGGCCGGCGTGCTTCGTCCACCGCTGCCAGCTCCTGTTGGGGTCCTCCTCGCCCTTCGCGTCCCTAACATGCAGAAAATCGAATTAGTAAAATTGTTGATGGAGGCTGATGTTCATCTCGCCGCAGTCGGTCGCTTGGCTTCTTTTGTTCGTCCCGTTCGGGAGTGCCCCTAGAATCCCAGTCTCCCGAGCGGTGCACGGCGCGGATTGGCCTCAATTCGGCTGGGACGTTGCGAGCAGTGGAGCGTCCAATGCGCTGGCCGGCATCAATTCCCGCGATGTTGCTTCGGTGGTACGGCACCAGGTCCAGATCGATGGCACCGTGGACGCCTCTGCCATTTACCTGCATGGTGTGACGGTAAACGGATCGATGCACGACGTATTCTTCATGACCACGACCTATGGGAAAACCATCGCGCTCGACGCCAATAGCGACGCACTTTTATGGGAGTACACGCCTGCTCAGTATGCGGCTTGGGCCGGTACCGCTCAGATCACTACCAGCACGCCGGTGGCTGATCCGGACCGGCAACATATTTATGCCGCGGCTCCGGATGGTAATGTCCGGAAGCTTGCGATCTCCAACGGGCAGGTGGTTTGGACCACAGCGATCACTTTGCTACCCCACTTTGAGAAAATCGCCTCGCCGCTCAAGGTGTTCGACGGGAACGTCATTGCCGTCACTGGTGGCTATATCGGCGATGCACCCCCCTACCAGGGGCACGTCGCCATCATCGACGCACAAAGCGGCAATCTTCTTCGCGTCTGGAACTCTCTTTGTAGCAATCGCGCCGGGCTGATGGATCCGTCATCGTGCGCGAATACTCGATCGGCGATCTGGGGCCGAGCGGGAGCGGTGATTGACTCCGCCACCGGCAACATCTTCGTCGCCACCGGTAACGGGCCTTACGACGGGTCGATGAATTGGGGTGACTCGATCATTGAGCTGAGCGCCGGCGCGACTGGAATACTCGGTAACTACACGCCGGCGGATAATACTCAACTGGAGGACGGCGATGCCGACCTAGGTTCTACGTCCCCTGTGTTGCTGAGCCCGGGAATTGTGGCGCAAGGAGGCAAGGACGGCTTGATCCGAACACTCAACGCCGAGTCCATCGGCGGCACGGCTCCGCATTCCGGCGGCGAGTTGCAAATCATCTCCACGCCTTCGGGCAACCTCTTGTTTACGGCACCTGCAGTTTGGAAGGACAACGGCCAAACCTGGATGTTCGCCGCCGATAACGGGGGAACCGCAGCCTGGACCTTCAGCAACGGAACTCTTACCAGGATGTGGAGTAACTCGACCGGCGGAACGAGTCCGATCGTGGCCGGCGGGCTACTCTACATCTACAATCCGCAAGGTGGCCTTTACGTTTACGATCCTGTGCAGGGGTCGCAGTTATGCAAGCTTGACAGCGGCATCGGACATTGGAACAGCCCGATCGTAGTGGACGGCAGAATCGTCTTGCCTGAAGGCAACGCGAATGACCGTGCGACCTCCGGTGTGCTGGATGTATGGACGTTGCCCGGCCTTCCGCGCCGGTAACTTCAATCGACAATCGCTAACAGTTGAAACGACTCTTACATGCCGAGCGGTTGGTCAGCAAACCGGAGTTGGGCCTTCCACCGCGATGCGCCTAAAACAACCATTATCGGCGCCCATTCTGTTGCGTCTGGCGGCGATCATTCAGGCCAAATAGAAGCAGAAGAAAGCTTGGCCCGATCTCCCCGCACTTTCCAGGTTCGCTCATCGCCCACCAGGGCAACGTTGAAGACCGCTTGGGAATTGGGCTTAGGACCACGCCAATATGGATCGCCGAAAAACTTGACCGCGTTTCGGACGGCTTCAAAGACTGAGCGGCCATCGGTGACGCAATACCACTCGCGGCCGTGGTGATCGAAGCTGACGATGGAAACACGGCCGGCCACCTGGAGAGGGTAGCAACGGCGGAGTTGCTTTGCGTGATGGAGTTCTAAAGGACCTAGAGTCTTGCGGACTCCGGAGGAACGGTAAGCGCATGGTCGGATGCAGGGGATTCGCCTGCGTGGCTCCGCTTTCGCGGTGTCCTCCGAAATTCAGCGCAAATGCGCGACATGGCCGTTTTACGTCACGTTGACGTGGAGGCGACTTATCAGGACCGATGCTCGAACGGCGCCCAAAAAAGGCGACCATTCTCCCAGTGGCCGATTCGGAAGTAATCCATCCTGCGGCGGGGCGTGCAGGGCAAGTCGCACCTATCGGAGCGGCAGCGCAGGTGAGTGGGATCGCCTAAGCGCTATGACCAGCACACTGCAGCACCCCCAGATAGGCGCTCCACGGCCCGACTGCGTTGCGATACTGGTGGGCCATCACGCGAGACAACTGATGGATATGGGTGAGGTCGTGAACGGCCCATGTCGCCACGAGTTCCGACAGCGTCACCACTCCTAGCGATGGATGCTTTCCTCGCCGCGTCCAGTCTTCGTGCTGCAAATTCAGCGTCTGCAAGGCAGATAGATTCTCGCTTCGCAGGCGGGCGAAATCGTCCAAGAGCTGGTCGAGCGACTTGCCTTGACTCTCGTCGAACTGCGCAAGGCGGTCAACTGGATCAAATTGCCGCGCTTCGCCTTTCTCCAGGATGATCCGCAGCCGCGGCATCCAGTCGGTGCGCTCCCCGACGATCAAGTGGCCCACGATGTCGAACGCGCTCCAGGTATCGCTTCCTTCGTTGCGGCGCACCCACATGTCCGGTAGCCCACGCAAAAGCGCACTTAGGGTAGCGGGAGTGCGAATGAGAAGTGCGAGGGCCTCGGCCAGGCTGAATCCAGTCAAACTTTCCATCCTGGTTCGATGCATGTCCCGGCGCTTTGGACTCAAGCGACTGAGTGCGGGCTCCATGAAAATTCCTAATCATCCGGCCTCCTCATCCGCGCGGTTTGACGATACTTCTCGGGTAACGCCACTCGTACATTGGTCCGGCCGAGAATGCGGGCCCCGTGCAGAGGCGCTGACGGATTCCTGTCGGCTCTTATAATGCGTTTAAGGCCCACAACCCGCGTTGGACTTCCGGATGGCGTCAACCTGGCCACGTGACCACGGCGTATTAGGAGACCAATTGCCTCCCCGCCGCGTTGGATCGGCTGGACCTTTGCCACAACGCAATAGCCTGGGACGCATTGCTATACGAACATATTCGTTGACTTTACGAATCGTTTCGTGTGGTATCGGTCTCGATGGGTAAGGCCCTGGGGCTCGCGGCCATCTCGAAGCCCCGCGCCAGTGCTAGCGTGTCGATATACTCCCGGATGTTCGTCACTTTGCCATTTCGAACGGTAAAGGCGAAGACCCAATGGTCCTCGAACGTCCTATTCGTGGCTTTGACTCTCCCCCTACTGAAGCCGACGACCAGAACCCGGTCTCCCTGCGCTACGAATTCGCGGGGCTCCGAGAATGAAATTTCCAGGATTTCGGAAATCTTCTGAAACAAATCCGCCACTCCCGCGTGCCCGCGGTGCGTGCCGGCCAGCGGCCATTCGCCGGGAATGATCCACTCAATACCTTCGGCACACAACGCCAGCAGACCTTGCATATCGCCGCGGCCGATTGCTGCAAATGTATCCTTCGCAATCTGGACATTCTCTTGCATGCTCATCGAAATCTCTCCATTTGCCTTACACTGAACACTTCATCCGCACATGTACGGCGATCCTTACCGCTACCTTTTTCGCCCGCCGATTCAGATTGCCGACGTGCCGCCGTCGACAACCAACTCCACCCCATTCACGTAGCTCGAGTCGTCTGAAGCGAGAAATAGCGCCACCGTCGCAATTTCCTCAGGGCGGCCCATCTTTCCCCGCGGGATCAGGGATTCGAACTGCTTTTTCGCCTCCGCGTCTAGCACCTGGTCCATGAGCGGTGTATTGACCTGCCCCGGGCACAGCACGTTCACGCGGATATTCCTGTCCTTCAGCTCGTTGACCCAAGTGCGGGCGAATACATGCAGCGCCGCCTTGCTCGCCGCATACACGCCCCAACCAGGAAAGCCCTTCACCCCTGCATTCGACGAGGTCATGAAGATCGACCCGCCATCAGTAAACAGCGGCAACGCCTTCTGCACCGTAAAAAGCGTGCCGCGCGTATTCAGGCCGAAGGCCGCATCGAAGTGCTGCTCGGTAATCTCGCCCGAGCTTGCCGGCTTCGCCCGACTGCCGGCGCTCGCGAACAGGACGTCGATCTTGCCCTTTTCCCGCTTGACTGTATCGAACAGGCGGTCGAGGTCGTCGAGATTGGCCGCGTCGCCGCGCACGCCGGTCACGTTCCGGCCAATCAGCTTGACGGCCTCATCGAGCGCCTCCTGCCTCCGGCCCGTGATGAAAACGTAGGCGCCTTCTTCAACAAACCGCTTGGCGCTCGCCAGCGCCATGCCGCTCGATCCACCCGTGATGACTGCAACCTTACCCTCAAGCTTTCCCATAATTGCTCCCTTCGTGAATCAGAATTGCCATTGCACCGGATTTCAACCTTGTTTTGTTCCGCCCGGATAATCCGGAACACTTATTACAGATGTATTCAAAGGCGAGTCGGATACACGATTTCGCGATCTACTATTCCAGTGATGAGCAAAACCATGAAAACAGGGAACGGAAAGACGGGACGACCGATCAGCTTTGACAAAGATGCGGCTCTGGAGGCCGCGATGCTGCTTTTTTGGGAACGGGGCTATGAAGGAACTTCCATGGCCGATCTTACCCAGGCGATGGGCCTCAACCCCTCAAGCATCTACGCGGCCTTCGGCGACAAACACGCCTTGTTTCAGTTGGCGGTAAAGCGCTATATGGAAAAGCGAGCGCAATACGCAGGTAAGGCCCTGGAGGAACCGACTCTCGAAAGGGTTGTTCGTGCGCTCTTCGATAGCACGGTTGCGTTCCTCACCACGCCCGGTCATCCGCCGACTTGTATGACGCTGTCGGGGGCGGTGGGCTGCAGTCGTAGACGCTACGCCGGCGAGGGATATCATGACGGAAATACGTAAACAGAATGAAGTCGCTTATAAGGGAGCGCTTTATTAAAGCGCGGAAGAGCGGAGAGTTGTCCGAAGGACGTCAACGTGGACGATTACACAAGGTATCTGTCGACGATCATCGCCGGTCTCTCCATCCAGGCAGCGAATGGTTCAACGAAGGCGGAACTCAAGCGGACCGCCCAGATGGCCCTTCGGCATCTGGGTTACTGAGGGCCACTCCACGGCTCTTAAATTTTCCGTTCCTGGTGGATGCTGCAAATCGTCCTGGCAAAAATTGGCCGATCCGATTGAGCGACTCCGTTGCGGCTTGCAGTTGCCCGACCGCCGCGACGAAATCATGGACCATGCAGTCCCACACGTCCGTACGTGCATCCACCCCCGCGGCCACTGCATGCTCCACGAAGCGGACCGAGTCGTCGAGCAACATTTCGTCGTTGCCCACATGGACACGGATCGGAGGGAGCCCGGCCAGATCGGCGTGGAGGGGAGACGCAAAGAAGATCGGACGCATCCTGACCGTTCAGATAGGACTGCACTAATTCGGCAACCTGAGGGCGCGTGAAGTACGGGCCGGCCCTGTTCGCGCGCCGACCAGCTTTCGCCGGACAAAGAGAGGTCTGTTACGGGCGAAAGCTCAACGCTGCCGACGATCGCGCGTTCTGCTGGCGCCGATCAACAATCGCATTGCTTCCTCGAACAACGGCAGCGCCTGCGCTGGGCTGGGAGCGCGATCACACAAATGCGATGTGCTCCACCGCGTCGGCATTCTGTTGCCCGTAGTTGCCGTTCTTGCCCTCACCAGTGCATTGGTCGCTTGAGTTCGTCACGCTTTCAATCCACTTGGACATGCCGGCTATTGGTTGATTGGTCCGATGAGAGTCAACGTAGTCGCGAGACTGAAGTATAAACGTCACGTGGTACAGTGTTCCCAATGATTTTCCACTTCAGAAGGAGCAGCGCTATGAAATCGATTGCAGCTCTCCTGCTCGCCGGGGTGATGCCTGCGACAGCGCAGTGGGTGGATGGTTTCGGTGTGCGTATTCCTCGTAACCAGGACGGCAAACCGGACCTGGCCGCTCCGGCGCCGCGCGTAAACGGTAAGCCCGATCTATCGGGCGTCTGGCAGGCGCAAAGAACACCGGTCAGCGAGTTCCAGCGCGTGGCGGGCGACAACTTCACGAAGCAGCAGGTGGACTATTACGATGTCACCAAGTACATGCTGGACATATTTTGGGGATTAAAGCCCGAGCAGGAACCGGTGCGGCCTGAAGCCGTCGCCATCCTCAAGCAGCGCGCACAAATGGATTTCGTCACGTCGCGCTGCTTGCCGGGAGGGCTGCCGGCTGCATTGTTCATTGCGTCGTTCAAGATCGTGCAAGCGCCCGACGAAATCGTCATGATCACCGAAGACGGCGGTCCCCCGCGACAGATTCATATGGATGGGCGCGGTTTTCCGCAAGATCCGCTGCCTGCATGGCTGGGCTACTCCATCGCCAAATGGGAAGACGATACGCTGGCCGTGGACACCACTGGCTTCAGCGAGAATAGCTGGCTGGACGCGTTCGGACATCCCCGCAGCGAGACCATGCACATCCGCGAGCGCTACCGGCGGCGCAATGTCGGGCACATGGACCTGGAAATCACAATCGATGATCCGAAATACTACACGCGTCCATACACATTTCAGACTGAGTTGAATCTGAAGCCTGGAGAAGTTTTCGAATACGTTTGCGCTGACGGCGAGAGGGACCGGGTGCACACGGAGAAGCAGTACTGAGTCCGCACAAATGCCTTGCCACAGCCAATGTGATCGAGAGTCCGCAGAGCAGTATGGCGCGCCGCACGGCGAACGTCAGGCGGTGGCGCGATGAGAAGATGGTGGAGCGCGTCGGCCTGGCTGCTCGCTTCGGCCTGGCTGCTCAAAGGAGAAGAACTTCCTCAAAATCGATGGCCATCGAGATCCGTGGGCGTTGGCCACGATCTTGGGCCTCCATCTCCAGTCCAGCCAATCGCAGGAGAAGCTAGCGTAGAATAAACTGGTTGCTGTTGCCAGCCTTCAACTACGGTTGGGACGCCTCCGCATGGACGCGTGATCCAAATTTCCGCCGGTAACGCGAACGACTCAACAAGAAGGAGGATCATCATGACTGTTCTACGAAAGATCTTTGGGACAACTGTCGCGATAGCAGTCGCTCTGACGATCAGCGCGCCGTCCTCGGGCTTTGCACAAGACGGCGGTGCTGCACCCTCGGGAGCCCCCGCGGCAGGCGGCCGTGGACCCGGTGCGGGCGGCGGTCGCGGGTTCCGGTTTGCCGGTCCGACCTACACCCCCGCAGCCGGTGCGAAGGACCTGAAAGCGGTCCTTTTCAACTGGGGCTGGTATACGGGCATGCTCCGAAGCAGCGAGGAACGAGACCTGATCATGTCGCTCGAATACCAGGGCAAGGGCACCATGCAAGTGGATGGACAGCCCTGCACTGTCACGAAGTATCGAACCAGCATCAGCTACCGAACGTCAGGCGAGCGGATTCAGTACACGGGCACTCGGCCCAATGGCCAGTCGTGCTCCAACGTCGAGGTTCTCAGTGGAGCGTATGCCTGGGACGAAGACATTCCCGGTGCCGAACTCGTCCCTGGCAAAGGCAAGGCCACGCCGATGCCCGCAACAGTAGAGGAACGGATGATTCGTCTGTGGGCCAGTCCGCAGGGTGCCTTTAAGGGCGCGATGGCGGGAATCAGTGATCCACCGGAAATGGCTCCCAGGCCGCAACGGGTACCTGCTAACGTCTCGATGGCCGGGAAAACCTCCGTCGCGTGGGAAGGCAATACGCCCGTCGTGACGTTCCCCATTCCGGGCGTCCCCAATGCAATCGCGAGCGCCACACTCGACGCGAAATTCATGCCCGAACGTGTAGTGGTGAAAAATGGCGCCAACAGTTACGAATTCACTTACAGCGATTATAAAGATTGGAACAATCCGCTCAATCCGGCCGAAGCGTTTTACGCGGGCCGGATGACGGAACGCAAAAACGGAGCCGTCGTCCGCGACATTACAACGACGGTGACGGAAACGGCACAGATGTATGTCGTGATGCCGGTTCCGGCGAGCATCAAGGCGTCGATCCAGCCAACCAATCAGCCTCCCAACTGGACTCTGAATGTCGGCGCAAAGCCGGCGACCGAGACCGAAGCCGTCGCAACCCCGCGGCTGGCCAATGGTCATCCGGATATGACGGGAGTCTGGAGTGGTCCCCCTCTTCAAATCACGGGTAGTGGTAACCGCCGATGCGGTCCAACGCAGGTGAAGGGCGGAGGAATCAGCCCCGACACCGGCTGCCAAACCGGACAAGACAACTTCTGGGTGGATTATGAGTGGATCTCTCCCTCGCGGTTTGGGCCGAGTCATCCCATTTACAAACCCGAGTTCTGGGACAAGGTTGAGGAACTGGATCAGTGGACGAACAAGGACGATCCCATCATGACCTGCCAGCCGATGGGGGTTCCACGGGAGGGCCCGCCCCGCCGCATCTTCCAAACGGCGAACGACATTACCTTGCTCTATACCACCAGCGATTACGGAGGCGGAAACAGGGAATTTCGCGTGATTCCAACCGACGGCCGCAAGCATGATCCAAAGAAGGCGATCGAGGCGACGTATATGGGATATACCGTGGGCCACTGGGAGGGCGACACGCTGGTGCTCGACTCCATCTCGTTTGTCGATACGACGTGGTTGGGACGGGGAGGCCTCTTCCATTCCGAGAACATGCACATCGTGGAGAAATTCACGCGTAAGGGCGATGAAATCCTTTACGAAGTCACCGTCGACGACCCCGATGTGCTCTTGGAACCGTGGGTGATGCAGCCGCGAACGCTTCGGCTCAACGGAGCTGCCGATGCCGGAATTGTGCCGGAGCGTGCGTATTGTGAAGTCTACGAAACGGGTCACATCGTGACGCAGGCGAGACACTAACCGTTCTTTAGGAAGGAAAGCTCCAGCCCGTTTCGGGTCGCTCCGGAACGGGCTGTTTGTTTATGCGGGGCCAGGACGAATAATTACGCCGGCAGACCGGGCGACTCACGTTAGAACTCAATCGGAAGTGGCCCGGCACGATTCTGCCGTTGTGAAATTCGACTTCCCCTGGAGCGTGTCCTGCGCGATGCCTTGCTGTCTACGTCCGATTGGAACGCTTCCGGCCAGAGCTATGCTACGCAGCACGACGCGTACTCCACCAGGTTGCACACGTTCAACCAATGGTTCGGCGAGTTTTATCTCGCCACGGGTTCGGACGCCGATGCCCGTCGCGCTCGCGCTTTCCCTCTGATCGCGGAAGACCCTGGCCGCCAACCCGATCACGTGTTCGCCGGGCCCGACATGCCCACCGACGAAACGGTTCGAAAGCGATTCTTTGCCGAAGCTTAGCAGGCGAGTCGCAGCTATTGCAGGTCCAGCCCTGTACCATCCTGTCCGGATGGTCACACACCCGTACAAAGCGCAGGTTGATCACACAGCCCCGAGCGACCTCGTAATTCGTTCTGATCACTTCACTCCCCAGTAGTCGTTAGCCTTGATCGGGAGTGCTTCGGCGAAAGTTGCGGGGAAGAGGGAGAAAGCTCGGGCCGAAGCACTTTCGATAAGGAGACTTGAAGGAAGCCGTTGGCAGGACGGTCGAATATGGAGCTACAAGCTTGTTTGGATACAGGCGAATTGAGCCGGCGACTGCGGGGTACGACGAAAAGGCCGCTCCTTGCTGCTTTCGAGATGGCCAGCGGTGATATTGTCTCTCCATGCGATCAGGGAAATGCTGTCGGTCGGCGACCGCAAGCCAAAGGATAAGCCTAAAGTAGTACCTCCAATGGACGCTAGGCCGCGTCCGCGTGAAATCAGTTTGGGCAACTTGCCTCAAGAATAGCCCTATTCGCGCAGGACGGCCAGCACACAAAGCGCGGCGCTGTGCACGGCCTACGAAGAATCCCGCTCGGGGTAATTATCGAGGCCACAATTGCTCTCGCTTTCGTGTAACGCTCCGAGCGCAGTAATCACTATTTCTCGGACACAGTTCCTGGGAAAAACATGTGCGCTGGACGGAGGAGGGTGATTTCCTTTGCCGTTCATGCACCTGAGACCACCAATCCGCCAACTGAAGAAAGGAGTCCCTCCATGGCTCAAAAGGCCTCCCATCCGGTCCGAAAATTCCGCTGTTATACCAGAGCGATCAAGAACGCTCGATTTCTCAAACAAAACGATCCCGCGACATTTGTGAAGGACAAGACGGCGCCGGGCTTCGGCACCGGCGTTCCAATGGATATTCTGCAGGTCCTTCACAGACTGAAGCCGGATGCCGCTGAATTGAAGAACCATGCTCATATCTCCGAATTCCTCAGACAGCACTCGATGCCGTCGCCACAGGAGTGGAAGCGATGAGCGTCCCACTCTTTAGCGGTACGATTCACTTCGTCCACGTCACATTCGCAACGCCCGGACAGAACTTCGCCGTGTCCGCGGCGGACATGCAGACGATGTTGAACTATGCACAGCACGCTATCGTTCCGATTTCCGAATGGACTCCCCAATACGGCCCAAGCGCGGTGACGATCTCGCCCACCATTCTTGAATTCACGGCCAATATGACTTCCACGTCGTTCGCTGACTCCGATTTGCAGGGTTGGGTGAACACGATTGTCGCCAACAACGGCTTTGACACCGGCTCTACAGCCATCGTGGTGCCCTGTCCGCCGCAGATTTCCGAGAGTTCGGGGCCGGGCATCGGTGCAAACAGCGGCTATCATTTCATCGCCAAAGTGCCGTATGCGGTGTGGGGAATGGGCGGCACAGGCATCACGCTCGCCGATCAAGCGGACGTGTACGCCATGGTGGTCAGCCACGAAATCGCGGAGATGATCGTCGATCCGCAGGCGAACGACAGCAATCCGGAGACGGGCGATCCTTGTTGCGAAAATTGCTTGGGCACGGATTTTTACCGGGCGTATTTCGATTCCTTCAACGATTACCTGGGCACAAACCAGCAGTCACCGCCAGGCGGATTTAACTTCGCATACTACACGGCCGTGGTGGTGAAACCGGAAGGTGGTGCGAATTTCGGAGGCGACTGTCACGCAACGCCCTCCGATTGCGACTACGCGCCGGTGATCCAGAATTTTTACTTCGTGATTCAGAAGGACGATTATGGGCGTGACGAGGTGAGCGACACTCTTACGTGGCCGTTGGCGTTCTACCTGTTTCTGGAGGGATTCTCGCCCAATGCGGTTGCGGCCTCAGTGCCCGCGCTTACCGGTTCCTTTAACTCGACGAACATTCCCGGCCTTTCGGTCACACACACCGGGACAACCTATGACATCGGAAACACGGGCGCCAACGCGAACATCCCGCAAAGGATTCGTTTCGCCTATCAGGTGCAGTTCACGAATGCCTCGCTCGGAGTGTTTCCGAATCCGGGCGATCAGCCCAAACCCTTTAACCTTGCGGCGACGATCAGTGTCCAAGGGCAAAACGTGCCTTTCAATCCTCAGGGCGAGTTCTTCCTGTTGGGCGGCGCCGATCCTTACTTCACCAACGTTAACAACAGCTCGGGCAATGCCTTCTATCTCAGCCAGGATCTGCGTGTGTTCACCGGAACTCCGGCAACGAAGCCTCAGCCGGTGGCGGGAGGACCTACGCTATCCGACAGCGTCGGCGGAGCATACAGCTATATCACGAATCTGATCACCTATCTGAACAACACTTACGGCTACAACAATCCGGCGTTTACGCCTCCGGACACGAATATGTCAGATCCGCTCGACGGTTTGTTCCCCTCGCAGTTCGCGACGGACGGCGATTCGCTGGTCACGCCAAAGTCAGGATCGAACAACAACTACAACTTCGCCATCGCACGCGTGCGATTAAAGCAATCCTCCATGTCGGCGCCCGCCGCCAATGTGAAAGTGCTCTTCCGTCTCTTCACTACACAGACGTTCGATACCGATTTCATCGATCGAGCGTCAGCCGTGACATCCGCGGATCCGAACGTTACTTATCCAAGTTCAGGAACCCCGCCCGAGAGCCCCCTGCCAGGAACCGACGGCAGCAACAATATCAACGGATGTTCGCTTCCGTTCTTCGCCACCGCCAACTTGGCGAGCGGGCCCTCGGATTACGCGCCTGGGGGCGCCAATAACCAGACCATCACCATGCCTGCGGGGAATGATTATGCGTGGGCGTTCTACGGTTGTTTCCTCAATGTGTGGGACCACTCTAATGCCTACGGCGGTCAAGATGCTCAGCATTGGATGCCCGCGAGCGGCCACAGCTGCCTCGTGGCGCAGATTGCCTACGACGACGCTCCCATCGTCAATTCCAATGGTGTGATTGAAACTCCCGAAAACTCCGACAAACTGGCGCAGCGAAACCTGCAGGTGAACCCGTCCGGGAACCCCGGATTTCCAGCCACTCACAGGGTGCCGCAATCATTCGATGTGCGGCCCAGCCCACCACCGGCGTCTGCGGACCCGACAAGCATTCTCAGCTATCCGGACGAGATGATGATCGATTGGGGCAACACGCCCAAAGGCAGCGTGGCCAGTATCTATTGGCCCGGTGTCAGTGCGTCGTCCGTGTTGCAACTGGCCGCGCAACTCTACGGCGGCCACATGCTGAGCGCGGCCGACGCCAACACGATTCAGTGTCAAGTGGTGAGCCCGGTGACTTATGTTCCGATTCCGCCGGGCGCGGGCGGCAGTTTCGCCGGTCTGTTCACGGTCGATTTGCCCAATGGCATCACAGTTGGCCAGGAGTTCGACATCGTGGTCCGCCGCATCACAACGAAGCAGATCGCGCTTCCACCCCCTCCGCCACCGCCCCCGCAGATTCATCGCGGTAAGGCCGCCGTGGCAGCGAACCCTAAGATAGTGATCCCGAAAACGCTGATCTGGCGCTACATCACGGGCAGTTTTCTGGTACGAATCCCGGTGCAGAAAGAGAGCAAGATTCTGCCGGTGGACGAGAACCTGCTCGCGGTCCTGAAGTGGAGGCTCGGGCTGATCGCATCGAGCAACCGGTGGTATCCAGTGCTGATCCGCTGGATTCAATACCTTTCCGACCGGATCATCGGCATGGGTGGCGATCCCGGCAAGATTCCTCCATCGCCGGCCGGATATCAGCCTCCTTCTACCGGTCACGGCAAGCCCGGCACTACAGCAAGGCACTGCTACACAGGGAAAGTTGCGGAGCTGCTCTACGATTGCTTCGGCGATTTCGAGGGCTTCGATCTGAAGACCTGCGGGTGCGAGAAGCATTCCCTCCGCGTTTGCGACGCGGATCTGGAAGAACTCATTTACCGTGCGTGGGCGGAACGGTTCACCATCAGCGTATGCGTGTGCAAACACGATCCGCATAAGGTGGAATCGGTCGCATTGCTGCGAGCGCCGCGCACCAGGATGGCCTAAGCGTTTCGATCCCGCGGGTGGCGCTACCGCAGGATTTCGCTAGCGAATCGGTGGCCTGCAAGGAGAAGCAGGCTGCCGATCACGACGACCAGGGCGCGGCTCGATAGCTCAGGCGGGTCCGGCCGGCGTCAGTGTCACCAGAAACGGCGCGTCAGGACCGACCAGCGCCGCGCCAATATAAACATCGCCGGTCAATTCTGGCATGCCGGCGTGGAATGGGGAGGGACCGCTCTAGGCGCGGTAATCGGACCTAGAAACGATGCTGCGCACGAGGCGTGAAGTTCATGGAAATCGCTGGGCGCCTATGGCTTCTAAAAAGGACGGCTGCCCAGTGTCGATTCTTGATCTTCGGGAATCAGCGGCGCCTCGTAGAGTGGTGGATTGAGAAATATTGCTATCTTGTCGAAACGGTCGAGTTTTACTTCCTCAGCGACGACGGCGCGCTTGAGCGGTTGCAATCCAAGACGGTGCCCCAGGCTAAGCACATTCCGTTTAACAAGACCTGATAGGCAGCATTATCGCTAACTGTTATTTCCGATTTGCGCCTAATTCGAAGCCGGCACACAGAGCGAGGCCGTGCAGCCACCATTGCGCCGGTGCCCACCGATTTCGCGACGGCCTGGAAGCGTGGCTCGTAAGCGTCGCTGGTAGCTGGGGCGTCACACCTGAAGGGTCGCTCCTAAAGTGTCACTCAATGCTTCACTCGTATCTCAATGCTTCACTCGTATCTCAATGCTTCACTCGTATCTCAATGCTTCACTCGTATCTCAATGCTTCAGTCGGATTAAGCTGCGAGGCGCGGCTGGCCGGGAGCATCCCGAAGACGACGCCCACCGCCACCGAAACGCCAAAAGCCACCAACACCGATGTCACTGAGATGGGAACGTGAGATAGCGGCACAACCGAAGGGAACGCGCGGCTGATCGCATCGGTGAAAAAGCGGACGCTCAGAGGGATGGAAACTCCCAGCAGAATGCCGAGAAGACCGCCCGCGGTGCTGATCACAATCGCTTCGGTGAGGAACTGTTCTAGCACCGCGTGCCGCGACGCGCCCACCGCCATGCGCAGCCCGATCTCGCGGGTGCGCTCCGTCACGGTCACCAGCATGATGTTCATGATGCCGATGCCCGAAATAATGAGCGCAATGGTGGACACCAGAATCAGCACGATGGTCATCACCAGCGCGATCCGCTCGGCCGCATCCAGAATGGCGGCCAGGTTTTCCACATCGTAGCGCGCGCCGGAGCGATGCCGGCTCTCCAATACCTGCCGAATGGCCGCCGTCAAGGGCCGCACGTCCGAAGCCCGCCGGGCCTGCACATACATCGGATCGATGCGCTCCACCGGAACGAACAGTTTCATCACCGTAATGGGCATCAGTACGGTTTCGTTGGTGATTTCCGAGATCCCGAACGTGCTGGTCCGCTCCCGGAAAGTTCCCACCACGGTGAACTGCAGTCCATACAGCTTGAGCACCTGCCCCACGGCGTTCTGCACGTCGCCATACAGGCGCGCCGCCAGCTTCTCGGTGAGCATCACCACGTGCTCGCGATCCCGCACATCGCCGGCATCGATGAAATGTCCCGAAAGCAGCACCATGTTCCGAACCTCGGGGTAGTGCTCATCGGTGCCGATGACCGACACATCCTGTTCCTTGCCGTTAATCAGCAACCGCCCGGAATTGGACATTACACCGGTGGCCGCTACGATTCGCGAGCCGAATTGCTGGCGAACGGCGTCCACATCGGCCATCTTGATGAAGTCGGCATCCACTTTCGTGGAACTGTTGGTTCCGGCCGAGTATTCCGCATAAATCAGGTTGGAGCCGACGCCGCGGATCAGGTCCAGGATGTAGTCGCGGCTGGTAATGGAAATGGTGACCACCAGAATCACCGAGGCGTTGCCGATCACCAGGCCCAGCGCCGTCAGGAAACTGCGGAATTTATTGGCGCGCAGCGCCTGCAGGCTGAATCGAAGCGCTTCGCCGACATACATCAGGCGCCGGACGCTTCCTTGAGGAGTTTTTCAGCTTGCTCGCGCGAGGGATCGCCGGGCGTCAGATTGCTTTGGAGATATTGATGCAGCAGCGCCTTGGCTTGACCAAGATTGCGCTTCTGCTGGACGTAGGTTTGCGCGCGCGCGAACGCCACCTTCGGCGAGTGAGGAGCCAATCGCTCGGCTTGACCGAAAGCAGCTTCACTTTCGGCGATTCGTCCCTGCCTGGCGAGATACCGCGCTAGATTCAGCACGCGCCCCACCTGGTGCGGAGCCAATTCTATGGCACGGCGAAGCTGTTCTTCGGCGGTATCGAACTGCTTTCGCCTGTCAGATAACTCGGCTTGCGCCAGGAGTCCCTCGGCCGGATCGCGCGTGGCGATCCGCTTCGCAATCACTTCCGCCTTGTCGAAGCCGCCTCCCAGAAAACCGGGCGCCTCCAAATAGTAGTCGAACAGATCGCTCAGCGCTTCATTGTTGTTCGGATCGAGCGCCACGGCCTTCTCAAACCAAGTCCGCGCCTGGGCGGCATACTTGGGAGCCGCGAACGGAAAGGCTGTCTCGGCGCGGCGTCCAAAACTGCGGCCCAGCCACAGCGCGTACTCCGCATTGGACGGCTCAATTGCAAAGGCCCGTTCGAACGCCTCGGCTGCTTTCTTGTAATCGCCCAGCATGTAGTGGTCTTTTCCAGCCAGGAAATACACCTGACCGCTCTTCAAGCCGCTTTCGCGGATCAGTTTCAAAGAGGCCTGATAGTCGGTATGGCTATAGAGGTTTTCGGCTCTCGCGAGAAGATCCGGCGCTTCGGACGAGTCCTGGCCGAGCAACCCAGCCGCCACAAGAGAAAGCAGAATCAATACACGCATGCTTGTGAATCCCCGAATTTGTTTCATTATAACTTGCGCGTATCGCTATGGTAGCGCGCCCCCCGACAGTATTTTGACGCTGCTTACTTCCGGTTGGATGCACGCGGCGGAAACTTGGATACACTGTTGAGAGTCCGTGTCCGCACGGAGATGCCTGTAGTATCCTGAAGATGAAAGTTAACTCCTGGGGAGGAAAAACATATGCTCGCTCAGTTCCGCGGGTACATAATTGGCGGTTTCTGTTTCATGCTGTTCGCCGGCGCCGCCTGGGCGCAGATTGCGGCGATTGAGGGCGACGTCAAGGGTCCGGATGGGCAGCCGTTGAAAGGCGCCCAGATCTTAATCGAACGCCAGGACATGAAAGGCACCTACAAAGGGGCCAAGACCGACAAGAAGGGCCATTACATCTACAACGGACTTCCCTTCCCCGGCACCTACACGGTGAGTGTCTTCGTTGACGGGCAAAAGCGCGACGAAACGAAGGGCGTGCGGACGCAGTTGGGCGACCCCGTCGAAGTTCCCTTCGATCTGAAGGCTGCCCAGCAGCAACAAGCGGCGGCCGCGCCCGGAGGAGCCGGCACCGCCGCTCCGGAAGAGCAACGCGGGCTGAGCAAGGAGCAGAAGGAGGCGCTGGCCAATCAGGAGAAAGAAAACGCCGCCATCATCGCCAAGAACAAAGCCCTGAACGACACCTTCAATGCCGGAAAGGATGCGTTGGCCGCCAAGAATTACGATGCCGCCGCGGCAGCTTTCCAAAAAGGCGTCGAGACGGACCCCAAGCAGAACGTGATCTGGGCTAACCTGGCGGACGCTTACGTCGGGGAAGCCGGAACCAAGACCGGCCCCGATCAGCAGGCGGCGCTTGACAAAGCGCTGGACGCCTACTCCAAGGCCATCGAGCTGAAACCCGATAGTCCCGCTTATCACAACAATTACGCCCTCACGCTGGCGAAAGCCAAGAAGTTCGACCAGGCGCAGGCGGAGTTGAATAAGGCCGCGGAACTGGATCCGACCAACGCCGGGCGCTACTACTACAATCTGGGCGCCGTGTACGTGAACAGCGGACAGAGCGGGCCGGCCGAAGCGGCTTTCAAAAAGTCGATTGAGGCGAATCCCAATTACGCCGACGCGCAGTTCCAGTACGCCACCGCGCTTTCAGCGAAGCTGGTGACTGGAGCGGATGGCAAAGTGGTGGCGCCGGATGGAATGAAGGACGCGCTGGACAAGTATCTGGAGCTGGAACCACCGGGCCAATTCGCGGATGCAGCCAAAGGGATGCTGCAGATGATCGGCGCAACGCTCCAGACAGATTATTCCAAGAAAGGTTCATCCAAGAAGAAGTAGCTCGAAAAGTCAGCACAACTGAATAACAGGCGAGCCATCCAAACGAGCGCCCTGGCAACGGCCTCGTATCGGCAGCGCTGACAACCGCAACCATGCTCGACACGACGAACCTGCTGTGGTACGGCTCGATTGCGGTGGAGTTGTTGTTTTGCCTGCATCTTGTTTGGACGAAGCTCGCTAGAAGTTACCCGATCTTTACCGTCTGCCTCGGTAGCTCGGTGGCTCGCGCCTTAGCCGCGATTTACTTTATGCGAGGCGCCGTGGGCCCGCGCCTTCCTCTTCGCTACACTTACTTCTGGCTTTGGTCAGAGCCCATCTGGCTGCTCCTGCAAATCGCTGTTGCTCTGGAGGTGCACACCAAGATGTGGAAGGGGCACGGCGAGGTATTGCGTAAAACGCGCCCGCTGCTGCTATTTGCCTTGCTGACGGCTCTCACGGCGGCAGCGATTCCGTTACGGTCGGAGAACATTCATCACGGGACTTCCCGGCTGATCGCCGTCATGCATTTCGGAATCGCCGCGACACGCTATATTTCGAGCGTCCTTGCGATTTTCTTGGTCCTCTCCGCCGTGCTCTTTTTTGTTGTGGTCGGCAACGTGGGATGAGTAACCTATTTCAGCACGAAGGAATGCTGGCGGCATATTTCGCCATTTACGCAATAGCCGCTTTCCTCATCGACACGGGCTGGCTGATCGCAGATTTGGTAAACGGCTACTTTGTGGCGGCTATTACACTCTGCTGGCTGGCTTGGTTCAGCGTGTTCAAGCCACAGCCGCTGCCTATCGATCGATAATTTCCCGCGGCAGAACCGTACCGAGCGGCGCTGCCGCAAGTTTGGGCGGTTCTACTTCAGGGGACAAGACGGCGGGCAGGTGGGAAATGGAACCACATTGGCGTGCGAAGACGGCAGCGCCTGGGTGGCGAAGATTCCGGCGGCGGCGAGTGCGAGCCAGAGTGACAAAGTGAGTTTCTTCATTATTGATTCTCCTTGAGATTTGTAGTCCCGCAGCCTCGCAATCAGGCGGCGGGTCCGTGAATTGCGACGAATTCGCGTTCAACGATAACAGAGCCGTTATCTAAGGGGTGATAGAACTAAGGTGAGGGTACTTCCTATAAGTAACGGTAAGCCTATTGGCAAACCTGCTTGCAAATATTTATTTATTCTTAATAAATCGGCCCAGCGCGGTTCGATTATTTCTAACGCTGGTTATAAGGCTGAGCCTGCGGCAATTTCCGAAATTTTCTTGGAACTTCCAGTCTTTGGCGTCCGTCCAGATGTACAACTAAGCAGCTACGTCTCCGTGCGGCAACCCTTTCCCCAACAAACCAACCCGCACGGAGACACCCTCTCCACCAGAGCGTCACAACCGTGAACACATGGCTGCGGTGCCGTCACGCGCGAGTGCCGTCACCAATGATCCGCGAGTAAGTCCCTGGCAGGTTTGCGCGCCAGCAGCGGCCGGTTGAGATATCCGAGCAGCGGAGCCATCGCTCGAAAGCGCTCAACGATCGCGCCGTGCAGTTGCGGCGTCGTAGCTAGGTTAGCATCCAGTGTCACGTCCAGGACCCAATCTTTCATCTTGATGAATTCGGCCGCCGGATGCGCCGGATCGAAGCCTTTGGGCGACCGGCTCAGCGCATCTCCCTTCAACTCCCCAGCCAATTTCCGCGCCTTCTTGTCTGCCAGAATTCGGTTCAGCTCCTGGTATGTTTCGGCGATGTGATTGCGCACCACCAGCAGGACGTCGCGCTCGGGATGCCAAATGCCCGCGGCAACCTCGATCGTCTCGTGCGAAACGCTGAAATAGAAACCGCCGGTCCCCAGCCGCTCGCCGCCCCGCCGCGAGAAGGACGCCGCCACGTGGGTCTTGTACGGCGTTTTATCGGCGCTGAACCGCGTATCGCGATAGATGCGGAAGATCGCGCTTTTGGGCTCGGTGACATATTCCGGTGCAAACTTCGCAAGCTCGGCGTTGATGGCGCCCACCAAATCCAGCATCGGCGCCTTGACGTGTTGCTCGAAAAGATGCTTGCGAGGCTGAAACCATTCGCGCCGGTTGTTGCGCTTCAAGCTGCGAAAAAACCGGATCATCTCCGGTGGAAAACCAGGAAAGGAAGATCGCACGAAACACTCCTTCAATTCAGACAACCCGTATAATTTGACAAGATGACCGTCCGCAGAGAGACTATCGATCAGCTTGCCGGTATTCCCAATGTATCTGTCTCGGAGTGCGCGTTGCTGAGCCAACATACGCGCTTCGGGATCGGCGGGCCGGCCGCGCGTGTTGGTGGAGGCGGCGTCCGAAGAGGCTTTCACCGAGGCCTTGCGAACAGTCTCAATCGAGCGGCGCCGCGTACTGCGTGATCGGCGCTGGCACCAATCTGATCGTTTCCGATCAGGGCTTCGACGGCATCGTGTTGCGCCTGACCGCGGACGCGATCGGCCGTGAAGGCGCGTCGGTCCGCGCCCAAGCCGGAGCCGAGTTGCAAGCGCTGGTGGATTATTGCATCGATCAGGGGCTGCGGGGCCTGGAAACCATGACCGGCATTCCGGGATCGGTGGGCGCTGCCATTTACGGCAACGCCGGCGCGTATGGGCATTCCATCGACGAGCGGGTGCGCGAGGTTCGGTTTCTGGACGGCCCCAAGGTGCGATCGTTCGGCCCGGCCGAATGCCAGTTTCATTACCGCGAGAGCATCTTCAAGGAGCACAAGGACTGGATCGTTCTCAGCGTTGAGCTGAACATGACGCCCGCGCCCGCGGCCGAGCTGCGCCAGACCGCCGACGAGATCTTCAAAATTCGCCTCGCGAAGTATCCGGCCACGATGAAATGCGCCGGCAGCATCTTCAAGAATCTGATCCTCGCCGAGCTGCCGGAATCGGTGCGCCGGCAAATCCCCGAGCGCGTCGTCCGCGAAGGAAAAGCGCCGTCAGCCTATTTCCTGGAACAGGTGGGCGCCAAAGGGCATGCGAATCGGCGGGATTCAAGTGGCGGATTATCACGCCAATCTGATCTACAACACCGGGGGCGGCACGGCGCGTGAATTGTGCGAATTGATCGGCGAGCTGAAATCGCGAGTGCGCGAGCAATTCGGCCTGGAACTCGAGGAAGAAGTCCAGTACGTCGGATTTTCCCCGCCCCGCAGCCGGCGTTAACCGGACTGAATCGGGCCCGAATTAGCGTAATATGCTATTAGCATGCGGCATTTGGGCGTTCTCGGGTTCGTAATTTGCGTGCCTCTCGCGCTGGCTGCCGATCGGCCTGTCCCCGTCATTGTCGAGTTGTTCACCAGCGAAGGCTGCTCCAGCTGTCCCGCCGCGGACCGCCTGCTCTCCTACCTGGATCGTATGCAGCCGGTCCCAGGCGCGCAAGTTGTCGCCCTCGAAGAGCACGTCGATTATTGGAATCAGCTCGGCTGGACGGACCCGTTCTCGTCGCCCCAATATCACGTGCGCCAGAACGACTACGCCATGGCATTTAAGGTGAGCGACATCTATACTCCGCAGATGGTAGTGAACGGGCAAACCGAATTCGTCGGCAGCGACATGAGCCGCGCCTATCATGAGATCGAGCTCGCCGCTCAATCCGCCACAACGACGGTGGGTCTGGCAGCGACCAGCAACCAGCGCGATCCGGAGCTGGTGGATCTTTCCGTCCAAGTCACTACCCCCAAAACCGTCAAATGGCGGGATTCGAATGTTTATCTGGCGGTGACCGAAAACGGGCTGAGCACCTTTGTGCAACGCGGCGAGAATGGCGGGCACCGCTTGCGCCACTCCTCGGTGGTTCGCAGTTTCGGCATCATCGGACGCGTGAAGCCGGAGGGCGCCAACGGCGGCCAACTGGTCTCCACCCTGCGCCTGCCGCACGAATGGAAGCGTGAAAACTTGCGCGCGGTGGTCTTCGTGCAAGAGCGCGACACCTACCGCATCACCGGCGCGAGCACGATCGATCTGCGCCAGTAGTCTGCTTGGAGCGAAAATCCCGCCCGCTCATATAGAATCAAATCTATGTCCATTGTCGTAGTTGGTTCTGTGGCCTATGACGGAGTTGAAACTCCGCATGGCAAAGTCGAACGCATGCTGGGCGGCGCATGCACCTACATCTGTTTATCCGCCAGCTATTTTGCCAAGACCAAGATCGTCGCCGTGGTGGGCGACGACTTCGCTGCGGAAGACGAAAAGCTGCTGTCGGACCGCGGGCATCGATCTGGAAGGCCTGGAGCGCGTCAAAGGCGGCAAAACATTCTTCTGGGCGGGCGTATATTCGCACGACATGAACGATCGCACCACGCTGCGCACCGACCTGAACGTGTTCGCCGATTTCAATCCCAAGCTGCCGGAAAGCTACAAGAAATCGCCCTACCTGCTGCTCGGCAACATCCAGCCCGCCCTGCAGCGCAGCGTGCGCGAGCAGATGAACGGTCTGCGCCTGGCGGGCGGCGACACCATGAATTACTGGATCCAGGATTTTCGCGACGAACTGCTGAAGACCATCCAGGACTGGGATTTTCTGCTGATCAACGACGGCGAAGCCCGCATGCTCTCCGGCCAAAACAATCTGAAGCGCGCCGCGGCCAAGATCATGGACATGGGCCCCAAGACGCTGGTGATCAAGCGCGGCGAATACGGCGCCATTCTGTTCCACGGCGATTCGCACTTCATGGTTCCCGGTTATCTGCTGGAAGAGGTTTTCGATCCCACCGGCGCGGGCGATTGCTTCGCGGGCGGCTTCATCGGCTATCTGGCCGAACAGGGCGTCGACCTGAAAGCCGGACACGTCAAGCGCCAAGGAAATCAGCCGCGCCGTGATCTACGGTTCGGTGATGGGCAGCTTCTGCTGCGAGAAATTCGGCGTGGATCGTTTCCGCACGCTCACCCGCAAAGAGATCGACGCGCGCTTCCAGGAGTTCCGGGACTTCACAGAGTTTTGAAGCGCAAATTTTGAAGCAGATCCGGCTCGAACTCGCGCTGGTCTTGGTTTCGTTGGCCGCGATCGGCGGCTTGGCGACGGCGTACGTAAATCATTCGGGATGGACTTTGTATTACGGCGACGCCGAGGCGCATCTCGATATCGCGCGCCGCATCGTCGATTCGCGGCAGCCGGGCTACGAGCAGATCGGAACGGTCTGGCTGCCGCTGCCGCATCTGCTGATGCTGCCGCTGGTGCGGATCGATCGCGCTCTGGCGCAGCGGCTTGGCGGGCGCGATTCCCTCTTCGGCCTGCTTCGTGATGCGCCGGGCGTCTTTCTGTACGCCGCCATGCGGCGCGCGGCGCAATTCATCCGCCGCCGCGCTGGCGTCGCTTGGTCTGCTCGCTCTGAATCCGAATCTTTTGTATTTGCAGAGCCACGCCCATGACCGAGCCGGTGTCTCTTGCCGCGTTGATGGCGCTGCTGTACTTCACGGTCCTGCTTTCACGAAACCCAATCGTTCGCCGCGGTGGTGGGCGCGGGGTTGGCGAGCCTGCGCGGCATCGCTTGCCCGCTACGAAGGCTGGTTCGTGATCCCGTTCGTGGCAATCTATTTCTTGATTGCGGCGCGAAAGCAGCGATTACTGGCGGCACTGCTGTTTTCGATAATCGCTGCGCTCGGCCCGCTGTACTGGCTGGCCCACAATTGGTGGCTCTATTCCAATCCGCTGGAATTTTACAACGGCCCATACTCTGCTATGAGCATCTACCAGCGGGCGCTTGGCGCAGAATATGGCGCCCTATCGCGGCGATCATGACTGGCCAATGGCGGCGCTTTATTATCTCACAGCCGCTGCGTCTGTGCGCCGGCCTAACCGCGCGATTCTGATCGCGATCGCCGGTTTAGCCGGTGTCATCCTGAAGCGCGTGTTCTGGCCGGTGTTGTTCGCCGCGCTTCCGCCGCTGTTTTACGTTTGGAGCATGCACTCGGGAAGCACGCCCATCTTCGTTCCAACGCTCTGGCCGTTTTCTTACTACAACACGCGTTATGCACTGGCCGCGCTGCCGCTGCTCGCGATCGCGGGCGGATGCCTGGTACTGCTCGTGCCGCAACGCTGGCGGCCCTGGATCGCGACGGCCATCGTGATTGCAGCAGCCGTGCCCTGGGTCATCCACCGGCAGCCGGGCGACTGGGTTACCTGGAAGGAATCCCAAAGGAATTCCATCGCACGCCGCGCCTGGACCAAAACGGCCGCTGCCTCGCTCGGCGCTTCCTACCGGCCGGGAACCGGCATCATCACCAGCTTCAGCGAGCTCACCGGAATCCTGCGTGAGGCGGGCATCCCGTTGCGCGAGGCGCTCTACAATGGCGACGAACCGGCCTGGACGGCTGCCACCTTGCGGCCCGGACTTGTTCCTGCACGAAGAATGGGCGGTTGACGATCGCGGGCGACCCGGTAGCCACGGCCATTCAAACAGCATCATTGAAGAAGTCCGGACCCCGCTATCATCTGGTACAAACGGTTAAAGTCAAAGGCGCTCCAGTGATCGAAATCTACAAACGCGATTGAACCTATGCCCATCCCTTTCACCAAAGCGCACGGCGCTGGAAACGATTTTCTGCTCACCTGGGCGGACCAGGTTCCCGAGATCGATCTCCCCTCCACCGCTCGCGCCATCTGCGATCGTCACACCGGCATCGGCGCCGATGGCTGGATCTTGATCCGCGATAACGCGATTCGCCTGTTCAACGCCGACGGCAGCGAGCCTGAGATGTCGGGAAACGGTACGCGCTGCGCGGCCGCGTTGCTGATCGAAACCGGACGGGCGGCAGATGAAGTAACCATCCAGACCGGCGCCGGGCCGAAGCATCTGCGCCTGCTCCGCCGCGACGGCCGGCGATTCTGGTTCGAGATGAACATGGGATCGCCCAGGTTCGATGCCGGCCAGATTCGCTGTCACATCCCGCTCGCGAGTGGCGCCGCAAGAGGTCACGATCCTCGATGTCGGCAATCCGCAATGCGTGGTTTTCGTCGAGGCTTTCCCCCGAATTGGGAGACGTTAGGCGCCGAGATCGAGGGCCATCCCCAATTTCCCAAGCGCACCAACGTGTCGTTCGTCCGGGTGATCGATCCGCATACCATCGAGACCCGGTTCTATGAGCGCGGCGCTGGCGTGACGCTGAGTTCCGGCACCGGATCCACGGGAGCGGCGGTGGCTTCGATTTTGCGAAAAGTGGCCGCGAGCCCGGTAACAGTGCAGACGCCAGCCGGCGAATCGTTGCAACTGCGCTGGGATGACTCGGTTTATTTGACAGGCCCGGCGGAAATCATCGGTGCCGGCGAATTCTTTGTTTAAGTGAGTTAAAGTTATGCTTTAAAAATACGCTTTGATCGCTGTGAATTCATTATCGAACTCTCCCAGGATCACCTCCAGCCGATCGCCCAGCCCGAGTTGATCGAGCACCGCCTGCGGGTCCTCACTGGGGCTTTCAAAAAGGCTGACAAACACTCCCGTTCCCTTCACATAACGGTCGGCGGCGTTCAGGATGCGGCTGAGCGTGAGCTGGCCGGGTTCCACCTTGGTGGGATCCAATTCGGGCGACCCGTGATAGCGCACCGCGGTTTGGATCTCTTCCGGCAGGTTCCATTGCGCCAGGGCTTCGGCGGAAAGTTCGGCGTGAGTCAGGCCCAGCACCTGCATCTCATATTCGGGCTCCCACTTGTGGCTTTGCTGGCAAAGCAGGGTGAGCTGCCTGTACTCGTCGTGCATCCCGATAGCCACCAGCAGCAGCCCCAGATCGTGAAATAATCCGGCCGCAAAGGCCCCTTCGGCGTACGCCACCGGAAGGCGTTGGGCCAGAAGGTCCGACAGGATTCCGACACCCACCGAATGCTGATTGAAGTTAGGCGTCGACCATCCCGGCGGCGTCTTCACCTGGTTCCACATGCGAGCCACGGACATGCTGAGCGCGGCGTTGCGCAGCTTGGTGATTCCGAGCAGCGAAACAGCGTGGCGAATCGAGTTGACGGTTCCGGCCAAGCCGTATAGCGCCGAATTCACCAATTTCAGAATGTTGCCGGCAAGTACCGTGTCCTTTTCGATCAGATCGGCAATCTTGGCGAACGAGACATCTTCACTCGCCAGGCTGGCAATCAGGCGGTTCAATATCGGAGAGAAGGGCGGCAGTTGCCCTAGAGCAAGCAACGATCGCTCGCGAACCGTGGGAGTGGCGGGCGCGCCGGCTGCTGAAGTACTGGCGGAAGCTGTCACCTTTGGATTATCGTCAGTTCAGATGAAAAGCTTGAGCCTTAGGGTTTGATGGCTGGGCTTTTGTAACATGGAACACATGGGCTCCGGCGCCGCGATTGCGGTCCACAATCTCCGCAAGGTCTATGGAAACAAGGCGGCTGTGGACGGGCTCGACCTGGAAGTGCCGCGCGGCTGCTTCTTCGGTTTTCTAGGGCCCAATGGAGCCGGCAAAACCACTACCATCCGCATGCTGATGGGCTTGGCGCCCCCTACCTCCGGTAGCATCGAGCTTCTGGGACTTCCGATGCCCGAGCATGCCCTGGAGGTGAAAGGCAAGATCGGACTGGTCCCCGATGAAAGCCTGCTGTTCGATCATCTCACCGGCCTGGAATTCACCGAATTCGTGGGAAGAATGTACGGCCTGGAGCGCTCCATGGCGCGCGAGCGATCCCGGGAATTGATGGCCCTCTTCGAACTGGACGGTGAGCCGGGCAAGCTGATCGGCGATTATTCCAAAGGCATGCGCAAGCGCGTGGCGATGGCGGCCGCGCTCATCCATCGGCCGGAGCTGTTCCTGCTGGACGAGCCGTTTGAAGGCGTCGACGCGGTAGGCGCCAGACTGATGAAGGAGATCCTGCAGGATCAAGTGCGGCGCGGCGCTACCATGTTCCTGACCTCGCACGTGCTGGAAGTGGTGGAGCGTCTGTGCGACCGCGTGGCCATTATCCACGACGGCAGGCTGGTGAAGTCCGGCACCATGGCCGAGTTGCGTACCGGCACTGAAACGCTCGAGGACGTTTTCGTGCGCGTGGTGGGCGCCGATCATCCCGCCGAAACGCTGGACTGGTTGTAGCGCCATGTGGAACCTGGCCAGCGC
Organism: Bryobacterales bacterium; assembly: GCA_963761265.1. Lineage (GTDB taxonomy): Bacteria > Acidobacteriota > Terriglobia > Bryobacterales > Bryobacteraceae > Palsa-89. The sequence continues at coordinate 105,435 of CAVXGM010000017.1, forward strand.
AATCGTATGGGCGCAGTGGCGGAGCACGCGTAATCACCTGCCCGCGCGCCAATCTGGGCGGACTGGTCTTCACCGGCATCTTGACCGCCGCCTGGTATGGAGTCTTCATCTACCTGGCGGCGCTGGCGGCGGTGCTCCTTTCCCAGCCCGGCGAGTTGGCGTCGTTCCACAAGATCCTCCCGGCCGCCCTACTGCTCTGCTTCCTCTATTGGCAGGTGATTCCCGTGCTCTTGACTTCCATGGGAGCGTCGCTCGACCTGCGCAAGATGCTGGTCTATCCCATTCCGAAGCGCGCCCTGTTCGTAATCGAAGTGATCCTGCGGGTCTCCACCGGCGTCGAGATGCTGCTGATTTTGGCGGGCGCCGCCGCCGGATTGTTCTGGAATTCCAAGGTGCCACTTTGGGCGCCATTCTCGCTCACCCTGTTCGTCGTCTTCAACCTGTTTTGCTCCACCGGAATTCGGGATCTTCTGGTGCGTTTGTTGGCGCACAAACGGATGCGGGAGATCATCGTGTTCCTGTTCGTGATTTGCGCGGCCCTTCCCCAATTAATGCTGTTCCGAGGCTCGCAGCACCGCATGCGGCAATTTTTCGGCGGTGAACCTTCCGCCATCCTTCCCTGGACTGCGACGGCCCGCCTGGCCCTGGGCGAATTCTCCTGGCTGAGCCTGGGCGTAATGCTGGCCTGGACGCTGGCCGCCTATGTGTTCGGACGCACTCAGTTTGAACGCGGGCTGCGGTTTGATGCCGCCGAAGCCTCCGCCCGCCAGTGGTCCTCGGCGCGCCGCGTAAGCCGGCTGGAGTGGTGGTATCAGCTGCCGAATGCCTTACTGCGAGATCCGCTGGCCGCGCTCATCGAAAAAGAGCTCCGATTCCTGAGCCGCGCGCCGCGCTTCCGCCTGGTCTTCCTGATGGGGTTCTCGTTCGGACTGCTGATCTGGGCGCCCATCGCATTCGGTGGAGCAAGCACCGAGCGAAGCTTTATCAGCGACAACTATCTGACCCTGGTCAGCATTTACGCGCTCCTGTTGCTGAGCGACGCGCTGTTTTGGAACTGCTTCGGATTCGATCGCAGCGCCGCGCAGGTCTATTTCCTGGTTCCGGTGAAGATGTCCACTGTGCTAGCCGGCAAAAATCTGGCCGCGTCGTTTCTGGTTCTGATGGAAATCACCGCCATCGCAGTGGTCTGCGCTCTGCTGCGGCTGCCGCTCAGCGGACTCCAGATTCTGGAGGCGTTCGCCGTCACCTGCGTGATTACGTTGTTCATCCTCGCGGTAGGGAACATGAGCTCACTCTACAATCCGCGCGCAGTGAATCCGGTAAAAGCCATGAAGACCGCCGCGCAGAGCCGGGCGCAGGCGCTATTGATGCTCGGCTTCCCGCTGACGTTGATACCCGTGGCGCTGGCATATCTGGCGCGCTACGCCTTCGATACCGAGTGGGCATTTTTCGCCGTGCTGCTGTTCGGCGGAGTGGTCGGCGTCGCGGCCTACTATTTTTCCATGCAGTCGGCGCTGAAAGCGGCGTCCGATCGGCGCGAGCAAATCATCAGCGCTTTGAGCAGCGGCGAAGGACCCATCGAAAACTAATGGCCGCGAGCGCGGATTGCCGCTTCTGCCACATCGCCGCGCACGCCAATTATGTCGTGTTGGAAGACGACTCGTCGATTGCGTTTCTGGATTACCGCCCGCTCTTTATCGGCCACACGCTGCTTGCCCCGAAGGCTCACTATGAAACGCTGGCCGACTTGCCGGCCGAGCTGGTCGGACCGTTTTTCAAAACGGCGCAATTGCTCACGCGCGCTGTCGAAAAGGCGATGGAGGCTGAAGGGTCGTTTGTCGCGATCAACAACCGCGTCAGCCAGAGCGTTCCGCATCTGCATGTCCACATCGTGCCGCGAAAGAAAAAGGACGGGCTGCGCGGGTTCTTCTGGCCGCGCCAGGCGCATCCCGACGAAGCGCGGATGCGGGAGGCGCAGGCCGCCATCCGCGAGGCTCTGGCGCGGATCTCTGGAGTTTCTTAACAGAACAGCCGAAAAGAATACCAATGGCGCGCATTCTGGCACTTCTTGGCGCGCTGCTCCTGGCAGCAGCCGGCGGCTACGCAACGGACCAGGAGCGCGTGGTCACCAGCATCCTCCCCTCGCTCGACTATGGCGCTTCCTGCTGGTCCAGCGTGACGCTGACGAATCTGGGCGACCGGATGGTAACCGTCGAGGTGGAGGCGCATCGCGCGGGCGGCGGGTTGGTTGGGCTGGCTGGGTTGGATGAAATGGTTCTGCACTTGAAACCCGGCGAGCGCGTCTCCCATCGCCTGGAAGTCAGCGACGAATCGGGCGTAGGCTGGCTGAAAGTTCGCGAAAGAATTCCAGCGCCCAAGCTTTCCCCGGTGATCGCCATCTCCGGTTTGAGCGAGTGCACGGTGGAGAATCAGTTGCGCAGCACGCCGCGCCAGTTATCTTATCCCACGCGCAATCCCTGGTACTCCGGAGACGTGGAAGAAATGCAGGGCAACATGATTTCCGTGGTGAATACGTCCGAACGCGCCGCGCAAGCCTCGCTTTGCTATTCCCAAGGCAATCTTTACTCGGTGCCCACGGCGGCCCATCCCAACCCGCAGCTGACGCTGGTTTGTTCCAAGGCGTTCGATGTCCTGATCCCGCCCTATGCCTCCCGGCAGTTCCCGGTGGAGCGCGACGACAGCACGCACTTCGGCATCCAGACGCAAGGCGATGCCATTGTCCTGCAAATGATGCGCCCGGTCCAGGCCGGCGTAAAGATCTACACGGTGGACTCCACCGTCAAGTTCGGCGGCGAAGCTGCGGACAAGTAACAGCGGCATACATCCTCGACAGCTACGATAAGAACAGATGGTCGTTCGTACCCTTCCCAGGCGCTCGGTCCCCCGCCGTTGGTTCCTCCGCTCGTTTTTCATTTTGCTGGTGACTCTGGCCGCGGTCTTGCTCATGGATTGGAAAACCACCCTGTCTTACCTGGGCAACTTTCTGGTTTCACCTCAAACTCCGCGGCCCGCCGACCTCATTCTCGTTTTAGGCGGTAACTTCTGGGGGCCGCGCGTGGTGAAGGGCGCGGATCTGGCCGTGCAGCATTACGCGCCGCTGGTCTTGTTCAGCGGAGTTTCTTATCAGGGACGCCCGGAGGGCGATGCGGCCATCGATTTCCTCACCGCGCGAGGCTATCCCAGGAGGCTTTTTCAGAGCTTCGAGCACCATGCCCGGTCAACCATTGGGGAAGCGATCGCTCTTCGCCCGGAACTAGCCCGGCGCGGTGTGAAGCGGGTGCTGCTGGTGACCAGCGCGTATCATTCACGAAGAGCGTCCATCGTCTTTTGGCTGTTCTGCCCGGGCGTCCGGTTTATAACAATAGGAGCGCCCGACGACTTTTACCATCCGGACGATTGGTGGGAGGACGCCAGTTCGAAGAAGCTCTTTTTCTCGGAGTGGACCAAGATCTTCGGCACTGTATTGTTTGAATATCCAAAGAATGTTGTGGAGGGCATCTTCCACCTGCAGGCGGGCGTATCTCGTGGCTGATGAAGATTCCCTGCTGGAACGGGGATTAGATCAGCATCGTTCCGGAAATCTCGCCGAAGCCGCGAGATGCTATCGAGGTTTTTTGCGGGACAATCCAGGGCATCCGCACGGTCTGTATCTGTTCGGCTGTTTGGAATTTCAAAACGGCAACGATGCCGCGGCTGCCGAGCTTTTGCGTGAAGCGATCCTGGCCGCGCCAAAAATCAGTGATTACCACAACGCCCTGGGGTGCGCTTTCACTCGCCTGGGAAGGTTGGAAGACGCGGAACGAAGTCTTCAGCAAGCGATCGCTCTGGAAAATCGAGCGGACTTTCATAGCAGCCTCGGCACCCTGCGGAAAAAGCAAAACCGCTTGCCCGACGCCATAGCAGCTTATCAAGAAGCGGTGCGGCTGGATGCCCGCCAGGCTGACACACACTACAATCTGGGAAACGCATTTCGAGCGAGTGGCGACGCTGAGCAAGCGCTCCAAAGCTTTCGCCGGGCGCTGGAGTTAAACCCGAGCCACTTTCATTCGTTGGCGGCTCTCGGGCAGATGATTCACGCGGCCGGCCGTAATGCGGAGGCCGCGGAGTATCTCGAAAAGGCCCGGGCCATCGAGTCTCAGGATATCGACGTATTGTGCGAACTGGGCGACATCCTGCAAGAACTCGGGGACCTAGGCAAAGCCTCCGGAATTTATCAGAGCGCCCTCAAAGTGAATCCGAGGCTGGCGCGCGCCTGGTATTCGGGCGGCTGCGTGGAGATTGCGCGGCGGGAATTCGCGGCGGCGATCTTGTGCTTCGAGAAGGCGGTGGAGCTCCAGCCCGAATGGTTGGAGGCCCGGCATAACCTGGCGCGCGCGCTGTACGAAATGGGCCAGGTGAGCGCGGCACTGGCTCATTTTCAATCCTGCGCCGCTCAACCGCGGGAGGCTGGCGCTCAGTCGCGGGCCATGATCGCGGTGATTATTCCCGGCGTTCCAGAAGCGGACAACCAGGCTGTGCTGGAGGCGCGAAGGAACTGGGTGGAACGGGATCTTGCCGGGGAGACTGCGCGAGCCGAGCCCTTACCCCGAGCGGCAGCGGGCAGCGGCTGCGAATCGGTTACGTTTCTTCTTTCTTTCATCGCGATAATTGGATGAAACCGGTTTGGGCGCTGATCAATCATCATGACCGCGATATCGTCCAGGTCCATCTGTTTTCCGACGCGCCGGCTAACTTGATTCAGCATGGCTACCGCCCCAATCCAGACGATCGCTTTTTCGATACCACCCAGCTTTCCAACCAGGCGCTGGCCAGCCTGATCCGGCAAGCCGAAATTGATGTGCTGATCGATCTGAACGGATACAGCAACATGCGGCGCCTCCCGCTGTTTACCCTCCGGCCGGCTCCCATCGCGATCGGGTGGTTCAATATGTACGCGACCACGGGGATGAGCGGCTTCGACTATCTGATCGGCGACGAACACGTAATTCCGGTTGAGGAGGAACGCTTTTATTCGGAGAAAATTCTCCGGGTTCCAGGCAGTTACCTGACTTTTGAAGTGAACTATCCGGTACCGCCGGTGGCCGACCCGCCTTGCCTTACCAAGAATGCAATCACGTTTGGATCTCTCGCCTCCCAGTACAAAATCACGAACGAAGTAGTCGCAACCTGGAGCCGTATTCTGGAGCAGAGTCCGAATAGTTCCCTCATCGTGAAGAACGCGCACCTGGCGTCGCCGCTTTCGCGCCGGTTTGTGCACAGTCTCTTTGCGAAACATGGCATCGGGGCGGAACGAGTTCTGCTGGAAGGGCCGGAAGAGCATTATGAATTCCTGAAAGCTTACGGGCGAATCGACATCGTGCTGGACACGTTCCCCTACAACGGCGGCACCAGCACCACGGAGGCCATCTGGCAAGGCGTTCCGGTGATCGCATTCCAGGGAGATCGCTGGGCCGTCGCGAACCAGCGCTTCCATCCTGCGGGCGGGCGGCTTGGAAGAATTCGTGGCGCGCGATCTGGATGGTTATGTTGCTTTAGCGGCGCACTGGGCGTCCTCGTCCGACACTCGCGAGCGGCTCGGCGAACTGCGGCGCACCATGCGATCGAAGCTGGCGGCTTCGCCGGTTTGCGACGCGCACCGCTTCGCGCGTGACATGGAGCAGGTCTACAAAACCTGCCACCACCGGGCTGGCGGGCGTTCAGAAGCCGCCCGATAGTTCGGATTCAGCCGGGGCTATGGAGTTAAAAACTCGGAGTGACGATGGAGAAATATGCCAGCCCCTTCCCCCATGCTTCTCTGGTTCATACTCGCGGTGGTAATCGGATACTTCGCCGGCCGAACGGTTCAAAGTTTCGAACGCTCCGATAAAGAGTAGCGGGCGTTCAGGCCGCACGCCGGATGGCATGGTAGACCAGCAAAACCACCACGGCACCGACGACAGCCACCAGCAGGCTGTACAGATTCAATCCGGTGACTCCAGCCGCTCCGAACCTGTTGAACAGCCATCCGCCGGCGAGTGCCCCGACAATTCCTAGAAGAATATCCAGGATCAACCCTTCACCCCGTCTGTTCACCAGTTTGCTTCCGATGAAGCCAGCCAATAGCCCCAAAATAATCCATGCGAGAAATGACATGGTTTTCAAACCTCCATTGGTTGAACTCCTTGAAGCTCGCAGCTTCGAGGGTGCCCGAAGTATACAGGAAGGAAAGATTGAAATGAAGGCTAGCCCAGTTTGCCCGCTTGCACCTTGCGCGCAGTTTCCGAACCGTAGACTAGGCAGCGAATCGTCGGTAAGCAGTCCAATCTGTTTCAGCACGGAAGCCTGATCCCAGTAAATATGCTCATGCGCCAGCTTGCCATCGCGAAAATGCACGATGGCGACCAGAGGAATCTCAACGCGTTTATGCGTGGGAGGGACACCCGGAAGCATCCAGGGCATCTCCTGGGTGTGCGTAAACGAGAAGATCATTTCGTCCACCAATTGATCGGCACCTACGGTGCGGGAAATCGGCTTCAACTCCGTGTCGGGCGGCATCTTCGAGATGAAGTCCTGGGAGTAGAAGCGCTGCAGAGCGGCCTTTCCATAGCCTCCAGTCATCACCGGGACGTGATTCACGTAGGCGTCCTCCACCATGGTGGCGAGGGTGGCCTCTGTGTCGCGGGTACCGAACTCGTGTTTGGTGTGCTCTTCCCACAGTTCGACCAGGCTTGGTTGGCTCATGCGATTCAGGGTACATTACGAACCGGCGAGTTAGTTTTGGAGGTGGGCTGGCGGCGAGCGCCCGGTCGAGTCATAATCTACCAGATACTCACATGCGCCTGTCTTCCATTCTGCCCCCCGTTGTGCTGATCCTGTTCGCGGGAATGCTGCGCGCGCAGCAGCCGGCGCCCGATCTGATCCTTTCGAACGGCAAAATTATAACCGTCGACGAGCGCTTTAGGATCGCACAGGCGGTGGCGATCCAAGGCGACCGCATCGTGGCGGTTGGCACCAATCAGGAGATGGCGCGGCTTGCGGGGACCGAATACGCGGCGGATCGACCTGAAGGGCAGGGCCGTGATTCCCGGGCTGATCGATAACCACATGCATCTTCTGCGCGCCGGGGAGACCTGGCTGCGGGAGCTGCGTTTCGACGGTGTGGATTCGCGCAAGCAGGCGGTCGAGATGCTGCGCGCGCGGGTGAAAGCCGCGGGGCCGGGAGAATGGATTTACAACATCGGCGGCTGGGCCCATCAGCAGTTCACCGACGATCCAAAACCGTTTACGCGCGAAGAGCTGGATCAGATCGCGCCGGAGAATCCGGTGGCGCTGCAGGAATCGTACTATCAGGTTTTCCTCAACAGCCGCGCCTTGCAAGCGTCTAGGGATTCCAGAGCACGCGCCGGATCCGCCGGGGTTCGTCAAAGGGTCCATCCTGCGCGACGCTCAGGGAAAGCCCACGGGAGTGATCCGCGGCGACATCCCGGCGACTCGCGCGGTGGCAGCCAGACTTCCGAAGGTCCCGCCGGAGCAGCTTGAGGCCAGCGCCGGGCCTTGGTGCGCGATATGAATCGAGCGGGCCTGACGTCGGTCGGCGTGCCGGGCTGCAACGCCGATGTCCTGGACAATTTTCGAAAAGTGGAAGGCGGAGGGGCGGCTCAATATCCGGGTGTTTTGCATCGACGGCCTGCCGGGCGGAAACCCCGAGCAGGTGGACCGGGCCATCCAGCAGATCGCGCGAATCAAGCTGTTTCAAGGCGACAGCTATATCGACAATATCTTGTTCGGCGAAAGCGTTTATCAGCCGCTGCATGACCCGATGTTCGCGGTGAAGTCCGATCCAACGCCCGATCAGCTCGATGGAATGGCGCCGCATGGCGATGGCGATCGCGCAGGCGGGGCTGCCGCTTGCACGTGCATGCGGAGCTGCACGACACCATCGATGCGTTCCTCGATCAGATCGAAGCGGTCAACAAGGAATATCCCATCAAGAGCCTGCGCTGGACGTTTGCGCACATCAACCAGATCAACGCGGCACAGCTCGATCGCATGAAGAAGCTGGGCATGTACGCGGCCGTGCATCCGTGGGCGGTGATCAACGGCGGGATCATGCACGACGGATTCGGCGATGGCGCGTACGATATGCCTCCGCTCGCCACCATCCAGAACAGCGGCATCCAATGGGGACTCGGAACCGACGGAACCGCGGCCAATCAAACGCTGCCGTTCACGACGCTGTATTTCGCCGTTACCGGCAGGATGGCGGGCGGCGCCAAGGTGAATCGGCAGAGCATCAGCCGGGAAGACGCCTTGATCGCGCACACTCGCAAGAATGCTTATTTCGTTTTCCAGGAAGACAACCTGGGCTCCATTCAGCCGGGCAAACTGGCGGACCTGGTGGTGCTCGATCGCGATTATCTGACCGTTCCGGCCGACCAGATCAAGAACATCAAACCGGTGATGACCATGGTAGGCGGCAGGATCGTATATGATGCCACTGTGCCGGCGCAGGCAGCTCGCTAGCGTGGCGGAAAGGAGTCGGCAATGCGCAGCATAATGACCATCTGCCTGATATGCGCGCCTCTTTCGGCGCAGTGGCTGATCTACCCCACTCCGGGGATTCCTCGATTACCGGACGGCAAACCGAATTTGTCCGCGCCCGCGCCCAAAACGCACGACGGCAAGCCGGATCTTTCCGGAGTCTGGATGACGGGCCCAGGTTACACCCGGAACATCGCGAAGGATTTGAAGCCGGGCGAGGTCTCGTTCCAACCTTGGGCCGCGACGTTGTACCAGCATCGGGTGGACACCAACGGCAAAGATGATCCGCAAGCCCGCTGCGTCCTTTCCGGAGTGCCGCGCGAGGACGTGGTGCCGTATCCGTTCAAGATCCTGAACACCAACGGACCGATGGTCATCCTCTATGAAGCGCTACACAGTTACCGGCAGATCTTCATGGATGGCCGCCCGCTGCCCAAAGATCCTAATCCGGCCTGGATGGGATATTCAATCGGCCATTGGGACGGCGACACGCTGGTGGTGGACTCGGCCGGCTTTGAGGAAAACAACTGGCTCGATAATAACGGTCATCCTGGAACCGAAGCCCTGCGCCTGACCGAGCGGTTCCATCGCCGCGACTTCGGGCATATCGATCTTCAGCTCACCGTTGACGATCCCAAAGCCTATACGAAACCTTGGACCGTGAATCTTCAATTGACGCTGACCGATACGGAGCTGATTGAGTATGTCTGCGACGAGGACGAAAAAGACGTCACGCATTTAGTGGGCAAGTAATCTATTACCCGCGCGGCGCGACGCGTTTGCCTGCGAGCACAGTAGCGCTGGGGAAAAGCTTCTGGCGGCCCATCCGTTTGTTGCCGAAGTTATCGACGAATTCAAACATCCCTTCGCGGAGTTCCAGCACGGCGATGTCGGCCGGCGCGCCCGGTTTCAAGCGTCCCCCGATCGTGGAACACCGGAAATGCCTTGGATGCATTGACGGTGGCGCAGGCGATCACCTGGTCGATGGACATGCCCAGCATCAGGAACTTCGACATCACGTTCGGAAAATTGATCACTTGGGCGGTGCGGGCTTCTTTAGTCCAGTCGGTGGAGAAAGTGTCCGGCAGGAAGCCGTCTTTGAGGACCTGGTCGGCGATATCCCAGCGCAAATGGCCGGTGCGCCCATTGCCCAGATCGAACCGGACGCCGCGGCGGCGGGCAGCCATCACTTCAGGCAGAATGCGACCGGCGTCGTCGATAATACTGTTCGGCGGCGGCGCGAACATGTGGGTGACGATATCGCCCGGCTTCAGCAGCGAAAGGAGCCTGGGCAGCGGCGACACGGTCTGGCCCATGTGGATCATGACCGGTATTTGGAATGCCGACGCCACCTCCTGCGCGCGCCGGAGCACCTCAAAATCATTCTCGCCGGCGACATCCCGCGATAGCCGCGCCTTCACCCCGGCGATCATCGCGCGGTTGCGCATGATCGCTTCACGCGCCGCGGCTACATCGGCGCGTTTGAGATCCATGGTGTCGCCTTCCGGAATGATGCCCGCGCGCCCGATATTGATCAGAACGCGGCACTGCTGCGGCGCCGACTTGGCCACCGCAATCGCGTCGTCGATGTGATCGGCGCCCTGCGATCCGGCATCGATCAGCCCGGTGACGCCGTCGGCCAGGCACAGCTCCGGCCCGTCGCTCGCGCGCGTGGCATGGGTGTGGATGTCGATCAAGCCGGGCACCACCAGCTTGCCGCTGCGCATCGATGGTTTCGGTGTCGCCCGCGGAAAAAGTGGCCGCCGATCGCTGCGATCCGGCCGTTTGCAATCGCGATGTCGCGAATCGCGTTCAGCTTGCGGGAAGGATCGATGACGCGCCCGCCTTTGACAATCAAATCGTATTTCGCCGCGCCGAAGACGCGCGGAATGCCGATAGAGGCTGCTGTCGCTCGATAAATAAACTGTCGCCGATTCATCATGTTTAATTTCCTCCGGGCTGCGGGTGCGGCACGTAATCTTTTTGAACTTTGGCCTTCATCGCGTCCCGATCCACCACCGCCTGCTTGAACTTCGCCTGGAGCGCCTGGCGATCGAGCCGGACTCCGCCGAGGTACACACTATCAATTTCCCGCGTGTTGCGGATGTTCTCCAGCGGATTTGCGTTCAGCACGATGAAATCGGCTCGCTTGCCCTTGGCCAGCACGCCCGTATCTTTGATGCGCAGCACTTCGGTGGGCCTGGAAGTGGAAGCGATGATCGCCTCCGCCGGCGTCAACCCCAGCCGCACGTACATCCCGATCTCATGATGCTCGGCAAAGCCGTATGAATATTTCGCGGAAACGCCGGCGTCGGTGCCGAGCACGATCCGGGCGCCGGCCGCGATGTACTTCGGAAAATTGTACCGAAGGTTCTCTTCGCGCCGGAGAAACTGCGCGCTAACGGGCGCTGCGCAGGGCGGTGAAGGCAGCCAGGTTTTTCCCGCTTTGATATCGGCGATCACGCTCGGCGGCAACACCTGCTCGATGAACCCGTTGTCGCCGTCGCAAAGCTCGGAGCGATCGCCCAGGCCCATCACCGGCGTCCAATATGGCTTGTGTGCCTTGAGAATCGCGATAAATTCGTCGTCCACCTTTTCGGCCATGAGGGTGTGCACCAGCACATCCACGCCGGCTCGCACCACGCCTTTCTGATCTTCTAGGTTCGTCGCGTGCGCATGCACGATCATGCCGTGCTTGTGCGCTTCATCGATCAGGGCCGTATAAACTTCCGGCGGCATTTTCTTCCTGCTGCCTCGCAGGTTGTCTCGATTGTCCACCCAGAATTTGAGCTCGTGGATATTCCTGGCAGCGATTTTCCGGACGGTTGCAACGGCTTGCTCGGGCGTGGAGACTTCATACACCGCGTGCAGCGGGCCCGTTCCCTGGATCAAAAGCGCATCCGGACCGCCTCCCGGCGGCGCCATGCCCGCCGCGAAGAAGAACCGGGCGGCGAGAGGAAATTTCCCAGCCAACTGGTTCCGCTGAAACTCGATGGCGAAGTCGGTCGGCTGCTCGCCCATAGACAACGCCGTGCCGGCGCCATAATACGCTTCGCGCTCCAGGTGGTCCAGAACATTTTCCGCGGTGTGGTTTTGGACGCTCCAGCTCACGTAACCCTCATATCCGATGTGGTCGTGAATATTGTTCATGGTGGGCATAACGGTCTTGCCCGCGAGGTTGACATGAGTGGCTCCCGAGGGCGCCTGGATGGAGCTTTTCGCGCCAATCGCGATAATGCGGCCATTGCGGACCACGAACGCCCCATTCTCAATCGGCGCGCGCGCATCGCCGATGATCAGGCGCGCGCCTTCATAGATTACGGCGCTTGGCTGCGCCTCTGCGGCCACTGATGCCAGCACAACCATCGCCGAGCAGCTAGCCACTCGCCGCCAGTTCGCGCATTTCATTGAGTAGAAGTATACATTGGTGAGATGACGCCGCGGTTGGCGCGCTGGACGTTGGCGGGCGCGGTGACCATTTCGATGCTGCACTCCCAGTCTCCCGTTCGCGAGGCTTACGCCACCGTGCCTGGCGCCCGGATCTTCTATCGCGACACCGGCGGCAACGGAGTGCCGGTAATCTTTTTGCACGCTAATACCGGTAGCAGCCGGGTCTGGGATTATCAGATTCCGGCGTTCGTCGCGGCTGGCTATCGCGTGATCGCCTTCGACCGGCGCGGCTGGGGCCGCACTGAAATCAATTCTGCGGAGCCGCAGCCGGGCACCGCGGCCGACGATCTGCTCGGCCTGCTCGATCAATTGCATCTCGACCGGGTGCACGTGATTGGCACGGCCGCCGGAGGGTTCGTCGCGCTGGATTTCGTTTTGTCGTACCCGCGGCGGGTGCGCAGCCTGGTGATCGCCAACTCCATCGGTGCGGTGCAAGACCCGGAATATCTGGCAATGGGGCAGCGCATTCGCCCGCCGGAGTTCGCCAAGCTGCCGCCCGATTTTCGCGAGCTCGGCCCGTCTTATCGAGCCGGCAACGCCGCAGGCACCGCCCGCTGGGTGGAGTTGGAAAAGATCAGCCGCCCACCGGGTCCCCCCGCACCAGCGCAGCCGCTACGCAACCACGTCACTTTTGCGATGCTCGAAACCATTCACACGCCTACCCTGCTTCTGACGGGCGACGCCGATCTCTATGCACCGCCGCCCATCCTGCCGCTTTTCGCGGGGCGAATCCAAGGCTCCGAGACGTTGATCATCCCCGAAGCCGGGCATTCCGCCTATTGGGAGCAGCCCGAGGTTTTCAACCGCGCGGTCTTGAAATTTCTGGGAAAACACTAGACGCCCCGATTTCGCGTTCAGGCGTGGAGCATCCATTTCACGTATAATTCACTTCGTTCGGCTTTCGGAAGGAGAGATACCATGGCGCGTACTATGTATTTCGGACTTCTCCTCGCTCTGCCGCTTGCGGCAAGCACGGTTCGTATCATTCAGACCAACAGCGCCGGAGACGATGTTTCCATCATCGATCCGGCGATCAACAAGGTGGTTGGAACCATCCATGACATTGAGGTGAACCACGGCGCCGCGGCCGCTCCGGACGGCAGTTGTTACTTCATCAGCGACGAAGGGCGGAGCACCCTGGATGTCGTCGATCGCAAAACGCTCAAGATCACGCGCCGCATCCGCCTGAGCGGCCATCCGAACAACATCGCGATCAGCAAGGACGGACGCCGCGTGTATGTTTCCATCGCGGTTGCTCCGGGCGCGGTGGATGTCATCGACACCAAGTCGCTCGAAGATGTGAAGAGCATTCCGGTGAAAGGCGCCGTGCATAACACCTATGTGACGCCGGACGGCAAGTATGTGGTCAGCGGTTCCATCGCATCGAAAACCATCACGGTGATCGATCAAAAGACAGAAGAGCCCGTCTGGTCGCTAACCATGGACCAGGGCATTCGTCCCATGGCGTTCTTCACGAATCCCGATGGGTCCACCAAATGGATCTTCGCCCAGCTCTCCGGCTTCAATGGATTCGCGGTGGTGGATTTCGACACTCACAAGGAGATTCATCGCATCAAACTTCCCGATCTTCCTCCGGGCAAGGCTCCTTACATGTGGGGTGGAAGCGAGTCTCACGGCATGGCCATCACGCACGATGAAAAGACGCTGGTAGTGAACAGCCGCCTGAATTCCTCCATCTACTATTACTCGCTGCCGGATTTGAAGGTGCTCGGCAGCACCGAGGTGGGACGCTCGCCCGACTGGGTGACGCTCACTCCCGACGGCAGGACCGCGTACGTGGCCAACGCGGCCTCCAATTCGGTCTCGGTAGTGGATATCAAGTCCATGAAAGAGATCACGCGGATTCCGGTGGGCGAGGTTCCGAAGCGCAACATTACCGCGGTGCTGCCGTGAGAGCAAAGGAGAATCGGATATGAGGTTTGCACGCCTTGCGCTTTTGAGGAACTCGCGCAAAACGGAGCGCGGCGCGAAGCAGTTCTTGGGCTGTTTTGTGGTGCGCGCCGCACCCTTTGCGCTCTTCGTGGCGATCGCTTTGATGACTCGCGCGGCGATAGCGCAATCGCTCGACTACGAAACCTACAAGAAAACCGTTGAGCCGATTTTTATCAAGAAGCGCGCCGGCCACGCGCGCTGCGTCGCTTGCCACAGTGCGTCAAATAATGCCTTTCGTCTGCAACCTCTGCCGGAGGATGGAGCCTGGACCGACGAGCAGTCCCGGCTGAACTATGAGTCCGTCAAGAGGCTGGTGAACCATGCGAATCCCGCGGCCAGCCGGCTACTCATGCATCCGCTGGCTCATGAAGGGGGCGGCGATGAGTTCCACAGCGGCGGACGCCAATTCCTCTCCAAGGACGATCCGGATTGGAAGGCGCTGGCGTCCTGGGCCGGCGTGACGGAATAGCTCGGACAACGAGTGCCGGGCCCTATTTCCGATTGTCCTTGCCGAGGATGTGGCTGACATCCTGATTGTTCTCGTTGCAGATGTACTCCATGATCTCGGAGTTCTCCACCAAAGGCGAGTGGCCATACATCGTAAACGGCCGGGTGTAGGCGCCCGGATCGTCAATCACAACTTCGAACTCCAGGTGGAAATAATCGGGCCGCCGGTAGCGCTCCGTGATGTGCAGTTTCTCGGTATGCGGGTGTCCGGCAAAATCGAACCAGAACTTGTCGTTGAAGCCGACCGTATCCACCACCAGCGTGTCGCCTTCCCATTTCCCAATGGAGTGCCCGTACCAGGTGGGATCGAGATTGGCGGGATGGCCGCGTCCGTCCAGGAAAATCTGCCGGTAGCTATGGATGTTGCCTTCAAACAGAAAAACCACCAGCTTGGGCTGCTGGATGATTTTCCAGGGATACGGGGCCATGCGTGGCACGCCTCCCGGAAGGCAGTTAGCTTCCGGATCGTCTTTAGACATGCGCGTCTTGGTCAGCTTCGCCGCCCACGGTTGCATCGGCACGGTCTCGCCGTTCTTCAATGCGCTGTTGATGTCGTAAATAAAGTTGTGATCGGGACCCCACAGACCATTGAGATCCGGTTTGCCATCGGCGGTGCGAGGCGCAGGCTTTCGGGCGGCCGGTGCCGATTGTCCCAGGGCGAGCGACGAGAGGGCGACGGGAATCACCGCGCAACCGAACAGCAGCCGGGATAGATGCTTGTGCATTCCGAACTAGGAAGATTGTATATCACCCGCAGAGCAGCCATAGGGGCGCATCAGCTTTGTTTGGGAAGCGAATGTGCAAGCTACCTTGGCA
Organism: Bryobacterales bacterium; assembly: GCA_963761265.1. Taxonomy (GTDB): domain Bacteria; phylum Acidobacteriota; class Terriglobia; order Bryobacterales; family Bryobacteraceae; genus Palsa-89. Next base: position 120,702 of record CAVXGM010000017.1, read on the forward strand.
ATGCCTTTGAAACATCTGCTCTTGTTCCAAATCGGAACTGCGGCGCTAGCGTTCTGTGCCATTCTGAGCGCCCAACCCGGTACGATTCCCAAATGGGGAATGAAATGGGTACCGCCTCATAACTACCGCAACCCCTCCTGCAAAAACTGCGTGCGCGCCTTGGATGGAACCATTTCGCGCAACCCGGCGCCCGTTCGCGCATTTCGCGCGAAACATCCCTGCCCCGCCACTGGATCGGTGAAGGGCGCCTGTGATGGTTACGTGGTCGGGCACATCAAGCCTCTCAGCCGGGGAGGCAGCGACACGGCCGCGAACATGCGCTGGCGGACTACCGCGCAAGCCGTCAAGGAGCGCCCCAAGTGATTTCGTTACCCGGTCGTTAGTAGAGTTGCACAATCGCGTTTACCGGTATTTTTTTCGGCTCTCATACCATCAAAAGGCAACCCAAGCTTCCGGTCGCGTTGAAATCGCAGGACCGTAGCAAGTGGCATGGTTCTTGCCCACGCTGGTGGGGGAGGTTCTATGAGCACTACAACCGCGATCTTAATCGTTGTCGTTATTCTTGCCCTTGCTGTCGCGGCATGGGCTTACATGCAGCGGCAGAAAACGCTCCGCCTGCGAAACAAATATGGGCTGGAGTATGACCGGCTGGCGGAACAACAACGCAGCGCGCGCAGCGCCGAAAGTATCCTCGAACAGCGCGAAAAACGCGTCTCGAAATATCGTATCCGGCCGTTGCGCGAAGAGGAACGTGCCCGATTCGCCGCCCAATGGCGTACGGTGCAGGAGCAGTTTGTGGATAATCCACGCCGGGCCGTTTCCGAAGCGGATCGGCTGATCAACGAGGCCTTGAAAGCGCGCGGCTATCCGATGGGTGAATTTGAACAGCAGGCCGCGGATCTTTCGGTCGAATACCCGCACGTGGTGGAGAATTACCGCACGGCGCATCAGATCGCGGTCGCGGACGAGCGTGGCTCGGCCAGCACGGAGGACCTGCGGCAAGCGATGCAGTATTACCGCAGTCTTTTTGAGGATGTTTTAGAAATGAAAATTGCGAACGTTGAACACGTGGAGGTCCGTCATGGCTAGTGAATTAATCTATTCCGAAGTACAACAAACCGAATCCCTGCCGGCGCCGGCGGCAAACGAACGCGCCGAGATTACCGGGCCTAATGGCTCTCAGGAGCACGCCGCTCTTTTTCCAGCGGAGGACATGGATCAGTTCCGTGCCCGCTGGCGGGAGATCCAGGGTGATTTCGTCGACGAGCCGCGCAAGGCCGTGGAACAAGCCAATGGATTGGTGGAGCAAGTCATCCAGCGGCTCACCGACGTTTTTGCGAGCGAGCGCGGGCGGCTTGAAAAAGAGTGGGGGCAGGGCAAGGATGTTTCAACCGAAGACCTTCGCCAAGCTCTGCGGCGCTACCGTTCGTTTTTCGACCGGCTTCTCTCGGTCTAGCGGATACCGGTGTATCGATGGGATTTGCCGCCAGACGCCGATCCGCATAGACTAGATAAGTAGCCAATCGTAGACTTCCCGGGATACCATGCGTGTCCTGAAGGACGCGCGGTTGGCTGCTCATGTCAGAACCCCGTTGTTAGACATAGGCTTTTTCGACGATAAGGATGAAGCGTCTTACGACCGGGAGTTCTAACATATGTCCACGGCCAGCGCCCGCGCAGCCAGTTACGTTTTGACTTTAGAAGAGATTGCCCACCTGGCGGCCGAAGGCGGAAAGCCCGCCGAAACGCTGATGAACGTGGTGGCATTGATCGCCGGGCGGTTCCAGGCGGACGTGTGCTCGGTCTATTTGCTGGAGCCGGACCGGGCGAACCTGGTGATGGCCGCCACCATTGGGCTTCGGCCGCAGTGCATCGGCACGCTGCGCATGACGCTGACGGAGGGTCTGGCGGGGTTGGTAGCCGAGCAGGTGCGGCCGGTGGCGGTGGAAAATGCCATCAGCCATCCGCGCTTTAAATATTTCAGCGAAGCAGGCGAAGAATCCTACCATTCGTTTTGCGGCGTTCCGCTGATCGATCAAGGCGTCCTGCAGGGCGTGCTGGTGGTGCAAACCATTGAGCCCCGCGCCTTCACCGACGATGAAGTGCAGATGCTGGTGGAGGCGGCCGCGCAAGTGGCGCCGGTGGTCAGCGAGGCGCGCACGCTGGACCGGTTTATTGCACCGGTGCAGGAGCGCCTGTGGGCCATCGCGCGCAATCTTATGGTGGAGCTGGGATAACGATTCCACCAGCCTGTTCCGCGATCTGGATCCGGTGCGTTTCCGCGAGTTGAACCATAATCCCATCGCGCTCCTGTCGGAGATCCCGCTCGCCAAACTGGAACGCCGCGCCGGAGAACTGGTGCTGCACAGCCGCATCAATTACGCCTATCGCCGCCAGCAGGAATATCTGCGCGCCGATCGTACCTGGGGCGCTACACACGCCGGAGCGCTGCGGCCTCGCCCGGTGGCGTATTTCTCCGCCGAATTCGGACTGCACGAGTCGCTCCCGATTTATTCGGGCGGCTTGGGCGTGCTCGCCGGCGACCATATCAAGAGCGCGTCCGATCTGGACATCCCGCTGGTCGGGTATCGGCCTGTTTTACAGCCAGGGCTATTTCCGTCAGCGCCTGGATCGCGACGGCTGGCAGCAGGAGCAATACCTGCAAACCGACGTCACTCAGCTTCCCATGGAGCCGGCCATCGGCAGGAACGGCGAACCGGTAGCGGTGCAGCTGGAGACTCGCAGCGGCATTATTCGCGCCAAAGTCTGGCGGGTGAAAGTGGGCCGGTGCGATCTGCTGCTGCTGGATTCCAACGTCGAGGGCAACGCGCCTGAAGACCGCGAGCTCACTTCGCGACTGTACGGCGGCGATGGCCGCATCCGCATTCGCCAGGAGCTGCTGCTCGGCGTAGGCGGATTCCGCGCTTTGAAGGCTATGGGCATCACGCCCGGCGTGCTGCACCTGAACGAGGGCCATAGCGGTTTTGTGGTGCTGGAAGCCATCGCCAACCGGATGCAGGAAGAAGGGCTTTCCTTCCAGCAAGCCGTCCCGCGGGTCTCGCGCGAAGTGGTTTTCACCACGCATACACCGGTGCCCGCCGGGCACGATCGCTTTAACTCCGGCTTGATTGAAGAGCACCTGGGCCCGCTGCGCGAGCGGCTGGGCCTTACCGAGCGCCAGCTCATGGACCTGGGGCGGGAGATTCCGGGCAACGAATTCGAAGAGTTCTGCATGACCGTGCTGGGCCTGAGACTTTCGCGGCGCGCCAATGCCGTTTCCGCTCTGCACGGCGAAGTTTCGCGCGCCATGTGGACCGGCCTGTATCCCGGCAAGCTGGAGGACGAAGTGCCGATCGGCCACATCACCAATGGCGTGCACGTTCCTACCTGGCTGGCGCCGCAAATGTTCCGGCTTTACGACCGGCACCTCGGCAATGGCTGGCATGAGCATAGCGGCGAATCGCGCATCTGGGAGGGTATTGAGAACATCGACGACGGCGAGCTGTGGGAAACGCACGGCGCCCTGAAGCTGCGGCTGCTCGAGTTCGTACGGCGGCGCGCCGTGGAACAATCCCAGCGGCGCGGCGAATCACCCGAAACTCTGCAAAGGCTCAGCCGCGTGCTCAGCCCCGACGCGCTCACCATCGGATTTGCACGCCGCTTCGCCACCTACAAACGCGCCAACCTGATCCTGGCCGATATCGAAAGGCTGGCGTCCATGGTGAACGATCCCAAACGTCCGGTGCAGTTCGTTTTTGCCGGCAAAGCGCACCCGCGCGACGAACCCGGCAAGCGGGTTTTGCAGCAAATCGCGGAGTTGATGCGCGATCCGCAGTTCTCCGATAAATTCGTCTTCGTCGAAGACTACGACATCAACGTCGGGCGGCTCTTCGTTCAGGGCGTGGACGTCTGGCTGAACAATCCGCGCCGGCCGCTGGAGGCCTCCGGCACCAGCGGACAAAAGGTGGTGTTGAACGGCGGGTTGAATCTTTCGGTGCTGGACGGCTGGTGGGCTGAAGCGTACGACGGCCTGAACGGTTTTGCCATCGGGACCGGCCGAACGCATTCCAACATGAATGTTCACGACACCCGCGACGGCGAGGATCTCTACCGAACGCTGCGCGAAGAGGTGATTCCGCTTTACTACCAACGGGACCGGGATGGGCTGCCGCGCGGCTGGATCAAGCGCATGAAGCGCACCATCCGGACGCTGGGTTGGCGCTTCAACGCCAATCGCATGGTGATGGATTACACGCTGAAGTGTTACGTGCCCGCCGCCGGCGGCACCTCCAGCGACATGAGCTCGCACGGATAAATCTGCGATTTGTCACTTCTTCGGCCGGGCTCGCGTCTATCTCATGAAGAAGGAGCCCAGGTATGGCAGCAGCAACAATTACCGATCGCGACGGGAAATCCAAAACCGCTTCGGCCGTGGACGCCAGGCATTATCCCGAGCAAAACGAGGTCCCCAAGGAACATCCGCTGGTTTCCGACGGTCCGGACATCGAACAGATCAAAGCGCGCGCGTATCAGCTCTGGATGGGGCGCGGATGTCCCCATGGATCCGCCGACCAGGATTGGCACGCCGCCGAACGAGAGCTGCGGGCCAAAAACGGCTCTCAGCGGATCTCCGACAAATTTCATGAAAGCTCCGGATCCGTGCAACGCTAAGGCTTAGGTTTCCTGGAGCGCGTCCTCAGCCACCAGCCGGCCGCGAGCACCCCGATGGTTCCGGCCGCTTCCACCCCATAGCGCCATGCATCGCCCGGCGCGAACTTTTGTACCGTGAATTCATCGGTCATGATCATCTGCCCGGCCACTCTGCCGAGCAGCGCCGCCCCGATATAGACGATCACCGGATAGCGATCCATTAAAGCCACGAGCAGTCCGCTGGCAAAAATGACCAGAGGAATGCTGACCCCCAGCCCAAACAGCAGCAGCTCGAATCTCCCATGGGCCAGCGCCGCAATCGCCAGCATATTGTCGGTGGACATGGTCACGTCCGCGACGATGATGAACCACATGGCCTTCCAGAAGCTGGTGAGATGCGTGGCGGAGGATTCCAGCGGCGGCTCCTCGCGAAAAAGTCCGGCGGCGATCCACAGAACCGCGGCGCCGCCCACAATCTGGAGAAATTTCACGTGCAGCAAGCGCGCCGCGAAATAGGTGGCGGTCACCAGCGCGATAACAGCGCAGGCGGCTCCGGCGATCATCGCGCGCTTGCGGAGACGCCCGGGCAGCGATTTGGCCGCCGCCGCGATCACCACCGCGTTGTCTCCGCTCAAGGTCAGGTCCACCAGTACGATGGAGACCAGACTGGCGATGAACTGCCAATGCCGTTGGATAAGATTCATCGCCCGAACGCCATTCTAGCGTGCCGCGACACAATCCCGCCCTTGCAATTAACGTCCGTGCCGCAATCGCCGCCCGATCCACTCGTGGAAATCGGGCCAGAACTCCGGGAGAAGATTGGCCAAGCCAGCGCCGGCAACGTTGGCGCCCCAATTGACCGCGGCAGCGCTTGCGGTCCGGCTCGCGGGAGGGTAATAGGCATTGGATAGCGCGGCGCTCATGGCGGTTCCCGCAACGTTGGACCAGTTGAAGGTAGTCTGGCCGGCGTCCGTACGAGTCACTACCGAACGGCTGATCGCGTACCAGAAGCGCGGTAACAATCTGTGTTCCGGACCGCGGCGGATATATCGCGTATCTTCGTGAAGCGCGGAGGCGAGCAGAAAATCGCCGAAGAAGTTCTGCGTAACAATGTCGCCCATAGCGGCGCCGAAGCGCTCGGGATAGTCCGGCCAAAGAGCGCGCCCGTACAGCGGCGTGGAATTGGCTGCCTGGGAAACCGCGGCATCGAAGGCGCCGGCGCCCAATGTGAACGGTGCGAAGGTTTCGGTTTCGAACAGGCTCCATTTCTCGGCGACGGAAGGCGGCCGGAGCCCGCCGGTGGTGCAGGAATCTCCGGCAGTTTGAGCGAGAATAGACGGCCAGCCGGCTATGAAGAAGAGGGCGAACCGCAGACAGCGCATCCTTTGATGTGACGCAGGTCAGTGAGAATCGTGTCGAATCACGCGTATACTAATTACCGATGGCGATCAGTACCACCTCTCCGGCACAACCATCCAGCCCAATCCCGCCGCCCGAGCCCGATCTCATAGTGGACGAATTGCTCCAGCGCGCCGACGCTCTTCGTCCCCTGCTCCGGGAACGCCAGGCCGAGTGCGAAGCATCCGGCGAGCTGTCCGAAGATACCAACCAAAAGTTCATAGCGGCCGGCTTCTATCGCATCCTGCAACCGCGCCTGTTCGGTGGCTACGAATTCGCGCTGCCCGATTTTATTCGTGTGATGATGGCTGTCGCGCGCGGCTGTTCGGAAAGCGCCTGGGTGCTGGCACTCACCTCCGGCCACACCGTTCTCGCCGCGCAACTATCCGAAAGCGCGCAGCGCGAAGCATTCGGAGCAGCGGGCGATTTCCGCGCGCCTGGCGTCGGCATGCCCACCGGCGTTGGCGTTCCCTGCGATGGCGGTTATCGCGTCAACGGCGCCTGGGACTACGCCTCCGGCTGCGACCTGGCTACGCATTTCTTTGGATCCACCATGGTGCACGATCCGGAAACCAAAGCCCCGCTCGGCAACGCCTGGATTCTTTTTGATCGGGACCAGTTCAAAATCGTGGACAATTGGAACGTCATCGGAATGCAAGGTACCGGCTCGCGCCGCGTGGTGATCGAAGATGCATTCGTCTCAGCCGATCGAGCACTCTGGTTTCTGGATGGCCAGGGCCGGCCCATTCGCGATCAGCCCGGCCACGCGCTGCACCCCAACCCGATGTATCACGGCTGGCTGGCGCCGCTGCTCATCTCGGAAGTGGCCGCGGTTTCGGTGGGCGCGGCGCGCGGTGCGCTGGATATTTACGGGGAAATCCTCACCAATAAGAAGACGAATTTCCCACCTTTCCACGCCCGTTCGCACGAGGCCGAATTCCAGCAGCATTTCGGTGAAGCGCAGGCCCTCATCGATACGGCCGAGGCCGCGCTGCTGAAATTGACCGCCGATTATATGGACCTTGCCAGGCATCACGTCGCAAGCGGCATGCCGCTCGACGAAGAGATGGAGCGCCGCCTCATCTTGATGGAGCAGCATGTGATTCGTCTGGTATGGGACGCGGTGGAACTGATGTTCCGCACCAGCGGCACGTCGGCCGCCTCCAAGTCCTCACCGCTCGGCCGCGCGCTGCGCAATCTGGCCGTGATCCGCACTCACGTCACGCTCCAACTGGACCACACGGCGGCCAACGCCGGCCGGCTGCACTTCGGGCTCGCACCGTTGAGCCGCTTTTAGCTGCCTACTGGTCACGGATAAAACGCAGAACAACGCTGCTCGAACGGATGGCGTTCCTCAGGCCTGGAGAAGCTTCTGAACGTACGCTGGCTTGAGAGGAAGACGCCGGGCGATTTTCCCGGTGGCGTCAAAAAGCGCCGCCGCGATCGCGGGCGCGGCCAGAGCATTGGCTGCTTCCGATCCGCCGCCGTAGGCGCCCACCTCCGGCCGGTTGAGCAGCACGACTTTGATTTCAGGAATGTCGGCCATCTTGAGGATCGGATACGTGCGCCAATCCCTGGCCGTGATCCCGCTTTGATCGAAGGTCGCTTCTTCCAGCAGCGCGTGGCTGATGCCCATCACCGCCCCGCCTTCCACCTGGCGCTTCAACTGCATCGGGTTGACGACGATGCCCGGGTCGACCGCGATGGTGTACTTTTCCACCTGGATCACGCCCGTGCTGGGAGTGACGGCGATTTCGCAGACGCAGGCCCAATAGCTTCCCGAACGGAACATCACGGAAACGCCCCGGCCGCGCACGGCCGTATCGCCGGTGGATACCGCATGAGCAACGGGCGACGAGCGCGTCTCCCATCCCGAAGCGTCGCGAACCGATTTGAGCACGCCGATCACGCGCTCTTCGGTGGCATGATCGATACGGAATTGGATCGCGTCGGTACCGGCCAGCGCGGCCGCCTCACTGACGGCCAACTCGCGCGGATAATTCTGCTGGAATTGTCCCGGCGTTCGCATACTGTGATCGCGCAGGCCGATCGCGAGCGGAGAGGCTTTCTGGCCCACCTGATATGTGCCGTGGCCTTCTTCCTTCAAGACCGACACGCCGTCGTAGATCCAGGGATCGGAAATATCGTTGACGGTAGAGCCGATGAACACGCCCTTTTCGCTCGGAGCCGGCATGGTGGGCAGACCTGCGAGCACGGCGCCCACCGGCCGGTCGTCCTGCATGGCGGGCATGTAGTGGTCGACTTGATAGGCCACCATTTTGCCGTGCGCATCCAAACCGATTTCGACGTCGGCCATCGCGGCGGGCGATTGCGTGGACCACTGGAAATCGTCCGCGCGCATCCACTGGACGCGCACGGGCTTGCCGACCGCCTTCGACAAGATGACCGCTTCGTCTTCCGCACCGGCATTGCCGCCGTTCGATCTGCCGTAATGGCCGGCGCCGGCGAACGTGCGCACCACCACCTGATCGATCGCTCGCGCCCAGCATCTGCGCGATTTCGCCGCGCAGCGCCTGCGGGTTTTGGTTGTGCGTGTAGATGTGCACGGTCCCGTCCGGACGAGCGTCGGCCAAAGCCATGGTCGGTCCGATGGGGGCGTGCTTCATGAAGGAAAACTCGTAGGTGGCCGAAAGCTTCTTCGCGGCTCCCGCCATCGCGCGCGGCACATCGCCTCTGGTCTTGTCGCTCTTGGTGACGCTTGGTGGCTTTGTAGTCGGCCTTTCGGAGATGCGTGAACAGATTTGCGTTGCCCGGCAGACCTTTCCAGTCGGTCCATTTCGTCGCGGTGGCTACTTGCTGCGCGGCGCGGATGGCTTCCCATTCCGTGGGCGCAACCACTCCGACGAGATTGCCTTTCACGATCACCTGCGCGTTGGGAAATTTGGATCTTGTCCAATTCACCGGCGGAGATCAGCGTGGAGCCGAGCGTCTTGGGATGCACCATGCGCGCGTGCAGCATGCCTGGCAGGCGAACATCGGTAGCCCATTTTTCTTGCGCGCTTACTTTGGATGTGATGACGCTGTTCGTAAAAGACTTGCCGATAACAGTGTATTCGCTGACCGGTTTCATGGGCGGGGTGCCGGTGACCGTCAATCCCATCGGGCTGGTCAGGCTGCCGGTGACAGGGATGGTGAGCTTCAACTCGTGGCCCTTCACCAGGTCGCCGTAGGACATGCTCTTGCCGCCGCCCGAAACGATGCCGTTCTTCGCCGAAAGCTGGCTCTTCGGGACGCCGAGCCGTTTGGATGCGAGATCGAGCAGCGCTTGATAGGTGTAGGCCGCCGCTTTGCGGACATTCGGATTGCCGCGGCCCAGAAAATCGAAAGCGCCGCTGCCGTCCGGCGTGCGGTCGGTGTCGCCCATCACCACGGTGGTGATGGCCTCGAACCGCGCGCTCAGCTCTTCGGCCACGATCTGCCGGTACGCCGTGAACGTGGTGCTCTGGCCGAAATCGCTCTTGCCGGTGCGAATCAAAATCGTGTTGTCGGGATGAATCTCGATCCACGAGCTGGGCAGCGTGGGGTCGAGCGTGTTCTTGGAAACGGCGGCGTCCAGGCGGTTACTTTTCGAGACGCCGCCGACAATGCCGAATCCGACGAACAGAGCGCCGCCGGATTTTACCAACTCACGGCGCGTGAGAGTGGCGCCGAAAACATTGACTGGTTTTTGGTTCGGGTGCCATCGCTTAGCTCCTTTTCGCCATGATTGTGCCCGCGCGCCGCACCGCGTCGATGATGGCTGTGTAGCTGCCGCAGCGGCACAGATGCGGCGAAGGGCCAGAGGTTGTGAACGCCGTCTTTAATTTCGGCGACGGCTCGGCGCCGCGGTATGTTCCAGCAGCTCGGTGGCTTTGATCATCATGCCGTTCTGGCAAAAGCCACACAGCGGTGTCTGCTCTTCGATCCAGGCTTGTTGAACCGGGTGAAGCGTCTTCTCGGCATCGGCCTTGGAGAGGTGCTTCTGCTTCGCCCAGCGTGCGGGAAGCCCTTCGAGCGTGGTGACTTCTTTGCCGGACGCGCTCGAAAGGGGCGTGATGCACGAACGAATTTCCTTGCCGTCCAGCAGGACCGAACAGGCCCCGCACTGCGCCAGACCGCAGCCGAACTGCGGCCCGGACAGCTCAAGATCGTTTCGCAGAACATAGAGCAGCGGGGTGTCGTTGGGCGCCTGGACATCGCGCCGGACTCCATTAACATTGATCGTGACCATGAAGCCTCCTCGCGGAACCTACTGCCGATCTCAGGTTCATATTATCAGGAACCATCGCCCGATTCGCAGCGTCCAGCAGATCAACCTCGAGCCGGCCGCAACTGGTCAGCGGCATCCGCCAGTTTATTCAGCTCGACGGCAAGTCTGCGGGCAGCATCCGGTTGAAGATCCATGCGGACAATGAATTGACCACTCAGCTTTCCCGTTTCTTTGACCTGCAGTTTTAATTGAACCAGGGGGCCGAGCAGAAGCGTGTTGGACGATTCACCACGAATGGAGTCAAGCTCTAAAGCGCGCCCCGCATGAAGATCGGGAATGGCCTCGCGAAGCTCACGCGGAAACGCCATGTAATTCCGCCGAGCCAGACGCCGTACGTCACGTTTTCCTGCAAGTTCATTGCCCATACAGCTGGTTTAAGGGCGCGCGAAGGTGGCGTGACGATTTTCGATTTCGTCTTGGCGGCAGCACGCTTGAGGCCGCGCTCCTGCTCGCGCCGGCGTTCGGCTTGGATTTTACGGAGCCGGTCCAATGACTTCCGGAACGGGCGGGAGAGCCGCTGGGAGTGCATGCTGAGGGTGGCCAGCCGCGGTTCACACAAACCCTAATGCGTCATCGCGTAAGTGATATAGTTCACGCCAATACGAATCCCGAGCGCGGAATACTTTTCGGGATACTTGGGATTATCGGCGTGCTCCCAGGAATCGCCCAGATCCATATCGTGACAGATCGCGACCATGATGCGGCCCTTGTCGTCGAAAATGCCGCGCCAATGCGGCACATAGCCATCCTTCTCAGCCACGCGGTGAGTGTAAATGAATTGCTCGCCCGGCACCTGGTAACGATCGTCCAGATCGAAAATCGTATGAAAGATGGGGTTGCTGTTTTCGATATCCACAATGGGCCGGTCGGGAAACACGCGGCTCATCCCGGAGACGAAGATGTTCCACTCGTCGCTGCCGTGAAAATCGTCGCACATGAAGAAACCGCCGCGCAGCAGGAAATCGCGGAGCTTGGCGGCCTGGGCGTCGGTCAGATTCCAGTGCCCCACTTCCACTCCGTACAGCCAAGGCCAGTTGTAAACCTCGTCGCCATCGCGTAAATCCACCGGCTCTTCCACCGAGCGAGCCTGGATGCGCGTCAGGCGCCGCACGGCTTCGGAAAGATGGCGGTCCGAGCGCGGATAATCGATGGTCCAATCGGTTCTTCCGTCCCACCAGTCGGCGTGATATGGCCGCGGATATTCGCCGGAGTAAAAGCGGTGCTGGGAGGGGTACATCAGGCGCGCGAAGGTCCATTCGCCGGGAACCCGCCAGTCGGAAGGCACCGGGAAGTCCTCATATTCGTAGCCGGGGTACTGGCGAAAGGGTCGTTGGCCGAATGCGGCGCAGATGAGAACGGAAACGGCCAGGACACTAGCCACCAGAAAACGCGGGCGGACGAAATTGTACATCGCTACGGTTAACTCCAGCATGCCACATCAGCGATCCACATCCGCGATCCGCTGGCGCCTCGGGTTAATTTTGTTCCTTCGGAACTTTTGGGCGACTGTTTCGTCTATACCTGGGAACCCGGAGGTGCGCTTGACCGGACTGATGCAGGACCTGCGCTACGGCGTGCGAACCTTGCGCAACAGCCCCAGCTTCACCATTGTGTCCTTGCTGACGCTGGCGCTGGGGATCGGCGCGAATACCGCGATTTTCAGCTTCGTGGACGGCGTGCTGCTGAAACCGCTTCCCTACCCCGATGCCGGCCGGATCGTGCGGGTGCTCGAAAAGCCGCCGCTCGGCGAGCGAAACGGAATATCAACGCTGAATTACCTGGATTGGAAAAATCAAAATACCGTATTCCAATATATGTCCGCTCAGTCGGGCGGCTCGGCGACGCTCACCGACGCAGGCGAACCGGTGCAATTGCGCAGAGGGCAGGCCTCGGCGCATTATTTCGATATCTTCGGGATTCAGGCCGTGCTGGGACGCACCTTCAGGGCGGATGAGGATCAGCCGGGCAAAGGCCACGTGGTGGTGCTGAGCCACGCCATCTGGGAATCGCAATTCGGAGCCGACCCGAAGCTGATCGGGCGGACCATTCGTCTGGATGGCGAACCGTACACTGTGATCGGCGTGCTTCCAGAGGGCGGGTCTTTCGACCGATCCTTTGCGCAGATCTGGACGCCGCTGGTATTCAAGCCCGAGAACATGACGCGCAATTTCCATTGGTTTGGTTCCCTCGCCAAGCTCAAGCCGGGCGTTACGCTGGAGGCCGCGCGCAAGCAAATGGACGTGATCGGCGCGCGGATCGCCCATGATTATCCGGACTCCAACAAGGGCTGGGGCGTGGTTGTGGAGCGCTTCTCCGACATTGTTGTGGATCAGGATTTGAAGCGCTCGCTGTACGTGCTGCTGGCGGCCGTGGGCATGGTTTTGTTGATCAGTTGCGCGAACATCGCCAATCTGACGCTGGTGCGAGGTTCGGCGCGCGAGCGCGAGATCGCCATTCGGGCGGCGCTGGGCGGCGAAAGGAAGCAAATCATCCAACAGTTCCTGACGGAAAGCGTCCTGCTTTCGGTGTGCGGCGGCCTGTTGGGTCTCGCGCTCGGGTACGCGGGCATGGCTGCTTTGAAAGCCGCCGTCCCGCCTTTCACGCTTCCCGCTGAGGCGAAGGTTGCTCTGGACACCCGCGTGTTGATCTTTACCCTGGCTCTCTCGGTGCTCACCGGGATCATCTTCGGATTGGCGCCGGCCATCGTGACCACGCGCAGCAATCTCGCAAGCGTCATGAAAGACCGCGCGCGCAATGCATCGGGGGGCGCCGGGCGCAAGACGCTGCGCGGAGCGTTGGTAATTACGCAGGTGGCGCTGGCGTTTGTGCTGCTGACCGGGGCCGGCCTGCTGATCCGCAGTTTCTCCCGAATGCTCGGTGCCGATATGGGATTCGATTCCACCAACGTGGTGACAGCCGGACTCCCCATCGCCAATGAGCGTTATCCGGATCCCCGGCAACTCAATACCTATTTGCACTCGATTGCCGCTAACGTCGGCGCGTTGCCCGGCGTGCGCGATGTCGCGCTTACGTCGGCGCTGCCGCTGCAAGGCTGGGGCTACGGAATGCCGTTTCAGATCGCCGGCCAGCCCCTGGTGGACCGAGCCAATCGCCAGGCTTGTTTCTTCAAAATGGTCAGCCCGTCATATTTCCGAACGCTTCGAATGAGAGTGCTTCAGGGCCGGCGCACTGAACGATCATGACGTCGCCGGAGCGCCGCCGGTCACAGTCATCAATGAGACCATGGCCAGGAAATATCTGCCCAATCAAAATCCGATCGGAAAACGAATCTTGATCCAGCAGATCGTTCCGGGAAAGACACAACTCGGTCCGGAGGTCGCCTGGGAGGTAGTGGGCGTAGTGGCCGACGAACGCGTCACTAATCTGGATGCGAAGCGCGACAGTCCCGGAGTTTATATGACGAACGATCAGAGCCCGGTCTACTTCGGCGGTTTGGTGGTTCGTGCCGCGATGAATCCTTCGTTTCTTCAGAAAGCGATTCGCAACGCGGTATATAACGTCAACAAGGAACAGCCTCTGACGGATATGAAAACTTTGGATGAAATCAAATCGGAATCGATGGTGTCGGACCGGCTGCGATCGATCTTGCTGACCGTTTTCGCGGCGATTGCGCTGGCGCTATCGGCGGTAGGAATCTACGGAGTGGTATCGTATTCCGTTGCACAGCGCACCAACGAGATCGGCATTCGCGCGGCGCTCGGCGCCAGCAGCGGCAACCTGGTGGCGCTGGCACTGCGGGGCGGGATGTGGATGATGCTGACGGGCCTGGCGGTCGGGTTCGCCGGGGCGCTCGCGTTTGCGCGATTGCTTTCGACGCTTTTGTTTGGCGTGGGCGCTTGGGATACGGCGACGCTGGTTTCCGTGGCGGCGGTCTTAGCCTGGATCGGATTTATGGCCTGCTACATCCCCGCACGCCGGGCGGCACGAGTGGATCCCATGGTGGCGCTCAGGTACGAGTAAGCGAAACCTTTGGCGTTTGGGGTTGTCCAATTTTATATGAGCGAGCAGAATCAGCCCAAGCCGGAAAAGGGCGTGGCGCCCGATTCCACGGCGCCGGAGGAGAAGCCCGAAGACGAAGTGGATGAAGCGGGGGAGGAGTCGTTCCCCGCCAGCGACGCACCCTCCTGGACGGGCGCGGCGGCGCATTAACTTTGGCGCGACACGGCGAACAGGCCGTTACTACCGATCCGCCGCGTCACATTGCAGGACTGATTCAAGTCAACGTCAGCTTCCATGCTCCCCGCGACGGCCGCGATAGGACAACTTTTCGAGCAATGGCGTGTGATCGGGAAGGTTTGAAGTAAGTTGGCCCTGATCTAGTCCCGGGCTCCCCACGTGACCTTCGTGATGCGGAGTTGCCTCGCCGGTGGGCGGCTCAACAATCACCGTGCGGGGACCGTCGGGGTCCACAAGCTCATCCGGGCCAGTGATCTTGTTGGAGCGCGCCGCCAGCCTACCCACTTCCATGAACGAGAAAACGATAGCCCAAACCACCACCAGGGAGCCCAAAAGCAGCAAAATGGTTTGAAACCGCGACCAATCCGCCGTCAGGCCGTACAGGACGATGCAGGTAGCTACCACGGCCGTTACCGCCGCGTAGATAAATGCCACTTGGCTAGTCTTTCTCCTGCTCATACCTACTAGAGAGATGCAGCGCAAGGAGCTTCTGATGACATCTCAGTTACTTAGTAACGGTTACCAACCATTCGCAGACCGAGCTCTTAGCGCCGGAGGGCTCGGAATGGTTTGTCACGGTTCCCAAACAGTATGAACCGATCGGTGAAGCGTCTCATCATCGGGAGAAATCAGGGAACTCAATGTTTGGACCAAGCGTGAGGATCTTTCGGCTCTTCGGATTTGAAGTTCGAATCGACGCCAGCTGGCTGATTATCGCCGCGTTACTCACATGGTCCCTCGCCATTGGGATTTTTCCCCATGAATATCCCGGCTTGGGTTTGGCCGAATATTGGTGGATGGGCGCGGTGGGTGCGCTAGGCTTGTTCGGATCTATCGTGGTTCACGAATTGTTTCACTCTTTGGTCGCCAGGCGAAACAATTTGCCGATGAAAGGAATCACGCTGTTTATTTTTGGAGGCGTGGCTCAAATGGGTGGCGAACCCGCCAGCCCCAGAATCGAGTTCCTGATGGCGATTGCAGGGCCGCTCGCGAGCGTTGGACTGGGTTTCATCTTTTATGGACTTTATTATGCCGGCCGAAATTCGCTGCTCCCGGACACGCTGGGAGTTCTGGGATATTTAGCGTGGATTAATTGGGTTCTCGCCGCCTTCAATCTCATTCCTGCCTTTCCACTGGATGGCGGCCGGGTGCTGCGCGCAGCCCTTTGGCATTTTAAAGGCGACCTCCGGCGCGCGACGCGTATTGCCAGTTCCATCGGGTCGGCCTTTGGCCTTTTGCTCATGGCCTTCGCCGTGTTCGAATTGTTTGCCGGAAGCTTCATTGGCGCCATATGGTATTTCATGATCGGCATGTTTCTGCGCGGGGCTTCACAGGCCTCCTACCAGCAACTGCTGATCCGCACCGCGCTCGAAGGCGAGCCGATTCGCCGTTTCATGACCACCACGCCGGTGACGGTGACGCCCGGCATGTCCATTGAGCAGCTGGTCGACGATTACGTCTACCGATACCACTACAAGATGTTCCCGGTGGTAACTGACTCGGAGAAGCACCTGGCGGGCTGCGTCAGCACCAGGGATGTTACCGAAATCCCCCGGCAGGAGTGGCCGCAACACACCGTGAAGGAAGTGCTGAAACCCTGCTCCCTTCAAAACACGGTACCGCCCGATGCCGATGCGTTATCCGTTCTTTCTAAGATGAACGAGAGCGGCGCCAGCCGGATGCTGGTGGCGGATCACGATCGGCTGCTGGCCATTGTCTCGCTCAAGGATTTACTCAACTTCATAGCCTCAAAACTGGAGCTGGAGGGCTATTCGCCCAAGTTACCGCACACTCCCTAGCCATGTGGTGGCCGAAAATAAAGGTCCGCCCACTCGGTCCCGATCGGCAATCATCGCCGGTCTGAACGTTCGGTCATCGAATCGTCCCGCGATGGCCGGCCGGAAAGGACAGAAATTGCGGCAGAGCCAATAATCAACCTGCCGCGAAGCTTGGCCGTAGGCAAACTATCCAGGCGTGCGTGGAAGTGGGTTTTAAGTTCCCGTCTCATCCTGATTTCGATTGCCAGCATTTTGACGGGAATCCTGGTCGGGCTGGTGGGCGGCGCTTTCCGTTACCTTCTGATCGCCGCCGACCATGGACGCGTTGCGCTCATTGCCTGGGCGCACGCCTGGCCCTATCTCGGCTGGCTGGCGCCTGTCGCGCTCGGCATTGGCGGGCGCTAGTTTGGCGCGTCTCCTGGTAGTCCGATTTGCCCCCACCGCGGAGGGGAGCGGCGTGCAACATGTGGAAGCCGCTTTTCGAGGCCAGGCCAAGATCGCCCCCCGCCACATCGTGCCCGTCAAATTCTTCGGCGGCCTGTTTGCCATCGGCGGAGGCCTCGCGCTCGGCCGCGAAGGACCAACCGTCCAGATGGGGGCCTCACTTGGCTGGTTGAGCTCCCGTATCTTCCTCAAGAATGACCAGGACGTGAATATTGTGGGAGCGGCCGGCGCAGGCGCGGGCCTGGCCGTTGCTTTCAACGCTCCCATCGGCGGCTCCATTTTTGTCTTCGAAGAGCTGGCCAGCGTCTTCACGCCGTGGCTGACAGTAGCAACGCTTTCGTCCGCCGTGGTCGCGGTATGGATCGTGCGAATGATCTTGGGCAACGAGCTGGACTTCACGGTTCAACAAA
Organism: Bryobacterales bacterium; assembly: GCA_963761265.1. Lineage (GTDB taxonomy): Bacteria > Acidobacteriota > Terriglobia > Bryobacterales > Bryobacteraceae > Palsa-89. Next base: position 137,849 of record CAVXGM010000017.1, read on the forward strand.
TCAGCCTGACTCACGAATGGGCCGTGCTTCCGTTTCTGGTTCTGGGCGCCATACTGGGTGCGGTTGGGGCGCTGTTTAACTTCGCCACTGTGTTCCTGCTGCGCGTTGCTGACCGGTTGCCCGATCCCTCATCGATCCGCCGCGCCGCTATTGTGGGAGCCACGGTGGGCTTAGCCGCCTGGTTTGCACCCACTTTAGTAGGCGGTGGCGAGGCGCTGACACAAGCCATACTCTCCGATCATTTCGCAATAGGAACTCTCGTCATGGTATTTTTCGTGCGCTTTGTTCTGAGTCCATGGTCCTATGCGGCGGGCGCTCCCGGAGGAATCTTTGCGCCCCTTTTGGCGTTGGGCGTTTCGTCCGGCGCCCTCTTCGCCGCACTCGCTAATCATGTATTGCCGCTGGGGCTTTCGCCGATTTCATTCGCCGTAGTGGGGATGGGCGCACTGTTCTCGGCCAGCGTGCGCGCGCCTCTCACCGGCATCGTCCTCACCATTGAAATGACCGGACGCGGGGATCTGACTCTCCCATTATTAGCGGCTTCCCTCATGGCGATGGTGGTTGCCATGTTCCTCAAGAGTGAACCGATCTATGAGACTCTAAAGCGCCGCATGCTGGAGGGCCAAGCGGCTCCCGGCTCGATACCCGTCGAAGCCCCGTAGTAATGAGCGAATTCGCGCAAAATACTTCCAAGGCCGAATCGCACGCCACCAATCTGCTGCTGCTGACGTGGACCGCGGGAATGCTGGACGGGCTGAGCTATGTTCGCGCGCACGTATTTACAGCCAACATGACGGGCAACCTGGTGCTGCTTGGGATCCACCTGGTGCAACGCGACTTTCCGGACGCCGCAAGATCGCTGCTGGCCCTATTCGCTTTTGCGGCCGGCTGCTTCGCCGCCGGCCTTCTGATCCTGGAGAAAGAGGAGCGGGGCCATCCTGTCATGCCGGTCGGATTCTCCGCCGAATTGATCCTCCTCGTGATTTTTGCGGGACTCTTCCAACTGGACTGGAGGGCCGGCGGCTATTTGCTGCAAGGCGCGCTCATCTTCACCGCAGCCGCGGCGCTCGCCGTCCAGAGCGTGGTGGTTCGGCGTCTGAATGTCTCGGGCGTGGTGACTACCTTCATTACGGGCACCATAACCACCAGCATGCTGGGCGTGGTGAGGATTGTTCGGAAGCACAGGCGCCCCGGTAAAGGTGGCAAACAAGCCGAAGAGATACACGTCGCGCTCCTATTGGGGATGCTGGCTGTCTATTTAGCCGCGGTGGTCTTTGCCACGGTTTTGAGCACGCGGGTTTCGTGGATCGTCGCGATTACGCCGGCCGTCATTGTCGCGGTTGTACTCTGGAGGTCGACTGGCGAAGTGGACCGGTCAGAATAATCCAGCGCCGCAGTTGGACACGGCGAAGTCGGACCCGTTTGCGCTCGATGAGGCGTATTATAAGCTGAGGAAAGCGAAATAACAGCCGTGACACCCGGACACCGAGGTCCGGAATAAGGAGATCACCCATGTCAGAGCAGTTCACACGCAGAGACACCCTGAGGACAGGATTGACCGCAGCGGGACTGCTGGCTCTTGCCCGGGAACGAGCCGTGGCCGCGCCGTCGCTCGGCGAGACCGAAATCCCTTTCACCGATTATCCGAAGGACTATAAGGTGAATGGCAATCCCAAAGCGGCCAACCGCTTTCTCGACATCCGCAAGATCGATGGCCACATCACGCCCAACGACGAGTTCTTCTTCATCCAGCATCTGAACCGTCCGGAAATCGACGGGAATGCCTACCGGCTGAAGCTCACTGGGATGGTGAACAAGCCCGGTGAGTTGTCATTGGCGGACCTGAAAGCCATGAAGTCCACCGACGTTGTGAACGGCTACGAATGCTCCGGCAACAGCGGCCGCTTCTTCGACGGGCTCTCCTCATGCGGCCGATTCACCGGTGTTCCGCTGAGCCATGTGTTAAAGCACGTGGGCGTCGGCCCCAAAGCCCGCGAGGTGGTGTTTTTCGGAACCGATCGCGGTAAAGAAAAAGTGGTGTTCCGCGAAAACACGTTCGACCTGGATCAGCAGTTCGGCCGCAGCATTACGCTTGAAAACGCAATGAAACCCGAACCCCTGCTGGCCTACGCGCTCAATGGCCAGCCGCTCACGCGCGACTCGGGATTTCCGGTTCGGCTGATCATGCCTGGCTGGTATGGCGTTTGCAATGTGAAGTGGCTGTCCGAAATCCACCTGCAACAGGATCGCTATTTAGGCAATTTCCAGGCCCGCTGGTATCGTGACTTGCGCGGCCGGGGAGGCACGGGCGAAGACAACGATCCAAACACCCAGTGGGTGGAGACCGAAGTCACTCGTATGCAGTTGAAGTCGGTGATTGCGCGCGTCACGAAAAATTCCAACGGCTATCAGGTCTTTGGCTTTGTGTTGAACGACGGCACGCCGCTCAGATCTGTGGAGGTGAGCGTCGATGGAGGGCCCTGGCAGGCCGCTGCGCTCGACAAATCCAACTCGCGCTTTAGCTGGAAACTCTTCACCTTCGATTGGAAAGACGCTAACCCCGGCGAACATACCCTGGTTTCGCGCGCCACGGACGTGGATGGAACCGTTCAACCTGCCAGAGCCGAGCTGAGCAGGAAAAAGACGTTCCTCGAGGACAACGCGCAATTCCCACGCAAAATAACCATTGCGTAAGATTCACTGCCGGATCACGTTAGCTTGTTCGCTACAAAGAGGTATCGATTCAGACTGAAGAAGAAGCTGCCTTCTTCGTTCAGCGCGGCGAACTCGGCGAACCAGGCATCGGCCTCGCTCTTAGAAATGCCGTTACGCCCGGCCGCGAACGAAGCCATCATCTCCAGCATTCCCTTGGCGTAGGTATTGTCCTCGAATTCCGGATTGAACATCGGGATCGCCATCCGCTCGCCGACTTGGAAGCCCGCCTGGCGCAACTGGCGGGACAGAGTGCGCGGCAGACTGGCGTGCACAAAGTGTTCGTCCCAGGCAGATAGGACGCGCGCCATGCGCTTTGGGTCTTCGGTGTGGATCACGAGCGATCCGTAATCGGTATCCAAAATGAGCGCCCGGCCACCGGGCCGCAGCACCCGATACAGTTCTGCGAGCGCCGCTGGAATGTCGGGGAGGTATTCATAAACTTGAGTGGAAACGGCCGCGTCGAAACTATCGTCCGGGGTAAGGAAGTTGGGCCGCATCCGCCGTCCGAAACTCAGCCCACGGCTGTTCCGCGCAACGGTTCGCCGACATCGCCACCATGGCCGGACTGGCATCGAGACCCCAAACACGGCCATTTGGTCCGACGGCGAGCGCCATCTCTTGGGCCAATAGTCCCGGCCCTGAGCCGATATCCAGCACCTGCTCCCCGGCAGCCAGACGCAATGCGCCAGCACCTGCCGGCGTTGCGCCACCACTTCGGGCGTGACGTACAGCGCCTCGATTTTGCGGCTCATCTCGCCGTCGAACTCGAATGCGGTCATCTTCGCTGACGTTCCGCACCTGCGCGGGCCGCCAATGCTTCCGATAAGCCTGCATAAGCTGGTCCCGCGCTTCTGTGCCGATCGGCTCCGGCAATTCCGAGGGCTGATAGCGGCGGCATAACTCCACGGTCTTGCGAAGACTTTCGGCAAATTCGACGCAAGGCGGGCAGCCGGCGATGTGAGCTCTCGATCTCCGCGCACGCCTCCGGCGGAAGTTCCAGGTCCAGATAGTCCGAAAGCAGCGCAAAAACTTCTTTGCAATTTCTCGTGAATGTACATGGGATGCCATATTCATCCTCCTCGAACGACGGATCCGGGCGCGGCGGCAGGCTGGCCGGGCCCGCAGACGTTCGTCCAACGTCTTGCGCAACGCCAGCCGCGCGCGGTGCAAGCGCGTCTTGACCGTGTCTTCGGTCACTTCCAGAATCTGCGCGGTTTCGCCGGTCGAAAGCTCCTCGATATCGCGCAGCAAAATCACGGCGCGGTAGGATTCGGGAAGATCGCCGATCGCGCGATCGAGCACCTGTTTCATCTCCGATTGCATGCGCCTGATGGTCCGGCAGATGGGACCAATCGGCGATTTCGATCTTCATCTCTCCATCCGCCCTGATTTCTGGCCGGCAGAAATTGTTCGAGCGAGAGCTCGTGCTCGGGAGCAAAGACGCTCTTGCGGCGCTTCATCAGGCAGGCATTCTTGGCAATCCGGAACACCCAGGGCCGGACCCGCTCCGGCTCCCGCAACTGATCGAAGCTCTCAAAGACTTTGAGCAAGGTCTCTTGCGCCACTTCTTCGGCGTCTTCCCGATGCCCGCACATCAGCCAACTGTACTGAAAAATCTTCGCCCGGAAATGTTCGACAAAACGATCGAAACGCCTCCGGCTTCCCCGTCAGCAACTGGCGCGCGAGTTCTACTTCTGTTTCCCGATCCAAAGGGCTTCCCGATCCAAGGTTGGTCTCCGCTCCCGATTGTAGCGGGCGTGGCCGGGCTAAACGGGCGCGAGCTCGGCGGGGTGAACCGCGAGGGCGCCGTTCACCACAACCTCAATTGCCGGCTGGCCCAGCAGCGTATTGTGAATCAGGCAGGCCTTGGCGGCCCGCAGAATTCCGGCTTGATGATGTTCGTCCAGCCCGGGCGCCGTAACTTCTATCCGGAACGACCCCAGCCGCGCGGGCTGTTTCGCCTTCTCCGCGCTCACTCGCACCCGCAGGTCTTCGGCGGGCAGCCGGCGAGTTTTCAAATATTCAGCCGCATAATACGCCGCGCAGGTAGCGAGAGACGCCAGCAGGAATTCCGGCGGCGTCATGCCGGCATCCGACCCGCCGTTGTCCGCCGGCTGGTCGCAAACCAGCCGATGGCCCCGGGCCTGTACCTCGAATCTTGCACCGCCGAGAAATTCTGCCGTTACTTCCATAATCTTGGTCCGTCCTTCTGCCTCTCCAGATGCAGACAGCCTTCCAAAGGTGACGCCCGTCACCCCGGTCCAGCGATTGCATCGTTGTTAGCAGAGGCAAAGGACAAAAACCAAGAACGGCTGGCACTTTCAGTTAGTTAGGGGAGTCGCAGCAGGTTGAAGCTCGCGCCATTCGGCTCAGGTTGCGTGAGAATACGCAGCGCGGCGTGCCTCCAGAAAAGGAGCAGTGATGTCTAGAATCTTTCAAATCAGCCTTCTCGCGGTGTCGGCTTGTGCGCTAGCGGCCGCTCAGTCGGGACCTGGTTGCATGAAACAGGATTGCATGAACATGAAACAAGGCGGCATGGACATGAAAAAGGGTGGCATGACCATGAAGCAGGACATGAACATGAAGCAAAACATGAACATGATGCGCTATGACGTGTCCACTGAAACCACCATCACGGGGACAGTCCAAGACGTTCTTCGGCCGCAACACAGCGGAATGATGGGGACTCACCTGACCGTGAAAACGGCAACGGAAACCATCGAGGTGCATGTGGGACCTTCCGATTTCATTGCCAACGCAGGCTTCAGCTTTGCAAAAGGCGACTCCGTACAAGTCCTCGGCTCCGTAGTGATGATGGATGACGGGGAATTTCTCATTGCACGAGAGATAACCAAAGACGGCAAAACACTAACTCTGCGCGACAAAATGGGCCGGCCCCTGTGGGCGGCCCCGAAACCGTAGGGCGAACTCCATGCGAAAGGCGTTTGCTCTCGTAATGCTGTGTGGACTGCCGGTCTGGGCACAAGATGCCCTGTCCCTAAAAGAGGCGGTCCGCACAGCGTTAGCGAAGAACAACTCCATTGTCGCCGCGGGCGCCGCCCAGCAGGCTGCGGAGAGCCGAGTTCAAGAGGCTCGCGGCGGCTTTCTGCCCAAGGTCAATTATTCGGAATCCTGGTCCCGCAGCGACAATCCGGTTTTTGTATTCTCCTCTTTGTTAACGCAGCATCAGTTCAGCGAGCAGAACTTCCTGCTGGGGCCGCTCAATCGCCCGGCCTTTCTGAACAATTTCCAGTCGCTGGTCACCGCCGACCAGACGCTGTTCGATGCCGGACAGACCAAGAACGCGGTTCGGTCGGCTGGACTCACGAAGAACATCGCGGGCGAGGATCAGCGGCTCACTGAGATGGAAGTGATCGCGAGCGTGGTGCGCGCTTATGATGACGCAACGCTCAGTGCCGGGCAAGTGAAGGCAGCCGATCAGGCGATGCGCTCGGCCGAGGCGGATTTGCAGCATGCCGAGAACGTGCGTTCCGCGGGTATGTCCACTGACGCAGACGTGTTATCCATCCGAGTTCACTTGGCCGGAGTGCGCGAAGAGCAGATTCGCCGGACAGCGAATTTGGATGTGGCGCGCGCGGCTTTGAACGACGCTCTCGGCTTACCGCTTGATTCCGGCCATAGCCTGACTACACCGCTTGCGCCCGCGGCGGAGCCGGCCGGATTACTTGCGGATTACGAAATAAGCGCAATTGCCGACCGTCCCGAAGCGCGGCAGGCGAAGCTTTCGGCCAGCCTGGCAGCAACGCAAGCGGCGGACGCGCGCAGCAGTCTTTTGCCCGAGGTGGTGTTGCACGGGGCTTTCGAAGCGGACCGGCAGTCATTTTACGATCGGGGCGGCGCCAATTGGCTCGTTTCGGCAGGGCTGCGCTGGAACCTGTTCAACGGCTTCAGCGACAAAGCGCGCATCGAAGAAAGCAAATCCCTGGTGCGCCGCAGTGAAGCCCAACAGGCAAGTGCCAGTTCGGCGATCCGGCTCCAGGTGCGGCGCGCGTTCGCCGATCTGCAGTCCGCCCGGCAGCGCATCGATGTGGCTAAGGCATCGGTGGCGGAAGCCGAAGAGAGCCTTCGGATCACCCAGAACCGTTATCAGGCCGGGATGAACAACGTAACGGATCTGCTTCGCACCGAAGCGGCGGTGTTGGATGTGCAGACGCGCTATCTGGCGGCTGTTCATGACCAGCGCATCGCCGCGACGATGCTCGCATTGGCCACAGGCACGTTGAGCGCGGACTCGGAGGTTTTGAATTAGATGACGAAAGCGAATCCTTTTGCTCAGTCCTTTGGCCATCTGGCTGGCAGGCTGTGGCGATATCGCGCGCGAGCCAGAACCAGCCGTCACGAGTGCGCCCGCTGTCTCGGTGAGCGTGATGACTCCCGCAGTCCAGCAGTGGCCGGTGATCTACCAGGCCACCGGGACCGTCCGCGCGCGCACTTCTTCCATCATCGCCGCGAAGTGGATGGGTTACGTTCGCGAGGTGAAAGTGCAAGTAGGCGACCAGGTTCGCCAGGGGCAGTTACTGGTAGTTCTGGATGCACGCGACTTGGACTCAAGCGTGGCCCAGGCCGCGGCGGCGCGCGATGAAGTGCGGAATGAAATTCCCGAGGCTGATAGCGCGGTAGCGGCAGCGAACGCGAATTTGAATTTGGCGCAGTCGACGTTCCAGCGCATGAACGAACTGTACCAAAAGAAATCGATCTCCGACCAGGAATTTGATGAGGCATCGGCCAAGCTGAAGGCGGCGCAAGCGGCATTCGAAATGGCGCGCGCCAAGCGGAGCTCAATTGGACGGCAGGCTGGCGCAAGCGGATCAGCAAGTGCGCGCGGCCCAGGTGACGCGCAGCTACGCCGAGGTGCAGGCTCCGTTCGCAGGCATCGTGACTGCGAAGTCGGTGGACCCGGGAAATCTTGCCACGCCCGGCGCGCCGCTGTTCACGATCGAGCGCGACGGCTATCGGCTGGAAGCCTCGGTGGAAGAGTCCAAGCTGCGATCGATCCATGTTGGCCAGCCGGTTTCCGTTACGCTGGACGGGATCGATCGCGATATCGATCGCACTCGGGACGCGCGGGTTTCAGAAATCGTCCCCGCTGTGGATGCGGCGTCGCGCGCGTACACGGTCAAGATTGATCTGCCGGCCGGGCCAGGCTTGCGGTCCGGCATCTTCGGCCGTGCGAGGTTTCAACTAGGCGGCCGGTCTGTCCTCGCCATACCTTTCGCGGCGGTCACCGAGGGCGGCCAACTGCAATCGGTGTTTGTGGATGAGAACGGTTTCGCACGAACCCGCCTGATCACTCTGGGCGATAAAGCAAAAGATCAAGTGGAAGTGCTCTCTGGACTGACCGCCGGAGAAAAAGTGATTTTCCCGCTCCCGCAGGGCTTGGCCGATGGCGCGCGGGTTGAGGTCAAGCCGTGAATGCTCCTCGAAAACTCGGCCCTGCCGGAAAACTCGCCCGAGCTTGGATCGGTTCCAAGCTGACGCCCCTGGTGATTGGGGGATCGATACTGCTCGGCCTTTTTTCCGTGTGGAAACTGCCGCGCGAGGAAGAGCCGCAAATCATCGTTCCGATGGTGGATGTCTCGGTGCAGATGCCGGGAGCATCGGCACGCGAGGTGGAAGAGCGCGTCACCAAACCGATGGAGAAGCTGCTCTGGGAGATCCCGGGCGTGGAGTACATCTACTCGACATCCAGCCCCGGGACATCCATGGCGATTGTGCGTTTTCTGGTAGGGCAGGATGAAGAGAAAGCCATTGTACGGCTGAATCAGAAGCTGTCGGCGAACATGGACCTGATTCCGCCGGGAGCTTCGCCGCCCTTGGTTAAGCCGCGATCGATCGATGATGTACCCATCCTCGCGCTGACGTTCTGGAGCAAGCGTTATGGCGATTTCGAGCTGCGGCGCATCGCCGCGCAAGTGGACGACACGATCAAACAGACGCCCGATGTTTCAGCAGTCGCGCTGATCGGCGGCCAGCGGCGCGAACTTCGCATCACCCTGAATCAGGCGCGTCTGGCGGCCTACCATCTTTCGCCTGTGCAGATCGTGCGCGCGTTGGGAGCTTCCAATCGCCGGCTGCCCTCCGGCGAATTTGCTAACGGAAACCAGGAATACTTGCTGGAGACGGGACAGTTCCTGACGTGCGCGGACGACGTGCGCAACGTCGTAGCTGGCGTTGCTGACAGCAAGCCGATCTTCCTGCGCGACGTCGCCCAAGTGACCGATGGCGGCGAGGAACCATCGCAGTATGTGCGTTTCTCCGATGGACATGGCTTTTATCCGGCGGTCACGATGGCAATATCGAAACGCAAGGGAACCAACGCAGTCACCGTCTCAGAAAATGTGCTGCACCGCCTGGAACCGCTGCGCGGCAGCGTGATCCCTTCCGATGTTCAGATGACCATCACGCGAGATTACGGCGACACGGCCAAGGAGAAATCGAACGAGCTGCTGTGGCACATGTTGATCGCCGTGGTCTCGGTGAGCTTGCTCATCGCGATCACGCTGGGTTTTCGCGAGTCCCTCATCGTCTTCACGGCGATTCCCGTGACGCTGGCGCTCACGCTAGCCGTGTTTTATCTTTACGGCTACACGCTCAACCGGATCACGCTCTTCGCGCTGATCTTCTCCATCGGCATCCTGGTGGACGACGCGATTGTGGTGGTGGAAAACATCGTGCGTCACTGGCGCCTGCCTGACAATCACGGCCGGCCACCGTTCGAAGTCGCGATCGAGGCCGTGGACGAGGTGGGCAATCCCACAATCCTCGCCACGCTCACGGTAGTTGCGGCGATTCTTCCCATGGCCTTCGTCGGCGGGCTGATGGGTCCGTACATGCGGCCCATCCCCATCGGCGCGACCGCCGCGATGGTGTTCTCGCTGATGGTGGCGTTCGTCGTGACGCCCTGGGCCGCGGTCCGGCTTCTGAAGGCCCGCGCCGCGCATCACGCCGGGGAGCGGGAAGATTTGATGACCCGGCTCTACCGCAGCGTCATGGGCGGACTGTTGCACCGGCCCCGTTTTCCGCTGGAGCTTCCTGGGTGGCGTCGTGATCCTGCTGCTCGGGTCCGTGTCGCTGTTTTACATCGGGTTTGTGAAAGTGAAAATGCTTCCGTTCGATAACAAGAGCGAGTTTCAAGTGATTGTCGACATGCCCAACGGCACCACGCTCGAAGAGACTGAGCATGTAACGAAATTGCTGGCGGAAGAAACCGAGAAGCAGCGCGAAGTGATCAACGTCCAGACCTACGCGGGAACGGCGTCGCCCTACAATTTTAACGGACTGGTGCGTCATTACTACCTGCGGCGCGGCGCCAACATCGCCGACATCCAGGTGAATCTTATGCCCAAGAGCAAGCGCGATCTGCAGAGCCATGAGATCGCCAAGCAAGTAAGGCTGCGACTGGATCCCATAGCGGAGCATTATGGTGCGCGTATCAAAGTGGCCGAGGTCCCGCCCGGCCCTCCGGTGCTGGAAACGCTGGTGGCTGAAGTGTACGGGCCGGATTTGAATGGCCGCATCGCATTGGCGCGGCAGATGCGCGATCTGTTCCAGCGTACCGATGGCGTCGTCGATGTCGACTGGTACGTGGAAGACGACCAGCCGAAGTACCGCCTGATTGTCGATCAGGAGAAAGCGGCGCTCAACGGCATCTCCGAAGACGATGTAGCGCGCGCGATGCAAGTGGCGGCCGCCGGTTACCAGGCAGGCCTGCTGCATCAGGCATCCGAGAAGGAGGACATTCCGCTGAACGTGCGCTTGGACCGTCCCACGCGATCGGATCTGGACCAGATGCAAAGCCTGCAAATCGCCGGCCGGGACGGCCAATTGGTGTCGCTCGGCGAGCTGGTTCGCGTTGAGAAGCTGGTGGAGGACAAGAGCATCTACCACAAGAATCTGATGCCGGTGACCTATGTGACCGCCGATATCGCGGGCGCAATGGAGAGCCCGGTGTACGCGATTCTGAAGCTCGGCCCCGAGATCGACAAGTTTAAAATTCCGGAAGGCTACAAAATCGAGCAGCACATGGCCGCGATGCCCACCGATCCAGACCGCTATTCGATGAAGTGGGACGGCGAGTGGCAAATCACCTACGAGGTATTCCGCGACCTGGGTATCGCATTCGCCGCGGTGTTGATCTTGATCTACGGGTTGGTGGTGGGCTGGTTCCAATCGTTCCTTACGCCCTTGATCATCATGGCTGCGATCCCGTTTTCGCTGGTCGGCATCTTGCCCGCGCACGGACTGCTGCACGCATTCTTCACGGCCACCTCCATGATCGGCTTCATCGCGGGCGCGGGCATCGTTGTCAGAAACTCCATCATCCTGGTGGATTTTATCGAGCTGCGATTGCGCCAGGGTATGCCGCTCGATCAGGCCGTGATCGATGCCGGCGCGGTCCGCTTCCGCCCCATGATGCTTACCGCGGCCGCGGTGGTGGTGGGGTCTTCGGTGATTCTGTTCGATCCCATTTTTCAGGGCTTGGCGATTGCACTGATGGCCGGCGAGATCGCCTCTCTGCTGCTATCGCGAATGACTGTTCCGGTCTTGTTTTACACCTTCCATAAAAGGAGGAATCCGGTATGAACGTTGAACGATTTCTACGCTTGATCGCAGGCGCGATCGTGATGCTGACGCTGGCGCTGGGCTATTGGGTGAGCCCGTATTGGTACCTGTTCACCGCGTTCGTCGGACTCAATCTGTTTCAGTCGGCCTTCACCAACTGGTGCCCGATGATGACCATTCTCCGCAAAATCGGAGTCCGAAGCAGCTAACGGGCTGCAACCGCTAGTGCACCGCCATCCCTTCGCCGAGTATTCGGAATCGCAAATCGATGCTATCGGCCCTCGCGTTTTCCGCTCATAAACTGTCCCTGCGCCGAGCTTCGTGGCGAAACCGAAATGCGGCCGTGGATCAGGGTACTGAATCCGATGGGCCGCGCACAGTGGAATTACGGTGTGGCTGGAGTCCGTTTGTTGTTCACCCGTCCCTAACACCCATCCGAGCATCTTGGAGTCGTCGCCCAATTTCCGATGCCGTCTGCATGTCCACGATATCGATAGTGAACGTAAGCTGATCCACATTCGGGCTGGCAAGTGTGGCAGCGACCCTTCGCGGTCGCCTGGCGCCCGTTCACCTCTGTTCACCGCTGGCTACGTCCGCGAATCGACGACTACGCTTTCAGAAAAAGTCCAAGCTTCTAGAAGGGCCGTGTCAACGCA
>CAVXGM010000018.1:0-19214 GCA_963761265.1 Bryobacterales bacterium
GACAGTGAATGATCGAGACGACTGGTTGTATGAGGATCCAGGACCCAATCCGCCGCGAAAAGCACAGGGCGTCAAACTCGCCAAACGTCGGCGTTTCCCAGAGAACATTCTGCACGGTTCGCAGGAGGTGCAGTATGAAGCGTAAGCCTTGGCCTGCGGGCTGTGCGCTGGTATCCAGGCGATTCCCAGCTCTTCTAACGCCCTGCCGATCTGCGTGGGCGGCAATTCCGGCCGGTCTTGCGCTGCCCCCAATTCCCCCCGCTTAGTTTTTCCCGCGGTTTGAAAGATGGCTGCCTTATCGGTATAGAAGGCCAGAGGCCGGCCGCGCTGTTGCAAGTAACGCTCCAGCACATTCATGTTTTCCACGGTCGAGTCGCTGCTGACGAACCGTGCCAGCCACCGGCCGGTCGCATCGTCGATCATATTGATCAGCACCATCTCTTCGCCGCGGCCTTCCAGCCAGGCATGAATTCTGGTGTCCCACTGCACCAAATCGCCAAATCGGCTGCGCCGTGGACGCCATTCATGAACCTTGTCCACGCGCTTCGGTCGGGCCCTCCACAGCTTGCCTGCTATCATCCATTGCCGGACAGTTTCCCGGCCTACCTGCACGTCGTGCTTCTGGTTGAGGTACTCTGCAGCTAACGTTGGCCCAAATCCTCGGTACACCGGCCTGGACAGGATTGCCACCGCCTTCTGTTCGGTATCGGCACCGATCTTGCGATTGGATGGTAGTCCTCGCATGGCGTGCACCACCGCCTTATCTCCCCGCCGTTTCAACGCTCGCAGCAGACGCCGCACGTGCCTTTCGGTGATTCCCAGCTCCTCTGCCGCCTCCCTTTGCGTGATCAGCTTTTTCTTCGCCTTCTTCAGGGCCACTAGACGGTCCCGCTCAGCTTGCGTCATCAGTAGTCGTCCCTCTTGCACCTCCCCAGCCTGAGCGCTGTCAATAGGACATTTCTACTTGGCACGAATAGGACATTATCATTTGGCAGCGACAAAACTCTAGAAATTGCCCTGAGAAGCCCTGAGAAGCCTTGACACCTTCAAGATGGCGGTGATATAGTCCCCCCAAATGTATTCCAACACTGTGCGGAATGCGGCAAAATTTGGCGTTGCGGCGGCCGGGTTGCTCATGATCGCTGTTTCGCTTTCGGCTCACCATGGGCAGGCGGGATACAACACCACGGAAACGGTCACGGTGAATGGCGCGCTCACTGAATTTCAATTCGTAAATCCGCACTCCATCGTGAATCTCGAGGTGAAGGACGACAAGGGTGAAACCGCGATGTGGCAAGGCGAGCTCACCAGTCCCAATCACCTGATTCGGGCAGGTTGGACCGCGACTACCTTGAAGCCGGGTGACCAGGTAACGATGTCGGGGTATCGCGCCAAAACCGGCGCCAACTCCATGTGGATCACCAAAATCTCCGTCAATGGAGACCAGCTGAAGATGGGCGCGGGAAATTAAATGAGAACGTGCGCCATTCCATCGGCCGGTCTGTTTCTCGCCGCGCTCGCGCTCCCGTGTCTCGGCTTCGCCCAGGCGGCGCCATCTCCGGAGGCAACGCCGGACCTGTCGGGTGTTTGGAACGTGAAGGGATCTCCGGCCACTCGCTACCTGTCCTGGGGATTCAGCAAAGAAGAACCACCCATGACTCCGTGGGCGGAGGAACGCTTTAAGGCCACCAAGCCGTCCTTCGGACCTCGCGCGGTGGAAGATTCCAACGATCCGGTGAATCCCACCACGCTCAGCGCCGTCGGCTGTTTTCCTCCCGGCATGCCGCGGATGTATCTACAGCCATTTCCGATGGAAATCATTCAAACCCCCGGCCGCGTGCTCATGCTGTTTGAATTCTCGCACTACATCCGGCAAATCTTTACCGATGGCCGCAAGCACGACACGTCCCTCGGCCCGACCTGGTTGGGCGACGCCATCGGCCACTGGGAGGGCGACACCCTGGTGGTGGATACCATCGGCTTCAATGATAAAACCTGGCTGGATCGCGCTGGTCATCCGCACAGCACCCAACTGCACCTGGTGGAGCGCATCCGGCGCGTGGATCACACCACTTTGCAGGACGAGATCACCATTGAGGATCCGATCGCCTACACCAAGCCTTGGGGCGGACAGATCACCTTTCAGCTGCATCCTACCTGGAACCTCACGGAGATGATCTGTGAGGACAACATCAACTTCGACCAATTTTTGAAAAACGAAGCCAAGCCGAAAAAATAGCCGACTTCTGTGATCGTTCGGCCTTACCTGACCGGGACGAATCTCTGGACGCGTTCCCCGGCGAAGACTTCGCCTGTGTAGATCTACCGTTCGACGACGCGAACTTTGAGCAATTTTAGAAAAACGAAGGGCAATAATATAGCTGACAGACGAACGATTCTGGCGCGTACTTAAAGCGTGGAAACGCAGACAAAGTTGCCGAGCGCTCCAGACACTCTGCTGGAGGTTATCAATTCGTTGGCTGCCTTTGAACACTGTCGTCAGTTCATGGTAGAACTGCGCTGGCCTGATGGCAACGTGAAGTGCCCGCGTTGTGGCTCGGATCACATTTTCTACATTCATAAAGAGCGCGTATGGAAATGCTACGGCAAGCACGATCATGGAAATTTTTCATTGAAGACTGGCACGATATTCGAGGATAGCCCCATCGCTCTTGAGAAGTGGCTCCCGGCTACTTGGCTTCCCATGTCGTGCAAAAATGGCATCAGCAGTTATGAGCTACATTGGGCGCTAGACTCTACCAAAAGAGCGCTTGGTTCATGCTTGCATCGTATTCGTCTCGCTAGGCAGAGCGGCGCCTTCACCAAGCTATCGGGCACGATTGAAGCCGATGAGACATTCGTTGGCGGCAAAGTCGCAAACCCCCATCTGGACAAACAGACGCCGGCACGGATGGGCAAGGTGGGTATCGGCGGATACGAAGGCCAAGACCGACGTAATGGGACTGCTGGATCGCAACACCAAGAAAGCCGACGTGAAGGTTCTCCCGAACAGCTTCGATGAAGTGACTGGCAGGCTTGAAAGCAGTTCATCATAGATGCGTCCGGCCGGAAACGGCCGCGACGCGGCAAGCCCCTGGTGCCAAGGGCGGAAGTTGACGCGATGGTAAGGCAAGATAGCGAATCATCACCCCACAAGGATAATCCTCACGCGCCGTGGCGGAAGCAGGCCAAAGTTTTACGAAGTATGCGGACGTAAGCGCTTATGGACCGTACATAGAGCGATCATGTGGATACTCCACATTGACAAGCACAGCTACAGCATATTAAGATCAGAGCAGACAGTGGTAATTAGGCCCCCCCCACTGTTGCTGGAGTGTGCTATGTACAAGGTGATCGTTGACGGAATAGAAATTCATTGCGAATCAGCAGACGAGGCCATTACGATTGCTGGGCGTCTTCGCGGCTTGCCAGCGCGAAAAGACACGACCAATGGCAATCATGTGGGTAGCGATACTACATCGCGATGGACAGAAACTCGCTTCAGGACCTTTACTACCGGATTGCGAGAACTTCAGGCAAAGATGCTGCGTGAGCTTGTTCAGAATCCGGACGGAATACCGGATGCGACGCTTCGTCGGACGTTGAATTTGGAAACCAATAAAGCCTTGGGCGCGAGCATGGGAGGCCTTTCCAAGAAAGCCAAAAAGCTCGGGATTGGCCTTGATGATGTTCTGACGTTCGGAAAAGCTAACGCTGAATGGCGAAGAGGTTCTTGAGTTCAAAGTGGCCCCAGCGTTCTTGAAAATGGCAAAGGAGAGCGGCTGGAAGTGATCGCCACAGCCATAGAGTTTTTGCGGTCCAAACGCAGAAAACCGCGCCATCGTCTCAGCGTCCAAACCGGAGCGATGGCGCGGTCCACTCACCGAAAGGAGGTGATCCTCACAGTGAAATTCGCAAATCTAACTATTCGACGGCCACGGGGCAAGCTGAGCAGCAGACTACGGATCTGGAAGCTCAGCCTCGGACTCGTTCCGTCAATCAAACCAGCGTAGGGGACAACCGCTCTCTGGGGATTTCTCCCCCACCCCAGGGACTCTCATAAACCATCGTCCCTATAAGCATTCTACTACAAGTGTACTTGCAAGAGCGTAAGTAAAATGAACTGCGGCGACACGCTACTGATCCCGGCTCCGAACACGTGCGAAGATACGCCGCACCTGTGGATAGTCGTTACACAGCCAGATCCATTGTGCGTGATTGTGTGCCTCTCTACCTTGCGCTACAACAAGGATCAAACCGTTGTATTGCGCCGCGGAGAACACGCTTTTATAGGACGCGACACCGCCGTGCTGTATCACTATGCAAGGATCGTTGACTCAAACCATCTCGAACAGCAGATCGTCGATGGCCTTGCACTTCGGCACGATCCATGCAGTCCACAACTTCTTAAACTAGTTCAAGATGGCGTCTTAGCGTCGCCAAACATACCCCCCAAAGTCGAACGATTCTATCGGGAAAGAAAGTAGCGGACATCGCTAGTTCACCAAAAGGGGAAAGCGGACCAGTACCCAGTCAGAGGATCTTG
This sequence comes from Bryobacterales bacterium, assembly GCA_963761265.1. Classification (GTDB taxonomy): domain Bacteria; phylum Acidobacteriota; class Terriglobia; order Bryobacterales; family Bryobacteraceae; genus Palsa-89. The sequence continues at coordinate 4,547 of CAVXGM010000018.1, forward strand.
TATGCCGCAACCAAAACTGCCATAATATTGTAGCTCTCTGAACTTAGCTACAATAGTTCTATGAGGTTCCGCTTCAACGAAGCGAAAGCAACCGAAGCGGCAGCCTGTCTTCTTGGGCTGCGCGGCGGTCGCATGAAGTATCTGAAACTGATAAAACTACTTTACATTGCTGATCGCGAGGCTTTAGCTAGGTGGGGACGACCGATCACTACCGACCGCTATGTTTCGATGCGTGAGGGTCCTGTAACGAGCAACATTTATAATCTCATCGTTTCTGAGCCAATGCCTTCGGAGCACTCGATCTGGCAGGCCCACATCAGGACGGTTGCCGATTGGGACGTGGAACTAGTCTCGGAACCCAAGAACGATGAACTTTCACGTTCCGAGAGGTCTCTTTTGACTGAAATCTTCCAGAGACACGGCTACAGAAACAGGTGGGACTTAGTTAGTGAGACCCACAAATTTCAAGAGTGGAAAGATCCGGGTACTAGCTCCACGCCAATCACGTATCGAGATATCCTCCGAGCCGTCAAGACAGACGAAGAGGCCTCCACAGATCTAGATGAACTTAAATCGATGATCGCAGCCGAGCGCATCATTCAACCCATCTAGCAAATCCTCAGCCTGTCACGCCAAGACCGTCCTAAAGATTAGGATCTCGTCTGTCAACTATATTATTGCCAAACGAAATTATTGCCAAACGAAGCCAAGCCGAAAAAATAGCCGACTTCTGTGATCGTTCGGCCTTACCTCACCGGGAGGAATCTCTGCACGCGCTCGCCGGCGAAGACTTCGCCTGTGTAGATGTCGCCTTTGGAATCCACCGCGATCATGTGCAGGCCGAAGAATTGGCCGCCATTTTCGCCCATTGTTCCCATTTGGCTCACCAGCTTGCCGTCCTCGCGATTGAGGAACCAGATGTGGTTATTCGTGAGATCGGAGATATAGAGGAAGCGCTGCTTCTTATCGGGGGAGAACATTACGCCGCCAGTGGAACCGCCCACGCCGGTGGTGGGTGCCAGGACGAATTCCTTCAAGAACTTGCCCTGCTTGGTGGTGACATGGATGCGGTTGGCCATCCGGTCCGCGGCGTAAACCAGCCCGTCGTTGGAAATATTCAGCGTGAGGTGGCCGCGGAACTCCTTGGGCTCAGGGCCGCCGGGAGTAAATGCGCGATCGGCGTCGCTGGTGCTCATTTCCGATAAGGTGTGACCATAGGCGCCCCAGCCGCGCTTGAATTTCAAAGTGTCGAGGTCAAAAACCATTACGCGGCCGCCCAGGTAATTGTCGGCGGCGTAGAGTTCGCGCGCCGGCTCATCTAGCCGTATTTCTTCGATGCCGCCGACGATCATGGGCGTGGTGGGAGGATATTTGGCGCGAAAGGCTGCCGTGGCTGCTTCGCGAGCCGCCATGTCCGATGGGCTGGGTGCGCGGCGGCCGCCTGGAGGCACGATAAACCCAGCGACGGGACCGGCGCTGCCACGGCCGGCGACGTGCGCCGAAGTCAGGGGCGGATCGGGCGCTGATCCTGGCGGCCTCTCGGGAGTGCGCGGAACTTCGCCGACCACCTGGCCGGTCTTCGGGTCATACTTGCGAACCGTATCTTGCCCGATGTAGACGAAACCCTTGCTGTCCACCGCCATGCCATGCCCCTGGGGCGCGTCAAACGAACCGATGACGTTCCCTTCCTTGTCGATGTGGATCATGGACGGCGGCCGGACACAGCAATCGGCCAGCGGAGGATGCAACTCCGCTTCGAGCTCAATGTCCGTCAGGTCGTTCGGGCGGTCCAAGACCCAGACGTTGTCGTCCTTGTCGACAGCCAGCCCCGTTACACCGCCCATCTTCCACTTGTTTGGCAGCGGATGGGGCCAGGTGGGATCGAACTTGAACTTGGGCGCGGTCTGCTGCTGCGCTGGGAGCGGCCGGAGCAGGAAGAGACAGCCGGCGCCGGACACCACGGCGAGGGTCCCGATCCAGGCGCGTTTGGGGATGTTCATGAATCCTCCGTCCGAAGAATTATACGCCTATTGCGGGCCGAATAATTCAATGTTTCAGGGACGCCGCCGGTCTTTCGAACCGCGCCGCGTCAATCGGGACATTCGGCTGGATAGCAGTGAGCTGGGTGATCGACTTTCCGTCCAGCCAAGTGACCGTGACGAGAAAAGGCATTCGAACGCCGGCCACATCGCGATAATCGGCATAATCGATCTGAGTGGGATTCAAGCCAACCGGCGAGTCGGTATAACGGACCAGGCGCAGCAGCAGGCCCGATTTGCTGTCGAAATACAGATTTACCGGGTAGCGGCCGTCGCCGGTGGCCTGCAGCATTTGAACATCGTGCCCATTGATGGCCGGTGAAGAACCGGTGCGCCATTGCATGAGAGCCCCCGGCAGCCGCGCGGGGAAAGCCAGAGCCGCATCCAGCCTGGCGCCGGTGAGGTCGGTTCCCGTGAGTTCCAGCAACGCCACCGGCCGCTCCGTGGCCGGCCCGGCGATCCAACCAGAGCGGCCGTCGAACGTGGTGGCGCTGTCTCCGGCGGCGGTGTGCACGATGGTGGTGAGCCGGCCGGGAGCCTGGGCGAATACGTCCACCGGGTACTTCTCATCTTGATAGCCCTGATAGCGTTCCCTTGGCCGCGAAGCTGGTGATCTTGGACAATCGATCGGCGCCGCCAATCGCCTGGATGTATTTGTCGAGAATCTGATCCGGAGATGCGGTTTTGCCGGCCGGCTCGCGGAATTGATCCGGCTCTTTCATCTGCGGCGGACCGTACAGATCCGCGAGGCTGGGAGTAACGTCGGGGCGCTCCACGCCGCGATGGCAGGAGTAGCACGTGATCTCGCGCTTTCCGCCGAAGTAATTCTTATTGATGGCGTTCATGATGCCGATCATGGCCCGCGCTGTGTTTTTGCGCGGGTTGTCGTCAGCGTATTTCTCCCAACTGCCGCCACTTTCGGCGCTGTGGCAATCGGTGCACGTTTCACCCAGGGACGCCGAGAAGAATCCCATGGTGGCCATGAATTCGTCCACCGGAATGCCTTTGAGGATGCGAACGTTCTTGAAGACTTGATCGGATGTCGCCGGTTTTTGGGACGGAGCTTGCGCGCAGGCGGCCGCGGCGATGAGCAGCCCGGCAGCGATGGTTGCGATTTTGCGCGGCACGGAAGAATTATACACGCGCTTGCGCCAATTGCCGAAAAATAGAGATTACCGCGGCTGTGTCTTGCACGCCCATGCCTTGCCCGGCGGCCGCTGTGAACAGGGGAGCGGCAGTGCTGAACAAGGGGACCGGACATTTCGATGCGCGTGCGAAACTCTCGATGATGTCCAGATCCTTTTGGAAGACGTTCAGCTTCATCATCGGCGTCGCGTAAGCGCTGGCTGCCATGCTGGGCCCGCGCACTTCGAGCATGCGCGAGGTGGCCGCGCTATCAGCGAGCACTTCCACTAGCATGGCCGGGTCCAGGCCGGCCCGCTCGCCCAAAACAATGGCTTCGGCCGCGGCGGCAACGTGGATGGCGACCAGCAAGTTGGCGATATATTTCAGTTTTGATCCCGCGCCGAAGGGGCCGACGTATCGAACCGATCGCGCCAGATGGGAGAGAACTTCGCGGGCGCGTTCGAAGTGGCCGCGATCTCCGCTGGCAAAAATCGCGATATCTTTGGCCTGGGCCTGCGGGCCGGTACCGCTAATGGGGGCGTCTATCATCCCGATGCCCATGGCCGCCAGGCGTTCGCGCACCAGTTCTTTGTCCTGGAGCGAAAGCGTACTGGTTTCGATAACCAGAAGGCCCCGCCGCGCCGCGGCAATTAAGCCCTCCTCGCCTAAGAGCGCGTCTCTGAGAGCGGAGGCGCTCGGCAGCGAGGTAAGAATCACATCTGCCTCTTCGGCCACCTCTCGCGAGCTGGTGCAACCGTGCCCTCCGGCCTGGTTCAACGCGTCGATCCTGTCCGGCAGCAAATCATAACCGGACGTGCGAATTCCGGCGGCGGCCAGATGTCTCGCGAAAGCGCCACCCATGATTCCCAGCCCGATGATCCCGACTCCAGCCCTGGGGAGGCTCACATTATTTGCGCTCATGGTCTAGAATCTTCTCATGCCACGTCGACATCGCAAAACCCCTTTGAGCCACTGGCGTAAGTTTATTTGGATCGCGATCGCAGCGGTCAGCGCCTGGGCGCAAAATCCTGCCGCTAAACAGGCACCCGATCCGCTGGCTGCCGATCCGCAACATACCCGCTTGGAGCTGGAAAACCGGTGGGTCCGCGTCTTCGAGGAACACCTGGGCCCGCACGAAACGATGCCGATGCACCAGCATCCGGCGCCTGGAGCGGTGATCGTTTTCTTGACCGGCCGCAACAACAAGCTCACGTATCTGGACGGATCGGTGAAAACCTTTCAGAATCGGGCCGGGGATGTGATGTGGGCGGCGCCCACCATCCACAAATCGGAGAATCTCACGGGCGGGCCATTTTCGGCGATTCAAATTGAACCGAGGCCGTTGGCCAACCCAAAGCCTTTTCCCGAGGAAAGCATGGACGCGGTGAAGGTAGATCCGGCGCACTACCGCGTGGTGGCGGAGAATCAATGGATTCGGGCCATCGCGCTGACCGTGGGTCCGCACGAGAAGCTGAAGATGCACAAGCATCCGGCCACCTGGGCCGTGGTGGTTTATCTGTCGGACCAGAATATGCGGCAATATCACGCCGACGGCACAACGCGCGAAAGCCACTATAAGGCGGGGGTGGTCCGCTGGGTTCCTCCGGACGCGGCGCACCAGGATGAAAACTTGAGCGACAAACCTTTTCGCCTGGTCCGGATTGAAATAAAGCAGGCGCAAAATTAGCTTATGGCATTTCCCTTTTGCATGGCCCTTTTGCGGGGTTGACAGGGTCGGCCTCTCTTTGATGAACTAGGCTGTCTTACTGGAGGACATTTGGCAAACGTTGGCGCGGTAGGTTTGGATTGGCAGGAGCGGATCAATTGGGACCGGTTGCGAAAATACCGGCTGGAGCGGGCGCGCGAACGGATGAAGGCGCATGGGCTGGGAGCGTTGCTGCTCATGTACGACGAAAACGTGCGCTACGTTACCAGCACGCTGACGCCGGGCTGGAATCGTCTGAAGCCAGGGTTGCGGTATGCGCTGCTGTGCGGCGACGATGCGCCCGTGTTGTTTGAGCAGGGCGACATCGGCATGCACATCGAGAAGCATTCGCCGTGGATTCCCAAGGACAACATCCGCTATTCGTACGCGTGGATCAAGGGCGCGGCGGGGCCGGCGTCGCTCCAGCAGGTGGAGAAATTCACCGCCTCCATCAAGGGCGAAATGAAGAAGCGCGGCGTGGATGGGATGAAGCTGGGCGTGGATTTCATCGACATCAATATGATGCGAATTTTTCAGGACGAAAAAATCGCGTGGGACGACGGCATGACCGCCATGATGGAAGCGCGGGCGGTTAAAAACCAGGACGAGCACGAATGCATGCGCATCGTCGGCGCCATCGGCGATGCCGCGCACTGGGAATTCATGAAGTTCCTGAAGCCGGGCCTGACCGAGAATCAGCTCACGGCGCATATCATGGAATTCCTCTATAACATTCCGGGCATGGAAGACGTGGAGGATGTGATCGTATCTTCCGGCCTGAATACCTGGCCCAACTGGCGCAATTTCTCCGATCGCATCATCAAGCCGGGCGATATGGTGTTCATGGATCTGGCCGCGCTGACATGGAACGGCTATAAATCCTGCTACTACCGGACTTACATGGTGGGCCGCGAGCCAAACCAGGAGCAGAAGGATTATTACGCGACCGCTTTGAAGTGGCTTTACGATTCGATCAAGGCTGTGAAGGTGGGCGCGACCACGCGGGACATCGCGTCGCAGTGGCCTTCGGCGAAAGAAGCCTGGGGCTACGAAGAGGAAGACCAGGCGGCGGCGAATTTGTGGGGGCACGGGCTGGGGCTGGCGCAATACGACCAGCCGGTGATTTCGCGCATCTGGTCCCTCGATCATCCCATCGAGATCAAGGACGGCATGGTGTTTGCGCTGGAGACGCAGCACGGCAAGCCGTATCAGTGGGGCGTGCGGATCGAGGAAATGCTGATCGTCCACAAAGACGGCGTCGAGATTGTCTCGAACTTCCCGGTGCAACAGATCACGGTGGTGGATCCCATGCCGGGTTACTCCGATTACGGCAAGCGCCCCGGGACCTAGGAGCGCAATGCGCCAGTTCGTATTTTCCATCACGGATCCGGAAGCCACCGATGCCGGCCGGTTTGGTCCCAAAGCGGCGAATCTTGCACGTCTGGGCTCCGCGGGGCTGCCGATTCCCGACGGTTTTTGCGTGGACGCCGAAGCGTATCGGACGCAGATCCGGGCGCTCGGTTTAGAGGCAGACGCGCGCGGAGTTTTCTCGGCAGTGGAAAGCCCGCAAGCGCGACGGCATGCGCTGGCGATGAAGCTGGGATTGCTGGATCGGCCGATCACGCCGGTGGTTCTTGATCCGCTGCTGGCGGCCTGGCACGAGCTGAAGAGCAGGACTGGCGCGCTCAGCGTGGTGCGCTCGTCGGCGCTAGTGGAAGATCGCTTTGGATCCAGCTTCGCGGGCCAGTTTGAAAGCTTCCTCGGCATCGAGAGCGAAGCGGATTTCATTACCGCGATTCGTTCGTGCTGGGGCGCTCTGTGGGCCACGCGCGCGCTGCGCTACATGGCCACTCATGATATTGATGCAGCCGATACCGCCATGGCGATCCTGGTTCAACCGCTGGTAGCGGCGCGAGCATCGGGCGGGGGATTGAGTCAATCGGCGGAAGGCAGCATGATCCTGAGTGCGACGTGGGGATTGGGCTCGGCGATCGCGCAGGGCGAAGTGACGCCGGATCGCTATGAGCTGTCCCGGGATGGCGCGCTCGCGAGCATCACGCCGGGGCGCAAGGATCATCAAGTGGGCTGCATTCATCGCGAGGAACCGGTGGCGCGAGCTGTGGAGCCGGCGCTAGTGGCGAAACCGTGTCTCAGCGAAGAGCAAGCGATCGAGCTCGGCAAGCTGCTGCGAAAAGTGGAAAACCTGATGGAGATGCCGGTGGAAATCGAATGGGCATTGGACGATTCCGGATTCCAGTTGCTTCAAGCCCGGCCGCTGCACACCGAAGCGGCTGCGATTCCCGACGCGATGTGGCTGCATCGTCCGCGCTTGAACGGCCATGCCGCGGGCGTGGGCTGGGGCGAGGGGCGCGCCTGCGTGATTCAATGCGAGTGCGAGCTCTCGCGCGTGGCGCCCGGAGATATTCTGGTCACTCGAGTGGCGGGTCCGGCGCTGAGCCACATTTTGACGCGCGTGGCCGGCGTGGTGGCGGAGCGCGGCGGCAGCACATCCCATATGGCATCGCTCGCGCGCGAACGCGGAATTCCCATGGTGCTGGGCGTGCTGGATGCCACGTCGCGCATTCCCGATGGCTCGACCGTGGCGGTGGATGGAGTTGCCGGGGTCGTAAGGTGGATGAACTGATGGCGGCGAAGCTGGTGGCTGTTACCGACTCGGTGTTTCCGAATCTCGATCCGGCGGGCGAGGTATTGGCCAAGATTGGAGGCGAGCTTCGCCTGGCGAAAGAGCCAACGCCCGAGGCGATTTTGGAGATCGCGCGCGATGCCGACGCAGTGCTCGCCACCTACGCGAAAGTGACGGCGGCTATGATTTCGCAAATGACGCGCTGCCGCGTGATCGCCCGCTTCGGCATCGGCGTGGACAATGTCGATGTTCCGGCCGCCACCAGCGCGGGCATCGTGGTCACGCGCGTGCCGGACTACTGCCTGGACGAAGTTTCCGATCACACCATGGCGCTGCTGCTGGCGCTGGTCCGCAAGATTCCGGCGTCGAATGCGCGCACGCAATCCGGGCGTTGGGAGATGCGCGCGGTGGTTCCCATTCACCGGCTGCGTGGAACCGTTTTGGGGCTGGTGGCATTCGGGCAGATCCCGCAACTGGTGGCTCCCAAGGCTCAGGCTTTCGGGATTCGCGTGGTCACCTACGATCCTTATGTTTCCAAGCAGACCGTGGCCGGTGCCGGCGTGCAACCAGTGGATTTCGATGAGTTGGTGAGGATCTCCGACTACATTTCGATCCACACACCGCTTCTCCCAGTGACGCATCATCTGTTCAATGCCGATGTTTTCCGCCGCATGAAGCCGACGGCATATCTGATCAATACCGCGCGCGGACCCATCATTGATGAAGCGGCTCTGGCGGCCGCGTTGGACCGGGGTGAACTGGCGGGAGCCGCTCTCGACGTGATGGAGCAAGAACCACCGTCCGGTTCGCCCTTGTTCGGGCGCGACAACGTAATCATCACGCCGCACACCAGCTTTTATTCCGAAGAATCGCTGGTGGATTTGCAGACCAAGGCCGCCGAAGAGGTGCTGCGCGTCCTGAGCGGGCAGGCGCCGCGAAATCCGGTGAATCCGGAAGTGGTGAAGAGGGCCGAGGCCTGAATCCCGCTCGCGAACGATCCGGGCAACGACACAAACTGTGGCACACTAGCCTTAGGGAAGGTCGCCTATGAAGCTCGCCTTGGTTTTCAGCAGATTGATTTCGTTCCCATTAATTTCCTGTATTTATCTAGCCTCTTTCGCCCTGGCCTTTGGGCAAACGTCCGGCTCCGCGGGGTCCCGGCCGGCTGCCAGCCGGCCCCCCGCCGCCGAAGAACCGGGTTTGGCTTCCGAATGGGATGCCCGCAAGTTGATCGACGCGCTCAGTACCCAGGAGCAACACCTGAAGCCGATCATCGATCAGGTGCAGCCCTCTGCCTGGCTGTCCAAGGGCGCGTCCAGCACTTATGTCGCTCAATGGAGCACCGCGCAGGCGCAGCTCAAGTATCTGATCTCGTCGAGCCAGGCGTTTTCCAGGCAACCGGAGCGGCTGCCGCTGGGGCTGGATACGTATTTTCGGATGCAGTCCGTGGATTCCACGCTGGCTTCACTCACCGAGGGAGTGCGCAAGTATCAGAACCCCGCGCTGGCCTCCATCATGCAGTCCGTGATCGCGGAAAACAGCACCAATCGCGACCGCCTGCGGCAGTATCTGCAGGATTTGGCGACGCAAAAGGAGGAAGAATTCCAGGTGGCCGATCGGGAAGCGCAACGTTGCCGCGCGGCGCTGCTCCAACAGCCGGCGCCTAAGACCAAGAGGGTGTCGCAGCCATGAAGGGCAATCTCCGATGATCGTGAACGCGGCAATTTTCACTTGCAGCATTTGTGGTGAGGCGTCCGTCAACATTTGCTCCTATTGCACCAAGGACGCCTGTTCCAATCATCGCTGCGATCGTTGCAAGCGTTGCAGCGATTGTTGCGAATGCGAATTTCCGCTTTCGGCGGAGGAACCGGTCCCGGAGGCGATGGCCCAGGAGGCGATGACCCACGAGGCGATCATCCACGAAGCGATCATCCAGGAACCGGCGGCCGAGTCCGTTCCGGAGGCTTTCGAATTAGAGACCCCTGCGCCCAAAGCTGAGCCATTTGCGGCCAGCTTCCTTACGGCTGAGGAATCGAGCGTGTTCGCGGAAGAAACGGTCGCCAAGGAGCCCAGGATTTTTGGCGAATCGAGCGTGTTCGCCCCGGAGGACGAATCCGAGGTTCCCGAGACTAGCGATCCCGGCCAGGAAGCCGGCCCTTCGCACTCAGACGATCCGTACGGGCGGCGCGACTAGTCCCTAAAATCGCTGCGCCGCATCGTTCCACCGTTTCAGATTGGCAGCACGCTTCGAGCTTCTTCAAGAGCTTCCGCATACTTCGGATCTGTTCGATTCTCGTGTCCAACTCGATCACCTTTCGCTCTGCGAGCCTTTTCCAGCGCTGGGAAACCGGAGTGGATCGCGGAGCTACGCGATGGCTTTGAATTTGAGTTTCCGCCTGACACCACACGTTCCAAATGGTCTCGGAATGGGTGGGGGAACGGCAATGCTGCCCCTTCTTCGATATCGGGGCGGGAGCCTGTGGCTCCACGACGAATGTGCTCGAGTTCTGCTTCCATGCGCACCCCACAGAGCAGGCGGGCGGTAATCAATGGAAGACGCGCGATCTTGCTCGACAGTTCGGCGCTAGACCCCCAGCCGTACGGCATGAGCGGGCCACGGGGACGGCCAGGGTGCTTTTGTTTGGCCATTGGTCATTGGTCTCTTGGGAAGATTCTGATGGAAACTATCGCGCTAGGGTGGCCGAATAATAGCACCGCGCACCAATCCCGCACGCGCACGAGCACCATAAAGCTATACCCACTCCCCGGCCCGGACTGCTTCACGAGCCTTGCCGCGCTGGTAGGGCCACGCAAGAGCCTCGCCCAACCCGCCAACGATGTTGGTGGCTGAAGGTCCGCTACGAAGTGGAAGGCATGGCGAATGGTGCGCTTGGTGAGCATGTGTGCACCAGCCTGATTACCAGCGGTGGCGTGCGACTGGATCGCCCAACCGAGCGTCTGGCTAGGTTCTAGTGGATGTGTCAGGAGGCAGCTTCGTGCGACGCGTTTCTCGGATCACATACGCGGCGAACAAGAGGGGGAATAGCACACCAGCAAGAGCCTGCATCGGATCTTCTCCCATTGCGATATCCCAGACAGCCATTGCTGGGCTGAGTACACAGACTACGCCACCACAAACAAGTTGCCAACGAATGCGATAACGGGTGTCCCGATTCGCTCGGTCCCAATGCCTTCCCAATAAAACAGCGCCCAACCAAGGACTGCTGATGCCAGTAGAACGCCGACAATGATTGATACCGCTGCCATCGCCAGATCTTATCATGTGCCGCCCCGGCATTCGCTGTCCGGGCCCGTTGGGTTGTTTAGACCACTGACGCTCGATGACTGGCTATCGAATAGAGGGGAGCGTAACCGGCGCGGGACTGGGGTCGGATGAATTCACCGGGAGGCTGGGATTGGCCGGGAATCGGTTTCCAGTCTCCCGCGCCGCGATCACCTTGCTCCATTAAATCCTTTATTTTCTGGAGCCACCCGCCGGGATCGAACCGGCGACCTGCTGATTACGAATCAAGCGCGGCCGGTTTTCTGGACGTTTTTCACAGCCCAATTCGCTGATTCTAATAGAAACCAACTTTCTCCAGATCGCCCGATTTGGACCCAAACCACTCCAGACCACTGCAAATTTCAAACCCCACCTCACAGGTTCCGACGGGAGCCGCAGACAATACCCACGGCCCTGGAGAACCCCGCTTCATCCAAAGTCGGACCAGACCGCGCGATTGCTCGTTGGGAATGCAGCGGCAGCAGCGTCCAAAGCACAGATTTCAGCTAACATCCGGAATCATCGCCGCGCCGGAAGCGCCTCCTGCGCGCATACCCGCTTTCGCCGATTGGAAAAACCATGAGAGCAACGCCCTGCACGCGGCACTTTACTCGCGAATGACTCAACCCTCTGATCCGGAGTCGCCTGTTGAACCGGGCGGAACCGCTGCGGACGCTATCGCCGGCGGGATGCCGAGAAAGACTTTCTTTCGCATACTGCTGGCTGGAGTCGCCGCGATGGCGCCTTTCAGCAAGGCCGCGCAAGCCCAGGAGCGTCGTCCCCGAGTCATATTGAATCCATCCCCAACCCAGGCTTATCGCCCGACCAAAATCATGGCCATCCGCCATGCGGAGAAGCCCGTTGGCCCGTTCATCGGCATCGACGAATTCGGGAACCCGGATCCCACTTCGTTGATCCCGCAGGGGTGGCAACGGGCTGGCGCCCTGATTCCTTTGTTCAGCTCATCCTTCGGGCCCTTGCCGACCCCCACCCATTTGTTTGCGCCCAATGTCGGACTGAGCACCAGCAGCCACCGTCCATTCGAAACGATCACGCCTCTGGCGGCCGCGCTGGGCATCACGATAAATGCGCTTCCGGACGAGCCCGTACCTGGGCAGTATGCCTACACCGACTTTGCCCAAATGGTTTCCGGCGTCCTTACGTGTCCGGGAGTCGTGCTGATCTCGTGGGAGCACGAATTGATTCCCAATATCGCCAATATCATCCTCGGCAATTCCACGACCGTGCCGCAGACCTGGCCGGATTCGCGATTCGACCTGGTCTGGATCTTGGACCTCAATCCAGCCACGAACGCTTACACCTTTAATCAGGCGCCTCAGCTTCTCCTGAAGGGCGATCTGCCGACTCCCATTTAGTCGGCTGGCAGCTTCGGGAAGATTAAAAATGTCCGTGCCGAATTCAAAGTGCGATATTTTCGAGTTAGCCCCGCCAAGGCCGCAAGATATAGAGCGCCGTAGCCTTTCGGCGCTTGCCTGACGCCGCGATAACATCCCACGGCCGGCACCTCGTGCTCCAAAGCGCAAAGGGCGCTGTCCCGCCGCCGGACAAGATAAGGAACCGACGATCGGGCGGTGGTGCGGGCGCGACCCGTTTTGCGCGTAATTCTCAAAAGGAGCTCCAAACAATGGCTGGAAGAATTCGTCAGGGATTTCCCATCGCCGCTGCCGGCTTGATGCTCGCGCTGATGGCGTCGGGCGGACCAGTACAGGCGCAGGCTCCAGCACAGTAACTGCCCAATATGGGCCAGCAGATCACGCCCCTGGCGCTGGCGGGATCCTCGCTTCAGTTTCTGAAACCCGGTCTGCCGGCGCCGGCGCGGGACTGGACGGCATCGCAAGCGGTAACCAAGGCGTAGAACCGCTTCGTCGTCAAGATCGTCCCGACGCACGGCTTGTGCGGTTTAAAAATCGATTCCGGGTTCTCGGCGCAAGGTCGCGTCGACGAGAATCCTCTTCAGGTCGTTATCCGCCTGAAACGGGATGCTCAATGCTTCGCCAGGTCCTGCGTCCAGATCTCGTGGCGGGCGCAGTCGAGTCGCGCGTACAGTTCGGGGCGGCTCTCCAAACAAGCGGGGTCCTGTGACGAGTCCGACTTTCGTAATCGCCGTAAGCGTCAGTTACGAATTCGAAGGTACATGAGTGACAGTGCACCCAGTCAGAACCAGTGAGCGATGAGCAACGCAATGAATAGCCTCCCGAGAGGGATAGACACCGCTCTTGTTTCGATAGTTCCCCAGCACTCTGCCGAAGGTTCCACTGAAACGTTCTCAGCTCGGTGTAGAGGATGTTCAGAACTTCTTCAGATCGCGCAGCAACTCGGCGAATTATCTACCCCAGATCGGTCTGACGCAGCGTTCGTTGCACGGCGCGAAATACTTCGTCGAATTCCGGCAGCGTAGTCATCTGATACCCAAGACGGTTCGACCACAGCGTTCTCAGGCGGGCCTCTTTGTTGCGGATAGCTTCTGCAATACCTTCACACGGCTTCCCGCGAAATTCGAGCTTCTGCCGCATCGCAGACGCTAGCGCACCAAGTTCGATTCCTTCGTTCGACGTGAGATGCCATAGATCGTAAAGGTCTCGAGGCTCATTGCGCGCCCGGTCTGCGAGCGCGAGCGTTTTCTCAACGGCGATTTCCTCCAGCGAATAGGCCCGAAGAAGCCGGTTCTCGGGAAGGTCTGCGAATTCGTCGTAGCCGCGGAGAATGGCGCGCTCCCGGAGCGGATAAACCAGTTGCTCGCGCAACGTGATGTCCACCTTGACATCATTGCCTCCGGGCAATGGGCCCTCGTAGCGGAGATAGAACGTGTAGGTGTTGTCGTGTTTTTGCCGGTCTTCGCGGTCGAAACCGAAGACGATGCCCGAGGCCTCGCGCACGGCCGCATACACCGGCTCAAGCCGCCTGATCAGCTCGTGAAGCGCGATTGGCTCGGTCAGAGTAAAATCGAGGTCCTCCGAAAAGCGATAGTCGCCAAAATAGCATCGCTTCAGCGCGGTGCCGCCTTTGAATGCCAGAATTGGCTTGAGGTCCGATTCCGCGAGCGTGCACAACAACCAAGCGAGGCAATAGTCCCGTTCAAGAACGCTCTCGGGAATGCGGCGTCCACCTTCCTTTGCGAGCCTGTTGGCGAGAATCGAGAGGTTTCGCTGTGGGATCATTCAGCTTGTCCGAGTTGTTTCGAGTTCCTGGGGCGTGATGTTGAGTTGAAGACGCCACCGGCGCAAGTGCGGCCCTTCCCTTGGGAGCATAGGGTCGAGCGGAACATAGGTTGCGGTGAGTGCGTTTCGCAGACGCGACAGGTCGTCCTCCGGCGCGAGCGCATACAGTTCAAGCAGGTAGCCAAGGCGGCGTATAACGGCTCCGATCCCAAGACGTAGGGCGTAGTCCACGAGCTTCGTCACCTGCATGTCCTGATGACGCATCCAGAGGCCTTTGGCGACCTCCGTCACGCCGCCGCAATACTCTGGCTGGCGGAGGCCGTCGATGATGGTGCGTTCGAGATCACTGATTTCGACAGACTCCTGCTTCGTTACCCAGTGTTTGGTGGTGCCGAAGTAGTGCTCAAGTTGGATGAAGACGAAACGGAATTCCGTTCCGTAGAGCGTGCGGCTTCGAAGCCGCTTAGGGCTGGAGGCGAAGACGGCGAGTTGGGGCTGAGTCACCATCCGGTGTATCTCCATCGCGGACGCATGCGAAATGAAACACGGCGCGTTCCCTGCCAACCTACGAGCCGTGAGGTAGGGATCGCCGGCGTATTCGGCGGTGCTCCCAAGCTCGGGGGGAATGATAATGAACACGCCAGGTTTGAGGCGCGAAACAAGGCCGCGCCGCACCGCCTTGTGAAGGAGGCT
>CAVXGM010000019.1:0-181242 GCA_963761265.1 Bryobacterales bacterium
TGGGCTCAGGCGCAGCCTCGGGTTGCAGGTACTTTGCGGGGTCCGCCTGAAACTTCGCCGCGCAGCCCTTGGAACAGAAATAGTAAGTCGCGCCTTGATGACGACGCACCCCGCCGCTTTCTGCGGATCAACCATCATGCCGCACACCGGATCGCGCACGCCGCAGATTTGTTTTGAAGGATGGGAAGCATCGCCGCTACTACCAGAGTAACCGGCTCGGAACGCCATGAAGATTGCCGGCTATGGGGACTCAATTGTCACTCGGCGTCTTCTCCGCGTGGGAGTCTGGCCCAGCAGCGCGACAGAGGCCAGCACGCCCCGCAGATCTCGCCGCATGGGAATCCTCCTGCTACAACCGATTTTCCCGAACCGTCACGCGCTCGTAGCGCCGGTGCAGGCTCTGGAACTGGCGCTGGCGCAATCCCGCCCTATGCAGCAAATACCGCGTCAGCAGCCGCAGAATGGACAACCCGTACACCGAGCTTTGCAGAAACGACGCCGATGACGCCTCCGGAAAATAGCGCGCCGGCACCGGCACTTCGCGAATGCGCATTCCGGAATCGACAAACTGCGCAACGATTTCCTGATCGAACAGAAAATTGTCGGAATTTGTTTCGAGATTCACCGCTTCGAGCGCCGCTCGCCGATACGCCCGATAACCCGTGTGATATTCACTCAACCGGAGCCCAAACACCCGATTTTCCAAAAACGTCAGGAACCGATTGGATACATACTTCCACCACGGCATGCCCTGACGCATCGGGTTCCCCGCCATCAGCCGCGACCCTAGCACCACGTCCGCCTCGTCGCGCTCGATCGGCTCAATCACCTGTGGCAACAGCTTAGGATCGTATTGATAATCCGGATGAACCATCACGATAATTTCCGCGCCCGCTTTCAACGCTTCGCGATAACAGGTTTTCTGGTTCGCACCATAACCGTAATTGCGGTTGTGAACGAAAAGCTCCAAACCTAATTCGCGGGCAATTTTGACGGTATCGTCGGAACTGCCGTCGTCCACCAGGATCACTTGATCCACCAGAGCCGGTGGAAGATCGGCATAGGTGATGCGCAAAGTCTTGGCCGCGTTGTAGGCAGGCATCACGACCACGACTTTTTGGTCATGCGGCATTGGGAACTCTGGGGAGTGCTTTCACTAGTGTAGGCCAATTCCCCGCGGGCAGGTAAACTGGAGAGTGGCCAGCCCCCTGAAAAAATACAGAGCATTCTTGTTCGATGCTTATGGGACTCTGTTCGACGTTCACTCGGTGGTGATGCGTGCAGGCGCCTCAGTCGGCGGCGATCTGCCGGCTCTCTCCCAACTCTGGCGGCAAAAGCAGCTCGAATTCACCTGGCTGCGCGCGCTCATGGACCGCTATGAGGATTTCTGGCACGTCACCGAAGCCGCCCTCCGCACCGCTTTGGCGCAACTTCACATGGAAGCGAGCGAGCCTCAGATTCAGCAGCTTCTTAATGCGTACCTTACGCCCGCTGTGTTCCCGGATGCAAAAGCGGCTCTCGAAGCTCTCCACAATTTCCCGCGCGCCATTCTTTCCAATGGCACGCCCGCGATGCTGGAAGCCGCGGTTCAACATAACGGGCTGGCGTCCCATTTCACCCGCATTATTTCGGTCGATCCATTAAGAACCTACAAACCGTCTCCCAAGGTCTATCAGCTCGGACCAGACGCGCTTCATCTGCCGGCCGGGGAGATCCTTTTCGTGTCATCCAACGCCTGGGATGCCGCGGGCGCCAAGGCCTTCGGATACAGCGTTTGCTGGTGCAACCGATCCGGGCGGCCCATGGATCAACTGGGATTCGCGCCCGACCTCGTAGTCTCAAGCCTGGACCAAGTCCGGCTACAATAGAATCGCCTTACTTCTCTTTCCATGATCCAGACTTTATTCGGCGCCGTAGAACAAGAACCCAACCTGCTCGAACGCCTGAAGGCCGGCATCCAGAAGACGCGTTCAGGCCTGCTGGATCGCCTGGAAGACGCCGTCGCCGGCCGCAAGGAAATCGATGCCGGCCTTCTCGACGAACTCGAATACGCGCTCATCACCGCCGACATCGGCGTCAACACCGTCAGCGAAGTGCTCGAAAGCATCCGCCAGCGCGCCGATCGCAAGCAACTGGCCGACGCGGGCGAAATCAAGCAGCTCATTGCGCAGCATCTTCTGGAAGTGCTCGAAGCCGCCGAGCGCCCGGTGCCGCACGTGGCCGAACCGCCGGCCGTCGTGTTCGTGGTGGGCGTAAATGGCGCGGGCAAAACCACAACCATCGGAAAACTCGCCAGCCGCTACAAGTCCGAAGGACGTAGCGTGCTGCTCTGCGCCGCCGACACCTTCCGCGCCGCCGCTATCGACCAATTGCAGGTATGGGGCACGCGCACTTCCACCGACGTGATCAAGCAATCGCCTGGCGCCGACCCGAGCGCCGTGGTCTTCGACGCCCTGCAAGCCGCCAAGGCGCGCAAAATGGACTACGTGATTGTGGACACCGCCGGCCGCCTGCACACCAAGACGAACCTGATGTCGGAGCTCGAAAAAATGCGCCGCACCGCCGCCAAGGTGATCCCCGCGGCCCCGCATGAAGTGCTGCTGGTGCTGGATGCCACCACCGGCCAGAACGGCTTGGAACAGGCGCGCAAGTTCACCGAATCGAGCGGTGTCACCGGCCTCGTCCTGACGAAATTGGACGGAACGGCCAAGGGCGGCGTGGTGGTGGCCATCGCCCGCGAGCTGAATCTGCCCATCCGCTACGTGGGCGTCGGGGAAAAAGCTTCCGACCTGTTGCCCTTCGAACCCGATAAGTTTATCGCTTCGCTTTTTGCCTGATCGCGAGAGCCAGAAATGATGCGAAGCCCACTCATGGACGAAGCGCTGGAACTGGCCCGCCAGGGCCTCGGCCGCACCAGCCCGAACCCCGCCGTCGGCGCCGTACTGGTGAAGGACGGGCAGATCGTCGGCCGCGGATTCCATACCTACGCGCAAGCCAAACACGCTGAAGTGATCGCGCTGGAAGAAGCCGGGGCCGAAGCGCGCGGAGCCACGCTCTACATCACGCTCGAACCCTGCTCTCATCATGGACGAACACCGCCCTGCGCCGATGCGTTGGTCGGCGCGGGAGTGGCGCGCGTGATTGCCGCCATGCAAGATCCCAATCCCCAAGTAGCCGGCCAGGGATTTCGGCGCCTGCACGAAGCCGGCATCGAGGTGGAAATTGCGTCTGAATATTCGGACGAAGCAGCGCGGTTGAATGAAGCCTTCATCCACTCGATGCGCACCGGCCTTCCCCTGGTGACGTTAAAAGCGGCGCTGACGCTGGACGGCAAGATCGCCGCGCCCGAAGACAACACCGGCTGGATTACCAGCGAACGCGCCCGCGCCCACGTGCAGGAGATCCGCCACGACGCCGACGCGATTCTTACCGGCATCGGCACTGTGCTTTCCGACGATTGCCGGCTTAGCGACCGCACCGGCCGCGAGCGCAGCCGCCCCTTGCTCCGCATCGTGGCCGATTCCACGCTCCGCATTCCGCTGGATTCCCGTATGCTCGCCGGGGCCAACGGCGACGTCGCGGTGGTCACTACTTCCGCTGCATCGGACGAACGCCGCCGCGCGCTCGAATACAGGGGTGTTCGAGTGCTGGTGTTCGATGGGCCCGACGGCCGTACGGACCTCACCCAGCTCCCCGCCTGGCTCGCGAGCCAGCAATACCGGTCGCTCATGATCGAATCGGGAAGCAAGCTGAACTGGGCGGCGCTTGAAACCGGTATCGTCGACAAAATCTTCTTCTATTACGCGCCGAAGATCCTGGGTGGCCTGCAGTCGCTTCCCGTGGCCGGCGGAACCGGCCGGTTGCGCCGCACCGACGCCATTCAATTCGATCGCGTTCGGCTGCATTCCATCCCACCCGACGAATTCGCCGTGGAAGCTTACGTCGTGAAATAAGCGGGGTGACGTAAATGTTCACCGGCATCATTGAGGAAGTGGGAACCATCGCCGTCGCGGGCCATCGCATGCGCCTCCAATGCCGTCTCGTCCTCGCGGATATAAAAGAAGGCGCCAGCATCGCCGTCAACGGCGTCTGCCTCACCGCCGTCGACATCCAGCCCGACGGCTTCTGGTGCGACCTTTCGCCCGAAACTCTGGCTGTCTCAAATCTTGGCGCATTGCGCGAAGGCTCGCTCGTGAATCTGGAGCGGCCCGCCGCGGTGGGCGACCGGCTGAGCGGCCACATCGTGCAAGGCCATGTCGATGGCACCGCCGAGTTCCTCGCGCTCAGCCCGCTGCCCGACGGCAATTGGTGGCTCCAGGTCCGGATGCCGCACGATCTGGACCGCTATCTGATCCACAAAGGATCGGTCACCCTGGATGGCGTCAGTTTGACCATAGCGGCGATCGAGAACGATGTCGCCGGCGTCGCCATCATCCCGCATACCTACCAAAACACCATCCTGCATAGCTACGGCCCGGGAACGGCGATCAATGTCGAAGTGGATCTGATCGGCAAATATGTGGAAAAGCTAATCATTCCGCGATAGAATTCGGTATCCGAAGGTAAGCGTCCCGCGTCTTACAATCGGAGAAGGTTGGGCTTAGGAGTTCCGTATGCGCTCATTGCAGATCGCACTCATCTCGCTCGTATTTGCTACTGCTATGTGTTTCGCCCAGCGGGGCGGCGGTCATGGAGGCGGCGGTGGCGGCTTCCATGGTGGTGGTGGCGGCGGCCGCGCTATGGGCGGCGGTGGTTTCCGGGGCGGTTCCGTCGGCGGTGGTTTTCGCGGCGGCGCGGCAGGTGGATATCGGGGTGGCGGCAACGGCGGCGCCTATCGTGGCGGCTCGGGCGGAAGGGCTATCGCGGCGGCTATGGTGGATATCGTGGCGGCTATGGTGGATATCGTGGCGGCTACGGGTACGGGCGCGGTTATGGATATGGCGGCGGCTGGGGCCTTGGCTTCGGATTTGGATTCGGCTATCCATACTACGGCGGCTATTACGGATACCCATACGCATATGGATATCCCTACAATGGCGGCTACTACGCAGATCCCTACTACTACGATCCGTACGCATATGCCCCCGATCCTTACGGCGATCCGCCTCCGCAGCAGCCGTATCCCCCCAGCAGCAGCAATATCAATATGGACCGCCTCCGCAGCAACAGCAGCAGCCATATGGTCCGCCGCCTGCCAATCAGCGGCAAGGCTATCCGCCGCAGCAGCAGAACGGCTATCCGCCACCTCCTCCGCCACAGAACGGGCCGCAACAGAACTCCGCGCCTGCTCCCGCGCCAAATAATACGCCTCCGCCGCAGGCCAGCTACTACCAGCCCGATGGCCAATGGCATCACTTTAGCCAAGCGACTTCTCAGCTGGGCCAAACTAGCACGCAATAATTAGCCGCGTTCCAGCGAACGCGTTTGCTTGAGAGAATCCGATTTCTTGCCGCACCAATAGTGCGTGCAATCCCAAGCAATCATCGCCGCGCGCAGCGTACTCTGCTGCGCCCTGGCGTTCGCTGTTAGCGCTGAAGCCTCCGTCATCGTGCAGCTGCGCGTGGTGGAAGGCGAAGGCGTGACTTATCGCACCAGCTCGCGCGCCACGCGCGGCCTCACCGTCCTGGTTACCGACGAAGCCGGACTCCCGGTGGATATGGCTTCTGTCAGCTTTCACCTCCCCGACCAAGGCGCCTCCGGCACGTTCAATTCCGGCCTGCGTACGGAGGTTGCGGTCACCGGACCCGACGGCCGCGCTTCCGTTTGGGGCATGCAGTGGAACAAGACGCCCGGAACGGTACAGATCCACATCACCGCTCTTAAGGGTCAGGCGCGCACGGGCATCATCAGCACGCAATACCTCAGCGCTACCGCCGCTCCCAAAGCCGGCGGCGAAGGCGTGTTTACGGCGTCCCACAAAGGACATAAGTGGCTATGGATTGCCACCCTTGCGGGCGGTGCAGCCGCGGGCGGCGCGTATGCATTGTTGCGCTCGCAAGGGCCGGCAAATTCGTCCGCTCCGGCTGTCACCGGGCTCAGCATCGGTACGCCGAGCATTACGATAGGACATCCCTGATGGCGCGGATGCGTCGTCTGTCCATCTCCTTTCCGGCCGCGGGCGCCTTCGTACTGGCTGCGGGCGCCTGGGCGCAACCGGCTATCGCGCCGCCGCAACTCGGATTTATCGAAGACAGCGTCCGCACTCTACGGCCGGCGTATGGGTTGGCGGGCAATTTCATTCTCGGACCGGCCGTGGCCGGCAACGTCGTCACCGCGGCCTTCTCTGGATCCATCGGCCTGCTGAAGACCGAGTCGTCCCTGGCCGCGTTTGACTCACACGGAAAGGTCCTCGCATCCATGGATGCGGCGGCGGGGCCGGCGCTCTTTGCATTTTCTCCCGGCGGCACCGCGGCGCTTGCGTATATCGCATCCAGCAACGCGCTATTCGAGTGGCTCGGGAGCGCATTTGCGCCGGTTTCGCTGAATAATCAAGAAGCAGACACACAAGATGTCCTTGCCATCGCATTTCCTACTCCTTCCGAAGCATCGCTTCTAGTACAGGAAAACGACACCATCTGGGAACTGCGCCTTCCGCTTGGCAGCTGGGGGGACGTTTCCCGAAATGCGCTCGCCGGCGTCCATGGTCCCTTGCTCGCGCTCCCCGCGGGCGATCTGCTCTATCGCGGCACTGGCGGAATCGTCGTTCGAAGAAGCGACGGCTCCGAAGTTCCCATTGCCGCGTCCCTGCCCGCCCGGTTTTCTCTGCAACAGATGAATCAGGACTGGGTGCAGCTCACCAATCTCGCGGGCGGCCCGCGTTTCGCCATCCGGACCACGCCCGGCCGCGAAGCCTTATACCAGCTTCCCGAGCGCGCAAAATGATCCTGCGCGCGCTCCTCTTCGCCGGCCTGCTGCCGCTCGCGGCTCTGGCCCAGCTTCAAGTTTTCGAGTTCGACGGGACCAACGACACTCCGGTGGGCGCGCTCGTGAACGTCGGCACAGCCTCGCCCGGCGACAAACTAGAAACGCGCTTTCACGTGCGCAATATCGGCGCCGGCCCCGCCACGTTCTCCACTTTGGCGCTGTCCGGCGAAGGGTTCACCATCGTATCGGCGCCCTCGCTGCCTTACATACTCGCTCCCTACGTGGGCTTGACCTCGGAAGCCGAATTCGATGTCAGTTTCGCTCCAACAACTAGCGGCTCCTTTAGCGCGCTCCTCGCCGTAAATACGATCAGCATCGTGCTTCAGGGAAATTCCGCCGCCTCAGCCGCCCTCACCCTGTCAGGCAGCCAGACGCCTCTTACCGCGGGCGCCACCATCGGCTTTGGATCGGTGGACGTGGGGGCCAGCGGGACACAGGGTTTCGTGTTGTCCAATTCTGCCGCCACCAGCGTCACGGTGGCGAGCGTGGTGGTTTCCGGGACCGGTTTCAGCAGGCCCGATTGGCCTTACGACGCCCGTTTCCATCGGCTCCGGACAATCCGTGCCCTTCCAGATCAAGTTCACTCCGCAATCGGGCACGTTATATCAAGGCACGCTCACGGTGGACGGCCGCACCTTCGCTCTTACCGGCCAAGGCCTGAATCCACCACTTCCGAGCGCTTCCATCGTCTTCGCTTCCACTGTCGGCGCCAGCGCGCAACAGAACAGCATCACCATCCCGCTGGCGTCAGCCTCCCAAGTCAGCGGCACCGGTCTACTCACTATGTCGTTTCAGCCGAGCATAACAGGCGTCACCGGTGATGCCGCTGTCCAGTTTTTATCGGGACCTCTCCACACCGCGTCGGTAACTATCGCCATCGGCGCCACGGCCGCAACAATCGGCGGCCAATCCAGCATGGCATTCCAGACCGGAACTACGGCCGGAACCCTCACGTTCACCCTTACGTTTCCTAACGCCACTCAGCAGGCCACGCTGATCATTCCTCCCGCCCCTATCAACCTCGATAGCGCCACCGCCGTCCGACTCTTCGGCTCCATCAATGTCGCATTCTCCGGCTTCGACAACACCTACACCGCGTCACAACTCGCATTCACTTTTTACGACATCACGGGCAAGGCGCTGCCGCAGGGGGCCATCAACGTCGACGCCTCCTCCGCCTTCCAGCAGTATTTCAGCACCACCCAAGCCGGCGGCTCCTTCCAAGTGCTGGCGGAGTTTCCCGGTGAGCGGAAACGAAGCGGAGATTGGATGGGTGACCGTCCAGATCAATAATTCACTGGACACCACCACCGCGCAAAAGATCCCCATCGGAAACTAGCCCCCTTTCCGGCTAGGCATCAGCTATTCTGCGAGCATGCTGCTCTCAAGCGTGGTGGACACCTCGCGCCGCGTCGCCGACACCAGCAAGCGACTCGAAAAGATCGGCCTTCTCGCCCACCTCCTCCGCCAGCTCAGCCCCGCCGAGATTGAGATCGTCGTCCCGTTTCTCTCCGGCCAGACTCGCCAGGGACGCATCGGCATCGGCTACGCCGCTCTGCGCGACGCTCGCAGTTCGCCCGCGGCCAATCCCTCGCTCGAAATCCTGGATGTGGATCGCATCCTCCAGGACGTAACCGAAATCAGCGGCAGCGGTTCCCAGCGGCGCCGCCTGGAACTGCTGCAATCGATGTTCTCCCGCGCCACCGAACGCCGAACAGCAATTCCTCACCGGTCTGCTCGCGGGCGAACTCCGCCAGGGCGCGCTCGAAGGAATCATGCTGGAGGCCATCGCCAAAGCTTCCAGTCTCGCCCCCGAACGCGTTCGCCGCGCCGCGATGCTGGCCGGCGATATCGCGCGCGTGGCCCGAGCCGCGCTCGAACAGGGCGAATCCGGGCTGGCACAATACGAAGTCCAATTGTTTCGGCCCATCCAGCCCATGCTCGCGCAATCGGCGGACGATGTTCCCGAAGCGCTGGCGTGCGTCGGCGAAGCTGCGCTCGAATACAAAATGGACGGCGCGCGCGTGCAGGTCCACAAATCCGGCGATGACGTGGTCGCTTACTCGCGCAGCTTGAAAGACGTTACGCCCGCGGTCCCCGAATTAGTCGAACTCACGCGCGCGCTCCCCGCCCGCGATCTCATCCTGGATGGCGAAGTGATCAGTCTCCAGCCCGACGGCCGCCCGCAGCCCTTTCAGATCACCATGCGGCGCTTCGGGCGCAAGCTGGATGTCGAGCGCATGCGGCAGGAGCTGCCCATGACGCCGTTCTGGTTCGACCTGCTGTATCTCGAACGGCGCCCCGCTTTTGGACGAACCACAAGCCCGCCGCTTCGCCGCGCTCTCCGAACTTTCGCGCGAGCATCTGATCCCGCACATCGTCACCGGCGACACGCGGACCGCGGATGAGTTTCTCGAACAGGCCCTGGCGCGCGGCCATGAAGGCATTATGGCCAAGGCGATCGATGCCAAATACGCCGCCGGAGCGCGCGGGCAAAGCTGGGTCAAGGTAAAGCGCGCCCGCACTCTGGATCTCGTCATCCTGGCGGCCGAGTGGGGCAACGGCCGGCGCCAAGGCTGGCTCAGCAATCTGCATCTGGGCGCGCGCGACACCCAAAAAGGCGGATTCGCCATGCTCGGCAAAACCTTCAAAGGTCTCACCGATGAAATGCTCGCGTGGCAGACTCAGGAATTGATGCGCCTGGAAATCGGCCGCGACAACTACACCGTTTACGTCAAGCCCGAACTGGTGGTGGAAATCGCGTTCAATGAAATCCAGGTCAGCCCGCGCTACGTGAGCGGTCTGGCGTTGCGTTTCGCCCGAGTGAAGCGTTATCGCACCGACAAAACCGCAAACGAAGCCGATACCTTTGAAACCGTACAGCGTCTCGCGGGCACCTTGGTCTAAAGACCAACGGGCTGACCCCCCCGGGGCTAACTCACTTGCCTCGCTATCTGGAATGCACCGCCAACGTCGCTGAAGCTGTCGTGCTTCCAGTCATCGAGACCAAAATCGGAACTGCATCGCCCTCCGGAACTCCGGTAGGCACTTGAAAATCAACTTGATACTCTCCGGCGGTGCCCGGCGCGACACCGGAGAACAGCACCGTGGCTGCCACGCCGCCGATCTGGACCGTGGGAGTAGCAGTAGTTTCGTAAAGCGTGCTGCCGTCCGCGGGAGCCACCAGTCCGGTCCCTAACGGCGTGCCATTGGGATCGCCCTTCGGCGTCACTTCACCCAGCCCGGTCATATACAGGACCAGGTAGTCGCCCGGAGCCGCCGGCTGCCCGCAATAGGAAAGCGGGTTGGCCTTGGACACCGTGCAGTTCTGCGGAAGCTGAAGCGCGGTAGCAGTGGACGTGGGCAAAACCAGCCAAATCGTATTTGCGAACTGCGCCGTGGCAATCTGAGCCGTGGGATTCGACGGATCGGTGACCAGAAACATCCCCGGCACAGCCTTGTTCATGATGAGCGGA
Source organism: Bryobacterales bacterium (assembly GCA_963761265.1). Lineage (GTDB taxonomy): Bacteria > Acidobacteriota > Terriglobia > Bryobacterales > Bryobacteraceae > Palsa-89. The sequence continues at coordinate 10,401 of CAVXGM010000019.1, forward strand.
AAATCCAGGCTCTTGCCCGCGGGCGTAGTGAGCTGAACCTGCACCGTTCCCGTAGCCGGCGTCTCCGACGGAACAATCAGGTTGAGCTGGCTGCCCGTTGCCGCCAGGGCAAAGATCGGCGCTGCAACGCCGTTGATGGTGACGGAAACGCCCTGCGCGCCAGTTGCGGGAAAGATGCCAGTGAGCTGGTTTGCAGAGCCCAGACCATTCGCAAAGATGCTGACCATCTCCTCCGGGGCCGCCGTGCCGGTATTCAGGAAGGACGCCGCGTTCACCACCGACGAAATACCGAACAATGGCAGTGTTACGCTGTTGCTGCTCTGTCCGCCGATGCTCACCACCACCGGTACGCTGCCCTGCGCAGCAGCCGGAACCGTGAAATTGATCTGATACACTCCCGCCTCGCCCGCTCCAATTCCTGCAAACAAGACCTTCGCAGCCACTCCGCCCACAGTCAATGTGGGCAGCGGTGCCAGGGATACCGTGCTGCTTGCCGGGCCCGCGGCCGGCGATACTGCGGGAGTGGTTGGACCCAGCCCGGTTGCATAGAGAACCAGCGTGTCTCCCGCGTTCGCCAGATTGCTGCTGCTGATCGCGACCCCTTTCGCGGTCGTTATATAGCCATCGGAGGTGGGGGATGTGGAACCGGGGGCGTAAAGTATACTCGGCGCCACCGAACTGAGAGTCACATTGAAGGGTGCCGACGTCCCCGCCCCGGTAGTTACAGTAAGGGTAGTGGAACCAACCGGCAAGCCGAAAGGCAACTGCACGTTCACTTGATTGGGAGTGGGCGGGTACACATAAGCTTTCGCGCTCCCCACCGTCACAACTACCGTGGATGCGGCGCCCGACCCAAAGCCTGTGCCGTAGATGGCCACCAGCCCGCCAGGACAAATCGTGGTGTCCTTGATGCCTACCGCCGCCTGAGCAGCATCGTAAACGGCGGCGACAGTCGGCCCCTGGGCCAGCAAACTTACAGTACTGGCACAAAGCAAAAGCACCAACTTCTTCATCGAACACGCCTCCAAAGCCTCGGAACTATCAAAACAGTAGGCTATAATGAAGCTCTTTAAGAGAAACAGCCAGGGTTTTACGGTAGTATACGCCCCGTCATTGCTGATTTATCAGTGGTTTAGCGATGGTCGACTCAAACCAGGTAAACGACGCCCTGGGCCGCATTCTTGCGACTCCCGCCTTCCTGCGGTCTCCGCGTCTGGCTCAGTTTCTTCGATTCGCGGTAGACCAACGTCTCTCCGGACGCACCGACGCTCCCAAGGAAATTGAAGTCGGCGTCCAGGTGTTCGGCCGCGGAGCGGATTTTGATCCGCGGGTCGACCCCGTAGTCCGCGTCCAGGCTCGCTTGCTGCGCTTCAAGCTGCACGAATATTATGAGACGGCCGGCAAAACCGATCCCATTCGAATCGACCTGCCCAAGGGCTCCTACTTGCCGGTCTTCTCGGGCGAAGCTCCGGCCGGGGTTCAAGCTTCGTCCCCCAGGACGATGAATATCCGCTGGATGATTGGCACCGCACTTCTGGCGGGCGCTCTGTCTCTACTTGCTCTTTCATGGAGTGCCTGGCGCGACGCCATCGGCAAAGTATGGGCCAAAACGCTGCCGGTCCAGCCCAAGGCCGCTCAATCCCCCGCCGCGAAACTGTACCTGGAAGGCCGCTATTACTGGAACAAACGCACACCGGAAGATCTTGAAAAGGCCGTGGACTATTTCACCCAGTCCATCGTTGCCGATCCCGGCTACGCCAAAGCCTACGTTGGTCTGGCGGATTGTTACGGCTTGCTGCGCGAGTTCGCCGCCATGCCCGACAGCGAAGCCTGGCCCCGGGCGCTGGCTGCCGCCCGGAAGGCCGTGGAACTGGACGACTCGCTGGCCGAGGCCCACAGCTCGCTCGGTTTTGATCTGTTCTACGGATCGCTCGATTTGAAGGGCGGCGAGCGCGAGTTCAAACGCGCCGTGGAACTGAACCCGAATTATGCCGAAGCCCACCACTGGTACGCGACGGCATTGATGTCGGTGGGCCGCCTGACCGAAGCCTCCGATGAAATGGAGCGCGCCCGTGAGCTGCAGCCCGCTTCGCGATCCATCCTGGCCGATCAAGGCCTGCTGCTTTTCTATGCAGGCAAGCGCGCGCAGGCCCTGGAACAATTGCGGCAAATTGAAGCCGCGGAACCCTCCTTTCGCTCCGCCCACCTGTATCTTTCCTACATCTATTTCGCCTCCAAGGACTGTCGAAACTATCTGATGGAATCCCGTCAGGCGGCCGAATCGTCGCACGATGCCGTCGAGCTTGCAGTGGCCGCCGAAGCTGAGAAGGGTTTCAACTCGGGCGGCTGGCAAGGCATGCTGGAGAGTTTGCTGCGGGCGCAGAAGAAATTCAGCCTTCAAGGACGCTATCCCGCTTTTCGTGCGGCTGAAACCTCGGCGATGCTCGGCAAAAAGCGCGACGCTCTGGATTTTCTGAACGCCTCTTACCAGAAGCGCGAGGTCTATATCGTCACTCTTCCCGTGGATTCCACGCTTTCCAGTCTGCGGTCCGACCCCGTCTACCGGAGCCTGCTCGGGCAGTTGGGATTGGATGTTCCCAACTAACAAGCCGGCCGCGCTGACTATTGCTGGTTCCGACCCGAGCGGCGGCGCGGGCGTGCAAGCGGATCTCAAAACATTTCATCAGTTCGGCGTTTATGGCGAAGCCGTCATTACGCTGATCACCGTGCAGAACACGCGCGGAGTCCAGCGCATCGAATGCCTGGATCCGGAACTTGTGGCAGATCAGATTCGTGCCGTGATCGGCGACATTCCGCCCGCCGCCGCGAAAACCGGAGCTTTGGGCAATCGGGCGATCATCGAAGCGGTGGCGGCCCTGGCCCGGGATTTTCCGTTCGCCTTGGTGGTGGATCCCGTCATAGCAAGCAAGAACGGAGCCCCGCTTCTGGCCGGCGACGCCATCGAATCGCTCAAAACATTTTTACTGCCAAATGCTTTTCTGCTGACGCCCAACCTGGATGAGGCGTCTATTTTGAGCGGCGCCGAAGTTCGCGATACTCCCAGCATGCGCCAGGCCGCCGAAAAGCTGGCCGCGCTGGGACCACAGGCAGTCTTGATCAAAGGCGGCCATCTGGCAGGCGATCCTGTCGACATCCTGTTCCACCAGGGCGAATGGACCGAGTTCCCATCCGAGCGGATCGAAACTCGCCACACCCATGGAACCGGTTGCACATTTTCCGCGGCCATCACCGCTTCGCTGGCATCCGGCCACGAATTGAGCGAAGCAATCCGGCGAGCCAAGCATTACATCACCGAAGCGATTCGAAACAATCCGCAACTGGGATCCGGTTCCGGACCGCTCGATCACCACGCTTTAATTTGAGTCTGAGCCGGAGTATGGGGATGGATCCGATTTTGGATCCGGCGATATTGGTTTGGGCTGCTCCGGCAAGATGAACGACGTTTCGCCCGGCCGCAAAAGCTTGAGCTTCTTGCGAATCTCCAGCTCCTGCTCCGATGTGCTGCTTTCCAGCTTCTTGATGCGGTCGCGCCGGTAATCGTTCTCGCGCTGGAGATTGGCGTTCTCTTCTTCCAGCTGGCGGATCTCGTTCCACTTCTCCTTGAGAGACGGAAGGCCTTGCGGGCCGCGCAGCTCCGCCAACCCATAAGCGCCGATCAATGCGAACGCAACAATGATTACTGCACGAAGTACGGAACTAGTCATGAACAATACAACTCGTAAGATCCGGTATGAGTCCTTACATTTGTTTATAATCCTCTTTTGCCAAAAGATCCAGAGGAACAGCGAAAAAAACTATATGACCGACAAGATTGTTGTGCTCAGCACCTGCGCTTCAGCCGAAGAGGCGCAACGAGTGGCACGCGCGCTGGTGGAGAAGAGGCTGGCGGCCTGCGTCAGCGTGATGCCCGGAGTTCGCAGCGTGTATCACTGGAAAGACGCGGATGGGAAAGAGGCCATCGAAGATGAAGAGGAAGTGCTGCTCGCGATCAAGAGCAGCCGGGGGCTGCTCCATGAACTGCGGGACGAAATCGAGCGTCTGCACTCCTACGAAGTGCCGGAAGTGATCGCGCTCCCCATCGTGGACGGCTCAGAACGTTATCTCGCCTGGATGAATCGGGAGCTGGCGCACAAGCCCAGCCTGTAACATCTTGATACAGTAATGTTTTATACGGCGCGGCGCACGCGGCGGCCGCTCTTACCGCGCGGCGCGAACGATCGGACTTGCCGCTTCCCGTGAGGCGCGGCCGAAGGAATCACGATCACAGGCGCGGAGTGTCTGTCACCGCTTTTGTCACCGTGTTTCTCGACGGGAAGATCCGCCGGAACCTGCCGCCGTACCAGCTTGGCATCCAGCGTCCGCTCGATCTGCGATATTTGCGAGCGCTCCGATCGCGTGGCGAAGGTAGATGCCGTACCGGTTGCGCCGGCGCGGCCCGTTCGGCCCACGCGATGAATGAAGTCCTCGGGAACTTGCGGAAGATCGTAGTTCACCACATGTGCGATGCCTTCCACGTGAATCCCGCGGGAAGCGACATCGGTAGCCACCAGCACCCGATAATCTCCGTCTTGGAAGCCGCGTAGCGCCTGAGTGCGCTGGCTCTGGCTGCGATTGCCGTGGATGGCCGTGGTCTTCAGGCCCTCGCGCGCCAGCTTCTTCGCCAGCTTGTCGGCGCCGTGCTTGGTGCGGGCGAAAACCAGGAACGAGCCTTGCTCGCTGTCCAGCATCGATTGCAGCAGACCCAGCTTGCGGTCCTGCTCCACTTCATACAGATGCAATTCGATCTTTTCGATCGGCTTGGAGGTGTCACCCACCTCGACGCGCACCGCGTCGCGAACGTGAGTCTGCACCAGGTGCCTTACAGAGCTTTGGATGGTCGCCGAGAAGAGCAGGGTCTGGCGATCGGACGGCGTGGCCGCGATGATCTTCTTGACGGTGGGCAGAAAGCCCATGTCCAGCATGCGGTCGGCCTCATCCAGGACAAGGATGCGGACATGACGGAGATCCACCAGGTTTCGGCCCATAAAATCCGACAGCCGTCCAGGAGTAGCGATCAGCACCTGCGCGCCGTTGCGAATCGATCTCAATTGCGCATTCTCGCTCAGGCCGCCGACCGCGATGGAAGCGCGAATGCCGGTGCCGGCCGCCATTTTGGCGAACGTGTCGTTGATCTGCATGGCAAGCTCGCGCGTGGGGCTCAAGACAATGGCCCGGGGTCCGGCGGAAGGCTGCTTGGGAAGCTCGCCAAGGATCTGGAGGATCGGCAGGACAAACGCGAGGGTTTTACCGGTGCCGGTTTGCGCGGTGGCGACCAGGTCGCGTCCGGCGAGCGCAGGCTCAATGGCCAACGCCTGGACGGGCGTGGGGTCGACAAAGCCGTGCTTTGCCAGATTGCTCCGAAGGGGAGCGGAAAGGGGGAGTTCAGAGAAACTTTTCATTTATTTGATTTTGCGGATGAGAATCGACGAGCCGACTACCGGTAAGGGGAGAGGGGGTTGCGGATCAACTTCCTGTATAGGCTTTATTGTAGCGCATGTAAGCCGCTGACGTGGCGGTTCCGCCTTGCTTGGATGTAGTCTTATATGTACCGCGCGAACAAGAGGAGAAACGATGACGATAAAAACGGGTATTGGCACATGCGCCGTAATCCTGGCGGCTGCAACCACCATCTATGCCGGCGAAACACCGAAACCGCTGGTTCTGGCCTCTCAAGGAAGTTTCTTCGTCGGAGGTGAGACCAAGACTTCCAAAGACCTGAGCGGCAGCACAAACGGCCCCGGCGCCGGAGTGGAAGGCGACGTAACCATTAATCAGATGTATGTGCAGTATCAGATCCCGCTCAAGGGCGATCAGCATACGCCGGTGGTGATGGTCCACGGCTGCTGCCTCAGCAGCAAGACCTGGGAAACAACTCCGGACGGACGGATGGGATGGAACGAATATTTCGTGCGCAAAAATCGATCGGTCTATCTGGCGGACCAATCCTCGCGCGCCCGCTCCGGCTTCGACGCCACCAAGATCAACGCCGTCAAACTGGGCAAACGTTCCGCCCAGCGAGCTTCCCAACATATTCATGGCCAGCCATCAGACATCCTGGGTTCTGTTTCGCTTCGGTCCCACCTTCAACAACGCCTTTCCAGACGAGCAATTCCCAGTGCAAGCGGCCGACGAGCTCTACAAACAGATGATCCCGGATTTGAACGGGTTTCTACCGACGCCCAATCCAACCTTCAGCAACATGGCCGCCTTAGCGGTTCAACTGCATGGCGCGGTCTTGATCGGACACTCCGAGTCCGGCTTCTTTCCCGAAGAAGCAGCCATGACCAACCCAGCGGGCGTCAAAGGCATCGTGTCCATTGAAATGGGCTGCACCACCACGCTCAAGCCCGAGCAGATTGCGACGCTCTCAAAAATTCCCATCCTGGTGATGTTCGGCGATCACCTGTCGGATATTCCTGGCCCCTTTGGCTCCATCTGGCCGGCGAATTTCGAGAGCTGCAACAAGTTCATCGACCAGGTGAAAGCCGCGGGCGGCGACGCGCGCATGATGTACCTTCCGAAAATGGGCATTCATGGAAACAGCCACATGATGATGCAGGACAAGAACAATTTACAGCTCGCCGACTTGATTCTGGGATGGATTGACGATCGCGTGGAAGGGAAGAAAAGCGGTCACCACAAATAATCAAACGTGAGATATCCTAACAGGCAATGCCTCGCTGCTCTGCCTGTGCCATCGATATCCCGGAGGCCAGCCGGTTCTGCCTGAAGTGCGGCCAGCCCGCCCGCAAATCCGATCCCGACAGCATAGAAACAATTGCGACACAGGCGACGCCGGTTGCTCCGCCGCGCGCCACAAATATGAAGGAGCGCTTCCCGCCCGGCACTCTACTCGCCAGCCGCTATCGCATCGTCTCCCGCCTCGGCAAAGGCGGGATGGGCGAGGTCTTCCGCGCCGACGATCTTATCCTGGGCCAGCCGGTGGCGCTGAAGTTTCTTCCCGAAACCGCGCGCGGCAACATGAACCTGCTCACCCGGTTCTACGACGAAGTTCGAATCGCGCGCCAGATCTCGCACAAAAATGTCTGCCGCGTATACGACATCGGTGAGGTTGAAGGCCAGCCGTATCTGTCCATGGAGTACATCGACGGCGAGGACCTGGGCAGCCTGCTGCGGCGCATCGGGCGTCTTCCCGCCGACAAAGCCACCGAGTTCGCGCGCAAGCTGTGCGCCGGTGTCGCAGCCGCGCACGCGCAAGGTGTCCTGCATCGCGATCTCAAGCCCGCCAACATCATGATCGATGCCCGCGGCGAGCTCCACGTCACCGATTTCGGACTGGCCGCGATCGCCGAGCAATTGCAAGGCGCCGAAATTCGCAACGGCACGCCCGCCTACATGGCGCCGGAGCAACTCGCTGGGACGGAGGTCTCGGCCCAAAGCGATATCTACGCCGTCGGCCTGGTGCTGTATGAAATGTTCACCGGCAAGCTGCCGTTCCAGGCGGACACGCTGGCCGAGATGACGCGGCTGCGGCAGGAAAATCGCTTGACCAATCCGTCCACGCTGGTGGGAGACTTGGATAAGACCGTGGAGCGGGCCATTCTCCGCTGTCTGGAAGGCGATCCGAAGCTGCGGCCGGCATCCGCGCTGGCCCTCGCGGCGTCGTTGCCGGGCGGCGATCCACTGGCGGCCGCGCTGGCCGAAGGCGAAACGCCGTCTCCGGAAACAGTAGCGGCGGCCGGATCCACCGCGGGGCTCTCACCGAAGATTGCCGTGCCCGCACTGGCGGGAATTGCAGTGGCGATGATCGCAGTGTGCCTGGTTATCCCTCGCCTGCAGTTGGTCAACATGCTGCCCATGGAGAATCCGCCCGAAGTGCTGACGGCCAAGGCTCGCGATATTCTGAGGAGCCTCGGCTACACCGAGCGCCCTGCGGATTGGACCTCGGGCTTCTTCGGCGAAGACGCCAACATCACTTACATGCAGTCGAAGGGGCACAATCCGAACGAATGGGCGCGCCTCTTCGCCCAGCCTCCCTCGGCCGTCGGCTTTTGGTATCGTCAAAGCCCCCGGCCGCTGGCCGCCGAACGTACCCGCTCGAATGGGCAGGCGGGCTACGCTGACCCGCCCGAATCTCTTCCCGGCATGCTTTCGGTAACCATGGATGTGGATGGACGCTTGCGGCACTTCGTGGCGGTTCCACCGGAGCGCGAAGCTCCTACCGGACCAGCCGCGCCTGCCGATTGGTCTCCTTTGTTCGCCGCCGCGCGTCTGGATATCGCGCAATTCAAACCTGCGGACCCGCAATGGACACCGCTGGTGGCCACCGACACCCGATCCGCGTGGACTGGCCCGTATGCCGGGCGATCCGATCTGCCGGTCCGCATCGAAGCCGCCGCCTTCCACGGGCGGCCAGTTTACTTTCAAGTTTTGTGGCCCTGGACACGTTCCGCCCGTCTCACACCCGAAATCCCAACCGCATCCCAAACACTTCGCAGCGTCGCGTATTATGTCCTGGCCGCCATCGTATTGATCGCCGCCCTGTGGATCGCGCACTACAATTGGAAAGCCGGGCGGGGCGACGTTCGCGGCGCCACTCGCATTGGTATTTTTTGCGCATCCGCGAGCCTGGCCGCCTGGTTTTTGGGCGCCCACCACGTGGCCTCGCAGGCCGAACAAAACCTGATCGGCGCAGCGCTGGCTAACGCGGCATTCGTCTTTGTCGAGTACTGGCTTCTCTACCTGGCTCTGGAACCCTGGGTGCGGCGCTATTGGCCTCAGACCCTGATCACGTGGTCGCGCGTTCTAGCCGGGAAATGGCGGGATCCAATGGTCGGCCGCGATGTGCTCTTCGGCATCCTCTGCGGACTGATCTATCTTCTGTGCTTCGCCCTCTATGCATTCGTGCAGATGCGTAACGGCAATCCCGGCGGCGAGTTCAACATCGATCAACTCAAGGGTTTTCGCGCGTTTGCCCATCTATTGCCGCTCTACATCTTGGAAGGCGTATCCGGCTCACTCCTCTATTTCCTGACGCTCTTCGTTCTGCGCGCGCTGGTTCGTAAACAATGGCTCGCCGCGGTGATCTGGGTGGCGGCGTGGACCACCGTGCGAATGCTGCAAGTGAACCCGGGCCCGTCCGTGCCATATTTGCCGCTCGTGGTGTACGAACTGCTGACTCGCGTAGTCGTCGTGTTCGTGATGATGCGCTTGGGATTCTTCGCGCTGGTGGTTACCATCTTCGCGGTGGATGCCATCGACTTAGCTTTTCTCACTACCGACTTCTCTGCCTGGTACGGCCAAAGCTCTCTCGCCATGCTGGTCCTGATCACGGCTCTGGCACTGTGGGGATTCCGGCTCTCGCTCCACGCCCGGACGCGTCCCGTTCTGACTTGAAAGGACAGTCCCCTTCTCTACCACACGAAGAAAGTGGCGCCGCCTTCCGGCTCGCGAATCCTGCCGGCCAGCACCGGACTGGTGCGGGTCGGAGTCATGCCCTCGTGAACCACGGCCGGCAAACGCGGCTCCGGACCACTGGTCTCCTCCATCCCCACTGCACCATGCCGGTTAATCACAGCCGCGGCGGCTTCCACTTGCGCCTCGGAACCCGTCGCCATTACCAGCGCCCCTCCCCTGCGGAGCCCCTCGACATAAGCGAGCGATTCCGCCTGAGTGGCGCCGATCCTGGCAAGCTCCCGCATCAATTCCACTTCGAAATCGAGACGAGCGAAACTCATCACGCCGGTGACTTCAAACGTCGCCGGCTCCGCCAGAGTGTGAACATCCTTCCGAGGAAAACCAAGTGCGGCGATCTCCCGGACGACATCATCCACCCGGTTAGGTTTGTCGAATAGTCCAACCACTGTCTTCGGCATATATAACCTCCATCGCGAACTATTTGCCAGCTCCGGCTCAGTTTGCCGCTTGATGGGTCCGGCTGGACGCCACCCGCGCAGTTGAGTCCGGTTCCGCAGCTTGAGCGCCAAAGTCACGTCCACGATCGCCCACGCCGAATCGCTTAATTCTGGAGAGCAACGGCCATTTCGTAGTACAGACGACGGCGGCCTCCGCGTCGTCCAGCCGAATGAAGACTTGTTTTTCGAACAGAGTTCGGAGTGTCATGTGTGGTCACCTCCCTGTGACTTTAGACCCTCGTATCGTGTTGCAATTTCGTCTCCAATTTCACATCGCCGATTCGGGAGCTTTATCGGCGCATCGGTCCAACATCGCGCCCGATGGCTGACACGCGGCGTCGGCGGAGCTATGGATTATGGATGCCGGTGAAGCACGTGCGTCGCGATGTCGGGCCAAAACTCGCGAAAGACATTCGTGAGGGCGTCCCGTCCGATGGCATATGCATATTTCATTCCCAGCGCTCCAATGGTGCGGTCTCCGCTGGGATAATAGGCGGTCGAGATACCCTGCGCAATGCCTCGGCCGAAAATCTCAGAGGCATTGAAGCTGTTATGCCCGTGGTAGTTGGGCGTGATAAGGACGCGCGAGGCAGCATAGATACCTCGCTTCCAAAATCCGCCCTCGCCCTTGGCGTAGTAACGCTCGTCTTGATGAAACAAGGTGGGCAAGGCGAACACCACCAGGTAGTTGCCGTCGGTCTTATCAAGAAAACCGTGCCAGTAATATCTCCCGAAACCAGGAAAGCCCTCCCCCAGTTGGGGGTGCGCATCCGTCCACTCGGCCAGCGCGGAGGTGATGCCGACAAAGACAAACGCCGAATAGTCGAAGCTATTCTGAGTAGCAATCTTAAAGGCTTGGCCGGGCGTGGGCGGCGGCGGGATCTCCCCCGCGCTCACGGCACGATAGTTGGGCATGATGCCGAGGATTCGCTTGGGCTGCTGCTTCGACGTGGGCGTTGCAGGTTGGGCACCGGGTTGCGCCGGAGCTGAAGCTGCCGGAGGATTCTGCGGTTCGTTGGACGCTACCTGCGGAGGATCCCCCACCGAGGACAGGGCCGAAGCGCTGGAACCCACTGCGGCGCCGGGCTGGTCTGGTGTAGAAGCTGCCGGCGGAGCCTGCGCTTCGCTGGAGACAGACTCGGTGGCTGCGGCCGGGGGAGCCGATGCCGAATCGTCCGGATAAGCAAATGCGGAAGTTCCCGCTACGAGGGCTAACGCCAGAAGAAAACGCAAGAAAAACTACCTCCACGCCATTGATCGCCAAGGTGGCGCGCTATCCAAAGCCTCAAGACCCTGTACCCGATAGTATCCCATCAACCCCAGGGAAATCGCGAGCGGGCCGCATCATTTTCATCTACGGCGTCCGGCCAGGTTGGCCCGGCGCAGCCAGCTCGATCTCGAAGCTATGCTCGGTTACGGCTCCGAAACGGCGTTTCCGGCGAACGCTCATCCGCACACGATCTCCGGGTTTTTTGTCCCACAGCGCCAGATGCATATCGGCGATCGTGTTAATTTTCTGGCCGTCGATCGCTGCCAGAACATCCCCGCGTTTCAATCCAGCTTTCTCGCCGGCGCTGCCTGGAGAGAAGGAATGGATTCTGCATTCCCCGCTTTTTTCTTCCAGGCTGACACCCAGAACGCCGGCTGGGGGAAGCTCCCGTTTCTTGCTGAGCAAAATATAGTCCGCGATCTGAGGCTCGGCCTCGACGCCGCTGTTGAGCACGATGGCATAGGTAGCGTGGGTCCGGCGTTCCAGCCGTTTCGGAATCCCGCTCCCGAAGAGCAGATGTCCGGCACCGGCCAGAATCACCATCCGGCTGGCCGGGTTGGCCGTCAGATACGCCGCGGCGCTTTCGGCCATGCCCTCGTCCCAAACCAATTGCGCTTCGACAAAATGGTCAAAGGCGTTCGGCTTCTGCGACGGATGCGCTTCAAATGCTTCGCGCAGCCGGTTCCGGTAGTCCGGGTCTGCCGGACGGATTTCCTTCGGCAGGTAAGCTCGCTGTTGTTCGGAAAGCCCGGACACGCCAACTTTCGCCACCGCGGAAGGCAGGGCCGACGGAACGTTGAGAGCGCGTACCGGAATCCGCTGCTCGCGGGCGAATCGAAAAATCGGCGCGTACAGGCGATAATCGTAACCCCAGTTTTGAAAATAGCCGGTGGCGCGCAGGAAGTCCTGTTCCGTGGTTCGCCCGGCGATGTAGTCATCCACCTGGGACTGAAAAGGCTGCTGAAAATACTCCACTCCGATCGCCAGGTTGGGGTCCATCTGGTGAAGCCGCCGGATGATCTCCAGTTGATTCAGATGGTCCTCGTATCGGTCATGCGTCTCGCCGACAAACACCACCCGCTTGGTGGCAAGCTGCGCGGCCAACTTGTCCAGCGATAGAGGCGTGTCCAAATCGATGGCGCCCAAGGACGCTTGATCCTGAGCAAGAGCCCCAACTGCCCAAGCAGAGCATGCAAGAGCGAGTACCAGCAGGTATCGACCGCGGAATCGTATCATTTTTGTATGACAATCCAGCATATCGGACTGTGTCTTGTGGCCGTGGTAGCATTCGGCCAGACTCCCTCCGCGCGGCCGGAATTTGAGGTGGCGTCCATTAAACCGTCAGCCTCGGCCGGAGTGGACCGGGTTCGCGTGGGCGTGCACATCGATGGCTCGCAGGTCAGCTTCGCGTCGCTTTCCTTGAAAGAGTACATCGCGATCGCGTACCGCCTGAAGAACTACCAGGTTTCCGGCCCGGATTGGATATCGTCGGAGCGCTTCGACATTGCGGCCAAACTTCCCATGGGAGGCGTCGCCAAGGATGTTCCCGCCATGTTGCAGGCGCTGCTGGAGGACCGCTTCCAGATGAAGATGCACCGCGAAAGTAAGGATTTCCCGGTCTACGCCATGATCATCGGGAAAGACGGCGCGAAAATGCAGGAGTCCGCGCCCGATTCCAGCAACGATTCCCAAAGCGCTGGCCCGGGAGGTGGCGGCGTCAACGTCGCTGCCGCCGGCGAACGCAGGGGAGTGTCCATTAACTACGGCCACGGCTCCTACTTCACGTTTGCCGACGATAAGCTGGAAGGCAAGAAGTTGACAGCCCCCGCGATAGCGGACGTGCTTGCCCGCTTCATGGACCGGCCGGTAGTCAACAGGACGAACCTCAAGGGCGAATACGATTTCCTGCTCGAACTTTCGCACGAGGATTACCGCGCCATGCTAATCCGGTCGGCCATCGGAGCCGGTGTCGCCCTTCCGCCGCGAGATCTTCAGTTAGCCGCGGCCGCGTCCAACGATTCTCTCTTCAACGCCATGGAGAAACTGGGGCTCAAGCTGGAATCGAGCAAAGCGCCGCTCGACGTGCTGGTGATCGATCACATTGAGAAGATGCCGACCGAAAACTAGTCTGGCCTGACCGTTAGTTCACCTCCACATACTTGCCGGCCACGCCGTCCGTCCACCGTTCATGATATAAAACAAACAGAAGTCAAATTGTTGTAGCTGTGGAAAAGCTGTGCGTCTCATTGGATATCCCGTCCAACTATGTGTTAGGGAATCACTTGTGTGGAGTAAGCAGCTGCGGAGTTTTCCACCGGATGATCCACAGCCTATCTGGCTCAGGGCATGGCGCAAACAAATGGCTTGGTTCAGACGGACCGGGCCGCTAATGTAGAACGGTTGGCTTATGGCAGCGGCTTCTCCTGACATCGCTCTCGAACGTGGGCTCCCCGCCAATCTCGACGCCGAACGCTTCGTCCTGGGCGCGATTCTCATGGACGACGCGCTCTACATCCAGGTAGCCGGCGCGCTGGAAGCCGAGGACTTCAGCCTGGAGAAGCACCGCCGCATCTTCCTCCGCATGGGCGAGCTTTATGCGCGGGGCGACCGCATCGATCGCGTCACCGTGGCCAACGAGCTGATGAAGCAGAACCAGCTGGAATCGGTGGACGGTATCACGTACCTGGTCTCGCTGGACGAGGGACTGCCGACGCTCGCGAACCTGGAAAGCTACGTCGGCATCGTCAAAGACAAAGCGGTTCTGCGGCGCATCATCTTTACGTCGCGCAATCTGATCGACCGCTGCATCATCGGCGAAGAAGAGCCCGATCAAATCCTCGCCAGCGCCGAAGAAAGCCTGCTCAAACTGGGCGACGCGCGCGCCGGCGACGCGCTGGTGAACCCCCGGCAAATTCTGGACGAGTTCGACGGCGGCATCAACGCCTTTCTCGATCCGAGCAAGCGCATCAAGGGCCTGAGCACCGGCTTCCTGAAGCTGGATGAAATGACCGGCGGCCTGCACGAAGGCGAACTGGTGATTCTGGCCGCGCGGCCATCCATGGGCAAGACCGCGCTGGCGCTCAACATCGCGCAGCACGTGGCCATGTTTCCGGAAAAGAAGCAGACCGTCGCGGTGTTTTCGCTCGAAATGTCGCGCGAATCGCTGCTCACTCGTATGATCTGCGCCGGCGCGCGCGTGGACCAGCAGAAGTTCCGCGCCGGCTACCTGAACCAGGACGAGCGGCGGCGGCTGGCGCGCACCGCGTCCGATCTGGTGCAAGCGCCGCTGTTCATCGATGATACGTCGGGCACCCATTTGATGGACATCCACGCCAAGCTGCGCCGCCTCAAGAGCGAGCATGGCCTGGCATTGGTGGTGGTGGATTATCTGCAATTGATGAGCGGCCGGGGCCGCTTCGAAAATCGCAACCAGGAAATCAGCACCATTTCGCGCGGGTTGAAGCTGCTTGCCAAGGAATTGAAAGTGCCGATGCTGGTGCTTTCGCAGTTGAGCCGCGCGCCGGAAACGCGGCCCGGCGATCATCGTCCGCAGTTGAGCGATCTGCGCGAATCGGGCTCCATCGAGCAGGATGCCGATCTGGTGTCGTTCATTTTTCGTGAAGAGGTTTACAAGCCCGATCGCGAAGACCTGCGCGGCATGGCCGAACTGCTGCTGGCCAAACAGCGTAACGGTCCCACCGGCCGCGTGAACCTGGTGTTCCTTAAGGAATTCACCAAGTTTGAAAACCGCACCAACGATCTGGGCGGTGACGATTCGCTGCCGGAATAGCTTCAATACCTGATCAGCGCTACCGCGCATGCAGCCACAGATGAACACGGATAGACGCGGATGGGAACAAAGACACTTGGATTTGTTTTCATCCGCGTTTATCCGCATCCATCCGCGGCCCTTGAATCAGGCCGTACCAAGTGCCGCGTGACGGAACCGGATGGTCGCGAAAGTACCCAGCGTCAGGAATGCCGCGAGCGCCACAAGCTGCGCGGTGACGAACGCCGGTTCGGACCCGGTGGGCGCCAGTGCGTGCAATGCCGGCACCTTTTCGAACGACTGCACGATCAAGACAAAGAAATTGAGATACAGCGCCAGCGTGGCTCCCGCTGCGTAAATGCTGCGCCAAGCCCCGGCCAGGTGAAATGCATAACGCGCCGCGATGGCAATCCCGGCCACCACCAGTAAGATGATGCCCAGCTTATGGGACGGCAAGAGGTGTTCGAAAGGAAAGCCGAAGCCGGATACGCTGGTTAAAACCGTGGTGGTAAGAAACAGGGCCGTCCAGCTATTCAGACGTTTGCCGGCCAAGAGTCCGAACACGACCACAAAGCCCGCGCCGATAGCAACCAAACTGATCAAAACGTGCACCAAGGTGAACGTCGCAAGAGACATGCCTAACATCATGATGCTGGTCCTCTCCGATTTGAGATTGGAACGTCGCGCGCGACGTCCGTAGCTGCACTTTAAGCAATTGTGGAAAGCAAAACATCCCAAGATCGAGCGTTTCTCACTTACCACGGAAGGCGGGAGGGGGAATAACACTTTGGAGGTACGGGTTTTGAGCGCTAAAGAATTCGTCGGACGTGCCGAAGTTAATAAAGGAAGGCATCTATGGGATCCATCGCATCATCGAACACGCTTGCCTCAAACAACAACGGTCTTTCGGACTTGCTCCAGACTCTGACCAACGAGAACTCGCCTCTGTTGTCGACGCTGTCTTCGCCAAAGATTCAGGCGGCGCTGGAAAACGCGCCCGCCAGCGATATCGTCGAAATCTCCGATCAGGCGCAACAGCTCCAGGCCACCGACGCGCTCTTCGGGATTTCCAACACCACCAGCTCGCCCACCGATTCGCTCTTTTCGGCGTTGGCCTCGGTTGGCTCAAGCGCAACCTCACCGGCCGCGGGGTCCTCCCTCAGCGCTGGATCTTCCCTGGCCGATCAATTGGCAGCTTACCAAGGCAACCTGCAGACTCAGGAAACGCAAGCCCTCTTCGGGATCACGCCATCAACTACCGCGCCTAATTCCTTGTACGACGTTTTCGCCTGAGCGCTGTCTCTAAAGGGCCGCCGGCTGTGTTGACGCCATCGCCGGCGCCGCCGCCTGGTCGGCAATCAACAGCGCTTCTTCCGGGCTCACCCTTCCAGCGGGAATCGACTCATCGCCATCCAGCAGGCGAACGAGCATCGGCGCTTTTTCGCTCCCGGTAACCACCCATAGGATACGCCGGGAACGATTGATGATTGGATACGTCAGCGTCATGCGCCGACGGCCCTGATACACGCCCGTTACCGCGACGTCCGCCTCTGTGACGTTGAGAACAGCATCGTGTGGGACCAGCGAAGCGGTGTGTCCGTCAGGACCAAGTCCCAAGTGGACCAGATCCAGCACCGGCGGTGATCCAGCAATTTGCCGGAGACTCGCAGCGAACTGCGCAGCCGCGGTATTCAGATCAGGAGCTTCCACCGGCATAGCGTGGATCTGCTCAGCGGCCAGAGGCGCATGATCCAGAAGGCTTTCGCGTAAGTGGGTGAGATTCCGGTCCGGATCCCCCTGCGGAGCGACGCGCTCGTCCACCTGCACGATATGGACGGCCGGCCATGGCACGTCGAGGGTTGGCGAGCGCGCGCAGCATCAGCCACGGTGTATGGCCGCCGCTGACCGCCATTACAAATCGCCCTCGCGCCATTACGGCACGCTCTGGCTTCCGCGGCGATAATGGCAGCGGCCCTTTGGGCCACCGAGTCTGCCGTGTCCAGAATTTCAATGTTCATTGCTCCCCTTCGCGCGGCCCGGCGCTATATTTATGCGGCTCGGATTTCCGTACCAGCGGCCGGCGGCGACTTTACCAGCGGGTTGTGCCAGCCATCCTGGGGCACAATTTGCTGTTCCACCTGAGCAGGCCCCCAAGTCCCCGGATCATACTCGAACACAGGAGTGTTCGCCTTGAGCAACGGGATCGACGATTCGCCACGCTTCCTCCACGTAATCCTCGCGGGCGAACAAGGTTGCATCGCCGGCCATGGCGTCGTGGAGCAACCGCTCGTACGCATCCATCTCGCCGGCCTGCGGATCTTCTCGCGCCACCATCTCGATCGCTTCGCCGAGCATCTCATCGCAGGGCGATTTGACCATCATGCCGAGAGCGATGGTTACATCGGGGTTGAGCCGGAAACGGTAGTAATTCGGCTCGGAAGCGGCCGGGAACAGATGCGGCGGCCTGCGCAGCCGGATCAGCAATTCCGTGCACGTGACCGGCAAACATTTTCCGGCGCGGATGTAGATAGGGACGCCTTGCCAGCGCCAGGAATTGACTTCCAACCGAAGAGCCGCGAACGTCTCCACTTTCGAATCGGGCGCCACGCCCTTTTCCGATCGGTAGCCGCGAAATTGCCCGCGAACGACGTTGTCCTCGGCTAGCGGCGCGATGGCTTTCACTACTTTGACCTTCTCGTCGCGGATGGATTCGCTGTCCATCCTCACAGGCGGCTCCATGGTCAGATTGGTCAGGACCTGGAAAAGATGATTCTGGACCACATCGCGGATGGTACCGGTCTGATCGTAGAATGCGCCGCGGTCCTGGACTCCAAAATTCTCCGCCATGGTGATCTGCACACTCGCGATGTGCGTGCGGTTCCAGAAGGGCTCCAGGAATGAATTCGCAAAACGCGAGTAAACCAGGCTCTGGACGGGCAGCTTGCCCAGATAGTGATCGATGCGGAAAATGGCCTTCTCCGGGAATATACCCAGCAGAATCGAATTCAGTTTCCGCGCCGAAGCCAGATCGGTCCCGAACGGTTTCTCGACGATCACTCGAGCGTTCTGGCTGCAGCCCGATTTTCCGAGTTGCTCCACAACCGCGCCGAACAGCACAGGCGGGATGGCCAGGTAATGCGCGGGACGCTGGGAGGAACCGAGTTCCCGGCGCAGGGCGCTGAAGGTAGCGGCGTCGTTGTAATCGCCATCGACGTAGTGCAGCAAGCGGGAAAGCTTATCGAAAGCGGCGTCGATCAACGCCGCCATGTTTTACGATGCTGTCGCGGGCCCGCGCGCGAAGCTGCTCCAGATTCCAGTTGGATTTGGCTACGCCGATCACGGGCACATCAAGAATCCCGCGCTTTACCATGGCGTGAAGCGCCGGGAAAATCTTCTTGTATGCCAAGTCGCCGCTTGCGCCGAAAAAGACCAGGGCATCGGAACGAGAATCGTTCATGGGTTGTCCTCCTCATGCGGCTTGTTTGCCGCCGGGCTTTTCAATGTGGCCGCCGAAGCGGTAGCGCATCGCCGATAACAGTTTATCTTGATAATCCGCGTCTCCGCGCGAGGTGAAGCGCTCATAGAGCGCAGTCGCGAGAACCGGCACAGGCACGCCTTCATCAATGGCGGCTTTGATGGTCCAGCGCCCCTCACCCGAATCGGAGACCCGTCCGGCGAAGTTCGATAGCGCGGGGTCTTCCACCAGCGCCGCGGCAGTCAAATCCAGCAGCCAGGAAGCGATGACACTGCCGCGGCGCCACACCTCCGCTACATCCCGGAGGTTTAGATCGTACTGATAGTGCTCCGGCTCGCGCAACGGCGCCGTCTCGGCGTCGATGGTACTTGTCTGCTTGCCGATGTTGGCGGCGCGCAATACTGCCAACCCCTCGGCGTACGCCGCCATGACGCCGTACTCAATCCCGTTATGAACCATCTTGACGAAGTGGCCTGCGCCATTCCCACCGCAATGCAGGTAGCCCAGCTCAGAAGTGCCGTCGATCTTTTCGCGTCCCGGCGTGCGCGGAATATCTCCTATGCCGGGCGCAAGCTGTTTGAAGATCGGATCCAGCCGCTTCACCACATCTGGCTTCGCCGCCGATCATCATGCAGTAGCCGCGTTCCAACCCCCATACGCCGCCGCTGGTTCCGACATCCACGTAGTGGATTCGCTTTGAGCGCGAGTTCCTGGGAGCGCCGAATGTCGTCGACGTAGTAAGAATTACCACCATCGATGAGCGTGTCCCCGTCGTCGAGGTAAGGTGCGAGCTCGGAAATGGTTTTGTCCACCACTGCGGCCGGAACCATCATCCAAAGCGCTCTGGGGCGCTCCAGCTTTTTCACCAGATCTCTGTAATCGACAGCGCCCACAGCCTTTTCGCGAGCAAGTTCTTCCACTACTTGGGGCGAGCGATCGAAAACCACGCACTCCTGGCCGCCACGCAGGAGCCGGCGCACCATGTTCGCGCCCATTCTTCCAAGTCCGATCATTCCTGGTTGCATTTGGCCCAGTTGCATTAGTGATTCCTCAATTGAGCTTTTGCACGCGCGAGTCCAGCCTGCGCGGGCTCTAGTGTTTGCTGATTTCCGTGTGAAGCGAATTGATTCTGTCGAATTGCCGACGCCGTGTTCAAATGCGGTCAGCGGATATGCCGCCACCACGCGCTGTCCAAATGCCCTGCCCTCTCAGGCGGACTTGTACTTACGATAGCGGCGAATCAAGGCGTTGGTCGAGCTGTCGTGCTGCAGTTTGGGTTCTTCCGGGCTTTCCAGCTCCGGGATAATCCGCTGCGCCAGCACCTTGCCCAGTTCGACGCCCCATTGGTCGAACGAATCGATGCCCCAAATCGCGCCCTGCGTGAAGACGGAGTGCTCGTAGAGAGCGACCAGCTTTCCCAGCGTCGCGGGCGTGAGTTGCTCGCCCAGTATCATGTTCGACGGGCGATTCCCTTCGAAGACGCGGTGCGGGAACCAGCCAGTCCGGAGTGCCTTCCGCCTTCACTTGCTCGCGCGTTTTCCCGAAGGCCAGCGCCTCGGCTTGCGCCAAGCACGTTCGCCAGCAGAATGTCGTGATGGCGGCCGAGCGCGTTCAACGGCCGGCCGAAGGCAATAAAGTCGCAAGGGATAAGCCGGGTGCCCTGGTGAATCAACTGATAGAAGGAGTGCTGTCCGTTGGTTCCCGGTTCACCCCAATAAATAGGGCCGGTCTGATAGCCCACTTCGGTCCCATTCAAGCGTGACGTGCTTGCCGTTGCTCTCCATGGTCAACTGCTGGAGATAAGCGGGGAAGCGCTTCAGGTACTGATCATAAGGCAGCACCGCGACGGTCTCCGCGCCCAGGAAATTGTTATTCCAGACCGCCAGCAGGCCCATGAGGACGGGCAGATTGCGCTCAAAGGGCGCCGTGCGGAAGTGCTCGTCCATCTGGTGAAAGCCTTCCAACATGGCTTGGAAGTTATCCGGGCCAATGGCGAGCATGGTGGAAAGGCCGATCGCCGAATCCATGGAGTAACGCCCTCCCACCCAATCCCAGAATCCGAACATGTTGGCGGTATCGATGCCGAACTTCGATACTTCGGCCGCGTTGGTGGAGACGGCGACAAAGTGCCTCGCAACCGACTTCGGGTCGCCTCCCAGCGCTTTCATCGACCATTCGCGGGCGGTGTGAGCGTTGGTCATCGTTTCGAGCGTCGTGAAGGTTTTCGAGGAAACGATGAAAAGGGTCTCCGCGGGATCCAGGTCGCGAACCGCTTCGGCGAAGTCTGTGCCGTCGACGTTGGAAACGAAGCGAAATGTCATGGCGCGATCGCTGTAGTATTTCAGCGCTTCATAGGCCATGACCGGACCAAGGTCCGAACCGCCGATGCCGATATTTACGACATTGCGAATGCGCTTTCCGGTGTGGCCCGTCCATGCTCCGCTGCGGACGCGGTTGCAAAAGTCGGCCATTTTCTGAAGCACCTGGTGTACGTCGGGAACAACATCGTGACCGTCGACCAGGATGGATTCGCCTAGCGGCGCCCGCAGCGCCACATGCAGCACCGCCCGATTTTCGGTGCGGTTGATCTTCTCGCCACCGAACATGGCGTCGATCCGCTCTCGCAGGCCGGACTCCTTCGCCAGTTGAAGCAGGAGGTCTATGGTCTCGTCCGTGATGCGGTTCTTGGAGTAATCGAGGTAAAGGCCCGCCGCCTCGCAAGTCAAGCGTTTGCCGCGCTCCGGATCGGCCGCAAAGAGCTCTCGAAGATGCTGCCGGCGGACCTTCTGGGAGTGAAGATCGAGTTCTTTCCAGGCCTGGCGCTCCGTGAGCGGGGTATCGGGGATTGATTCTAAAACCGTTTCCATATCCTTGGTCCTCATTTCTTGTTGTGTTTCCGTGCCGCTGCCGTTCCGCGGAGACCCGCCGCCGGCGCGGTTTCCCAAAGGCGAAATCCTCCGACGAACGCATTCGCGTTGTCGCCGGGCCGGGTTCCTGGAGGCAACTGATCCAGGAGCTTTGCGTTACCGCCTCCGAGGACAACATCATCCGGTTCGAGCGCCGCCACCAAACGGGCCACTACGTCGGCCACCCGGCGCCGCCAAGTGTGCTTGCCTGCGCGTTCCAACCCTTGTTCGCCCACGTAGTGCTCGTAGGTGTGCCGCTTGTATGGCAAGTGCCCAAGCTCCATCGGCTCAACGACGCCGTCCACAATCATCGCCGCCCCGAGCCCCGTTCCTAATCCCAGAAACAGCATCTTGCCGCCCTTATAGCTCCCCAAGGCCTGCATAGCAGCATCATTGATAAGCTTCACGGGATGTCCAAAGGCTTTTTCAAAATCGAACCCAACCCAGCCGCGACCCAAATTGCGGGGCTCCGCGACTGGCCGATTGCGCAGGACCGGCCCGGGGTAGCCAATCGACACGGCTTGGTAATTCCAGCCTTCAGCCAATTTCTTGGTTCCTGCGACCATGGGTTTCGGAAGCAAAGACGGCCCGGAATCGAACCGGCGCGGTGCGGTTTGGCCGCTCGCGAGAAGCTTCACGTGAGTGCCGCCAACGTCGACGACCAGAACATTCATCGGGAGAGCTCCGGCGCGTTAACTGGCCTTTTTGAGCTCGGCTGCCTTGGATGCGATCACACTCATCAGTTCGTTCCAAGACTTCACAAACGATTTCGCGCCCTCATCCTGAAGCTGGGCAGCCAGAGCATCGACATCAATGCCGCTTTTAGCGAACTGTGACAGCACGCGTTCGCTATCGCCTGCCTCCGCGGGCATACTAGCGCCCAGCTCGCCATGGTCGGCGAAGGCCTTCAAGGTTCCCTCGGGCATGGTATTCACCGTGAAGGGTGATGCCAGCGCTTTGATGTAGAGAATGTCGGATGCTTTCGGATCCTTGGTTCCCGTGCTCGCCCAGAGCAAACGCTGCGGACGGGCGCCGAAGTTGGAGAGGCGCTGCGAACGCTCCGAGCCGAGCAACTCCCGATAGGCCTGGTAGATCCGCTGCGCGACCGCGATGCCGAGCTGGTCACGAAGGTTGCCGGGAACTTTATCCGCTACGGCCACATCCCAACGGCTGATAAATACCGATGCAACCGAACCAACATTGGGATTGAGCCCAGCCTCGATTCGGCGCTCGACGCCTCGCTGGTACGCTTCGGCAGCCGCTAGATATTGCTCGCGCGAAAATAGAAGCGTAACGTTCACGGGGATGCCAGCGAAGATCGACTCCTCAATGGCGGGCAAGCCTTCCTTCGTGCCCGGGATCTTGATAAACAGATTGGGCCGCGCTCCGCGTGCGGCTAAATCCTTGACTGCGGCCAGCGTGCTGTTCGTATCGTACGCCAGCAGCGGCGAAACTTCCAGCGACACCCACCCATCCACGCCATCGGTCCGGTCATGAACCGGCCGAAATAAGTCCGCAGCCCGCTGGATATCTTCGAGCGCCAATTCGAAAAACAGCGCTTCCTCCGATTTGCCGGTCCGGACTTTTTCGCGGATAGACGTGTCATAGGCAGGGCTGTTCTTGATGGCGTGGTCGAAGATGGTGGGATTGGAAGTAAGCCCCGTCACCGACAGCTCATCGATGTAACGTTTCAGCGTCCCCGAGTTCAGCAAGTCTCGAGTAATGTTGTCGAGCCAGAGACTCTGGCCCAGGTTGTGAAGTTTTTGTGTGGCTTTCATCTTGTCTCCTTTACACGTGCACGCAGGCTGCCAAGATCGCGAGCTCACCCCGGATCTTTCGATACCCTGGCTGCGACACCGCCAACCGCGGCAACTGGTTGAGCCCTTCTCAGGTTAACCCGCGAACGAGCTGAGTTGTTGGCATCGGTCTTCGTTTGCTTTTTGGCTATTGTCGCTGGCACGATTCGCTCTGGCAACGGTGGGATGGAAACGGGGATGGGTGACGGCCGGTTCGCTTACTGGAGGGCGCGTTAACGTTACGCCGCGATAGGCGTCGAAATGCGTGGATTCAGTTGCCGTCAACATTCCCGTACCGGCGGCGTTCGATATCCGCAGTGACGGAATATGCAGCGCTTGTTATTGGCGTGGTGCAGTTTCGCGCAATAGGGAACGGCGCCGCCGCGAACTCGCAGAAAAAACTCCGAAGCCAGCAGCATGCCCAAAGGTGGCGCGATGAAGTAGATCCAAAGCGCCTGCCAGTAGCTGGCATACAATGCGGAGCCAAAGGATCGGGCGGGGTTCGCACTCATCCCGGAGAGCGGTGACTCGAACGCTATGTAGAGCGCGACCAATGTTCCAGCAAAGTAATGCGTGTATCGGGACAGCCGTTTGTCATTGGACGCGAATAAGACTGTGCTCATTAAAATGAAACAGATCGTCACTTCGGCAGCAAAGGCCACGGCATTCCCATAGACACCAGGCGTTGTCGCCGCATACCGAACGGCTGGGTTCGCCGGCGCGCCGCGCAACACATACGCAGCTGCCGTTACACCACCAATAGCGCCCAGGAATTGTCCGGCGCCGTAAAAGAGCGCGTCCCACAAATACACTTTCCCCAACCGATAAAAGGTGAACGTTACAGCCGGATTGAAGTGAGCGCCGGATTGTTTGCCCCACGGCGACAGGATAATCGCGATTACCGTGGCGCCCATCGCCACTCCGAACACCAGGCGGCGAAGGGCAGCGCTGGCGATGAAGTGCCGCAGCGGCGAAGCTGGGTGCTGCAGCAAGGTGGCAAATCCACAGGCGGCAAACAAGTATAAACCCAGCTCACCGGCTTCCATCAGGTACTCCGGCCAATGCTTGCGCAGACTCCCCAGCGCGCCTAATGTGTCAGCCTGAATGGATTCGCTGCCGGCGACTTCGCTGCATGGATCATTACGCGTTCCGCAATTCCGCTGAATGCGCCGATGATCGCGCGTACTCCAGCTTCTCAATATCCTTGTCCGCCGGTCCCACGGCCGCAAAAAGCGATTTCAAACCCTCTGCCATGGTGGGGTGAGCGAATATGGCATCTCGCAAAGTGCTAATATGGCAGCCCTGCCAGCATCGCCACCTGAACGGTAGCCATCAGCTCCCCGGCCTCAGGGCCAAAAGCGCCGAACCCAAGAATGCGATCGCTACGGGCATCCACCAGGGCCTTCATGAACCCTCGAGTCTCAGAAAGTGTCCAGGGCCTCCAGACGGCGGTCATTGGCAGGGACGCAACCCGATATGCGATGCCGTCTTCTCGCGCCTGCGTCTCACTCAAGCCAACGCGCGCCAACGGCGGGTCCGTGAAGACGCAGTAAGGGATCAACCGGTCACGGGTGGTGCGGCGCCCCCCGTTGAGATTGGCGTGAATGACGGAGAAGTCGTCCTCCGAAACATGGGTAAAATACGGGCTGCCCGCGCACTCTCCGATCGCCCATACCTGTGGCGCCGTTGTCTCCAGGCGATCATTCACCTGGATGTGACCTTTTTCAGTGACCTTGATTCCCGCCTGCTCCAAGCCGATTCCCTGGGTGTTCGGCGTGCGCCCCAACGCGGCGAGGAGATCGGTTGCCTCAATGGTTCGGATACCGTTTTCGCCTTGGACCTGGAGCGTTACACGCTCTCCGGAAAGGCCTTTGACGTTTTGAACCTGCGTGTTGAGCAGGACTTCCATTCCTTCGTCGCGGAATAGCTCCAGAATTGCTTGCGCGAAATCACCGTCTTCGCTGGACGCCAGTTGTGGGCCGCGCTCGATGAGCGTGACGCGGCTCCCCAGCCTGCGCATAGCCTGGCCCAGCTCCAGCCCAACGTAGCCGCCTCCCAGGACGATCAGATGTTCGGGAAGACGTTCCAAATCGAGCACTTCGACATGCGACATGGGCTTTGCATCCCGCAGCCCAGGTATGTCCGGTATGGTTGCGTGGCTTCCAACATTTACAAAGACGCGGTCGGCAGTCAGTATCCGCTGGCCGCCATCGCGCAAGTCGACCTGCAGGGTGCGAGGCGCCACGAATTTGCCCTCACCGATAATCAACTCATCGCCGGACGCACGATACTTATCCAAATGAACCTGGACAATGCCGTCGACCATCTTACGCTTGCGAGCAAACACTCCGGCCATATTGACGGCTATATTTTCGGCCTGGATTCCGAATTCCTGATGCCTTCCAAAGAGTGACGCCACCTTCGCCGTATGAATGATGTTTTTGCTCGGCAGGCATGCTATGTTCGGGCAGGATCCGCCGATATACTTCCGCTCGACGACGGCGGTTCGCTGGCCTTCCTGGGCCATCGTCCAGCCCACCAGTTTCCCACCAGTGCCGCTGCCAAACACAAGAACGTCGTACTTTTCTGATTCCCTCGTGCTCATGCTCTCCTTAGGCAGCACCGCGGTTGCCAAAGCAAAGGGTAACTACCAGTAACGCGTAGAAATAGGCCTCATCCTCAATTGACCTTGCCGAGGCGGGCCTATAGCCGCTTGAATTCCGCTCTCCGCTTGCCAGAATTTGAACCGACACGTCAAATGCTGGACACCCCTTCGACAGTGGATCAATCCTGGCCACCCAACGGGCTGACCATCGCGTCTACCTGTCGCGTGATGTCACCTGGCGGCCACCCGAGTCGCACCATAACGTCACCGCCCTCCATCCATCAGCTTTCGCTCAGCGCAGCTAAGTCATCAAACTACTCCCAACCTGCTGAAGACAAACTATGTGCAGTCGTCGAAATCATACGTTCGCCCTCTGGAGTACCGATTGCCCCATCGGAACCCGGAGCGATGAAACAAATGAAGAACAATTTGATGCAAAGGATCTCGAAGCTCGGATGCGCGATGTTATTCGTGGCTTTTTGCGCAACCGGGCAGGAACATCAGTGGGCGGGAAGGACCTTGGATAACTTCGAGTGGACCATCCATGAAAGGCTCGCCGTGCTTCCGTCCTATGGAGTATTCGACACAGTGAGGTTCGAAGTGGAAGGCAAGACCGTCACCCTATCGGGGCAAGTAGTAAAGGACAGCGTCAAGCAAAATGCCGAACGCATGCTCCTGCGCCTGGACGGCGTAGAGAATGTCGTAAATCACATAGAAGTCTTGCCACCCTCCAGGCGAGATGATGCGCTTCGCATGAATGTGTATCGCGCCATCTACGAAAAGCAGCCGCTGGAAAAATACGGGACCCGTGGCGCCCCTTCCATTCACATCATCGTGAAGGACGGTTGGGTCACGCTCGAAGGCGTGGTGGATTCCGATGCCGACCGCAGCCTGGCTCATCTTCGAGCATTGAAAGCAACCGCGCACGTCTCCGATCATCTGAGGGTTGCGCCCGAACAGTTGTAGCCACGGTTGTGCCGCAACGCGGCCGAAATAAAAGGACTCCGCATGAATAAACAAACATGTCTAGCGGCGGCGATTCTCGCTGGTTTCCTGATTTTCAGTGGCGCGGTTCCGGAGGGGTCGTCGACAACCGGGGCGGCGCCTGCGCCCGCTCACGTGCTTTGGGCCAGCCCTGGACCGGGAGGATGGTCAACGGCACGGTGCTGGGCCGGCTTCAGCTCCGGAAGAGTCCGCTCCGTGGATGTACGCCGGCGCTAAATGAACACAGTTGTTCGAATTTCACAATCTAAAAGGAGATCAAAAATGATCAAGTACATTCTTGCAATCGCAGTACTGACAACCGGAATGGCTTTCGCCCAGAATGACCCGGCGACGGCCCATATCAACAAAGAAGTCCGCCACGAACTGGTGATGCTTCCCTATCTGGATGTATTCGACAATCTGTCGTATCGCGTAGACGGTAATTGCGTAACTCTGGCGGGTCAGGTGACCCTCCCGATCTTGAGAACGAATGCGGAAAAAGTGGTGCAGTCCATTGATGGAGTGGATAAGGTGGATAACCAAATCGAGGTGCTGCCGCTGTCAGGCCATGACGATCACTTGCGGCGGTCGCTTTATCGCGCCATCTACGGATACGCTCCGCTGAATCGCTACGCGCTGGGCGTCGTCAAACCGATCCGCATTATCGTGAAAAACGGCCATGTCACGCTGGAGGGCGTGGTGGACAGCCAGGCGGACAAGAATACCGTGTACATTCGCGCCAACGGAGTCCATGGCGCTTTCTCGGTGACGAACAATCTCCGGGTTGGTGAATAACGCCGGCGAGCAGTCCCCCGGCGTCAGCCGGCTCGGCCACGGTGCGAATCGTGAAGATTGAGCCGGCTGACCATCGTTCCGAAGATCCAGAGCCCCCACGCGTCCTGCAATCAGCTCTCGCCACAAGGCAACGGCGCCTCATTCAGCGTGAACTGGAGCAGACGCAGGCGTGCCGGGTTATCGACCTTCCGCCGCGGCGGTGAGCCGGGTTTCAGTCAAATCCTGCTCGTGCTCCAACTCCCGCAATGCTTCATCGCTGATGCGGCCCTCGTCTCGCAGGCGCAAGGCCGTGTGGCGTTCCACCTCCAGCAAAGTGCGCGAAAGATCCAAGTATCGGAAGTACCGCTCCGCGCTGGCTTTGTTTTCTTCCTGGGAAAGACCACTCAAACCCGCCAGACGGTGCTTATAGTGCTGCTCCAAGTCGTCGTACACCTCGGCATATCGGGATGGATCGTGCCGGCGCATATCTTCCAGGCGTGCCTGCGCGGCCTGAAGTACCAACCGGCGCGCCTCCTGCTCTTCGATGCTTGGGCCGGATGTTTCGGCGAGGCCCAGGGCGCGGATCACCCATGGCAGTGTCAGACCCTGGAAGACCAGCGTCACCAGAATCACGGAAAATGTCAAAAATACAATCAGGTCCCGATGCGGAAATGGGTTGCCATTGGCGAGAGTTTGCGGAAGAGACATCGCGGCTGCCAGCGCGAGTACCCCGCGCATTCCGGTCCAACCGATGATAAAGATCTGGCGCGTCCCGGGCCGTTTCTCGTTCTGGTGAAGCAGACGCCCGCGAATGAAATACGAAATATGCGCTCCGGGAAATGTCCAGACCAGGCGGAGGAGGATCAGGAAGATGCTGAAGAAAACGCCATAGAGAACCAGCCGCCGGGTGCTCAGCTCGCTCACGCCCGCCAGTATGGAAGGAAGCTGCAGGCCGATGAGGACGAACACCAGGCCGTTCAAAATGAAAGTGAGCGAATCCCAAACGGCGTGCGCCTGGAGCCGGACTTCGGGAGAGAAGAACTGCGAACTCTTGCGCCCCAGATACAGCCCGGCTGCCACCACCGCCAGCACGCCCGAAGCATGAATCGCCTCCGCTGTCAGGTACGCCGCGTAGGGAACCAGAAGACTGATGGCGATCTCGATTGGTCCATCGTCAATCCGATGTTCCAACCATTCCACGATCCACGCCAGGATCAGGCCGCTGCCCAGTCCGGCGAAGGTGAGATAGACCAGGCGCAGCAAGCCGGACCCGATGGTCGGGTTCTGACCGTGGACCACCATCGCGACGGCAAATTCCAGTGCCACTAGTCCCGTGGCATCGTTGAGGAGGCTTTCCCCTTCCAGCAGGTCGACGATGCGTTTGGGCAATCCGATCCGCTTCGCAATGGAAGTTGCGGCGATTGTATCCGTGGTAGCGACAACCGCGCCTAAAACAAATCCGATGCGCCAATCGAAACCCGGGAACAACCACGGACCCGCGGCGGCGACACCCAATACAGTGAATCCCACCAGGCCAAAGGCCAGCATCAAAATGCTTACCAGGTTGTGCGAGAGCTCCCGCCAGGACGTAACCCAGGACGCGGCGTACAACAAAGGAGGCAGCACGACCAGGAAAATAAGGTTCGGGTCCAGGACGATCTTAGGCATTCCCGGCACAAAGCTGAGCAGCAGCCCCGCAATCACCAGGACGATGGGATAGGGCGTCCGAAGCTTTCTCGCAAGCGCGGCGAAACCGGCGACGAAGAGCAACAGAAGCAACAAAATCAGTTGTGCGCCATGAATGCCCGCACCTTCCACGAACCCTCCCTTTGTCTCTTAGCGTTACTTATACTTATGCTTTCTCTTCCTACTGCCGCGAGTCAGCGAATCGCTGCCTGATAGCGCAGTAGAACCTCGGGGTTGTCAATCGATCCGTGATGATGAATCTGACGCCATCGCCCGCCGCTCAACCGGAACACGCGGGTGGTGCGAAACTTCAGGTCCAGCGAGAGGTCGTGGCCTTTCAGCTCGCCCTGCTCGCGTCCCACCGCGTAGAACGTCTCGCCGAGATGATGAATCGTATAATCCTGAAACACGACGCTAAGGGTCGCTGGAGCGTTGAAAATCCGCTCATAGCCTTCGCGAATGTCGGGCCAGCCGCGACGAATGCCGCCGAAGGGACTGGCCATGGAGATCTCGTCGGAACGAGCCCAGTTGAATTGCATCAAAGCGAGATCGCGCTGGTTGAACGCCCGGTAGTACTCGCTGAGCGCGCCTATCGGTTCCCGCGGATCGATTGGGTCCTCCCGTCCGGTTATGGCTGTTAAAATCAGGCTGCTCGTCGCGTTCATACCATCGCTCCGAATGCTTCCTCGCGGGCGCTGTGCCCGCCTGCTTCGTCCCGCGCGGGCTCAATGCCCAGCCGCCGCATCTTGGCGATCAAAGTAGTTCGAGCGATCCCCAGGCGTGCCGCGGCTCCATGCCGTCCTCCCACTACCCACTTGGTTGCCTCCAGAGTTTGAAGAACGTGGTCCCGGGTAGCGTCTTCCAGGGTCTTGCCGCCAGTTGTTTTATCGTCCCCTGCCGAGCTCTCTTTCGGCGGCCGTAGTTGACTGAGCGGGGGCTGAAATAAAGGACCTCGTGAAACAATCACACCGTGCTCCACGAAGTTCTGGAGCTGGCGGATGTTTCCCGGCCAGTGGTAAGCGACCATCGCCCGCATCGTTTCCGGTGGGACATCTTCCACTATTTTGTTCATGCGCCCGGCATACTTAGCGATGAAATGCCGCACCAGCGCTGGAATATCCTCCGGCCGGTCGCGCAATGGGGGCAGAGCGATCGGGAAAACGCTCAGGCGATAATATAAGTCGGCGCGAAATTCCTTACTTTCGACCATCTCCACAAGGTCGCGGTGTGTCGCCGTCACCATGCGAACGTTCACTCGAATGCTCCGCGTGCCGCCTAAGCGTTCGAACTCCTGTTCCTGGATTACTCGCAGTAACTTTACCTGCAGATCCAAAGCCAGATCTCCGATTTCATCCAGAAAAAACGTTCCCCCGTTGGCCATTTCGAAGCGGCCGATGCGGGACGTTCTGCGCTCCGGTGAAAGCGCCACGCTCATACCCAAACAGCTCGCTTTCGATCAATCCGGCGGGAATCGCGGCGCAGTTCAACCGGACGAACGGAGCATTGCGCCGGGGACTCAAGTCGTGAATGGCCTGCGCGACCAGCTCCTTGCCGGTTCCAGTTTCGCCTTGAATCAAGACAGTGGAATCAACAGGCGCTACCGCGTCGATCTGGTCCATTACCGACTTCAGAAGCCGGCTCTCACCGATGATTCCATGCGGAGCGGCTTCCCCCTCAGGCCCTTTGCAAAACATCCGCGTCATTTTCTATGCTCCTATCCTTTTCTATGCTCCTACCCTTGCCCGCCATCGCTTTCAACAACTCTTGTGTAAAAAATATCGTAGGGCGTCTCGCGGCTGGAGGCTATCCTCTCTTAGTAGGAGATGGCTGCCGGGTTTTGCCATTTCCGCAGGTGTCCGAGGCATCATGAGTAAGTGGGTTTCCGTAACTCAGTCCCTTACGGTCGTAATTGCGGCGTCAATCGCCTGGAACAGGGCTTCCCGGCGAACAGGCTTACTCAAGAAGTCGATCGCTCCGCCTTGCAGCGCCCGCTCCCGCGACGCCTCATCGGAATGCGCGGTGATAAAAACGATAGGGATGGGGCGCCGCTCCATCTTCAAATAGTTCTGCAGCTCGAAGCCGCTCATTCCAGGCAAAGTAACGTCCAGAATGAGACAGGCAGTGTCATCCAGGCGCTCGGAAGCCAGGAATGCTTCGGCCGACGCGAAGGCCTCCACATCGAATCGGACGGATCTCATCAGGCTCTTCAGCGCCTCGCGGATGGATGCATCGTCGTCCACGATGGAGATGCGGCGGGGAGGCGGGGTCGCTGCGGCCGCGCCGTTGGGAACCTTCTCCACGATCTTCATCTGGCTTCATGATAAGCAGTCTCCAGGCGCAATTACATCCTACGTTAGTAGGACAGGACTACTTATTATTTTGGCCCGAGGGATTCAGTTTTTCCGACATTCGGACCAGGTCGGCCAGGGACTCGGCACGCATCTTTTCCATCACTCTTCCGCGATGGGTTTTGATGGTTAACTCGCTGGTGCCCAGCTCGGCGCCGACCTGTTTATTGAGCAGCCCGGCAGCAACCAGCTTCAGCACTTCCTTTTCACGAGCGGTCAGGGAGTCGTAACGGGCCCGGAGCTCTGTCATTTGCGCGCGCTCATTCCGAGCCACGCGGTCCCTCGCGATCGCCTCCTGGATTGCGTCGAGCAGCTCTTGCCCCCGAAAGGGTTTGGTGAGAAACTCAACAGCCCCCGCCTTCATGGCGCGCACAGTCATAGGAACATCCGCATGGCCGGTAATGAAAATAATGGGAATGTGGATGTTGGCGGCGGACAGGTCACGCTGCAGTTCCAGCCCGCTGGCGTCTGGCAGGCGAACATCCAGCACCAGGCACGCCGGCGCCTCCGGGCGCTTGCCGTTGAGAAACTCGCGTGTCGACCCGAAGGTTTCCACTCGCAAGCCTATCGATGAGATGAGCCTCTTCACGGCATCACGGACAGCCGCATCGTCATCCACTACAAAAACAATCGGATCGGAGTCCTTCATGACGTGGGTTCGCCGCGTCCGGCCGGCAGCGTGAATTGGAAGGTAGTGCCGAAGTCGCTGTTGCTGCTGGCCCACAACCGGCCGCCATGCGCTTCGATGATGGAACTACTGATCGACAAGCCCATTCCCATCCCTTGCGCTTTGGTGGTGAAGAAGGGGTCGAAGATTCTCTTTTCATCGTTGGGGGAGATGCCCGTGCCGGAGTCTCCCACCGCTACTAGCACCTCATCGGAGTTCTGCATCTCCGAACGTATTACCAGGCGCCGCGGCCGGCCCGTGACTTCGTTCATGGCTTCGATGCCGTTCAGGACCAGATTCACGATCACTTGTTGCAGTTGTACCCGGTCTCCCAGGATAGCCGGAAGATCGGCGGCCAGTTCGGTGTGGAGGGCCACCTGGTTTCTCAGGGCCGCTCCTTCGATGAGAATACCCACCTCCTGAATCAGCTCGTTGACGCGCACCTTCGCTCTTTCCGGCGTAGCCTTGCTGAACATGGCACGAATGTGCCGAACCACTTCACTGGCGCGAGTTCCTTGTTGAGCGATGCTGTCTACCGCCGCCCGCGCTTCTTCCAGATTGGGCGGCTCGCTGGAGAGCCACATCAGGCACGCGTCGGCGTTGGTAACCACAGCCGCAAGCGGTTGATTCACTTCGTGGGAGATGGAGGCCGCCAGCGCCCCCATTGCACTCATGCGGGTCATGCGAGTGAGTTCGGCCTGCGCTTCGTAATAGGCCTCTTCCGCGCGCTTGCGCTCGGCCATCTCCGAGAGCAACTGCTCGTTGGTGTGTTTCAGTTCGGCGGTACGCTCTTCGACTCTTCGTTGAAGTTCGGACTCAGCTTGTCTCCGCCACGAGCTGAACCAACTGACTACCAGCGCCGAGATCGCAAATTCAAAGAAGATCGGCAGGTCGTCTCGGCTCACTCCAAAGGAATGAACCGGGGTGATAAAGAAGTATTCAACCGCGACCGTGCTGAGGATTACTCCGAGCCATCCGGGCCATCCTTCACCAAACCACGCGCTAGCGACGACGGCGATGTAGAAGAAGAGATATCCCGCCGTCGAAATGACACTCCGTAAAAGGAAGGTAAGGCCAAGGGCGGCCGCGACAAACACTACGGCCAGACCGCAGCGAAAGATCACGGATGGTGAACGGCGCGTGCTGGAAACGCTTTCCATGCCAATGCGAATTCCGGCTACCGGGCAATTCGACGAGCTTTCTTAGAGATTACCCGATCCAACGCGCAATTCGCTGGAGGAAAGACCAAAAAACGAAGCCGCTACCCGCGCAAAAACTGTTGCAACTCCGCCAGCGTTTCCGCGGGCGCGCTCTCTTGCAGCGAGTGATTGCCGGGCAACCCCTTGCCGCTGACGTTGACGCCTTCTTCTTTCCAGATGGAAAGCACGTCGTACAACTTGCCCATGGCGCCGTTGGCGGCCCACAGGGTCAGCAGCGGGCACTGGATCTTTTTGCCGGCTTTGATATCTTCCGCATCGTATCCCAGATCGATGGACGCCGAGGCGCGATAGTCCTCGCACATGGCGTGGATGTTGGCGGGAGTGGCCGAAGTCCGCAGGTATTCGCGCTGAATCTCGTTGGTCGCCCGCGCCTGGAATGCCTGATTCATCTTTAGGAGCTCGTCTTCCGGCCCCGGCGGCTTGCGCAGGTAATTGAACCAGTGAAAATAGGCCTGGACGAAATCGATGTTGACGTGCGAATAGAGGTAGTGCGCCGGCACGATATCCATCACGGCCAGCTTCATGACCCGATCGGGATGTTCGAGCGCCATCCGCCGGCCAACGCGGCCGCCACGATCATGGCCCACCATGCGGAACTGCTGGTAGCCCAGATGCTGCATCACCTCCACGCCGTCCAGCGCCATGGCGCGCTTGGAATGGTTGGCATGGTTGACGCCGTCCTCGGGCTTGCTGGAATCGCCGTAGCCGCGCAGGTCGCACATCACCAGCGTGTATTCCTTGGCAAGATCCGGCGCGATGAGACGCCAGGTGATCAGCGATTGCGGCGCGCCGTGAAACATCAGAACGGGAGGACCGGAGCCGCCGATGACGGTATTGATCTCAGCGCCCGAAGTCTTGATCCGCTCGTTGCGAAATCCGGGTGGAAACAGGTGCTTCCAGGCGGGCTCATCGCTCGATTGAGTATTGGCATCGGCGGTTTGGGCGCGAGCCTTCCGGGCGGCAAATGCCGCGGCGCCACTGGCCAAAGCGGCTTGTTGCAGCAAGCGGCGGCGGGTGTCGCCAGTTTTCTCGGACATTGCGAATTCTCCTAAAGCCTAAAAACCAAGAGCAAAAAACATTGTACCGTGGCAGCCGCTAGGCTTACCGGTGCTTGGCGCGAGTCGCCGTGAATTTCAGATTCTCCGAGAAGAACGGCAGGACGTTGGCCTCATACCGGTCCTTCACGTGATTGGTATGGTTGCCCTCGTAGGTTTCGAACTTATGCGGAACTCCAATCTGGGTGAGCGATGCGTCCATTTCTTTGTTGGAAGCCAACAGGCCATCCTGCAGCCCGACATCCATCATGAACGCGTGATATTCCTTCAGATTCGCGATGTATTGATCCACCATCGCGAGCGGCGAGTTGGCGATCCACTTGGCCGCGATCTCAGGACGAACTTTGTCATCCTCCACGGGCAGGTCGAAAAACTTGGGCGGATTCTGCGGATTCGGCGACCATGCGGCCGCTTCGGCCGAAAGAACCTTCGCGAAAATCCGGGTCCGCGGCCTGCCGGAGCTGCTTTTCCTTCTTTGTCCTGGTTCTGCTGCGGAGCTCTGGCGGGCGGCCGGGCACGCCGGATTATTCATCAAGCAGCAGGAACTCATCGCGTAGATGCTGGAGTACACTTCGGGGTACTTCATGGCCAGGCGCATCGTTCCATAACCGCCCATGGAGTGGCCGGCCAGACCGCGGCTGTCGCGGTTGGCGATGGTGCGGTAGTGGCTGTCGATGTAATTCACCAGATCGTGCGTGATGTAGGTCTCCCAGTCGCCGGTGGTCGGCGAGTTCGAGTACATGCTGCCGCTGTAAATCGTAAACGCGTCCGGATTCACCAGGATCATTTCGTGGATGGTCCCGTCGGTCATTTCTTTGTCCGCGGTAGCCGGGACAGTCAGCAGCTTCCAGTAAGCCTCTGCATTGATGCCGTAGCCATGCAGAAAATAGACCACCGGATATCGGCGGTTCTTCTCGGTGGAGTAGCTGGGCGGCAGGTAAACGAACACATCGCGATCCGGCGAATCGCCTTCCAGATTTCCTTCAAGCGATTTGCCGTGCACCTTGATCATTTCGACGGTGCCCTTCCTGTCCACATTCGTCGCCGCATGCGCGCTGGTCTGGAGCCAGATCATGCCGGCCGCGCCCGCGATCAGAGCCAGCGGGAGCGTCACGCTGGAAACCAAGGAGACCGGTTTGGATTTCATAGTTGCCTCTGGTGCAGTCTACACCCGTGGTGTTCCGCGTTCAAGGCGGCAAGCCAATTCCTAACCTCCAAACCACCCGCCGTACTCTTGACAACTTCACCTCAAGTGAGCACAATATGAGTGGCGAAGAAAAGGCGAATTTGCATGAACCCAAACGCCGCTCGCGTCACTACGCTTGGACTGCGTCCGGACGCCAAAATCCGGGAATACCTCCCCACCGGCATCGCGCCGCTCGATGCGATGGCAGGGGGCTTCCCGCGCGGCGCCATCTCGGAAATTCTCGGCCCGGAAAGCTCCGGACGCACCACGCTGGTCCATTCCCTGCTGGCCGCATCCACCGCCCAGCTTGAAATCTGCGCTTACGTCGACACCGACGATTCCTTCGATCCCGTATCGGCGGCCGCGGCCGGCGTAGCGCTTTCGCAGCTGGTCTGGATCCGTTGCGGGCACAATGCCGGGCACGCGCTCAAAGCCGCCGACTACCTGCTCCACGCGGGCGGATTCGGCGCCATCGTGCTCGACCTCTGCCAGGTTCCCGCGCGCATTTCGAATCGCATCCCCATTTCCTACTGGTATCGCTTCCGCCGCGCCATCGAAAACACGCCGACCATTCTCGCGCTCGCCGAAAAAGAACCGGTCGCGAAATCCTGCGCGTCGCTGATGCTCGATCTCGAGCGCAAGAAAACCATCTGGACCGGCGCGCCCGGCTTCTCGCTCCTGCGCGAAGTGGAACTGGAAGCGGCGTCGCGCAAGCCCGTGCGCACTGGAACTGCGCAATTCAAAGCCAAGGCGATCTGATCATGCTGTTCGCCTGCATTCACGGCCCTTCCACCGATTTGCCGCAGATCGCCGCGGCTTTCTCGCCTTCCTTCGAACAGACCGCGCCCGATACCGTCGTCTTCCGCATCGACGGACTGCAGCGCCTGCATGGCTCGCCGCGGCAGATCGCCGAAGCCATCGCCGGACGCGCGAGTGCTGATGTCGAAGTCAACGTAGCCATCGCCGGGACCGCCGACGCCGCCATTCTCGCCGCGCGCAATTTCCCCGGCGTCACCGTCGCGCCCAATCTGAACGATCTCGATGTCTCCGCGCTCCCGCTCACTGAAGAAATGGCGCAGGTGCTCGAAAGCTGGGGCATCTACACGCTCGATCAACTGGCCCAATTGCCCGAAAACGGCCTCGCCGAACGCTTCGGACCGCACGGCGTCTACTTGCAGCAACTGGCTCGCGGCGCCATCCATCGCCCGCTCAAAATCTTCCAGCCGGAGACCACGTATGAAGACCGGATCGAGCTGGATCATCCGGTCAGCCTGCTGGAGCCGCTGCTGTTCCTGATCGCCCGCCTGCTCAACGATCAATGCGCACGCCTGCTTTCCAATGCCATGGCGGCCAATGAAGTGACCATTCGCCTGGAACTCGAAGATCACCCGGAACACATCCGCACTCTGCGCCTGCCCGTCCCCATGCGCGAAAGCAAGTCGCTATTGAAGCTGCTGCAAATGGATCTGGAAGCGCATCCGCCGCAATGCGCCCACCACCGCGCTCTCGCTCGCGCTCAAACCGGTGCATCCGCGCACTGTCCAGACCGGCATCTTTCTTCCCGTCACTCCCGCGCCCGACAAACTGGAACTCACGCTCGCCCGCATCCGCGGCATCGTCGGCGAAAACAACGTCGGCATCCCCGAACTCCTGAACACTCATCACCCCCAACCTTTCCGCCTCGTTAACGCGCAACCGCAAATCGCCAATCCTCAAACTCCAACGCCCAATCCGCCATGCTTTTCGCTACTTTCGTCCTCCTCTTCCCGCCACCGTCGAGCTCGATCGCAACCGCCCGATTCGCATCACGGCATCGGGCATTCACGGAAAGGTGCTCAACGCCGCCGGGCCCTGGCGCACTTCGGGCGATTGGTGGACCACTACCGCCTGGAATCGCGACGAATGGGACATCGCACTCACCAACGGCGCCCTCTACCGCATCTATTGCGAGCCATTCGCAAGGCTGGTTCATCGAAGGCAGCTATGACTAGCGAGTACATCGAACTGCACTGCCCGCTCCGCCTTCAGCTTTCTCGAAGGCTCCTCGGTGCCCGAAGAACTCGTCGCCCGCGCCGCCGCACTCGACTTCCCCGCCCTGGCGATCCTCGACCGCGACAACATCTCCGGCGCCGCCCGCTTCCACATGGCCGCGAAAAAGGCCGGCATTCGCGCGCACATCGGCGCCGAAATCACTTGCACCGACGGTCATCGTTATCCGCTGCTGGCCGAAAATCGCACCGGCTATCAGAATCTGTGCCGCCTGATCACCCGCATGAAGATGCGCGCGCCAAAAGGCGAAGGCGCGGCGGCTCCCGAAGAGTTCGCCGAGTTCTGCAAGCGGCCTGGTCTGCCTGGCTCGCGGCCCGATCCTCGCTTCCTCGATCTATTCGGCGCAAAGAACGTTTTCGTCGAACTCCAGCGCCACTACAATCGCGCCGAAGAAGCGCGCAACCAGGCCCTGATCGATTTCGCGCGCGCAACATCGTTGCCGCTGCTCGCCACCAACGGCGTCAGCCACGCCACGCCCGATTCCCGCGAAGCGCTCGACGTCCTCACCTGCGTCCGCCACAAGACCACCATTCACGAAGCCGGCCGCCTGCTCTCCATCAATTCCGAGCGGCATCTGAAAAGCGCGCAAGAAATGTCGCGGCTTTTCTGCCGATCTGCCCGAAGCCATCGCCAATACACGCGAGCTTTCCGACCGCCTGCAATTCACGCTCGCCGATCTCGGCTACCAATTCCCGCGCTACCCGACGCCGCCCGGCGAAACGCATGAATTCGTTCCTGCGCAAACGCGTCGAAGAAGGCGCGATGAATCGCTATCATCACGAAGTCCGCCGATCTGCGCCGCCGCGCCCGCCGCCAGATCGATCGCGAACTGGCGCTCATCGAAAAGCTCGAGCTGGCCGGCTATTTCCTGATCGTCTGGGACATCGTCGACTTCTGCCGCCGCCAAAACATTTTGGTGCAAGGCCGCGGATCGGCCGCCAACAGCGCGGTCTGTTATTCGCTCGGCATCACCGCCGTCGATCCGGTCGAAATGGAGCTGCTCTTCGAGCGCTTTCTTTCCGAAGAGCGCGGCGAATGGCCGGACATCGATCTCGATCTTCCCAGCGGCGATCAGCGCGAGCGCGCCATTCAATATGTCTACGAACGCTACGGCAAACTCGGCGCGGCCATGACCGCCAACGTCATCACCTATCGCGGCCGCTCCGCCGTGCGCGACATCGGCAAAGTGCTGGGCTTTCCCGAAACGGATCTGGCGCGCATCTCGGCGCTGGTTCCAGCCTGGGGCTGGACCGATCCCAAAGAAACCGCCGAGCGCCAGTTCACCGAAGCCGGCTTCTCGCCCGAGCAAAATCCGCTGATCGCGAAATTTCTCGATCTCTACATGACCATCCAGGATCTGCCGCGCCATCTGGGCCAGCACTCCGGCGGCATGGTGATCTGCGAGGGCCAGCTCGATTCCATGGTGCCGCTGGAACCCGCCACCATGCCCGGCCGCGTGGTCATCCAGTGGGACAAAGAAGATTGCGCCGACATGGGCATCATCAAAGTGGATCTGCTGGGCCTCGGCATGATGGCCGTGCTCGAAGAATCCATCCAGCTGATTCGCGGCGCGTATCGCGAAGAAGTGGACCTGGCGCATCTGCCGCAGGACGACCCGCTGGTTTATCAAGCGCTGCAAAACGCCGACACCATCGGAATGTTTCAGGTGGAAAGCCGCGCGCAGATGTCGTGCCTGCCGCGCCTGCGGCCGGAACGATTCTACGACATCGTGGTGCAAGTGGCCATCATCCGGCCCGGGCCGATCGTCGGCCAGATGCTGAATCCGTATCTGCGCCGCCGGCAGGGCCGCGAACAGGCCGAGTGCCTGCATCCATCGCTCGAACCGGTGCTTCGCCGGACCTTGGGCGTTCCGTTGTTTCAGGAGCAGTTGCTCCGCATGGCGATGATCGTGGCCGGATTCACCGGCGGCGAAGCCGAGGAGCTGCGCCGCGCCATGGGATTCAAGCGCTCGGAAGCACGCATGCGCGAAATCGAAACCCGGCTGCGCGCGGGCATG
The DNA here is from genome assembly GCA_963761265.1 of Bryobacterales bacterium. Taxonomy (GTDB): domain Bacteria; phylum Acidobacteriota; class Terriglobia; order Bryobacterales; family Bryobacteraceae; genus Palsa-89. The sequence goes on from CAVXGM010000019.1 coordinate 50,143, forward strand.
ACGCGCAACGGCATCATCGGCAAGCAGCAGGACGCGATCGTGCAATCCATCACCTCGTTCGCGCTGTACGGATTTCCCGAATCGCACGCCGCGAGCTTCGCTCTGATCGCCTACGCCAGCGCGTATCTGAAATGCCGCTATCTGGCCGCGTTCACCGCCGCGATCCTGAACAATCAGCCGATGGGTTTTTATGCGCCGGCCACGTTGGTGAAAGACGCGCAGCGCCACGGCCTGCACTTCAATCCGATCGATGTCACGCGCTCGGATTGGCTGTGCACCATCGAAGAGGAAAATGGCGAGCGGCGCGTTCGCCTGGGATTGAATTACGTCAAAGGGCTGCGCGAGCAGGCCGCCCGGGCGATCCTCGTGCGCGCGCGCGCGAAGCGCCGTTCGAGAGCATCCAGGATTTAGTGGACCGCGTCCCCGAGCTTCGCAAAGACGAACTGCGCAAGCTCAGCGAAATCGGCGCGCTCAATTTCATCACGGCGTCGCCCACGCATCGCCGCGCGGCTCTGTGGGATTCCGAACTCGCCATGCGCCCAGCGGTCCGCTGTTCGCCGATCCCCAACCCCTAAGCCACAATCGCGCGCCGCTTGCCCCCATGACATCGAGCGAACGGCTGAACTCCGATTTCCGCGGCACCCACCTCACCATCGGCAAAGCATCCCATGGCGTTTCATCGCGAGAAAATGAACGCGCTCGGCGTCACGCCGGCGGCGCAGTTGAAGTTCGTCCGCAACGGCCGCGTCGGTTCGCATCGCCGGATGCATCATCTGCCGCCAGCGTCCCGGCACAGCCAAAGGATTGTTGTTCCTGAGCATCGAAGATGAAACCGGCGTCTCGAACGCCGTGGTGATGCCGGACGTTTTCGATCGCGAGCGCAAAACGATCCTCAACAATTCGTATCTCGTGATCGACGGCGAAATGCAGAACATCGACAACGTCTACACCGTGCGGGCCGCGCATTTCGAGCCGCTGCATGTGGCTGAAGAGGCCGTGCCCTCGCACGATTTCCACTGACTCAGCCGCCCACGTAAAGCCCCATGCGCTCCTTCACCAACTGCACGGTGGATTTCGCGATGGGCGATACGCGCTCCGCGCCTTCCTTGAGCACGCCGGTCAAGATAGCCCGGCTCATCCATGATCTCGGCGTAGCGCTTCTGCAGCGGCTCCAGATTCGCGATCACCATCTCGGCCACTTGCTTCTTCAGATCGCCATAGCGCATGCCGCTGAAGTGCGCGCGCATCTGCTCCGTCGCGCCATCCGCATGAACGCCTGAAAGATGCTCAAGCAGATTGTGCACGCCCGGCGCCGAGCGTCTCGAAATCCACCGCCGGCTGCGAATCCGTGGTGGCGCGCATGATCTTCTTGCGGATCTGATCGGGCGGATCGAGCAGCGCGATCGCGTGGCCGGAGCCGGTGGCCGACTTGCTCATCTTCTTGTCCGGATCGTCCAGGCCCATGACGCGCGCGCCGACCGGCGGCAGGTGCGTCGCCGGCATCACGAACGTTTCGCCGTACAGCGAATTGAAGCGCTGCGCGATGTCGCGCGTCAGCTCCAGATGCTGCGCCTGATCGTCGCCCACCGGCACGATCGCGGCCTGATAGAGCAGAATATCGGCGGCCATCAGCACCGGATATTGCAGCAGGCCGTCGCCGATGGTTTCCTGCGCCTGCCGCTTTGGCCTTGTACTGCGTCATGCGCTCCAGCCAGCCGACCGGCGTGACGCAGGTCAGCATCCAGGCGAGCTCGGCGTGCTCCGGCACCGACGATTGCACCACGATCGTGGATTGCTTCGGATCGATGCCCGCGGCCAGAAACAGCGCGGCGATCTCCAGGATCTTGGCGCGCAGCTCGGCCGGCTCCTGATAAACCGTGATGGCGTGCAGATCGACGATGCCGAAGATGCTCTCGTAGTCGTCCTGGATCTGGACCCAGTTCTTCAGCGCGCCCAGATAATTTCCGATGTGCAGATTGCCGGTCGGCTGAATGCCGGAGAAGACGCGTGCTTTCATGTCGAATCAACCATGGTACCCTTTCGCTTGCCCATTCAAGAAACACTAACGATCGAGAAGCTGGTGTATGGCGGCGAAGGTTTGGCGCGTTTGGACGGAAAAGTGGTTCTCACGCCGTTCGTGCTGCCGGGTGAAGTGGTGCGCGCCGAGATCGATCGCGCGAAGAACGATCTGTGGCGCGGACGCGTGATCGAAGTATCTGCAACCGTCGCCCGCGCGAATCGCGCCCGGATGCCCGTATTTCCTGCGCTGCGGCGGGTGCCAGTATCAGCACATCGATTATCCGGTCCAGTTGGAGCAGAAGCGCGAGATTCTGCGCGAGGTGCTGCGGCGCGTGGGCAAGATCGAATTTGCCGGCGAGATCGGGATCATCGCGGGCGAGCCCTGGCAGTATCGCAATCGCGTGCAGCTTCACATCGGAGCATGGCAAGGTTGGGTACTTCGGCGCATGGCATCGCACGAGCTCTGCGCGATCGACCATTGCCCGATCGCGTCGCCGAAGCTCAACGAGGCGATCGGCAAGATCCATGAGCCCATGGCGGGTCACCGCCGCTGTGGAGCTATTTACCAATGAAACAGAAGTGCAAGTCAATGTTGTGGACCGCGTTCCGCGCTCCGGCGCTGAACGGCGCTGGCGTCGCTGGGCGTCACGACGCCGATCGAGTACGGCGGATTTCAGGTCAGCCGGAATTCGTTCTTCCAGGTGAACCGATTCCTGGTGGATCGGCTGGTGGAATGCGCGATGGGCGATGCGAAGGGCGAATGGGCCGTGGATCTTTACGCCGGCGTCGGACTGTTCGCGGTGAAGCTGGCCGAGCGGTTCGCGAAAGTGATGGCGGTGGAATCGGGCGGCAGCGGTTTTCGCGATCTGGAGCACAACTTTACCGGCAAGTGCGCCGTGAATGCCAATGTCGAAGATTATCTCGCCGGCCTCGATGAAACACCGGACTTCATTCTGGCCGATCCACCGCGCGCTGGTTTAGGAAAACCGGTGGTCAAGGAACTGGCGCGGATTCGCGCGCCGCGGCTGACCATCGTTTCGTGCGATCCGGCAACGCTGGCGCGCGATTTGCGCGGGCTGATCGCGGAAGGTTACCGGATCGAAAAGATCACGCTGGTCGACTTGTTCCCCCAAACATTCCACCTAGAAACCGTCGTGGAACTTTCCGCATGAGCAGTTCCGCCAGATTCAAGAGCGATCGCCAAGCCCGAGCAGCATCGGCCACAGCCGCAGCGTGGACGATTGGGACCGGCCGCCGGAATCGAAGACCTGTCCGGGCGCCGGATTGAAACGGCCGCCGGTGAATTGCGCGCGACCGAGCGCAGCAGGAATTGGTTGGAGCCGTAATCGCAGCAGCTCCTGCTCGGGCTGATAGTAAGCCGATTTCGGGAAAGGCGCGCGATTCGTCCAGCGGCCGGATGCGGAACAGGCCCTGCAAATCGCCGATGTGAATTCTTCCGCGATAGGACTTCGCCGGCGAGTTTCGCGATCGGCACCGGATGGCGGAAACCATTCGGACCAAGGACGAAAATCTCGGGCGACTGTTGCGGGATCTTCGACGTCGCCGCCCAAATGATAGTTCACCACCAGGTCGCCGCTCGCGCTATCGTATTCGGCCTTGGCTTCGCTGCTTTCGGCGTGCGGCAGCAGATCGCGGAAGGTGTTGGTCCAAAACTTGTCGAAGCCTTTCCAGGTGACCCAGTCGGCGGCCCAGCGGCTCTTGGCGTCGGAAGTGAAACACGACGGCGCGGCCGAGGCCGTATTGCCAGCGCACCAGCAGCGGATCCGTCTTCGTCGACTTTGAGGATCGTTTCGGCGCCGGGCTTGCTGATGAAGCGCACGTAGCCTTTGAGCGGCGGAGCGGTCTCCATGCCGACGCCGTCCAGGATCTCGGCGTGCTTCGCAACGATCGGCTGCAGGGTCTTCTCAACGGCGGTGGAGCCGGTGTGCTCCATCACGTCCTTGAGCACGATCTGTTCGAGGCCCGGCGGGCTCGTTCAGGAAATACGATTTGCCGCCGGCGATAGCGGCGACCTTCTCGAGATAGGCCCGGTTCACGTCCTGGCCCAGGCCGACGGTGGAAATGGTAACGTGCTGCGCGGCTGCTTCCTTGGACAGGTCGAGGCTGTCGCCCTCTTCCGAGATGCCGTCGGTCAGCAGCACGATGTGCTTGAAGGTCGCGTGCGTGGGAAGCACCTTGCGGTAGGCCTCCGTCAGTGCGGGCGCGATCTGCGTGCCGCCGTCGGGAATGATGCCGGAAATCAGGCGCTTGATCAGGACCTTGTCTTCGGCGTGGCGAATCGGGACATCCCACTGAAAGGAGTTGTCGAAGATCAGGACGCCGACCATGTCGATGGGGCGAAGATTCTCCACCACGCCGATCGCGGCCTGCCGCGCCAGTTCGATCTTCTTGCCTTCCATCGACGACGATTTGTCGATGATCAGCACGACGGCGGTGCCTTCGGGCGATCGCGGAGGCGCGAGTTTGGCGGGCAGAGTGCGGTCGAGCGCATCTTCCACTTTCTTGTTTTCGGCGTACATGTTGCGCTCGCCCGCGATGACCAGCAGTCCGCCGCCCTGCTGCACGAATTTTTCGATCTCGTCTTTGCGAGCGGCCGGCAAGCGATTCCAGGTCCAGGTTATTGAGGACACGATTTGATAGTCGGCCAGCGAGCCGTGGATCGGGTCGGCTGTGCGGTCGACGTCGAATTGGGCGGCGGCGAAGCGTTTGGAGCAGATGGGTTTCCGGTGCCGGCGAGGATCTTGCGAGATGTAGAGAACCTTGGGGCGGCGCAGCGTGACGGCGCGATCGAAGCGGATTTCGCCGAGGCCGTCGGTTTGGATCACACCGGCCAGATTCAATGCGCCGGCCGCGGTGAGACTGGCATGAACGCGAACCTGATTATCGCCCTGTTCGAGCTTCATGGGGTTAGATCCGAGCACCTTGCCTTCCGCGCTGATCTGGACCGAGCCCGCGACCGCGGCGGGCGAGGCGATGTTCAGATCGACGGGAAATTGTTCGCCGGTGAAAGCGATGGTGGGAACGGTGACCGATTCCAGGCGCAAGCGTCGGCTGCGGGCGGCCCTGCATGCGCGACGGTGTCGATCGGAATGCCGAGGCGCTGCGCCTGCCAGGCGGCGCGCGTGATGCTGCCGGCGTTTTCCTTGACCGTCGGAAATCAGGACGAGGCGCGGAACCAGATCCGAGGGCAGCGAGCTGATGGCTTCGTCGATGCTGGCTTCGAGATCGGTGGCGCGGCCGGCTTCGCCGGCGGCGGGTTGCAGATGCAGGCCGCTATCCTCGCCGGCGGCGAGATCGCGCACCGAGCGGGCGAACGGCAGGACGCGAATCCAGTGGCGGCCGCGCGCCTTATCGAGGGCCGCGGCGAATTGCGAAGCGCGCGCCAGATCCTGCGGCGAAACGCTGGCGGAGGTATCCACCAGAACAGCGACGGCCATCTTTGTTTCGGGGACGGTGAGGGTGGGTTCGGCCAGGGCGAGGACGATCGCGAGAATGCGAGAGCGTCTTCAAGACGAGCGCGGCGATGCGGCGCGTGCGCCGCCACTCGAAATAGGCCCAGACCAGCGGCAGGAGCAGAGAAAGCAGCACCCAGGCGCGCTCGAAGATCATGACGCTTTCCTCTCCAGCGGCGCGCCCGATACGCAGGCGTCTCTGGCGGCCCGCATGCGGCGATCCATGCGGCCATAAAGAATCCAGTCCGCGATCAAGCCAGCGGCGCCCGCGAGCGCCAGCCATTGCCAAATGATCGCGCGAGGATGGACCGAGAGGGCGCGCGGCCGGGCACGCCGAGCTTGACGTTGGAGACGGCTTGCCAGACGGTGTCGCCGGGCTGCGGAAGAGTGAGCGAATAGACGAGCTCGCGATCGCCGGTGAGCACTCGCACGATTCCGGGAGCGCCGGTGAAGAAGCGCAGCGTTTTTCCTTGCATCGGTAAACGGCAGCGGCTGGCCGTCTTCGGTCTGAACGCGGACCGTATTCGGGATCGAGTTCGCGATTCCAGCTCGACGTTCACGGTGCCGACGGTGCCGGCGGTCAGTTCCCAGGAGCGGAATGCATCGGGCGCCATCCAGCGAATGATGTTGGCGAATAAGCAGCGGCGTCGTGAGCTGATACTTCAAGCCGGAGCGCACGGGGTTGAAATCCGAGCACGACCATTTTGGGCTGGCCGCGTAGCCCGGGCGAGCGACGATCAGCGGACCGGCGTCTGACCGGGCTACGGAGATGTCGCCGGGCGCGAGGCTGAAAATCTCGGCGTTCGCAAGTTCGATATCACGCGCGCGCAGCCCGGCTGCCAACGGGTGATCCGCCTGCCACTCGATTCAGCTTCGCCCTGCCTGGGTGCTTTGCACCGGGATGGGCGATTTATCCGCGGGCGGTTCAGCCAAATGCTTTGATCAGCGGGCGGCGAGGGCGGAGCAAAACGATCGAGGACGACGATGCCGCGCATGAGCATTCGGATCGTAGTTTGCGAGCAGGCAGAAAATGCGCCTGAATTCCGGGAATGGCGGTGAAGACGGGGCGCAGGAGATCGGGCTCGGCGGAATAAACGGTGACGGGCAGCGACGCCGCGCGCGCGGCAGTTCGAGAATGGCGCGGCTATCCTGGCGGAACGAGTCCTGCGTGCGGCGAGGCGCGCTTCCAGCCATCCGCGCGGCGCGGGTTCTGAAACGGAAGGAGAAGCTTTCTTCGGCGCCGGGCTTGAGATCGAAGCGATGGGTGGCGACAGGCGCGCCGCCGAAAGTTGACGACGGCCGGAACGACGGTGGCGCGGAGCCGTAATTCTTCGCGGCGAGGAAGACTTCCCAGATGTCGGGATCGTCGACGGCGCGGTGCACGGTCATTTTGCGCAAGCCGACGTGTTCGGTGGGGCCGGGGATCGAGATGAAACGGAAATTCGGCGGCGAGCATCGAGGCGGGCCGCTTCGTCGCCGGGGATGCGGCGCGGCGCCGATGAAGACGATTTCGCCGGGGCGCTGGGCCTGCACGCTTTGCGCGCGTGCGAGCGAAATCGAGAGCGCCCTGCAAGTTCAGGGACGCTGCGCCGGGCTGGGTTTGATCGATGGCGTGGTCGAATTTTCTTGCGGTCCGATTCAAAAAGAGCGCGGGCGTAGCGAGCGACGTCGGCGCGGACCACCATGACGCGATCGGCGAGCGGCAGCGCGTTGACATAGCTGCGAGCCGCGGCGCGAGCCCGATCGATCAAACGGATTGGGCCGAAGCGGGCGGCCATCCAGGGGGAGATATCGAGAATGAGCACGTGATCGCGCGAGTAACGCAGCGGGCGAGCCGAGGCGAAGCTGTGCGATCGCCAGCAGCAGCAGCAGCAGACTGATCAGCTGCAGGAGCAGCGACCAGGGTTGCTGCAGTTTGCGGCGATGCTTTAAGACCGGGGGCTGTTCGGTCGACGGCGAAGAAGCGCAGCGTCGCGACGGTGTGGCGCTTGCGCATGCGGTCGAGCAGGTAGAGCGCCACCACCAAGCCCGAGAGCGATCCCAGGATGGCGAGAAACTCGGGCAAGGACAGGTTGAGGAAGAACATCGCGGCTTACTCGAATCCGCCTGACGCGCGCCAAAGGCCCAAACACCGCCTCTTCGATTGTAGTGGCTGGTGGAGAACCCGACGTAGCGCCCGCTATTGCGGAGGCCGACTTTCTGGATGTCGCGGGCGTAAGCGTCGAAGGCCTGCGATGTAGCTGCGCGCGCGCCGCATCATCGAAGCCGATCTCGAGCGTTTCGCCGGTTTCGGCGTCGGTCAGATCCAGCAGATCCGTCCCAGGCGGGTTCGCGATCTTCGTCGGCCCAGACCTGCACCAGGATCAGCTCGTGGCCGAAGTCGGCCAGGTATTGCAGCGGGCGCTCGCAGCCGGCGTCGTCCAAGAAAATCGGAAATGATGATCAGCAGTCCGCGCTGCGGATAGTTGGAGATGAACTCGCGCGCGATTTGGAAATAATTGGTGCGGCCCCCGGGTTTCAGTGTCCTGGAGGAAATTCACGGCCGGGATGAACCGGTGGCGGCCGCCGCCGCACAGGAAGGAATCGCCCAAGTGCGCTGCCGAAGGGTTGAATGCAGATGGTATCCAGCCGCACCAGGCCGACGTAGCACAACGCCGCGGCCAGCTTGCGCGCATAATCGAACTTAGAGACGGCGCCGGTCGGTCATGGAGTTGCTGCAATCGAGCAGCATCCGGACCGGGATGCGCGGCTCCACCTGGAACATTTTCAGAAACAGCTTTTCCAGGCGCAGGTAGGCGCGCCAGTTGACGGCGCGCAGATCGTCGCCATGATGGAACTGGCGATGATCGAGAAACTCCTGGCCGGGGCCGGCGAAGTGCGAGATGTTGTGGCCGCCGACCAGACCGGGGAACGATTTCTGCCAGCGGATCGTCAGCCGCTCGAGCTTTTCGAGGAAGGCGCTGTCGATCAGTGGCTCGGTTTTCACTGGACGGCTTTCACTTCACTGCTTCTTACTTGGCTGCCGCGGCGGCGACGCTTTCGATGATCTGGTGGTCAGGATGGTTTCGGGCGTCTGGCCGTCGGCGTGGGCGTCGAAATTCAAAATGATGCGATGGCGCAGAACGTCGGGCGCGATTTCGCGAATGTCGTCGGTGCTCAAGTTCAGGCGGCCGCGCATCAGGGCGAGGACGCGCCCGCATTCGACCAGAGCCTGCGCGCCGCGCGGCGAACTGCCGTAGCGGATGTATTTGTTGGCGAGCGGGTGAGCGGCTGGGCGTGCCGGGCTGCGTGGCCATGACCAGGTCGATGGCGAAATCCTGCACGTGCGGGGCGACAGACGTCATGGCAGGCGGCGCGCAACTCCAGAATCGCATCGCGGTCGACAACCGGCTGCAGCGTGGTTTCGTCGCGCTGGATGGTGCGTTCGACGATGCGGTTCAGATCTTCGCGCGAGGGATAGCTCACCAGGATCTTCATCAGGAACCGGTCGAGCTGGGCTTCGGGCAGCGGATAGGTGCCTTCCATCTCGATCGGATTCTGCGTGGCCATGACCAGGAACGGCGGTTCCAGCTCATGCGTGGTGGTTCCGCTGGTGACGGTACGCTCCTGCATGGCTTCGAGCAGCGCGGACTGCGTCTTGGGCGTGGCGCGGTTGATTTCGTCGGCCAGGACCAGATTGGCGAAGATCGGGCCGGGCTGGAAGCGCAAGCGCTTTGGCGCCGTGATCGTCGCTCTCGATGATCATGCTGCCGACGATGTCGGCGGGCATCAGGTCGGGCGTGAACTGGATGCGCGAATACTTCAGATGCAGCACGCGGCCCAGCGTTCGCAGCAAGCGTGGTCTTGCCCAGGCCCGGGAACGCCTTCCAGCAGCACGTGGCCGCCGGCGAGCAGGCAGATCAGCACGCCATCGACGACGTGCTGCTGGCCGACGATGACCTTGCCGATTTCCTGGCGCACCTGATCGAGATGACCGGTGGCGAGCTGGAGTGTGGGCTCGGAACGCACGATCTTATTTTAGCGGTGACAGACTGCGACTGCTTAGGGTGTCATGTACTATAACACCAGGGCGTCATGCCGTCCAACTAATTCGTTCTCTCCGATCCCGTACAACAGCGGCTCGACGGACCTGCGCAACGGTCTGCTCGGGCTGCACAAGACGCTGCTCGATTCCGAACGAGCCTCCTACGAGCGCGACATTGCGCGCATCAGCTCGAGTGGCGAATTATTGAGGCTGGTGCTGTACGATCCATGGTTCGCGTGGCTGCACGAGCTGTCGGAATTCGTGGTGCTGATCGATGAAACGCTGGACGCGTCGAAGAGGCGCTGGACGCCAAGAACTGCCGGGCATCGACGCGGAGCGATTGATTGCGCAGGCGGGGGAGTTGCTGGCGCCGAACGAAGACGGGACGGGATTTGCCAAGCGATATTTCGAAGCGTTGCAGCGCGATCCGGACGTGGTGCTGGCCCACGCCCGGATGCGCAAAGTTTTCTAGTCGAAACTTGCACGAGCGTGACTCACAGTTGCGCGCGTAGCTCGGCTCTTGCGGCTGAGGTCTTCGGCCAGGATGATGGCCTCGGCTAGTTCCTTCATCGGGCGGCGCAGGCGGCGGCTCTCATTGCGAAGGCGCAGGTAAGCCTCTTCTTCGGTGAGACTGTGCCGCTGCTGCAGAATGCCTTTGGCGCGCTCGACCAGTTTGCGGGTTTCGAGCTGGCGCTTCATCTCCAGGGTTTCTTCCAGCAGGCGGGCGTTGGTTTCCGAGAGGCTGGATTTAGCGATCGCCCCGCCCATCTGCTCGCCGACGAACGTCAGCAAGGAGATTTCCTCGCCGTTGTGATTGTGCGTCTCGCGATGGTGCACGTTGATGACGCCGATGACATCGCCACCGCTCACCAGCGGGACCGAAAGGAAAGCTTCGTAGGTGTCTTCCACCAAGGTCTGAAAGCGCTTGAATCGGGCGTCGGCGCCGGCCTTGGAGGATAGCGCGACCACGGATTTGTGCTCCGCCACCCAGCCGGTAACGCCTTCGCCCACTTTCATGCGTAAAGTTCCCAGCGCGGCTGCATGAGGCAACTGCGAGGCGCGCAAAACAACTTCGTCGGTATCGCGATCCAGGAGGTAGACCAGACAAGCGTCGCAGTCAGTGACCTGGACGGTAAGTCCGACGATCTCTCCGAGCATTTCGTCTAACGACAGCTCCGAACTCACGATGTTGCTGATGCGATGTAGCAAAGCGACATGTGAACTCACGGGCTCCATAATGTGAACGGTTGCCATAATTCAGCGTATGCGAGCGGAGGGGTCCGGGTCCAATCGAAATTTCCTATCGGGTCGATTGGCGGGACGTTCCACAGACGCGAAAATGTTGATAAAACGGGGCTTGGCTCAGGCGGTGGGACGACGGGCAGTCGGCACAGTACGGCACGAGTTAGTTGTCACTGAATAGTAACGAGTTGCCGCTGGACTTCGCCAGTAATTTGCGCCTGCTTGGCGCCGACGTAGACGTTTACTTCGGAGCGAATGCCGAATTCGGGAAGATAGATGCCGGGCTCGATGGAGAAGCAGGTTCCCGCGATGATCCGGCGCTCGTCGTGCGTTTCAAGATTGTCCATGTTGGCGCCGGTGCCATGCACCTCTTCGCCGATGGAGTGGCCGGTGCGGTGGATGAAATAGCTCGCCGAACCCCTGGTCGCTAATATAGGCCCGGGCGGCGTCATCGACGTCGAAGCCGTGAATCAGTTTCGCCGCGCGCGATGGCGGTCTGAACGCGTTGGATGGCGCGATCGCGGGCATCGCGCACAACTTCAAAGACGTTTTGAAGCGCGGAAGGCGGCGTGCAGCCGCAGAAGCCGGTCCAGGTGATGTCGTAGATAGACGGCGTGGGGGCTGATCGAGCTTGGCCCACATGTCGATCAGGACGGCGTCGCCCTTGCGAATCTCGCGGCTGCCTTCGGGCGCGGGCTCGTAATGCGGGTCGGACATGTTGGCATTGACGGCGACGATGGGGCCGTGATCGGTGACCAGGCCGGCATTTTCGAAGCCGGCGCGGATGAAACGGTTCACGTCCCATTCGGTGATGGCCTGGTCAGCGGCGAGCGCGGCGGCAATTTTCTGAAACGCCTCGGCGCGAACGCGATCGACACGGCGGCCGGCTTCCAGATGCATTTCAAGCTGCTCGGCCGTCCAGCGGGCTTCGAATAGCTGAACCAGGTTGGCCGAGGTGACGATCTCGACGCCCGTGCCGCGAACCAAGTTCGAGCGTGCCGCCGTCCACCAGCGACACATACGGGATGGCGCAGTTCGGCGAATACTGCATCGCGATCTTGTGGCAGCCGGCAAGCAAATGCCTGGATGCCTCGCACCTGCGCGGTCCAACTGGAGTACTTGCGGATATCGCCCGGGCAGTCCGGCGAGAACGCCGGACTCGATGGCGTGAACCAGGCCCTTGGGATCGCCTTGCGCGGGAATGAAGTAATACCAGCGCCGGGTGGCAACATGCTTGCGGGGTTGAGCTTCAAGAATCCGGTAGGCGAGCGGATCGCGTCTGATGATGGTCAAAGAACAGCCAGCCATCCAAATGTTCTTCCTGCAGCGCGGCTTGAATTTCTTCGATGTGCATGGGTGAGCTTAGCGGATCAGGCTGTTTGTTCGCGATTGGGCGCCGACGACAATCCTCTGATGACGGACGCGCGTATTCAGGTTCAGTACGCCGGCCACGTCTTTGGTGTCTTCGACGCGGAAATCGAGGACGTCGTCGAGCCAATCCTGGCTGAGACCGTTCCAATACTGCACGGCGACGGTTACAGTATATTCTTGGCGGCTGAGCAGGCAATCCAGCTCAAATTCGACTTCGATTTCCTCGCCGGGTTCAAAGTCGCCGAGTTCGGCGCGTTCCAGCCGGGTGTTGGTTCCGAAAATATCCATGCCGATGCGGTTACGGATCGAGAATTCCAACGACGGGATTCGACACGGCATTTTTGAAAGACTGCGCGGATACGCAGGATGATGGACTCCCCGGCCGGAAGGCGCGGCAGGGATCGCCCGCTGAGTTGAGGATCTGCACGTCCATCACGCGGCTGGCGCCATCGCCATGGCGAAAGCTGCTCTTGCCGAGTGACTGGAGCGGCGCTTCGAGCCGTGCGGCGGTCTTTTCCTGGCTGGAGCGCTTCGCGATCGAGGACGAAGCCGACATACTGATTGACCGCGTCTTTGGGAGCGCCTTGCATGACGATTTGTCCCTCCAGCATGAACGCAGCGCGATCGGCCAGGCGCTTGATCAATCCGAGATCGTGCGAGACCAGGAGCACGGTGACGTTCTTTTGCGGCGAAGCTCCTCGAATTTTTGAACGCAGCGGCTGGCGAAGATCGCGTCGCCGACGGCCAGCGCTTCATCGACGATCAGGACTTCGGGATCGACATGAATCGCCGTGGAGAAGGCCAGGCGAACGTACATGCCGCTGGAGTATTCTTTGACTGGCCGATCGATGAATTGGCCGATTTCGGCGAAGGCTTCGATGCGTGGAAACGCGTCTTCCAATTCCTTGCGCGAGAGTCCCAGGATTTCGCCATTGAGATACACATTTTCGCGGCCGCTGAATTCGGGATTGAAGCCGGCGCCAAGCTCCAGCAGCGCGGCGATGCGGCCTGAGCAAAGCACCCGGCCGGCAGGTGGGTTGGAGGATGCCGCTGATGATCTGCAGCAGAGTGCTTTTTCCCGATCCGTTCGGCCCAAGGAGGCGAATACTTCGCCCTTTTCGACCCGCAGGTTGATATTCCGCAGGGCCCAGAATTCGGCTCTTTCGCTTTCGCGAAAAGGCTAAGGCTCCCAAGACGCGATCGAAGGGATGGTGATAGAGATGATAAACCTTGGAGACATTTTGGACGGAAATCACAACCGCATATCTCACTGTACCGCGAATTCCGCGCGCGCTGCTGAAGCTTACGCCGAACTGCGTGCTGCGGCGCATACCCGTGAAAGCGGAAGCGAGTAACCAATTAGACACATCTGGTCCAACGCGAATAGGACAACGGATTCAAACCCTTGCCCTTCGGCGAGCCTGGCCTCCTTTAGCCACGCGAGTGGACGAATCGCTGACACCGACCAAATGACTGCGCTGTGAAGGCGTAAAGCCCAGGCTGTTCACGGAATTCATCGACATGCAGGCTCAGGTCCAGATTGCGCTCGCCGGTATAGGTGAAGCTCTCCGTCTTCAGGCAATTCAGATTCGCTGGTGTCCAGTCGCCGGTTGGATAATTGATGACCTCTGGTAAGAGGAAAATCATTCACGTCGGGAGGATAGAGCACTTCAAATCGGCAGTTCGGATAAGCTGGCGCGAACGAAAGCCCGAATTTGCGCGGTGAAGCGCCGATCAACCCGGGCAAAAAGCGGCCTCCTGCGGAACGTTGTGGGGTCCACAGTGTTGCTCGTGATCACCGTCATGGCGCGGCCATACTGTGTCTGGAAAGCTGCTGGTGCTGTAAGCGTCATAGAACGGCATGCCCGACACAGCGCCCTCAATCGCAGTAACGTTCGGAAAGTACCACCACTGTACTTCCCCGAACTGCAAATAAGGCGTAAGCCCGCGGCGTTCATCACCGTGGCCATGTCCAAGTGTACTTGCTGCCAAAAAGCCGCGCTGGTGGGAGAGAAATTCGTTTGAAGTGAGGGCGTGCTGAGGAGTGCCGCGGTTTGGTCGGGATAACGTTGCGCGATACCGGCGTCTGTCGATGGATCGCCGTTGCCAAGTTCCATGCTGAACGATGCGGTTGCATCGAGGCCATAGCCATCGAGCGCCTGAAAAAAGCTTAGGCTCCAGTCCCGTACAGCGCGATTCAGCCGCGGCGTCGCCTCCAGATCGGTGTACCAATTACCGGCAACACCGCCTGAAAACGTGACAAACGTTGTGTCGCCAATCGTCGCCGTACCGGTTCCAGACGACGTGATGGTCAGGTTCGGGGTGGTGGTGCCTAGCTCCGCGCGGCAATCGTGATTGCATTGCCGTCCGTGCCCATCGAGCGCGAATAGATCGTTAACTGGCTTCCACTGGCTTGCGCCCAAACCGCCGTGTACCCACTGTTCAGCAGCAGCGCAAACGCCGTCGCCAGCGTCTCGCGTAGTGTCTCCGATCAGGTTCAAGTGCTCGAATCGTATTGTCGAACGAAACCGGCTGATCGGTCCTTGCCAAGAGTGATTTGCGTGATGAGATTCGGGTCGGGCGATCCGGAGAAAGTAACGAGTAGCGGACGCATATTGCTGGCCGGCACAGTTTAGCTCATAGAACCACAGAGCCCCGGCATAGTGATTCACGCGCGCCCGGAACCCGAGCGAGTCGATCATCCAGGCCGTGCGTTCCGGAGCGAGGGCATGGGAGTGGAGCGTGTCCCAGTCCGTGGCTGCCGTAAGCTGTGCCTCTGTAGTTTCCGTGGGCAAGCGTTGTCGCTGGAATGGCAAGCTCAAAGAAATCGAAATAGAAGTAGTTTCCCGTCCACGCCTTGCGTGCGTTGCAGTAATCGTGTGAGTTCCCGCGCCCAACTGGCCAAGCGGAACGCGAATCAAGACGTCTTCGCCCAGGTTCAAGTTGACAGTCACCGGACTGCCGCCATCGACGACGAACAGAAATCTGCGTAGCGGCGCGCCCGTGTTTACCAGCCTGGTTCCTAAGTAAAGCAGTGATCTTGAGACGACGTGTATGTGCAACTAACGACTCGATCCGGGCACGCTCGTGTAATGAATCGTACCGCCCGAAAAATTTCCCCCGCCGCTGCCCCATGTGCCTGTATATTGCAGTTGGTTCGAGTCGTCTTCGATGCGCTGGCTGCCTGGGCCCGCCACCGAGTAATCCTGGCCGCTGCCGGTCACTGTCCAATTCGACACCACAACTTGAAACTCGCTCCGAACAAAAGCGCCCGCTTGCAGATCCGCCGAATAGGTCCATCTGATTTTCCGGATTGCGCTAGCATGAACGTGCCCGGTTTGCGGCGCCGTCGGGTGCGGATCCACCAGCGATGCGAAGGGCAATGTGATTTGCCATTGCGTAGGCGACGTGCCGCCCGAAAACATCTTTGACGGCGCGTCCCATTGTTCCGTCTGGCTGCCAGAAACATACGCGTAGGCGCCGATGCGGTTCCCGTTGGCGCCAGTGATGCTTGATCGCCGGGCCGGGTAGGTGACCGTAATCGTCGCACCGTCGGCCGATCGCCGTCATGGTCGGCGAGGAACCCATTGATTTCCTGACGCGATGTATGCCAACCGCGATCTCCAGAGTGTCGCCGTCACTCATCAGATATGGATAATGCTCTAACAAGAAACGCAATTCCGACATAGTCCCCGGACGTAACCGTCCCGCTCAAGGTGAACTGGACCGACGCATTTGTATAACTGCCGGCAATCGGCGTCGCATAAGTCGCCAGAGGAATAAAGTAGATTTGTTCCCCGGTTCCGTTGTATGGCCCAAACTCGAAGGCTCGGCCAGTCCACGGTTGGATATAGGTCGGAATCCAAGCGGAATGCAGTTTTGCCTGGTCTCCTGATAACTTAACGTCAATCCGCTTAGATCGCCATCGGGCAAGATAGCGAAATGCGGGATGTTCGAATACGTTGTCGCGATTCCACTCGATCACCGCCCAGTCAAACTGCTGGCGCCATGTGCCTGACACGGTAAATCCCGTCGCGCTGGTCGAACTCAGCGCGGCAATAGCCGATGGCTCGAAGAAATAACATTGCAGATCGCGATCGGGCTGCAGCTTTTGTAAAGTCTCCGGACATGGTTGGAATGTCTATAGTCGAATCGTCACGGTTAGATTCATGCCCGGGGTTGTATTGGCGGTCTGAACCACGGAAGTGATGTTTAGCCCGATCAAAGCCTGAGCCGGCAACGGCCCAAGCGCAAAGCCATCTACGACATTCGATATCGTGGCTCCCGTGGGGATTGTAAGCTCGCAATAGACCTGCCCGTTCTGGGTGACTTGCATCGTCACCGGCGCTCCGGAAGGCGCAGCCTGCACCACTGGCGTAAACGTCCCGGACCGAACAGGTGTTCTCCACCACAAGCGGAGGTGCCGCATTAGTCTGAATTGCCAGAGGGCCTTCAACTTGAATTGTCAATTGCCCGCCCAACAAGCGTGCGGAGACCTAGATCCGTACTGCTCGGTAAACGATTCGGCGGCCACGCTGCTATTGCCCCTGGAATTCGTCATGAAAAGTTCAGCGGCGGCGATGCGGACATCGGGAATCGTGATTGGAAACGACGTAACTGCCGCTAGCGGGACTTCCGAAGAAGTCCTGCGCGAACGGCAGGATGAAAATCTTCTCCTTGAGAACGTAGACGCCCGGTGCGAACCGTGTGGGTCACGGCCGTAGTGCCATGAGTCGCACGCGATGACCGACACGGTAGTCCCGCTCGTGACGCTCTGTTGGACAACCATGACCTCCGCATCAATCTGCACTAAGTCGCCGGCGGATGCCGATACCGCCGTAGCCACAGTGAACGAAGTATCGGTGGCGCCTATCGGCGGCGCTCAGCAGAATCGCAGAAGGCCCCTGTAATTCGTCCCAGTAAGCCAGAGTTAAAGTACCTGCGCTGATGGTGCGCGTATTGGTCAGGTCAGTAAACGCGATTCCGAGCGCCTCAATGGCGCCCGCTCCGATTGGATAAAGGCCGAAGATGGGCTGTCCCGGAACATCGGTGTCGAAAGCTTGGCCGGTCGCGCCCAGAATCGTCCACGGAGTCAGCGGAGACAGTTCGTAGGCAGCACTCCTCGTCCACAACATTGGCCGCCCGGCCAGAAATATCAATGGTCACCCCTTCCCGATTCGGCACGGCAAAGGAAACCGGAGACGCATTGCTGGAAGCTCCAAACTGCCAGGTCGAGTCTGCTATCAGGAAGTAACTCGTGGTATCCGGTTGAACGCTCCATTGCGTCGTGACAGTTAGGGTGCTCGCTGTGTTGGAGGCGATCGTCCGCTCCTGTCCTGCTCCGGTCCCAGTGCTGATCCGCACGGTCGCGCCGTTGTATAGATTCGGCACCATGTTTAGCGCGCTGTTGCCGATGGTAGCCAGGGAACTTATATTACCTTGTTCGGGAGGTTGGAACTCCAAGCGCCAATAGAAGTTCGCGTGATCGTAGTTGGGGTCTGGCGGGCCTTCTAACAAAGCTGTCAATCCCGAGTCGACAAACTGGCTGGCGATCGCAACGTCCACTTGCGACGCGCAAGAGTCTGCGTAGGATTTGAGCCCGCGATAAACGTTGAAAGAGACCGCAGCGGGCGAAAAGCTGAGACTCACAAGCGTAACCTGGTTCGTGTTATCGCCCGCCGGGACATTCGCCACTGCAATAAATGACAGCCGGCCCTCGGCGCCGTTTGCGTCCACCGCGCTGATCCCGTAATAAAGCGTCTGTCCTCCTGCCAGAGTCCCGCCCGTGTTACTCACCTGCGGATTCAGTCCCATCAGCGGAATGCCTGCGGCACTTGCGGACGGCTTCGCCGGAACCGAGAAGGCGACACGACAAATTCTCGGCCACGCTGCCGTCCGTACTCTCCGTAGAACTTTCCGAGATGCCAAACTGTTCTGCGCCATTGCTGTCCAGCACGCTGCCTACGAGCGGCCTGGGCAGTCCCAACTCGAAAGAACCCTGCCGGCCCGGGCTCGGCGCATCCGAATTCGACTGCCGTGTACCAAGCGTCGTCATGGATCTGCGCGGTGATGACGGCCGTAATGAAATTCAGGCCAGGCGACAGTTTGGTGATTCGGAACGGCTGTCGGCTGAAGCCTTCTCTCGCATAAGTCAATGTGATGAGATCGCCCGGCTTTAGCCCCACGCCTTTTACGCTCGTCTCAAACTGGACATAGGTGTTGCCCGTTTACGGACTTATATAACTGCAGCGCCGCCGCTCGGTTCGCTTGATCGAAATTCGGCAAGCCAAGTGCCATGAGCGTAGCTGCTGACATCCTGCCCGGTGACACTAAGAAATCATCAATATCCACTAACGAAAACTGTCTTGCTGATAATCGTTGAATTGATCTTGGAATTCAACCGTATAGTGGTTGGGGTATTGGCAATGCTTTGCGATGTCACAGTAAGTGACGGCGCTCCACTTGCCAGCTACGCACGATGCCCGAAAACGGTCATCATCGCCGAATTCGTACGCTGGCCATCCACCGTTCAACGCCTCGGTGCTATTGCTATTGGCCCGCTGCGCCGGCTGCTGGTTGGCCAGGGTATCTTCCGCATTGAGCTGAATCAGGCCATTGGAATCAAAACTGAGGTACATGGCGGAGCCGTTCCGAATGCCACGAACAATATCGCCGGCGCTTCGGCGCCCTGTCAGCAGGAGATTGCATTGATAGCGAGGAATCGTTGTACCATTCCCGTTCACGTCCACGGTAGGGATAAGCGCATTGCATCGCTGCGCAACGGCGGAAAACGTTGCAACATCCAGTTGCGCCAGATTCCAGCCACTGCGCAGCAGCGCGTCTAGCATCACCCAAGCCGGATTATTGGTGAATGCATTGTCTCAGGTAGTTGCCGTCTCGAATCGTATTGTGCGAGTTGGAGCCCTTGAATCAGAACATCAACCTTGGGAAATGACGTTCCATTGGAAATCGAGTTCGGCACGACGAGCGACATGAATGCCATGCTGCCGTACGGATCGCCTAAGGGCTGTCCGGCCGAATTGCTGAAGTCCGGATTGAAAGCTGCCATTTCTCGTTCCATAACTGATGACGTTGTACCAACCCGTCGCCGTCATGTTCGTCCCGTTCACTCCCACCGGGATCTGAGTATTGTTCACGATCACTGTAATTACGCTGCTGATTTGCCCAACTCCGAGCAGTACTTCGAAATGCGTCAGATTCCCATCGTTCCTGGCAAATACAATCGGAGGCTGATACCAACCTGTCCCGTACACCAGTGGAACGAAGTCGCTATAGAGCGCTTGATTCGGCAGCGGTATCGACAACTGGGACGTTTTTGAGCCATAGGTACGCACCATGATCGACGCCGGCACGAATTCAATGCCGCCAAATCTCCGCGTTACATTGTTCTGACTGTCCCTGTCGAACATGCCTCTCTGTTGGCACTGAGTACGAGAATAGTCGCAGGTCGTGTAGGGAGCGCCCGCATTCATATTCCCGACACCGCCAGACTGATCGGGTGAATATCCGCACCGATAGAACGGCGAAAAAGTGCCTTGCGTCCCCCCGCTGACCGCCTCTTGCCGCTGCGCAGCGGTACTCGGAAAGTTCCAGGGGCACAGTTTCTGAATTCGGACCTCGGGCAAGAATACCCGCTGTAAGTTCAGCGTGTTGGTAAAGCTGAGACGCAATGTGGATTCGGTGGATTGATCCGGCGGGTTGGCGATTCCGCGGAACACTACCTGGCTGTCCGACGCGACCACTTGATGAATCAAATCGAAGAAGAGAAACGTGACGACTAGTCCTGATCCTTTCCATCCGATATTGCGCTCAATCGAGGAAAGAAACGAATCTGCATTCGCAAGAGTAATGGACACGATCGACACGCCGTCCGTGGCAGCTTCCGGACTGGAGTTCAGATCGAAGAGATTATGTTTGAGCACCCGGCTCAAATATTGCTGACCGTTGACAGTGACATTGTGAGTGCTCCAATGCTGAGCATCGCCAGTCGGCAGCGTGCAATCGAACAATAAGAGCGGCGTGCCGGGAACTTCCAGCTCTTTAAGAACGTTGATCGGGGTCATTCTTCAATAGGCTCGTTGGTTTCGCTGGCGAGTTCAATTCAGACGAGTCACTAGGTCGATCTGGCAGGCGTTTTGGTCAGGCGCAGTCGCGGTGATTAAGAGCAAGTCTGATGCAAACCGTGTGCTTGGATAGACGCCGCCTAGATCGATGGTCTTCTTGTATAGTCCGGCCGCCGGCTGCGCCTCCACCTGTCGCGCCGAACGCATCTACTTGAGCACCCGGCGGCAGTTGTAACCCGAAACCAAGGCCGTCTTGCTGAACCGAAAGGCGGCCGTTAGCTGTCACTCGCTTCCACGATGACGCCGTAGTTACAGCCGTTAACGTAATCTGCCCGGTCGCCGATGACAACGAGTTGAATTGTAGCCGGAACGGCGCTGCGCACATATACGCTGTAACAGTACGTGAATTCGCTTGATCCACTTATGTTTTGAAGGATTTGTTGCGTGGTTTGTGCGGTGTTCGTCAGTTGCATCGCATCGCTGCCTCCGAGCGGGTCCTGCACTCCGCCAGTAACTTGCAGTAGTGGATCTCTCGCCCACACCGTTTGCGTCCAGTCTTCGCTCCACATCAATAGATTGCCGGTAGGATCCAAGAAGGTGAACGTCTCCAACTGGCCTCGCGAGCCTTCGAACAGGCTTTCAATGGCGGATCGCTCAGAATCAGTGAGACTGGAATATTGAAGCTGCCATTGTATCTTCTGGCCGCCTGTATCGGCCATGCGGATCGTGTAGCCGCCGGGCAGCTGATTGGCAACTGTTCGCATGTTCGTACTTCGCCCAACCGGAAACTGCGAAATCGCGCCCGTACTGAGTTGCGGATAATACAGCACGTTAGCTTCCGTTCTCCAACACCGTTAACGAGGTCTCGCCATTCCACTCCCCGGCCAGCACCGCCGTCAGCGTATCGCTCGCCAAACTACAGCTCGGATAATTCGCACCATCCCGGGGATCGGTAAAAGCAAAGTTCCCGGCTGGCCCAGCAATGCCGCGGAAGAATTCCTGGAATGCCTGCAGCTCACCCTGATCCAGCAAGCTCAGCTGGATCACCCAGCGGTGCAGGGGTGCCTGATAATTGCAGAACCGCTGTTCCGACCCATCCACAAATTGCAAGGCTCTCGTCGAAAACGCAACGCCGCGCTGGGCTGGGTACTGCATCACGGCCCCGGTTTTCAATGTCGGAAACGTGCTCATACTTAAAGACTGGAAATTACGTCGTTCAAGGAATGCGAAGTCAACAGCGCTTGCTTTACTGCCGTCGCGATCTCATCGCTGTGGTCCAAAAACGATTGGCTGTCCATCGCGTTCACCTGGATCAGTCACCTGTGTTGATGACCCGGCCGATGGCGCCCGCGGCTGCCCAGTCTCTCCATAGCTAACCGTGACGCCTGTCCAGGCGCGCTCGCCGTCAGTCCTGCCTCCGACGATACCGGCGCACGGCAACATAAATGGCAACGGCGCCGCCAACGTCTCACCACCCCCTCCGAACAGACTCAGGAGCCCGCCGATCAAAGGCGACAGACTGCTCAACCCTCCGCCTAGGAAACTTGATGCGACGCTCTCGACCGTACTTCCAACGGACGATCCGCCGCTCGCCTTCACGACGTGTTCTGAGTAATCGCCTGTGTATTGTCCTGAAGTGCGCTGACCTGTGACTCCTGAATGGAACTGAGACCGCTGATTTGAGTCGTTAGAGAAGTCAACTGTTCGGTAAGCGTCAGAGCTGCTGCTTTGGGCCAAGCCACTCCCGATGGACTCCGCCCCCGGAGCCCGATCCTGCTACCCGTCGATGCTGCCAGTTGTCCGAGTAAGTCACTTCGCGAAGCGCTCCCTGCACGGCTCGGAGGCAATAACTCGTCCCACTTATTTCTGGCCATCGTCTCTCGTCGTCCTCAGCTCGTTTTCCAACACAAAGATCGCCTCCACCAAACGCGCCGGCAAATCATAAACGTCTGCCACCGCCACACAGTTTCCAGGCATGGAACTCCTCCAGGAGCGCAGTGCTTTCCGCTGTGATGTATGAAGTTGGACAGGTCGCAAGCGATATCCTTCCTCGCAGCCCAGACGACCGTGCGATGGAATCAGTTTCCTTCGCCAGCCAGCCACACCGTCGCTTTTTCTCCAGACCGCTCTTTCTGCATGGTCGCAATTCCACGCGGCCTGTTTCCAAGTTGAAAGTGAAACGCGACAATTAGTTTTTTCTTTCTGCTTCACTCAATCCGCACTGTTCCCTGATCGCACCAACGATCTCGCGCGCCAGATCTTCCGGGCCTTTTTCCAATAACTGCGTGACGGTCGCAGCCTCGCCATCGATGATCAATCCCTCGACTGCTCGCCAGCCCCCACTGCAGATACATTGCATCAATTTCCTGCGCCAGAATGTTCGCTTCAATCTTTTCGTGCAGCTCCGTGCCAGCCTCCAGAAACTCCGCCTTGCGGCTGATCTCGCGAACTCGTCGGCTCAGGTCCATCCGCCGTCCAAATGAAATCCGGTGGATCGCGAACGTGACTCCCGGTGCTGTTTTGGAATCGATCGAAATCGCGCTGTCGTAGTGCCAGGCGCCATACTGCGGAGCCGTCCCGCGGCCGGCCTCAGCCTCATTTCGGTCCCTACCCAAACGCGACATAAATCTCATCGTTTACGCTTCCCTGCGCTCGGCAGCTTTGAAATTGCCACTGTTGCCTCTTATCGCGAATCGTCGAAAGCCGGCACCTCCGGCACCACGCTCTGCATGTAAATTCCAAACAATTCGCCCTGTTGCTGTCCAAGTTGCATCATCACGCTGATGGGCGATCTCTGCCGCGCGGCCTGATAGAGGGCTGCCGTAGCTGCATCGTCCGTTTGGTAAATGCTGAAGTTAATCGACACAGTCCGTTGCCCCGGAGCAATTGTGCTTGGCAGTATGGCGCCGAACTCATCGCGCCCGCAGCTCCAGATTGTTCGCGAATGTGACGTCGCATTCGTCAGCGTGAGAAAGCGCTCCGGTGAACTCCCCAGCCACACTTGCCCAAGATTTCCCGGAATGATCGAGTAGTTGATCGGCGCCACGCTCGGCTCCCCCGGAAAGCTTGACAGTCCGAATTGGCCGCTTTGAAAACTGGCGCGTATTTACCAGGTCTTGCGCTTGGCCGCTAAAGTCAAACTCGTGAAAGTCGCCGTTCACTTTGATCGACAGCGTGATCAACCGCCATTCCCGCAAGTACTCGTTGCACCGCCGACGAAGGGCTCCAATAGTCAAACAGCGTAAGGCTCGGAAGACTCTCAGCCGGCTGATAAGTGGTCGTCGGCCCGGTTTGCGAATTCGTGGTCGGAGTAACCGAGAATGGTGCATTGAGCTGAACGGTATCGGCGTTCACCACTACCGTCACAAAGCGAATTTCTCCTCCGCTCGTTACCGCTCCTCCCGGTGCCAAGCCATGCGGCGCTGTAAACGTTATCGTCGATGTGCCGCTTGCGCTTGCCACGGTCCCTCCTGCCGACTGCGCCGCGGCTCCCGCCCAAACATGCCTGAAACAGCGGCCCATGCGGCGGCGCGCTGCGTCGGATCGGCCCAGTTCGCCATGTATGTCTTTAGCCCGAAGCTAGTCTGCTGTTCGCAACCCGCTAGGGATGTCCCGCAAATGTTCGCGACCCCGTCTTGTCCGCGCGTTGAACCTTCTCGTCTGTTGCTTGGTCGTCAGCTTCACCGCGGGAATTCGATTACTTGCGCTAATCCGCGGCCGCCACCCCGTAGCTCTGCTCCAACGCCACGTAAAATCGATTGTCATTCGAAAGGATGTAGGACATACGGATCTCTAAACTGCGCTGCCTAGCCGGCGCTGATCTCCAGAACAAACGCAACTTTCGCAATTTGCAAGAAGTTGCGGCCACCGTGCTTCACCCCACCAAAAGTCACCTCGTATCCCCCATCAAAGAAAAACCCATCTCCCCAATCACCCCGGCTGTTGTCTAAAACCTGCGTGATCGCATCGACGTAGGCCTGCAAGTTACCTTCAATCTGATCCAGCCGATCCTGCGAAACTCGAGCTTCCACAACCATCTGAGCATCGCCGGAAAATGTACGAAATTTCTCCCGAAGCTCATTAACCACTTTGCTGCAATAAACGTAAACCAGCGGATAGTTGCTGACCGTGCTCTGCTCCGCTAAATCCGGCGTCACATTCTGCGCGATAATCTGCTGCGGCGTTATCGCCGGCAATATCAACCCTTGCTGGATGAACCAAAGCCTCCACCGCCGCCGGCAGTCCCCCGGCGCCAGCCAGTACCCCTAATACCTTCTGCGTACTCGAACCCGCGATTTGCAGCATTCTCAGCCTCTTTCGATCGCCCGATGGTCCACCACGAACCAAGTAGGTTGCTGGCCTGCCGGCAGGGGTGCTCCCGAGTTCATCCCCGAGGTCATTGTCCAGCTGCTGCTCGTGGCTACTGGCCCCTGGTTCTGCAGACTCAACCTGGTCGGCAACGTACCCACGTACACGTTCCAACTTGTCACGTTCTCTGGCCAGGACTCTACGCTTACCAGAAGCTCTTGTCCGTCGGATGTTACCAACGGGGCCAAATCGCTCGGAGCGCCCTCTTGCCCCGAAGCGTCTACCCATGTCACCGCCACGTAAAACGTTTCCCCGGCTCCCGTCCCAGCCACGCTCGAAAGTAGCGGAGCAGCAGCCTTCGGGACAGGATCTGCGACTAATCCAACCCCGACCTGAAAGTAAGTGCGCGCGCTGCTCTTAGCCAGAAGCTCATACTCCGCCCACTTGCCCTGATACCGGTCATTGAGTTGGTTGTTATATGCGTCGCGATACACCAGCGACAGCGTCTTATGAATGTGCCATTGCCGCATCGGGTCGGTTACCACCACGTCCGTCACCCCTTTCAACCGTCTCGATCCAGTTGAAAAGTCACGGAACGATGAGCGCCGGAAAAGAAACAGCAGTATCTCGTTCCCCAAATCTTGCTGGGCGAGCAGTAGCTTAGCCCCCAGGTCGATCCTCTCGGCACTGGCAACACTCAGGATTGCATTCTCGTACCGTTGAAGGTCCGCGCCGCTGCTGATGGGTCCATCGTTAAACAGGGCCATCGCGATATCGTCCCTACCGCTTCTCCGGCCGCGCTGTGCTCTTCATTGCCCGCAAATCCGCTTCTGAAATTACATTGACCTGAACCTTTTCTGCCAGCAGGCGCTGTTGCGCTTCCTCTACGCCCTTGCGCGCCGCACCTCGGAACTCAGCGGACTCCTCCGCGCTTGCTAGACGAGCATGCCCTTCTAAGATAAGCCGCGCCGCGTTGCTGCGCGACACTTCAGCGAGTTGCCCCGCCCTTCCTCCGTCAGGCGTCTCCTGACTTACCACCACTACATGCGGGTCCGCTATTTCCTGCTCGATCTTTCGTAGCTTTTGAAAGAACACACGTAGATCCATCCGGCTCCCTTTCTGTCTGCGGACAGACGCCTTCTTCGCGTCCGCCCGCGTTGGCTCTGCACTTTCCGTGACCCCTAGCTGTTAACCTGCACTCCAAAAGTGTTTCGAAGAACCGCTGTTCCGTACAGGACGTCCACCGTGAATTGTTGTCCCAGCGTATTCGGCTGATAACTCATCACCACCCGGATTCCGAAGTTGCCCATCTCCGCGTATTCTGCGATCGCGCCCGTTCCGGGCAGGGGCTGCGGAAGTCTGCGAATCACCAGTCCAATCGCGTCCCTCGCGAATGCTAGATTGTGCGTATTTACTGGCCCGCTGCCCGTCTTCTGCACCAGTTGGGATCGAAATACGAAGAAGTCCTTGATCTTCCCTACCGCACCGTCCACCAGCGCCCGCAAGCCCGGCATCGCCCGCCGAGTAGTATTCACTGAAGCGCGGAATCTGTCTCATCGCCGAGTAACTCACCGGATCCACTACCAGGTACTTACTCGCCACCGCCGGCACTTTCGCCTGGAACAGCGCCGTTTCGGCCTGGTCAACCACTGCCTCTGTGAGTGCAATGCCGGCCGTTCCCACCGCTGTATTCGCACTGAACTGTGAGTACAGGTTTAATATGTCTGACTCGATACGTTCTGCGATCGCCACCACCGCCGGTTGCATATACAGCTTCAGTAGGTCCGGCACCGCCAGCACCTTCGTGACATCCGGAATCTGAAACGTCGCCTCGGCGTGCGTATTCAGTACAATCTGGGCGTTCCCTAGATTCGGATTCTGTGTCTGAACCGTGCCGCCTTCCGCGATGTTGTTGGCCACCAGAGTAGGAGGAATCGGCACGTTCACCGTATCTCCCGCATTGGCCAGCGTGGGTTCATAGTCACGATTGACTAAGTTGCCCATCACCAGATTGCCCACCAGCGCCGGCAAGGCGTCCACGGCGACCAGCTTCACGATCGCATTTGCTACATTTGCTGATGTAATTGTTCCCATTAACCATTACCTCCTTGTTTGTTGTTTGAACCTGCACCGGGTAGCACGCCCTTTCAGCGCAGTCTCCCGGCATTCTCTTCACATGCCTCGCAGTGCTTGACTCGCCACCCTCGAGACCTCCTGGCGGATCTTGTCCAGTTCTTCCGGATTCATTCCCGGCCGAATTTTGTCCAGATCCAATGCGCCTGCATTCGAGACAGCCTTCGGCCCCGAACCCATTCCCGATCCGCCGGTGATGCGTGCCGGTAGCAGTTCGGGATTCTCCTGCACGAATTGCTTCAAATAGTCACGTACAGGGACTTCCCCGGAGTCGCTCCGCGCCATCAACTGGCCGTCCTCGCGTTTGTGAACGTCATCTTTCACCGCGCGATACGCTAGATCCACCTTGGCTACACCCAACCGTTGTAGCTCCGCGCGAATCGACGAGCTCCGCTCCGCCTCTTCCGCCAATTCCCTGCTGCGAATGTTTTCTTGAACTAGGTCGTTCACCCGCCTCTCTAAGTCCTCGCGCCGCTTGCGTTCATCCAACAACTCTGCTTTATAAGCGGGCTCCGCTTTCACCTGTTCTGCGTGGACAAACTCATCAATCACACCCCGTATAAGGGAACGCAACTCCGTCCCCTCTGTCTTTGCATCTTCCATATGCCTCCAGAAACAATTCGTTAGAAGGCGCGGTTCACGCTTGTTCTTGATCGATTTCGCGACCAATCCGGTCCTTCACTTCTTGCCGCACGTCACTAAGAAACTGAAAAGCCAGCTTCTTGAAAACCTGCTTTGTTAGAGTCGGCGAATGAATCCCCAAGCTCAATAACTGCTGTGCATCCGCTAGCTCCGTCCCGAAGTCGCCGATGTCGAATTCATCCATGCCGGATACATCGATACTCAGTCCGTCTTCTCGCGCCCCCTCAACCGCCCGCAGCACCCGCTTCATGGAATCCTTCACGGCGTCACCGTAAGCGCGCAGCACTTCTTGGGTGATCGCATAATCACGTTGCTTGCTCAGTCCGGACTGCGTTGCATTGCCCGACAAGGCGCCACCTGCGTGACTCGCATAACACACTCGATAGATTTCTTCCTGCAATCGTGTCAGATTGTCGGCCGCGATTTGGTAAACGTTCCCTTGTGGCTCCGTCCACCCGAATCGGTCTTGCGGACCCAGCTGAATGTAGTAGGACTCACCCATCACTTGATCCCAATCGCGTTCCGAGTAGATCACTGGCATCGCGAACAAGCCCATCGTCAGCGCCCATCCCAGTGCGTTGGATTTGTTGAAGTGCTCCAGTTGTAGCGACGCCGCCTTGTTCAACAGCCACAGCCCTTCCGATACCCGCAGTTCCACCAGCGGCACACGCAATTGCTTCGCCATGCCGTGGTGTCCGTCCGCTACTACTTCGACGCTTGCACGATTGGCCGTTTCTTCTGCTTGTTCGTAGACTCGGTAGCTTTCCTTGTCGTAGTAAACCCAGCGCGTTTGCTTTACCCAGCTCGCGTCTTCCAGCTTTTCCTTGCGCAGACTTTGTGTACGCAGCACCACCCACTGATATTGTCCGTGCTCGTCATAACTCCAATTAATCAATTCATCGGCGGCATAACCCACTAAATAGGCCCGTGATGCGCCACGCTCATCCTCCTCGGCCCGTGTGCCCACCGGCTGGCTCAGGCGCGGAAAATCAACCAGCACGTAACTCTTGCCGCAAACGAGTGCCTCCACAAATTGCCTCCGGAAAAACTCCGTGAGGTTGGTGCCCTTCAGATCGCAGTCCTCCGTGAACAGACTGAAGAACTTCTTGGAGCGTTCGCTGTTCCCCTCGAAATTCAGCACCGGCTCCCGCCGAAACAGTGTCGCTGTGTACCAGTCCACGATCGAGCCGACGTAGTTCTCGTAGAAACTCCGGCTCAGCCGTTCCAGGTAGACGTCGCCCGGTTCTTTCTGCCGTCGGACCAGATACTGACTGGCGCTGGCTATGAACTGTTCGCCCCCAGCGTAGAGATCGCGGTATTGCCGCCACATCGCCCGCTTCGCCGCATATTCGGGATGCTCGCGCGTAATGTCCGGACCAACGTTGCCAATGTTCATCAATATTCTTTCGCCGTCAAATGAGCCTTCGATTCTGCTCGCCAAATACCGCCCGCGGCCGGCACTCTTGCCAAATCAAGTAACCCAACGCGTCCGACAGGTGCGTCCTCTTCGAATCCCGCTCTTTATCAATCACGCTCGTCTCAGGCTTGAAGGTCACTTCTTCGAAGTCCGCCACCAGGCCCGTACACCGTGGATGAATCAACAGCCGCACCTCTTCGCTCGCCGAGAACAGTTTCGCGTTGACAAGAGCGACACGCTCCCGAACGCTCGGATTGCTCGGCGGCACGCGGAATTTAAGATTCCGGTACGCGGTCCGGCGAAAATACTCCTTGATCATCTGGTAGTCCGTCGTTCCTGCGGTCTGCATTCGCTGCCCCGATGCATCTCCGTAAACCACAATGCCCGCCTGATGATTCGGATATCTCGCGTGAAACTCCTCGCAGGCCTGCAATGTGCTCGCCCTGCTGAGTACCACTTCATCCAGCACCAGGATCTCTTCGCCGCGCTTCTGCGCCACGATCGAACTCATCGGGTCCACATTGAAGTCCAGTGCCCAGAACAACGGCAGCGCTCCATCGATCTCGATCTCCCGAACGTTTCTCTTCCGTTGGAATCCCTGGTAAACCACGCCGGCTTGGACGTTCAGGTACTCGCCCAGTGCTTCCTGATCAAAAAACTTCGCGTCGTAGCTCCCCCGCAGCCGTTCATAAAAATCAGGAATATTGTCGAGTACGTGCTTGTTCTCGAAAGGCTGCGCCAGCACTACCTCATAGCCGGCCACTATATTCCGCACGAACCTCCGGTATACCCAGTCGAACCCCTTCGGCGTCCATACGGCGAATCCGCACAGCCGCGAGGCCCGCGGATCGCGTAATCGGCCTTCCAACCGCAGCCACGCTTCTTCCCCGTATAAGTCAGCTCATCCAGTCCGAACCAGGCTAAGTTCGTCCCGCGCAGCCGCTCGAAATCATCCACCGCGCGAAAGTAGATTCTCGATCCGGTGTCCTTCATCAGCAGAACTGATTCCGACTTATTCAGCTCATGTCGAATCCGGTTACTGCTGAGTACTTCCAGAAAACTGGTCAAAGTCGCATCACGCAGCATCGGGTAAGTCGGAGCGCCAATCAAACCCTGCCTGCCGGGATTCAAGTAACTCAGCCGGATCGCCTCTTGACACAACGCCTGGCTTTTTCCCGAACCAATCGGCCCCGAAAACCCTTTGAACCTCGCCGTCGAAGCGTGAAACTTACTCTGCGAAGGGAGAGGCACATAGTCTATTTCAATTCGCAGCGTTTCTCCGCTGGATCTTTCCACGTGACGATGATCTCCCTCGGCTGTTCTTCGTCCTCCAGTTCTCGTTCAAGCTGGGTCAGCCGGATGAAATCCGCCAGCGAAACTTTGCTGTTCTTGAGATCGAGCCGCTTCTCAATGTCGGCCAGCAGCTTGCTGATTCGTTGCCTGCGACTTCCCGCGAGCCGCCCCCCGGACTCGCCTCTGAGCGGCTTGCCCTTGCTTGCGCTTGCCATCATGTTGAATTCCAAAAAAATGGGCGCCTCCGTTTCCAGAAGCGCCCGCAAGCAACTCTCTCCTGCACCGAATCTATCAATCAGCCGTCTGCGTTTATCGGAGTCAATCTCCTAAATATCTGAAAACGCGCCGCAGATACTCCGAACTGTTCTGTCACCCTCATGCTGTCTGAATCCGCGCTGCGTCTTCCAGGCCGCGGTCCCGGATCTCGATCTCCCGAATCCGAAACTTTTGAACCTTCCCCGTCACCGTCATCGGGAATCCCTCCACGAACCGAATATATTGCGGCACCTTGAAGTGCGCGATCCTTCCACGGCAAAAATCCCGGATCTCCTCCTCCGCCGCCGGCTCCTTCAACCGGATCCACGCCGCCACCGTCTCACCGAGTCTCGCGTCGGGAAGACCCACCACCTGCACTTCCGCCACCTTCGGATGCGTGTGCAGGAACTCTTCAACCTCGCGCGGATACACGTTCTCGCCCGCCCGTATGATCATGTCCTTCGCTCGCCCCGTGATGCGGAAGCACTCCTCGCTGTCCATCGTCGCCAGGTCGCCCGTATGCAGCCACCCATCCTCATCGATGGCGCGCCGGGTCTCGTCCGACTCCTGATCGTAGCCCTTCATCACCAGATACCCGCGCGTGCACAGTTCTCCTTGTTCGCCCGCCGGCACCGTCTCGCCGCTCGCGGAAATAATCTTTGACCTCCGTGTTCGCGCACGCTTGTCCCACCGTCGACACCCGCCGGTCCAGGCCATCGTGTATCGCCGACATCGTAATCACAGGCGAGCTTTCCGTCTGCCCGTACCCGACCGTCATTCCCTCGCAGTGCATCTCGCTCCACCACGCGCCGCATAATCTCTACTGGACACGGCGCGCCCGCCATCATTCCCGTCCGCAGCGAGCTGAAGTCGAAGGTCGCGAAAGCCGGATGTTCCAGTTCCGCGATGAACATGGTCGGTACTCCGTAAATCGCCGTCGCTCGTTCTTCCTGAATCGCCTGCAGTGTCGCACGCGCATCGAAAGTCGCCGCCGGAAGAATCATCGTCGCGCCGGTCAACATGCGAAACCAGAGTGCCAATCACACAGCCGAAGCAGTGATACAGAGGTACCGGCACCACAATCCGGTCCTTCGCGCTAATCCGCATCCCTTCCGCAATCACCGCCGCATTGTTTAAAACATTCCGATGCGTGAGCAGCACGCCCTTTGGGCGACCCGGTGGTCCCCGACGTGTACTGGATGTTCGTCACTTCATCCGGCCCCATCCTTCTCACCGGAACATCCCGCCCTTGCGCCAGCATGCTCTCCCATCCGCTCGGTGCCGAAGTAGACGACATGCTCCAATGCCGAGCGCCTGCCCCGCCATCGCTTCTTCAACAATCGCCCGATAATCGGACCGCTTGTCCTTCTCCCAAAGAAACAGCGCCTTCATCCCCGACTTGCGCAGCACAAAAGCCAAATCGTACGACCGGTACGCCGGATTCACATTCACCAGCACCGCGCCGATCCGCGCGCACGCCAGATGCATCTGGACCCACTCCAGCGCAGTTCGTCGACCACACTCCGACGCGATCCTGCGCGCCAATCCCCAAACCGGCCAGTCCCCGTGCTGTCGCGCTCTACCGCCGCGCCTAGCTGCGAAAACGTCAGCCTCACCCCTTGATGCCGCGCCACCAGAGCTTCACGGTCCGGAAACCGGCGAAGCCGTTTTCTCAAACACCTCCCAAATGCTAGCGTCAATGAGCGGAGCATCCGGGCCCCGCGAATAACTCAACATGGAAGATACTGGCCTCCAAATCTGGGTCTCAGTGTATAACAATTAGCTATGAGCGTTCGCAGTTTATTCGCGCCTTCTTTTTGCCTGTTCCCTCGCCTTCCCCGCCTTCGTCCGCGCACTTCTCGCTCGAACAGGTGATGAGCGCGCCCTTTCCATCCGATCTCACCGCCGCCCCCAAAGGCGGAGCCGTCGCCTGGGTGCTCGATGAACACGGCGCGCGCAACGTCTGGATCGCCGACGCTCCCACTTACTCCGGCCGCCGCCTCACGAATTACCACGACGACGATGGCCAGGAAATCGACCAGCTCACCTGGACGCCCGATGGCCGCTCCATCATTTTCGTCCGCGGCGGCGATTTCGAAAATCATCGCGAAAATCCCAACCCCGCCAGTCTTCCGCAAGGCGTCGAACAGGCAATTTGGATCGCTCCCCTCGCTGGCGGTGCGCCGCGCAAAATCGCCGAAGGCAACGATCCCGCTGTCTCCCCGGCCGGCGATCGCCTCGTCTTTCTCCGCAAAGATGAGATCTGGTCGGTCTCGCCTCGAATGAGAATGCCACGCCTGCGCAACTCATCCACGCCAAAGGCCAAGCCGGCGAACTCCGCTGGTCGCCCGACGGTTCCAAACTCGCCTACGTCTCCACGCGGAGCGACCACTCCTTCATCGCCGTCTACAACGCCGGTCCCCCATCCATCACCTATCTCGATCCCAGCGTCGATCGCGACTCCGAACCCGTCTGGTCGCCCGACAGCAAGCAAATTGCATTCATCCGCATTCCCGCCGCACCACTCGCCTTCGGTCCCCGCCGCAGCGCTTCACCTCCCTGGTCCATCCGCATCGCCGATGCCGCCACCGGAACAGGCCGCGAGCTCTGGCACGCTTCCGACGGCCCCGGCAGCGTCTTTCACGACATGGTCGCCGATTCCCAGTTATTCTGGGCCGCGGGCGATCAGCATCGTCTTCCCCTGGGAACGCACTGGCTGGATGCATCTCTACTCCATCTCCACGCACGGCGACGTTCCCAAGCCCCTCAACACCCCCGGCGACTTCGAAATCGAGGACGCGTCGCTCTCCCCGGACCGCCGCACGGTCCTCTTCTCCTCGAACGAAAACGACATCGACCGCCGCCATCTTTGGCGCGTCTCCGCCTCGGGCGAAAATCTCGCTTCGCTCACGCCTGGCGACGGCATCGAATGGTCGCCGGTCGAAACCGGCGACGGCGCCGCAATCGCCATGCTTCGCTCCGACGCCCGAAATCCCGCGCGCGCCTCCATCAAAATCGGCGGCGCCGAACCCCGCGACCTCGCGCCCATCCACCATCCCCGCCGATTTCCCCGCGGCTTCTCTGGTCGTTCCCCAACCCGTCATTCTCTCCGCCGCCGACGGCCTCCGCCTCCACGGCCAGCTCTTCCTTCCGCGCGATGCCGGCCCCAATCAGCAGCATCCCGCCCTCGTTTTCTTCCACGGCGGTTCGCGCCGGCAGATGCTCCTCGGCTGGCACTACATGGATTACTACAACAACGCCTACGCGATGAATCAGTATCTCGCCAGCCTCGGCTATATCGTCCTGTCAGTGAACTATCGCAGCGGCATCGGCTATGGCCTCGACTTCCGCGAAGCGCTCAACTACGGCGCCACCGGCGCGAGTGAGTTCAACGATGTTCTCGGCGCGGGCTTGTATCTGCGATCCCGCCCCGATGTCGACCCCAAACGCATCGGCCTGTGGGGCGGTTCCTATGGCGGCTATCTGACGGCCCTCGGCCTCGCTCGCGCTTCGAATCTATTCGCCGCCGGAGTCGATTTTCATGGCGTGCACGATTGGTCCGCCGAACTCGCCTCCGACGGCCTCACGCTCGACGCCGCCACCGCCCGCCTCGCTTTCGAGTCTTCGCCCATGGCCTCGGTGAACACTTGGCGATCTCCCGTTCTGCTCATCCACGGCGACGACGATCGCAACGTCCCCTTCCATCAAACCGTCGCGCTGGTCGAAGCCTTGCGCAAACAAGGAGTCGAATTCCAGGAGCTGATCTTCCCCGACGAAATCCACGGTTTCCTCACGCAAAAGCGCTGGATTCAGGCCTATCACGCCGCCGCCGACTTCTTCGCAAAACATCTGCAAATGCCAGCTCCCGATGCAGGCGCCGCGCGATAGCTTTCTTCCAACCCGAGTACAGATCTTCGCGCCGTTTCCGGCTCATGTTCGGCTCAAAGATCCTCTCAACCTTCCAAAATATTGCTCAACCTCATCGAGAATACCCAGTCGCTAACCGCGCAAAATACGCCGCGCCCTGGGCCGTAGTCTCCATACCGGCTGGCCCTCTTCGGGGCCTTCTGCCGTCGAGAACGTCCTCATGGCTCCCGGCAATTGCCTGGCAATGGTTGTCTCCCGCTGATTCGTAATTTTAAGCGCCGCTATCCGCCGCGCATCAATCCGCGTTCTAAAACCCCACGCGGGCCCGCAATTGCAAGTGCCGGATATCCTCGGCGTCCCGATCCACCCTGCAGGCCTGCGGATAAAACCACTGAACCGCGCACCCTCCCAGCGCAATACGCTCGCCGTGCTCGTCGTACCAAGCCCGACGCAAGAAACTGCACTCTGGCATTATAGTGAGTGCATGTTCTTCCGCCGAGAAAAACTTCACGAACCATCCTTTACCGAACGCATCGATGGCCTGCGCAAGCTAGGCTTCAGCACCAGCCCCGCCGGGCCGGGCAAGGCGCAGATCATTCGCGATGGAATCGGCGCCATTATTGAGGACCGCCCCGGCCAGCACCCGCGCGTCAACAAAGCCGGCTTCGTGCTCGGCGACGAAATCGGCCTATTGGTGAACCGCGGTTTTCAGATGTTCTGGAAGAGTCCCAGCGGCCGCACCGCGCCCGCCCTCGCCACGCACCTCAAAGCGCTGCACGCCTTCGAAGAGGATCTAAAGGAAGGCCTCGGCCTTCCTAGCCTCTACAACGAAAGTCTCGGCACCACGTCCGATCTTCATCTTTACGACCGCGTCAAAAACCGCGATCAAGGCGATGGGGACAGACCATGGGAACACAAACCCGTCAATTCGTAAGACTCGCCCGCGCTTTCGCTTCATCTCCGAACTGATCCGGCATGTCTCCCGCGTATTTCAAGTAAAGCTCGTAGCTCTTTCGCGCCTCGTCTCGCTTCCCCGCCTTATCGAACACGCCGCCACGCAAGAACAAGTATCGCGGAAATATCAGCGAAGCAAACAGCGGCTCGCCCGATGACAACGGAAGAGGGTAGCTGTCCACTAACGCCGCCGCCTTTTCGGTCGCGCCCGTTTCCACGTACGCCCATGCCAGCAGAGTTCGCACCTGTCCGTCCGCCGACGGGTTCGTTTCGCTATACGTAGCCTGCAATAACGGCAGTGCCTCTCGATATTTCTTGGCAAACACCAGTGCATAAGCATCCACTAGCTTCGAACCCGAACTGGCCGTCGTTCCTGAAGCGATGTACCGGCACGCCGCGCTGATCCCGTGTACTTGCGGGCTCTGCGCACGCGTCACCGCCTGATTCGCCAGATCCGCCGCGGCCTTCCCGTCCCCCGTCTCCAGCTTCCAGATCGCGAGTTGGCTGAGCGCCTAGCGCTTGCAAATCTCCACTCAATTCCGGAGCCAGCTTTTCCATCCGTGCCATGCCGGCTTTCCGTCGTCCCGTCAGAAACTCCCATTGCGCCATTTGATAAGCCGCGCCGTTCCGCGCCTTCGCCGGTCCCAGATGCTTCAGGAACAGCGCATCCGCGCCCTGCAAATCCCCAGCCATCAGCCGCGCCTCAGCCGCCTTCAGCAATTCCGAGGGATTCTTCGCCGCCGCCTTCTCAAAGTATTCTCCCGCGGACTGGAAATCACCGCGAAAATAACTCACTTCGCCTTCAGAATCGAGAACATTGTTGTCTTCCGGAGCAAGCTTTTGATATTGCGCCAGCGCCTCGCGCGCGCCGCTCAAATCATCGGCCCATGCCAGCGCATAGCCGAGTTCGTTCCAGGTTCCCGGCTCGTCCGGATCCAGATGCGCGGCTGCCCGATATTCCATCGCCGCTTGCCGGAAATCCCGCCGCGCGGATCGCATCTCACCCAGTTCCTTGAAAATGTTAGCGTTGGCTGGAGTCGCTACGGTCAACCTCTCCAGGGCTTTCATCCGATCCGCCGCGTCACCACTCGCGGCCGCGCCGACATACTCCAGATTGGCGCGCTCAATCGCATCCAGTCGCGTCCGTTCTCCCGCCTGGACCACTTCGCGGGCGCGGTCTCGTTGACCGGTCTCCGCCAGCAGCTTCGCCTCATCCAGGTAACCGTCGCTAAACCCCGGGTCGGCGTTCGTAGCGGCCTCCAGCGCTTGCTCTACGGTTTTCGAATCCCTAGCAGCCAGCGCCTCTCCGTAAAATTGGAACGCCTTCTCGTTGCTCGTGCCGAACATCCGCGCATCCGGACTCATCCTTCGCGCCAGTTCGTTCGCCAGCGGCAGGAAGCCGGCCGGCACGGCTCCATCGATCTCGAAGCTGTCCACCGTTTTGTTCCTGCCCAGATCCTCCAGCGTGGCGCGAATGCCGATGCGGCCCGTTGCGTTCAAAGAAGTATCCCTCCAGCAACCGCGACGCCTGCATGGATTGCGCCGCTGACAGCGAATCCACCTGCTTCGCGAAGATATTCTTCGCGCCGGCCAGATCGTACACCACCACCGCTGCCGAAGCGCGGCTCCGCCAATCCATCTGCGCATCGGAGGTCAGATTCTCGATCGGCATTACCGCCAGCCGTTCGACGCCCGCCTCTTGCCGCCGCGCACACCCGCATAAGACTGCGGCCAGGATCCAGAAAGTTGTGGTAAAAACCAGGGATTTGGTGGGCTTACAAAACACGCGGCTCGCTCGCCATGAGTTCCTTGAACTCCGGAAGATTCTTCATCGCGGCAAAGGCGGGATCTTCCTCAAACTTCTTCCGCTCCTTGAAGCCCTCTTCCAGCGCCTTCCGGATATATTGCAGCGCACGGTCGTTCATCCCCGCTTTGGCGTAGGTTTGCGCCAGATAAAAGTGGAACTTACCGCGTTCCTCCACGCTTCGCTCTTGCAACAAAACGCCCTGCGTGCTGCGGCTCTCAAATACCTCCGGATTCAGCTTCAGCGCCGTCTGCCAGGCGTCCGCCGCGCGTTGGTATTCTTTGCGCGCAAAATAGCCCGTGCCCAGGTTGCTCCACACCGAGGCGGATTCCGGACTCAGTCGCAGCGCCTTCTTATATTGATTCACCGCACGCCGGTAGCTCTTCTTGGCGTAATAGATGGTCCCGAGGTTGTTGATCGCTTCAGCGTATTTCGGATCCACGCGCAGGGCCATCCGGTAATATTTTTCCGCGATGTTCAATTGAAGCATCTGATGATAGGCGATCCCGGTCTTGTTCAGCAGCACCGCCGAACCCTTCGCGTTTTCCGCGTACATCTCCGCGGCTTCCCGGAACCTTTTTTCCGCCATGAAGATGTCGCCGCGCATCTCCGGCGTCAGGACGACAGCCGGCTTCTGTTGAACCGGCGTTGTCAATCCGGTCTCCGACGTGTTCAGAAACCCGCTGGGCGGCGGCGGGGACTGAGCAGCTTGTCCGGCCACAGCGAAGAGAAGCGCCTGCGCTGTAGCGAAGCTGATGGCGACAAGCGACCAGAGCCTGCCACGCTGCGTTTGGCGCAACTTCCCTCGAAACCAAAATCTGGAAACCATGCTCACCTCCCCTTATCCCGCATTTCCGGAAGGCTCTGACGATCCCGTTCAGGAGCTGTAGCTCCTACATTATCACTTTCGGCAAAAACTGATTATTTGAATATACCCCGCAGGCGCTCGAAAAAACCCTTACGTTTGGGCGGCGGTTGCGGCTGGGAGTTGAGATCGGGCAAAGCGGAGGCGCTCGGCGCCAGGCGTTGCTGGGGCGGCGCTCCGGGAACGTTCGCTGCCGCGGTCTGGTCCGATGGAGTCGCTGGATGTCCCGTTTCCCAGCCGGCCACGCGGGTTCCTCCCCCGCCGCCATGCAATTGGCACATCTCCACCGGCTGCGTCCCGTCGATAAAATACTCGGTTCGAACCTTGGGACACGCCGCTGTCGCCAGTTGGCCGGACTCCGGATCGATCTGCACGCCCACCACTCCCGGCGGCGCTTCAAACTCGCTGACGTTCCGGTACTCTCGATGCTCGTGCGCCCGCCGCATGAATTCCGCCCACACCGGCAGCGCCGAATGCGCCCCCTCCAGGTCCAACTCGCGGTTATCGTCGAATCCCACCCACACAATGCAAATCAATTTCGACGTGAAGCCTGCAAACCAGCCGTCGTGCGACGTGCCCGTTTTGCCTGCAATCGGGAAATTAATTCCCCGCGACCACACACTCGCGCCCGTCCCGGTTCGGACCACTTCCTCCAGAAGCTGGTCCATCAGGAACGCCACGCGCGGGTCCAGCACGTCGCGATGTTCCGGCTTGTTGTCATACAGGATGGAACCGTGGTCGCTCGCGATGTCGGAGACAAAATAAGGCTTCGAGTAAACGCCGTGATTGTCGAAAATCGTGTATGCGCCCGCAATCTCGAGCGGCGTCACCTCATAGGCGCCCAGCGCCATCGCCGGCGTCGGATGGATCTCCACGTTCATCCCCGCGCGCCGCGCCAGATCCACGATCGGATCGAAGCCGGTCTCTTCCGCCAGCTTCACCGTGGCGACGTTCAGAGAGTGCGCCAGCGCGTCCCGCAGCGATACGTTGCCATAGAACTTGTGCTCGAAATTGCTCGGCTCGTACGGCTTCCCGTCGAAATAAAACGTGGTCGGCTCGTCCATGATCATCGTAGCCGGCGTGATCACCTGCCCGCTGCTCGAAAGTCCCGTATTCAGGGCCGCCGCGTAAACAAACGGCTTGAACGAGGACCCCGGCTGCCGCTTGGCCAGAATGCGGTTGAGCTGGCTGGTGCCGTAGTTCCTCCCGCCGATCAGCGCCTTCACCTCGCCCGTCTGCGGGTCCAGCGCAATCAAAGCGCACTGCGGATCGGGATAATTCGGGTCCCTCTTCTTCCGGCCCCTGATCCGCTTATCCGCCTCTTCCATTCCGATCCGCACCGCTTCAGCCGCGTCGCGCTGCAAATTGGGATCGAGCGTGGTGTAAATGCGATACGTGTTGGATTGAAAATTGTAATCCGGGAATTTTTCGAGCAGCGTATCGTTCACCAGATCGACAAAATACGGCGCGTCGGTGGACTCCATGCCTTGCTTCACCAGCTCCATCGGCGACGCGCTTGCGCTTTGATATTCTTCCTCGCTGATGTAGTTGTTCTCGCGCATCAGCTTCAAAACCACGTTGCGGCGCGCCCTCGCCCGCTCCGGCCAGCGGAACGGATTCGTGAAGCTTGGTTGCTGGATTAAGCCCGGCCAGCGTCGCCGCCTCCGGCAGCGTCAATTTGCTGACGTCTTTGCCGAAATACACCTGCGCCGCTTCCCCGAACCCCCGAATACCGAAACTCCCGCGATGCCCCAGCGGCACCTGGTTCGCGTAATATTCGAAAATCTGCTCCTTCTTGAGCTTCTGCTCCAGGTGCATCGTGATCAGCACCTCGGGAATCTTGCGCCGCCAGGTCTTGTCGTTATCCAGCCAGAAACTGCGCGCCAGTTGCTGGCTCAGCGTGGAAGCGCCCTGCGCGTAGCGATGCTCCCGCACGTCCACATAGGCGGCTTTGATAATCCGGATCGGATCGAACCCGGAGTGCTGGAAAAAGCGCTTGTCTTCCGCCGAAACCACCGCGTGCACCAGCACCGGCGGGATGTCTTCATATTTCACCAGCCGCCGCTTCTCGCGATTCTTATCGAACAGATTCGAGATCAGCTCTGGCTCCAGCGTATACTCGGTCCGGTCCGTGTTATCGGCCAGCGAAATAATCTGCGTCACCTTGTTACCGGTGAACTTGATGACGCCCTCATCCCGCTTGAAGTACGAATCGGGACCCGGATACACATCAATCTCTTCCGGCTTCAGGGTAAAGTAACCCATCCGGTTGCTGGTGGATTCGGTGTAGCCGCTGCGCCGCAGGTCGCTCGCAATCTCCTGTGGATCGGCGAGATCCCCAACGTCTACCGTGCGCGGCGCGGCGAAAAGCATCGACGTGGCTGCAAACGGCCCCGCCGCCAGCTTCGTATCGATCAGGCGCGAGTACTTGACGTAATAATAGGTGAAGACCGCCAGACCGGTAGTGAAACCCAGCACCAGCAGAACGAGGAGAATCTTGCCCACCGGGTGCAGCGCAAACTTCACCGCGGAGGACTTTTTAGGGACCTGGACTTTTACTGCCACGCCAGTACTATCTTCGCACGGCTGGCTTACAATATAAACAAGCTCATGAGCGCCGCGACAACAGTCTCTGTCGAGGACTACCTTCATCGCACTGAGAAACCCTACTGCGAGTACGTCGATGGTGTCTTGCACCCCAAGCCAATGCCCACCACCCTTCACGCGCTCGCTCAGTGCATGTTATTAATCCTGCTCCGGCGACAAGGTGTGCAGGCCCTGCCCGAGGTAACGGTCCGTCTTAGCCCGACAAGGTATCTGATCCCAGACGTAATCGCCACAACCAAAATCCAAAGCCCCTACCCAACCGAACCGGTTCTCCTTTGCATTGAGATTCTATCGCCAGAGGATCGCGTCGGCGCCATGCTCGCAAAATGCGAGGCGTATCATGCCTGGGGCGTACCGTTCTGCTGGGTGATCGATCCCGAAAAGCAGATCGCCTGGCAGTATCGTCGCGGCGGCGAACCGGAACGCGTGGATCGCGGCGGTACAGTCACGGCCGGCGA
Organism: Bryobacterales bacterium; assembly: GCA_963761265.1. Classification (GTDB taxonomy): domain Bacteria; phylum Acidobacteriota; class Terriglobia; order Bryobacterales; family Bryobacteraceae; genus Palsa-89. The sequence continues at coordinate 90,959 of CAVXGM010000019.1, forward strand.
CCTCGGCGTCTCGTTGAACGAATTGTTCTCCGAATCCCTCTAGCGCTGGCGCACCATCACGATAGCAGCGCGATCTTGTCGTCCAAATGCTTCAACGCCGCCTCCAGCGTCGCGCGATAGCGTGGGTTCTGTGACGTCTCGATATCATGCAGAACGCGTTTGCGCGAAAGCTGCAAGCTTTCCCGCTGTACCTTACGTTCCGCTTCCTCGGGAGTGAGTTTCGGCGATTTCGCCAAAGCCGCTCGCTCCGCAGCCGCGTCCACCTGGGATTCCACGTCCTTGCTTTCCCAACCCCGCGCCACGCTCCCAGTGTGGCACTTTATCCGTTACTCCGTCTGGAACCCGAGGTGCCACCCGAGTGGTTCCTCGCTGGCCCAAATTACCGGCCGGCCAAACCAAGTGGCCCCCTTGTGTCCTGTCACGCCGTGCTTTGAGCCCAGAATAAACGCGCAGGGTGCCTCGCCAAATCGCTCCAGTCGGCTGCTCAGCCAGGATGTGGAGGATAAAGGCGCGGCCAACACAACCGGCGTACCTGAAAACCAGGCCAACTTTGCCCCGAACCCGGCATCTTCCTGCCGCTCGGGATCCGGCAGCCCATAGGCGCTCCGATATCGCGCAATCGCCGCCTCCAGGTCCTCAACGCCGATCACAACCTTCACCAGGCCCGTCCACGCAGTCGTAGTCGGCTTACCGCTCGGGAAAGCCCGGCGATCCCGTGGCGTGAAATCCTGAATCAGGAACGGAAAGAATCCGCCGTTCGTCGGACCCACCTGCGCCGTCTCCCACTCCAGTTGCACGCCGTCCGGCCGCTTGCGGCCGTTCTTGTTTGGATCGGTGACCGCGACGCCGGCTTTGCGCAATCGCTCCACCGCGCCACCAAAGTCCGCCGGCCGAATGGCCCAAGCGCACGGGACTGCCGTCCGATTCGAGAAATTTGTACCAATAATGTGCGGCCAATGCCGCGGGATCGGCATGCGGCTGGATCGCGATCAGTTCCAGATAGGACCCATCCGGAAAACTCGCCAGCGCCATTTCGGTAGCGTGATTGGAATGCGGTCCGCCGTATTCGCTCTCGATTCCCGCGGCGCGAAGCGCTTTCCGCATCTCCTCAAGATTGCGGCCCGCCACCGTCACGTGATCGATATGAAATTGCTGAGCCATGAGAGGGCAAGCGGCGACGGCAATCCAAACGAATTTGCTCGGCCATCCCCGCAGCATTGTTTTAGTGTGTCACGTTCACGTCCCGCTGGAATATCCACGCACTCAAACCTCTACGGTAGTGTCAAAAAGTAGAATGAATTGACACATGCCCACCAACACCCGCCAGCTCAATGTTTCCATTACCCCTCACTTTCGAAGTACATCCGGGACAAGGTGAAGAGCGGCAGGTATTCAAACGCGAGCGAGGTGGTGAGGGAAGCACTGCGGCGGCTGGAGCAGGAAGAGATGGTGGCTCAGCAATCCGCCATCGTAGATCCGGACAACGTTCAGGAAGCAGTCCTTCAGGGACTTCGTTCGATCGAGAGCGGCCAATTCACCGAGCTTCAAACCCAGGAAGATCTTCAGCGCTATTTCGCCGATATCGTTCACCGCGGCAAGAAGCGCTTCGCAGCTCGAAAGAAAGCAGTGAGCGGGTGAAGCGCTATCTGATCTCGCGCGAAGCGAGCGCCGATCTGGATCAGATTTGGGACTACATCGCGGAACCAGGCGGCGCCGAAACCGCAACCGCCTTTATCTGGAAATTTTATGAGACCTTTGCGCCGATTGCCACCAGCCCTCGCGCCGGCGTCAACATGCCCGATTTGCCGCCCGGAGATGTGCGGAAGTTTCCTATGGGCAACTATTTGATCTACTATCGCGCTCTGCCAGGGAAAATTACCATCGCACGCATTCTGCAGGGCAAGCGGATCCAGGGTAAAGCGTTTCGCCGGGGCAAGTAGTTACGCCCGCGTATCGATCGGGGCCGGGTGCGATGCCTCAAACGCCGCGATGGCGGGCTCCTGCTGCAGGATGTAGCCCAGCTCGTCGATGCCTTCGAGCAGGCAGTGCTTGGCGAAGCTCGTCCACCGGAAACTCCACCTTGCGGCCGCTGGCAAGCGTCAGGGTTTGCGACGCCAGATCGACCTTCACCGTGCCCGTTCGGATTCTTCAGCAACTCGGCGTGCACATCCGCCGGAACCACGATCGGCAGCAGCGAATTTTTCAGCGAGTTGTTCTTGAAAATATCGGCGAACGAAGTGCTGATCACCGCGCGGAAACCGTATTGCGTCAGCGCCCACGGCGCGTGCTCGCGCGAGCTGCCGCAGCCGAAGTTGTCGCCCGCGAGCAGAACCTGCCGCGCCTTCGATTCCGGCTTGTTCAGCACGAAATCCGGCTTCGGCTTGCCCTCGGCATCGTAGCGCCAGTCGCAAAAAAGCTGATCGCCCAGCCCGACTTTCGAAATCGTCTTCAAAAACCGCGCCGGGATGATCTGATCGGTATCGATGTTATCGCGCGCAATCAGCACCATCTTGCTTTCGAACGGAGTGAACTTTTCCATTACAGCAGCTCCCTCACGTCGCTGACCTTGCCCGCGATCGCCGACGCCGCGGCGGTCATCGGACTCGCCAGGAACGTCCGCCCGCCCTTGCCTTGCCGCCCTTCGAAATTGCGATTGCTGGTCGATACGCTGTATTCGCCGGGCTGCAATTGATCGCCATTCATCGCGATGCACATCGAGCAGCCGGCTTCGCGCCAATCGGCGCCCGCGTCGCGGAAAATCTGATCCAGGCCCTCGGCCTGCGCCTGCTCCTTCACTTGCTGCGAGCCCGGGCACCACCAGCACGCGCACGTTCGGATTCACCTTGCGGCCCTTCAGCATGCTCGCCGCGATCCGCAGATCGGAAATGCGCGAATTGGTGCAGCTTCCGATGAACACCACATTCACCGGATGCCCCAGCAGCGGCTTGCCCGGCGGCAGATCCATGTAGCTGCAGCGCGCTGCGCCAGCGAATCGCGCTCCAGCGGATCGGTAATGTCGCTCGGATTCGGCACCGCGCCGCGAATCGGAATGCCCATGCCGGGATTGGTGCCGAAGGTGATCATCGGCTCAAGCGACGGCGCATCGATCATGATGCTCTTGTCGTACGCCGCGCCGTCATCGGTGGGCAATTGCCGCCAGCGCGCCACCGCCTCATCCCACGCTGCCCCTTGCGGCGCATACTGCCGGCCCGCCAGGTATTGATACGTCGTGTCGTCGGGCGCGACCAGTCCCGCGCGCGCGCCGCCTTCGATCGACATATTGCACACCGTCATGCGCTCTTCCATCGAGAGCGACGCGAATGGCCGAACCGCAATATTCGAACACCGAAGCCGGTGCCGCCGCCGATCCCGATGCGCGCGATCAGCGCCAGAATAATGTCCTTGGCCGAGACGCCCGGCTTCAGCGCCCCATCCACTCGCACCTGATACGTTTTCGAACGCTTTTGCAGCAGGCACTGCGTCGCCAGCACGTGCTCCACTTCGCTGGTGCCGATGCCGAACGCCAGCGCGCCCAAATGCTCCGTGCGTCGCGGTGTGGCTGTCGCCGCAAACCACCGTCATGCCGGGCTGCGTCAATCCCAGTTCCGGCCCGATCACGTGCACGATGCCTTGCTTGTCGCTGCCCAGCGGATAGCAGTGGATGCCGAAATCCTTTGCAGTTCTGGATCAGCTTCGTCCACCTGCGTGGCGGCGATCTTGTCCACGATCGGCAGCCCGCGCGGCGTGGTCGGCGTGCTGTGATCCGTGGTCGCGATCGTGAGATCGGGCCGCCGCACCTTCAGCCCGCGCGCGCGCAGACCGTCGAAGGCTTGCGGCGACGTGACTTCGTGCACCAGGTGCAGATCGATGTAGATCAGCGCCGGCGCGTCCGGCGCGCTCCGCAACCACGTGGTTGTCCCAGATCTTTTCGATGATCGTACGGGTCTTGTTGAATACTCATATTGCTTCCGCTACTGCGTCTCCTACTTCTGAAGTTGTGGCCGGCTTGCCCGCTGGCTTCAAATCCGCCGTCACGCGGCCCGAATTGAGCACCGTCTCCACTGCCCGATTCACCGCCGCCGCTTCTTCCTTCAGCCCAAAACTGTATTCAAGCATCGCGGCTACCGATCCAATCGCGCCGAACGGATTGGCTTTGTTCTGCCCCGCGATATCGGGCGCCGAGCCATGCACCGGCTCATACAAGCCCGACCCACGCGCCGGACGGCTTCTTGTCGCCGATGGACGCCGACGGCAGCATGCCGATGGAGCCCGCCAAAACCGCCCCTTCATCACTGAGGATATCGCCGAACATGTTCTCGGTGACCAGCACGTCGAAGCGCCGCGGATTCAGGATCAACTGCATCGCGCAATTGTCCACCAGCAGATGATCCAACGCGACGTCGGGAAATTCCGCCGCCACTTCAACCACCACTTTGCGCCAGAGCTGCGATGTCTCGATCACATTCGACTTGTCGACGCTGGTCACCTTCTTGCGCCGGTTCTGCGCCAGATGAAACGCCATGCGCGATGACGCGCTCGATCTCCGGCCGCGTGTAGGCCATGCGTGTTCACCGCGCGCTCGTCTTGCGCCGCTGCCCGTAAATGCCGCGCGGCGTGCCGTAATAAATGCCGCCGGTCAGCTCGCGCACGATGATCATGTCGGTGCCGTCCACCAGCGTGTTCTTGAGCGGCGACGAATCGAGCAGCGCCTTGTACGACCGCACCGGCCGCAGGTTCGCATACACGCCCAGCACCTTGCGGATGCCCAGCAGCCCGCGCTCCGGCCGCTTCTCCGGGGCGACGTTATCGAACTCCGGCAGCCCCACCGCGCCCATCAGCGTGGCGTCGGCCTTCAGCGCCAGATCGACTGTTTCCTGCGGCAGCGGACCGCCGGTCTTATGAATCGCGATCCCGCCGAGCAGGCCTTCGCTCAGTACCGGCTGGTGATGGAACTTCTTCGCGACCTTCTGCAATACTTTCACTGCTTCGCGCGTGACTTCGGTGCCGATTCCGTCACCGGGGAGGATCAGTATGTTGAGTTGCATGTCCTATTAGCCGTGCAGCGACACGAGTGTCGCTGCGGCACGCAGAGTGCGTGCGCCACCTTAGTCATTCGCCGCCGCGGCCTTCTCGCCCACCACCTCGTGCAGCAGCGCGATGATCTCTTCGTTGCGCACGCCCTTCTTGCGGTCGGCCAGCGCGGTGAAGCGATGGTACAGCACGTCCAGCTCGTCTTTGAGAGCTGGAACCCGAGGTCCTCGGCGCGCTTGTTCAGCGCATGCCGGCCGCTGTGCTTGCCCAGCACCAGCTTGCTTTCCGGCACGCCGACGCTCTTCGGATCGATGATCTCGTACGTCGTGCGTTCCTTCAGATATCCATCCTGATGAATGCCCGCCTCGTGCGCGAAAGCGTTCTCGCCCACAATCGCTTTGTTGGGTTGCGGCCCGAACGTGATGGTCCGCGTGAGGAGCTGGCTGGCCGCGTAGATGTGCTCGGTCACGATCTTGGTCTCAAACGGCAGGCGATCCGGGCGCGTCTTGAACGCCATCACGATCTCTTCGAGCGACGCATTCCCCGCCCGCTCGCCGATGCCGTTGATGGTGCATTCGATCTGCCGCGCCCCCGCTTGCACCGCCGCGATCGAATTCGCCACCGCAAGTCCCAAATCGTCGTGGCAATGCACGCTGACGATCGCGCTATCGCCCAGCGCCTCGCACCATGCGCCCGATCAGCGCGCCGTATTCCTCGGGCACCGAATACCCGACCGTATCCGGCAAGTTCACCGTCCGCGCGCCCGCCGCTACCACCGCGCGCGAAATCTGCTCCAGATAATCCCAATCCGTCCGCGTGGCGTCTTCGGCTGAAAACTCGACGTCGTCGGTATAGTTGCGCGCCAGCTCCACCGCCGCAACCGCTTCATCGAGAACCTGTTGCTGCGATTTCTTCAGCTTGTACTTGAGATGAATTTCGCTGGTTGCCATGAAGGTGTGGATCCGCGGCCGCTTGCGCGTGCTGCAGCGATGCCGCCGCCCGTTCCACGTCCAGCGATTGGCCCGCGCCAGCGCCGCCACTTGTACCCAGGAGAACTCACGGCTCACCGCGTCCACCGCTTCGAAATCCCCTTCGGAGGCGATCGGGAACCCGGCTTCGAGGATGTCGACGCCCAGTTCCACCAGTTTTCGCGCCAGTTGCAGCTTCTCGGGTACGGTCATGCTGCAGCCCGGCGATTGTTCACCATCCCGGAGGGTGGTGTCGAAGATGTAGACTCGATTAGCCATGTGTCCTCCTGTTTCGTTCTCGCTACCCATTATGCCGGGCCAGGTCTGATTTGGCAAATTTATAATTCAAGCGATCAGAATAAGCTACGATCATAGCATAAAGCATCGCTTATGGAACTCTATCCGCTCAAGGTGTTCCTGACCGTAGCCTCGGAGAAGAGCTTTTCGCGCGCCGCGGAGAAGATGCTGCGGACCCAGCCGGCCATTTCGCTGGCGATCCAGAAGCTGGAATCGGATTTGCAGGAGCGGCTGATCGACCGCTCGGGCAAGGAGCTGCTGCTCACCGACGCCGGCCGCATCGTTTACGACTATGCGCGCCGTTTCGAAAACCTGACGGCCGATCTGGAGAACGCGCTGGCGGAACTGCGCGACAACTCCGCCGGGCGCCTGATCGTGGGCGCCAACGAATCGACTTCGCTGTATTTGCTGGGGCACATCGAGCGGTATCGCCGCCTGTATCCCAAAGTGAAGGTGCAGGTGCGGCGGTCGCTTTCGAGCAAAATTCCGTCGCAGTTGATCGACGGCGATCTGGAGCTGGGCGTCATCAGTTACGATCCGGAAGACGAGCGCCTGCACTCGATGGTGATTTATACCGATCATCTGGCGTTCGTCGTTTCGCCGCAGCACCGCTTCGCCACGCGCGGGCAGGTGTCGATCAGCGAGCTGGGCATGGAAACATTTATCGCGCACAATGTTCTTTCGCCCTATCGCGACGTGGTGCTGAAGGAGTTCCAGCGGCACAAAGTGCAGCTCAATATGGACGTGGAGATGCCGACTGTCGAGACCATTCGCCTGATGGTCCAGCGCAACGAAGGCGTGGCGTTTCTGCCGCACATGTGCGTGGAGCAGGACGTGGCAGCAGGACGCGCTGCGCGAGATCAAGGTGAAGGAGCTCACCGTCGACCGCAAGATCCGGCTGGTGTGTCCGGCGAAGCGGAGCTTGAGCCATGCGGCGAAGGCGTTTTTGGAGTTGGTGAAGGGTGGATAAATTCTTCGCTGCGAACGTTGCCAAGAAAGTCTATATTAGAGAAAAAGCAATGTCAGGAAATCTATAATGGCTGCCCCCAGCCCGGTCGATTGCCTTGGTAAGTTCATTGACCGTGTTAGCTATTTCCGCCAACAATGGGGGCTAGCTAAACATAAGGAGCTTTGGTTCCGCGGCGAGAGCCGGGACTACCAAGAGACGATCCTCCGCCCGGAGCTTTATCGCCCGGCAACCGTCGACGACCCACCTAAACGTCTTCCGTTAAGACCAGTTTGGAAATTACTTAACATTGAGAACGATCTATACGACGAGTTCCGGCGCAACGCCGTCGAGCGGTCAGATGAGAAGGCATCTGAGGAGGATTGGGATTGGGACTCGTATTTCCTGATGCAGCACCACAACGGGCCGACGCGTTTGCTTGACTGGTCAGATGGCGCACTAATGGCGCTGCACTTTGCGCTCCGAAACAAAAACGACGATCCCTATCCAGCCCGTGTCTATGTGCTGGAAGCTTATCGTCTTTCGGACCAACTCAAACAACTTCCGGATGAAAAATCGCCGAGGACGCTTGGAAAGCCTATGTTACCAAGCACCCCTCATACGATTTAGACGAGGATGAGTGGGAAGATTCATATCTGCCTGCTGACGACGAAACCCTTTCTGAGATAAATGTTCCACGCCCTCCGTTGGTGTTGGATTTTCCTCTGATCACGAGGCGCATCGCGGCCCAACGCAGCCGATTCATTGTATTCGGGACGGAGCCGAATTGGCTCTCCGACGAACTCGAGAAACCCGACTCGACGATAAAGCTAATCGAAATTTCGGCCCTTGCACGCCCGAGAATCAGGCAAGAGTTGAGGGACTGTGGTGTAACGGAGTCCGTCATTTATCCAGACCTCGACGGTCTGGGACGCGAGATGCAACAGCTGTGGGAGGACAGGAGAGCGGCGACCGAGGAAAACTCCTGAATCACTGTACATGGCAAGTGAGCAGATGACGGCGCTCAAACGCTTCCAACGGCGCTGACGTGCCAGTCACATTTGCTTTGCGGGAAAAGCGCGCCATTAAATGAACCGGCCAAATTTCCCCGTTTCGGTGAGAGACGCAGGCAAGCAATCGAATTTGATGCATTCCGGGTTGAGTCTGAGCTAATTCCAATCGACCCGTCGTCTATATCTGCCCGCGCTCCCATGGATTCATCACCGGCACGCGCGCTCTTTCGTATTCAATTTGATCCCGGGTGACCACCGTATGTCCATAGTGAATGGCTGTCGCGGCGATTATAAGGTCCGGCTGGGAGAACGTATGCCCCGCCTTGCGGCCCTCCTCCACCAGCAGCCGCCACTGGAGCATGATGTCCTCCGTGATAGGAAGAACACGCTGATAAAACATGGGCCTTACTTTCTTCGTCAGCCAATCGTTCAGCGCGACTCGGCGGCTGGGTTCGGAAATGAGCTCGATACCAAATCGGATTTCAGCGAGAGTCACAACGCTGATATAGAGCTGGTCGAGCGGCTGGGCGGCAACAAATGCGACGACTTTACGTTCTGGATTGGGCCGTCGTAACTCGGACAGCACATTGGTGTCAAGCAGCCATGCCATTAGAACTCGACGTCGCGGGTCGGCAGGGGAGTCCGGACCGCCGCGAGATCCATGTCCTTAAACGGAGAAGCCTGCATCGCCGCTACGAGCATATCGCCCGTGGCGTTGTCAGGAATCTCCGGTGCATCAGCAAGAATTTCATCTAGCGCCTGGCGGACCAGCGCATCCGCGGAGAGACCTTTCGCGTGGGCTATAGAATTGAGTTTCGCCTCTTCTTGAGGTTGAAGCGGCAAAGTAATGGTCATGGACTCTCCCTGTCACTATTATGCATGGCAGCCGAGACCAGCGAGAGTCTGCGAACAAAAAGTCACGATTGGGGCGGCGGCGCCCCGCAAAACCTTCTTCGAGCGACCGGGCCCTACCTTCAGAGATCTCCTGCTTTATCTCCCCCGCGAGTCGATTGCCCTTTCCGCCCGGAGCAAAATCCAGTTTCATTTCCTCATCCTACGCCGCCTCTTTCATTCCCTCAAGCCAGCCGGCAAGCTTCCGTCGCTCCCCGTCCGTCAGATGCCTGATCGCTTCTTTGATCGCCTCGATCGTCATACGCGCTGTTCCTAATGTTAATCGCTGGACGCGAAATACACCATTTTCGCCGAAGGCGTCTCCAATAGCTGAAACGTAATCAAAGCGGCAGGCGCCAGAAAAACGAACGAACCGCAAACCCACATAATCACCGCTCCCAGAATCTGATCGGAAAGCGGCGATACATGAAACGGATTTGACTGCGTGAGGTAATAACTATAAACCGGCGAGCCGCAGAACGCGAGAAAGGCGGAGATCGCGGTGTTCACAAGATCCGCCGAAATCAGATACAACAGCAATCCCCAGTTATTCCCCCGCTTTCCGGTCGGCCATGGCCGGATGACGCACCACCAAAATACCAGCGACGTCGCGAGAAAACAGATGTGCTCGAAATCGTGCCAGCCTTCATGTTCCAAAGCGAAATCGTAGGCCGCGGGCACGTGCCAGCTCAAGAACGTGACGTTCATCGCGATCCAGGCCACCACCGGCGAAATCAGCCAGCGCCCAAAGCGGCGGAGCGGCGCAAACCGCAGCAGCGGACCCAGCACAGGCCCGAGTATCCACGCCGGCAGACCGCGCAGCAGCGGGACCACCGGCCGGCCCATCAACAGCAGCGGAGGAACGGCGGACATCAGAAGCAGATGCTGCACCATGTGGGCGCTCAACAGCACGTCCGCAAAGCCATCCAGCGGAGACGCGATCGCCATCCACAACACCGCGAGGCCAAGCAGAAACGAGCCGAGCCGCAAACCGTTGAATTGCGCCGCGCGAGTTTTTCGAATCGCAAACCAGCCCCGCACATACACGGCGCCGGTGAGGACGATGACAATCGTGAGCGCCGGCGGCAACGACCATGCGGCGAAAATGGATTCAATGGCCAGTGGTTAAACCTCGCGAAGCATCCACCGCCGGCGCAAGATCTTGCCCGCGTAGCGTCAAAAGAAAATGCACCAGCGCGTTGGTTTCCGCTGGATTGAGGGCGTTTCCGTAAGACGGCATATTTCCGCCGCCCTGCAGCACCTGGCGAATGATTTGATCCTCCGTCATTCGCGACGCAATGGAATCGAGCGCCGGACCGCGCAGCCCGCCCTGTCCTCCGAGCGAGTGGCAATCGCGGCATTGCTTCTCCTGAAGCACCAGAGCGCCTGCTCGTTCCAGCGGCGTTCGCCCGCGAAGATATTGCGCCGGTGTCGGATCGCGCGTCCATGCATCCATCACCGGGCTCCAAGGAGTGTAGGTGCCCAGGCGGGTAAAAACTCCGAGCGTCACGGCAATCAGAACCACCATCAGCACCGCGACCGGGCGTCGCGACCAATGTTTTTCCCCTTCACCGGCCACTAGCGGCAGCACCAGAAGGCCGCCTATCACGACGACTGGCACAATCAGCAGGAAAGGCGTTTCCAGGCTCGGCGGCAGGAACGCGAGAATCGCATAGATAAAAAGGAACGCAAAATCCGGCTTCGGCGCGGTTTGGATGATGGTTGGATCCGGTTGCCCGCTGGGACCAAACGGACCAAAGAAGAACGCACAAGCGATCACGCCGAGTATTATGGCGGCCGCGAACGTTGCATCCTTCCATGCGGCATCCGGAACAAAGGGTATGCCGTTTTTCTGAATCAGCTCATGATACTCGCGCTCATAGGTGGATTTCCGCACCAATCGCCCCGGCATGGGCCATTCATTGATGCCGAGACGCAGCACCATCCACGCATGTACGCCCGCGCTGGCGAGCAAAATGCCGGGAATCACGAAAACATGCAGCGCGAAGAATCGGGACAGCGTGGCCCCGCCGATGATGGGCCCGCCCAGCAAAGCATGCACCAGTAGCGCGCCAAGGATCGGGACCCGGCTCGAAATGGAAGCGCCGATCCCGAGCCCCCAATACGCATCCTGATCGAAGCGCAGCACCTGACCGGTAAACGCCATCCCCAGAGTCAGCAGCAACAACAACACGCCCATGATCCAAGTCAGCTCGCGTGGAAATTTGTAAGCTCCGAAAAGAAACACCTGGGTCATGTGGATCAGCACGATCGCAATCATGAAGTTCGAACCCCAGCCATGCACCGCCCGCAGAAACCAACCCAGTGTCAGGTTGTGATTGAGAAACTGCAGGCTGTTCCAGGCTTGGCTCGCCGAGGGAACGTAGACGAGCGCGAGCAGAATGCCGGTTACGATCTGCAGGCCTAGCAGCACCATGGCGGCGCTGCCGAAAACATACCACCAGCTTGCGCTGCGTGCCGGTACCGGATGCTCCGCTGCCTCTACAATGGGTTTGGCCAGCCCAAGCCGGCGCTCGAGCCAACTGTAGATCTCGACGCCGCGCTGCTTTAGCTTTGACATGAGCGGTCAATTTGAATCAGCGGTTTCTTGTTGCAGGCCTCGGTGGCCAGGGTCGGCATCTCGCCGGCGCTGATCAGCAACTGATTCCCGGCGATCTTGTGCTTGTATTCGAATAAGCCGCGCGGCGGTGGTCCCGAGGCGCGAGATCCATCCTGCGTAATAAGCGCCGCCGTGGCATGGGCACAGAAAAAGTTTCGATTGCGCGAACCAGCGGACTGGGCATCCGAGATGCGCGCAGTTGATGGCGAAGACCTGGAATTGTTCGCCCGAAATCCGCCGCACCCAGCAAGCCACCTTGCCGGTTTCCCCATCCCACGACGTGGTTACCGGGTTCCGATAATCAACCAGGCGTGTTTCTCCTTCCGGAAAATCGTTGACGGCGCCGAGCGCCACCCAGGAGTTATAGCTTGAGCCCTTCCTTAGCGCAGGGCCCAGAATATATCCGACGATAGGCACGGCCAGCACCGCGCCCACTGCTCCATTCAAAAGAACGGACAACTTGAAAAGAAACGCGCGTCGTGATTTTGGAGTCGACGGGTTCATAAACTAATGCTCATATGGCTGGCCCGGATATTCCGTCCGCTGCGCGGCGATCCACGCGACAACGTCTGTGATTTCCTGGTCCGTCATCGCGCGCGATCCGGCGCCAGTAATGTCGGAGCGCCAATCCGGCATGCCCTGGTCCGGCCGCCCGGCGATGATCATGCTCCGCAAACTTTGATCGCTGACCAGCGCCAGATACGAAGGATCGACAATCGAGCCCGGCGCTTCTTTAGCGCCCTTCCCGTCTGCCCCATGGCAGCGGGCGCAAAACTCCGCATAGGCCTTCTGTCCGTGCGTCGGATCGCCCTTCGCACTCGCCGCATAAGACGGCGCGGGAGTGGCACCAAGGACATTCGGGCGGCTCCACGTTTGAAGGATTCCGTGAGCCAGGCTGTCGATCTGCTCATCGGTCAGCGTGCCTCCCGCCGCTCTTGCGAAAGCCGGCATCAGTTTGCCGCTCACGCCGCCTGCCGCAACTTTGCGCAAGGTGGCTTCTCCGGCAACCGCGAGATAAACGGGATTTGCCAGCGATATCGCCGCGCCGTTTTTGCCACTAGCGCCGTGGCAGGCCGCGCAGTTCTGTTTATAGAGCGTGGCGAAGCCCACCACTTGATCTGGCCGTGGAACTTCAGGGCCAGGCGCGGGATGCCCGGGCGCATCCGCACAGCCCACGCACACCACACACAGAACGGAGAACAGTCCCACCGAAAGACTCGCAGCCGCGCTCATTCGGGATTATCTTTCTTCTCGGGCGGCTGGCCAAGATCGGTGTGCAAACCCGCGCGGACGGCGAACGGCAGCGCCTGGAACTGCGGGGTGCGAACCTTCACATCCAAGTTAACGACGAAGCCCGCAACCAGTCCGAACGCGCATTGCGAGATAGTGAACCACAGCCAGTCGATCCGCTGATCCAGGATTGGACTGACGATGCCGAGGATGCTGTAGACCAATCCGGTCCACAAGAAAGGCGCAATAAACCCGCAGGTAAGAATCGGGTATTTGGGAAACATCGGGAGCATCGCGCCATAGAGAAGCCCGACCAGCAGCGACGTGGCGCCGTGGATCGCGAGCGCAGCCAGAAATCCCGCGCAGATGAAACTCCGCCAGAAACGCGTTGCTTTCGCCGGCCCAACTGACAAAGCCGCCGGCGGCAAGAAGATTAATCGCGTACCAGATGCTGTGATATTTGATCAGGCCGAACAGCATCGCCGGAACCGACATCGCGACGCCGCCAGCGATCCCGCCTTTGATCCCGGCCGTGATTTTGTAGGTCTCCACCGGCAGCATCTTTCGGTGCAGCGGACTGATCGATAGGCGCGCAACGGCAGCGCGCGCGCTGACGGCGGGTACAACGTGCGGCTGCACCGGCGACGGATTCGTGCTGCTCCAGCGGCAACACTTGCTGGAACCAGCCGACGCTCCCAAGCACCGCCAGCACCAGCTCCAAGCAGGCTGATCAGCGGCGTTGGTCACCATGCCCGCGATTACCAGGCTCAGGCCGAGAGCCAGCACCATCGGCCAAGCGGTGGAAGCAGGCAATTCCACGCCGTCAGTTTGCGGCTGGTCGATCTTCCGAGCTGCGTTTCCATCGCGCTCTCCTTTCCGCCTGCTATCTGCCAAGCACGTACACCACGGTGAAGACCACAACCCAGACGGCATCCACAAAATGCCAATACAAGCGACAGAACATCCAGGCGCTCCGCGTGTGCTTCACTCACGCGGCCCGAGCAGAGCGAACGCCGAGCGAAGAGCAAGCATGATCAGGCCGACGATAACGTGCGTAGCATGCAAACCGACCAGCGAATAAAAAGTAGTGCCAAACAGATTTGTGCGAATCGTAAGGCCATGCTCATAAATGAGCTGATACCATTCGCGAGCCGTTCCCGCCAGAAAGATCCCGCCCAGCAATACAGTCGCCGCCAGCCAAAGCGAACACAGGCGAACTTCGTTCTTTCGCAGAGCTTCCACCGCGAAATATACGGTGAGGCTGCTGGACAGCAGGCAGATGGTGCCAATGATCGGAACATCCAGCACATCGCGCGGAGTGGGCCCGGTGAGGCTCTTTCCCAAATAGAAAATGTAGGCGACGACGAAGATGATGAAGACGGCCGACTCCGCCAGAATCAGGCAGGCGATGCCCACCACGCCGCGCGAAGGCAACGTCCAGGCGGGCTCCGGCAGTGTGTACGGGTGCTCATCGCTCTCATCGATTCGTAGTCGAGTCGGGATCTTCGGGATGCTTCAAATCCCACAGGGGACGCCGGCTTTGCACCGCCGGAATGGCCGCGAAGTTATAAACAGGCGGCGGAGAAGGCAGTGGTCCATTCGAGCGTCCATGCGTCCCACGGATCCGGCCCCGCGATTTTGCCCTTGAAATACGATCGCAGCAGGTTGAAGACGAAGAAGCCGATCGCGACAGCCTGAAAGATCGCGCCGCTGCTGACGATCAGGTTCCAGATTCCCCAGCCGCGGTCGGCCTCATAGGTATAAATCCGGCGAGGCATTCCGAGTACGCCAGGGATGTGCATGAAATCGAACGTCAGATGGAAACCGATCAGAAAAAGCCAAAAGTGCCACTTTCCCAGCGTCTCGTCCAGCATGCGGCCGGACATTTTGGGAAACCAATAATAAAAGGCCGCGAAGATGGTGAAGAGAATTGCGCCCACCAGCACATAGTGGAAATGCGCAACCACGAAATACGATCCGCTGAGCTGCCAGTCGAACGGAGCAGCGGACAGCATGATGCCAGTTAGCCCAGCGATCAGAAATTGGAAGAGGAACGCGATACAAAACAGCATGGCGACCGTGAAGCGGATATTGCCGCCCCACAGCGTCGCGATCCAGTTGAAGATCTTGATTCCCGTCGGAACGGCGATGACCATCGTGGCGAGCGTAAAGAACGTATTCCCTTCCGGCCCCATCCCAACCGTGAACATATGATGCGCCCACACGCTGAGACTGATGAAGCCGATCGCCACCGTGGCGGCCACCATCGCCGGATATCCGAAGATTGCTTTGCGCGAGAAGACCGGAATGATCTCGTTGGCAAATCCAAACGCGGGCAGCACCAGGATATAAACCTCCGGATGGCCAAAAATCCAGAAGAAATGCATCCAAAGGACAGCGGATCCGCCGGCTTGCGTGTCAAAGAAATGTCCGCCGAGGTAGCGATCGATCAAAAGCATGATCTGGGCGGCCGTGAGCGGGCCAACCGCCACGAACACCAGGCAACAGGTAACGAAATAAAGCCATACCAGCAGTGGCATCCGGCTCAGCTTCATACCCGGGGCAACGCATGGCGATGATGGTCGTCACAATGTTGAGCGCCGTCCCGATGGTGCCAATTCCGCTGAGCAAAATACCCAGCGTCCAGTAATCGGTGCTATGGCCCGGAGAGAAAACCTTGGCGGTCAGTGGAGCATAGGCGAACCAGCCGACATCCGGCGCGCTGCCGGCGCCGTACAGCCCGTCGCCGCCGAGAAAACTGAAATACAGAAGCAACCCGCCAAAAGCCGATATCCAGAAGCTGAAAGCATTCAGCCGCGGGAACGCCATGTCGCGCGCGCCCAGCATCAGCGGTATCAGGTAATTCCCGAAGCCAAAAAGAATCGGCATGCCGACGAAGAAAACCATCGTCGTTCCGTGCATCGTGAACAGGCGATTGAACACCTCCGGCGAGACCAGGCTGTTTTCCGGAATAGCGAGTTGCACGCGAATCAAGGCGGCTTCCAACCCCGCAATCAGGAGGAAGACCAGCGCGTAGCCGATGTACATCAAGCCGATCTTCTTGTGGTCCACCGTCGTGACCCAGGCGTGCAACACCTCCAGCACCAGCGGACGCGCTTTCGGCGCCGATGTCAGATCGATTGGTCCGGTGAGTGGGATGGAGTCGGCCATACTAATGGAGTGTTGTGAGATATGCGGTTACCGCGGTGAGATCGTGATCGTTCAAATGCATCGCCGGCATCAAACACCCCGGCTTCATTTGATCGGGATTGTCAATCCACTTCCTTAGATTCGCCGGCGTGTTTTGGATCGCACCGGATGCGATGGTGTCGCGGCTGGCGAGGTGCGTGAGATCGGGACCAAATCGCCCTGTCGCCGCAGTTCCTGAGATCGGTATGACAATTGACGCAAGCGTTGCGCAGAAACACCGCTTCGCCCCTCGGCGACAGATGCGTCCTGGCTCGCCGGCTGCTGCTGTTGCGCGACCCACGCGTTGAAGTCCGCCTGCGACTGCGCGTACACGCGAATCAGCATTTTGGCGTGCTGCACCCCGCAGTATTGCGCGCACTGCCCCAGGTAGAGACCCGGCTTCTCTGCGATCGATCCACATGGCATTGACCCGGTTGGGAATCACGTCCGTCTTGCCGGCCAATTGCGGAACCCAAAAGCTGTGGTCCGTATCGGCCGACGACAGCTCCAAGTACGTAGGCGTTGGGTGATGCGGATCGCTAACAGGGATGTGAAGTTCGTTGGCCGTGACGATGCCTAGCTTGGGATAGCGAAATTCCCACCAGAACTGGTGGCCGATCACCGATGACATCCAGCGCATCGGCCGGCTTGCTGAGCGTACTCGGTATTGAATATGACCCGCGCGGTGGTCAGGAACAGGACCACAACGATGAGCACGGGAATCACGGTCCAGGAAAGCTCAATCTGTTTGCTGCCGTAAATCTGCGCAGGTTCGTAATCCGGATCCGTGGCGCGATGGCGATAACGAATCAGGACGTAAAGCCAGGATGCCGCCGGCCGCGAGAAAAATCCCGGCTGTGATCGCGAGTACAAACAGCGACAGCCCAAAAATCTCATGTGCCGCCGTGCCCTTGGGAGCAAAGATGCTGGTCCGCCCGTCCGTGAACCAGGACGGAACAAGAAACAACCACTGGTGTAGCCCGCTGGGGTTCAACCCGGTCATGTCAGCCTGCTCCCGCCTCGCCAGGCTATCTTCGATTATGCATCACGCCTCGCGGTTCCCCAAGCTGGAAACAGTTACCATACGTTTCAATTCGGCTACGGACGTTAGCTCCGGTGATGATGCGGTAGAATCGTGGTCTTTTGACGACCCTGCTATTTATATTCGCCCTCGGTGTCGGTCTCCTCGCGGCCGGCGCGATTTATCAGGCGTCGGGAACGGCGGCCGACCAGCGCCATTATCCACCACCCGGACAAATGATCGACATTGGTGGCCGGAGTTTGCACCTGATCGACCGGGGCGCGAGCGGTCCGCCGGTAATC
Organism: Bryobacterales bacterium; assembly: GCA_963761265.1. Classification (GTDB taxonomy): domain Bacteria; phylum Acidobacteriota; class Terriglobia; order Bryobacterales; family Bryobacteraceae; genus Palsa-89. Next base: position 108,467 of record CAVXGM010000019.1, read on the forward strand.
TTTGAATCGGGCATTTCGGCGACGTGTCTCAACTGGACGCAGGTCCGCTCAGAAGCGGAGCGCTTTGCCCGGGCGTGCACTTATGATCGCGCCTGGCTTGGCTGGAGCGATCCGGCTCCCTTGCCGCGCACCACCTCGGCGATCGTCGCTGACCTGCACGCCCTGCTCGCAGCGGCGCAGATTCCAGGGCCCTTCATTCTCGTGGGGCATTCCTTCGGCGGGATGCTGGTTCGCGCCTTCGCCGCAAGATATCCGGGCGACGTGGCGGGCTTGGTTTTGGTTGACCCGTTGTCACCGAGCGAATGGTGGAATGCGTCGCCCGCGCAAGCGCGCATGCTTGGCCGGGGCGTGAAGCTTGCGCGGCGCGGCGCCGTACTGGCGCGCATCGGAGTGGTGCGGGCAGCGCTGGCGCTGTTGATGAGCGGCGGGCGGCGCGTTCCGCAATGGATCGCGAAGCTGAGCAGCGGACGCGGGGAGTCGGTCATCTCGCGGCTGGTGGGAGAGGTTCGCAAAATGCCGCCCGCCACCTGGCCGATGGTCCGGGCGCACTGGTGCCAGCCCAAAGGTTTTCTTGGATTAGCTGCGTATCTTGAATCGCTTCCCGCCAGTTCCACGGAAGCTGCGGCGCTCATTGAACCGGGAGCGATTCCCATCATCGTGCTATCGGCCGCCAATTCCACGCCCGCGCAGTTGGAGGAACGCGAGGAGTGGGTGCGCCGCTCCCCGCGCGGGCAGCACATCATCGCGCGGAAGAGCGGGCATTGGATTCAACTCGACGAACCGAAGCTCGTGGCCGAGGCGATTCGCGAGGTGATCCGCTTGACTACTGCTTCTTGATCATCTCGATGTCGAGATGGATGTGCAATTCGTCGCTCAGCATTACGCCGCCGGTTTCAAGCGGTGCGTTAAACGTAAGCCCAAAGTCGCTGCGCTTGATGGTGGTGGTGGCGGACGCGCCGGTGCGCAGATTGCCCCACGGGTCTTTAGCCTCGGCCGAGGATGTCTCCACGTCCAGCGTCACCGGCTTGGTGACGCCGTGCATCGTCAAATCACCCGCAACCTTCCATTGATCTTTGCCATCCGGGGTCACTTTCGTGGACACGAAATTGATAGCGGGATACTTGGCGGTATCCAGAAAATCCGCGCCTTTCACATGGCCGTCGCGCTTCGGATCATGGGTATGGAGCGTGTTGGCATCGATGCTTGCGTTCACTTTGCTGTTGGCCGGGTTGGCGGGGTCAAAGACCACATCGCCGGTGACGCCGCTGAATCCTCCTCGGATGTAGGCAATCATCAAGTGCCTGATCTTGAAGCCGGCGCCGGAGTGGGCCGGGTCGATCGTATAAGTGGCGGCAGTTGTCGCTGTCGTGGCGGTACTCATTATGAAGTTCTCCTTTTCGCGGACGGCCGCGAACCGGCGTCCTCATGTAGTTTACAACGGACTGCCGAAAAGGTTCGCTTTTAGAACTTGACCGTCAGGTCCACCCAGGCCCTTCGCGGCGCGCCCGGCGCAAAGAAGGTCGCGCTCTGGAGCGGATAATTTCCGGCCTCAGGTCCGGTGCTGTACGCCGGGAACGGCTGGAACGCGAGGTTGCCGCTGCTCGTGAATGGAGTGTTCTCAATCTGTGCGGCCGTGTAGTAATGACGATCCAGCAGGTTGTCCACCTGGACGCTCAAGCGCAGATGCCGCGTCAGGTCGTAGTGCGCCGCGAAGTTGACAATCGCATACCCGGGCGAAACGCCGGACCCCAGATAATACACGCCATCGGCTTGGTACGCGTTGTTCTCATTGCCGCGCGCGTAGGAACTCGAGTTCGCCACCAGGCCGAGATCGAGCACGAATTTCGAAGTCGCCTGAATATCCATGTAAGCCTTCCCGGTCTGTTTCGGAATCAGCGGAATCCGGTTTCCGGGATGGACAGTGATCACGCCGCCGATGCCCGGATATCCCGATAGCGCGAGATCGCTGGTATTGTTGGCAGTGCCGTCCAGCGTCTCCACGCTTTGATAGGTGGCCGAAAGAAACGTGTAATCGATGCCGGCGGTGACTCGGCTGATGTGGCCGTCAACGCTGGCCTGGAATCCCTCGCGCAGCGTTTTTGCGAAGTTCTGGAAATAACCGGTGCCGGTCTCCTGCGACGCGACAAATAGAATATCGTTGCGATTTTCAGCGCGAAAAGCCCCCAGGTCCCAGTTCACGTGAAACTGTTCCAGCTTGCCGCGCAGTCCCGCTTCCCAGGTCTGGGTGACAACCTGGCTCAGAGGCGGATCGCTGGACAACGCGTTGGGCAGGCTGCAAGGGTTATTGGGATCGGCACAGCCGAGCTCGATCGAAGTTGGCGCGCGATTGGCTTGGGAATAATTGGCGTAAACGTTCAGCATGGCTATGGGGCTGTAAGTAATCCCAATCGCGGGATTGAATCGGCTGTAGGTGTAATCGCCAGTCAGAGAGCCGGGCCCGGCAACCGGATTGAACAGGTCAGTGTTGTTAATGGTAGTTCGGTTGTATCGTCCGGCGGCCGTAATGTTCCACTTGTTGGCCGGCGAAAACGTGTCGGTGAAAAAGAAGCTGCTGTCGGGCGTGAACCCATGCAGGTTGATGGACCCCGGCTGCCACGCGGGAACGCCAACGATGCGGCGTTCATCATTGATAAAGCCATACTGCGTGTTCTGCGTGTAACCAACCGTGCCGCGATCGAAAAGCGCGCCCGCCGTGAACTGATTGTTGCGACTCCACGGCCTGGTGACCCAGGTGACCTGTCCGGAAAGCCCGTAGTCGTTTTGGATCTCCTTCGAATAGACGTTGACGCCATCGCACATCTCGTCGGGGTCGTCGAGCCTGAGCGCATTCGCAATGCAGGACCAGGATGGAAAAGGACTGGTATCCACGCCGTTAGTAGGAAACCCGGAATAGCCGGCGGAGGCGAGCGCAGCCGTATCGTCGCTCGTGAGTTGATTTACCGGCACGGCGAACGCGTCGTTGTTGGCATTGCCGTTGATCGTTTCTGTTCGGATCCAGCGATACCAGCTGTTTCCGGAAAAAGTCAGATTGTCATTGAAAGAGTGGCGCGCGATGAAATTGACCGCCGGCGAACGATTCCCGGTTGTGTCGGGAAGCGTGTAAACGCTGGAATAATTAGTTTGGAGCAGCCGATAATCCTGGATTCCGTTGCCGGTGAGCGTATTGTAAGCAAAGGCCATGGTGAGAGCCAGATCGGTTTTGTCCGTGCGCCAGCCCAATCTTCCAAAACCCTGGCGCACATCGGAGGGCGAAGCGAAGCGCCATCCCGATTCGTGAAATGCGTTGCCAGAAAAGAACCAATTGAATCCCGTGGCTTTGCCGCCGCCCCATGCGGCCTCTACCTGCTTGCGTCCGCTGCTCCCGTACAGCACCTCTCCATTCAACCCCGGGCTGGTGACGCCGTCCTTGGTGGTGACCGAGATTGATCCGCCCAGCGTGTTGAGCCCGAAAACCGGATTCGATCCAGGGATCAGCGTCATTTCCGAAATCGCGTTGCGCTGGATCAGGTCCCAACTCACCACGTCGCCAAACGGCTGATTCTGCCGCACACCATCGACATACACAGAGAGGCCCTCTGGCGTCCCGAGCAGTGGCGAGGCGGTATAGCCGCGGTAATTCACGTCAGGCTGGAACGGGTTGTCCTGCATTTCGTTCACGTACACCCCATTGAGACGGCGATTCATAAAATCCCCCAGGTCGAGCGCGGAACTGTTGACGATGTCAGCTTGCGTGGCAACTTGGACCGGCGTAGGAATCTCATTGATCGGAAGCTCGATCCCTGGCAGCGCCGTTGTCGCCACCACATTCACCTGGGAAGCTTGAGAGCTGAGTGCCATGCTGATGGTGCGGGAGATAGGCACTGCCGAGCGCACCTCGATGGAAATCGATTGGGTAAGAAACCCGGGTTTAGAAATTTGCAGCTTGTAACGGCCGTACGGCAAATTTCCGAGCGTAAGCGTGCCCTGCGCATCCGTTTCAAAACCGCGCTGCACTCCCAGCGCCCGGCTTTCGAGCTTCCCCGAAGCTTCCATCATGGCGCCGGACGGATCTTTCACTTGGATGCGGATCTCGCCCTCAGGACTCTGAGCAGCGAGGACGAGAGCGGCGAGCAGAAGAGCCGCGGCGCAGACGAGAGATCGCGTGGTCATCCGAGCCGCTAGCGAAACCTCGTCAGTGGCTGATCGGTATGAAAGTATTTCTTATAGGCGTCGATCCAGTTGGCTGCGAGCTCGCGCTGGGCGGTCGCTAAATCGAGCTGCCCATCGCACACCAGTTCGCGCAGATGATCCTCCAGCGCGTCCTTCACCTGCGCGTTCCAAACTGTCGCCGAGTAGGCTTGCGGCCACAGGTTATGAATATCGTCCGCACCTCCCAGGGCGGGAGTAATCAGATAGTCCACCTCGTAGGCAGCCGGCGTGGCGGACCGGATTCCGTATTCGTCAAACACCCTGCGTTGGAGCGCCACCGGTACCGCCTTGTTCTTCGTGTTGGACTCCATGCATACTTCGCTGCGCCCTACCAGCACTGTGGCGCCGGGAGTCAGGCTCGGATTCGGAACGGTAACGGCCACCATGCGCGCAGGCAGGCGCCGCTCCCAGGTGTGAAGACCAAGATACGCCACAGCGGCGAGTCCAAACGCGGCGGCAGCGAAGGCCCATGACAACCGCCAGCGCATGCGCGGAGGCTCCGCGAGTTGAGCGAGTTGCGCCCTCAACAGAGCACGCGGGCCATCGGCGGACGGAATTCGCCAGTCCAGGTTTTGCCGATGCGCCCGGATGAACTCGCCGATGGCAGCCTCGATTTCCTGCTTGCGAGCGCGGCAGGCCCAACAAGCCGCCAGGTGAGACTCCACCCCCCCGCCGTCATGCGTGGGAAGCTCGCCATCCACGGCCTGAAGCAGTTCTTCGTCGGAGAGGTGAGAATGCCGTTCCATCAGCTTCTACTTGCATATTCCTTCGGATGCCGTCCTGTTCAGCCTTTTTTGCGCCGATGGACCTGCAGTTGCAATCTAACTCGGCAGAAGGTGGGTCTTTTTGATGGTAGCCGGAGCTATTGCCGCAGTTTTAATAGTGTTTGCGCTGTTCTTGTCCATGCTCTCCTCGTCACCCAAAGACGACGCGGAGTGGAATCCTGACACGGAGGCGTGAACTTTCGCCACATTTCGACACGCCGCTTCAACGCAGCGGCACCAGCGTGAAGGTCAGCAGGAGAATTGCGAAAGCAGCCAATCCTAGCGCCACTCGATTCTTATCCAGCTTGGTGTCGTCGAAAATTACCGGGTGCCGCAGTGCGAAAATGAACAGCAAGACCGCCCAAATCAGCCAGGTATGCGAATAGAAGATTCCGATAGGAATTAAAGCCGCCACGAAGATGCGCGAGGCCAGCTTGTGCCAGCGCCCGATGAAGGCATAAAGGATGTGCCCGCCATCCAACTGCCCAATCGGCAACAGGTTGAGCGCGGTAGCGAGAATTCCCACCCAGGCCGCGCGCGCAATGGGATGCAGCAGGATGTCGGCCGATCGGACGTGCGGGAAAATGATCCATTCAAAGAAGCGTTGGATCGCCGGAACGCCAAAGATCAGATCGCCGCGATCGGCGATTCCGGGAATCACCTTAGATTCGCCAATGCCGATCACCAATGCCGGTACCAGTACCACAAATCCCGCCAGAGGTCCGGCGATGCCGACGTCGAAGAGCGCTTGCCGCGTGTAGATAGGCGAGCGAATCCGAATGAACGCGCCCAGCGTTCCGATCGGCGACGGACACGGCAGAAAATAGGGCAGGCTGGCATCGATCCCGTAATATCGGCAGGCGAAGTAATGCCCCATTTCGTGCGCCAGCAGGATCGTCATCAGAGTGAGGGAAAACGCCAGGCCATCCACCAGCAGCAGCGGTCTTGCCTGCAGGATCGTAAACACGTTGAGGTACTGATCAAAGTCCAACGCCCGGTTGGTTTGGAAACTATACGAGAGTACGACACCGACCAGCGTGGTGGTGCAAAGCGTCAGCCCCAGCAGCAGCCAGTGCAGGGCCCAGCGCCCGGTTGAAATCGTATCCTGCGGAAAACTGAGCGAGGCTCTCAGGGCGTCGCTCGATGTGCGGGGTACCACGACAACCTACGCTACTGCAGCGACTGCAGCTCCTTGCCAGGCTTGAATCGCACCGCCTTGCCGGGAGGAATGGCGACCTCGGCGCCCGTGCGCGGATTGCGGCCGATGCCGGTCTTGCGCGGGCGTACGTTGAAGATGCCGAAGCCGCGCAACTCAATGCGCTCGCCGTGCGACAGGGCCCGCTTCATGCTCTCGAAAACTGTTTCCACGGCCATCTCGGCCTTGGTCTTGGTGATTCCGGTTTTGTTTACGACTTCATTAATGATGTCGAGCTTGATCACAGTCTCCCCCTAGCGATGAACGTGCGCGGTGTGCGGGCGATATCGCCCACGAATCCTCCGCCGCCCCCAAGGCGGGAGCAAACCTCATGATAGGATTGGAGTTAGGAAGTTGTCAAGAGGATGCCCCAGGGCTTCGCTCTTAATTCTGCTAACCTGGCCCCAGCATCACACCCATAAACTTCGATCCGGGTTCATCTGCGTCCATTCGAAGTTAAGGACTAGATCCCCTAGTACCTCTAGAAGGGGGTGTTTTTTGAAACTTGCAGGTTATACTTGGGCGTTGTAAATTCCGACATCGCAAGAGGGATTCATGCACCGGACTATAATTGCGCTCTTATTCACCACTGTCGCTCTGTTAGCCCAAGTCAACACCGGCTCCATCTCCGGCTACGTTCTCGATCCGTCCGGAAAGGCTATTCCCAGCGCCAGCGTGACCCTGGAAGATACCGCCCGTTCGCTGACCCGCTCGCTTGCAACCAGCCCGGCTGGATATTACGAATTCGACGGACTTCCCCCAGCCGAATACCGGCTTTCAGTGAACGCCACTTCGTTTGCCCAGATGACGACGCAACCGGTCCAGGTGGAAGTGGACCAGCGTGTGCGGTTGGATTTACACACCACTCTCGCGTCCCGCGGCGAGCACATCGCGGTCACGGCGCAGACCCCCGCCACCAACAACGATTCGAGTGAACTGGGCGCGGTGCTGGACCAGTCGCTGGTGGAAGGCCTGCCGCTCAACGAGCGCGATTTCCTGCAGCTCGCGCTGCTGCTTCCCGGCATCACCACGCCGGTAGAGGGTTCGCAGCTTTCCACGCGCGGCGATTTTGCCATGCACGCCAACGGCGGCCGCGAGGAAAACAACAACTTCCTGCTGGATGGCGTAGACAACAACGATTCCGACGTGCGTGGATACGTGCTCCAGCCTTCGGTGGACGCGATCCAAGAGTTTAAGATCGCCACCAACTCGTACAGCGCCGAATATGGCGTGGCGTCGGCCGGACAAGTAAACATCGTCACCCGCAGCGGCAGCAACGAATTCCACGGAACGGTCTACGATTACCTGCGCAACCGGGATCTGGACGCACGCAACTTCTTCGATGGCTCCCAAAAGCCGCAATTCATCCGCAACCAGTTCGGCGCTGCGCTGGGCGGCCCTGTCGTGAAGAACCACACCTTCTTCTTCGCCAGTTACGAAGGTCTGCAGGAGGCTGAGGGACAGACACAGTTGGGAACGGTTCCCACAGCAGCGGTGCGCGGAGGAAATCTTTCCAGCCTCGGTACAACGGTGAGCGATCCGTTTACCGGGCAGCCGTTCCCCAACAACACGATTCCGGCCTCGCGCATTTCGCCTTACGCGGCGAATGTTCTCGCGCTGTTTCCCCAGCCGAATCTGCCAGGAGCTTCCGGCAATTATCTAGGAAACCCGATCGGAAATGTGAAGGAGAACGAGGGCACCGTGCGCGTAGACCATCAATTTTCCGACAACTCCCAACTGACCGCGCGTTACAACTACGGCAGCCAGAACCTTTTTGAGCCGTATGCCGAAAACCAGACTGAACTCCCCGGCTTCGGCGATTATGTATTCAACCGTGGACACAACGCCCTGCTTCAGTACGTGAAGACGCTGAGTCCTCGAACCATCAATTCGGCCTTTGTGGGCTTCAATCGGGCCGTGCGTCAGGTGTTCGCGCAGAACTACACCACCAATGTAAATGCCTTGTGGGGCGTGAATTACCTGCCCACGGTACCGCGCGACTATGGTTATCCGGGCGTCTCCGTCACCGGTTATTCACGCGTGGGCGACGTGGCATCGCTGCCCATCGACCGCGCCGACAATACTTTCCAGGTGGGCGACATTCTGACGTTGATCCGCGGCGCGCATAGCATTAAGATCGGCGGCGGCCTGCGGGCCCTTCAGCTCAACGGATATATCGAGGTCTACGCCCGCGGCCAGGTGAACTTCACCGGAGCACTCAGCGGCAGTGGCATCGGCGACCTGCTGCTTGGACTTCCGACGCTTGGCATTCAATCCCAATACACCGGTCCGCAAACGCTGCGCAGCAAATCATGGAGCGGTTTCGTTCAGGACGACTGGAAGGTGACCCGCAACCTCACGTTAAACCTGGGGCTACGCTACGAATACGATTCGCCCGCTACCGACCCCACCAATCGCATGGCAACCTTCGATTTTGCCACGGGCACCACGGAACAGGTGGGAACCAACGGGCTCTCGCGCTCGGGAACACAACCCAAGGAAGACGATTTCGCGCCGCGCGTGGGCTTCGCCTGGTCGCCTATGAAAGACACCGTCATTCGCGGCGGCTACGGCATTTATTACGACTCGGGGATGTTTGTCGTTAACTCATCGCTCTATTACAATCCGCCCTACTTCACCATTTCCGTTTACTTCCCAAGCGCGACATCGCTGATCACGCTGGCCAATCCCTTTGCCGCCTCCAACGGCTTCGTTCCGCCCGCCGCGCTCAGCTTCGTCAGCCCGAACTTCGTGCCGGCCTACGTGCAGCATTGGAACTTGAACGTCCAGCGCGAAGTGGCGCACGTGGGCACCGTCAGCGTCGCCTACGCCGGATCGAAAGGGACGGATCTGCCGCGTTCACTCGATATCAACCAGCCGTATCCGGGATCGGGCTACCTGGGCGCCCGCGTTCCATATCCGGCCTACAGCAATATCCTGATGACCGAGAGCGGCGGCAATTCCGAATACCAGTCGCTGCAGGTGATGTTCAATCGGCAGCTTGCCAGCCGGCTCCAGATCCTGGCGTCGTATACCTTCTCCAAATCGATTGACGACACCTCCGCGTTCCTGCCCACCAGCGCCGATCAAAATTTCCCGCAGGACAGCCACAACTACCGGCTGGAACGGGCGCTCTCGAGTTTCGACGAGCCCAACCGCGCCACTGTCGCGTTGATTTATCTTATTCCCGGCTCTTCGCGCTGGACGCGCGGATTCGAAGTCAGCAGCATCATTACGGCGCAGTCCGGCCAGCCGTTCACACCGGAGCTTTCCACCGACAACAGCAACACGGGCAATACCGGAGGCAACTTCGGTATCGATCGCCCCAATGTTTTGTTCAACCCGAAGCTTTCGAATCCGACGCCGCAGGAATGGTTCAACACCGCGGCTTTTCAGATTCCAGCGCAATACACTTGGGGGAACGCCGGGCGAAATATTTTACGCGGACCCGGCCTGGCTACCGTCGACTTATCGCTGCGGCGCCGTTTTGTATTGCACGAAGGGATGAACCTGACCGCCGAAGCGCAATCTTTCAATTTGCTGAACCGCGCCAATTTCAATCTGCCGGATGCGTTTGCCGACCAGCCGCTAACTTTCGGGAAAATCTTTTCGGCGCAGCCGCCGCGGCAGATTCAGTTCGCGCTGCGCCTCGCGTTCTAATTCCAGCCACAGGGTTTGACGGCGATTCTGCCAAGGGCAGCTCAGTACCCTTGTGCGGCCATTTGTCCGCTTCGACCCCTTTAACGCGCTTGACCCCGGGTAGCTACGTTTCCACGAGCGCACAAAATACTCGCCCCGCGGGCATCAAAATTGATTTCGGATACGAGATGCCGATACTGAGGCGCCCGACCGATAAGTAGCGCTCGGCCTGTGACATTTCCAGCTTGATAGATGTCCGGCCAAGCCTCTGTCTGGCGCCGGCACGTGCACGAAAGGACTATTGAACCCACGGGATAACAACTTCCGGTGAGTCGTGTACACGAAATTGAAAGCTGCAATCCATGCGACCAACGTCTCCCCTTCGACGGGAAATAATCCACCTTGAAGTGCACCGTGGCCTTAGTCAGGTCAGGGAAATTAACAAAACCGCCGTCGCAGCCGACGGAAAAGGCAACACGGCTCAACAGTTGGTACGCGACGTTGATCGAGGCTACCCTCCCCGACTCGACAAGAAGCTGTGGTGTCAACGGAGCCATTCGCAATTCCTGGAGGGTCGGCGAAGAGCCGTCAACGCTAACGCGTACCTCCATGACCATGACCGTTGGAGCGCTAACATTCCAAACATCTAGATACACTGGCGGGCCCATTCTGTAACGACCATCGTCGCCCGAACTGTAGATACTTCTGACTGTCAAATGGCTCTGGAACTCGCACCATAAGCACAACACGCGGTCGTCTCGCTGCTCGAAGTTCGCCCACCTGATTGGCAGCTTCCTCTGCGGCTTTCGCCGCCGCGACAGCGGCGCGTTTCGTATAGATAGCCGCGTAAACGGCAGCAGGAGCAGCGATGAGCGCCGCGGCTACGGTGCCAACCGCGCTCATCCAGTCAGTAATTCTTATTTCATCCATGACGCCTCGCTACAAAAGTGTAGCTCGATGCCTCTTCGGACGGCTGGGCATCTCGCTGGGTTCGCCAGCAAATAGTGGGTTTAGTTGCTGGTGCATCCCGACTCGAAGTGGTGAATCACTGCCGCACGGGCCAACCCATGACAATAGCGCCAACGTCCTGAGATACTATCGAACAGACATGATCGAGGAACCTATCATCCGTGCGCTGACGATCCGAAACCTCCTGTCATTCGGCGATGAGCCCACGGTAATAGAGCTGCGTCGCTTGAACGTCCTCATTGGCCCGAACGGCTCTGGCAAGTCAAACCTCATTGAGGTTCTCGGCCTTCTTCAGAAGGCCCCTCGGGAGCTCGCGACCGCAATCAGCAATGGCGGACCAATCGACGAGTGGCTCTGGAAAGGAGCAAATCCTAGAGGCAAGCCTCCTACTGCATCGATTGAGGTGATTGTTAGCCCCTTAAAGGGAAAGGTGGCCCTGCGCTACCGTCTTGCTTTTACGAAAGCCGGCTTCCGTTTTGAAATCACAGATGAACGCATCGAGAACGAGCGTTCTCAGCCCAATACGAATCGCGCGTCTTTCTACTATGACCTTGGGAACGGTCGTCCAAAACTCAACCACAGAGGGAAAACCCGTGGTCTCCGACAAGAGGAGATCAATCCCCAGCTCTCGATCCTTGCACAGAGGAAGGACCCTGAGCACTATCCTGAGATCACCCATCTTGGTGATGTGTTTACGAAATTCCGGCTCTATCGGGACTGGGAATTCGGCACCATCGCGGACGTTCGAGAGCCATGTGATGCCAGCTTGCCCAATGAATACCTGGCGGAGGACTGTTCAAATCTCGGCGTAGTTCTCAACCGGCTTCTGGCAATGCCGTTTGTGAAAGATCAGATACTGGGCTCCTTGCGCACTTTTTATGAAGATACGAAAGATCTTCGCACGAGCATCGAGGGAGGGAAGGTGCAAACACGTCTTGAGGAAAAACACCTCAACGCGACGATTCCTCTTATTCGCGTGTCAGATGGCACTTTGCGATGGCTTACGCTTCTTTCGGTATTGCTAAACCCTGATCCGCCTTCGCTTGTCTGTATTGAGGAACCGGAACTTGGCCTCCACCCCGACATGATTCACGAGCTAGGCAGCCTCCTAATCGACGCATCCAAGCGGATGCAGCTGATTATCACTACACACTCGGACCGACTTATCGACGAATTGACACATATCCCGGAAGCGATCATAGTTTGCGAAAAAGAGGATGGTGCTTCAAGATTCCGGAGGCTCAACAAGACCCAACTCTCCTCATGGCTAAAAGAATACAGCCTAGGACAACTTTGGACCAAAGGACAACTTGGGGGTACGCGCTGGTGAAGGTTTGCGTGTACGTCGAAGGCGGTGGCCCCTACGCCAAGAGCCAGACGGCAACCGCATGTCGAAAGGCGTTCCACCTCTTCTTTGAAAGGGCATTGGGCAACGGACCTAAACCCAGGATCGTCGCATCCAGCAGCCGCGACGAGGCATACAATGACTTTTCGCGGTCCTTAGCGGGCGACTCTGATGTCTTCGCGGTTCTGCTGGTCGACTCCGAAGACCCCGTCACCGGCGGAACTGCGACGGCACACCTGCGCCAAAGGGAACATCAGTGGACTAAACCGATGTCCGAGGATCAGGTCTATCTTATGGTCCAATGCATGGAGGCATGGTTCCTTGCGGACAAAGAGGCTCTAGCGCAGTACTTCGGAAAGAAGTTCAAGGTGACCATGCTGCCGCCCAATCCCAATATCGAGGAAATTCCAAAGAAAGATGTCCTGAGCGGCGTTGCTGGCGCCACGAAAGCTACGAACAAGGGGCCCTACCACAAGACCGGCCACGGTTTCGATATTCTTGAACGCATTGACCCAGCCAAGGTGAAACAGCTTCGCCACATGCGCGTGCTCTCCTCGAGTTCCTCCTCAGAAGCCTGACCTAGCTGACAAATCGATTCGGGCATTCCTCTGACTACGGAGCTTTTGTTGCGCGGATTCGGCTAGAACATGCAACGTCTCAAGGGGTTACGTGGCATTGATTGCGCCTCGATGTTCTAAGGCTTGCGCGCCTTCGCGAGCCAGTGCGGCAACGGAGCAGGAAGCGGTCCAACTTCGAAATCCACGAAGCCCGCTTCCTCTAACCACCCTTTCAGTTCATCCGACGAAAACACCCAGCCATTCTCGGTCGTCAGCGCCATGGTGACGGCAAATAAGGCGGAAAACTGTGGAGCGGTATGAGTGCCGTCGGTCATCATGTCCATGACATGCACCACGCCGCCCGGTTTTAAAGCTTCAAATGCTTTGCGCGCGAGTTTGCGAATATCGTCGGGCGATTCCTGATGCAGCATGCCAAAGAAATTGACGGCGTCCAGTTCGCCGGGAAACACCGCCGTGTGATAATCGCCCGCCAGCACCTCTACCCGCGCGGCTGCGCCCTGCTGCGCGATCAATTCGGCGGCCACCTTCACCACTTCCGGCAGATCGAGCACTGTGCAGTGGATCTCAGGAAACGCCTGCGAGATCAGCACGGAAAACGTGCCCGGGCCTCCGCCCACGTCGAGCAGTTGCTTGCGTCCCGCGAGGTCGAGCAGCGGAATTACACCGCGGCCGATTCCCATGGCCCGGCCATGCATCGACATCACGAATGTTCGGGTGCGTTGCGCATCCTCGCCCAGGTGGATCTCCGGCCGTTCCACTGGTTTTCCCGTTTTTGCGAGCTCCGCCAGTTTGCCCCACGCGCCATAGATATCACGGTTGTAACGAATCGCAGTGGAAAGGTCCGCGGGGCTTCCCGGAACCAGAAAAATTCGCGTCGCCGGGGCATTGCTATAGGCGCTGCCGTTCTTCGTAAGCAGCCCTTCCGCGACGCTCGCGTCGAGCAGAAGCTGCAAACCGCGCGGGCTGCAATTCAAATCCTGCGCGAGAGTCGCGGCGTCCAATCCGTCTTTTTCAGCCAGACGTTTAAAGATGCCGATGTCGGAAGCGACAAACAAAACGCAGGAACCGAAGAACGCATTGGCCAGGTCGAGAATCGGCCGAGGATTGGGCGGGGTCATAGTGTCCTTAAGAAGGCGATCAGATCGGCCCGGTCCGCGGGCGCGAGTTTCAACCCAAACGGGTGACCTTGCACCGCGTGCGGTTTGGCAATCGGCGCCCAGTTCGACGAGCGAAAATCGGGCTTGAGGCGTGCGGGGTTGAACATCTCTTCGAGAGAGCCGATGGATCCATCATGCAGCAGCGCCGCTTCCATCCAGACCATCCGAAGTGACGGGATGCGATAAAAGCCGGTGCCCTTGCGCGTCTTGAGCGCCAGATTCGGATCCGTTCCAACCGAAATATTCATGGCTCCGGTGAGGTGCATCACCGGCTCTGGAGGATGATATCCCAAGGCCAGCGTTAGACGATTGTTCGTATACAAAGGCGGCGTGTGGCAATTCACGCAGCCCTGCTGCTGGAAAATCTTTTGCCCGCGCTCGGACGCTGCGCTCGGATGATTCGGATTCGGCGGTGGGCGCAACGACTCGACGAACAGGGCCAGCGCGTATAACAATGCGTCCGGAGTACGATGAATCCCGTCCTTCAAACCCAGGTTCGCGAGATTGATCTTCCCATCCGGGCCGTCGCCATATTCGGTAAGGGCATCGCTCACGTCGGCGATGGAACCGCTGTAGCGCATCAAATCGGCGATGTTGCGGTTTCGACCAGTGCCGGTGCGGTCGAAGAATTTCATGTCCCCGATGCCGATCAGGTTCGCAATCTTGACCGGGTACAGCAGGCTGGTGTTGGTTCGCGGGTGAACTCCCAACGGATTCTCGTCATATAGGCGCGCGATCTCTTCCGCCGGCAAATCTGCCGACGCCAGATTCGGATCGGGATGGAGGAACGGAACCCGATAATCCTCGCGCATCTGCCGCCGGCGGCGCTCTTCCAGGTACGCCGCGCCGAATCCGGCATAGCGCCGGGTCAGATCGCCCATCAGCGGCCCAAACGGAGTGTGAACGTTGGCCGGCCCTTCGATCACCGTGCCATCCGGCTGAACGCGCACGTGGCACATGGCGCAGGTGTCGGTTCCGAGTTCCACCTTGCCTTTTTCCCGGACCAGATAGCGCAGACCGAGCAGCACGCCATCTTTGGTGGTCTGGAGTTTGTAGGCTTCCAGAACCCGCGGGTCGCGAATCAATTTCAGGTTGTCTTCGCTGCCGCTATAGCGGGGAAGCTCACGGCTATAGAACACTTCCCTGCCCGCCGCGATCCAGTCCGCGCGTGTGTGCAGCTTGCTGGCATCGACCATCGGCTCCGGGTCCCTGGATTGAAGCCACTCAATGTAACCTTTCGGTTCTTTGTCGGGAGTGTAAACCGGATAAGTTTTCAGATTGACTTCGGGAAGCGCATAGTAGGCGGCTCCAGAGACCATCTTGCGGCGCGCGGCCAAGGCCGGCCAGCGGCAAACGGTAGCCCGCAATGGAAGCCTCGCTCCATGGCGACGGTACGTCCTCGGCGGACATCGAAGCGAGAGCTACAATCGCCCCAAGCAGTAGATATTGTGCGCGTCGAAAACTTGCCAACCTGTCTCCTTGAATAGCCATGTTCGCATGAGTGAAGGCTGGATCAAATAGTACTGGTTTTAGTATTCTTGCGTTACTCGGCGCGCGTCGAAAGGGAGATTTGGATATAGGATAACTGTTATGCGCCGGTTCTTCCTTTTGGCCCTCGTGTCCGTGGTCTGCGCAGCCGCAGCTTCGGCCCCCAATCTCAGCGACGAATTCTACAGTGCCATTCGCACTAACAACCTCGCGCGCCTGGAGAGTTTGATTGCCGGCGGGGCGGACGTGAACACTCGCGACCGGCATGCCGAAACCCCGCTGATGTACGCGGCCTACGTTGGTTCACTAGACGCCATGAAGCTGCTGCTGAAGGACGGCGCCAGCGTCGACGCACAGAGCCAGTCCGGAGCCACTGCACTTATTTGGTCGGCCACCGACCTGGCGAAAGTGCGGCTGCTGATCGACCACGGCGCCAACGTCAACCTGGCCACCAAACGCCGCCGGACCGCGCTTCTGGTGGCGGCGATGAGCGATCCTTCAGCGGACATCGTAAAGCTGCTCATCGAAAAAGGCGCGGACCCGAAGGCAATGGACTTTCTCAGGACCACTTCCCTGCGCGCGGCCACGCTCGGCAACGATACCGAGACCATCCGAATGCTAATCGACGCCGGTGTGGACGTCAACGCGGCCGATCTGCCGGGAATCACCCCATTAATGATGGCGGCCGGCTGGAATGGCAATACGCAGGCGGTACAAATGCTGCTCGCCAAAGGCGCCAACGCGAACGCAGTGAGCCGGCCGGTGATGGGATTGCCGGCCAGGAACGGCGCATCGGAATTTGGGTCGTTGACGGCATTGATCATGGCGGCTCCATTCGGTCCGCCGGAAATGATCGGCGATTTGCTGGCAGCCGGCGAGAA
This sequence comes from Bryobacterales bacterium, assembly GCA_963761265.1. Taxonomy (GTDB): domain Bacteria; phylum Acidobacteriota; class Terriglobia; order Bryobacterales; family Bryobacteraceae; genus Palsa-89. The sequence continues at coordinate 124,692 of CAVXGM010000019.1, forward strand.
CCCGAATGCACCAGACGTTCGTGGCATGACGCCCATCATGCTGGCAGTGGCAACCGACCATCAGGACCCGGCAGTAATAAAAATGTTGCTGGACCACGGCGCGGAGCCTACCGCAAAAAGCAAAATCGGAGACTCGGCGCTGGATTGGGCACAAAGAGCGGCACTCCCCCCGGGACTCAAGCTGCTGAAGGTGAGCGCCGGCACGCCAGCCAGCAATGCAGGATTGGATGTGGGTCCTCAAAAGCCGGACCCGAAGGCTGCCGTACAAAAGACCCTGGGGCTGATTGAAAAATCGAGCTGGGAGTTCTTCGCCCAGAGCGGCTGCGTCTCGTGCCATGCGCAGAGCATGACCGATTTTGTGGTGGGGCACGCGCGTGAGAAAGGCCTGCAGGTGGACGAAAAGGCAGCCGTCGAGCGAGTGAAAATGCTGGACGCGGTTTATCCCACCGAGCCGCTGCTGGAGCGGATGGATGCCGCGGGTGCGATGGAGCAGCTCGCCTATCCCCTGATCGGGCTGGCCGCGAATCATCATCCGGCCGATCGCCTGACCGATGGCCTGGTGGCGAATATCGCCGCGCAACAAAGATCGGACGGCTCCTGGCATGTCGGCGCGGCGGCCCGGCCTCCGGCGGAAGAAGGCGATATTTTCCGCACGGCGGTTTGCCTCCGCGCGCTCCAGGTCTACGCTCCTCCGGGACGCGGACCGGAGATGGCGGCGCGAGTGGCAAAGGCGCGGCAATGGCTCCAGACGGCCAAACCGGTTACTACTGAAGACCGGAACATGCAACTGATGGGTCTCTATTGGGCGGGCGCCGATTCGAGCGTACTAAAACCGCTCGCGAAGGCGATTCTGGCACAGCAACAGCGCGGCGGAGGATGGGTCCAGCATGAAGGTCTTGCGGTGGACGCCTATGCCACCGGCGAATCGCTCTACGCGCTGGCCATGAGCGGGCAGATCCGCATTTCCAGCGCGGCGTGGAAGCGCGGCGTCCAATACTTGCTGAACACGCAGCATACCGACGGTTCGTGGTTCGTGGCCAGCCATTCGGCGCGGATTCAAGCGTATTTTGATGGCGGATTTCCCTATGGCCATGACCAGTGGATCAGTAACTGGGGCACGTCCTGGGCGGCGCTGGCTTTGACGGCTGGGCTTTGAAGGTCTTCTCCATGGTTCGGGTCCCGTAGATCGCGCCCGTTCGCTCGGTACTCTCCGCGGCTAGCTTAGAAACGAGACGCACGTTGCTTGAACCGAACCAACGCTGCACTAACTGGACAAATCTGTAAGGACCTTTACACACACTTGCGCTGAAAAAAGACTTCTTCAGGGTACTTACTAGTACTTTTTCTCGCTGTTTCATCGCGTTAGAGTCTTGACGTAACTGGGACACCGGGATAAACTCCTCACATTGCCTTAGTAACTGGCTCGATCTTTACTATCCGAGTCAGGCTACTTTGCAATTTGACCTAAGGAGGAGGAGGAGTTTCATGAAGAAATTGATATTGTGTGCACTTTTGGGTGTTTTCGGCATGGCTTCGAGCATGTTCGGGGATGTCGTGGACTATATGTTGAACGTGAACGGGACCACTTACTGCCCCGCTACCACGGAAGCTACCTGTACGAGTACCGGGGGCTTGGCGGCGGCCGGTGCCACTGGCAATTTGGATACGACCTTCGGCGGGACCGGACTCGGGACGGTAGATCTGACTTTTAATCCGGGAGCACCTGGTACCTACAATGTGGGTTTCTGGGTTTTTGAGGCACTGTTCCCCGCGAGTGGGCAGAACGAATATGGTACGTCGGGGGGCTCTCTTGCCGCGGGCCAAAGCTGGCAAATTGACACGCCGGACTTCGACCTTCCCTTTGATCCCAACACTGGGCTGCCCAGTGGCGCGGGCAGCATCATCGCGAACACGGCGGCAAGTACGCTAAACGACACCAACTACATTCCCGGCACCCTGTCTCAATACGCTTACGATTGTGGACCTTCGCCGAATTGCAACGATTACACCTCGCTGGCGCAGAGCTTCAATTTCACCCTCGGAGCCGGCGAAGAGGAAGTCCTGAGCTTTAGCGTGTCCACCACGGCGCCCACCAGCGGGTTTTATCTGGAGCAAATCGCTCCCAAGGACGGCGCCAACAACAATGAGATCGATTACTACTACACGGCCAGCGCCTCCACGGAGTCCGTCTGCACGTCGAACTGTTCCGCCGTACCAGAGCCCAGTTCTTCGATTCCTCTGTTGGCGTTAGCGGGTGTTTTTGCGTTGGTGCTCCGGCGGCGCCGATCGGTAGTTTAGTGCCTTTGCGTTTAGCGATTAGGAGGAGAAGAGAGCTAATATGAGAAAACAGTGTGCGTCACTCATCTTGACGTTACTGGCAGCGCTGGTTGTGTTTCAAACATCCATGTTCGGTGCCGGCCTTACTGTCTTAACCGTGCCGTGGGTACCCACGAGCCCGCTAACCCCGCACTCCGCGTATGTCACCCAGGGTGGCCCCGAAATTCCGGTCACGCTGCAAGCAACCGTGCCGAGCGCCTTTGGGTCCAGTGATTCGTATTCGGTGACCTGGGCTTTTGGGGATTTAAGCCCCAATGTAACGTTTGCTCTGACAAACGCCTACGACATCTCAACCGTTCACACCTACCCGACGGCGGCGGTTGGCACCGCCTGGACAGCCATCGTGACAGTGACTGACAATACCACTAGCGCGACGGGCTCGGCCAATTACTATGTCACCCAACAGGCCAACACGCTGGCCGCCCGGGTGAACGTCGCTATCGATACCGGCCTATGGTACGTGCATCAGACGATGTGGCGCGCGAACAGTCCGACCAACGGTCAAACCGTGAACTGGGGCGGCTGGGATACGTCAGGTCACTCTTGCACCAATGTCGGAGGCTCGGCGCTTGACTGCTATAGCACCGGCGTAATCGATGCCAATAATGTACAGGCATTCGAGGTCAGCGGCCATCAAGGGACCCAAGCCGGTGGACCGGCCACGGACCCCTACACCGACGATGTTGACCGGGGATTGGCGCGCATGCTGACGTTCCTGGCCGTGCAAAACAGTTCATCGAACACATATAATTACAATCCCGCAGCGGTAGACTATGGCTGCAGCGACGGCACTGCACCTACCAATCCGAATGGCGCGTGCGGCGGAGTGGCGACCAAGGTTTTCTACAATGCGTCATCTACCACGTGCAGTTCGCCGCCGTGCACATTTGCGTTCGATGCGAACGCTAACGGCAAAGCAACATACTCCAATGACGGGTCGGGTGAGCCGATTTACACAGGCGGACCGTTTGTGGATGCACTGGTGTCCAGCGGCAAGCCGACGGCTACTGCGCCTACGGGAGCCACCGGAGTTGTCGGGCAGACATTTGCCACGATTGTGACGGATATGCTGGACTACTACGGCTACTGCCAATATCAATACGACTATGACGTAGCCAACCCTTTAACGCCCAATTATACCCGCGGTAATGCCGACTCGGCTTCAGGCGGGGGATGGCTATATAGCTGCCAGGAAGGCGATGACAACTCTACTTCGCAGTGGGCTGCCATCAGCTTTGTATCCGGTCTGCGCGGTTCCGGTTTCGGTTTCAACGCGGCGGCTCAAGCGTACTTCAAGGTTGTCCAGGACTATAACAGCGTTTGGGTTACTAACAGCGAGGATGTACAGCACGCCGCTCCGACGGGTCCCGACCCTTACAATACCACCGGCGACGATCGGGGCGCTTTCGGATATAGAGGATCCTTCTACTACTCGAACGCGTGGGGACCCTTTGCCGTCAGTCCGTCGGGCATGGTCCAGATGGCGATGGACGGCATCGGAAGGACGACGGCCACGGCCTTCGGCGATGCGTCGAACGCTCCGGATCAACGCTGGAACGATGCGGAGACGTTCTATGCCGATAACTTCTGCAACGGTGAGGCGAGCTCCACCAATAACCCCAGATATTACACCTACGGGTTGCTCTCGTTTACCAAGTCTATGTTATTGCACGATCCCAACGGAGTATTGTCGCCCATTCATTACATGCGCACCAAGACGCCCAATGTTTTCACCGGAGACATAAGCGATCCCCCCAACGAAATCGATTGGTATGCGGCTCTCTCCCCCGCCAATGGCGGTTCGGATGCCTGCGACGGCGTTGCCCAAACGCTGGTGAGCTACCAGGCTCCGACTGGTTACTGGTATGGCCACGATTATGACAATGGAGCGTACCAGGGTAATTTCGAAACGGCTTGGTCCATTATTATGCTGAACAAGACGGTCTTCGTCTCCTGCATCAATAATCTGGCGGGACGAGGCAACGCCTCCGGCCCGCAAGCCAATCTGTCCTGGACCGCTCAATCGAATGCGACCGGTTACGCTATTTTGCGAAGTTCGGATAATGGCGGACCCTATTCGCAGGTTGGGACCACGGGCTTGACGGCCTATCGGGACGCCAACGACGGCTTGGTTCGGGGCGACACCTATTACTATGTGGTGCAGCCTCTGCAGGGAACCACTGAGATCTGTCAATCCAATCAGGCCACGATTAAGATACCGTAGTATCGCTCAGCCTGAAGTTTCAGCGGACCGTGAGTGTGCCCTCGAAAACGGCGGAGTTATGCTGTTTTCGAGGGCCTTCTTATTTTCCGGCCCCGGCCGGCCGATAGTTAGGAAGCGTAAATGCAGGCAACTGCCTTTCATAGCAGGAGACGATTCGACAAAATGAAACGCATCTATTGTTTTTTGGGGGTCTTGGGCATGTTGTGCGCGGGGCCTGCCCCCGCGGCTTCCGCGGACCAGCCAGTTTTTATCTACTTCTATGCGCGGATCGGCGACCACGTCAACCTGGACATGAGTGAAGATCGTTTGCGCCATATCCTTCCCATGACGCAAAAATACCGGGAGATGCACCCGGAGGCGCACATCAGCACAACGATTCTGTTTTCGGGAGCTGTGAGCAGGGCACTGCAGCAACGGAATGCCAGCACTCATATTCTGGATTTTGTGAAAGACTATATGCGCCGGGGCATTATCGAAGTCGGGTATGACGGGACCGACGAACCGACATACTCGCATCGGCCGACCCTGGTTTTCACCGATAATCAATCGCCCGAAGAGTGCTGGCGGCTGCGCCAGACTGTGGCGGCACAGTCTCTGACGGAGGCTCGCGACCCTCTGACAGGCGCTCCAGCGGCGGGCAATGGCGGATTGAAAGAGATGCAAGCCGTGTTCGGCTCAGCGACCTGTTTGAAAGGGCTTGATTTAGCACTGAAAGAAGATCGCGCTCACGGACGATACTACAAAAGAGGAGACCTTCCTGGCCCGATTCCGGGTGGAGTGGCACCTATCCCTGGCGTCTACACCGAGGTCGGAGGCGACGAGGAAACGCTGCAGGCGCTTCGTCCCTACAATACCAAAGCGATCATATTCGGCGTTCCGGCCGTCAATCCGGCGCAACTGCCGGGCTTCAGCGAGGCGGTAACCCATTTCGGGGACATGATGTCTCCTATTCCGGAATCAGCTCCAGAGATCTACTGGCAGGACGACGTGCTGCGGATTTCGGAGAGGTCGCGGCACGTGCGGCCGGTGAAAGCGTTCAACGGCGTGGAATCATTGAAAACTCTGCTCGCCGAGGTGGACCGTGACAAGTTGCATGTGATTCAGGTGGAACTGGGCGCCCCAGAGGCATACCTGCAGCCGGTGTTCGTCAAGACCGCGCCGAACGCTCCCCTGAAGTATGCCTACGATCACCCGCAGGACCCGAAACTGCCGGCCGATGACATGTTGGCGCCAGCCGATATAGCTGCTGCATGGGCCAAAGAAGACGAGTTGCTGGGCTGGCTTTCCGGCGATTTCTTTCCCGCCAACTCAGGCAGCCGGGCTGTCGATGCCGCCGATTTGAAAAAGATGGCCGGCGCCAGTGCGGGGTTCACCGTTTCCACCGCCAGTCTGCAGGCGCAGCTGGTAGAGTTGATGAACAAATGGCATCACGACACCTTTACGCCTTCCTACCTGAAGGTAGACGATCATTATCTCTCGCTGGCCGAATGGTTTCAGGTCATGACCGATGCATTGGCGGAATTCCATCGCGCCGGCAAGCTGCCGCAATCGGTGAAGGTTGTCAAGGTGCGCGGCCCCATATATCTGACTACCGGCCACGGCCCGAATATCGGCGATGTAAAGGTGTCCGATCTCGCCGCTCTTTGTGCGAATATCGCAGGCCCCCTTCATGATGACAGCTCAAGCGAAATTCCTAAAAATGCGATCCCCTCGGTGCTAACTGTCAACGGCACAAGGGTGAATTCAGCTCAGGCGTTGCGCCTGATGGCGCAGGCACTGGCCGATCTGTCGCCCGAAAAGGTAATCCCGATCAAGATGACCTACACGCTGGATGAGCTTGGAGGAGCAATGCCTAAATCCCGTCCGATAGGTTACGTGGGCTTTGTCTGGACCCTGAAACCGGCGCCGTTGCAACCCGCGCTCTTGAAATGACGGTTCGGAGCGCCCGCCGCGGCCTGCTGGCCTTCGAGCGCCACGAGGATACGGGGCCCGCACCGGAGGGGGCCCTGTAATTGGTGACGCGGCGCGACATGCTATGGCTGCTGGCCTCGGCAGCCCCAGGTGTCAGGGCGCAACAGGCCGGAATGGCCTCACGCGGCCTGGGGGCTCAGCCCCGAGGGAAGCCCTCCGGCCTCCCCTTTCACGCGCGATTTACCGACGTAGCCGCGCAGGCGGGTTTGCACGCTCCCATAATTTACGGGCCCCAGGGACGAACCGATTACATTCTGGAATCCATGGGTTGTGGGGTCGCATTTTTCGATTACGACAACGATGGCTGGCTGGATGTGTTCGTTCTTTCGGGCACGCGCCGCGGCGGCCCGGTGGCCGGGGCGACGAACCGGCTGTACAAGAATAATCGCGACGGCACCTTCACGGACGTGACGCAGAAAGCCGGGTTGACGCATCAGGGCTGGGCCTGCGGGGTAACCATCGGCGATTACAACAACGACGGGTTCGACGACATCTTCATTTCCCAGTGGGGCCAAAATCTGCTTTACCGCAACAACGGCGATGGCACCTTCACGGACGTGACGCGCGCGGCCGGGCTGCTTCACGAAGGCCGGCGCTGGGGAACCGGTTGCACGTGGGTCGATTATAACCGCGACGGCTTGCTGGACCTGTTTGTCGCGCACTACGTCGTGTTCGATTTTGAGTCGGTTCCGCCTGCCGGGCGGAATCCCAACTGCAGCTTTAAAGGCGTTCCGGTCTATTGCGGGCCTAGCAGCCTGCAACCCGAGCGGTGCGTGCTCTATCGCAACAACGGCAATGGCACGTTTAGCGACGTGACCCATGTCCGCGGGAATTGACCGCGCGCAACCCACGTTCGGGCTGACCGCGATGGCCGCCGATTATTTCGGAACCGGCTGGCCTGACATTTATGTCGCTTCCGATTCCGCGCCGAGCCTGTACTTCCAAAACCAGCGCGACGGTACGTTCAGTCGAACGGGGCCTTGAGCTGGGTCTGGCGGTGAACGAAGATGGGAAGGTGCAGGCGGGAATGGGTTTAGCGCTGGGAGACTTCAACACCGATGGCGCGCTCGATGTGCTGAAAACGCACTTCAGCGAGGATACGGCGATACTCTACCGCAATGTTGGACGCGGCGGTTTCGAGGACGTGACCACGCGCTCGGGTCTGGCCGTGGAAACGCAGATATGTAAGTTGGGGCGCGGGCATTCAGGACTTCGACAACGACGGACTGCCGGACCTATTCTGGGTTACCGGAAGCGTCTATCCGGAGGTGGAAAAGGCGCATCCGGACTATCCATTCAAGACGCCCCGGGTCTTATTCCGGAACTTGGGAAACGGCAAGTTTGAAGAGCTGACAGCCGGCGGCTGGACCGGCCATAGGGGAAGCCCATTCGAGCCGGGGGGTGGCGTTCGGAGATTTTGATAACGACGGGGACATGGATATTCTGATCATGAACATTAACGAGCCGCCGTCCCTGTTGCGGAACGACGCGAGCGGCGGCGGGCACTGGCTGAAGGTGAAACTGGTGGGCACAAAATCGAATCGCAGCGCGATCGGCGCCACGGTGATGTATACTGCGAAGGCCGCCGGCAGGCTCAGGCCGTTACCGCGCAGTCGGGCTATTTGTCGGTTAACGACCGGCGGCTGCACTTTGGCCTGGGAGCGGCACAGTCAGCCGATCTGGAAATCCGGTGGCCGAGTGGACTGCGAGAGCCGATAAAATCGGTTTCCGCGGACCGGCTGATCACAATAAAGGAAGGCGCGGGCGTAGTGAAGGTCGAATCCTTTGCCGCGCGCGGCCAGAGGCGATAGCTCCATGCAGCGAGGACTGGGATGAGGGGCCATTTCCTGAGAGCTGCTCTGGCAGCCTGCATCGTGCTGCTGTTCGTGGCTCGCGGTGTAGGCCCGGCCCAGCCCTGGCGAGCAAGGCCGCGGCGCCCCACTCGGCAAGGCGTCTCAGTTGATGCAGAACCGGCGTTTCAGGCGAGGCCGCAGCCGAGTTTGAGCAGGCGCTGGCTGCCGATCCGAATAACGACGTGGTGCGGATTCAATACGCCACCTGCTTGTTCGCACTGGAACGCGACGACGACGCGCGCAAGCAATTCGAAATCGAGCGGCAGCGGCTCGGGTGACAAGCCGGGTCTGGACTACTACCTGGGACGGCTCGGATCTGCGCGCCAACCTGTTCGCCTCGGCAATCGAGAGGCTCAAGCCGCTGGAGCACTGATCCCGCACTTTCCAAAGTCTCTTTTTATCTCGGTCTGGCATACCTGGCGGCCGGGCAGCAGGCGCGGGCCTTGGAATGCCTGGAGCGGGCGGCCAAAAACAATCCGGACGACCCTGAGGTCCATTACCGGCTCGGACGTGACTATTCCATGGCGGGGCGCACGGACGACGCCAGTCGCGAATATAAGCTTTATCGGCGGCAGGACGAAAGCCAGCAGGCTGCTGAACAGGATGAGCAGGATTGCAAGGACTCATTGGGCAAGCAGCCGATCGCCCAGGCCCGCATTATTTGCCAGCGTATGGCGGACCCCAAAGACCCCCGCCGGCTGATCTTATTGGGCGAACTGTATTCCCAGCATGGCGCATTTAGCGATGCAATCGAGCCGTTGCGGCAGGCGGTCAAGCTGCAGCCGGAAGCGTTCGAAGCCTGGAACACTCTCGGTTTGAGCCTGTTCCGGCTCATGCGCTACCGGGAGGCGCTCCCGGCGCTCGAAAAGGCGTCGAGCCTGAACCCGCAGTTTTTCGGCACGCTGAGTCTGCTCGCCTCCACGCTGCACATGCTGGGAGACGATACCGCGGCGCTGCCGGTTCTGGAGCGGGCTCACATTCTGAATCCGGATGACGCGCAAGTGAAATCGGAGCTGGCGCTGCTACGCGCCAAAGGAGGCGGGAAACGATAGGCTGATTCGGCGGCCGGCTGGCCGGACCGGCGATTTGAGTTTCGGGAATATTATGACTCTTATTACGTTATTTGTCTGCTGTCTTCTTCTGCAAACTCTTACGCCGGAAGTGATTGAACACGCGCAGGCGGGGGCGGCGGCGCGGAAGGCGGGCCTGCCCGCAGTGGCGATCCAGGAGTTCCGCAAAGTAGCGGAATTGCAGCCTAAATCCGCTGTCGCCCACGCCGACCTCGGAGATGCTTACTTCCAAAATGGCGATTACAGCGCGGCCGCATCGGAGCTGGAACTGGCGCTGCAGCTCAATTCCGACCTGCTGCTCCCCCATCAAACCCTGGGAATTATATTGCTCATGCAGGGAAATGCCGAGGGGGCGGTGCCTCACCTCGAAAAGGTACGCACGCCGGAGCTGTTGGGGCTCGCATATCTGGAGACTGGAAGGCTGGACGGCGCAATCACGGCCCTGCGGGCTGCTTTGGAAAAACAGCCCGATGATCCGAACCTGCTCTACTACTATGGCCGTGCGACGGCACTGGCTTCCAAACGGAGTTCCGATCAGCTTGCGCGAGTCAGCCCTGGATCGGCGCGCCAGCCGAGCGCGGCGGAGGGTGATGCGAACCAGCCTCAGGACGTTTTGGACCTCCAGAGCGCGCTCGCAAAACAGCCGAACGATGCGCATCTGCTCTTGGCCTTCAGCCGGGCGGCGGCCCTGGCATCCAATAAGGCCTTCGATCAAATTCTGCAGACCAGCGCGAACTCGGCGCGGGCGCGCCAGGTCCTGGCCGAACGATTCTTTCAGAGCCACCGGCTTCCCGAGGCGGAGAGAGAATATGTCGAATCGCTCCGGCTAAAGCCGAACACATCCAACGTGCACGCCGCGCTGGGAGATGTCCTTGCCGCCGAGGGCAGGGGACCCGCGGCGGTTGCGCAATATCGCATGGAAGCCCAGCTTCAGCCACTCAGCGCCGGTGCTTTTTATCGCCTTGGCGCTGCGCTTCTGGAACAGGGACAGGCCACTGGTGCGGTAGAGGAACTCACACAGGCCGATCGCCTCCGGCCAAACACCCCTTATATTCTTCTGGCGCTGGGCGGGGCGGCGTTTGAGGCGCGTAACGACACCCTTGCAGAAGCGTCGTGGACTAAGCTGCTCACCATCGATAAAGAAAGCAATCTTGCCGCCAAAGCTCACTCCGGTTTATCCATCCTTTATCGGCGCGCCGGAAGATTGCAGGATGCGGATCGCGAGAAGGCAGCTTCCGAGAAACTAAAAAGCCAGGGCGTCCGCTGATACTGGCGGGGTTCTGACCAGCTCCGGTCCGCGCCAGTGCGCCCAGGCTGGTGCAACCGGCTGCGACAATAGGTTTTGATCAGCAAGGTGCATCACACGGCGGACGCCTCCCATCTGCTGGAACCCATCACAGCCTACGACCGCATCGCGCCCGTCTACGAAAACCTTGCGGCCAGACATAGGGCTTATCTGGATGGCGTTGACGCCGTCGTCGGCGCAGAGATTCCACGGGGCAGCCGCTCGCTCCTCGATGTCGGGGCCGGCGATGGCTTGCGCTCGCGCCGGATTGCCCGCGCCGCTGGTTTGAATCAGCTTAGGCTGCTCGATCCCAGCGCTGAAATGCGGCGGCGGTGGCCCGTTGACTGCGAAGGCTGGACGATACGGGCCGAAGAGTTAAATTCGGTTGCTGGCGAGTTCGATGTGATCACGTGTCTCTGGAACGTTTTAGGACACGTCTTTCCGGCGGCGAACCGAATCGAGGCGCTGCGTCAGTTCGCCAGGTTGCTGGCTCCGCACGGCAGGATCTTCGTGGATGTGAATCATCGCTACAATGCAGCACAGTATGGAGCGCTTCCAACTCTTTGCCGGGTCATCTATGACCGGGTTTTCCCGGGTGACGGGAACGGAGACGTCGCGGTGGCCTGGGATGTTTCCGGTATCCATTGCACCACTGTTGGCCACGTATTTACAGACGCGGAGTTTTGCCGGATGGCTGACGCCGCCCGCTTGACGGTTGAGAAGCGCCATGTGATCGATTACAAGAGTGGCCAGCTTCGGAAACGAAGTTTTCGCGGTAATTTATTGTATGTTTTGCGGAGAACGCACGGGTCTTGAAGCAAAGGCTGCGCGTGCCCGGCGCCAGCAGCGGCGTTGGACTCCGGCAAAGCAACGTGCGCTCGATGTTGCAGGCTAGAATTCGAGCAAGCTTTTGCGAAGGCATCGGCGGACGCCGGATCGCTTCCGGCCGGGTCCTGGCACGCGACGGATTGCCGAAGTGCTGTTGCCGCGAGTAGCCTTGAGAATATGCGTTCCAGCGGTGAAGTAGATTGGCACCGGTTTCTCGGCCATCCGGACAGTGATCCGGCAAGTTCAGGATTTGAGTTCGCCCATACGGGTAAGTGTGTACTGATCACAGGCGCCGGCGGCTCCATCGGCTCGGCACTGGCAAAGGCCGTGGCCGGCGCCGGGGTGCGGCAGCTCCTTCTGCTGGATACCTCTGAAATGAGTATGTTCGAGCTCCAGGGGGAAATCGCAGGAGTTTTTGAAAATGTACCTTTGGAAGTTGTCTTGGGTAGCGCCGGCGATGCCGGCCTGCTGGATTCACTCTTCCGCCGTCATCGCGTAGAACGTCATTTACCACACGGCTGCTTGGAAACAAGTAGCTTTGCTCGAAGGCAATCCTTTCGCCGCGGTCAAGAACAACAGCATCGGCACCTATACCCTGGCGCAAGCGGCCATCCGCGGCGGAGTGCCGCAACTGGTGCTCGTGTCGACGGACAAGGCGGTGAATCCGCGCGGTATTATGGGCGCGTCCAAACGAGTCGCCGAGTTGGCGGTGGCGTCTCTCAGCAGTGCCGCTTGCCGGATGAAGGCAATTCGCCTGTGCAACGTGATCGGATCCAGCGGCAGCGTGGTTCCGATATTTCTGCGGCAGATCGAGCAGCGGAAGCCAGTCACGGTCACCGATCCGGGAGTAAGCCGATGGTTCCTCACCATCCGTCAGACCATGGATGCCATTCTTGCTTGTGGCGCGTCCTCGCAGGCTGGGAAAATCCTGCTGCCTCCGGTTGGGCTGCCGGTGCGAATTGTTGATCTGGCCCGGTTCCTCATCCGCGCCGCGGGAAACGGATGGCCGGGAGAGTTGGTGTACATCGGACTTCGCCCCGGCGAGAAACTCACGGAAGAGTTGATGTTCGAAAGTGAGCGCAAGGTGGAGATGGAGGGATGCCTTACCGTGCTCGAGACACCCACCCTTCTCGCCGGCGAACTCAGCGCCCTTATTGGCGAGCTCGGCGACCGCATCCAGCTGGGCGATCTACCCGGAATGCTTCGGGCCATTCGCTCCGTGATTCCCGAATATGAGCCTGGCGACCGGCTGGCGCATTGGAAATGAGAATCCCGCTTTCCTCGCCCAACGTCGTCGAAGCAGATATTGAATCCGTCGTACGCGTGCTGCGGACCCCGAGATTGAGTATCGGCCCGCGCATGCAGGAATTTGAGAACGCGGTGGCCGGCTATGTGGGAGTCCGGCACGGCGTGGCGGTGAGTTCGGGAACAGCCGGATTGCATCTCAGCCTGCGCGCCTTGGGCATCGGTGAAGGCGACGAAGTGATTCTGCCTTCCTTCACCTTTATTGCCGTCGCCCACGCGATTTTGTACGAAAGAGCGACTCCTGTATTTGCCGATATCGATCCGGCCACTCTGAATCTGACCGCCGAGACGATTGAAAAGCGGATTACGCCTCGCACCCGCGCCATCGTAGTAGTGCACACCTTCGGGCATCCGGCCGACATGGAACCAATTCTGGATCTTGCCGCCCGGCGCCAGTTGCCGGTGATTGAGGATGCGTGTGAAGCGCTCGGAGCCGAATATCGGGGGCGAAAAACGGGCGGCATGGGGCGCGCCGGCATCTTTGCGTTTTACCCCAATAAGCCGATCACCACCGGGGAAGGCGGAATGCTGGTGACAGGCGATGCCGCGCTGGCCGATATGTTCCGCGCGCTGCGAAATCAGGGCCGGCGCGATACCGACGGATGGTTGGACCATTGCTTGCTCGGCTACAACTACCGCTTGCCTGAGCTCAATTGTGCGCTGGGGCTATCGCAGATGGACAGGCTGGATCAGATTCTCGATCGCCGGAGAAATCGGGCGATCGAGTACTTGCAGGAGCTCGAAAGCATCCCCGAGGTGATTGGGCCGCCGCTCGGATCGGCCCAAAACCGCGTATGCTGGTTCGCGTTTGTCATCCGTCTGAATGCGAATTTCACGCCGGCCCAGCGCGATTTCATCCTGGCTGAAATGGCGAAGCGCGGAATTGGGTGCGCACGCTACTTCGCTCCCATTCATCGGCAGCCGCTGTACGCCCCATTCGCCACGGGCGATCTGCCGGTTACCGATCAAGTGTCGGAGCGCACTTTGGCGCTTCCATTTTTCAATGCATTGACGGACCAGCAAATCGGAGAGGTTTGTGAAGCTTTGCGGGAGGCCATCGCCCTAGCTCGCGGGTAATCGCTCTCCGGCAACAGCGGCCGCAACAGCGCGGAGCGATATTTCAGAAAATCGCGTGTCCAGCCGCGGCGAAGACATGGCAACGATCCGGCCGGAATCCAGCGGCACGAGCACCGGACGCTCCGCCACCGCGGATGGCCCTTCCCTGGAATATCTCGTCTCGACAACTTCCGGCTGGATGCCATCCGGCCAGGGGAATCGGCGGTGGGTGATGCGAACGTTACCGGGGTCCTAGTCGGAACTAATGCGCAGCAGTGAAGGCAAAGGCCTAAATTCAGTACTGATAGCAGTACCCGCCGGCAGTACCCGCTGGGGTTGTACAAAATGTCCCAGGCTTCTATACTGTCTATACAAATTCTATTCGGCTGGGGCCTAACGGCCCGCCCTTATTCGGGGGGCTAATGATTGTTGCGCAAATCATTTACGTTCTTCTTGCCCAGGCACAGACGCCGGCAGCGACTAAGGGCACCCAAGCCGGCGTCCAAGCGCAAAAACAGTCTCATTCCGATCGGGACATCGAAGGGCTTCAGAAGATGATCGCGCTCGAAATGCCCCGCGCGCAGGTGGCCTGCGATGTGCGATCGGCACTTTTGGCAGAGAGCCAAACCAGCGAGGTCCGGACCGAACTCGCTCGCGGCGATGATCTCGCACCGCATACGCCGCCGAGTCTTCTCGCGTTAGGCAGGGCCGCCGCGTGATCAGCAATTCGGCGCGGGACGAAACGACCTGGAAGAAACTGTTCGTGATCCAACCCAACGGCGACCTGGCCGCCCCGGCTCACGCCGAACTTCCGGCACTTTATAAGCGCGGAGGCAACTCAGCGGCCGCGGACCGGGAAACGAAGGAATCTCAGAGGCTGCAAGGCGGCGCTAATCAGCCGCTGTACAAGGAGTAAAACGTGAAGTCAACAATTGTTCAGTGTGTCGGCGCCGGAGTCCTTACTGGGGCCATTTTCATTGCGGTTCATAGTCACGGCAAGGCCGCATCGCTGGGCCGCGAAGTGCAATATCCCGCCGAAGACACCAACGCTTTGCTGGCCGCGCGAAAACAACGGCAGATGAAAACCGTGGATCAGTTCAAGGTCTTCTATCAGTTTCAGTTTGCCGATAAATTGAAGCAAAGCGGGATTACTTTCGTAAACCACATTGTCGACGATGCCGGGAAGGATTATCACATGGCGCACTACGATCACGGAAACGGCATCGCAGTGGCCGACGTGGATGGCGATGGGCTCTACGACATCTATTTCCTGTCCCAGACCGGCGGGGACGAGCTCTGGAAGAACCTGGGCGGCGGAAAATTCAGAAACATCACGGCCGAGGCGGGCGTTGGCGTACCGGGGCGCATCAGCGTCTCCGCTTCATTTGCGGATATCGATAACGATGGGGATCCGGATCTGTTTGTCACCACGGTGCGCGGCGGCGATCTCCTGTTTGAAAACGACGGCCACGGGCATTTCCGCGACATCACCAAGGGATCCGGCATCGACGTGGTGGCCCATTCCTCGGGCGCGGTGTTCTTCGATTACGACCGCGATGGCTTGCTCGACCTTCTCGTCACGAATGTAGGAAAATACACGACCGATGAAAAGGGCGCTCAAGGCGAATACGTCGCCATTGCGGACGCGTTCGCCGGACATATGTTTCCCGATCGGTACGAATTTCCCGTGTTATACAAAAACATGGGCCACAATCATTTTAAAAACGTTACGTCCGAATCCGGTTTGAAGCCGGTGGGCTGGAGCGGCGACGCAACGTTTACCGACCTGAACGGCGATGGCTTCCCGGAGGTCTACGTTCTCAACATGATGGGCGCGAACCATTTCTTTGAGAATCATCAAGGCAAGTTCACCGAACAGACGAAGAAGTACTTCCCGAGGACGTCCTGGGGCGCCATGGGAATCAAGTTTTTCGATTACGACAATGACGGACGGCTGGATTTGTTTGTCACCGATATGCATTCCGATATGTGGTCGGACGTAGGTCCGGAAGACGAGAAAAAGAAGGCGCCGCATCCTCAGCCCGAGAATTACCTTATGGGCCCCAGCAATAGTTTTGTATTCGGGAATTCCCTGTATCACAACTTAGGCGGGGGTAAATTCGAAGAAGTCTCCGATCGGATGGGGGCGGAAAACTATTGGCCATGGGGGCCCAGTATCGGTGACGTCAACGCCGACGGCTGGGATGATATATTCATCGCTTCCTCGATGAATTTTCCATTCCGCTACGGGATCAATTCCATGTTGCTGAACAACCGCGGAACGAAATTTCTGGATGCGGAGTTTTTGCTGGGGATCGAGCCGAGGCGCGACGGCCGAACGCACACCCCTTGGTTTGACATCGATTGCTCGAAGCCGGCAGCCGATCCGCAGGCGTACTCGCAAAGACCCTGCAAAGGCCAGACCGGGGAAATCACCGTGATGGCGCCGCTGGGAACCCGCTCAGCCGCAATTTTCGATCTCGACAACGACGGCGATCTGGATATCGTCACCAACGACTTTAACTCTGCTCCGCAAGTCCTGGTGAGCAATTTGTCGGATCGGCATCCCATCCATTGGCTGAAGGTAAAACTCGTCGGGACGGTCTCCAACCGCGACGGGTTGGGCGCAACCGTTCATGTAACCGCCGGTGGGAGCACCATCACCAGATACAACGATGGTAAATCTGGTTATCTGTCGCAGAGCTCGCTGCCGCTGTATTTTGGATTGGGAGACGCCCAGAAAATTGACCGTATCGACGTCGAGTGGCCGTCCGGGCACAAGCAGACCTTAAACCAGAATCTCCGTGAGAACCAAGTACTCCAGATCACTGAAACGAGATGATTCGCAATCCCCGGGGCCTGCTCTAAAACCCAGAGCGTCCTCAACAGAACGACATCGGTGTGAGCCGCTCGGAACGAGTGGATTTGGATGGGGCAAAGGCAAAAAGAACTAACGGCGGGCCTTCCATCCGCCAAACTCTTCTTCCAGCCGCTTGGCCACGCACAACACAATATCTTCTCGAAATGGGCGCGCCACCACTTGGACCGCGATGGGCAAACCTTCGGCCGATTCGCCGCAGCGTACCGCGGCAGCCGGCCATCCGGTGAGATTGTAAGCCATGGTGTGACTGAAACCGCGGAAGTTCTCGTCCCGGATGGAAGCGCCGTGCGGCAGCGCAGGTTGCGTGTAGACCGGGCAGAGAATTACGTCGTATTCTTCCAGAAAGGCGAACATCTCCGAGCGATAGGCGTCCAGTTCGGACCAGTAATGCGCGAAGCGGCCCAGATCCCCGCGGTAAGGTTCTAGTTTATCCAGCCAACCCGTTAGCAACTCGTGCAGCCGCTCGGATCCCAGATGCCGCAGGTACTCGCGCAAGCTATCGCCGCCATCCGCTCCGAGCAGCTTCATTTCGAGATCGTAGGCCTGCGCCAGGGCTTCCGGCCGATCCTCCTCCGTAGCCGCGACATCGGCTGCTAATGCGCGGGCGGCCGCACGGACGACTCCGGAAACCTCCTCCGTAGCGGCGGCGATCCCGTTGTCGGTGTAAAACGCAACCCGTAAATTGCGAAGCTCTATCTCCGACGGATCTTGAAACGGCATGTCGACCACCGAAAAATCCCGCCCATCGCCCGAAACCAGCAGTGGCATCAGAGCACATAGATCCTCTACCCGGCGTGCCATGGGGCCGATTTGCCAGAGTGTTTCAATCCATCCGCCGGCGGGTGGAAAATGACCAGTCCGCGGCAGACGGCCGGAGGTAGGCTTGAGGCCGGCAATCCCGCAGAAGGCGGCGGGCAAGCGCACGCTTCCGGCGGCATCGCTTCCCAAGCCAAACGGCGATCCGCAGGCCGCAATCAACGCGGCTTCTCCGCCGCTGCTTCCACCGGAAGTTCGCTTCAGGTCGTACGGATTGTTGGTTGCGCCGAACAGCAGGTTGTCGCTTTCAAAGGCGAACAGCAGATCCGGCAGGTTGGTCTTGGCGATCGGAATGGCGCCGGCACGGCGCAGACGCGCTACCACGGCCGCATCTTCGGCGGAAGGCGCCGCGTTACGACGACCCAGCGTGCCAGCGGTACAGACTGTTCCTTCCAGTTCCAGCGAGTCCTTGATACTGAAGGGAACTCCGTGAAATGGCCCGACGCTTTCGTCGCGCGCCAGGGCGTCGTCGGCTTGGCGCGCCTCCGCTAACGCCCTCTCTGACAGCAATTCCACCACCGCGTTGATATTCGGGTTCACGCGCGCAATTTGGCGCAGATGCGCCTGGATGAGTTCGAGCGACGATATTTGTCGCGTGCGGATGAGCGCGGCTTGCCGGGTTGCGGAAAGTGCGAGCAGTTCGTTCAACCAGAATCCTTACTCCGCTTGACGAGGAGTTCTTCTGTCAGCGGAACCGAAGCGAGCACTTGGGCGATTCTCTCGGCCGCATGTCCATCGCCATATGGGTTTTCCATTCCGGCGAGCGAGGCGCGAAATTCCGGGCTCCGGGCGAAGCAGATCCGATCGAGGATGGACGCTACGGTTGCGTCGGCGTTCAGCACGTTGCAGCCGCGTTCGCGGCCGCGCTGGCGAATCCCGACATCCACCGCCGGCAGCGCGAAGGATGCCGCCTCCATGATTCCGCTGCTTGAATTCCCCACCAACAAATCCGCGCAACGCAACAAGCTCCAATAGGATGCGGGACTGAGGTTCACAAACATTCGCGCGTTCCCGTGTTCCCGCACAAAAAGCTCAGATCGCTCTATCAACTGCCGGCTTCCGGCATCGGCATTCGGATAACAGAACAGCAGCTGCTCGGAAAGAGTGGCGAGCGCGGAAAAGAGAGCGTCGGCTTCGCGCGTGGTGTCGCGAGCGAGCGTGGCCGGATGGCAGGCCACCAGGATGGTCGGCCGATGCAGATCCACGCCCAGCTCGCTCTTCGAGCTTGTTCACGAGTCTGGAGTGCGCTGCGGCGAAGGTGATCGAGAGAAGGCGCGCCCACCTGATGGACCCGCCACTCTTCCTCGCCCATGGCGATCACACGCGATCGCGCCAGCCGGCGTGGACGTGAAGTGAATGTGGCTGAGCTTGGTAAGGGCGTTGCGAACCGCGTCGTCGATCGCCCCCTCACTCACTTCCCCGCCCTCGATATGCGCCAGCGGTATGCGCAGGGCCAGCGCGACGGAAGCGGGCGCCAGCATTTCATAGCGGTCCGCGATGAGCAGCAGCAGATCCGGCCGCATCTGCCCCAGACAGTCGGCCAGACTCAGCGTCGCAACTCCGATGGTTTTGGCCATGCCGACATCGCTGTCGGAGCTGAGCAGGCACTCGATTCGCGCGGCTACCGCAAAGCCGTCTTTTTCGATCTGGCCGACTGTGCAGCCAAATTCCGGGGAGAGATGCGGCCCCAACGCGATAAGTTTCAGATCCACCAGCGGATGCGCCGCCAATTCACGCAGGGGCCAGTACAGGTGACTATAATCCGCACGGGAGCTTGTTACTGCCGCAATCCTTCGTTTCACGCGTTCGCTTGCGATTATAGCGGAGCGTCCTCGGCCGGTATGGTTCAGCGATGCAACCACCTTGCTTGCGCGGCTCAGTCAAGATGGTTGCGATCCCTAAAGCCCCCGGGCCGATTTCTGTCTATTATTAGATGAAAGCGCTAAAACTCACTGATGCGGCCTGCGCTTAAAGCTGGCGCTCGCGATACTGGCTTGACCATACGACCACCCACCCTGCGACTTTTGGCCGGTCTGGCGGTCACGCTGCTCGCGGTCGGGGTCTACTCCGGCTATACCATCCGTCAGCTTCGCAGCCTGCAAGAATTGCAGACCAGCACTATAGACCGAAACCGCACCGATTCCCTGCTGCTGCTGCGCATCCAGAACGGGCTGAATTCCCTGGCGCTGTCCATGCGCGACATGCTCGATTCCGAAGAAAACTACCCGCTCACCGCCTGGCAACCGCAAACGCGCCGGATTCGCGTCGACCTGGAAGACGCTCTGGCTCGCGAGGAGAAGTTTTCGCTGGTGGACCGCACGCCCAGCCAGCGCCGCTACATGACCGACTCGTTCCGCCAGTTCTGGGATGCGTTCGATCGAATCTTCGACCTGGCGCGCCGGGGCCAGACCGAGGAAGCGCGCACGCGAATTCGATTGTCTTTACAGGCTCGGCAGGCCGCTTTGAGCACCGCGGTTTCGCGCCTGCTGGTGGAGAACAACCAAAGCGAACAGACGGCCGCTTCGCGTACCCAGGAACTGTACGCCGGAGTGGAGCGCAATGTCTACATCTTCCTGGCCGCCATGCTGGTGGTTATTGTCCTGACCAGCCTGTACCTGGTCCACTACAATCGCCGCCTGTTCAAGCAAGTGGCGGCTTTGTCGGAGCGGCGCAGCGAACTGGCGCAGCAGCTGATCTCGACGCAGGAAAACACCTTTCGTTCCATTTCGCTCGAACTGCATGACGACTTGGGCCAGATTCTTACCGCAGTGGGAACCATGCTGGCGCGGGCGGATCGGAAAGCCGGCGATTTGCTCGAAGTGCGCGAGATCGTACAGACCACGCTCGACAAAGTTCGCTCGCTGTCGCATGCTTTGCATCCCGTGGTCCTGGATGAGGCTGGCCTGGAAAGCGCCGTGGATGTGTATTTGGCGGCCTTCGAGAAGCAGACGGGGATCGAAGTAAGGTATGAGAAGAGCGGCGAGAGCCGTGAACTGGACCATGAGCTGTCGATCCATCTCTATCGCGTGATGCAGGAGGCTTTGAACAATGTTGCCAGGCACTCCAATTCGAAAAGCGTCGAAGTGCGGCTGCGGTTTCTTCCGGAAGCCGTGGTGCTTGAAGTACAAGATCAAGGGGTAGGATTTCAGGCGACGCAGACTCGCGGGTTGGGCTTGGTCTCGATGCGCGAACGGGCTGAATTGGTGAATGGCACCATCGAGTTCGGCGGCGGCGAAAGCGAGGGAGTCTTGGTTCGCGTAACTGTCCCTCTTCCGGCGGAGGCGGCCCATGCCCGAACCTGAGATCTCCGTGCTTTTAGTCGACGATCATAGCCTGGTGCGCAAAGGATTCCGGCGCATGCTGGAGGACGAGCCCGGCATTCGCGTAGTGGGTGAGGCCAGCGACGGGCATGAGGCGGTGGACGCTGTTGGCGTCCTGAAGCCGCAGGTAGTGGTGATGGATTTTTCGCTGCCCAGCATGAACGGTGCGGTGGCAACGCGCCGCATCCGCGAGTTGCACCCCGAGACGGAGGTGTTGATTCTGAGCATGCACGCCGAGCCCAACTACGTGCGTACGTGTATGGAGGCGGGAGCCCGGGGCTATCTGTTGAAGAACGCCATGGATCTGGAACTTGTGTCGGCGGTGCGCAAGGTGGCCGCCGGCGAACAGGTGCTGGACCGGCGGCTCGGCAAACTGGCGGAGGCTAGCTAATGCCCCGCCTAAACTTTCGACGCGCGAACTGGAGGTTCTGCAGTTGATCGTGCATGGCAAATCGAACAAGGAGATTGCCGTTGTCCTGAAGCTGAGCGTGAATACGGTGGCCGTGCATCGCGCCAATATTATGCAGGCGTTTGACATTCACAATACCGCCGAACTGGTGGTCTACGCGATTCGTACCGGGCTGGTGAGCATCGCGTGACCCGCCGGAACTTTGTTATGGGCGCCGTGCCATGGGCGGCACTTGGCTCCGCCGCTCCAGACCCTGGTTTCCGATTCGCGGATGTCACCGCTCAGGCAGGCATCCGCTTTCAACACAACAATGGCGCCTTTGGGGCCAAATATCTCCCGGAAACTCTCGGTCCCGGGTGCGCGTTTTTGGATTATGACGGCGATGGCTGGCTGGATATTCTTCTGGTGAACGGAGCGAATTGGCCGGGGCATAAGGGCGAGCAGTCCACGCTGAGCCTGTATCGCAACAATCGCAACGGAACCTTCACCGATGTTACGCGGCGCGCCGGGCTGGCGGTCGAAATGTATGGCATGGGAGTGGCCGTTGCGGACTACAACAACGATGGCTTCCCCGATATATTTATAACGGCGGTGGGCCAGAGCCGCTTGTTTCAGAACACCGGACGCGGCACTTTCGTAGATGTGACGCGCAAGTCCGGCCTGGCAAACAGGAGCGGCTTCAGCACCTCCGCTCTGTGGTTCGATTATGACCGCAATGGCCTGCTGGATCTGTTCGTCTGCAACTATGTGGATTGGTCGCCCGAGCACGACGTCTTTTGCAGCGTGGACGGCAAGACGAAGTCCTACTGCACGCCGGAGGCTTATCACGGGGCCACCTGCTGGCTTTTCCGCAATCGAGGCAACGGAACGTTTGAAGATGTGACGGCGAATAGTGGAATTTTCGATACCACGTCGAAGTCCCTTGGCGTGGCTATGCTCGATTACGATCACGACGGCTGGCCGGACCTGTTTGTCGCCAACGATACCCAACCGAATAAACTCTACCGCAATCGCCGCGACGGCACGTTCGAAGACGTGGCGGTTCGCGCCGGAGTGGCATTCAGCGAGGATGGCAGAGCGCGCGCCGGCATGGGTGTGGATGTGGCCGATTTCGATAATTCGGGTGTGGCCGGCATTGCCATCACCAATTTTGACGATGAGATGATCGCGCTCTATCGCGCGCATCGCGACGGCACATACGAAGATGCGGCCATGCGGACCGGAGTGGGACAGGCGTCGCGCATGCGGCTCGGCTTTGGATGCGCATTCCTGGACGCCAATCTGGATGGGCATCTCGATCTAGCCGCGGTCAACGGACATATAGACGAGACAGTCCGTAACATCGCCGGCAATCATGGCTACGCACAGCCGCCGCATTTGTTCCTCAACGACGGAAAGGGAGGGTTCCACGATGTCGCGGCTCAGTTGGCAGGCGGCTTCGCGGCGCCCAAAGTGGGGCGTGGACTGGCCTACGGCGATTTCGACCGCGACGGAGATCTCGACCTTCTAGTCACCACCAATCACGGTCCGGCCTACCTGTATCGCAACGATCTCACCTCCGGCAATCGCGCCCTTCGCTTCCATCTCCAGGGGACCAAGTCCAATCGGGACGGTATCGGCGCCGTGGTTCGAGTCACCACGCCGGATGGAATGCAATCGCGCATGGTGAAGACAGGTTCCAGCTATCTGTCGCAATCGGAGCTCGCGGCAACATTCGGGCTGGCCGGGCGCGATAAAGCGGATCGCGTGGTCATCGAATGGCCCAGCGGCCAAGTGCAGGAGTTCAGGAACGTGAGCGCCGGCGAGTATCAGTGCTCCGAAGGAAAGAACCCGGTCAGGCTCTCGCGCTAACGCGATCCGCACAGTAGCTTTGTATTCGCATAGTAGCTTTCTATTATTGTTGCCACCCCACCGGTCGCCTAGACTGTAGAAACTGTTGCAAGTACGAACGGCGTCGTGTGTCTGCCCGTATTGGGCTGGAGGTTTCACGAATGAAGAGCCGGAATCTCGAGTATTGGATTGGCCTGTTGTTTCTCGTGCTGCTGCTGAACACGGGCTACATTGCGGCGTTCGCTTCCGCCACTGTTTTCTACATGGCGAACGTGCTGGGGCATCTGGTGTTGGGAACCGCGCTCACGATAGCGATGTTCTTCGTTTTGCGAAGGAGCGGGCTGCTGCGCGGTGCGCCGGCCGCGGTCGGATTTCTGCTAGTCGCCTTCGCCCTGGGCGCCGCTCTGGCGTACGTTGGAAACGTTCACGCCAACGCGTGGGTGCTTTGGTCGCACATTGCGGCTGCGATTCTGGGAATTGCGGCGCTGGTTCCGTTCGTTTGGAAGAAGGCCTCGCAGGAAGGCGGCGGATGGCTCAGGTTCCGCAAGGGCTTCGAAGTGGCTCTCATCGTACTGGTCGCGCTGCCCATCCTCGGACATGGTTACAAGAGGTTTTTTCCCAATCCCAACGATCGCATCGTGAACCCCGCCAGCCCGCCGCTCTCCATGGAAGGCGAAGGGGGCGGGCCGAAGTCGCCATTCTTCCCCGCTTCGGCCCAGACCAACGTCGGCGGCATCATTCCTTCAAACTTTTTCATGGATTCGGAAACCTGCGGGCAATGCCATAAGAAGATTTACGACGAATGGAACGGATCGTCCCACCATTTCGCCTCGTTCAACAACCAGTTTTACCGCAAGGCCATCGAATACATGCAGCAGACGCAAGGCTCGCCGCAGGGCAGCAAGTGGTGCGCGGGATGTCATGACCACGCGGTCTTCTTCAATGGCCGTTTCGATAAGCCGATCAAGACGCAGATCGATACGCCGGAGGCTCACGCCGGCCTGGCGTGCACCAGTTGCCATGCCATCGTGCATGTGGACAGCACCATGGGCAATAACGGTTTCACCGTCGAGTACCCAGCGCTGCATCAGTTGATGACCAGCAAGAACAAAGTGATCCGCACCATGGTCGACTTCATGACATATCTGGATCCTGAGCCGCATCGCGAGACGTTCATGAAGCCGTTCATGCGAGAGCAGTCTTCAGAATTCTGCGGGACGTGCCACAAGGTCCACCTCGACGCACCGGTCAACAACTATCGCTGGTTCCGAGGGTTTGACGATTACGACAACTGGCAGGCGTCCGGATTTGGCGAGGGCGCGCGCTCGTTCTACTATCCGCCGAAATCGCAGACGTGCGTGAATTGTCACATGCCGCTCGAACCTTCGACGGAACCAGGCAATCAAGGCGGCCAGATTCACTCCCACCGCTTCCCAGCGGCGAACACCGCGGTGGCCAATGCGAACAGAGACGCCGTACAGCTCGCGGCGGAGCAGAAGTTCCTTACGTCCGGCTTCATCTCGGTGGATATTTTCGCCGCGTCGCCGGTGGAGAATACGGGCAAACAGACGGCCATGATTCGCCGCGCGGCTTCCGGACCACAATTGAACACTGGGTCGCCGGTGGGCGAGGAAGCCGAGCAGCAGGGTGATACATTCATCCGCGAAGTGGGCAACGTCGCGGCGCCCATCGATCAAGCGCATCCCAAGCTCACGCCCGGTTCGACGGCGCGTGTGGATGTAGTGGTGCGGACGCGCAAGATCGGCCACTTCTTCCCAGGGGGCACTATCGATTCCTTCGATATCTGGCTGGAGCTCCAGGCCACCGACGCCACGGGCAAAATCATCTTCTGGAGCGGGCAGGTGCAAGACGGGGGCAGAGGTCCCGTGGAGCCGGGCGCGCATTTTTACAAAGCCTACCAACTGGACGCCGACGGCAATGAAATCAACAAGCGCAACGCGTGGCAGGCGCGCAGCGTGCTGTATGTCCACGCCATTCCTCCCGGCGCGGCCGACACGGTCCACTATCTGCTGAAAATTCCGAAAGACGCCAAGGGGCCAATCCATCTGACGGCGAAACTCAATCACCGCAAGTTCTCGTGGTATTACACGCAGTTTGCTTATGCCGGGAAGCCGAAGCCGGGTGAGGAATCGAAGATCGATCTCACCCACAACGCTGCCCAGTACAGTTTCGACAAGAGCAACATTCCAGCCAACGTGTCGGGCGAAATCAAGGGCGAAGTCCCGGTTACACCAATCACTGTTCTGGCGAAGGCTGAAGCCACCATCGAGCTGACCAACAATCCGACCGAAACCAAGTGGCGGCAGGTGACCAACAAAAGTACGCGCGAGCGCTGGAACGACTGGGGCATCGGGCTGCTGCTGCAAGGCGACGTGAAAGGCGCCGAGTATGCTTTTACAAAAGTCACCGAAGCGGAGCCGGGTTATGCCGATGGATGGCTGAACGTGGCTCGGGCGTTGATCCAGGAAGGCGAAACGCAGCGCGCCAAGCTGTTTATTCAAAAGTCACTCGCGGCAAATCCTGATCTGGGCCGAACCTATTATTTCCGTGCTCTGATTGAAAAAGCGGACGGCGACTATGACGCGGCGTTGAAGGATCTGGCAATCGTGGATTCCAAGTATCCACGCGATCGCGTGGTATGGAATCAGGTGGCGCGGCTGCAATTCCTTAAGCGAAACTACCAGCAGTCCATTGAGGCTCTCCAGAAGGTTGCTGCAATCGATCCGGAGGATTTGCAGATGCACTACACGGCCATGCTGGCCTATCGCGGCATCGGCGACGTGACGTCGGCCGAGCGGGAGCAGAAGCTGTTCGAGCGTTTCAAAGCCGACGAATCCGCTCAGGCCATTACCGCCAAGCCTCGCATGCTCAGCCCGGAAGACAACAATGAGCGGCAGCCCATTCATGACCACGAGAGCATCGATCTCAAGGCGCTGGCGGCCGCTTCGTTGAACGCTCACCGGGCGCAGGCGGTTGGCGCAAAACAAGCGTACCGGACCGAGTTCCGGCATGCGGCGGGAGAAAACTAAGTGAAACCGGGAATCATCGCATTGGCCAGCGCGGCAATTCTGGCTGCGATCCCAGCAGGAGCGGCACCACCCACCGCGAACAAAGTTCAGTTTACCGATGTAACGGCAAGGGCCGGGATTAAGTTTATCCACAATGCCGGCAAGTCGGGCAAGAAATATCTGCCTGAAACGCTCGGCTCCGGCGCCGCGTTTTTTGACGCCGATGGCGACGGCTGGATCGATATCCTTTTCGTTAACGGCAAGGACTGGACTCCCCGCGGCCGGCATACCACCGCCGCGCTCTACCGCAACAATCATGACGGGACATTTACCGACATTACGCGCGGCAGCGGCCTGGATGTGGAGATGTACGGCATCGGCGTGGCTGTAGCGGACTATGACAACGATGGGCGCGACGACGTCTATATCACCGCGCTCGGCGGCGATCATCTATTTCACAACGAGGGCCACGGAAAGTTCAAGGACGTGACCGCGGCATCCGGAATCAAGAACGCCAGTTTCGGTACAAGCGCCGCATGGCTGGATTATGATCGCGACGGCAAGCTGGACCTGTTCGTCGCCAACTATGTTCAGTGGACGCGAGAAAGGCGATCTGTGGTGCTCGCTGGATGGCACCGTGAAGTCGTACTGCACGCCCGAATCATATAAAGGAACGTCCAGCCGGCTGTTTCATAATCTGGGCGGCGGCCGCTTCGAAGATGTAACCAACAAGGCGGGGCTGGGCGATCCGAACGGCAAGTCGCTCGGTGTCTCGATCATCGATTTCGATAACGATGGATGGCCCGATATTTTCGTCTCCAACGATACGCAGCCGAACAAGCTTTATCACAACAACCGGAACGGCACATTTGGCGAGAAGGGCATGTCAGCCGGGGTTGCGTACGGGGAAGACGGCGTGGCGCGGGGCGCCATGGGTGTCGATTGGGCCGACTACGATCGCAGCGGCCATCCGGATCTGCTGATCGGCAATTTTTCCAACCAGATGCTCGGGCTTTATCACAACGAGGGCAACGGCTTGTTCGTGGATGAGGCTCCCATGTCCAGCGTGGGCCGCGATAGCCTGCTATCGCTGACATTCGGAGTATTTTTCTTCGATTACGACCTGGACGGCTACCCGGACATTCTCACCGCGAACGGGCACATCGAAGAAGAGATCGGGCGCGTGCAGCCGAAGATCAAATATCAGGAGCCGCCGCTGCTGTTCCGGAACCTTGGCTCGAAGAAATTCCAGGATGTCTCTAAGGAAGTGGGCCCGGATTTCACCAAACCACTGGTCGCGCGGGGCGCAATCTACGGCGACTACGATCACGATGGCGACCTGGACGTGCTGCTCACTTCCAACAGCGGACC
The DNA here is from genome assembly GCA_963761265.1 of Bryobacterales bacterium. Classification (GTDB taxonomy): domain Bacteria; phylum Acidobacteriota; class Terriglobia; order Bryobacterales; family Bryobacteraceae; genus Palsa-89. Next base: position 152,277 of record CAVXGM010000019.1, read on the forward strand.
AGCACATCTATACCGCAACGATGGCGGCAACAGGAATAAGTGGATTTCCGTGCGCACCGTCGGGACGAAGTCCAACCGGGATGGAATCGGCGCGACGGTCACCATCACCTCAGCTTCCGGCAAACAGTGGAACGTGGTGCGCAGCGGCTCCAGCTACGCGTCGCAGAGCGATCTTGCATTGGTCTTCGGCCTAGGCCAAGATCCAGTGGCCTCCTCAATTGAGGTCGCCTGGCCGAGTGGAACGAAGCAAAAGTTTACCAACGTGGCCGCGAATCAATTCATTACCATCGACGAAACGCGCGGCATTTTGAAATAAAATGACAGCCGCGGATGAACACAGATAAACACGGATTTTATTTGCTTTTATCTGCGTTAATCCGCGTCCATCCGTGGCTAAGTTAGTTTTTCAGCATCGCCGAATGACGTTAACGCGCGCTGGCGATTTGGTTGGCGGAAAGGGCTGGCTGGCTCGCCTGCGGCGACTGCGGCAGCACCACCGACACCGTAGTACCGTGCCCGGGGTCACTGGCAATATGCACATCGCCGCCATGCAGAACGACGATCTGTTTGACGATTGCCAGGCCCAATCCGGCGCCCCCCGAATTGCGCGACCGCGCGGGATCCGCGCGATAGAAGCGGTCGAATACGCGCGGCAGCGCATCCGCCGAAATTCCCGAGCCGGTGTCGCGAATCTCCAGGCGAATCATTCCAGCCTGCCGCTGCGCGCTTAACCGGATATCGTTCCCCGCCGAACAATGCGCCAGAGCGTTCGATACCAGATTTCCAAGAGCCCTCTGGAGCAACGCACGGTCAACGTCGGCAACGATGTCGTCGTCCGCATCAGCAGTCAATGTAACACCCATCTCGGCGGCCGCCGCCTCATAGTAATCGCATAGATCCGTCAGCAATCGGCCGACATGTTCCGGCGTCCGCTTCAGGCGCTCGCCCGGGCTCTCGGAGCGCGCCAGGAACAGCAGGGACTCTACCAGTTCCGATAGCCGCACGGATTCCTCCAGGCAGGAGCCCAGCACCTCGGTGTATTCCTCTGGAGTTCGGACCCGCGCCAAGGCCACTTCCGCTTCACCGCGAATGTTGTTCACCGGCGTGCGCAGTTCATGCGCGATGTCGGCCGAGAATCGCGACAGTCGCGCGAAAGATTCTTCCAGGCGCTCCAGCATGGCATTGAAGGCCGTAGCCAGAGCGCGAACTTCCACCGGATAACCCTCCGCATGAATGCGTTCGTTCAACGTGCTGGAACCAATGCGGCGGGCCGTCTCGGCAACTTCCTTCAGAGGTCCGGTACCTCTCCGGGCAATGGCGAAGCCCACCGCCGGACAAAATATGAGCGCCGCCACCAGGACCGCGCCCATCCAGACTCGCTGCCGTCCCAGAATGATCTCTTCCTGCGTGAGGTCCACCGCCGCCTGGACGGTCCAGACGTCTTTTCCGGCAGCGTCGCGCGGTATTTCGGCCACAATGGCTCGATACGTTTTGCCGCTCGGCGAGTCGATCCAGAAGATACCCCGGTGGCGCGAGGCTTCCTGTGCGACACGCGGCGAAGTTAAATCCTGGTTCATGCCAGGCGTTGTAGACAGTGGCGTGCCAGTTGAGTCGAGCACGCGAACATAGAATTTCTGATATCGCCGGACCGCCGAGTCGATTTCCACTTCTTCATGCAGCGCATGGGAATCCCCGGCACGCTCCATGACCAGTGCCCGGCAGACATCCAATTCGTCCAGCAGCGCTTGCTCCGAGATTTTCCTTAGATTGTTCGCCAGAACCAGATATAACGAACCGATCGCAACTGCCACCACAACAAATGACGCCGTCGTATACCAGGCGGTGAGCAGCGTCGCGAGCGACCTGCCACCCCACATGCCTGGCCGCGGATCACTTGTTCTCGGGGTTTTCCAGAACATATCCTACTCCCCGGACGGTGCGCAGCAGCTTCCGTGGGAACGGGTCATCCACCTTGCCACGCAGGCGCCTTACGTTTACATCCACCACATTGGTGTCACCGTCGAAGTTGATGGCCCACACAGATTCGGCGATCAGGGTCCGTGTCAGCACTTCCCCGGCTCGCCGCACCAGCAGCGATAGCAGGGTGAATTCCCGCGCTGTAAGATCCAGCCGCTGACCCGCCCGCGTCGCCTTGTGGCCGGCCAGGTCCATTTCCAGATCGGCCACCCGCAGCGTGCTGGATTCCCGCACCGGTGGCCGTCGCAGAATGGTCCGGACCCGTGCCAGAAGTTCGGAGAACGCGAACGGCTTTACCAGGTAATCGTCCGCTCCAAGCTCGAGTCCGCGAACCCGATCCTGCACCTCGTCACGCGCGGTCAGAATGAGGACCGGCGTCTGTAGTCCCGCACCGCGCAACCGCGTGAGAACGTCCCAGCCGTCCATCGCAGGCAGCATAATATCGAGCACGATGAGATCGAAAGCTCCCGTTTCGATCAATCGCATACCCTCCTCACCGTCTGCCGCCACACACACCAGGAAACCTGCTTCGCTGAGGCCCTTGTTGAGGAAGTTCGCTGTCTTTACTTCGTCTTCCACGATGAGTAACTTCATTCGGTGATCCGGAGGACTTCATTGTACAGTCCCTCGCGCAGTTCCTTTCTCCCCCGTGAGTACTGGAACTAAACAGTATGACAATATCCGCACAACTTATTGACAAAACACTAAGACGACCTTAATCTGATTGTTCAACATGTTAGTCAGCCGACGCCGCGCGCGGAAAGGCTGAGCACCGCTATTTCGCGGAGTCTTGGAGGAGGACTTCATGGGATCGGCTATTCACAGGTGGATCCGCGGATGCCCGCCGGGCACGTTCTTTCGTGCCCGTTCAACAGCCGCACCAAAGTCCGCCAGAACATTCACGCCCATGACCACCCGTACTAGACCGGCTTGGACTTGGCGAATGAATAAAACAATTGTAATGTGGTGTAAACGAATCGGCGCGTTGCATAACGCGGCTAAGTCATGCAACGTCCGCGGGAACGAAGGGAGCGCTTAGTGATGACGGGGAGGAGACTAGCTCACACACTATTACTGGCCACCCTGGTCTTCGCGGGAACCTGCTTTTCGCAAGTGGATCGCAGCTCGCTCACTGGCACGATTCTGGATGAAAGCCGCAAGCCAATTCCAGGAGCTGTGGTGGTGGCCTCCAATGCCTCGGGCGAGGAGCGCCGCACGCAGTCCAACATGCAGGGCGTTTACGAACTGCCGGACCTCCCCATCGGAACTTGGACCGTGGTCATCTCGGCCCCAGGTTTCCGCAGCGCCCGCTATGAACGAATCGATCAAGTGGTGGGACGCACCCGCACATTGAATTCCGAGCTGAAGGTGGCGAGCGCCAGCGGGGAGCAGATCACGGTCAGCGAGCAGTTGGTGCGGCTGGACGAGTCGTCGGCAACACTGGGCGACGCCATTGAACAGACCGCCATTGACGATCTTCCGCTGAACGGCCGAAATTGGACCAGCCTCACCGAACTGGCCCCCGGCGCGATCGACCAGGGCGGGAGCACCCAGCGTTCCATTCGCTTTACCGGCCGCGGCCGCGATGAAATGAACATAACGTTCGACGGCGTGGATGCCACCGGTATTGTGAACCAGGCGCAGAAGGCCTACGTCCGCCTGGCCATCCCGGTGAGTGCGATCTCCGAGTTTCGGGTGGATACGGTTCTTCCGACGGCGGAGTATGGCGACGCCAGCGGCGCGCAGATCAGCGTGGTTTCCGAGTCGGGCGGAAACCAGTTCAACGGATCGCTCTTTGAATACTTCCGCAACAGCGATTTCGACGCCCGCTCTCCCTTCGATCAGACCCATGGCCCGCTTCCCTTTCACTTAAATCAGTTTGGCGGCACATTCGGCGGGCCCCTTGTGAAGAACAAGACGTTCTTCTTCGTCGATTATGAAGAAATTCAGCAGGTGCAGGACCAGACGCTCATCGGCTTTGTGCCAAGCGCCGCAGGTGCGCACCCAGACCCTGCTCCAATCCCCGGCGCTGGCGTCCATCGTGAATGCTTATCCGCTAGGCAACGGACCGATCAGTTCCACCGGCGTGCAGCAGTTGACTAGCGTGGGCCGTCTGCGGGACACGGAATACTCGGAAATGATCCGGCTGGACCACCACTTCACCGACGCCACCACCGGCTATCTGCGGTTCAGCTATGACAATGCCCAGACCATCGCGCCCCTGGGCGTACTGGCGGACCACCAGTTAAGCGGCGAGCGGCCTCTCAATGGCGTGGCCGAGCTTCTGCACGTGTTTTCGCCGACGCTGGTGAACGAGTTTAAGTTCGGAACCAATCAGATGGTTTCGCACACCTTTAATCTGACCCAGACTCCTTACACGGTGAACGTCTCCGGATTTTCGCCGCTCAACACCAGCGAATCCAGCAATCAGGATGGCCGGACCTTTAGCTGGCTGGATAACATCAGCAAAGTGCATGGAAGAAACGTGTTCAAGGCGGGCGTTGAAATCCGGCGCGCCGAAATCAACGAAGGCAATTCTTTTTTTGGCACGCTGACTTACAACTCGGTCTCCGCGTTTGAATCCAACACGCTCAATTCGGCCACCTACACGGCGCTGCTGCCGCTCAAGCGCATGCGCAAGACGATGTACTTCGGCTACGTGCAGGACGAATTCCGCTTGCGCCCCAACCTGACCATCAACGCCGGCCTGCGCTACGAATTTTATAACGACTTCCACGAGGCCACCGGCCGCGCGATTCCCTTCGATTTTCAGACTTGCGGCGGATTCTGCGCGCCCAATGCCGCCTTCCTGTTCCCGGCCAAGGACAACATCGATCCGCGAATCGGCATCGCCTGGGCTCCCGACAAGCTGAACGGGAATACGGTGTTCCGCATCGGGTACGGCATCTATCATGAGGACGCGCAGCTGGACGACCAGAACTTCCCCACCGCCAATGACGAACTGCGGTATTCGCTGGCGCGCGGGACCCAGTTCCCGAATCTGAGTTATCCGTTCGACTCGTTGCTCGCCACCGCCACTGGTGTGGCTTCCCCCAAGGACCAGGTGCGCAACCGCAAGGATACTTACGTCCAGCAATGGACCGCCTCCATTCAACATACGTTCCCCCTGAAGCTCATCGGCACCATCGCCTATATCGGGAATAAGGGAACGAATATCATGAACCGGTCTTACACCAACGTCATCAATCCCCTGACCGGTCTTCGGCCTTATCCGCAGTTCGGGCAGATCGAGCTGCGCGCGAAAGACGGAAACAGCGAATACGAAGGCATGCTGCTCTCCGCGAAACGCTACCTGACGCACGGCTGGCTGGTGTCGGGAAATTACATGTGGTCCCACGCCATCAACGACGGATCTCTCGGCAGCGGCGTCGAGGACGATTTTCCCGAAAATGTCTCCTGCCGCGCCTGCGAACGCGCATCCAGCGATGAAGACGCCCGGCAGAGTTTCAGCGCCAGCACCGTTTACCAGTTGCCGTTCGGACCAGGGCGCGCGTATCTGAACGGCCACGGACCGCTCAGCGCGATCCTGGGCGGATGGGAATTAAGCGGCGTGGCCGGCGGACGTACCGGATTGCCGGTAAACATCACCGTGGATCGTTCGGCTTCGGCGCTTCCGGATGGAAACTCGGCCAACCAGCGGCCTAACTACGTATTGGGCGTTCCGCTGACACCGCCCGGCGGGTCCACTCCGCAACTCTGGATCAATCCAGCGGCCTTCACCGTTCCGGCGGCGGGAACTTGGGGCAATCTGGGAAAGAACGCGTTCCGCGGACCGGCCTTGTGGCAGATCGATTCGGCGCTCCAGCGGCGCGTCATGTTACGGGAGCGGATGGCGCTCGAAATGCGCGCTGAGGTTTTCAACATCACGAACCGGCCGCAGTACGGGCAGCCGCTGGCCGACATTTCCGCGCCATCCAACTTCGGCCGGATTACTTCGCTGGCCAACACTTCGCCCACCGGCAGCGGTACGCCGCGGCAAATCGAAATCGCGATGCGCCTGGTGTTTTAAGCTACGCGCGGGACCAGCCTGCTACGCGCGCGGTATCCCTTCGGTCCGCGGAGCTTTCTCGGCCAGTACGCATTCAATCGCGTATTGAACCAATTCGCGCGAGGTGCGGAGCGAGAGCTTTTCTTTCAGCCGCGCCTGATGAGTTTCAATGGTCTTCACGCTCAGATGCAGTTCTTCGGCGATCTGACGCGTGGACTGGCCTTCGCCCATGCGCCGAAAGACCTCCAGCTCGCGGTCCGAAAGGCCATCCAGCGGTGAGCGGTCACTCTGGTGAGCCCCGGCCATGTGGCGAAGCATCCGGTTGCCGATCTCGTCACTCACATAGATCTCGCGATTCAGAATTCGGCGAATGGCGACCAGAACCTTTTCGGTGGCTTCCTGCTTCATGATGTAGCCGCTGGCGCCGGCGCGCAGGGCTCGCTCGGCGTAGGTGGTTTCGCCGTGCATGGAAAGAATGAGCACCGGCATCTGGGGGTCCTTGGCGCGAATCAACTTCAGAAGCTCCAGGCCGTCGCGGCCCGGTAGCGAGATATCGACGATGGCCAGATCGGGCCGGAGGCTTTCGATGGCTTGGAGCGCTGCGTTGGATTCTTCGGCGTCGGCGCACACCGTCAGATCGGGCTCGCGATTGATCAGCAGCGCCATCCCTTCGCGCACAATCGGATGGTCGTCCACTACCAGCACCTTGCGCTTCGCCGGGCACGCGGCCATGGGAATCGACATAGATTCAGTCCTCCTGGATTCCGTTGTCTCTTCAATTCTCCGCGGCTACCGGGAAACGGCACGTCACGGTTGTACCCTGTCCATCAGACGCGATCGCCAGCGCACCGCCAATCATTTTGGCGCGATGTTTCATAATGTCAAGCCCCATGCCGGAGTGTTCTTGCGCACCGGGCGTAATTCCGGAGCCAGTATCCCGCACCGTGAGAACACCGGAAGCACGCTTGTTCCATAGGTCGATTTCAATCTGGCCGGCCTTACCATGCTTGATCGCGTTGCTGACCGCCTCCTGGGCGATGTGATACAGATGGCTGGCCACCGCCGGATCGCCAATCAGCAGCGGCTCGTTCGAATAGAACCGGCAGGAGACGCCAAACACTTCCTCCACTTCGTGCGCCATCTGCTCCAGACTCGACATCAAACCGTTGGGTTTCGCCAGCCCCGGCATCAGGCCGCGCGAAAGCTCGCGAGCTTTGTGAATCGCTTCGTTCACCAATCGAACGATCTTGGACGCTTCGGCGGCTTCCGGCGACCCATTCTCCTCCAGCCGCTGCTCCTGGACTTTGCTCATGAAGGCAATGCCGGTGAGCAACTGCCCCAGGCCATCGTGCAGATCCTGTCCGATCCGCCGCTGTTCCCGGCCGCTGACCTCCATGACGGCCGTTTCCAGCCGCTTGCGAACGGTGATGTCGGTGCCGGCAGCGATGAAATATCGGGGCGCGCCCTTGGCTCCACGCAGGGCCGTCAGCGACCACGAAATCAGCAGACGCTCCCCGCCGCGGCCCTCCCAGGCAACTTCGAAATCCTGGACCGGCCGGCCGTCCTGCACTTCCTGCAGCGCATTCCGAAAAAGCTCCGCTTGTTCGGGAATCGTCATCAGATCCCAGATGAAGCGGCTGCGTACGTCGGCGAACGAGTATCCGGTGGTTTCCTCGCAAACACGGTTGAAGCGCACGATCCGCATGCTGGGATCCAGCACCACCACCAGGGTGCCCACCGAATCCAGGATCGCCGAAGCCACGTTGCGCTCCTCCTCGAGCGCTTCCTCGGTGCGCTTCAGCTCCGTAATGTCGAACGCAATGCCGTGGATAAACCACGGGCGGCCGTCGTCGTGCAGCATCACCTTCGCTTCGCACTGGAACCAGACTACGTGCCCGTCGCGCGCGAGCACGCGATAGCAGGACCGGATGGCTTTGCCGGTAAGGAACACCTCGGCGGCCTCCACCGCCCAGCGGTCCTTGTCGTCGGGATGGATTTGCTGGTACCAACGGATGGGGTCCTCCAGCCATTCGTCGCGGGAGAATCCCAGCGTGACTTCAATGTGAGGACTGATGTAGGCTTGCCCGATGCACTGATCCAGGTCGGCGGTGAAGACCACGGCCGGAATTTGTTCCACCAGCGCCCGATATCTGGCTTCCACGTCGGGCGTGGGTTCAGAGGAGTGCGAGGACCGGACGGAAGGATATTTGTCGGCCGAGATTCCCCGGGCCAGCTCGGCCAATACCGCTTGCGCTTGGGCGACCTCCGGATCTTCGTGGAAGAGCGGGCTCAATGCATTGCCTCGTAAGTCGAACGTTGAGCGCGGCAAGTCGAACCTGGCGCGGGCCAGATCGCGGCCCAGCAGGTGAGCGTCCCACATAGATCGGTACCTAAAGTTAGAGTCAGGCCAATCGAAACCGTTTCCATCGAAGCGGATCTAACGGGTGGAATGAGGGATATGCGCAAAGTTTTGAAATACGCAGCAATGCTCGCGGTGGTGGCGGGCGTCATCGCAAACCTGCAAGATATTAAACGTTACATCAAGATGAGCTCGATGTAGCGCGAATCACTCGAGCGCGGTTGGGGCGGTCAGAAATGCGCGCATGGAGTGCCAAAACAGCTTCCGGTTTAATCCGGAAACAACCGAGTGTGCCATGCCCGGCAGGATCGCGAATTGGCGATCGCCGGCTGGGCAATTGCTTGTAGAAATCGAGCAGATCCTCCACAGTTGCGATTCCATCGTACTCGCCGCGGATGAGCAGCACGGGCGACAGAACCTTCGTTGGATCCACCACGGGAAGATGCGCGGTCATATCCAGATAAGTTCCGGTGGGAACCTGATCGCCAAACTTGAGCTCCTGATCGGCCACGAACTCGGCCAGCGCCGGATCGGAAGTGCCGGCCTTATCGCGCGTATAGATGCTGCGGATCATGGCGCGATCCCGCAAGGCGCCGATTGTGCGTACGGTAATAATCCAGTTGCTTGGCGCGCGCGGTCAAGGTGGGCGAGCCTTCTCCTTTATAAGTGAAGGCAGCCAGCACCAGGCGATCGATCCGCTCGGGCCGCGCCATCGCGTACGCGCCCGCTCTCAGGCCGCCCGAAGACTCGCCAAAGATGTGAATCTTCGGCTGTCCGGTTTCGCGCGCCACTAGCTCGATCCCCGCTTTCAAATCCTCAACGCCGCTGGCGATATCGGAGTTGCTATCGGTGCGGCTGGATCGGCCATAGTTCTCATGATCCATGGTCCATACGTCGAAGCCGAATTGAGCGAACGTGTTCATCACGGAATATTCGCCGTGCCCGGGAACCGTGAGATCGAAACTGGGCCGCGACGAAATAGACGAGCCATGAACTAAGAAGAGGACCGGGAGCGGCTTTTGCCCGGCGCGCGGCGCGCCAATTCGTTTTCGAAACATGTAGAGCGAGACATCGCCCTTCTTGGCCCAATAGTCGCTGCTCCAAACTTTGGTGGAAGGCTTCGCCGAAGGTTCGGAAGCCTGAGCGCGCGTCAGCCCGGCCATCAAACCCGCACCTAGGCCGACACTGGCGCCGGAAAGGATATTGCGGCGGGAGGGAAACTCGTTTCGGATGGCCATATAGCCAACGAGCGTATCACCGCCCCAACTCGCGAGCAAACCCATCGCCGACACGCATGCGGGCCGCAGCTTGATCGCTTGGCGGCCGCCCCTCTGGCACTGATTGTCGTGGGGACAGGGAGAGTGATCCACGATATTCGATGCGTTTTATCGGTGGCGACTGCGCAGGTCCCCGCCGAAGTCAACCAGCCGTCCATTCCGCCGGCCCGCGCACCGAATGCCGCGATTGCCATCACTCCCGTGAACCATTGCACTCCGGAAGCGATGAGCGTGGGATTCGAAGCTTCGACCGGCTCGATTTGTCCGCAAGTTACGGATCCCACAATACTCGCAAGGCCAAGGTTGCCACGAATCCCAGGACTGCTGGTCCGATGTTGCCGACGATATGCATCACCGAAAGGTGCGCACGTGATGATTTCGAACCCCGTCAAAATAGAATTCAAGCCGAGCAGGCCTGCAGCCGCGACTGCAGTGCGCCGCGAGTTCGCCGAATCGCCTGCGCTTAAGCAGCGGACAGTGGGCACTCCGCAGCTTGAATCCGTCACCGAACGGAAATCTTTCAGCGTGAGGCGAGGCGTCGGAGTGCAGTATCGATCGCGAGGAACAGGCGCCGGCTCGCGCCGGGCAGAAGCGTAAAGCCATGATGCTCGTAGAAGCGTTGCGCCGCTTCGTTCTCGGCATCTACAACCATTGCGAACACCCCCATCTCCGCCCGCGCGGAGCGCTTCAAGGCATCCGCCAGCAGAACCCCGCCGAGACCCAGCCCCTGCTGAGTGCGGGCAACGGCGAGCCTGCCAAGCAAAGCCGCCGGAACCACTGGGTAGCGTGGCAGTTTCTGAATGAACTGGGGCGAAAGAGTATCCAAGGCGATGCTGGTTGCGCTCAAGGTGTAATATCCAGCAATTTGTCCCGAATCGTAGCTGACAGCGACAAAACACGTAGCGATGCGGCGCCGGACATCCTGGGAGGCTTGCGTCTGAAAATATCGGTCGAGCGCGGCGGAGCCACTCATGAATCCTGTTCGGTTGTGCTCGTCGTGGAGCAGTTCAATCCGAAAGGTCTCGCTCACTTATTTCCGATGAGATTCCGGTGACGCGCGAATGCTTTCTTCAAGGCCGGGTTCAGTTTGGGGGGCCTCGTCAGAAGCTTCACGAACTGTTCCTGCGCCTCGCGCGACAGCCGAATGACCTCTACTTCAGATACCGTTTTCTGCGCGGCCTCCTGGGCGGCAGCGACGACAAAATCGCTGACCGAACGCCCCTGGATTTCCGCGGCGCGACGGACAACGGCAAGCGCTTCAGGTGCGATGCGCGCCTCCAGGCGGGCAGTCCGGTTGGTGTGTTGCTGTGGCGTACCTAAGCCCCCTCGATCTCTTAACAATGTACGTCATTCCACCGTACAAGTCAAAGATGCGCAACTCGTCGTTCTCTTAAAGAAAACCCGATGTCGCAAACTCAGCAGCGTTGCACGCTATTTCAGAGTTGGGGGAAGTGCTTCAGATTCATATGGCGGAGAGGGGGGGATTCGAACCCGATCACCACTTTTCGAATCTGTAACTTACTGATATTGCGTCACCAAATACAACGAAAAGACACCAGATGACATAATCGGTGGTACAAAGTTTGGTACAAAGGTCAGTTTTCTGTTTCTTCGTCACTTCACGCGCATCAGTTTTTGATCCTTGTTGGCTTCGCGTCTCGCCAGCGGATCGTTCTTCATCGCCCGGTCAAGACTCTCTTCCATTTGCTGCTGACGGGCGCGGACCCAAGGGGCGTAGTGCTTCTCGGTCACCCTGATGCTCGAATGCCCGAGGAGCATACTGACTTGTTCGATGGGCACGCCGTTGAGCAGCAACTCCACGGCGAACGTATCGCGGAACCGATGCGGGTGAGCATCTTTCACACCGGCTAGCTTGGCCACCTCGCGGAACACGCGGCGGTAGTTTTCACTTAGCGCTTCCTTGGAGCCGTTCCCGGTCCAGAACCAGTAGGTGGTGGAAAGACGCGGGCACCGATCTAGCTCATCAACCACGAACTGCGGGACCTTCGTATAAACAGGCGTCCCGGTCTTCGCCGTATATAAAAAAAGCTTCTGTCCGTCCAGACGATCACATGCCAGGCTCGCGGCGTCGCCGATTCGCAAGCCGGAATATCTCGCCAACAAAATCAGGGCGCGCAATCGCTGCATTTTCAGCTTTCCAAACTTCGGCCGCTTGGCGCTAATCTCATCGCAGGCGTCCAGGATCGCCTTCACTTGATCGACGGTGTACGGCATCGTTGGGCGCATGGTATCTTTCGGCCGTCGTAGTTGCTTGGCGTAATTCGTCGGCAACCATCCATGCTTCACGAGGTAGGCCTGAAACGTTCGTAGCCGTTCGAGTCTTTTTCCGGCCGAACCAGACGTGCACTTGCTCCATGTCTGACGAAATTTCTCTGTCACCGCCAGGTCAATTTCGGATACAAGCGCGATGCCCGCGCCCTTGCAAAACGTGTCTTGCTGGCGGAACATGACGCGGTACTTCTTCTGACTTGAATCGCGGAGCTGCTGACCGGCCATCTCGGCGGTGAACGCGGCGCAGGCTTCGGCGATCGTCACACCCTTGGGTGGCTCGGGCGGTTCCGGCGGTGCTTCTGGCTCCCTGTGGCCGTCTGCATTCCATTTCTGAATTCTCTCGTTCGCTTCGGTCCAGACTCGCGTGTTGAGCGACTCGCGAACGATTTCTCCGTTCAAGGTGCCCTGCACCCAGATGGGACATTTACAACGAACCCAACGTCGCCCCTCCGCTTTGTGGGGACAATCGGGACTGTGCCGACGATAAGGAATCAGCATCTACTTTTCTCCCTTCGAGATTCGGATTTCGTAGCTGGAGCCGTCCGAATATATGAGTTCGATCTTGTGCGCGTGCAACCGTGGCGCAATCTCATCTAGAAAGAGTCGCTCGAACTTATCACCTAGACCTTCCTGACCGTTTTCAAAAGCGATTGCGGCGAGCCGGAGGAGAGCTTCGCCGGTTGGCGGACGGGAATGTTCCCACCTCGTGATCGTAATCAATGAGGTCTTCGCGACAAAGGCGGCGAACTCAAATTGGGTTTTCCCCAGCGCTTCGCGCAGTGCAATTACGAGTTTGCTCGCGGCACTTCGTTTCCGTTGGCTGCGTTTCGTCCTCATGGCTTTATCCTATCACCCGTTGATGCGTCTTGACACGATGCGGCATTAACTGATACAAATAAACATGGCGACAGACAACAGTAGAAACATTCGCGTCACGCTCACGGTTCCCGAGGCCGCCCGTGTCGCGGGCTGCGGCCAGCGTGCCATCAGGGTCGGCGTGGCTAACGGCCGAATCCCGCATATCAGATTTGGGAAGAACATCTTGATTCCGAAAGAAGCTTTCCTGCGTTGGTTGAACTCCTGCGGTCAGATGAGGCGCGGTAAAGTTTGAACACTTCCGCTATCTTCCGTCTTTGCCCGCGTCCACGGCTGCCAGGTTCGCGGCTGCCAGGTTCGCCGTCTTCGTGTATTCGCAGGCAGGGCGGCGCGGGCACTAGAAACAAAAAGAAAGCGGGCCGTTTCCAGCGACCCGCTCCAAATCTTTATCTGTGGAACTCTCATGAACAATATACAGCAAGTCGCCAGTCCCCGCGCGGAAGACGTGCGCGGAAATGTCGAAGTTTATTACCGAGAACCGCAACTCCGGTGGCTGATTTACAGAAGCGATAAGCTCTCTCCGGCCAGCTTCGTCAGTCATGCCAGGAACGTCGCACGCAAGGAACTGCCCGAAGTCGTCCAGCTCCCGCCGTTTGACGCTAGCGGCGCGATCCGCCAGTTGTTGCTGGGTCTCTTTGATGACGTGGCCGCAACTGAGCCCCAGGGCCAGGCGAGTTCAAAATTCGTGGACGGTCTATCAAGATACCACTGGATCAACTCAAGGCGTACGTCGAGAGCTGTATCGAAAAGCCAATGAATGGTCTCGGTGCAATAGCCGGTTCTAGTCTTCGCCCCGCTTTCGAATAGATGGATTCTCCTCTTCATAGACCTGAGCCAAGTGAGGCACAAATCTCTCTCGGCAGAGAACTCGCGAGCCATATTCGAGCGTACGTTGGAGAAATCACTAGTTCCTTCGTAAGCCCATCTAGTCCTAGATCAGCCATTAAAATCAACGGCCAACTTGCATACTGGCTAATCAGAGCCGGTGACAAATCAGGCGATGACGCGGAGGATGTTCCAAATGACGCGGACATTGCTTCTGGTGTGCTTTTGGCCGAGCTATGGGACAAGGTTCCCCCGGAAGCTCAAGAAGAGCTGCTTGAGAAACACCCAGAGCTATTGACGTTGCCTAGGAAAGATGCGCAGTCGCCTAGCATCATCGACATAGACGGCTTGCTACCGATCGAAGAGGCCGAAGATTCGGATACGGAATGGTTGATCCCAGATTGGATCGTTGATGGAAACTTAATCGTCTTTAGCGGCGCTGCCGGTTGTGGTAAGTCCTACCTTGCGGCGGCCATTCTGGGCGCAATTTCAACCGGCAAACAGTGGTGTGGCCGCGACGTGATGCAGGCCCCCTGTTTGTATCTTGAACGTGACGGCCAGCAGCTTGCACTATTTAAAGATCGGTTCAAACAGCTAGGAATCAAGTCAGGCAAGAATCTGAAGGTATGGGGCCACTGGACAGGCCCAGATGTGCCATTTGCCATTGATCCCAGTGTTCTCCAGTGGGTTCGCAAGCATAGGAGATGCGTCATCGTCGTGGATGCCCAAGTCGCTTTCCTTCATGGTTACAAGGAAGACTCCAATGATCAGATGCGCCAATTTTATGACGAATGGAGGGTGCTTACGCGCCTCGGTGCTACCGTCATCATCTTGCACCACACCGGCAAAGCGGAGGGTTCACGTTATCGTGGAGCGAGCGATATTGCCGCGTCACCTGATGCTCTCTACTACGTCGAAAAGACCAATCGAGAAATGGAGCTAAAGACGATGACGATAACGTGCGACAAGAGCCGTCGTTCATTGACACAAAAACTGTACCTACGCCTGCTGGATGATGGGCACGGATTCGTGGAGGACACTGAGCACAAACCCGGAGCGAGCAGCAAACAGGAGCGCCATCAGGAGGCCTTACGGGAGTTGATTAAGGACAACCCAGGCGTAACAAAGAAGCGCTTTGAAGAACTGGCGCAGAAAAACAACCTGGGGCGCGATCGAGCCAGGAAATTTCTTGATGCTTGCGTTACGGAGGAGACGGTAGAGCAGAAACCTGGACCGAACAACTCTCAGCTCCACACGTGGGTAGGAGACACAGCATGATTCTCCTTCGTTCGGCGTACAAATCCTCTCGCGGTTCATCCAGTTCGCGGAGCGTGGCCGCGAACACATGGGTTCGAAAACCATTCAACTCTCTGAAAATAAAGAGGGCGCGAGTTCGCGAGTGATTGCTTTAGCGATGTCGTTAATAGTCTTACTGCTGAGTTCGCTGAGTTCGCGGCCCCCCTATAGGGCCGCAAGCTCGCGAGCAAGACCGGGAGAGGGAAAACCCAACAACACATTCGCTTCGAACAATTTCATACTTGCGTCTTGCGCCCGCCCGGCGCGCTGCCATTCCGTCTCGCGCCATCCGCTGGTGCGACCCTGACTCTTTGAACGAAAACAAACGAATGATATGAAAGAGAGATTCATCAAATGAATATCAAAGAACGCCCTCGTATAAGGAAGGCCATCGTCGCTGGTGAAATCCGGCCCTACACTGACGCCGAAGGCTATTGGGACGGCATAACCGCTGTCTGGCCGGATGGCCACGTGAGCTGCCTATGTAGTTCTTTCGCTAAACAAATGCGGAGGATGGTCGAACTGGGAGATCTTGGGGAGATTATGAAACGCACCTGGGTTTGCCGCAACGGGCAATGGCATGCCCGAATTACGCCGAGGCCTTGAAAGCCTGCTCCGGAGCTGTGGCTGAATACACCAACGCAACGAGCGTGGCAGGCCGCCGCTACCAGGAAGTGCCTTACTGGTTGGCATCGCCGGATTAGACTTGAGGGTAATGAACGAGATTGAGTTACGGATGGCAGTTAACCATCTCGCGTTCGACATGTTCCATTTCCGCTTGTACGCCGAGATGTATCCAAGACTCTACGGGCACGCTCAGCATCGCGCATGCTATCAGGCGATGGTTTATTCCCTGCTCCTCCATTTTCGTTTGCTCCTCCACTTCTTCTATGGCAAACCAAATAGGGATGACGACTGCTGCGTCGAGCACTTCAGGATGCTGCCCGGCTTCAATGCGGCGTTCCCGGTTGAACTTCAGACGAGGCCGCTCTGGGAACCTGAGATGAGGGAACACCTCAACAAACGCCTGGCGCACTTCACGTCAATCCGGTGGCGAGAGAACGCTCCTAGCCTCAACTATTATGCTGCGCGCTTCAGGGAGGTCCTTGTCTTGATAGAGAAGTTCCAGGCCGCGCTATCTGGGGAGGTCGGCATGTTCTTCACAAACAAGATGAGCTTTTGGGAAGCTCAATACCGCAACCCATCGTTTTAGCACTTCGGGCTTGGCGGAATACCTGACCTTCTAGATAGTCGTTCCGCTGTGAGCCCTTGGCTCTGAATACTTGTATGAGCCGCTGATCCTTTTTAGAATCTTGATCAGTACTGTGCGCCCAACCATCTCGGTTTCGAGGATTTCGTCGATCTTTGATTCACCATCCTATCCTGTCGGCTTCGGTGACTCGTTTGCTGAAGGCCGCAGTTCTTTGCGCCCTCATTTGCGCCCACGCGCGTCGCTTACGCGCCGCGCATGACACGAGCGCTTATCAACAAAAACCGTTGAAATCGCTCGTGGCTTTCGGCTCGCGGTGGCTCGCATTCGCTCGCCCCGCTACCGCTCGTTTCGGGTCCCGCAGCCCGAATCATCCTCGCGCTCCGTCTGCTCATCGAAGGCAATTTCAGCTTCAATGACTTCCTTCGCCAGTTCCCTGAGGATGACGCCTGCTTGGATATCAAAGAGCAGCGCTGGCCGAAATGGCATCACGTATTGCGAGACGTGCAAAGCGGATAAAAAGCATCATCGCGTCACTGGGCGCACTGCGTATGCCTGCGAAACCTGCGGCTGGCACTTGTATCCTTTGGCCGAACGACCACCAGCTTGCGAACGTGATTCTATGCGATGTACCCGATGGGTTCCACGCGTTGCGGATCTCGGCAAAACAAATTCAGCGCGAAACGAGCGTCACTTACAAGACCGCGTGGCGTATGTTACAAACAGATTCGCTCTCTGCTCCGCGAAGACCTGCAATGGGTGCAACAGAAAGACATCCATCGTTTCGTAGCCGCCCGGAAATATATCGCTGTAAACTAGAATCGCATGCTGGGAAGCCCGCGAAAGCGACCAGCACGAAAGCCGAGGAGCAAGCCCAAGAAGGAAGTCGCTGAACTTCTGAGGGACTCGCCGGGGATCACCAAGACGCAGTTTGAAGCTATGCTGGGGCGGCTAATTGCTCCAACTTCTAAGCCCCTTCACAAATCGACCTAGCGCCCACGTTCCTGCGCGTGTTATGTAAGGTAGAATATCCTCCCAAAGCGGGATGGATCTATTTTGCTTGCCTCCCGTAACATCATGGTGTGACGCGCATTCATATCAAGCAAATCGCCTCCTCCGACCAGCTTGCGCTGTGCGGCATGCGGGCGCGCGAATCGTTCAAGTTGATCGATGACGTATCCAAGTTTACGCCCCTGGAAAGAGCCTCGGGTTGCAAAGCCTGTCTCAAGGCTGCGCAGTGGCTTGCTGGTCCGAGCAGTTCATCCCCAGTGGAAGCTGACCTTAACGTTCAGCACTGATGCTCGCTGATGTGTAGCTTTAGTGCTGCAAGCGCCGTCTCGCAGACTTGCCGAGAATGCTTGGTGGCTTCCAACCATTTGGGACTGATCACGTCCTCAACGGAATCCGAAGCTTTGCGATGGGCGTCGGTAGCGTCCAGATAGGCTTGAGTGAGGGTCTCTCGCTCCTTGCAGCGAACGATGGAAGTGGGGATTGGTAGCAGAAGTCGGCATTTTCCCCCATTTTCTTCCGCGCCATAGGGTCTCGCAGTGATCTTTCGACACTTGGGGAGACTATCTTTCGATTAGAAAACTGGGAGGTGTCTACTATGGGTTAGGCGGCACTCTCGCGCCCAAGGCCCTGCCGTGCATGGGTGGTGGGGTCAGGTTGTATTGATCTATTCCTGGATCTTCGCATGGAGGCGTCTGTTCACGAGCAACCCCACTGCGAAAATGCAGCCGAGCAAAAATACCGCAGATCGAGGCTCCGGGAGTGGTCCGTACACAGTATAGTCCTGCGTAACGCCGTTGATCTGGACAAAGGCAGAATGAAGGTAGCCTGTACTAGTTTGCAAGATGAGGTCCACGGATGTGCCGGTAGTTATACCTGAACCAAAAGTGAACACAGGCCCCCAAGTGTCGTCTAGCCCCTCCACTAGAGTTGTAGAAAACGAAGTTGGTGTTTCTGTGCCGGGTGATCCATAGCCGGTTGTGATTCCCCCATCGAAAAGAATGGGGCCGCCCGACGGAAACAAGCAGCAACTTGTTGTGTCGAACGTTTGAAGACTCCCCGATGAGACCGTCAGTTGAAAAATGAAATCCAAAGCGCCGGAACCGAAGGGATTAGTCGTATCCGATACGACCCACTCCTCCAGAGATCCAGAAGCTGACGGCGATGCAAACGGTAAGATATACCCGCCGTAAACCGTGTTACCTCCAGCGACGACTGTGCTGCCGGGACCAACCGTAATTGTGTTTATCGAAGACGCGCTGGCGATCAGCGCAAAAACAAAACTGGCAGCAAGTAAGACCAACACTCGGCTGTTCATGGTTCCCTCCCTTTGAGAAACAGGTACCGAGCTTATCAGATCTAGGACTTATATCGTGAACAGAAGTGCAAGAATGTATTTTGGCTGCTTCCTTTGGTACTCCTTTCCGTCATTGAGTTAAATTCTTCTGGATTTTGCTCTAATGCTACAATGTGAGCGTAAGGTCCATTGAACATTTAGAAGCTGATCTGTTTTAGCTGCCGGGTAGGTCCCGAGACCGTTCATCTCGGGTTGCAAGCGGTGGGTTGGTTGGTAGCCGATCCCATCGTAAAACAAAAGCCCCCGGAAATGCAACAGGTGAAGTGTGCCCAAAAGGAGGGCTTATGAAACTTCGATCATTGCGTGCTTTTACAAGTGACGATGCTTATGTGGATTGTCTTCTGCTCGGTTGCTGCATGCTCAACCGCAGTTCTTCCGTCCGACAACCATCGCTATCGCTTAATACCGAGCGGTCCAAACTGCGGGCGCTGTTTCAAAAGGGGGGCAGATACATCGCGACGTAGAGATGTCCGAGGATCACAGGGAAGCTTAGAAGGAGACATAGTTATTTTCAGGAGCGAATTCAGGCGGATCAGATGGCCCGTTGTTACTACGTATTCGATGTTCTAAGATACAGAACGTGGTAACTGGCCGACGGTGATTACAAATTCATCAATATACGGGCGTTCGGAGCAACTGAAAGCTGGAATCTCTGTCGATCTTAGTTAGCGGTAAACGAATGTGATTTCCCTATCCACGTAGAGAACCGAGCACTTAATAGAGCGTCCAGATATCGGTAACTGCGCTAGGGCATGATATCTTCGCATCCCAGACCCGGTAATGCAGGGTAGGCGGCACTGACAAATATTCCGATGTTCCTTGTCGGCATAGATCGTGTAAGGATATAGCGCCCAATTATCGGTTGCGATCCGAATCGACAAGTTCTCGGTGTCCGTCCTTCATAACAAGATCACCGGGAGAACTAGCTTTGCACGCCGTCGAAACAATAATTTGAGGTGGCAGCGCTTTAACGCTGATGGCTGGCCTGCTTTGCTGCGTCTGCGCTGTCACACCTACAATGCACTGCCAAAAACAATACATACAGTTGCATTTAGGCACACTCCTTCGCTAAACTTTGAGTGCGCCCCAAAGAATTGTGGACAGCTCGACGGCAATCGGGCTGTTTTATATTTTAACATCCCACGTTTGGCAGAATCAAGAATTGGCGGCGCTAATGAATCTTTGGATCTCGTCAACATCGCATCCTGCTTGCCGCAAGGAACTGCTAACAAAATCCTCAGTAAGCAGATCGCGTCTCGGAACCGAGATGAAGTGCATACCCTTTCGCCAGAGATAGATTCTGGGGCGTTGGTCTTTGAAGGTATAGCCGATCTCTCGAATTTTATTGACGAACGCCTGCCTGCGAATCATTTGCTCCCATCACGAGTGCAGGTGTAAACGGAACGTCAAAACGAACGTCTTTGAACTGCGCGCGAGATGGAAGCTGGCTTATTAGCGTCCAGCCCTGAGCATGCAAGAATTGCGGCAAGTCGTCGCTGCTCATGAGATCTGCCAAGACGGCGTCAAGGGTATCGCTAATGCTTTCCATGAGTTCACCCCATGTTTCAGCCTCTACGGTGAGATTCAGTGGTTGGCACGTTGCCAGCCATGATTCTCCTCGCGGTCCAGCGGGTTGAACCTGCCATTGAACATTTGCTTGGATGCGTATGAGAGTCATATCTGAGCGCCTAAGTATTAGATGCGTATCGTCCAGAACGCGTTGTAGCTTTAATTGGCCAAGGTTATCAGACACTTGCACAATTGCGCAACTGGCCAGTGCTACAGATTCGTATTGTCCACCGGGAGCGGCCTTTTCGACCGCGCGCCGCGAGACTTCTCCGAGGATCGCGTGGAAGATCAGGTTCCCCTCATCGCGCCGGTTGTAGCGGTAGCTGCACTCGTCAAGGTAGGTCTGCAAGTGCTTCTGGCTGACCGAATGATACACGCCACCGATGCCGCGCTTAATGAGGCTCCAGAAGCCCTCGACAGTGTTGGTATGAATATCGCCCATGACGTAGACTTTGGACGCGTGGTGAATGCGCCGATGCTGGTAGCCGAGCGGCTTGCCGTCTAGTTGGAGTCGCGGCTGGTCAAACGAAAGATAATCTCGTCGGCACATGGAGGCTTGTTAGTGCCTAGACGACAAGACCCAACGGAGAACGCGTGTCCGATTACGGCGAACATCCGGTTGGTCCTCGGCGGTCACACAAAACGTGCTCGCCTGCGGATCGCAAGGTCACGATTCCTTGGAATGGAGCAGTGAACTTCCCACGTGTTTGAGTGACTGTTACTTCACCGCAATCGTCACGCCCGGCGTACTGAATGCGCCGCCCACCACCAGCGTCAACGGAACCACACCGGGAGTGGTGTCGCTCGGAATCACGATGTTGAACTGTGCCACGCCCGACACGAGGTCTGGTGCCTGTCCTGAGTAGAGCACCTGAGCCCCACTACCGCCGACGCCAACAATCACCGGCAACGTGAGCGTCGGGAAGTTGCTCTGGTAGACTTGCCCATCCACACAGGGCGAAGTAGGTCCGACCCCAGTTGCGTAGAAGGTGACGATTGATCCGGGCGCTGCCGGGTTCGACGGACTATTGAACGAATTGTCCTGGTTGAGGGCGGCGGCTTGGCCTTGGCCAGTTCCGTTGGCGGTGAAGATACCGGGAGCGGCGGGACCCAGTGGCACAGTCAACGGAGCCGACTTGAGCTCCCATGAACTTGACCACCAATCTGCGTCGAAGTTGCCCAGCAACCGAACAGGGGATCGCAGCGTTCACCTGACCGGCGCTCGTGTATATAATCGGTGCCGCGGTTCCGTCAAACAGCACTTGCGTGCCAGCGTTGGAGTTGGTTACGGTGCCGCCTGGCGCGAGCTGGAGGCTTGATCCAGCGGATGGTCCTAATTGTGTGCCGTAAATCGAAATTAACTGGCCGGCTGCAAAGGGAGATGTTCCCGTTGCAGCGTTGACCACATATGAAATGCCGGGTGATTGTTCGTAGTTCCAGGAGAAAGGCCGCGTTTGAAATCCAGGGCTGGTTGAAACGCATTGGCTCAGAAAAAGGCTCCCAAGGAATCGCAGCCGTGGTCCCGACGATCCAATAGTGCCATTCGAAGCCACCGCCAGGGCAGCCGCAGCGAAGAGCGTCCATCGTGCCAATTTGGCCTAATACGAGGACCCATCTGGAAAAAGGATCAAGACGTTCAATTCTCAATAGCTCCCAGACGGGTCGCGTTGGAGCCTCTTGCCGATGCACTGGGGCTGATACCTATCTCAGGCGAGCGTCATTGCTATCAGATCCGAGGGCAGGTAGAAAAGTCCAGGTGGCGCTACCGGTCGCGAAAGTGCTGCAACAAACCCGCCCCTGGGCATTGTCCGGGCCGCCCCCGCCGTCGCCAGGTACGACGTTCCATTTGTCGTCCACCGAAAAGGATGGCCTATCGGGACCCGACCACCACGTTCGTTATCGAGGTGTTTGCGTATACTGCGCCGAAGTACGTTCCGTAAAGAAGCTTGGTCGCCATCGGAATCAATTTCAACGAGAAAGCCGTTGAACAGTCGGAACGCCGAGGGAACGAGACCAGTGTTCGAATATGTCGGCTGGAGCGACGTTGGCGTAGTTAAGCATCCCTACCGTTCGTCGTACCTCCGACATAGATTTGCCGTTTTGATCAAGAGCCACCGATGTGGTTCAGACGAAAAAGATGAATGCTTCCGTTACTTCCGAGTAATGCGCCAAAAACGATCTGAGCACCGCCCGTATTCAGCTTTATTAGGTTCGACCCGGATTGCGGTCCGATTGATATTCGGGTCTGGCGGAGCGCTCAGCGCGCCCGGAGTGGTGAATGATCCCAATGCCGACAATACAGAACTTCACCAACGCCGTTTACCGCACCGGCGGATGGCGTATCGGCAGTGATGTTGCATAGAGCAAAGTCTTGCCATCGTTGCTTATCTTAGCTGCGAAGAACTGACCGGATGTACCGTATATGCTCCAGGAGTGAATGGGAAATTTGTCGATGTCGTTGTACCAATCAAGTAGATATTACCCGAGGAGTCGAGTGCCAATCCGGTGATGCCAGTCATTACCGTCCCCTCCCAGATACGTGGCCCAAATCAAGGTTCGTCCGGTCGGATCGAACTTCGCAACGAAACATCTGAGTTGCCCGGTGGACCGGGGGCTAAGTGGGCTGAAACGTACCCGCAGTTCCTGAGGTCGTTTGCGGAAGAAGTGGTGCCCGCAATGATAACATTGCCGCTAGAGTCACTCGCCACGGCTACGCCAGTCTCGCCTCCGCCTCCGAAATATGTGCCATAGACGGGGGCGACCGTACTAGAGTGCAAATTTGCCGATGACACACAAACTAAAATCAAAAACATAGCGAAATTGCCCGGCATGATTTTCCATCACCTCCCTCGAAAAGACGTTGCCGTTATCGGTTTGAAACTTAATCGAATTCGCTAATTATAGTCGATCTGTTTGCAGCTAGCGCGTGCGACCGCGAAAGGCCCTCATTTCCCAAAATCTCCCTCAGCCTTGATTTCGCCACCTGTTCGTTCTTGCTCTTGCTAATGAGCCAGTCCCATCCATAGCTAGTGCAATTCGGGGTCTTAGCAATGTAGAACGCCAGCCCACTCGATTCGCTATTTGTTTTCCGCTATCGTTAATGCATGGAACTGCTCCTCCGCTGGGTTATCACCGGTCTGGCGCTCTTCGTGGCTGCTTGGCTCGTACCAGGCATCCGCGTGGAAGGTCAAGGATGGAGCGCGTTCGCAGTGATGGCCATCATTCTGGGGCTAGTAAATGCGGTGATACGGCCCGTGCTCAAACTGTTGTCCTGTCCGCTCATCATTCTCACGTTGGGCTTTTTCGTTCTTGTGATCAATGGGATTACCTTATGGCTGGCCTCGGCGATTGCGGTCAGGTGGTTTCACGTGGGCTTTTATGTGGATGGCTTCTGGGCCGCCTTTCTGGGCGCGCTGATTGTGAGCATCGTTTCGGTGATACTCACCTTCCTGTTCAGAGGTGAGCGGATCGAGACGCGCCGGATCTAAAAGAGCCAAATGCCTAGCACGATTGCGATTCGAAACGAATTTATGTGAATCATTCAGTCTGGCCGAGTCCGTCGCCCGAAGTGAGCCGCACGCCCAACGCGTGAGATCCCCCAATGGTGGAACCGCTAGATCGCGGGCTGTATCGTGAGACCCATCTCCCTTTGCACGGTAAGCCAGGCCGCCGTCCCCAAAGGCACTCACGGAAAATATATTGAATCGGTAGCGAGCATTCCGCTGCTCGTCATTAACGACTTCGGAACAAGCACCCTCCCATATAGTTGCAGACTGGTTAGGGTGAATAGCTATGCTTGCAATTCGCGCTTCATTGTTATATATGAAACCAATGCTGAGAGCACGCGCGCTGAGGCCTGACGATGCGCTTATTCGGGATTCGTCCGCTGCTGGAGTCAGATTCACACTTAATCGCGATTATGCAAGCGCGCTGGGTAAAGTTGAAGGAGAGCCAGGTGTTGACCGGTTGGCGCAACGCGCGGACGCCGTACGGGAAGCCCTTGTTGCGCTTGACATTGCATCTCGCCCTGAGGTCGAAAAAGTGTACATGGGCGAGGCGGCCTACTTCCATCTTTACGGACGGAAAAAACAGACAAAAGAGAACTGCGATGTTGTTGGGATCCTCAGCGGTCAGCGTGGCGCGGTTCTTGGAGAAGGTAAGGGAACAGATATCTTGAAGAGCCTTCGCCAGCTAACGGCTTCCGTACGGGCCCTCCAAGAGGCTAGGCCAGGCGAGATCGTTCGCTCATCAATGATTGTTACTCCACTGCCCGCGTATCTTGAATGCCGGGCTGGTCTGGCAACAGTTTCTCAAGCATTAGGCCAGTGGACTATGTCCGCACCACAGCCGACCAATAGGTATGACCGCATTCTTGATGAGGCTAATCGCATTGGCCTCGACCCTAGATACGATTACCTTATTGCCCCAAACGACTCCTTTGGAAACGCGACCGGGCTGGGATTGGCTGCTTCCCGAACGGGCGACTCGTTTTTGTACAGCAACAGAGCCTGGGACGGAACTAATTTGGCATCAATCTGGGGCCCCATTCGAAAACTCACGCTGACTGGCCCGAATACTTCTATCGTAAGCCTTACAGTTATCTCATAAGATTGGACTCTAGAGCCCAGCGAGCGTCGGGTCAGAACGCGAAGTGTGATGAACGCGTTACGGGCCGGACGTTGCAATTAATCAGTCCCCGCCCTCTTCGATGATGAGCCGCGCAGAGGAACCACCGAAACGAGGGTCGTCGCCAAACCTCCCCCGCTCTCTTCGCGGCTCGCCAAACTTTTACAGCAGTTCGCGCAACCGGCTTTTCAGCACTTGCTCATTCGGGCTCTTGCCGCCGCGATCGAGCCAGCTCTGGAGCTTACCCACGCTTACCGTGTGCTCGGTCTCGGGCTGCTTGACGCGGATGGTCAGACGGGTCGCCGGCCGAATGTCACGTCCGCAAATCCGCATCGGCGGAACTCGGCGAGCGCGAGGACGGCGGCTTCGTAGACCGACGCAGCGACGACTTCGACCGCGTGTTCGAGGCCTTCGGGATCGGTGAACGAGACCTGGCACTAGCGGGTTGGCACCCTTGGGACCGTAGCAACTTCGCTGTTGTTCTCCTCGGCGTATACCTCTAGCCTTCCCCACGGCGTCGGTACTCACAGTACAAGTCGCTTGAATCCACAGTACGTGTTGCTGAGTTGAACTGTGCGTACCTGTTGACCTCGCCCTCGCGAGGTTGCAAGATTGGAGACGGAAATTCACCACTAACCCTGCCCGCTCGTGGAGGGTAGCCAGTTTTTTCGGGGCCGTGACTACAATGGCGAATGATTCGCATAAACCCCGCTCGATGCCAGGCCGCTCTCGGAATCCGAGCGCTCAGCGTTCTACGCTTGGGCCCACACGCAGGGCTTCATGCGGCTCAACGCCTCCTGCGAGGACTTCCGAAGAGCTCTGGCGTGACCGGAAGGGAGAGATTATAAGCGCTGGAAGAATAGTCGGCGAGCGCGCCGACTGGAGGGTCCCAACTGGAGAAGAAGATGGCTGAATCTCGCCGAAAACGCACGGTTCCACTTTTTACTTCCGTGAACGGCGTGGAATGGTTGCGACTACTGCCCACGGCGACCCTTGGGATGATCATGCTTGGGATGTTGCAGTTGGTAATCGACTCACACTACGCGGCGGCGCTACCACCCTCAAGCCAATCAACACGGCCAGTGGTGGAGTCCGGCGACAGAACAAACCTGGGATTGACGGTGACCAATCTTTCGAACCAATTTCAGATTCGTTGGAATCGCGAATCGCGGGCGATCCTGGCCTCCGACCATGGCGTCATGAGGATCACTGAAAGCGGAATAACCGAAGCGGTGCCATTCGATCCAGCACAACTTCGTAACGGCTACGTAGCTTATGGCCCAAGACAAGCGACGTGAGTATCCGCTTGGAGGTCACCGGCCAAGACGGCGCCATGACCTCTGAATCCGTGCGGTGGTTAGCAATTCCGTAGATGATTACCGGAGGCAACTGCCGGGAAACTATTTCACCCCTAATTGCTTATTTGCGGCCCTCCCGCACGCAGCGAACAAACGGCGAACATGATATCGTATTTCGCATGGCCCGCAGGTCCAGCAGTCCTTTAAGTCGACAGCTCACTCGCCCGAAATGGAAGAACTACGTGTAAAGCTGGAATCGATGCCACGGCACAAGTTGGAGACCTTCTACAAGGCGACGCACAACGCATGCAGGTACGTGCTGCGATTGCCCTCGCCACGGCTGATTCAGGACTTGCAGGCGTGGAGGGCGTTGCGGAGGCGGACCTAGATTTGACGCGAGATCGCTTCCTTGTTCGACCGTCCGATAACTCTCTCTCGTCCAAAACCAGCGCGGCAAACGTGAACAGCTTAATTTCTAGCGTCGTCTCAGAATCGGTACCGGCTACGCACTTTGGCGCTGCTCTCGGGGCTGGTTCGGGTCAACCTGAACGAGCGGCCTGCCGAGAACTGCTTGAGAGTGTCCGCTCTCGGTCCGTGATGTTGAGGCGGTAGCGTTCAAGATCCGCGTAGATCGCTCGCTAATGAAATAGTCGTAGTTGTTGTCGTAATCCCCACGAAGAGTAGTTCAGTACTCAGCATGTGTGAATGCAGTGCCTTCTCAATATTCAGGATTCTTGACTTTAATTTCCAACAGGTATCGCGAAGAGGGGGTTTATTGGACACCTTGATGTTGGTCAGCTTGGGGATGAGCGTACGGTTTACAACGCAATCGATTGCCACTTCGGAATCGAGGGTGT
The DNA here is from genome assembly GCA_963761265.1 of Bryobacterales bacterium. Lineage (GTDB taxonomy): Bacteria > Acidobacteriota > Terriglobia > Bryobacterales > Bryobacteraceae > Palsa-89. The sequence goes on from CAVXGM010000019.1 coordinate 179,113, forward strand.
TTTGAACGCTGGCCCAGTTCTTCTTCAGGTAATCGTTGGGAAAGATGTGATGGTCCTCTAGCGTGCTTGCTATCGAGACGGGATTCCCGTTCTCAAAATTCAAATACCCGCCCATGTGTAGTTCACAAGGTTCAGAATGCCTTTGTAGACAGCATCGTACTTCTTGTGAATCACGAGAAGATCCTCGGCACTGCTCCACGATCGGTTCAGTGTCTGAACGATGTTCAAGATGCTGGATAGATCTCCAGCACTCGCCCGCTGCAAAGCCTGAGCATCTTCTAGGATGTAGGTTTGGGCCGCGCTTGAATATCGCCGGGAAAAGATTGCGAGCCAATACCAGAGACGAATCAGGTTAGCTTCGTCGGCGCTGATCTGGAGAAGTCATGATGACGGAGTCTCAGGCAAAATACCATTAGCGGGAGAATCATGTTCTCGTACGGAACCAGCCAGGATGGATTAACCTTGCGGTCGTAGATAATCGTGAACACTCTTGTAGGCTGACGCGAAGCTCTCCCAGTGCTCGGTAAAGTGCGGATGGGATAGGTTGGACAAGATATAAGAACGCCCAATGTCTTTGCCCTGACTGACTTCGAAATGATAGCCCGCACGAGCACTTCTCGATTCAACTCCAGAGTTGGAATCGCCGCCTTCGAAGTCTTCGATCTTCGAACGCAGGTTGAATCCAACGTATAGTTTCGCTGCCAAGATATCTATGAAGTTAAGCTGTATTCCTTTACTGTTAGAGCGCTCGAAGAACAGCGCGAACTTCTCTTCATCCGTGTCGAGAAGATAATACGCCACTAGTTTCTCCTGGCGGCAAAGATTTAAAATTCTCGAGCGGCGCACAAGCGAGGAACTCAAGCGAGGTTTCAACCTGTTTCCGGTGTGACACCGGCGATGATGTTCGTTTCTAAGAACAGGGCGGCCTTCTCTTTTTCCCGAGGCGCCTTGCCGTTTAGGACAGCGTATACGTCGGCGAGCCTTATGCTGACCCGGCCCTCGACGGGCTCGCCGCGAAACTCGCTGAGCACCTGCTCAAGTGAACGCTGTCCCGGCGACGCATCTCGGACGTTAGCGGGCAGTTCGTCCTCGTTCAGAGCTATGTAGAAGACAGGATCTACTCCCGTCATAGCGCGGTAGATCGAGGTGGCGCGTTGCTGCCCATCGAGAAGTAGTCGAAAGCCGTGCACTTTCACTCGGTTTTCGATCTCCTCGCGAGTGTACGAATTTAGTTTGAAGGCGGGCACGCGAACCCTTACCTGATCGAGGCCGCTTGTCAAGTTCCCGAACCGTGATTTCAAAGCTCGGTATTCCGTAGATTAGAGAGCCAACGAAGATGTCCGCGAACAAACGAATGAAAAGATCAAACGTTTTTTCGATATCCCAAACGAAATCGCGTTGAAACTCCGGTAGCGCAACGCAATCTTAACGATGTCCTCAACAAGCCTGGAGGATAGATTCAGTCTTTTGGCCAAGTGTCCAACTTCTTGCACCTCAGAAAACTGCATTGGAACGACCAAACTATTATGCCAGTCATTGCCTATTGGAGGAGATGTCGCTCTGGCTAGACATTAGTCTGGACGGAAGGAAGCATGCGAAGGAGTCGGTTTGATCGGAATGAAGGCTGCACAGGCCGCTCAATGGCCTAGGCTTACTTCATAGCGATCCGCACCTGGTTTTTTCGCCGGATGGCGACATTGGCGGCATCCCGTCGCTTGAGCGTGGTCACCGCTTCTTTCTAACCGGAAAGTCGCAGCACACCCGCACCGTTCAATCGTACCCATCTGAACTACACTCTTCGCAGACGGGTGACATCGCTCGTCATCTTCTCGGTTTTCAGGGCGACGAACCGCGAATGCCTCAAGTGCTTATCCGGCGTCCACTCCACGAACTCAAACTGCCCCACCAGGACCGGCTTAAGCCACCGGCAGTCTTTCATCTTCGCAGCCGTCAATCCATCGCCCCACCGCCCGGCCCGCGCCTCCGGCAGATTCGCGAACGGACACTCGGCGTCTCCAGTCCCCGGAACCGCTGGTGCAACTGCTCGCGCACGGGCCGGTGTGAACCCGCTCGCATCCGCGCAGGGCACATCAGCCGATCGCCTCCCGGCGCGGAACATCGTGCGTTTTC
>CAVXGM010000020.1:0-57131 GCA_963761265.1 Bryobacterales bacterium
CGATCCGACCGAAAGAGTGGGATCGAAACCGCGGGTGAGAATTTGGGTCGGCGGGCGGAGGTCCTGTTGATTGGACATGAAGTGCCTCCGACTCCAGTTTAGACGATCGGAGCGCACGCCTGAGTAGTTTAGACTTGTCATAGCGAATGGACACCGCCGAATTGGTAGCGCTGCTGGTGGATGTTGAGGCAGATCGAGTTGAGCGAAAGGCATCTCTTTCCAATACGGATCGCATCCGGGAGGCTATCTGTGCTTTTGCAAACGATCTTCCCGACCACAGGACCCCGGGAGTAATATTCGTCGGTGCAAATGACGATGGAAGCTGCACTGGGCTTCCAATCACAGACCAGCTCTTACTTACACTTGCCGACATGCGGTCAGACGGTAACATTGTTCCGTTTCCGAGCTTGACCGTTCAAAAGAAGATGCTAAACAGTTGCGAGTTGGCTGTTGTGATCGTGCAACCCGCCGACGCTCCTCCCGTCAGGTTTCAAGGCCGGGTTTGGATACGTGTGGGGCCGCGGCGAGCGATTGCAACTTTGGAAGAGGAGCGCCGTCTTACCGAAAAGCGCCGTGCGAGAGATTGGCCGTTTGACCTGCAGCCGGTGCGTGCTGCCACACTTCTCGATCTTGACCTCGATTTATTTACGCGGTCTTATCTCCCAGCGAGTGTTGCACCTGAGGTCTTGGCAGAGAATCGGAGGTCGATTGAACAGCAACTGGCGTCGTTGCGGCTAGTCACATGGGCCGCTTCTGGAACCGTGCCAACTGTCGTGGGCGTGCTCGTACTTGCAAAGGACCCTCTACAGTTTATTCCCGGTGCTTATGTGCAGTTCTTGAGAATTGATGGGGACAAACTGACGGACCCCGTCCGGGACGGCGTCGCAATTTCTGGGCCTTTGCCAGAGTTACTGCAAGTTCTCGAGCAAAAGGTTGAAGCACATATCGAAACGTCCCGAGACTTCACGTCCGGCTCCGTGGAGTTTGCCCGGCCGGACTATCCCATGGTCGCCTTGCAGCAGCTAACGAGAAACGCAATTCTCCATCGCAGCTACGAAGGTACCAATGCTCCGGTTCGGATCAACTGGTTCTCCGATAGGATCGAGATCCTCAATCCAGGTGGGCCGTTCGGCCAGGTTAACAAGGCCAATTTCGGCTTGGCGGGCATAACGGACTATAGGAACTCCTATCTAGCCGAGGCGATGCGAAATCTTGGCTACGTTCAGAAATTCGGGGTCGGCATTTCTTTGGCGAAGAACGAGCTGCACAAGAACGGAAATCCGCCGTTGGAATTCCAAGTGGAGGATACCTATGTGCTCGCTGTAATGAGGAAACGCTGATGAGCGTGCCAGTGATCGCGTTTTTCAACAACAAGGGTGGCGTTGGAAAGACTTCGCTTGTTTACCACCTTGCGTGGATGTTCGCCGATCTGGGGGCCAAGGTCGTCGCCGCGGATCTCGATCCTCAAGCAAATTTGACAGCAGCATTCTTGGACGACGATGAGTTGGAAAGGTTGTGGAATAGCGGCAACACGATCTATGGCTTTATCGAACCACTTATAAAAGGGATAGGGGACGTGCGCTATGATGGGGTCACCGCGCCGTCAGGGCGCCTCGTCCTCCTGCCGGGCGACCTCCGCCTTTCTACATTCGAGGATGAGCTTTCAACACAGTGGCCCCTGTGCCTTGAGGGTAAAGAGCGCGCCTTTCGGGTCGAGTCGGCCTTCTGGCGCGTGATGCAGCGCAGTGCTGAGGTAGCTAAGGCGGACCTGATCCTCGTGGATCTTGGTCCTAACCTAGGGGCTCTGAATCGCGCGGGTCTCATTGCCTCGGACTTTGTCGTAATTCCGCTCTCGCCAGACTTGTACTCACTCCAAGGGCTGCGAAACCTAGGGCCTACGCTTAGGCGCTGGCGCCGAGACTGGGCGGACCGCCTTAGCCGAAAGCCGGAAATGGATTTTGAATTGCCGGCTGGAGCCATCGAGCCTCTCGGATACGTGGTACAACAACACGGGGTCCGCTTGGATCGTCCAGTCAAGGCCTACGAGAAATGGATCGATCGAATTCCAAGCGAGTATCGCGAGTTCGTTTTATCTGAGCCCGCCGGTGAGAACTATACGATCCAAAATGATCCGCATAAACTGGCGTTGCTAAAGCACTATCGGAGCCTGATGCCGATGGCGCAGGAGGCCCGGAAACCAATGTTTTACCTCAAGCCTGCTGACGGCGCGATTGGGTCGCACTTTCAATCCGCGCAGGAGGCGTATCAAGATTTCAGAAAACTGGCACGCGCGATCGGCCAAAGGGCCGGCCTTTCCTTCGTTTCTCCGCAAGTCCGGTTGTTTGATGGTTGAGCGCTGGAAGTGAACCAATTGTGGAATCGCAGTGATGCTTCTACGAGGTGCGTGAAAACAGCGACAGCAAACCCGACAGCGAGCTGTTTTTCTTGGGCGCCTCCGAGCTTCCGCCCAGCCGATCCACCAGGCCGATCACGCTTTTGCCGAAGCTGGTAGCGGCGCCCAGCGGCTTGCCCTCCATCAAGGACTTCTGGATGGCTTCGTAATCGCTGGGCATGATATGAAAGATGTCCATATGCAGCGCCGTGCCGATTACGTCTTTGCTCAGGCCGGTATGGCGGTCATAGCGGTTCACGATCAGACGGAGCTTGAAGCGGCCCACGTTGTTGGCATCCAGGTAGCTGAGGGCGCGCTGCACGGCTTGCAAGCGAGGTGAGCTCGTTAGTGGTGACCAGCAGGACTTCGTCGGCCAGTTGCGCCTGGCTGAGGTTCCAATCGCCATAAACGCCGCCGGTATCGAGCACCACCAGGTCGTAGGTGGCGCGGGCGTATTCAATGATGCTGCTGGCGTCCTTCAGCTCGCTCATGCCCTCCATCATCACCTCGGGTGAGAGCAGCACGTCCACCCCGCCCCGGCTGGTGACCACCGATCTCCAAAGGTCGGCATCGATATCGTGCGAGCGCGCCAGCGCGTCCATGAAGCTGTAGTTGGATTTGATCTTCAGCAGGAAGGACAGCGTTCCGGCGAGGGGATCCAGATCGGCCAGCAGGATGCGTTTGTCGCCGCGCTTCATCTGGTATGCCAGATTGCTGGCGATGGTGCTGGCGCCGCAGCCGCCTTTGGCGGGCATAATGCAATAGACTTTGCCGGAGTTGGTGGCGGCGTGGGCAGGCTGGAGCCGGGCCACCTTTTGCAAGCGCCCCTTCCACCTGCTCGGAGGTGAACGGGGGAATCAGAAAATCGCTGGCGCCCTGGCGCAGGCAGCGCAATACCAGTTCAGGGTCGTTGTTCGAAAGAACCACGACGATGGGCAACTTGGCATCCAGGCGCAAAAGGTCGGAAATCAGCGCCAATCCGGTATCGCGCGGCTCTCCGATTTCGAGCAGGCAAAGATTGGGCGTTTCTGAACTGAGCACCTCGGCCAGTTGGTGGCGCATGGGGTAAGCGTTCAGGTCGTGGCCCGAAAAGGTGGGAAGATGCTTGCGGAGAAGCGGAGCTAAGTCTCGTATTATCTTTTGGTTAGGACAGATGAACAGCGCTTTCCAGGTACCGTTGAATTTCGAGGCTTCAGGCTGGGGCATCGGCGCACTGCGGACTTTCCGTCATGGTAGTCCTAACGATCAAATCGGCTAGTGTTGATGATAACATGAGAGCCTTCACTCACCGGATCAACTAAACATTCGAACGCACTCGCCGATAAGGCTTAGTTTGATTCATGAATCGAACGTATGAATCAAGCTGAGGCCCGCATGAGAAAGGCGTGTCGGCTGGTAAGAGACCAACATGAGCGAAGACCACTCGAAGAAGACTGTCGTCGTGTGCGACACTCAACCGATAACGGCGGAAGGATTACGAACCTTACTGACCGCGGCCGGAGACCTGGAGTTCCTGGCCTCGTTGAATACGTTGGAAGCAGCCACGCAACTTGTGACCGCCCGGCCACCCGATGTTGTGATCGTGGACAAGGGATTCGGCATGCGAATCGTGCTGGATTGGATTCACGACTTGAAACTGGCGGAAGCCGCCGCCGGCAGTCACGGTTTGGGGCGTTTCGATGACCGAAGCCGAAGCGCTGCGTCTGCTGCAGGCCGGCGCGAAGGGCATTGTTCGCAAGACGGCGGATGTGGAGAGCATCCTGAGCTGTCTTCGGACGGTGGCCTCGGGACGAAGCTGGATGGAGGATTGCGTGTTCCGCGATTCGGCGCGGCAGGAGCGCTACCCGCGCTCGGAGCTTACCCCGCGCGAGCACCAGGTGCTCGAAATGGTGGAGCAGGGGTTCAAGAACAAGGAAATCGCGCTGGAATTGGGGATTCGGCCGGGAACGGTCAAGATCCATTTGAAGCATATCTTTGAGAAGACGGGAGTGCGGGGCCGGTATGGCCTGGCTATTAGCGGCTTGAAGGAGCGGGGGTTGGTTTCGATGGTGAGTTAGAGCGCCATTGCTACGGTATCGCGATGGCAGCCTGGTTGGATTGGCAGATCTCGGTTGATCCTTCGAGAGGCTGCACGACGTAGTAATAGATGTTGCCCCGAACCAAGCCATCGTTGGCGTCCCGATAGGCCGTCAAACCCGTGGTCCCGACCTGCGTATAAGGCCCGCCATCGGTCGAACTTCGCAAAATGGCGTAGTCAGTTGCATTCGATTGAGACGCCCAGGACAGATTGGCTTGCGGTCCGGAAGCATTACCTCGTCCCGCCAGATTGCTGATGCAGGAGATGGTATACGTCGCCGAAGCCACCGCGCTGTCGGCCATTCCGCCGGCATAGGCGATCGCGTTGACGGTGGTGGCGCTAACGATCGTGAACGGCCCGCTGTACAGAATGCCGGCCGTTTCGCTGGGTGCGCTGCCGTCGGTTGTGTAGCGAATCGACGCCCCGGAAGTCGTCGTGCTGATGGCCACTGTCTGCCCCGAGGTGTACGTGCCTGCCACCGGGCTGAAGGTGGGAGTGGCGACTTGTGGAGGAGGCGTGACTATCAGTGTAGCTGCCGCGTTATGCGACAGCGTTCCGCTTGTTCCAGTGATCGTTAGTGGATACGAGCCGGCCGGCGTCGTCGAGCTGGTCGCTATCACCAGTGTTGTTGGTCCAAACCCAGGAATGGTTGGCACTGTGAATGTTGCGGTCGTGCCGGTTGGCAAACCAGCCACACTGAGATTGATCGCCGCTGAGAAAGGCCCAATGGCGGTCGCGAAGACTCCAAATCGAAACGTGCTTCCCGGAGAAGCCCCGGCGGGGGTACTTGTCACCGCGATGCCGAAGTCAGGAGTGATAGATGTGAATTGCGATGCAGTAAAGGCCTGCGTTTGGAACAAGGGGCTGGCAAAGGCCTGGCCTGTTCCGCAGTGAATGCCAGCCTTTGTCACGATATACGGCCCATTTGCCTCCTGGGCTATCAAGTTACCGTTAAAATTGAGAGTCACCGAATTGTTTCCCGCGGCCAAACTGCCTCCGGAGGACTCAAAGTCGATCTGGTTACCGGCTAGATCCGTCAGGACTGCACTCCAGCTGCAATTTGTGGCGGATGAGCTGTTGACGCCCATATTTACGGCAAGGAGATCAAAGGTAGGGCCGGCGCCGGTGACAACGCCAGTCGCGGAATTTGTTCCGGCGAAGTAGATCGCCGAAGCGACTGAGCTGAGTGCGTACGCCGCTGTGGGCCCAGCATCGGCATTAGAGTCGGCAAGCAGGTCCCCGGAATCGCCGACATAGGTCAACACCGCATTGATACGCTCGTATGGCCCGTTCACGCCAAGCTCTGACAATTGGGAATTGGCGAAGCTTACGCCGACTTGCTGGGACCCGGTGGAAAGACTTGCAGAGGCTACGCCCCAGATAGTGTTCTGATTATTGGCTTGCAACTGCATGCTGAGTCGGTAGGTGCCGGCGGTTTGAACACTCACGGTGGCTACGGCCGTCACGCCGGCGGTTTGCTGTGAGTCCGCGAAGGAAACGAAATTAGCAAGTGGCTGCGAAACTGTGAACTGAGTAGACGCCATCCGCGAGAAAGTATTACCAGCGAGCGAAGTTCCGGTGAATGACAGAAGCGCGGTGTAAGTACCGGTTGACGTTGGCGTAAACGTGCCTGTATAAATGCCGTCGCCGGTTGCGGCGTCAAACCCCGTTCCCGAGTCCGTCAGGCTGATGTTGATCGGCGCTCCGGGAGTGCTCACGGTCCACGGTAGCGTCGTGGGATCGAACGATTGGCTCGGATTTCGTTCAATCGTGATCGTATTGGAACTGGGAACCGAAGCGTTTGCCGACACGTTGCCGAAGATCAGCGTGTCGTTTAGCGCCGATATGCCGGTTGGCAGGTTCGCCGTCTGTGCCTCAGCCGTCACCAATTGAACTGCTGGGCCTGCGTTGGTCAAGGTGGCGGAGTAGGAATAGTCCGAGAGCGTGGGGCTTACGCTTTGAGTGCTAACCAACTGAATATTTCCAACCGTTGCTTGACCCGATAGAGACGCCGGCGTGCTTATCGCCGCCGTAACGGTCGCGCCGGTAACGGGCGTGGAGCCGTCGAATGCCAAACCCGATAAGATGACGGTCCCGCCAGTCGCATAGTTGGCAGCATCGGTCGTGCCCGTCACTCCGACAGTTGAGGAGGAAAAATACGTCGCGACGATGCCCGATGGCACGTTCACGGTGGAAGCATTTGCCTTGACCTGACAAATGCCCGAGGGCTGGCCGCCTGGGATCTGGATCACCGTATGTGTGCCGGGCATAGACAACAACGAAGGAATCTCGATCTCAGAGAGTGTGCCGTTCGGAACCACCGTGTAGGTAAAGCCGAGCGACGCGGCGTTGGCACTGGTAACCTCGACACCGGAAGGAACGATGAGCGAAACGACGATTCCGGGGTCACTTGTGAGAACGTCAAAGGTGTTGCCGCCGGTAGAGTCACCCTCCACGGTAAATGAAAGTAGAGTAGAGGGGGTATTCGCCGGAATTTGCACCGCCTGGGTGTTGTTGCTGCTGAGGGAAAGCGTCGCCGATGAGTATGGCACTCCTTGCCCAAAGGCTGCGAGACAGTACGCGAAAGCAGTGAGGGAAAAGTTCCGTGCTTGCCGGTTCATTGCTTTGCTCCCTTCTCGACGTGGCGGCCGCCGAAATCGCAGATCAGGCAGCGATCGATCTTCCGTCCAAGCGGCACGATAAAGTAGCGCTCGGTGACCCAGCCTGTCTTAGCGAACACGCTATCGGGATCACCACCGTTGACGCTCGAAAACGTGCCCACAATCGTAAACAGTCTCTGTCCGTTGTCCCCGTTGAAGAAGTCAAAAAAGACCGGAATAGAGCCGTTTTCTTTTCCGGGCGACGTGCTCTGAAGCACCAGCCACGCCTGATCCGGCGACAGGCGAGTGGCGTAGTCGGAGGGCTGGCCCCAGAAGTCCCCCGTCCTATTGAATTGGAAGCGATGGAAATCAAGCCGTTTGTCGTTCGGAACGGTTCCGATGGGAGGGAACGCACTTTTTCTAGTAAGCGGAACCACCGCAGCAACGTCCCACGTCTTGCGGCTGACCGCAGCAGCCGCAGCCGTAGGGTCCGAAAAGTCAACCTGGTAACGATTATTCGCGTAGTACTTTGTTTCAACGAAGTCGGTGAATGCCGACACCAAGATTTTAGTGCCGAGGACTCCTGCCACCCGAAATTCATAGTCGCTGTTGGGAGAGCCAAAAAATAGGTGTTGGGGAGCCCGATCATCAAAATGCTTGGTATCCCAGCCCTGCGGGAAACGGAGCACGTGGCAATACTCCCGAGCGGCCGGTGTCAACGTAACCTCGAAATCATCAAACTGGGCCCACGCCGGCATTTCACAGACTAGTACCGCAGCAACCAGGAAAAACATCCCAAATATGTGCCTCATCGGATGCCCCCTCTCAAGGCGCAGGCTGTTGACTTTCAGCGCTATAAATTTGTTGCAGAACAAGCGGAGCGATGTCCGTGGAACAAACAGCATCTTGGCCACAGCGGATCGTTTGATGATTGCGGCCGTTGGCACCTACATAAGAGTTGATCTCAGTGAACATCGGATAGCGCGTGCTGGGGATGGGCACAAGAAGATCGTTCTGGATAGCGCCGTTCGGAATCGAGGAAGTGTCTGCATGTAGCAGGCCTATCGCAGTGAACGTGTTCACCGACTTGCCTCTTGCCACGATGTTGTACGAGAGATTCCCAAAGAGTCGTGGATATGGGTTTGCTTCGGCCGCGCTAATCGATCCGTCGCCGTTGAGATCTGCGTCGGCCGAAGTTGAGTAGTAGAGGCTTTTCGTGACCGACATGTTTCCGTTGGAATCGAGCAGTCTGAACTCAGGTGGGGGAATCAGGTACAAATCGTTGAAGGCCCTCACGTTTTGAACGGTCAGATCATTTACACCAGCCCCCAGAAAGCCGCTGAATATCGACGCTATGACGTTTACAACACCTCCAAACCGGCTGTTGTTAAACTGCACCACCGTATCCGCCAGCACGGAACCATGATGGGGGGTGTCCAGCGTGGTGAGCGATACGACACCAATCTGAGTTGTCGGATCAGATTGGGCGTTGTCCTGCAGAAATTTCCGCGCAAAGAGTCCGCCCTTACTGTGAGCTATCAAGTTTACGTGCCGTGCCCCGAAGCTGTTGAGAATGGACGGCAACTGGCCTGCCAGTTCCACAGCGCCCTGAGTGCTTGAGATCTGTGGGTCGATTCTGACAGTGCAATCGAACGGGACCTTCGCTTCGAAGAACGCCTGAACGAAATCTTGACCGCCATCATTCGGGTTCTTTGGATTTGGCGGGCAGATGCCCTGAACCGCAGGTTTGGGTCCCCAGACCCACGGTCCTGCGTTCCACCCATGCACGAAGACCACAGGCGCCATGGCTTGAAACGTCAATGTTCCAAGCGGCACTCCGCTGCTATTGTCATAAAAGCTTTGGTTGTATAGATCGCCGGTAAACCCGATTGCGTTTACAACCGGCGTCGGTGTTTGGCCTGGAGTTGCTCTCTCCGCGAATTTCAGATGTTTTGTTTCGATTTGGACACAAGCGAGTTGGCCCGTGATTGGGCGGTATAAAGCATCGTTGGCGAAATTTCCTTCGAAATAGCCATTCACATAGAGGCCAATCGTCGTCGGCGGATCAACTTCGACTGTTCCCACAAAGCCGAACTGGATATAGGCTTACCGCGACAAGACTCCATTATCTACGTATTGCTGCCAATTCGCTAGCGTTCCGTCCGCATTGAACTCGATTGGTATCCCCGGGCCGACGACTCGGGTGATGCTGATGTTCGCGGTTGCAGCAAGCGACGGAAGCGGACCGTCAACGGTCGATGTTATCGGTACATTCGTTGCGTAGTTCGGAAATGAGGTGCCGTCAGGTGCAAACGTGGAATCAGTTGGTACTGCTCCACAATCGGCGTGCAGCAGGATTGCGCCCGTAAAGAGTAGAATCACGATAAGTGAAGCAGATTTGCCCATACATTCCCTTCACGCGCGGCTCATCGCGGACTTTCGATGTGCGTTAAGTTGGAATGATCTTACAGGATGGATCGAAAGTCAAGTGAATTGTTTGCGATTGTTGGTTGTTTCCGTTGCCCGAACAGAAAATGCGGGCTACACTTTTTGAATTCGAGGCGCCAGGCTTGGACCGATCGGAGAGCAAGTCGGCAAGAGCGCCCCCCGCTCGGAGCTTACTCCGCGCGAGCACCAGGTGCTCGAAATGGTGGAGCAGGGGTTCAAGAACAAGGAAATCGCGCTGGAATTGGGGATTCGGCCGGGAACGGTGAAGATCCATTTGAAGCATATCTTCGAGAAGACTGGCGTGCGGGGCCGGTATGGCCTGGCTATTAGCGGCTTGAAGGAGCGGGGATTGGTTTCGATGGTGAGCTGAGGGCGCCGTCGCTACGGTATCGCGATTGCAGCCTGGTTGGATTGGCAGATCTCGGTTGATCCTTCGAGAGGCTGCACGACGTAGTAATAGGTTGTGTTGCGTAGCAAGCCATCATTGCCGTCACGATAGCCGGTAAGGTTGGTGTTTCCGATGAGCGTATAAGGTCCGCCATCGGTGGAGCTTCGCAAAACGTCGTAACTGGTCGCGTTGGTTGAACGCCCAGTTGATATTGAGCTGTGCCCCAGGGCCGGAAGCATTCCCCGTCCCGCCAGATTGCTGATGCATGAGATGGTATACGTCGCCGCAGCCACCGCGCTGTCGGCCATTCCGCCGGCATAGGCAATCGCGTTGACGGTGGTGGCGCTAACGATCGTGAATGGTCCGCTGTACAGAATGCCGGCCGTTTCGCTGGGTGTACTGCCATCGGTTGTGTAACGAATCGACGCGCCGGAAGTCGTCGTGCTGATGGCCACAGCTTGGCCGGAGGGATACGCGCCGCTGGCTGGGCTGAAGGCCGGCGAGGCAACGGCAGAGGCGGGCGTCACGCTGACATTGGTGAAGGTGGCCCAGCTTGAGCCGCCGTCAGAAACGACCGCGAGCCCTGCCAGAACGTTCGCCGGCATCGAGACCGTAATCGGAGCAGTCGAGCTCGTCCACGTAACGCCGTCGGAAGAAATCTGTATCGAGAACGTATTGCCCTGCCGAATAATCTCCAGCCAGCTGGCGGGAAGGCCAGAATATTGTGGATTTGTCGAGAGAGGCAGACTGGAGTTACACGCAGCGTAGGTTGCCGGTACGCCTGCTGTGCCGCGAATACCTACACTGCAACCGCCGTTATTCGGCTGAACATTCAGAAATATATAGGCGGAATTGGGATCGGCGCTCGCGCGAATCATGATGCCCGCCTTTGTGTATTGGAATATGTTTTGCACAGTAGTTAACTGAGCGACGATGGTTCCGTCGCCCACCAGGGGCTGGTAGGCCAAGTGCAGTTGGTCCGGCGGAGCGTTCCTATCGTTGCCGGAACCAGTTACCGTATACGTGCCTGTCGTCGGATCGTACGTGGAGTATCCGGTCGCCGCGCCTACCGCGCCGATGTCCTGGTCCCGCCATCCAGCCGGCAAAGAATTCGCCGAGATCATCCAAAAGCCAATCGGGAGCCATCCGCTGGTGGAAGAACTGTCCGCGACCGCCGCGTAAAGGTTCCGCGTTCCAATAACCGGAACGACAGGTGTCAGGACAAGAGTCAGCGTCAGCGTGCTCCCAGAAATGGCGACTTGCGACGCGCCGGTGTCGAGCACACACTGGCTGTTGCTCAGTTCGCCGAGGGTTCCAACGGCCGCCGATCCGGCCCATCCCGTGCCGGCGTCGTTGCTCAAAGAAAGCGTTTGCGTGCTCGCCGTGTACTGCACGTAGCAAGCGGCAGCCGTGCTTTGAGAGGTGTTGACCAGAACCGATGCAGTAGTAATGCTGGCGCCGCCGGACGGGTCCGTAAACGTAAAGGTGAGAGGCTGCGTGGTCTGAGTGCCGGGGTTGGGAGACATAGTCAGCACGCTGGGTCCAGTGATTGCGTTGACCGTCAGAGTCATTCCCGCGGACGAAGTCTCGCCTAATCCGGAAGCTTGCCCGCTAATCGTAATCGGATAATTACCCGGCGCTAAAGTAGGGTCGACGCTAAGCAAGAGCGGGGCGCTGCCCGGCCCGGCGAATTGCTGGACCGATTGCTGGACTTCCGGGAAGGTGGCCGTGATTCCGTTTCCCGCGTTCGTGCCAACAAGAACTGGAAGATCGAAGCCGCTTGTGCTCGCCTCCGTTACAATCACCGCAACGGACCCGCCCGGCACGGCGGTGGCCGCCGGCGGATTGACCGTGAATGAAAATCCGGGCGTAACAACGAGCGTCAATGGCAGCGTTTGACTGAGCGGGGCATAAACGGTATCTTGCCCCACTACGATCACGGTGTAGCTTCCCTGAACGGCGGCCTCGGTGGCGGTAAAGGTCAGCGAGGTATCTCCGGTGCCGGTCAAAGATGTCGGGCTGAAACTGGCCGTGACTCCGCTTGGCAATCCTGTTACTGAGTAGGCAACGGGATGTGGAAATCCGTCGGTAGCTAATTCGGCGACGAACATACCGTGAAACGTTCCCGGGCCAATGTCCACAAGAGGAAGCTGTGGGAGCAAATTGAACGGTTGCGGCGAGATATAGATGGTTGTGCTTCCGATTATCGGGGGATTCGCAACGCTGGCCGCTGTTATGGTGACGGGCTGCGTGCTCGAAATCGACGCAGGCGCAGTGTATAGCCTGGTACCGTCGATGGTCCCCGCGCCGCTGGGACCAACCGACCAAGTCACGCCGGCAGTGCCGGCATTGGATGTGGTCGCTGTGAACTGCTGCGGTTCCGATGCGTAGAGAACGGCCCAGGCTGGGAGGATTGTCACCGATGCTGTGGGCAGTAGCGTGATCACGGCACTCGCGGTCTGGGTGTTATCCGCCACGCTGGTGGCAGTTAAGGTGTCGGTCTCTTGAGAAGCCACGGCGACTGGGGCGGTGTATACGCCATTGGCGTCGACGCTGCCCAACCCCGGATTCAGTGACCAGGTGACGGCTGGATTGGTGGAGTTTGTAACTCTAGCGACGAATGTTCGCCTTTGCGATGCCGTGAGACTTACTTGGATCGGCAGTATACTAATCGGCGGGTCGACCGTGACTGGAACAGAGAGAGTTCCGTTTATAAGAATCGTTGTTGAACCTGGTGCGACGGCGGTGACCAGGCCGTCGGCGCTTACGGTGATGATCCCTTGTGCCTGCGGGACGTACGTTGTTTGCGTGGATTCCGTTAGTTCGATCCTCGAGCCGTCGCTGTTCGTGCCTATGATGCGCAGAGCCGCTTGATCCCCTATCCACAAGTTCGTCAGGCTCGCAGGCAGCGCCGCTATGCTAGCCGGGGCAGCCGGGGGTTCCACGTCGATGGTCACCGGAGCCGAGTCCGTCTCGTTTCCCGTTCCGTCCAAAGCTGCAGCCGTAAGCAGATATGTGCCAGCATCGGTATCCGAAGGAACCTGAATCGAGCATTGAAAAGGTGGCCCAGAGGGGGCCGCGCAGAACCCAAGCGGGTCCGTCGCATAGACGGCAGCTTGCGCGAAAGCCGCACCCGATCCGGTGATCGTAATTGTGACGGTAGCTCCAGGGGTCACTACACTGCCGTCTGCTGGCGAAGAAATCTGCAGCGTCGCTTGCGCCGGCAGGAGAGCGGAGAGCGCGGTGAGGCTCGCGCCGAGTTGCAACATGCGAAGGAATACGTGCCAGCCCTTATAGTCCATAAATGTTTGCCACCAACGGTGCGGTGCCCAAGGTTCCCTTAGGTTCGGCTCATTGTCTCGTTTGATCTTTCGACAAGACAGTCACGTCAATCACATATTTACCGAACACGACCACCTTCGTCTTGCCTGGCGAAACGCCGAAGAGCGACGACTTATCGCGGCTAACCCGAGCTATTGAAGGATCTTGTGGAGCGTACGTAATCCTTGTTGACCAGTTTAGGTTGACCTCAGTTCCGTCCGGGTACTTGCCATAGATTTCCAAGGGAGGACCGCACGAGGACTTATTTGTCAGCGAAACGCACCAACCGCCGTAAGGCATGAGTACAAACGGCGGGTGAAAGGTTACTGGAGGAATATCAGCCGGCTCAACGTCAATCGTGATTTCGGTCGACCGGACACCTACACCCTCCGTCGAGATTCCCATCGCCCAGATCGAATACTGCTGTGGATCCACCTCCAGCGGCACGTCGAACATCACAGTCCAAGGACTCTTACCGAGGGGAGCGGAAATCGAACTAACATTTAAATCAGACCCTTCACCGTGCAAGGACGATCCCCAGACCCCAAGTGCCATCAATTCGATGCTGCCTGTGATTTTGACCGGGACCTTCCGACCGGGCCTGACGAGCATGTCTTTCGTAGGGGAGATGATTCGTAGCGCGTGGTCTTCCGTTTGCGCGGCGAGCGGTGTGCAGAAGGCTGGCAGAGACGCAGAGATAATCCAAAGCAGCGCTTTGCGCATTTCGAAGTGACACAACATGTTTTCGGCTCTCTGCTAGGGCAAACTGTAGAACGGCGACATGCACGAGCCTTGTGCGCATGAGGAGCTGGATGCTGTATTCAGGAGCTGAATCACGTCGATCAAGAACATATTCGAGGGGCTTTGGTCGACCTGAAGTTCGCCCGGACCGCTAAAACCAAGCGCCTCGATGGCGTTGGTGTGGATAACACCTGTAACAACAGGGAAACCCGGTTCACCGTTTTGCTGGCTCGTCGTCGGGATGATCCCGTCGCTGTTGCCGCCCATCAGAATCGGATATTGTGCTGACGTGAAATCCTGAATCAGAGGATCGCCGGAGCACGCCATGAACGGCATGTTCTTAAGCAACCAAAGCAAAAACGACGTATCCAGCCCGCTGGCGTTATTCGTCATCTCGCCGGCTAGCATGGCCGTCGGCACTTCGATTCCGTTGTCGCTAGCCTGAAGCTCTACAAGCGCCTGGCTAAGCGCTCCGTTTCCCGTACCCGCTCCCTCGGCATCCCCCGCCGCGCCTTCGAGAACGGCGCCGTCGTTCAGAGTCACGCTTTGAAATGAGAACTTCCCGGCCAAAGCTAGCTTGTTCCGAACGCACGGCGCGCTCTCATCTAGAAGAGCAGTGGCCAAGGGGGTTCCAAGGTGCGGTGAGGCTATCGTAATCAGCTTATGGACAATGCCTTGGCCGAATGTGTTCCAATCGTGCGCCAGAAATGGCTGGTTCTCAAGCGTTCGAGTGACCACGCCACCCAAGCTATGCGCGACAAAGTCAGCTTGCACCATGGCGGCGTCTCGGAAGTTCTTATAGGCAGTTATGTTGTGGCGCGCTTCAACATCCACCGTTATCGCGTTCGGCACCAAACCAATCGAGGCGAAGTTTGCCTTGTCAAGCTGTGAACCAGAGAGACCGGAGTACGGCGGCACAGTGCTGGAAATCTGTCCGCTCAGACTATCGTTATAGCGCAGCGCCTGCGCGTAAGTCAGGTCACCGCCAGATATACTGTTTTGGACTAACAGAGTCTCGAAGGTCTTCCATGACGTGGGTCCGGCCCATATCCCGTGCACCTCGAGTACAGGCGGACGCCAGATTGTAATATTCGTCTGGCAGTTGAGAGCGGTTGCCGAGGAAGTCGCGGTGAGAACTACGGATCGGGACGGCGCTGTATCATCTGTACCGCCACGTGAGAAGTCGGGCGGCGGAACATATAAGGCGAAAGCCATCGTGCCGTTGCTTGTGCCTACAGCGGTGACCCTTATCTGCGACCCCGAGCTGTTCCCGTCCGCGGGCAGAATGGTTTGCAGCGTCCCTAGAGCGGTGCCGATGTTGTCGTTCGAGGCCGGCTGCAAGCTCAGGGTAATCTGATGCCAGGCACAATCGATCGGATTCTCGCCAAGTGCACAACCGAGTCCGCCGCCTGCGGCGATCGCATTGCAGATTGAAAAGAAATCGTGTTCTGCGCCCGGAGGGTTCGCATCGTAATCGCGAACAAAAGCAGCGCCAGGACGATCGAAAACGCTCGATGCGCCCATCCGCACCTCGCGAGCCTCAACGCTCTGCATGTGGATGCATTCGCCCCACTCGGCAGGGGTTTATTTGAAACCATGAGTTTTGTCACCTTGGCCCGGTTTGCCGTGAGAGTACCACGCGTCTCTTGCTCGCTACAACGCCCTCTTTAATCGCATATCAACGACCATTCACGTATAATTCCTGGATGATCGACCTTTGTGCTTTCTTGAAACGTGTTGAGCCAGTCTAACCCAACTCGAGCCGTGAAGCAATAAGATTTATTACTGCGCTTTTTACGACGGCCTTCGACACAGCTATCCGAGGTTGTGGGAATTTGCCGCTACTCGACTGTCGTAATCGCTGCGTAATGCTTCCAGATTCTTGAGCGCGAGCGACCGAAATTGAAGCGTTTGCGTGCTCGCCGTGTACTGCACGTAGCAAGCGGCAGCCGTGCTTTGAGAGGTGTTGACCAGAACCGATGCAGTAGTAATGCTGGCGCCGCCGGACGGGTCCGTAAACGTAAAGGTGAGAGGCTGCGTGGTCTGAGTGCCGGGGTTGGGAGACATAGTCAGCACGCTGGGTCCAGTGATTGCGTTGACCGTCAGAGTCATTCCCGCGGACGAAGTCTCGCCTAATCCGGAAGATTGGCCGCTAATCGTAATCGGATAATTACCCGGCGCTAAAGTAGGGTCGACGCTAAGCAAGAGCGGGGCGCTGCCCGGCCCGGCGAATTGCTGGACCGATTGCTGGACTTCCGGGAAGGTGGCCGTGATTCCGTTTCCCGCGTTCGTGCCGGCAAGAACTGGAAGATCGAAGCCGCTTGTGCTCGCCTCCGTTACAATCACCGCAACGGACCCGCCCGGCACAGCGGTGGCCGCCGGCGGATTGACCGTGAATGAAAATCCGGGCGTCACAACGAGCGTCAATGGCAGCGTTTGACTGAGCGGGGCATAAACGGTATCTTGCCCCACTACGTTCACGGTGTAGCTTCCCTGAACGGCGGCCTCGGTGGCGGTAAAGGTAAGCGAGGTATCTCCGGTGCCGGTTAAAGATGTCGGGTTGAAACTGGCGGTGACTCCGCTTGGCAATCCTGTTATCGAGAAGGCAACCGGATGTGGGAATCCGTCGGTAGCCAGCTCGGCGACGAATATATCGTGGTACGTTTCCAGCCCAACGTCGACGAGTGGAAGCTGCGGGAGCAAATTGAACGGTTGCGGCGAGATGTAGATGGTTGTGCTTCCGGCTATCGTGGGATTCGCAACGCTGGCCGCTGTTATGGTGACGGGCTGCGTGCTCGAAATCGACGCAGGCGCAGTGTATAGGCCGGTACCGTCGATGGTCCCCGCGCCGCTGGGACTAACCGACCAAGTCACTCCAGCAGTGCCGGCATTGGATGTGGTTGCGGTGAACTGCTGCGGTTCCGATGCGTAGAGAACGGCCCAGGCTGGGAGGATTGTCACCGATGCTGTGGGCAGTAGCGTAATCACGGCACTCGCGGTCTGGGTGTTATCCGCCACGCTTGTGGCGGTTAGGGTGTCGGTCTCTTGAGAACTGACGGCCACTGGTGCAGTGTATACCCCGTTGCCGTCGACGCTGCCTAAACCTGTTGTCAGTGACCAAGTTACTGCGGAATTTGACAAGCCCGCTCATGGGGGCTGAAAAATAAAGCGTTTGGAAGCCGTGAGGGCAGCTTGCGCTGGTATGATACTGATTGGTGGATCGACCGTTATGGCGACCAATGCGCTTCCGTCAACTATAACCTGGGTGTAACCAGGAGCTATTGCATTGACCAGGCCATCAGAGGTTACCGTAGCGATTCCAGGAGATTGGGACACATACGTTGTTTGAGTGGACTTGCTGAGGTCGACAACAGACCCGTCTGCATAAAGTCCCGATAAGCTCGATACCCGCCTGCCCACCCGCTGGCAGTTCGATCTGGGAGAACATCGGTGGTGACACTCTGTGGGGAGTCGGCTCGCTCAACGTCGATAGAGACTGGGCCCGAGGAAGGAATATCCGACGACGCACTCGCGGCTTCGGCCACCAAAGTGTACAGCCCTGGGGCGATCTGAGTCGGTACGGTGATTGAAAACTGATAGGGAGGCGCGGTCAAAACTTGAGAGGTTATTATAGGGTCTTGGGTCGCGACCATTACGCCTGTAAGCGACTGGACCGAAGACGAAACGTCTACCAAAATGGTTTGCCAGGATTTCACCACTGTTCCATTAGTCGGGGAGGTGATCTGGAGAACGCTCTGTGCTTGCAAAAGTGCGCTTGAAGCGACCAGAGT
The DNA here is from genome assembly GCA_963761265.1 of Bryobacterales bacterium. GTDB lineage: Bacteria > Acidobacteriota > Terriglobia > Bryobacterales > Bryobacteraceae > Palsa-89. The sequence continues at coordinate 17,759 of CAVXGM010000020.1, forward strand.
CTGTAATGCCAAACGCAGCAACGCGACATTCGTCACTTTGACCATTAATGACCTCATGCTGCTCCCTTTTCGATCTATCGCCGAATCACCACGGCTTTTACGGCGGCTTGGCGGCCCTGATGGTGAACTACAATAGTGACGGAGCCAGCGGCCAAGGCGGTCACCAATCCATCACGAGTTACGGAGACGACGCCGGCAGGAACCGTCTCGTAGTTGGTTTGCGTGGATTTGGTGAGACGGACGTGGGAACCGTCCGGGTAGGTACCCGTTACGTCAATTGCCGACTGCTCACCCACCTTCAGGTCCAGATGGGTGACGTCCGTAGCGATGCTCTGCGGAGAATCTAGGCGCTCCACGTCGATAGAAATAGGTTCTGATGAAGGAATATCGGAGGTAGGACTCGCGCCTTCGGCCACCAGGGTATACAGGCCGGGCGTGGTCTTAGCCGGTATGGTTATAGAAAACCGATAAGGTGGTCTGGACAAAACCTGCCCGGCTTTTATCGGATTCAGCCGCGATCATCGCTCCCGTTAACGCGGCGCCCGAAGCCTCAATCTTTACTGTGATCGTCTCGCCCGGATGAACGACGGCTTTGTCATTCGGCGAGATAATTCGTAGCACCGGCTGCGCAAGCAGCCGGTCAGTACAGAGAAGCCCTGTAGCAATCATCAAAATCGAGAGAACGGGTGTCATTGGACTATCCGCTAAGGAACAGGCGCAAACGTCGCAAAGCCCAATGACACGGTGGTGTCAAGAGGCGAATTTAATAGCAGAAGAATTTGGTTGGCGATGTATGGATCGTTGAGCTCACCTGGACCGTTAAAACCTAGCGCCTCCACCCCGCTGGAATGAATGTCGCCTGGGGCGACAGTCCCCGAGCCGCCGTTGTTGTTGATGTCGTTCATCTGGCTAATGACAGCAACGATGCCATCACTCTCCAGATTATTAAAATCGTGGGCCACAAGGTCGGAGTGAGGCTTTGCGCGAGTGGATCGTTCTTACATCCGAGCCTTGACTGCAAGAAAGCCGGAATGGCAGAGGGCATCATGCCCATGTACGTTAGCCGCTAAGATTATTGGGCCCCATCTCTCCAGCGATATAGGCCGTCTCGACTGTGCTCCCGTCGCTGGTTTGCAGCGAAACGATGGATTGGCTCGGGGTGGGATGACCAAGTACGTCGGCAGGTGCCTCCGCGCACGGCTGAAGACTGCCGTCGGAGCAACCCTGCAGATCGCCGGCAGCGCCGACCCATGTGCTGGGGCCCACAGTTGCTTGTAATATGGCGACTCGGTGGCGGTCGGCGAGCGCCTGCTGCATACACGCGCTCGCATTCTGCAGGAGTTTCAGCGCTAGCGGACTTCCCAAGTGAGGCGTTCCTATCGTAATCAGCTTATGAACGGGCCCAACGCCAAACGACGCGGCACTGGAAAAGTTGTTGAGCTGCGCGACTTTGCGCGTCATTAAGCCGCCCATACTGTGCGCCACGATATCGGCTTGGGCGGCCGCAACGTTCCGGGCCGTCCGAAAGTTGTTTATGAAAGTTGTGATTTGACTCAGCACTAAAGGCGCGTTAAAACTGAGGCTAGTCTCCGTCCTGGATAATTCTTTACAGCGTCGGACTTGTCGAGGATGACGTCGGCAGAGGCTTTCCAGACGAACGGAGCTGGGTCGCCGTTCCAGTTGGCCAGCCACTGGTAGATGGCGCTTTCCAATTCGTCGGCGCTATGGAAGGTTCCGCGGCGGATCATTCTTCCGGTGATCAGTGCAAAAAACCGTTCCACTTGGTTCAGCCAGGAACTGCTGGTGGGGGTGAAATGGAAGTGGAATCGCTTCCGCTTCTTCGGCTTCAGCCAGCGCTGCACCTCGGCGCTCTTATGGGTGCAGTAGTTGTCCATGATCAGGTGCACTTCCTGATCGGCGGGAAGATGCTTTTCGAGATGATTCAGAAATCGGATGAACTCGCGGCTGCGATGCCGATCCTGGCAGGTGCCGATGACTTTGCCATTCAGAATGTTGAACGCGGCAAACAGAGTGGTGGTGCCGTGCGCTTGTAATCGTGCGTCTGCCGTTCCGGCAAACCGGGCCGCAAGGGAAGGATTGGCGCGGTGCGGTCCAGGGCCTGGATCTGACTCTTCTCGTCCACGCACAACACCAGAGCGCGGTCGGGAGGATTCAGGTATAAGCCCACGATATCCCGCACCTTTTCCTCAAAGCGCGGATCACGGGAGAGTTTGAAGCGCTCCACGCGATGCGGTTGCACATCGTGACGTTGCCAGACCCGGTGCACGATCGTCCGAGAGACCTCATGTGTTCGGCGAGCATCCGTACGCTCCAGTGGGTGCTCCCGTCTCCGGGGCGAGTCTTCAACGTGGTGTCAGGATCTTCTGCTCCAGCTCCGGCGTCAACACCTGGCCCGACGCTTCCGCTTGCGAACCCCGGTAATCGCCGCTATTCCGTTCCTGGCGAATGCAGCCCGCAACGCCAGAACGGTGGGTCGCGATAGATTCAGCTGCTGCGCGATGGCGTGATTGGCGATCCCTTGATGAGCTAGCAGCAGAAGGCGACAACGTAGCGCCACTCTCTGCGGGGTATTGCCGTTGCGAACGAGTGATTCCAGTTCCCATTTCTCCTCGGCATTCACTGCTAGCGGGGCCGCTGTGGCGAACATGCCCCAGTATAAAGCGGTCACCCCATGTTGTAAATAGTTATTTGAGACAGGACACTAGGACACTTCTTGGTGCGTTCGCTAACTGGCTGGTGTAATTGTACGCGGGGATGCTGCTGGATATCGTACCAGCCGTGTTAAAGCTGTAGTTTGCCTTGCGGTCCAAAACAATCCCGATCTGGAGCCTCCGGGAGGTGCGTTTGGATCGAAGGCAAAGTTGTTCAATCATCGGGAGTACCCCAGAACCCGTGTACAAGCACAACAGGGGGACGCCAGATTGTGACGTTAGCAGTCGAGTTAATTCCAGTAGCGTGCGAAACGGCAGTAATCGATACGGCTCGCGATTGAGCAGAGTCGTCGCCAGGGCCGCGAGAAAAATCTCGCGGAGGGATATATTAGGAGAAAGGCCATCGGTGCTCCCCCGGTCGCAACCGCGGTAACAGTCAGTTGGGACCCCGAGGCGGTTCCGTCCGCGGGCAGCAGCGTTTGGAGGCTGCCAAACGGCTGAGGTATACCGTTGGGATTCCCAGCACCGTCTCCCTGCAACGTAACGGTTAGTTTGTCGCCCACGGAATTTGCGTAAACCTTGACCACGAGCCGGGCAGCGCTATCGGCGGAAATCCCACCCACTGTTGTCCCTCCCGAGGCAAGCCTTGCCGGTGTCGTGATCACTCCTGCGCTATTCACGAGATCGGGTACTGGATCGTCCGTGACGACACAGGGACAAGACGATGACGACTCGTCCTTCGGCGTGAACGGAGCGTTGCGTCCACCAGACGGCCGCGCCTCTGGCTGAATGCCGATTGTACACGGCGTGGACGGCGATGGAGGCGGCGGCGTTGGTGTCGCCAACGCGGTCGCATTTGCAATACAGGCGTCATAGATGCCCTGAAGCCAAGTGCAATCGATCGGATTCTCGCCAAGTGCACAACCGAGTCCGCCGCCTGCGGCGATCGCATTGCAGTATTGAAAGGAAATTGTGTTCTGCGCCAGGAGCACTGACGACATCGTCCCGAATGAAAGGACAATCGCAATCATCGAAAAGGTTCGAAGCAGATTTCGAGACTTCATGGAGGGTCCCAAAGCCCTGCGGATTGCCGTATCCATTTCCTTGCCCGTCTTGATCATAGCTGGATCACCCGATTAAGCACTCACGTACCGCAAACAATTCCTTCGTTCCTCGCCGAATAAGGCTTCCCTTGATGGGGAAATATTCGCGCACCACGTTTGACTATGGATGGTGATTCAGTGTATCCGAAGGCGTATACGGAAGCAATATGTTTTCGTTTTATCGCCCATCTATAAAAATCGATTACCCGGTTAGTGATCGTCATGTAATAGTGATCGACAGGCGGCATTCGCGGCGAACTTAGGCAATTTCCTCGGGAGCGCCGATGGCATCACCTTAAGGTCCTCTTGTTTCACGAGCGATCCCGCGCGGAAGTTCTACGGCGAGGTAGCGCTCGCGATGCGTTAGGACTCTTCGCAGGAAGGCTGACGGAGGGTGTGGTCGGCCCCGCAGGACCGTTCGGCCGGGAACCGTCAAGATCCATTTGAAGCATATCTTCGAGAAGACCGGGGTGCGGGGCCGGTACGGCCTGGCTATTAGCGGCTTGAAGGAGCGAGGATTGGTCTCGATGGTGAGTTAGAGCGCCAAACAAATACGCGATCAAACGTTCGAATCCGGCGGATGGTAAAATGGGCGCTCGGATTGTCACATCCGGTTCTGTGAAATCGGGCCATGATCGGCGAAACTCTCCGGCATTATCGCATCGAAGCCAAGCTGGGCGCGGGAGGGATGGGCGTTGTCTATCGCGCGCTGGACACCCATCTGGACCGCTCCGTGGCCGTGAAGGTTCTGCCTTCCACCGCCGTCGCCAACGCCGACCGCCGCGCGCGCTTCTCGCAAGAAGCCAAATCCGCCTCGGCGCTTAAGTAATCGCCACATCGTCACCATTTTCGACATCGACACCGGGCAAGATGGACGGCCAGCCGGTGGACTTCATCGCGATGGAATACGTCGCCGGCAAGACGCTGGACCGGCTGATCGGCCGCAAAGGCATCCGGCTGAATGACGCGCTGCGCTATGCCATCCAGATTGCCGATGGGCTGGCCGCCGCTCACAGCGCGGGCATCGTGCATCGGGATCTGAAACCCGCCAATATCATCGTCAACGAGCATGGCGAGCTGAAGATTCTGGATTTCGGCCTGGCCAAGCTGACCGAGATCGAGGAGCCGGACGTTTTCGCGGTGACGCAAAGCGTGCACGTGGATGCGGCTCTGCGGACCGAAGCGGGCACCATCATCGGGACCGTCGCCTACATGTCGCCGGAGCAGGCCGACGGCCACACCGTGGATGCGCGCTCGGACATCTTCGCTTTCGGCGCGGTGCTGTACGAGATGATCACGGGCAAGCGGGCGTTTACAGGCGATTCCAAGCTTTCCACGCTGGCCTCGGTGCTGCATTCCGAGCCCGTGCCGGTGAGCCAGACTGGGCCGGGACATTCCGCGCGACGTGGAGCGGATCATCAGCCGCTGCCTGCGCAAGGATCCGCAGCGCCGCTGGCAGAGCATGGCCGATATCAAGGTCGCGCTGGAAGACGTGCTGGACGAACTGGAGTCCGGCAAGCTGGCTCCCGCCGATGGAGGACCGCGGCCGTCCAGCCACGGCGACGTATCGCGCTTTTTGCTGTGGCCGGCCGCCATCCTCATCGCGCTCGCTGGCCGGCGCCTACGTTGGCTGGCGATTTCTGAAGCCCGTGCAGCCGAGCGTTCGAGCGTCTGACTTACCGGCGCGGCGAGATCCCGTCGGCGAAGATTTTCGCCCGACGGCCAGACCGTGGTGTTCAGCGCGCAGTGGGCCAGCGAGCCGACCAATATCTTTTCCATGCGCCCGGGCAGCCGCGAGTATCGGCCGCTCGACTTACCGGAGGGCCGCATCCTGGCGATCAGTTCCACCGGCGAAATGGCGATTCTGCTGGGGCCCACGACGAACGGGACCGCGGGAACGCTGGCGCGCGTGCCGTTGTCGGGCGGAGCGCCGCGCGAGATTCTGGAAAACGTCAACGACGCCGATTGGTCGCCCGACGGCTCGACGCTCGCCGTCTCGCGGACTGTGGGCGGCAAGAATCGCATCGAGTATCCGATCGGAACCGTGCGCTATGAAAGCGACGGACGTTCGCCGGAGTTGCTGCGCGTGTCGCCCAAGGGCGACTTGATCGCGTTCTTCGAACACGACAACGACGTCGGCGATTACACCGTGACGGTGCTGGATATGAACGGCAAGAAGCGGGCGCTGTCGCGCGGCTGGCAGGCGCTGGGCGGCCTGGCGTGGTCGCCCAATGGCGACGAGATCTGGTTCGGCGGAGCGAAGGCGGGCGGAGAACCGGCGCTGCGCGCGGTGACGCTCGCGGGCAAGGAGCGGCTGGTGACGGAGACGCCGGCGTCCATGCTGGTGGACGACATCACTCGTGACCGGGCTGGCGGCCAGCAGCAGGCGGCAAGAAGGTCCTGGTTACGGTGGTGGATTCGCGGCTGGGAATTTCGGCCCTCGCGCCCGGCGCCAAAGCAGGAGAGCGATCTATCGTGGTTCGACGCCAGCCGGGTCTACGATATTTCCGCCGACGGAAAGACGCATCCTGTTCGTCGAGCTGTCCTACGGGGAGGCGCGCAATCCCGCGATCTACATTCGCAAAACCGATGGCTCGCCAGCGGTGCGGCTGGGCGACGGCAACCGTCCCGCGTTGTCGCCGGATGGAAAATTTGTGGCCTGCATCTTGAACGACGGCCCGAAGACGGAGCTGAGCCTGCTGCCGACGGGCCCGGGAGAGTCGCGCGTTTTCAGTACGCCCGGCATGCACTACGAGCGCGTGGAATGGTTTCCGGATGGGCAGAAGCTGTTTTTCACGGGCAATGAGCCGAACCGGCCGATGCGCACGTACGTTCAAGACATTCGCGGCGGCGCGCCTGTTCCGGTGACGCCGGAGGGAATGGCGGCGTCGCACGTTTCGCCCGACGGAAAGTATGTGACTGAGGTGGCGGGAGGCAAGCTGAACCTGTTGCCGATCGCGGGCGGGGCGCCCAAGGCGGCTCTTGACGTGCAACCCGGCGAATCGGTGATTCGATGGAGCGCCGATGGCCGTTCTCTGTTCCTGCGCGCAAAACGAAGGCCTCACCGCGGTGAAGATTCACCGGCTGGATTTGGCGGCGCGGCCGCGAAGAGCCATGGAAGGAGCTGAAGCCCGCCGATCCGGTGGGCGTGCGGATCGGACAAGTGGTCGATGACGCCGGATGGCAACGCGTACGCGTATTCCTTCCAGCGCGACATTTGCACGCTGTATCTGGCTGAAGGGCTTGAAGTAACGGCTCGTGCGTCAGCGGTGCGCGATCACCAGCAGCGACCGCGCGCGCTTGACCACGCACTCCAGCGCGCGTTTCAGATTCTCCGGATCGAGCGCGGCGAAGCTTTCATCCAGCACCACCAGCTCGGCGTCTTGCAGCAGCGCACGCGCGATGTAGAGGCGGCTGCGTTCGCCGTGCGAAAGCTGCCAGCCGGTCTCGCCGACCATTTGCAGCATACCGGCGGGCATGCGAGCCAGCAGATCGCCCAGGCCGAGTTCGCCGCAGATGGCTTGCGCTTCTTCGAAATCGGCCGGGCGTAAGAACTGGCGGGATGGCCCAAAAACAAATTGAAGGCGAATGTTTCGGCCAGCACGTGGTTCTCATGGAACTGCGGGGCGGCGGCCAGGCGCCTGCGCCATTCGGCGGCGCCGAGCGTTGGGCGATCGAATCCATGCATCAGAATGCGGCCGGAATTGGGCTCGCGCACGCCGGCCAGCAGCGAAACCAGGGTGGATTTTCCGCCGCCCGAAGCGCCTTCCAGCACCACCCGATCGCCTCGCGCGATTTCGAGCGTTGCGCCGCGCAGCACGGGTTCGGCGCGGCTCGTTGTAGCGAAAGTCCAGGCCGCGCGCCTCGACTACCAGCGGCGCGTCTTCGTCGGAGCGACGACATCCAGCGCTCCGGGTAATTCCGTGACGCTCGCGCCGCGTTGAACAGAACCGATGTTCGCTGCCATGCCACGGCGGCGCCGGCCAACTGCCAGGCGCCCGGCGGCCAGCCGCCTCCAGGCGCGATAGGCGAGCAAGGTGCCGCCCACGGCGATCGCGATGCGTCCCGGCGATCGCGCTTCCGTGCACGAACGCGGGCGTTAAGCCGAGCAGGCCCAAGAACCAGCCAGCCGCGCGGCACCAGTCGCGATCAGTCGCGCGGTGGACCGATCCATGGCGTCGCGAACTTTTCAGATATTCTTCGAGCGCTTCATCTTCGCCGTCGTGCCAGCGATCCGGCGCGAGCTGCGCCAGGCGCGTGCGATGGCCGGCCATGCTTTCGACCAGATCGTGCGTCATGTTGAGACGAACGTCGGTCCAGTCGCGGTTGCGCTGGAAATAATTCCAGGCGATGGCAGCCGCGACGACGAGCCACGCCGACAAGCAGCGCCGATTGCAACAGGCCGCCCGCGCCGGCTGCCAGCACGAAGATCGGCGACGACGATTTCGATGAGCGCCACCAAGGCGAGAAAGCCTCCGCTCAACGCCAGCGCTTCGACGGCTTCCGATTCGAGCACGCGTCCCGAGCAGTTGCCCCGCGCCTTGATGGCGCATGCTGTCGGGCTCCAAACGCAGCGAGCCGAAGAAGAGCCGCTGCTTCAAGCAGCGCGCCCGCGCCGATGGCCACCCAGCCTTGCAGCCGCGTGATCAGCACGCGCAGCGGGACCAGCGTCAGCAGCAGCAGCGCCCACGGGATCAGCCATGCCGCGATCCGTTCCGCCGCGCAAAACATTCGCGCCGACGATCTACCAGGCCAGAATCCAGAGCAGATATTGCAGCGGCATGCGCGCCCGCGAGCGCAGCCAAGCGCCGGGGGATGCGGGCCTGGCGCAGTTGATCCCGGAAATTCGCGCCCGGCGGCAGACGCAGCAGCCAGATGCCGCGGATTCGCTTGGCGCCGAGACGTTCGCGCAGGATGGCGTCGCGCGCGCGAGCTTGTTTCGCTGGCGGGATCTGGGCGCGATGGAGCGTCTCGTCGATCTCGCGCAGGATGGGCGCTTCCATGGCGGCGCAAAGAGCGGCTCGGATTACGGCGGGATCGATGCGAGTCCTTGTTGAGATCGGGCGTCAGCAAGATGGAGCCCGGCAAGAATCGCTAGAAATTTGGGGCCGGAATTCGTCGGGACATGATCAGGGCCGGGCCGATATTCGGAAAGTCGCTTTCGAAATCGGCGTAGGTTGTTTCGGCGGGCTGCGCTTCGAAACCGAGGGTGAGGGCGGCGGATTCCAGCCAGCGACCGAGCGCGTCAATGTCAGCGTTCCGGGGGAGGCGTCGCCACGAGTGGCGACGCGGCACGCAGGAGTGCGTGCGCCACTTCGCCCGAGCCGCGACGGAGGCCACAGCCACGAATCAGGCAGTAAGTTGGCCATGGTTCAAATGCAGGTGACGCCACTCGGGTCCGTTCCAGAATTCTTCGCGGACCAGCGCGCTCGGCTTCCAGCATGGCGTGGAAGCGCGACTCGGGATCGCGCGCCAACTCTCGCGGATCGCCGTCTTCCACGATGCGGCCGTCTTCCAGCACCAGCACGCGCTCGAAGGTCGATGGCTTCGGCGATGTCGTGCGAGATGGCAAGCAGGGTGGCATCGCGCCAGATCTCGCGCGCACATGCCAGCAACGTTGCGGCGCTGTTCGAAATCGAGCCCGCGAAATGGCTCGTCCAGAATCGCGAGGCGCACGCCGGGACGCAGCAGCGCGCGGCCGAAGCGCACGCGTTGTCCTTCGCCGCCCGAGACCAATCCGCCGCCTTCGCCGAGCGGCGTTTCCAGGCCGTTGGGAAGGCGCTCGATCACGCGGCGCAATTCGGCGGCGTCGATGGCGCTTGTCGATCGGGCATGCGCGGCGCCATCCGGCAGTCCGTAGCGCAGATTATCGGCGAGCGGCCGGTTCCAGAGTTGCACTGCCGGGTCCACCCACGCGATGTGCGGACGCAGTTGATCCAGCTGCGCGTCGTCGAGTCGGCGCCATCGACGAAGACGCTGCCCGAGGCCGCGCGATGCCAGCCGAGCAGGAGCCCAACCAAGCTGGATTTGCCGGCGCCCGATGCGCCCACGATGGCGACATGCGCGCCGGCCGCGATGCGACAGGTTGATGTCGCGCAGGACTGGATGACCCGCCGCTACCACGCCGACGTTTTCAAAAGCGATGGACAGCGGCGGCTTGCGGCTGCGCGGCAGGCGCGGCGCGCGGGCGCACGGCTGTTCCAACGCGCCGAGCGGTTCGAGCAATCGCAGCGTGATGTTGCGATACGAAGGATACTGCCACGCGATGAGCGCCACTTCCTGGCCCAGCGCCGGCAGATTCAGCGCCCAATAGACCAGCAGCAACACCGCGCCCGCATTGGCCGCCGCGCCCCAGATGCGAAGCCAGCAGCCAGATCGCGAGACCGAAGCCGGCGAGAAACTGGAGCGTCTCGAGCGAAAGCACCGCGCGCTGCGAGATTCAGACCCGCGCGCGCCCATTCGGTGAGCAGCGATTCGTGCTCGCGGCGCACCGCCGGTTGGCCGCCGTGCGTGCGGATGGCGACCAGTCCCAGCAGCGCGTCCAGATAGAAATGCGTCAGCGCGCCCGCGTGCGTGCGCAGGCGCAGATCGCGCTCCATCAGCAGAGGCTGCGACGCAAGCGGGATCGCGAGCGCGGCGAACGCGGCCAGAATCGCGATGGGCGCGCTGGCCGGATCGAGCCAGATAATGCCCGCCGTGGTGAAGACAATCTCAAAGCTGTAGCGCAGAAGCTGGCCGCCGAGTTCGGGAAGGCGGCGGATCAGATGAATGCTGTGGCTGCGCTCGGCCATGTCGGATTTGAGGCGGCTTTGAAAATAGCGGTCGCCGAGGCGCGGGATTTTTTCGAGGAACGCCAGGCGCAGACGGATTTCCAGCCGCCGGCCGAAGCGCAGCAGGCTGCCGGCGAGCGGGATTTCGAGCAACAGCAACGCGAGCGAGAAGGCAACGCGCGGATCGCGCCCAGCCGCAACCGGCCGATCCGAGCGACGGGCCCAGCGCCGAGCAAGCCACGGAACAGAATCGCTTCCACGATCACCGCGCCGCTCGCCAGCGCGAGTGCAGATGGCGATCGCGGCCGGAGTGAAGACGCCGTCGGCGCCGAGCAGTCGCAGCAGCTCGCGGCCAGGCCGCGCGGCGCGGTTGTTGCAGCGCGGCCAGCAGTTCCGGTGAAGGCGGCGCGATGTCGCGCATTGCGCAACGCCCGAGCGCGCGCACCAGCACCGCGCCGCGCATGACAAGCTGGCCGTCTTCCGCGCCGGGCCGAACCGACCAATAATGTTCCGGGATGGTGTCGGCGTGCTCGAGAAAGTCTTCGAGCAGGCGGGCGCATTCGGCGCCCGCGCTCGATGGCGCCCGAATCGCGCGAGCGACTCGAGCATGCGAACGCCGGCATCCAAAGCGGCGAGCGATCGCCAGCTGGGATCTTGCTCGGCCGCGGCGATTGCCGTGCGCGGTGTCGATTCCAAGCCGCATGCAGGCGGCTGGCGCAAGGGCGCGAGAAAATCCTCCGATCCGGCGTACTCGCGCCAATCCTCGGCCGCCACGGTTTGCCTGTGACGATAAAGATCGGACAGCAAGCGCGCCGCGCGTCACCCAGCGCCGGCCCACCGCCGGGTCCATCAATTCCACGAATCGCCCGAATCGGCGCCAGACGATGACGAAATGCGTGACGCCGTTCGGCAGCACCACAACCGCGATGGCCGGCAGCGCGCGCGCTTCATCGAGCAACACGTGATCGGCGGGAAGCATGATCTGCTCGGCTTGCAGTCCGAGCTGATTGGCCACTTCCTCCAGCGTGTCGATGGAAGTGCCGTCCACGTCCGGTCTGGCAGGCCTCGCGCAGGCGGCCGTAGTTCACGGGGATGCCGAAACCCTCGAGCAGCGACTTGAGCGCGGCCGGGCCGCAGTCCATGTTGGAGGTCTGGACCACTTCGGGGACGAGGAGGCGGCGTGGCGCTTCCTCATCGGCGGGCGCCGGTCAAGGTTCGGAGTGCGATGGCGGCTGGGGATACGCGGGAGATTTCGATGTCGGCGGTGGCCGATGGGGAAGCTGGGATTGGGGATTGCGGGTTGGGGGCCAGGAGCAGTTCGGCTTGGTCAGCGGCGATGGATTGAACCCTCGCTGTTAAACGCTGCGCCTTCTACATGCACCAGTGCTGGCTGGCCGGCGTGAAGGCGCGAAATCTGCTCGCGGAGCGAAGTGCGCGATCGCTCGGTCCGGATTCAATTTGCACTTTGTTGCTGGCTTCGTATTGCGGGACGCTGCGCGGCGAACATCCACCACACCCAGGCGCACAATAAGAGCGCCGCGGCCAGAAGACCGAGCTTGGAAGCGCGGAAATCGTCGGCATCGAGGGCACGAAGGGTGCGGGCGAACGCAATTCCCTGGTTCATGACCACGCGGGCGCGGGACGGTCCTTGAGCCACAGGATGAAATCGAGCGTGGGTGGCTGGCCGCCGGCGGCGCGCAGCCGGGAAGCGCACTGCCCGCGATGGGACTGGCTGTGCATCACCACTTGCATCAAGGTCTGCGGGAGCGTCAGTTTGGCTCCGGGAATCCACGGCGTTTCAATTATGCGCTGGAGCGCCGACTCGTCCAGGCCCTTTACGAACGCGAGTACCTCGGGCTGGGTGGCGCGGAAACGTTCCACCAAAGCATCGAATGATTCCGGCGACTTGGATTCGGCGGCCATGTCGAACGGCGTTTTCAGAAAGATCGAAAGGAAGGCACGCTGGACCATGACGATGTAGTGTAGGGTGTGACGAATCTTCTCGTCGTCCATCGCGGCGGGACACGCGCGGACGGCATGCGAGAATCGTCGCGTCGGCCCAGGCTTGATGATCGAAAAGTTCAGCCAGCAAGGGAAGCACTTGGATATCGTACCGCAGCAAATGGGACGAGCTTGGTTTTATTCGGCGGGTTATTCGGCCGCGGCTTGCCGCAGCACCTGCTTCATATTCAAATTGCGGATCAGCCGGTGCAGATAATTGGGATGCAGGCCCAGCAGGCGGGCGGCTTCGGTGTAGCTGCCTTGCGCCTGTTCGAAGGCGTTCACGATGAGCTGCTTCTTGGCTTCGCGGAGGGAATCGTGAAACGCGGTCATGCTGGCTTCGGCCGATTCGGCTTTTTCGAGCACCGCTTCGGGCAGATCCTCGGGCAAGAATCAGCTCCGACGATCCCAGCACGACCGCGCGCTCGATGGCATTTTCGAGCTCGCGCACATTGCCCGGCCAATCGTAGTTGGTCAAACAGGTGCGCGCGTGCGGTGAAACTCCCAGCACGGGCCGGTTCGGCGCTTTGCGAAAATTTCGCGGCGAAATAACTGGCCAAGCAGCGGGATGTCCTCGCGCCGCTCGCGCAAGCGCGGGCATGCGGAGCGATACGACATTGAGGCGGTAGAAAAGATCCTCGCGAAAGCGGCCCTTCTTGACTTCTTCTTCCAGATCGCGATTGGTCGCGGCGATCAGGCGGACGTCCAGCTTGATGGTGCGCGTTCCGCCCACGCGCTCGAATTCACGCTCCTGCAGCACGCGCAGCAGCTTGGCTTGCAGCAGGGGCGCCAGCTCGCCGATTTCGTCCAGGAAAACCGTGCCGCCCTCGGCGACTTCGAGCTTGCCTTTTTTCTGGGCGATGGCGCCGGTGAACGCGCCTTTTTCGTGGCCGAACAGCTCGCTTTCGAGCAGGTTTTCGGCCAGCGCGGCGCAGTTGATGGCCACGCACGGCTTGTTGGCGCGGCTGCTGTTGCGATGGATGGCGCGCGCCACCAGTTCCTTGCCGGTTCCGCTCTCGCCCGAAGATCAGCACGGTGATGTCGCGCGGAGCCACGCGCGCAATGAACTGATAGACGTCGCGCATGCGCGGGCTGTCGCCCACCATGTTGTGCTCCAGGCTGATCTCGTCCTGCAGACGGCGGTTTTCCTGTTCGAGCGCCTCCATGCGGCGCGCGTTGTCGAGCGCTGCGGCGGCAATGCTGCCGATGGCGGTGAGCAGTTGCAGATGATTCTCGTCGAAGTGCGCGTCCGGATTGGAGGCGTCCAGGTAGATCACGCCCAGGATCCGGTCGAAGACTTCCAGCGGCACGGCCAGCACGCTATGGATGCGCCGTTCGATGATGCTGGCCGTATCGGAAAACGATTCGGTGGACGGCAGGTCGTTACAAAGCATGGCCACGCCGCCCGAAAGCACTTGCGCCACGATGGTCCGGCTCACCTGCACGGCCTGATTCGGACCGGCCCGGCGATCCCACCCGAACACCGAGGTCCATTCGTCGGTGCCGCTCTCGGCAAAGCAGAATGGCCGCGCGGTCGGCCGGGGCGACTTCAAAGATCGATTCCAGCATCTGCTTTTCCAGCGCCTCCAGGCCGCGCACGGAATTCACCGCTTTGCTGATGCGGAGCAGCGCGTTCAGATCGCGAACCGTGCGGCCGGCGGACTTGATGTTTTCGAGCGGAACGTTTTCCAGATCGCGCAGATAGCGGGCGTCCTGCTTGCGCAGGATGATGGTGGAGCCGCCACTCACGTCGGCTCATCGAAATCCTTATTGAATTCCACCGAAGTGGAAATCTCTTTGGATTTTTCCACTTCCGGCAACACAAAGACGAAGAGCGAGTTTCCGATCTTGATCTCGTCGCCGGAAGCGAGGGAGCGCTCGGCGATAGGAACGCCATTGACAAATGTACTGTTGCGGCTATTCAGGTCCTGGATCTTGAACTCACTGCCAGTGCGCGTGATCACGCAATGTCTGCGCGATACAGCGGCATCCAGCAGGGAAACCTGGTTGTTCGGCTCCCGCCCGATGGAGGTTTCGGTCTCCTCCAATGCGATGATGCTGCCTTTGAGTGGGCCAGCCACCGCTTCCAGTTCAGCGGGAATGTCGGGCATGCTTCTCGGGTAAGTATACCGGATTACGGCCGGGTCGGCGTTGAAAAGACGCGCAAAACGTCGGCGGGCGAGCTCTAAGGCGATCACCCTATCCACAAGGATAGGGTGACTATCTGAGAAGATAGCCAGAAAACGGCTTTCACCCTAGAGTAAGGCATCCCACTCGCATCCTCGGAAGCCCCTCTTAGTCCATGAGATCAATTACATACCGGTGCTTAGTACGCGCCGATTTTTGGTTATGGTACGCTTGGCATCCAAGATGCATACATAAGGGTCGTAAGTAAGAAGTACTTTCAAACTAAAGCAAGGAGGCAACACAATGAGGACCAAGACCAACATTAAAGCCGGAACCATCGTCTGGGGCAATTAAAATCGGCTGAACCCAAAATGGGGCTGTAACCCGCGGCCGGGAACCACATTTCCGGCCGTGGGTCAGCAAGCCATATCTTTCTGGGGGTACAATGCAGATTCCGAGGAATGCACGCGCTCACTCAAGATCTGCGGTATGCCCTTCGTACGTTTTTAAACACTCCCGGTTCGACACTCATAGCAATTCTCGTGCTGAGCTTAGGAATCGGGGCCAACGCCGCGATCTTTAGCGTTACCAGCGCCATCCTGTTTCGTGCCCTGCCTTACAAAAATCCTGGAGATTTGATCTTCGTGTGGGAGGTCAATTCATCCAAGGCCATGCCGGGGTTATGGCGGCCCTCCTCGGCGGACTACCGCGATTTCCGGAACCAAAATCAAGCATTGGATGAAATGGGAGCCATGCGCTTCCAGTCCTCGGTCTTGTCGGTTGGGGAATTACCCGAGCGGATTGAGACTGCTGCCGTTTCGCCCGCGGTGTTCCAGCTCCTGGGCATGCAGCCGGCCGTGGGCCGATCGTTCGCCACCGATGAGGATCAGCCCGACAAAAACCATGTGGCCATCCTGAGTGCCGGCCTGTGGGAGCGCAGCTTTGGCCGGGATCCCAACATTCTTGGCAAAACGGTGCTGTTGGACGGAGGATCGTTCACCATTATTGGTGTTGCCTCGCGTGGATTTCAGCTTCCCACCAGCGAATCCGAGCTGTGGATCCCGTACACGCCCGAACCGAAAGATTTTCTCCCAAGCAACCGGGGCGTGCATGAGCTGCATGTCATCGCGCGCCTGAAGCCGGGAATGTCCCGCGAGCGGGCGCAAAGCGAGATGCGAATCATCGCGCAGCGGCTGGCTCGGCAATATCCGGATACCAATGCGGGCTACAGCGTGGAGTTGGTGCCTCTTCGAGAGCAACTCATCGGCGATATTCGGCCCACACTCTGGATGCTGATCGCCGCCGTGGTAGCGGTGTTGCTGATTGCCTGCGTCAATGTAGCCCATTTGCTTCTGGCACGCGCGGGAGCGCGAGAAAAAGAGATCGCGGTGAGAACCGCGATGGGCGCCAATCCCGGCCGGCTGATACGCCAGCTGTTGACTGAAAGTGTTCTGCTGGCGGTGATCGCGGGACTCTTAGGACTGCTGCTGGCTTACTGGGGCACTTGGATTCTGGCCAGGGAAGCGCCGGCCGGCCTGGCGGAAGCCGGAGCAGCCAGCTTGGATTGGCGGGTTCTGGCGTTCACTTTGGGAGTTTCGATCATCACCGGGCTGGCTTTCGGATTGATGCCGGCATTATCGAGCGCGCGATCCAATTTGAACCTGGTGCTGCGCAGCGGAGGCCGCGGCGGAACAGGTGGCCGGACTCGCAGCCGGGTGCGTGACGTGCTGCTGGTGTGCGAGGTGGCATCCAGCGCGGCGCTGCTGGTGGGCGCGGGCCTGTTGATTCGCAGCCTGGTCCGGTTGCAGGAGGTGAATCCAGGCTTTCGGACCGATCACGTGCTGACCATGCAGCTTTCGCTTGCGCCGGCCCGTTATCCGGGGCGCAAGGTGGGACTGTTCTTCGATCAGCTTCTGACACCGGGTGGCCGAGCTGCCTGGAGTGCAGGTGGCCGGAGTCTGCCGGTATCTTCCCATGAGCGGCAACGACATCAACGCCAATTTTCAGATTGAGGGACAGCCCCGGATGAACGCGGCCGACCAGCCGCGCGCCAACTTTCGGACCGCCAGCGGCGGGCTATTTTGCGGCTCTGGGCATTCCTTTGCTTCGCGGGCGCCTGTTTGACAGCCGCGACACTGCAGCAGACGCCGAAAGTGGTGATCATCAACGAAACGGCGGCGCGGCGCTATCTGGCCCGGCCAGAATCCGATCGGGAAGCGCATTCTTTCCGGGTTGGATGAGGATCAATGGTCCACCATCATCGGCGTGGTGGGCGACGTGAAGCACGCTGGTCTGGATGCGGAAACCAATCCGGAGACCTACTATCACTATCTGCAGATTCCGCCGGAAGCGATGAACCTGGCCGAGGGGACCATGGCGCTGGTGATTCGAGCCACGGCGGCGATCCGGCCGGAATCACGCCGGCGGTACGGCAGGAGGTTCGGACCCTCGATCCGAGCCAGCCGGTCTTCGACGTTCGCGGCATGCAGGATGTGTTGTATGGCTCGGTTGCGCAGCCGCGATTTCGCACGTTCCTGATTGGTATGTTCGCGGCGTTGGCTCTGGTGCTGGCCGCGCTCGGCCTGTATGGGGTGGTGGCGTACTCGGTGTCGCAGCGGACCACGGAATTGGGGATTCGAGTGGCGCTTGGAGCGCAACCCGGCAGTATTGTGAAGCTGGTGGTGTTGCGGGCCGCGGGGCTAGCCGCGCTCGGCCTGGGGATTGGTCTGGCGATTACGCTGGCGGGCAGCCGGATCATTGCGCGGTTTCTGTTTGGTGTTCAGCCCGGCCGATCCTGTAACCCTGGGAACAGTCAGTATTGTGATTCTGTTGGTCGCTTTGACGGCGAGTTGGGCACCCGCGCTCCGAGCGGCCAGGGTGGATCCAGCCACGGCTTTGCGTGCCGAGTAAGCGCCGCTGCGGGGCTGCAACCCTTTCATCTTTATAAAGTTCCGCTCAAACCGTGCCGATAAGTGCTTATGTCAAGCATCAGAGGTGGCTGGCCACCCAGCTGGTAAATGGCATGAGCTCCGTTGCGGTTGAGCAAACGGCGAAAGTCGCTCAGGCGAAGCTCTAAGGAAATCGGAAGTGGAACACGCAAAGCCCGAGCGAATACCTACCCCGGCGAAACTCTTTATCGCGCTGATCGGGCTGGCCGGTTTGGCCGGAATGGCCATGACATTCCGGAGCTGGACTCCCGAACTGGGGCCCAGATTCTTTGTCTACCTTCTTCTGGCCATCGCTACATCCGGGATGAAAGTCGACGTTTCCGGGGGTGCAGGGCTCCATCTCGTTGAACTTTGTTTTCATCATGCTCAGCCTGATTGAGCTGCAGCCACCGGAGACATTGTTGATCGCGGTTGCCAGCGCCGCTGCCCAAACCTATTGGCCGGCGAAAGGGCACGTCAAGCCAGTTCATCTTTTCTTCAACACCACCTGCGTTGGATTAGCAGCGCTGGGCGCCATATGGGCGTATCACAAGCCCTGGTTTGGCAGTATTCCGGAAGGCGAATTGTTGCGGCTGACCTTCGCCGGAGTGGCGTACTTCATGGTGAACACCGTACCGATCGCCACCGTGATCGCCCTCACCGAGGCGCAAAGCATCCAGGCAGTGGTTCGCACCTTCTACGATTGGACGTTCTGTTATTACCTGGTGGGCGTTTCGCTCGCCGAGGTGGTGCATCGAGTGACCCGCGGACTGGGCTGGAGCTTCACGCTGGCATTGCTTCCGCCGCTGTACCTGGTCTATCGCTCGGTCCGAGTGTATTTCGGCAAGATGGAGCAAGAGAAAGCGTACGCCGAAAACATGGCGGCGCTGCATCTTGCGGACGATCGAAGCGCTGGCCACGGCCATCGAAGCCAAGGACGAATGCACCGGCGACCATCTGCGCCGCGTGCAGGTGTATTCGCTGGAATTGGCCAAGCACCTGGGCTTGTCATCCGATGAGGTACATGCGCTGCAGGCCGCCTCCATCCTGCACGACATCGGCAAGCTGGCGGTGCCGGACTATATCATCTCCAAGCCCGGCAAGCTCACTCCCGACGAATTCGACAAGATGAAGGTCCACACGGTGGTGGGCGCTGAAATCCTGGAGCAGGTGGCGTTTCCTTATCCGGTGGCTCCCATTGTGCGCTCGCATCATGAAAAATGGGACGGCAGCGGTTATCCGGACGGACTGAAGGCCGAGGATATTCCCATTGGCGCGCGCATTTTGTCCGCCGTGGATTGCCTGGATGCACTGGCGAGCGATCGGCAATATCGCCGCGCGCTGCCTTTGGACGAAGCCATGGATTACGTGGCGGGGCTGTCGGCCAAAAGCTTCGATCCGCAGGTGGTGGATATCCTGAAGGCGAACTACCGCGAGTTCGAGCGCCTGGCGCAAAACACGCCTCTGCGCGAATCACAGGCTGAGCAAGGATCTGATCGTGCGCCGCGGAGAGGCTCCCGATGCCGGATTTGAGAAGAGCGCTTCCACTGCCACGGCAACGGCAGGCCGCGTCGCAGGTTCGGCGGCCGATTCCATTGCCACGGCGCGCGAGGAAATACGGGCCATCGTGGATCTGGCCATGGACCTCAGCAAGTCGCTGCGCATGGAAGATATTCTCTCCATACTGGCGGCCAGATTGAAACAGCTGGTGCCCTACGATTGCCTGGCGATCTACGTTCGGGAACGATCCGTGCTGAAGGCGCAGTACACCAACGGGCTGAACAGCGAAAGATTTGCATCGCTCGAGATTCCGGTGGGCCAAGGGCTCTCCGGCTGGGTGGTGGAGAACGCGCAAGGCGATCGTCAATGGCAATCCGGCGGTGGAACCGGGCTACCTGGACGATACCGCTCAACTGGAGCACGTTGCACTCCGCGCTCTCCATCCCGCTGGGCGATGGAGTGGAACAGTTGAGTGGCGCGCTGACCCTGTATCGCACCGAGAAGGACGCTTACAGCGCGGACCATCTGCGAGTCCTGCTGGCTATCAAGGGCGATATTGCGCGAGCGGTGGATGGGGCCATCCGGTTCCAGAAAGCGCAGCAAGGAACCGGCGCCGACGAACTCACCGGTTTGCCTACCCGGGCTGCACTGCTGGCGTACCTGCAGGACGGCTTCGCCGCGCAACGCAAGGCTGGTGACGGTTCTGCTGTGCGATATCGAGGAATTTCGCCGGGTGAACGAGTTGTTTGGGCGTCCTACCGGGGATGAGCTGCTGAAGCTGGCCGGAAATATTCTGAAGCACAACTCGCGCAGCATCGACTATGTAGCGCGGGCGGGCGGAGACGAGTTCGTCTTGCTGCTGGCCGCGGCGCGCCCGGAAGAACTGGACGGCAAGATAGAATCGCTGGACCGTCTGGTGGCCAACGCCTGCCGCGGCCTGTGCGGAGAAGAAAGCTCGGGGCTGGCGATCGGCGTGGCCTGCTTCCCGGAGAACGGCGCCGACGCTGAAAGCCTGATGGCGTTCGCCGAGCAAGCGCTGGCTCAAGCCAAGGAAGCGCGCCGCGCCAGCCGCAATGCCGTGCTCCAGCTGGAGCACTCCGTACGGCGGCCGGCGTAACGCCGCGTTGTTCGGAATCCGCTAGCGGCCCGCCGCCGCTTTCCAGGCTTTCACCTCGACGCCTCCGTTGATCATGCTTTGAATCATCCCTCCGAAGAATACATACGGATGCACTGGTTCGAGCGCGCTGGCTTCGTCCAAGCGCTTGCGAAGGTCGGCGGGAATGGTGAATTCGAGCGACGCCAGGTTGTCGTTGAGCTGCTCCAGGTTGCTGGCGCCCAAAATGGTGGAGGTGATGCCGGGTTGCGTGACCGCCCACTGGATCGCCATCTGCGCGGCCGGTTTTCCCAATTCCTCGCTCGCGCCCAGCAGCACTTCCAGGATGCGCCAGTTGTTCTCGGTGAATTTGTTGAACGGGCTGCCCTTGGTGAGGCGTCCGTCGCCGGCTCCGGTATTGCCCTGGCGCTTGTATTTGCCGGTAAGGAAGCCGCCGCCCAGCGGACTCCAGGGACAGATGCCGATCCCGAGCTCTTGCGCGGCCGGGATATGCTCGCGCTCGATGTTGCGCTCGATGAGCGAGTATTCCAGTTGCAGCGCCGTGACGCCTTCCTTGCCTTGCTGCTCGGCCAGGGTGTGCGCGCGCGCCACGTACCAGGCGGGAGTGTCGGAGAAGCCGTAGTGCCGAATCTTGCCCGCGCGCACCAGATCGGTGAGCGTATTCACGACTTCTTCCACCGGCGTCACGGTGTCCCAGGCGTGCAGCCAGTACAAGATCGATGAAGTCGGTGTTCAGCCTGCGAAGCGAAGCGTCGATGGCGCGGTAGATGTTCTTGCGGCCGTTGCCGCCCGAATTCGGATTGCCGGGCGAGCCGTTGAAGGTGAATTTGGTGGCCAGCACGATCTGGTCGCGCAGCTTGCGTTCGTTGATAAACTTTCCGCACATCTGTTCGCTTTGGCCGCCCTGATAACCGTCGGCGGTGTCGACGAAATTGCCTCCCGCGTCGACATAACGGTCGAAGATGGAGCGCGAGACGGTTTCATCGGCGCCCCAGCCCCATTGTGTTCCAAAAGTCATGGCGCCCAGGCACAGCGGGCTGACGCGCAATCCGGTACGTCCCAAGGTGATGTAGCTTTTCAAGTCCATGCTGTGATAATAACGTTTAACGATGCCCTCCTTGCTGAAGTGTAATGTTTTCGTCATTTTGGCGTGCGCGCTGCCATGCCATGCGCAGGTGCCTGGATACACGATCTCGACGGCGGTTGGTACTGGCCAGTAAACAGAGTGGCCATTCCGTCCCCGATTTCGGGGGGCTTTCGATGCCAGCTCAGCGCTCGCGCTCCAAAAGCTTTTGGGTGTTCACCAGCAGCGCGTACTGGCTCTCGGTGAGCTTGTCGATTTTTTCGTGCAGGAATGCGATTTTCGTTTCGGTGTTGATGCTGGATTCGAATTCAATATCGGAGCGGATGCGATCGCGCGCGCGCTGCCGGTTCTGGCTGGTGAGCACGAACAGCGTGAGGAAAATCGCCTCCAGCGAAACGATCACCGAGAGAAATTCGAAGGGATAAGGATCGAAGGCTTTCAGGCTGCGGATGAAGCTGAGATTGATGGCGATCCAGCCCCCCAGGAACAGCGCGTGAAATGCCAGCGACGCGATGCTGCCGGTGAAGGAAGGAACGGCGTCGGCCACGCGCGTGAGCAGCGTCTCCTGCTCGGCCGCAACGTCGTTGACATTGCGCGACACAGTGCGGCGGATCACTTCGTCGCTGCGGCGAAGACGGCGGGCGGCGACGCTCAGCAGGTTGAGCGCGGCGGGTGTGTACTGCCGGACGTAGGCTTCGAAATGCTCGCGATCCAGCCGCAGCAGTTCCACGTCGCCGAGCGCGGCCACCCAGGCGGTGCGCGCGCCTCCATCCAGCAGAGCGACTTCGCCGAAGATATCGCCGGGCTGCGAGGTTTCGAGCACGATCTTCTCGCCCTGGTCGTTTTTCACATAGATCTCCACCTCGCCTGAGCGGACAATGTACAGGGCGTGCCCGGGATCGCCGTAGTTGAAGACGGATTGGCCCGCTGGTGTAGCGATGGAGGTCGATCTTTTCGGCGAGCGCGGCTCGCTCCTCCTGATTCAGCTCGCGCAGATGCTCGACTTCGTTCAGGATGGATGGGTCGATGGGCATGGTTGTCTCAGGCTAGCATTGCGCTGCCTGAAAACAACTCCCCGCGGTCGCGGATTGAGTCTGAGTGTCGCTAGTCCTTCGGCAGTGCGCCGGAGACGAACGTCGAAATCCATTGCGGGGTGCGGCCGCGCGCGCCGGCGGTGGGACGCATGATATGGAACGCCACCGCATCGCCCGGCTTTAGCGTGCTCTGGATTTTCTTGAACGTCGTCGACGCTGGTGACGGTCTGGCGGTTGATGGACAGAATTACGTCCTTCTCCATGAGGCCGATGTCCTCGGAGAAAGAGTCCTCATCCACGCTTTCCACCAGCAGACCGCCTTTGGCGTCGAGAGCCATGGCGTTTCGTTCGCCATCGGTGAGCGCGTGCAGCTTGATGCCGAACTTGTATTGGCTTTGTTCGGGCTTGACGGGTTCCACATCCGCCTGTGGCTGGTGCAATTCAGCAAATTCAGGCCGATCCTTGAACACTTCGGCGCGGTCCAGCACCGTGATGTTGAAGTTCATGTGCTTGGTATCGCGATCAACGGTGACGGCGATGTTGGAATTCACCGGGGTTTCCGAAACTCGCGCCACCAGGTCGTCGCCATTTTTCACGGGTTTTCCGTTCATGGCGATGATGATGTCGTCGGCCTTGAGCCCGGCCTTGTCGGCCGGCCCGTCTTTCTGCACCTTGCTGATCAGGACGCCCGAATTGGTGCCCAGCGCTTTAAAGAGCTCAGGCTTGTCGTCCGCCTTGGACCATTCGATTCCGATGGATCCGCGCGTCACTCGGCCGGTTCGGATAATGTCGTTGTAAACTCGCGCCACCATGTTGATGGGCAGTGCGAACCCGATGCCCTGGTAGCCTCCGCTCTGGGTGGCGATCATGGTGTTGACGCCGATCACCTCGCCGCGGATGTTGAGCAGCGGGCCGCCGCTGTTGCCCGGATTGATGGCGGCGTCGGTCTGAATGAAGCGCTGCAACTGCGAGCGCGCCGCCGATGTCGCGGCCGAGCGCGCTCACGATGCCCGCGGTTACCGAAGCTTCCAGACCAAACGGGGACCCAATCGCAACCGCCCAATCGCCTACCTGCACTGCGTCGGAATTGCCGATGTTACCGGCACCAGCGGGCTGGTGGGATCGATCTTGATAACCGCCAGGTCTGTTTCCGGATCGATGCCTACTACGCGGGCGTGATACTCGGTGCTGTCGTCGCCATGCAGTTTCACTTTGATGTGATCCACTTTGGCGATCACGTGATGATTGGTGATGATATAGCCGTTCTTGTCGACAATAAAGCCGGTACCGGACTGCTCTTGCTTGAACGCTCTCTGCGGGAGGTCGCTGCCGCCGGGACCATTGCGGAAGAATTTCTTGAACAGATCCAGACCGTCGTCACCGCCGTTCCCGTTGCCATCGCCCTGCTCTTCATCGCCTTGGGCATGCGGATTCTCGGATACTTTGGGCGTGTAGTCGGCCGTGATGTAGACCACCGAAGGTTCCAGCTTTTTGGCGAGCTTGGTGAACTCATTGCCGAGTTGCACGGCACTGGGCACCACCAGCGGCGAAGCGTCCGGCGCGGCGGCCTGCCCGCGCGCGGCGTGGACACCGGTATTCACAAGCGTCCCGATCACGATTCCGATCGAGAGCGTGACGAGCAGGAGACTCAAAGACAGCAGCTTCTGTTGTCGCATCACCTTAAACCACCGCATGGCCTGGTATCGCCTTTCTTGACTTCCGGGTCAGAAGAACCCTTTTACCCACTATATCTGAATCGGCAGAAAGGGTGCGAGTTACTTACGTCAAAGGATGTTGCCCGAGGCGGAAGGGTTTCAACTCAACCATCAGAATGCCTCCGATGATGAGCGCGGCTCCCAGCGTCGCGCGCCGGGAAAGCACCTCGCCAGCTACAAGATAGGACGTAATCCACGCAAAAACCGGCTCCATGGCGAAGATCAGCGCGGTGCGGGTGGGGCTGGTCCAGCGTTGGGCCCAGGTTTGGACGGTGAACCCGAGCGCGGTAGCGAAGAGAGCCGTTACGGCCAGCGCGACGATCAAAAGCGGACTCCAGTGGATTTGGACCGGCTCGGCCCACCAAAAGGTAGCGGCGCCCACCACGGCACCCGTCGCGATTTCCGTGAAGATGAACGCGCCGATATTGACCTGGCTTGCGAAACGGCCGGTGAGCAGAATGTGGAACGCGATACGCGACCGCGCATCCGGAAACCCAAAGATCGCCCGGCAGAGATCGAACCCGGCCGCCGGGAATGGTCATCAGCGCCATTCCGACGAAACGCGATGGCTACGCCCAGCAGTTCGGCGAGGAGGGGCGCTCTCCTATATAAGATGCTGCCGAGCAACGCGACCAGGGGAGTGGTGAATCCGGTGATGAACGCGGCTTTGGATGCGGAGGTGTAACGGAGCCCGACCGTTTGAAACACGTAGCCGCCGAACAGGCACAGGCCCGCCAGCATGCCTCCCCGGAGGCTCACTCCGAGTTTGCCCGCGCGAAAAGCCTTGCGGAACACCAACGCCAAAACAAACGCCGCGCCGGCGAATCGGATAGTCAGGAAGAGCAGCGTGGATGCATCCGCCAGCGCGCGCTTCACCAGCACGAAGGTGGCGCCCCAAATCAGGGTGATCATCAGCAGGCCGCCATCCACCAGCCAGCCGGCGGGACGCTGCTGGTTCATCCACCGTTCCGGGAGGTGTTGCCGGTGGCGCGGACCAGTTCGGGGCGGGAGTCCAGATCGCGCAGCAGCAGGGACAGCGTGAGCAGAATCCGCTTGAGACCCAGCTCGCGGCCTTCCGGATGAAACCACTCCTGCGGCGTGTGCGCGCCGCCGCCGTGCCCGCCGGCGCCGATGGAAATGGCGGGAAGGCCCAGCGAGAGAGGGATATTGGCGTCGGTGGAAGCGCAGTCGAGGTGCGAACGAATGCCTAAGTGCGCATCCACGGCGCGGACCGCTTGCAGGATATATGCGTCATCGCGCAGCCGTCCGCCGGGCCGCGAGCCGATCTCTTTGATTTTGGCCGTGACTTTGGCGCCGGTAGCGCGGTCATTCTCCGCCTCGATAGCGCGTTCCACGGTGCTGGTGAGCTGGCGCGGCGATTTCGTCCAGCCGGGCCGGGCTTTCCGAACGAATGTCCACTTTGGTGCGCGCGAGCGTTGGGATGGAGTTGATGCTCGATCCGCCTTCGATGATTCCGAAGTTGTACGACGATCTCGGGCTGCCGTTGGTGGGCAAGCGCTGCTCGGTGAAAGATGCGATGGCGCGCGCCAGCGCATGGATGGGGTTGGCGATGCCGTAATCGCTCCAGCTATGGCCGCCCGGTCCGCTGATGGTCACATCGAAGCGGCGGCTGGCGAGAGCTTGGGAGGTGACGTGATCGATATTCGGGCCATCCAGAATCAGGAACGACTGGATTCGCGCGCCGGTGCTGGATTGCCGGCACAGGTAGCGCATGCCGCTCAGGTTGCCCTCGCCCTCCTCGCCCACATTGGCGATGAAGACCAGGTTGTGGAACTCGGCGGCGATGTCGGGGAACGATTGGATCACGCGCGCGATGGCCAGCAGCGCGGCTAGCCCCGCGCCGTTGTCGGCGACTCCCGGGCCATGCAGCCGCCCATCGGGGGCGACATAAACCTCTTCGTCCTTGCGCGGCGCGAGCACGGTATCCAGATGCGCGGTGAGGGCGATGTAGGGGCCGGTGCGATTTTCGATGGGGTGGGCGATAACGTTGCCGCCGCGATCGATCCGCGCCACGCAACCGAGCGCGCGAAACTGCGCCAGCATCCACTCGGCGCGCTTTTGTTCGAAGAACGTGGAGGCGGGGACGCGGGAAAGCTGCAGGTGCTGCTCGTTAATCCACTGTTTTTGCCGGACGAACCATGGCAGCGCGTCGCGGAGGGGCGCGGCATCGGCCAAATCCGCAGCCACTTTGGAGAGCGGCGGATCGGGCGGTAGGGCAACGGATTTAATCGAGGCTGCCAAATGCCAGTTTAGCAGGGGTTCTTCATCGTGCTAGAAACGTTCCAGGGATTCACCGAGCGCCAAAAGCAAATTTTCCTCAAAAGGCCGGGCGATTATTTGCAGGCCGATGGGCAGATGCTCCGGCGATTCGCCGCAGGGCAGGGACAGGGCGGGGAAGCCGAGCGCGTTAAACCCGCGAGCGAAGCGCGTGGTGAGAAAGCGCGTATCGTATTTGACATCGGCGAGCGTGATCTCGGTCTGTCCGATGCGCGGCGCGGTGATGGGCGTGGATGGCGTGATCAGGCAATCGATGTGCTCGGAAGAGCTTATGGAATTCGCCGAGAAGCAGCTTGCGCTGCCGCTGCGCGTTGATGTAATCCGCCGCTGGGACCAGCGAGCCCTGGTCGAGCAGCGCCAGCACGTCCGTTCCAAAATCGGCTCGCCGGCGAGTGAGATTAGCCTGGTGCACGGCGGCGGCTTCCGACAGAAGGATCACCAGGCCGGCGGCGTTGAGCGCTTCGATATCCGGAACGCGGATGGGGATCACGCGGGCCCCGAGTTTTTCGGCTTGGCGCGCAGCCTTATGAACCGCGGCCTTCACATCCGGCGCCACTACGTCAAAATAGAAGTTCTCCGGCAGCCCAACCCGGATCTCGCGAACCGCCTGGGGCGCGGGTTTGAGCTTTGCCGGGTCCGACATGGCGTGGAGCGCGAGGCGCGTATCGTCCACCGTCCGCGCCAGCGGCCCCACGTGGTCCAGGCTGAGGCCTAGCGGCTGCACGCCCCGGCGGTCGATCAAGCCATAGGTCGGTTTTAATCCCACCACGCCGCAGTAGGACGCCGGCACGCGAATGGAGCCGCCGGTGTCCGTGCCGGTTGCAACGAACGCCATTCCGGTGGCTACGGCTACGCCCGAACCGCCGCTGGATCCGCCCGGCGAATGCTCCGGATTGCACGGGTTGCGAATGGTTCCGAAATGCGGATTGTCGGAGCTGATTCCGTAGGCCAGCTCATGCAGGCCGGCCTTTCCGACCATCACACCGCCGGCATCGGCCAGTTTGGCGACCACCGGAGCATCGCGATCGGGCACGCAATCGGCGAAGATCTTCGATCCCGATGTGGTGCGAATGCCCTGGGTCCACAGCAGGTCTTTGTGGGCGATGGGAATGCCGTGCAGCGGCCCGCGATCGAGGCCCTGTGCCAGTTCGCGATCCAGTTCCTGAGCGCGAGCGAGTGACCAATCGCCCGTGACGGTGATGAAGGCGTTGAGAAGCGGGTTGAGCTTTTCGATTTGGTCCAGGCATTGCGTGGTCAGCTCCACCGACGAGATTTTGCGGGAGCGCAGCGCTTGGGCGGCTTCGGCGATGGTCATTCGGCTTGGTCCGGATGGAACGTCAGCGCCGATTCGGCATCGGGCGTGAGCAACGCGGTGTCGCGCCGCAGAGCTTCCAGATGCTGGTCCACCCTAGCCCGGGCGTCTGCAAGCTGATCGGCCGGTATGTCGGATTTCATTCTCTCAGAGTACCGTTGAGGCAAGTGGTCTCGCTGCCCCGCGTCACCGCAAGATGCGCCGCAGACGATCCCGCCACGAATACCGTAATATAGTCCGCCGATTCATACCCTGATGTTGCCATCCATCCGGTCCAAGATCGCAGTCCCGGATCTTCCGGAAGAAGGCCGTTCGAACAGCCACTTCTTCCAGGACCATCGCGGACTCCCTCCGGAGGAAAGCAACCAATTGATGAACGGAAGGGATCTGGATGTCGTCCAGCACCAGCCAGCCTCCGGCTCTGATGTGAGGGAACAAATAGGCGAACTCGAGTTGTGGAAGTGGATAGGCATGCGGGCCATCGAGCAACGCCAAATCCAAGCGGGTTCCAAAGCGGTGGAGCGGAAGGGTGCGCTTGGCTTCGCCTTCCACGAAAACCACAGCGTCCGGCCGGAAGTCGGAATGCTGTTTGAGCGCGTTGATGGTCCGGTTCTCACCCTCAATCGCGAACGCAGTGTGATGCTGGCTGATGTGAGATAAAACAATGGTGCTGCCGCCGCAGCCAGTTTCGGCGGAAAATTGAAAGGGCCCGCGTTTCGCCAGGGCTTCCAGAGCCTGTGGAGCCATGGCATCCCACGCATGAAACTGAACCGCGCGAGCAATCAGCCCATGGTCGGACATAGGTCCAGTATCCGTCACTCCGGCAAGCTCTTCGGAATTCTGCGCTGTATCATTTTGCGCGGTTGTGCAGCAAGCTAACCTTCCCCCATCCTTTTGCCGATAGCTTAACCGGCGAATGCCTTATGTCAGAAGTGTCTGAACGCCGCAGGAAACCACGTCACAAGACTGGCCGGACCGATGAGCCCGCTTGGGTGATCCTCAGCGGGGTGCCGGGATCAGCCGCGGAAGTGCGCGCCAAAGTGGTGGACACCAACGAATTGGGCCTGGCGATAGAAACTGAATGCCGTCTGGAGCCAAACGCCGTTCTCACCGTTGACGGACAGTTGGGCCGGCATCGGCCTGTCCGGGTGGTGGATTGCAAACCATTCCATGGCGGCTTTCGGTCCGGACTTGCATTTGAGAATGGAAACGGAGCGGCCGCCGTTTCCGCCGAAGCGGTGCCGGATTATTATGAACTGCTGCAAATCAGTCCGAACGCAGATCCGGATATGATTCACCGCGTTTACCGATTGCTGGCCCAGCGCTATCATCCGGACAACACGGTCACCGGGGACGAAATCGCATTCCGCGCCATCACCGACGCGTACAAAGTGCTGAGCGAGCCCGAAAAGCGCGCCGCGTACAACGTCAATTTGCACGCTTATCGCCAGGTTCGCTGGCGAATTTTCGATCAGCGGCAGGCGTCCATCGGCAAGCTGGCGGAACGGTCCAAGCGCAAAGGGATTGTGGACCTGCTCTACACCAAGCGCTGCAATGAGCCGGAAAAGCCCTCCATGAACCTGCACGAGTTGGAAGATCTGCTGGGCTGTCCGCGCGAGCATCTCGAATTCAGCCTCTGGTATCTGAAGGAAAATGGCCTGGTCACGCGCATGGATAACGGCCGCTTTGCGGTCAGCGCCAAGGGCGTCGATTGGGCTGAGCAGGAAGAAGCTGCCGAACGGCTCCGTGAAGATCGGCTGCTCCCGGCCTCTCCCTTCGCTGAACACAACCGGAGCTGACCCACTCTTTTTTGTTCCGCCGCGCTCCTGATGGTGTGGTTCAGGCGGGACGGCACGGTACAATGGCAATGATGGTTGCGGCCCCGGTGACGCTCTCCAAGCTCAACGAATTGGAGGTGTCGCTCAACTCCACCATTCGCGGAAAACCGGAAGTGGTGCGGCTTTCGATGGTGTGTCTGCTGGCGCGCGGGCATCTGCTGATTGAGGACGTCCCCGGCGTCGGAAAAACCACGCTGGCGCAGGCGCTGGCGCGCTCCGTGCATTGCGGTTTTCACCGGCTGCAGTTCACCAGCGACATGCTGCCCAGCGACGTGCTGGGCGTCACCATTTATAACGCGCAGACCCAGGAGTTTGAGTTCAAACCCGGGCCCGTTTTCACCAATTTCCTGCTGGCCGATGAAATCAACCGCGCCACGCCGAAAACGCAATCGGCGCTGCTGGAAGCGATGAACGAGGTGCAGGTGACCATCGAGGGCCATTCGCATACGCTGGAGCAGCCGTTCATGGTGGTCGCGACGCAGAATCCGGTGGAGCATCACGGCACCTATCCGCTGCCGGAGATCCAGCTCGATCGTTTTCTGATGCGCATCCGCATCGGCTATCCGGAGCGCGACGCGGAGCGGGAAATCGTGCGCGGGCCGGAAGGCGCTTCGTTCGGAGAACCTGCGGGCCGGTGCTGTCCGCCGCCGAGCTGTTGCGTTTGCAGGAGCAGGCGGCGCAGGTTACGGTGGACGACAGCCTGGTGGATTACATGCTGGCGATCGTGGAGAAGACGCGCATGCACGAATCGTTGGCCATGGGCGTAAGCCCGCGCGGATCGCAGGCGTTGTATCGCGCGGCGCAGGCGCTGGCGCTGGTGGAAGGCCGCGACTATGCGATCCCGGACGACATCAAGCGCCTGGTGGTCCCGGTGTTCGCGCACCGCGTCGCGATCAATGCTCGCACGTCGCTCGCGCAGCGCAGCACGGAAGCTGAGCGAACGCATGCTGCAGGAAATCATGACGCTGGTGGAGGTCCCGCTGTAGCGCGCCCCCTAACCTGAACTTATCCAATGAAAACTGCAATTATCGGCCTGCCCATGGTAGGCAAGACATCTTGTTCACGATCCTGACCGGCGTGCATGAAGCCGCGCGCGTCGGAGTGATGGAAGCCCGCGTGGGCATCACCAAGGTGCCCGACGCCCGGCTGGACGCGCTGGCGAAGATTTTCGAGCCGCCCAAGATCACGCACGCCACCGTCGAATATCTGGATTTCCCGGCCATCTCCAAAGAAGCGCTGCGCGACCCGAGCTATCTGGCCAGCATGCGCGTGGCCGACGCGCTGGCGCACGTGCTGCGGCTGTTTCAGAGCGATACCGTGCCGCACGAAAAAGGCTCGGTCGATCCGATGCGCGATCTCGAAGACGTGGAGATCGAGCTGATCCTGAGCGATCTGGTGGTGGTGGAAAAGCGCATGGAGCGCCTGGAAAGGATCGCAAGAAGATCAAGAGCGCGGATCTGGATCGCGAATTCGCGCTGCTGGAACGCTGCAAAGCCGACGCTCGAAGCGAAACGTCGCGCTGCGCACTCTGGAACTGACGCCGGAGGAAGAAAAGCTGCATTCGCGGATTTCAGTTTCTTTCGCAGAAGCCGATGCTGTTCGTGTTGAACATCGGCGAAGAAGACGCCGGCGCGGCTGCACGAAGTCGAAGAGGAGTATCGCAACGGGCCGCTGGCCGGGCGCAACCAACACGGCCGTCACCGCGATCTGCGGCAAGATCGAAGCCGAGCTGGCCGAGCTTTCGCCCGAAGAAGCGCGCGAATATCTGGCCAGCTATGGCCTGAAAGAATCCGGCGCTGGAGCGCCTGATCACGGCCACCTATGCGCTGCTGGGGCTGATGTCGTTCCTGACGGCGGGCGAAACCGAAGTCCGCGCCTGGACCATCCCGATGCACAGCACGGCGCAGAAAGCCGCCGGCGCGATCCACAGCGATTTCGAGAAGAAATTCATCCGCGCCGAAGTGGTGAACTGGCAGGCGCTGATCGATCACGACGGCTATCCCGGCGTGCGCGAAAAAGGCCTGCTGCGCCTGGAAGGCAAAGAGTACATCGTCAAGGATGGCGACGTGCTGGTGATCCGGCACGGCTAGGCTTGCGGCTTCGTAGTGCGGCCGTTGCGAACAGCACCAGCGCGATGAGCCGCCGCGATCAGACAGCCCCAGGCGAACCAATCGCCGTAGTTCGGTGTAAAACGTGGTGCCGCTGCGATAAGCGAAATGCATCGTGTGCCACGAGTCTCCTGGTACAGCGGCAGCCGCTCGTCGATGCGGCCCGATCGGGATCGATCACGGCGGTGATGCCGTCGTTGGTGGAGCGAATCAGCCAGCGGCTGTTTTCCACCGCGCGCATCCGCGCGATCTCCAGGTGCTGTTCGCGCGCGGCGCTGTGGCCGAAATAGCCGTCGTTTGAAATATTCACCAGCAGATTCGCGCCGCCTTTCACGAACTGGCGGACTTCATCGGGAAACGCGGATTCGTAGCAGATGAATACGCCCAGGCGCTCAGCGTCCATCGGGAAAACGACGATGCGGTTGCCGGGCGCGAAATCGCCCGCCTCCTGCGTGACGCGATTCACCCAGCCGAAAATCTTCGGGACGATATTCGCCGAACGGAACCAGGTTGATTTTGTCGTAGCGGTCGACTACGGTGCCATCGGGCCGCAGCAATACGGCGGAATTGAGCGGCGCGCCTTCCGGCGTTTCGGCCACCGTGCCAAACAGAAAATAGGCATGCGCGCGCTGCGCCAGTTCCATTGCTTCCTGATGAAACCGGGGATCGCGATAGTAAGTAAAACGGGCCCGGGCTTTCCGGCCAGATGATCAGTTGCTCGGATGCCCTGCAGCGACGATTCCAGCGACTCCATGATCAAGTGATCGCGCTCGGCGCCGAAGGACGCGTAGGTCCATTCCTGCTCGGCTCGGACAGGTTGGGTTGCACCACCACGCGCGGTTTCGGTGGGGGTTTCGCGCGGCGGCAATCCGGAAGCAGCAGCAGCGCGGGGACGATGGCCAGCCAATAAAGATTCCGGCGTCCGCGCCGCAGAAGATCAGAAGCGTCACCACGGCGGAGGTCAGCGCGAAGAGGAACGAAATGCCATAGACGCCGACGAACGGAGCCAGGCGCAACGGCAATGGCATGTCGATTCCCGCGTTGCCGAGCGTGAGCCAGGCGAAGCCGAACGTTCCGTGCGTGCGTTCGATGCCGGTCCAGAGCGCGGCGATGGCGGGGATTGCGTAGCGGGTTTTGAGCAAAACGGCGGCCAGCAGGCTAAACAGCGCCAGGTGCAGCGCCTTCAAAACACAAAAGAGCGCGAATGTTCCCCAGCTTCCCCAGTGCCCCATGCCGCCGTGGACTTCGAGAACGAACTGGATCCAATAGCAGATGGCGAACCAGTAGACGATGCCGGCGAATTCGCCGAGCAGCAAATCGCCATAGCGGCCGAGGTTCGCCGGCCAGCGCGATCAGCAGCGGCGCCAGCGCGATGGGCGCGAGCCACGGCAGGCCGAAGCCGGGAAAAATCAAATTGGGATAAAGCAGAACGAGAAGCACTGCCGAGAGCAATGCCAGGGTGAAATTGCGAATTAAGATCGTCAATATTTCCGCATGATCGGATTCTTGAAGCCCGCCGATTCCAGGCTGGTGCGGGTTTGGGCCTGCGTGGGTGCGTCCGGCAGCGGCCCAACCAAAACGCGGAATATGTTGCCTTTGGGCGCGGGCGCGAGCACCACGTGGAATCCTTTCTTGCCGAGCGCTTCGGCGATGATCTCGGCATCCGGACGCGCCGTCGCCACTACCTGCCAATAGTCGCCACTGGCCGGCTCTCTCCCCGCGTCCGCCGCATGTTCGACAGGGCGCTCGGGGGGCGGAGATGGAGACGGCTTGCTTTTGATTTCTTTCGCCGGCGCGGGAGCGGGCGGCGGCGCGGATTGCGCCGGCTTGGTGGACTCCGGAGGCGTGGAATCGGCCGGCGGCGCAGCGCTGGAATTAGTTGCCGATGGCGTGGTGGCGTCGCTCGGCGCCGCCGAAGGAGGAGTGGCGCTGGAGGAATCGGCGGTCTGGTCCGGCTTGGGGCTTTCGTTGCGGGCGCTCTCAGCCGCGCCCGGCGACGAGTTGCGGCCCACGATGTAGCCCATGGAGAAAAACACGCCAAGCAAGATCACGACAATGAGAAACACGCTGATCAACTGGCGGTTTCCGAGTACTAACTCAAACTCTCCCTCGTCGTTCTTCGGCAAGATCTGTTAGCCTTCCGTTTCTTCTCCCCCGCCAGCCTATCCATCGCCTTTCCTAATGATGAGAATATATCGATGGGCAGCGGGAAAACAACCGTGGTGTTCTTGTCGGCGCCGATTTCCACCAGCGTCTGAAGATAGCGGAGTGTAAGCGCGGCGGGCTGGCGCTGGATCAACTCGGCCGCCATGGCTAGTTTCTCAGCCGCCATGTACTCGCCCTCGGCGTGGATGATCTTGGCGCGCCGGTCGCGCTCGGCTTCGGCTTGCCGGCCAATGGCGCGGATCATTTGCTCGGGAAGATCCACCTGTTTCACTTCGACCACCGTCACCTTCACGCCCCAGGGTCCGGTATGCGCATCCAGCACCGATTGCAGGCGAAGATTGAGTTTCTCGCGCTGGCTGAGCAGCTCATCCAGCTCCACTTCGCCCAGTGCGCTGCGCAGCGTGGTTTGCGACACTTGCGACGTAGCGTAGAGGAAATTCGAAACCTCCAGAACCGCCTTGGTGGGATCCAAGACGCGGAAATAAACCACGGCATTTACCTTCACCGTTACGTTGTCGCGCGTGATCACGTCCTGCGGAGGCACTTCCATGGCTTCGATCCGCAAGGAGATGCGTACGATGCGATCGATGGGAGCGAAGACCAGGATGACGCCCGGGCCTTTGGGGTGCGGGAGCACGCGCCCCAAGCGGAAAATCACGCCGCGCTCATACTCCGCCAGAATCTTGATGGACGAGAGCAAATAAATCACGACGATCAGAACTGGAATTACAAGAGTGAGATCAGGCATGGAGGTTTCTCTAGGGCCATTTCACTATACACCGCGCTTGGATGGAACGCCCACTGCTTTGCCTGCTCCGTTTTAGCAGGGTACAATTGTGGGACGAGAAATCGAAAGGTCGGGTTCATTCTAGTATTCATTTCTAGATCGGAGGAAGCCCCACCATGTTGAAATCGCGGCGGCTCGGCAAAGATGTCCAGCTGCAAAAGGCCAGCGAGCCATCGCCCAACGCGCCACTGGGACTTGGCTCTACGGGGTCAGGCGTGGCGCAGATTCAGGACCTGCTCGCCGATCTTGGATATCGTTTGCCGCGATCGATGAAGCGCAAGGGCGCCGATGGCATTTTCGGTCCGGAAACCGAAGCAGCGGTAAAGGCCTTTCAGGAAAAATACCGTTTGAAAGCGGATGGTCTGGCCGGTCCGAAAACCTTGGCTGCGCTGGAAGCAATCATTGCGCGATTTCCAGCGTTGGAGTCTCCCCTGCCTTTTACTGAGACCGCCGTATCTGCTTTTGATTCCGCCGTATCTGTCTATCAGCGGCACACCGCCACCTGGTAGGCTTATGCGGACTTACAACCTTGGAGATGGCGCCAGCATCGACCTGGAGATCACGCCTTCGCTTCAGTCGGCCAATGGGAAGGCTGCCTTACGAATCCCCGACCCTGTTTTTCCCGAGATCAAGGGCACGCTGCGGCCGTATCCGGACCGGCCTCTGGGATCCACTGCGCCCACCATCATGAGCGCGTCGGCGGAACTCACCCTCCGGGCGTCCAGGAGCGGCTATTGGATTGGCTTTAAGCAGCTGGCAATGCTGAAAGGATTGACGGATCTCTACGCCGGATTCAAGGATCAGGACGGTTCCATTACGCAAGGCAGCACCGATCTGAACGGTACGTGGTTTATCGACTGCGAATTCGACCAGGTGGGCACGCGCCTGACAGCGCCCGGGCTGCCGTTTTACAATCCCAAGGTCCTGGTGCGTTCGGGAACTCAAGTTACCATCAGTATGCAAGACGAGCCGGGCGGAGGCGCGCGGCGTTTGCAACGCCGGAACACATTGCGGGATCGCTGGAATTTTCTGCTGACCTCCGGCGCGGCCATCGACTTCGTCACCTTCGTAGTGGTGGAACGCCCGGACGGCAAACACATTCCGGTGGAGGGATTCGCGTGGACCTACCGGCGCGACATCGATATGTCCTGGAGGAACGGGCAGCCTTCGATTGCCAGCGATAGCGGCGGCGCAAGCCTGGACACGAAGTTTGTCAGCATTCCAACGGGCGATAGCCGGGAGGCCCTGCTGACGAATCTGACCCTGAAGGAGTCCGACACCATCGTCTTCAAGATCAACGACGCGATGACTCGAGCCCAGCGCGGGCCGACAACCGGATATGAGATCAAGGAGGATTCGAACTACACGGGCGAAGTCACCAAAGAATTTCAATCTCGGATGAACAATCAGTTCTTTTGACGTTTTCGCCGCCTTTGACGTTTCCGCCGCCTTTGGCGTCGGTCGATATAATGAAGACAGTGCTAGAAAACAAATCCATTCGCAGGAAGCTGATCCAGTATCTGCTGTTCGGGGTGGCTGTTCTGTGGATCGCGTTCGCGTGGCAAAGCTGGAGCGATCAAAAGGCCGGCGTCAGGCCGGTGAAGGATCGCACACGGGTGGCGGACCTCACATTTCCGGAGCTCAACGGTGGCTCGTGGCGCCTTTCCGATCATCGCGGCCAAGTGGTGCTCATTAACTATTGGGCCAGTTGGTGCGCTCCTTGCCGGCAGGAGACGCCGGGATTGATCGACCTGGCGCGCGATTATCGATACAAAGGGCTGTCGATCGTGGGCGTCTCCATGGATGAAGGCGGCAAAACCGCCGTGGAATCGTTCCTGCGCCAATTCCACTTGCCCTATCCGGTGCTGATGCCCGATCTGGCGCTGCCTTCGGCGCCAGCCATCGACGCGTTGCCTACCACGGTGTTGGTGGATCGAAATGGCCGCGCGGCGAAGTCTTACGTCGGGGCGGTAAAGGAGACGATCTTTCGGGCGGACGTGGACAAGTTGCTGGCGGAACAGGCCGCGCCGTCCTCTGGCGTCAAGGATTGAATTTATGAAAAAACTGGGCGTCTATTTGGTGGCCGCGGCGGTTGTATTTGGGCTCGGTGCGGCCGTATTTGCGCAGAAGGCCAGGAAACATCGCGTGGTCATTGATGTCACCATGGCGGGTCCGGACGCCTGGGGGCCGGTGCTCAATGGCATCGAAAACGTTCAGAAGGCGTTCGGAGCCGAGAACGTGGAAATCGAAGCCGTAGCTCATGAAAAGGGATTGGGAATGGTGGTGAAGGCGAGCGATGCCGGCTTGGCGGAGCGCATGCAGCATATCGCCGCCACGGGAGTAGTCTTCGCGGCCTGCGAGAACAGCATGCGGCACCAGCATGTTTCGAAAGCCGATCTGTTTCCTTTCGATATCACCGTGGATTCCGGCGCAGCGGAGCTCATTCGCAAGCAGGAAGCGGGCTGGGCTTACATCAAAGCCGGCCAGTAAATACCATTACCGCGCCGATTCGCGCGGAACTCCCGGTACTTTTTGCGGATCTTGTTTTCCTGGTTTGATATATAATTATCCAAACCATGTGGAAACAGCTTGCCGTTAGCGGCATTATGGCCGCCGGTTTGTTGGGGGCGCCGGCGTCCGCTCAGATTCAATTCGACAATATTCAGCGCGAACGCGCCCGGCAGATGCTGCGCGATGTGCGTGACGCGATTGAGCATCACTATTACGACCCCACTTATCACGGCGTTGACATGGACGCGCGTTTTAAGGCGGCGGATATTCGATTGCAGTCCGCGAACAATCTGGGCGCCGCGCTGACAACTATCGGCGAGACTCTGGATGGGCTCAAGGATTCGCATACCTTTTTCCTGCCGCCCTCCCGCAATACCCGGCGGGAATATGGCTATATTCAGGAAATGATCGGCGACCGCTGTTTCATCACGGCGGTCCGTCCAGACCGGGACGCGTCCGAGAAATTGGGCTGCCGGGGATGAAGTACTTACCTGGCAGGGATTCCAGCCGCAGCGCGCAGACTCTCTGGACAATGAATTACATTTTCAATACGCTGCTGTCGCTGCCGGTCATGAATCTGGGGGTACGCGGCCCGGATGGCGCCACTCGAACCGTGGAAATCACACCGAAAGTGACCCGCGAGAAGCAAATACTCGATCTGAACAACGATAACGACTTCTGGAAGCTGGTGCGGGAACAGGAGGACGGTGAACGCGATAACCGGCAAAGGCTGGCAAATTTCGGCAACATATTGCTGATTTGGAAGATGCCGGAATTCGCTATGACGGACGAGGAAGTGGACCGGCTCATCAAAGATACGCGCAAATATACGACCCTCATCATGGATTTACGCGGGAATCCGGGCGGCTACGTAAAAACGCTGTAGCGCGTGGTGGGCGGAGTGATGGATCACGACGTGACTATTGCCAAACGCGCCGGCCGCAAGTCCGATCTCAAGCCGGAGGTTGCAAAATCCCGCGGCGAGAGCACTTTTCCCGGCAAGTTAATCGTGCTGGTGGACAGCCGGTCGGCATCGGCGGCCGAGCTTTTTGCGCGCGTCGTCCAGATCGAGCACCGCGGCACTGTCCTGGGCGATCACAGTTCGGGGTCCGTCATGGAGGCGCGCCACTACCAGTTCCATCAAGGCACCGACGTGCAAATTTTCTACGGCGCATCGATCACCGATGCCGACCTCATCATGGGCGACGGCAAGAGTCTGGAACATAGCGGCGTGGTTCCGGACGAAGTGATTCTGCCGACGGCCGCCGATCTTGCCGCTGGTCGCGATCCGGTTCTGGCGAGAGCCGCAAAGCTGGCAGGCGTGGAATTGGATCCGTTGAAAGCGGGACAGCTCTTCCCGGTGGAATGGCGTAAGGACTAATCGCTGGGGGCTTATTTCCTCGGCCGGCCAGCCAGTCCACATGCCATACGGCACGGGTGTGACCAGCGCTTCAATGCGATTGATGTTGCCGTCCAAGATTTCGAAGAGTTCCGCGATGAAAAACGAATAAGGCTGGTCGAAATGCGGATTCACTTTGTGTTCGCCGTCGTTCCAGGTGATGGTTTTGTTCTTGCCGGAAGGCTCGAAGCGCACAATCGCCAGGACCATTCGCCGTTCCTCATCCACGACCGGAAAGCGCCGTTCCTCTTGCGATGGGATCGTTTGAGGTGATCACGCCATTCTCGATGCGCTGGCAGTCTTTATCGAAGGGCGTGTTCTTATCGGTCCCCGCTTCCATTCCTTCGAAGTAGGAATTTGCAACGTGGATCAGCTCGGCGCGCGGGCGGCGTTCGGAAGGCGTTATTGCCTGATGGATTTTGCGGCTCGAAAAATACGCTGCTGTTTTTGCGGAGCGCGAGCACTTCCATTTCGTTGATCTTGTTCTTCTCGATCTGCGGCCGCAGGCCGAGAATTACTGGATGGCCGTGTTCTTCAATTGTGGCGAAGAAGCCCACTTGCCCCGGCCTGCGGGTCGGCGAAATACAACTTGTACGTGCCGAGCGTGACTGTCGGACGCCACATGCCGTCGCCGAGTTTGAGCTCTTGTCCGTTTTCGGTGTAGCGTGCCTTTTTTGGCCAGCGGCAGGTTGGACGGAATCGTGCGCCGCCAGCGCCGCCAGATATTGATTGATGAATCTGCGGCCTTTGCCGAAGGCACCGGAACTACGCATCCGCGAGCAAAAGGGTTCCGCCAAAACGATTCGAAAATTCACCCGGTAGCCTATCGAAACATCGGCGCGGCACGTCAAATCGAAGCGCCCAGGAGCACTGCAATCAGTGCTAGCAATGCTATCATTGCGGTGTA
>CAVXGM010000021.1:0-117184 GCA_963761265.1 Bryobacterales bacterium
CTGACGGAGTACTGACAGGTGTGAGTTTTGCGTGGGTGGGGGTTTCGGTAGACTGGCGGGTTGAGACGAGACGACTGGACCAAGATTCTCGGCTGGCCAGGCTACACGGTGTACCGCCACGAGATTGACGAAAAAGCGCAAGACATTAAAGCTGTGGGTGCGGAGAAAACGCGGCAACCGGCGGTTGATCTGTTCCGGTTGCGGGCGAAGGATCGCCGAACCGGCCGACATCACCGAGCGCGAGGTACGGGATCTGGCCTGCTTCGAATATCGAACCACGGTGGTGATCGAACTATATCGGGTACGTTGCCCGGACTGCGGGCTGAAGATCGAGAAGGTGGATCAGTTGCCGAGCAAGGCGCCTTTCTCCAAACGCTTCGAAGAGGCCGTGGGCGAGGCGTGCGAGAGTGCTTCGGCGCGGCGCGTGGCCAAACAGTTCGGGCTGGCGGAGAGCACGGTGCGCGCCATCGATCTGCGTTACCTGGAACGCTGGAACGCGCAACGCAAGAAACCGGCCTTGCGGCATATGGGCGTCGATGAGATCTTTCTGGGAAAAACGACGAAATTCGTGACTGTGGTGCAGTAATTTGGAGAGCGGGGAGCCACTCTGGTTCGGCCGGGAGCGGAAGAAAGAGACGTTGGACGAGTTTTTCCAAACGCAGTTGAGCGCGCGACAACGGCGGCGGATCGAGGCCGCTTGCGTGGATATGTGGGAGCCGTATAAGACGAGCATCGAGCAATGGTCGCCACACTGCGCCATCGTCTATGACAAGTTCCACATCCTGCAGCACGCCAATAAAGCCGTCGATGAAGTGCGCCGGGCCGAGTTCTTCCGCAAAGGGGCGCGGATGCGTGGCGTGGTGAAAGGAAAGCGCTGGCTGTTGCTCACCCGATGGGTCCATTTGACCGCCGACAAGAGGCAGCAACTGAACCACCTGTTCGCACTGAATCGCAAGGTCATGAAGGCGTATTTGCTCAAAGAGAGCCTGGAGCGCCTGTGGACCTACACCTACGAGGGCGCCATGTTGCGCTATCTGAAGAGCTGGACATTGCAACTCCGCTGGCAGCGGCTGCCGGCTTTCGAGAAGTTGGCGCACATGCTGATCGATCACGTCGAAGGCATCCTGAACTACTGCCGCATCAAGGTGCGCTTCGGGGTGGTGGAAGCCATCAATGGCAATATCAAGACCCTGCTCAGGCGCGGACGCGGGTATAAAAACCTGCGCTACCTGCTCTTGAAAGCTCAGCGCATGGCCGTCTCCAAGACCGAATTCGTCATTTTTAGGAAAGCTGCTTGAAATGGCCTGTTTGTCGAATTCCTGCTCAGAGCCCTCAATTCGTCGAGCATTTGGGGAACGGGAATCTTTTCGGAGTACTCGTCCGCCTCTTTGAGTGAATCAAAGAAATAGCGCACCTCGTGCTTGACTGTATTGCAGAATTCTTCCCAACTGTATTGGTAGCGTTCATAGTCGCCTAATGAGTATGGGCTCTTCTCGCACCAGGTGTATTGCCCCAGAGAATCGATGATTTCAGTCACGACGGCCTCGTTTTCACTCGGCTCGCCGATGACGTTCTCTCACGAGGTCCCAGGTATCGTAGGTAGAGCCCACATATTCGCCATCCTCGGAATCGTAGGCGATTGCCTCGTTCTCGACGTGATTGTAGTGCTGAAACAGCGCGCCGGCGTACACTTCCATGAAGTCGTTGAATGGAATGCTGTTCGGCGCTCTCCGACTTGTCCATCCGCAGAAGGTGCACTCGTGTTCGCGCGCCCGATCCTTTGCCATCTGCTTTAAGTACGAATCTGAGATACAGCGGTGGCAAATACTCATGTCGTCGCGAAAATCCCATCCTTGCTCGTCTTGCTCGATCTGGCGGTCTTTTTCGTAACCCATGACCCGTGTTCAAAGTATCAGAACACGGCTGAAGTATCCTTTTGGAGCCTGCCTGCGGCGAGGCCGTTCATTCCCCTACCGGGACCTTTCGTGGCCCGCGTCTCACAATCGCCACGTCACAATCACTGGTCAGTCCACAGGAAATTGGGTGGGGCACAATTCCGGGCATCGTCCTTATAGGAGGAATATTTGGCGTCGTCTCTTCCAGCGAACCAAGAAGATTGGTGACAAACCGCGCGCGCGAGGCAGCCAGATTGTGGAGTCCGTGTGGAGTCTAAACGACCCGAACGCACGTTTGGCGTCCATTTGGCGTCCAAATCGACCTCTAGTAAGCCTCGTGTTATCACCATGAGGCTCTCGTAAGTGATTGATATTTTTTGCTTGGGGTGCAGGAGGTCCCGGGTTCAAATCCCGGCGGCCCGACCAATTTAACCCTTCCAGAATCGACATTTCGTTCCCTTCGGGATCGCGACCAAAAAGTCGATGTGCAAGAAATTCCTCAGCTCGCCTGCTCTGTGCTCGCCTGCTCTGTGCTCGCATGATTCGCTCGTTCGCCTGGCGATCTAACTTCGCAAGCGCCTCGCGCATCATTTCGAGTTTCGCCTGACTGTACAACTTGAACACCTCTGCATCTTCCTGTCTCAACATCTGCGTCACCGTGGTTTGATGGCCGGCCCCTGCAACGTTCGGCCACTTAGGACATGCATGGCTGTTGACTCAAGATTTTAATAACATCTAACATATAGATGGTATATCTAATGCAGGTCGTCGAACTGAAACTTAAGCAGGCCAGCGCGGTTCTGGGCGTAGCGCCCAAAGATCTGCAGAACCTTGTGCAGTTCAAAGTCTTGCGGCCACACCGCCGCAACAGCTTTTACTGGTTCGATAATCGGCTTCTCCTTGAAGCAAAGGTCGCTTTCTATTTGAAGGAATCCCTCGGCACATCTATGGAAGTGCTCCGCCGGTTTACGCAAGCTCTCTCCTCAAGCCTCAAGGAAGAGCAGGCGACGAGACCTCGGTATCTATGGCTGCGCTCCCAGCCGGCTAGAAGCCGGGAGCCGCTTGAGGTTCGCATTCCCTTACGAGAGCTGGCGAAGGAACTCGAGGAACAGCTTCCTCAGGCCGCCATGTTTCAAGACTTGCCGCGAGGAAGAAAGCGACCAGGATGGAAGCGCGAGTTCGCAAGCCGTCTGGCAGCCGCGTCTTGCGATCTATCGGGTGCCACAGACTCGCGGGTCGCGGAGGTAATCCGCGGCTACAGGGCCCAGAAGAAGCGGTTGCCGGAGATTACTGTTGGCTCGCCGGGAAAGTCAGCCTAGAGGAGTTGTTGACACGTCCGTACTCGTCGCCGGCGTCGCGGGATTCAAAGGGCGGCGGTCTGTCCGGAATCCGAGCGCGTCGTTTCTACGTGATTGGATCGAGCGTGCGACTTTCACCTGGCTAGTGAGCGAGGACATCATCGCGGAATATAAAGAGGTCCTCACAAGACTTGGCGTTCGGCGGAACCTTGTAGGCGAGGTCATCAATCTCCTCAGGGAGGACACCGAGATGGTGGAGGTACGCACGACAGGTGATGTGTCGCCCGACCCAGACGACAATTCGTTTTGTGCATGTGCAGAACAGGGGCGGGCAGCGTTCATTGCAACTCTAAATCCGAAGGACTTTCCTCAGAGGTAGCTGCGAGCCAAGGTGATCGTGCCTGGAGACGCGATCCCAACAACACGGAGGCGTGATGGTGGAAACCGCTAAACGGGCGCATTGTCGGACATCGATGTTGCAGAGACGTCGGGTAATCCTTGTCTTCCGTTCCGTCCTCGTTCAGCAAACGATTTCCGGATCTGAATGAGACCAACTGCTGAGAAAGCATGCGTGCCTCAGTGTGCAAGAAACTGTGGAATAAATTCAAATCCCGGCGGCCCGACCAAATTAACCCTTCCTGAATCGATATATCATCTCCTGCGGGTCATTGGAGGGGCTGATTGCCACGGCTGGGTGAGCGCCGCGATTCTACGTCTTTAGCGCGGCCCTGGTTGAGAAGGGCCGATGTCCTTGTTTGCTTGGTTTCTCATGGCGAAGACTCCAAGAATAAGCAATACAATGCCGCAACTTAAAGGACGCGCCGCCGATACGAAACCATTGTTCGCGATTTCCATGATCGTATCAACCGCCGCTAATCCCGCGCCTGCAAAGCAGAATAATGGTCGCAGGCCGAGACGTCCATTTCGGTCGGTTTGTCTGGACCGCACTGCTAACCAGACAAGCCCATTTCCAACCAGCAGCATGGAAGCCACGAAGATAAATATTATGCGAGGAGTCAGCCCTGGCTGGAGCGAAAGTCCAACCGATAAGATTATGATCGTCAGGTTGGCTAGTACAAATTTCCAGATCATCGGCAGGAGTGACAAAGGTAACGCGTCGCGGGCCCGCTCCGTTCCGGTCTCCACATCGGCGTCCTTAATTCCACCACGGGTCGCGCCATAGCCCCATCAAACGTAAAACTTCTTTCGGAGCTCGCGGGGAAATAGAGGGAAATGGGCAAGCCCGTTTTAGGAAATGCTGTCTGGTATTCCAGATTCATCTTCCGTATGAGCCAGCCGCCCTCGACCTCAGGGTTCCGACCGGCGATTCCACAATGGTCAGCGTCCGCTTCACGAGGTTTCCATTGTCGTACACGGTGTTTGATTGTTTGCGTCTGCAAACTGTTTGATATAAGCGCCGGTCAGGTCGTTATATGCCCCGCTGATGACAAGGTCATGGCCGCCCGAGGGGCGGTAGCGCTTCTCGCGGTCGGCTAAAACGCGCAGGAAAGACTGCACCAGCAGCACGTCATCCCTATGGTTCCAGGCGTGAGGGCCTACCGGATAATCGACGATATAGTAGATTTCAGGGTCATCGTCCGCACTGACCATTACGCGCGCCATACATTCCTCCTATGAAATCGATACGTTCTGGCTTGCTTTCGTACTGTGCAGTATCGCTTCAGCCGCTTTCATCGTCTGGC
This sequence comes from Bryobacterales bacterium, assembly GCA_963761265.1. GTDB lineage: Bacteria > Acidobacteriota > Terriglobia > Bryobacterales > Bryobacteraceae > Palsa-89. The sequence continues at coordinate 4,897 of CAVXGM010000021.1, forward strand.
GATTATCGCATGTGGCGAAATCGCCCAAACCTGGGACGACAGCACCGGGGCTGCGGCGGCGTGTCTCGCCCATGACGGCTGAACAATCTGGCGCCAGTTGCCCAGGTGCCTCTGGGCTTAAGCGGGTTCCAAATCCCGGCGGGTATTGCGATGACTATTCCAAAACAGCTCATCGCATTTGCCGGTCTCGGAGCGTTAACGCCGGTAGGGGTTTTCGCATCCGTAACTCCGGCGCGGCAGCGGACTGGACATGAGGGCTGGTTCGTCAGCGAAACCTTGGCAATGACGCCACATCAAAAGGATCAAGGCCGGCCGGAACGGGGCACGCGACGGCCGGCCAAACACGCGATGCTTCATCGTCCAAACGCCCACGCCACCATCAGTGGGAACTCTGCTCGCCACAGCGCCTCGCCGTGCGACGCGACCCGCTCGCGCATCACGACATCGGCACCTGCGTCGCGCAGCGCCATCGCCCACCGGGTCGCGTTGCGGAGGAAAAACGGCTCCAGCGTGCCGGCGACCAGGTATACGCGCGGAATCCTACTCGGCATCACCCCAGTCGGCTTGTAACCTCCGCCCGGCGAACCGGAGAAGACCGCACCGTAGACGTCCGGATGCCGAAGCCCAAGGGCGAGCGCGAGCTCTCCGCCCGCCGAGACACCGAACACCGCGGTTCGTTCGGCGGGCAGCGCTACTCCGAATCGCGACCGCGCCCATGCGCCGACGTCCTCGACGAAAAACCTCTCGTGTGCCGCGAAGCGTTCCATGTCGAAGACCGGTGAGTATTCTTGGAGCCGGGGCATTTCATCGGCCAGGCCATGTACGCCGACGATCATCGTGGACGGTACGTCGGCCGCCTCAAGGTACCCGCCCCACTTCGAGATCCCCTGACCATCACCGGCAAACACCACAGCCTCGGGCGGACGCGGTGGGACGTACACAGTGACCTGCCGCCCACCGTCGTATTCGAACGTCTCGGTGACCAGATCCCCCGCTATCGGGTCAGCACGCGCCGGTTCCGGCGATGCGTCAGGACCGCCCGCGCGAGCGGCTGTTTGGTCTTCCATTTTCGAACTCCGATCTTCGAGAGCCGGCACCGCGATCGCTCGCGGGCTTCAGCCATGACAATCCGCGGCGGGGATGGTCTGAAACGCCAAGAACGTATGGTCGGCCATCCGATACCCCCGGTGCCGAGCATCCCACCAGTATAGGCAACGATACCGCCACCTCCGCGAATTCAGAGGAGGAATTCTCCAGATCGCAACCCCGCCGGTGGAAATAGATCTAAGGACGATCTTTGATCAGGGCTTCGAACGTGTCTTCAGCCACCCCAGAGTGAGCCGAATTAAGCCGGATTCTGCCGGCTGCGCTCACTTCGCGCCAAACCAAAACAATCCACTTTGCGGGCCTGTGTGCCGAAACCATGTACGTCAGCGTTCCGTTTCGGGAGATGATAGGCCGGGATCTTCGGCCAAGCACAGGAATAGATCTTAGATGATCCGAGCAGCCAGATCGTGCCGTTTCGCCGCTGTCATCAGCCAAGCGCCGGGAATTTTCGGAAATGCCTTCTTCGAGGCCAGAGTTCGAGCGCAGCCACCAGAGTGTCCTGGGACGGTTCTTCTGCGATGCCAAAATCGCGGGTGACTCGGGCAGTGGCGGCGATAAGCCCTGTGGGCTCGATCTTCCACACGGCCTCGATCTTCCACACGGCCTCAATCTTCCACACGGCCTCGATCTTCCACACGGCCTCGATCTTCCACACGGCCTCAATCGCCTTAGGCACATCTTGCATGCCTGCTGGATTACGGCGTTCCGGTATTGACTGACGATGTCGCGTCGCCGAACTATGCGGTCTTCAAAGGCCCGGCGACCTTGTAATTACTGAGGATGATGCCGGACGGCATTGCTTTCGTGCTGACGAGCTCGAATGAGCGTGGCGGCGTTCCCTCCGCAAAGAAGCGCTTCCCCGTGCCCAACAGGACCGGATAGACCACCAGCAGGAGTTCATCCGCAAGCCCGTGTTCGAGCAGCATCGATGTCAGCGTAGAGCTGCCCGAGAGAATAAGGTCCGGGCCGTCCTGCGACTTGATGCGGCGAACGCCTGCGACGATGTCCGGTCCAAGGCCCTCGAACGGCCCCCATGCAAGACTTTCCGGACGGTGCGTAGCGATATATTTTGTTGCCGCATTGAGGCGGTCCGCCATCGGACTGCTCGGCGCTTTTGGCCAGAAGCCCGACCAGATATCGTAGGTGCGGCGGCCAAGCAGCAGATCGAAGCTCTCGCCATACGCCGCGAGGACTGCCTCCCGGCCAGCGGGGGTCCGATAGGGCGCGGTCCAGTCGCTGTAGGGGAAATCACCGTCATCGGCGGAGTGCTGGATCACGCCGTCCAGCGAGATGTGTTCGGTAATTGTGAGCTTTCTCATTTAGAGTCTCCGTGTTCTGGGGTTGGAGTTTCTATTCCGTTGGCATTGCGAGGAACTCCCGCACCTCGACGGATGCGCGGCAGGCGGCTACGGCTTTGCGTCCCCATGCCACGGCCTCATCCATGCTGGCTGCGTCGACTATCCAAAAGCCGCCAATGTGTTCCTTGGTCTCAAGGTATGGTCCATCGGTGATGACTACGTCTCCGCCGGGCCGCTTACGCAGTGATTTCGCGTGGATCGCCGATTGCAGGCCGCCGGCGAAGAACCTGGCACCGGCAGTGTCCATCTCTTGGTTGAGCACATCGATATCGCGGACCATCGCTTCGCTCTCCGCGGACGGGTCATAGTTGTCGGGGTGGTGAATAGCAACCAGATATTGCGCCATGTCGCTCCTAAAAATGGTCTTCAGCCGGGCTAGTTGCCCCGCCTTCACTATAACGACGAACAGCGAGACCGGAATTCGACAAAATTGTCCAGAACAATTTTGTTCTTATGTCTGAGTAGCGGTGTTGCACTCCTCGCCTGCCTTGCAGCCGCTGGCCTGCTCCTGGCGTCCATGCCACTCCGCTCGGAGCCGATAAACCGGCAACGTGGTCGTGCGTCCCTAGCTCTGGGCCAAGACCGCGCGCAAGGCTCGGGCTTCTATCAGAACGAGCTCTGCTGCTGCCTGGCTTCCCTCACTGAATGCTGAAGGGCGGGAGTGATCTTTTTCTCCAAGTCCTGAGTCGCGGTATTGGCGGAGGCGGAGCAGGATGAAGTCGCGAATTTCCGGGGCGTTGGCGACACCCTCGAACCGCGCCACGTGACTGTCGGACGAACGCTTCCCGGCACCGCCCCCGGCAGAGTGCACCTGGACGTCGGCAAGCCCCAGAAGCTTCTGCAATGGCCCTGAGGAAAGACGGACTTCCTGGATATTGGCGAAGGTGGTGGTGATCTCATGCACGTTCAGAATGCCCCGGCGGATGCGCAAGCAACGGTCAGTAACCACGTACCAGCGAAGCTCGTAATTCATGCGCTGCTGCAAGAAAGTGAAGAACGCGGACACCAGGAAAGTGATTGCCAGGAACGCCATGAACGCTTCGGCCAGGTGTTGGCTCCAGGGTGAGCCAGTCTTGATTGGCCGGGCTAGAGCAAACAAGACCGTTGCCAGCAGGATCAGTATGCCGAGGTTCGCCGAGAACCATAGTGCCAAGCGCCAGCGATAGTAGTTGCGCCCGGAGCGAAACACGCGGGCCGAGCCGGCGGATCCGTCGGGAGGTTGCGGTTCAGCGGGCACCTTCATCAGGTGGAGAATATTGCTTTGCAACCGGTGGATCATAAGGGGCTAAACAGCGAGAACGCTCAGGCTTTGCGAGCCTCCAGGATTTCGCGGATGGAGCGCAGTTCGGCGGCAACTTCGAGGAGTACGGCCTGGAGCGGTTCGGGCGCGGCGTTGGCCGCATCCGGGGCACCGGTGTGGGCGCCGCGCATGCGGGAATAGAGGAAGTCTCGCATGGTCTCCGGATTGGGCAGGCCTTCCAGCGTCATCTCCGAATCTGCTGCGCCGGCGGCGGTTTGTACTTCGATCCGCGTTAAGCCCAGCCAGCGCTCCACGACATTGGAATGCAGTTGAATGTCCTGAATGCGGGAGTAATTGAGCATGATCTCGTGGCGCATGAGGATGCCCCAACTCATGTGGATGCCTTCTTCGTCGAACTTGTAGCGCAAAGTGTGATAGCGGAAATAGAACAGAAGCATGGTTAGCGGGAAAGCCAATAGGGTTGCCAGCGCCTTGAGGACATACCAGGTCAGGAGCTCTTCGCGAGGTCGTTCAAGGCGGGCGATTTCAGGCGGAATGGGAGCGCCGGGCATGAAGACGAAAGTCTATCAGTGCTCCATCGTAACGACAACCTCTCGCCGGTGTGCCAGGGCCAAGTGAAAGTTCCAAATTGGGCCAAGCAGGCGGCCGCCGCGAGTGGTATTCGCCGTCAAGTCTTTCACCGATTAATGTAGGTGTGATCCTAAGCCCATTCCCAAACTGTCTTCAAGGTTGCCCCTGTGTGCCAGTCATGAAAAGCCAATCGGAACGCACTCCTACTACTGCGCCGGAACCGCGCTCAGCCCGGCTCGGATCCTGCGGCCATCGGAATCCGTCAGCCATCCCTCTCTCACCAGCCGCTCAGTGGCTTGGGTAACCTTGTGCCGGTAAGACTTGGCGTCAGGGTACAGCATGGCGAGGCGGGAGTGTTCCAACGGAACCGTGTGGCCCAATTCGCCGCAATTGCCCGGACCCGAACTGCTCACATAGTACGTGGCCACGGGAACCTCCACATAGGGCGTGCGTATGCCACCCAGGCCGTTACCGTACTCGTCCAGCGCCACCATTGGCTTCGTGCTGGATTCGCTCGCATTTTCGTTGACCTCAATGCGGGCTGCCTTGGGAGGCGCCACTCCTTTGCGTGCCCACTGGAACAGATGCTGGAATGCGGCGTCGTACGCGTAGGTGAGCGCAGGCTGGTCCGTGAGCGGGATGGGCGGCTGACAGGTAATGTTGAACGGCCACTCGGGCGTGCCTTGCGCCGCGCCCACGGCAGCCATTTGATCCGCAACCGTCGGGAACCCCGCGTAAGCCGCTTTGTCGATATGGCTGACGCCGGCAACCTCGTAAAGACGGAAACGGTCGTCAGGTTCGTCGCTATCGTTGCGGCGCAGACTAAGAGATCCGGGCACTTCACCCTGCGCTACGACGGCAATCACGGGGACACCATATTTGTGATGAAATCCACCACGCGGATCGTTCGCCCGCGGGAAAGGAGCGCATTGATTGAGGCGCTGAATGTTCCCCGGAGTCCGCGATAAATAGCCGTCGTACACGAATCTGCCATTGGCCAGCTTCGCGTGCGGATGGATGGCGTTCATGTAGGTCAGCAAGTCGCCCCCCTGCGTAGTCATGTAGATGCCTTCCACCTTCAAACTGCCCATGGGGCCGCCCGCGCTCTTGAGCGCCGCCCCCACCTGGCTGAGCGCGTCGAAGCGGAGTCCGTCTTCCATATCAGCCGGGCCATTCTTGTTCGCGCCAGGGCAGGCAGCGCCGGGCGTGGGGTTCGCGAACGAGAGGGTGGAGTAGCGCGCCGGATTGAATTTCTTGAGCGCCGCGCTGGTGGCCGGGACCGTCACTCCCACCCAGGCGTCGCCGTGCTCCATCAGCGACTCGTGAATGTAGCCCCACATGATGGGCCAGTCAAAACGTCGCGCGGGCATGAAGGGCTCCACCACCACGTTTCCGCTGAAGTGCGAGGCCTTGGCGGGACGGCGTACGAGGATGCGTGTAGTGTAGGGAGCCTTTTCTGTCTTAACGGTGAGGCTCCCGTCCGCGGCCCAATCATACACGTTAGCGCTGCCGCTAACCAAGAACTCCTCCTCCACGTAACCGGCTTTCGCGAAGTCTATGGGATCGCGCGTGTGGCCCGCGCCAAGAAACGGGTAAGAGTCGGCCGTCACAGGGATGGGACCCGTTATTTTCGGGACCGGGACCGGAGCATCTTGAGCCAGGACTGCGGACGCGCTGAGCAAAGCAGCGAAGAATACGCGACGAATTTGCATCCATTCTCCTTTTCAATGGGAGGCGGCCCCTCAGTGGCGGAATTTATATCCAGCAGGCCGCGGCGGAACGGGCTTGGCAGCGCCGGCCCTTGACGCTTTTGCGCCGGCTTTTCCTGAAGGCTTGGACATCCAACCCACATAGTAGCCCTAAACAGGGCGAGAAATCTGTTCACATTGCGCGCGAAGCGGGACGCCGCGAACGGGGATTTCGTTCCGCGTCTGTTTCAAGCGCTGTGGATAAAGCGCAGCAATTCGGGCCCCAGCGTGTCCATGCGCGCTCCCGATTTGGAGCACGCTCGAAAGATGGTTATGGCCGGTCAACTGTAACAGTCGCGGCCACCGTCCCTGGCGTGCGGCATACGCTTCCACCAGCCATGCGGCCTGGCGTTGAAAGTCGGGCGGATCGAATTCGGAAACGCTATAGAAGCAGCGAATCGAAGTCTCCGCCAGCCTTTCCAACGTGGACTGCTCGGGCCAGCGCGTTGGATCTTCGCCGAAGTACGCCGCCTGAAACGGGTTTCGGTCGGCACGAGCCACATCGAAAATGCCCGAAATCATCATGGCTCCCGCGATGCCGCCTTTGGGGACCACGTGCATCCGAGGCTCCGCAACATATCCTGCCACGTGGACTGCGCCCGCGGACTGGCCCATCAGAAAGACGCTCTTCGGGTCGCCACCCCAGCGCTCAACAGCGGCATGCAGAAACTGAACGGCGGCGCCCACATCTTCACTGCCGGCCGGCCAGGGTGCGGCGGGGGCCAAGCGGTACGTCATGGTGACGCCAATACAGCCGGAGCGGGCTGCCCACAGCCCGACATTGTTGTAGAAAGGCGCGTCTGGGGCGCCCTTGTCGCCCATAACGAATCCACCGCCGTGAACAAAGACGAGCACGGGGGCGCGATCGGCACCTGCCCACCTTCCCTCCGCTAGTGAGCGGTTGTTCCCGGCGACTTCCATTCGGGATCTGTCGATGGGTGTGCCGGCGGCCGGGACGAATACGTCCAGACGATGCCGTGGATCCGGTCCGTAGGCCACATCGCGATGCACTTCGACGTCGGGACCGGGCCGGGGAGCGTGCGGCGCCATCAGCGCCATGGTGGCTTGGATTTGAGCAGGCGTTAACTCGGAGCCGAGGCTTCGAAGCTGTTCCCACAAATCATTCGTGCGCCGGGGCGCTCATTGCGCAATTTCCATCCCGTAGCTGCGGGTGCGGAACGTCTCGGCAGGAACCCAGGTTCCATGGAAGGCCATCCGGACGCGGACCGGCATGCGGAAGAGCGCCACCGGGCCGGCGCTCACGTTGCGCGCATCCAGCACGGCAAGGTCGCTATGATTCTCCGCAAGGCGGTTGACGACGGTCAGCAGGTAGCCGTCGCCTTCTTTGGAATCCGGCCGGCGCGGAACAAACTGCGATTCCTGAACGGCGCTTGCCGGTCCGGGGCTCCAGCACTCCATCTTTCCCGTGTTGTGATCTACGTGGCCGACCGAAGAACTGCCGTCGGCGCCGCGCCCCGCCACCATGTAGCCGTGCTGGTAGCCATGTCCCTGGTAGCGATCGTCTGTTCGCGGCAGTTCTCCGGGAATGCGCGCCAGCTGCCGCAGCTTGTATCCGTCGCCATCCGAGAGGTCGAAAGTGAATTGCGTGAGGATGGGCGGAGGCGTCGGAAAAGACTCGCCGGAAGGGGTAGGGAAAAAGTCGAAGCACGGACCGTCATAGAGACAGACGTCGAGATGAAGCTTCGAACCATCCTCATACGCATTCATCATGTGGCCCGCGCTCATGGTGGGACCACGGAACCAGCGTACGTCGCGCGCCGTGCCGTGTCGCGGGACAATGGCCACCCGGGTTTCCTCATCCGGATGCCACTGATAGAACGGGCCCGCCGCGCTTGACCACTTCCATATCGGTGATGAAGGGGAAGAACGGGAACACCGCATAATTTGGCGTCACGGCAAAATCGTGGACCATTCCCGGCCAAGGCATTTCGAACCAGATTTCATCCACCACCCGGCCGTCGCGATTGAGCGCGTAGAAGACGATATCTTTCGTGCCATCGCCTTTGGCCTGATACGAGAAGGTGAGCATTTCGTCGTGAACCAGGTCGAGTTTGGGGTGGGCGCTCAAGCTCACGCTGGTGATTGCTCCGGCGAAATCGCAATGTCCCCGCGTTTCCAGCGTCCGCGGATCCAGCTCGTACGGCAAGTCGTCCTCTTTGAGAGCGAGCAGCTTGCCCGCATGAAACACCAGGTTGGTATTGGCAGTGCCCATGCGAGCGCCGCCTGCCTCGGGGTCATTGGTGAAGCGATTCCGATAGCGTCCAAACAGCGTGCGCCGGGCCTCATCCTGGAGGACGAACCGCTCGGTCCGCACCCATCGGCTCATGTAATCCACCTGTCCGCCCGAGAAACGAAAGGTGTGCACCATGCCTTCGCCATCGATGAAAACGTCGGAACCATTGCGCGGCGGATACTGGCGGTCCGGCCCGCAGCGCAGCAGCGTTCCTTCGATTTCCGGAGGCAGATGGCCCTCCACCAGTTCCAGGCCGCGAATGGTGGCCTCAACACGGTAAGGGTGGCCCCAGCCTTTGTAGAGCGGAATGTCCGGAAATTGAATCTCCATTGGGTTCTTCTCCTTGTTTGAATTACTTGTGCACCAGATAGGCGATGATCGCGGCGAGATCCGCATTCGAGATTTCGGTCTTGCGGAATCTGCGGCATGAAATACACGCCTTTGCGGACGGCCGTTTCAATCATCTTAGGGGTCAGATCCGTGCGCTGTTCCAGCACCGCGGGCTTCACCCCATGAGCGGCGGCGGCGCTCGTGCCCGGCTTTCCCAGCCCGGTTCCATGGCACGGAGTGCACCACTTTTGATAAATCTCACGACCCTGTTCCGCCTGCGACTCCGCCGCAAATGCGCGGCCGGAGATCGGCAAGAGCAGAGCGATCAGCAGGCACGTTCTGGTCATACGCGCCGCTTTCTCATATGTTTCGGCCATATGCCGCTCTTGCCCGGCGCCAGAATGCCGTTGGGATCGAGCGCGTCTTTCAGTGATTCGTGCAGCCGCAGCAGCGCGTGATTGTTGAACGAATAGGCGTTGGCCACGTCGTCCATGAACGCGATGTGCGTGCGGTATTCGCCCCAGCCGTGCTCGGCGCCCACCTCCACCAGGCGCTTGAATGCCGCGCGCGTCTTGCGATTCTTTTCCACGTCGTGCACGATCGGGAACGTGAACAGGAAGAAGAACGAGCGCGGATAGTATGTGCCGGCAATAACCGAGAGTACATTCTCGACGCCCATTTCGTTCAAAACCTTGTCGAACACGTCCATCACTTCGAAGACAGCTTGGCCGGTCATGGGGGTGATCGGCGACAGGTCGATATGGCCCTGACCGTTCGTCCCGAGAGCCGAAAAGATAGCCAGACTAGGCACCCCCAGCGGAACCGGATTCGCCACCTTCGCCAGGTCTTCCGGACCAGGCGGCAGCTTGTTCGATGCGCCATCGCGAAATTGCACGCCCGGAATCGCGGAAAACTTCCTCTTCGCAAACGCCCATTGCGCGGGCACTACTTCGGTGGGACCGTAAAACGGCAGCTCGATGCTCCAGTAGGGAAGGTTCTTGCCCCGCAGATATTCTTCCAGCTCCGGGATGCTGGCTCCGCCGGGTTTCGAGCGCAGTGCGATCAGTTCCGGGTCGCGCGCACGCGCTCTTAGCGAAGTGGCCACGCTCGTCGTACCCAGCACGATGTTTGAATTCATCAGGTACGACAGCGTATCCACCATGGGAATCAGATCGTCATGTTTGGGCACGCTGACGGTACCGGTGAAGCGCATTTCCGGCATGGGGTAAAGCCACACGCCCATTTTGGTGACGATTCCGTAATTGGACTGCGTGAAGATTCCATCCACGTACGGCCCGAAGCCATACTTGTACTGCTGCCAGGTGCGCGAGTTGGGAAGCGCGCCCATTCCGGTCCGCACCACGTCGCCATTGGCCAGCACCACCTCCATGCCGCACAGCGTGGAGAAGTGATCGCGCAGCGGGGTGTGCCCGCCTCCGCGGTCGAGCGTATTTCCCACGGGGCTCCCCCAGCCCGGATCGGGGGCATCGATGAACACATTGAGCCCTTTTTCCTGCGTGTACCGGTACAGGTCGAAGTAACTCACGCCGGGTTCGACCAGCGCGTAGTGGTTGCGGTCATTCACCTCCAGAATGCGGTTCATGCGCTTTAAGTCAAGCACCACCGAGCCCGAAAGGCGCGGCGCGGAGCCGCCATACGCCAGATTCTTGCCGGTTGAGACCGTCCACAGCGGGACCTTGTACTTATTCGCAATCCGGACAATCTGCTGGACCTGTTCGACGCCATCCGGCGCCAACGCCGCCGAAGGCACCGGATCTTCCGGCTCGTTCCAGAATGGCGAATAGGAGTCGCGATAGAGATCGACATCCTCGTCGCTGGTAAAGACCCATTCCTTGCCGACCACAGCTTGAAATTGGGTGATTGCGTCCTGAAAGTCCTTACGGCTTACGCCCGGCGGAAGACTAGGCATTCACGCTCTCCTTTGCTGAAGTGCGGGCGCTTAAGTGAATCCTTCCGCGGATGCGTGCCAACGCGCCGCCGAGAACGCTCAGGCGGAGGCAGAGGAGTGAGGCTGGCGTCGTCAACCCGATCAACCAAACGGACGGCATCAGGCGGTTTTGAGCGGAGAGCGTGCCGATCAAGGTGCCCGCGGAGCATGCGCCCAGCTCGCAATTCAGAAATGTTCGGTGGCTGCATTGCCACATCTGCTACACCTCGTACCGAAAAGTCGGCTTCATCGAATCCTCGATTATCATATCCCTTACCTTGTCCTTCTTTCGTGGACCACTGCAAGCTTCGCCTGAGTCTGCCGATCTCGAAGTCAGCGCTGTCGTCTGCCGCCGGGAGGCCCGTTCGGTATCCACGTCGTTGCACATCAGGCGAGCCGGGACACCCTAACCTCCGGGGTATGGGCGTCATCTAAAGCTCTACTTCGTGGCTGCACTGGTGTCTGGGGGCTTCGGCAACGGCTTGCGGGGCAGCATATCGGTTCGATTAGCGGCATCGAACACAACTGACGAGATCACTGCCGACGCCTGCATCAAGTCCGCCGCGACGGCGTGGTCGTAAGTATCCATGTCAGAGTGATGCGTGACGGTCGAATAGTCCAGCGGATCCTGTATGAATTGGAAACCCGGGAGCCCTACCGCGTCGAAAGACAAATGATCGGTGCCGCCGGTATTGCGAATCGTGATCGTACTTGCTCCCTGATCGCGGAATGGCGCCAGCCACTCGGCGAATACCGGCCGCATGGCATCGTTTCCCTGCAAATAAACGCCGCGGATCTTGCCGCTGCCATTGTCGAGATTGAAATAGCCCGATAGCTTGGCGTGCGCCGCCGTGAGCTTCATGGTATTGGGGTCGCCGAAATGTTCCCGGACGTAGGCCTTCGAGCCCAGCAATCCCTGCTCCTCGCCGCTCCATAATGCAATGCGAATCGTACGGTCCAGTTGGAGATTCAATGCTTTCAATATGCGCACAACTTCCATCATCACGGCGCTGCCCGCCCCATTGTCAGTCGCCCCGGTTCCGGTATGCCAAGAGTCGAAGTGCGCGCCGACCATGACGAGTTCATCTTTGTGCGGTCCGGCTCCCGGAATCTCACCGACGATGTTGTAGGCTCCGGCGTCCGCCCCGGAAGCGCGAGCCTGCAGTGTTACTTGCATCTCAACTCTGGTTTTGTTCTCCAGCAGCCGCACCATGCGGTTGTATTGTTCCGAAGTAACCACGAACGTCGGCGGCGCCAGCGGGTTCGAAGCTGCCTGCGATCCAGCGGCCTCGGCGAAATCGATGCCATCGCGGGCGCGACGGTCGTCTTGGACCACGGCCAGCACGCCCTCCTCCAGCAAAAACTGATTGCGCCTGTCCCGCACCGCATCTCTCCGTTTGCGAAGTTCGTCCTGAACCCGCGGCGGAAGGCTGGCATTGAAGCGAATGCGCTCTTCCGGGTCTTCGGGCGGGTTGAGGTTGTTCAGGTCGATCCGCATGGGTTGCACGGGCGCAGGTGCTGTGGAAAGATCGGCCAGCTCCGCATCCGTATAGCGCCGCAACTCGGGCTTGGCCTCCGCCTCGGCGATGTTGCGCAGAGGTTCGGAGATGAGGATCACTTTGCCGCGAAGCTTGCCCTTATGATTCTGAATGTACTGATCCAGACTGGCTTCGGCCTTGTGAACGTCTTGACTGCCGGCCAAGGGAGCGAAGACCGTCTCGCCTTTGACCGTGCCGTTGGTGCTCGAGCTCCACGCCAGCGGCCACGCGGACAGCAGCGAGTAACGCGGCTGGGTCATCTCGAGCGCGAAGCGTTGAAGCGACCAGCTGCGGCCGAAGTCACCCCAACGTTCCTGGTGCACGTTTTCCAGACCGTATTCACGCAGCCGGTTAGCGGCCCAGTCGGCGGCCTCTTGGAACTCGGGCGACGCGGTGAGCCGCGGGCCATATCGGTCGGACAGCAATTCGAGTGTGTCCATGACTTTGGAGTGCTCGAAGGCTTCCGACTTGATCCGTTGAACGATGGCCAGATCCACCGAGTCGGCGGCCACAACCGGAACCGAAAGAAGAAGGGCAAGGATGGCAGCACGCATGGGGCTATTATGGCACCGGCCCATCGCGCCAGATCGGCTTCCAGCGATTAACTACTTGACGCCCTTCATCCAGTGGAGAATCGGCCCAGTGACGCTTTTGTCGGCCGTGTCGGGCGACATCACCTCCGAGATGTGGCTGTGATCCTTATATACGGCATAGGTCACGTTGCGGTTCGATTTCTTGAGCTCATCCCGCAGCGTCTCGGCGAACCCGATGATGCTGGGGGGATCGAGCTCCGCTACTGAGATCATGAGAGGTATCTTCGAACCCGTCAAGCCGGGCAGATTCGAACGGGCCAGTTGTCGTGGCGGGGTCCGGAGGCGCCCCGCGTCCCCTGCCAAAACCGCGACCGCCCGGCCCGCGTCCGGCTGCTGGAGCGGCGGCGGGGCCCCCATTCGGAGAGCCGCAGGGAGCGAATCCAGCGCCCTGCACTGGCGGCGGGACTACCGGGAGAATGTCGAAAGCCGGCGGCGACATGAAAATCACGCCCTTGAGACCAATGCCCTCGGATCCCCAAAACTCGGAGTGGGCGACATAGGTGCTGAGAGGAATATTCCCGGCGGACTGAGACCAGGCGAACACCCGCTTCGGATTCCCTTTGTGCTGTGCGATGTTTTTGTTCACCCACTGCACCACCAGGCTCACGTCTTTAGCCGGATCGTCCCACGCCTCGCCGTTACGGCGCTGCATGTTCACTCCCACCATGCCGTTCTTCACCGCCCAGACCATGATGTTGTCATAGAAAGCCGCACCGTTCGGACCACCCTGTTGTTTATTGCCGGCCCCGCCCGAAAGATAAATCAGCACGGGCCGGGATCCGCTGCCTTTCTCCGGCTCGGCCACATCCAGGACGTTCTTGGCGTCGGGTCCGAATCGAGACGTCGCGGGTAAACGTCACACCCGCGTAGGGAGGTTTCGGCTGCAATGGCGCATAGAGTTCCGCGGTTTCCGGAACGCACACTCCCCGTCCGATCGCAATCAGCTTCGTCGCGATGTCCGGCGGCACCTGCGCCGGCAATATGCCCGCCGCAAAGCCGGCTGCCCCGATCGCCCACCACACCATTCGTTTAGTTTTCACGCCAGCCTCCAGCGATCATCGAGTATATCGCACGGGTGGTTTCAGTTCGCGTCCCCAACAGGGTTGTCCCAACAGGGTTGAGATCATTGGCCTCGTGATCGTTTGCTCTCGGTTTTCGCGCCGTCGAATCGCGCGGCAAAGTCTGCGAATTCAGGCCCGGGGCCATTCCAGCGCAATTGCTCTACATCATCGAAGAGCGGGATGTCGGTCCGCAGCGTAGCGAGAATTCGGAATAGCAGCGCCTGGTCGCGCTCCTCTGACAGCGTGTGTGCCAGGGCGCCCGCGTTGGCCGCATTCACGTGCCACTCGCGCCAGTCCGCTGGAATCGATTCCAGATGGCCAAACTTGGCGAGAACCGCCGCTGTCGATTTCGGCCCCCAGCCTGGCAGACCCGGATAGCCGTCGGCCGCATCGCCTACCAGCGCCAGGTAATCGGGGATGGAAGACGGCGGAACACCGAACTTTTGCAGGATGCCGGCCTCATCGAGCGTGACTCGGGTTCGCCGATTCAGTTGGACAATGCGCTCGCCGCGGACACATTGGGCCAGGTCCTTGTCGGGCGTGCAGATAATCACGCGATCCACCCGCGCGTCACGAGCCGCGGCCACCGCGCCGGCGGCCAGCGCATCGTCCGCCTCGAATTCCACCATTGGCCAAACCACGACGCCAGCCGCCGAAAGCGTCTCTTCGAGCAGCGGGAACTGGGCCCAGAGATCGGGCTCGATCCCTTCGCCAGTTTTATATCCTGGCCATAGTCGATTGCGGAACGACTCGATCACCTGATCAGTTGCGACCGCAAGATGCGTGGCGCCGCCGCTGATCATGCCCAGAACCGATGCCAGGACGCCGCGCACCGCTCCAACTTCGCGTCCCTCCTGGTCGCGCGCTGAGGGCAGCGCGTAGTAGTGCCGGAACAACTCGTAGGTGCCGTCAACCAGATATATGTCCAGCGCGCGCCTCCATGCACAACCCTATACGACCTGCGGCACGCCGATCAACTTCCGGACAATTTGCGCCGGCATCCGAAAGGCCCGCTGGAGTTAGCGGAGGAGCAGCCGGAACGCAGCGCGCAGTACACCCTGACGATTCAAAAATGCAACTGTGCAACCGATGAGCAATGTGAGAGGTGATGCGCTTTCGTTTGATCCTCGGAATCGGCACCACTCTGCCGGCGGCTGGAAAAGTATCCGCACAGATCAACGCCGCATATCGCGTCAATATCCTTTTCACTAGCGACTCGGAGAGCAGGCGCAACCTCACGATTCGGTACACAGTGCGCGGACGCGGCGTCCTGACAATGGGTGAAAGCCCCAGGCTCGCCGATCCGGGCGGCGTCATCAATTTCAAGATGGAGGGCGGACACCTGCGTTTTGAGATCAACTTGCCCGCCACGCATGAACGGACGCTGAGCATCAGCTCCAAGCTGCTGACCCTGGGGGAGGGTCATACGGAAATAGCATGAGAACGGTCAGCCGTTATCGGAATCTGCCAGTCAAGCGCAAGCTGGTTCTGATCATTATGGCCACCGTGGGCGCCGCCCTGACCCTGGCGCTGGGAGCCAATCTTGTTTTTGCCGATTTCGTGCTGCGCAGCGACATCATGACGGATCTGGAGATTCTGGCCGAAGTGGCCGGCTCCAACAGTGCCGCCCTGCTCAAGTCCCATGACGCATCCGCCGCAAACGAATTTCTCTCCGCGCTTCGGGCGAAGCGGCACATCACCACCGCGGCTCTCCTCACCGGCGACGGGCGAGTTTTCGCGCAATACCAGCGCGATCCCGGCTCGCCGAGACCAGCGCCGGCGTTTCATCGTGACGGAGCTTGGGTGGAAAATGACCGGCTCATGGTCTATCGCGTGGTCGCTCTCGGCGGCCAGAGCCAAGGCGTGATCTATGTTGAATCCGACTCCGGTGAGGTGCATGCACGGCTGTTGCGCATCTTTTCGCTGATGCTGATGATTCTCCTGGTCACCATGGCGCTGGCGCTGGTCATGTCTTCGCGCGTTCAGCGCGTCATTTCTGAGCCCATCGCACACCTGGCGTCAACGGCGCACAAGATTTCAAGCGAAAAGGATTATACGGTCCGCGCGGAAAAGCATGCCGACGACGATCTGGGGCAGCTCATCGAGACCTTCAACACCATGCTCTCCGAAATCGAGTCTCGCGACGCGGCGCTGCTTCGTAATCGCGACCATCTGGAGCAGGAAGTGGCCGTCCGCACCGGGGAACTGGCGCAGGCCAGGGACCGGGCAGAGGCCGCCAGCCGCGCCAAGAGCGAATTCGTGGCCAATATGAGCCACGAAATCCGCACGCCCATGAACGGCGTCTTGGGAATGACCGAGCTGATACTCGATACCGAATTGACGGCGGAGCAGCGCGAGTGCCTGGACATCGTCAAGCTCTCGGCCGATTCGTTGCTGACCGTGATCAACGATATTCTTGATTTTTCCAAGATCGAGGCCGGAAAGATGACGCTCGATCCGACGCCGTTTAACGTGCGCGATTGCCTGGAAGAAGCGGTTCGGGCGCTGGCGTTGAAGGCCCACTCCAAGGGGCTGGAGCTGTTGTTGGAAGTGAATCCGGATGTTCCTGCCTGCGTGGTCGGCGATGAGACCCGCCTGCGGCAGGTCATCACCAATCTGGTGGGCAACGCCATCAAGTTCACCGACGATGGCGAAGTGGCGGTCAGCGTGGGTGTGGATAGCCAGGCCGGAGAGCGGATACACCTGCGATTTGAAGTTCGCGATACCGGGATCGGCATTCCCGCGGAGAATCACGCCCTGATCTTTGAAGCGTTCGCGCAAGCCGACGGTTCAACCACGCGCAAGTTCGGAGGAACCGGCCTGGGGCTTACCATCTCCGCGCGCCTGGTGAAGCTGATGGAAGGCGAGATTCAAGTGCGGAGCGAGCCCGGACACGGAAGCTGTTTTCAATTCACGGCCTGCTTCGGTCTGGCTGGTGTGGCCGAACCGCTGGATGCGCCGGACCCATCGATCGAAGGGATGCGGGTCCTCATTGTGGATGACAACGCCACCAGCCGGCGCGTCCTGGCGGACCTGCTGGCGGGCTGGAACATGAAACCAGTGTCGCTTGAAAACGGCTGGGAGGCGCTGGCGTTGCTGCGCCGCGAGGCCCAAAGCGCGCCCTTTTCTCTGGTCCTGACCGATGCGCACCTGCCCGGTATGGACGGCTTCGAGTTCGCGCGGGAGATCCGGAACGATCCGGGTCTGACCCGCGCTGTAATGATGATGCTCACCTCCAACGAGCGCGCTGAAGATATTCGGCGCTTCCGGGCGCTGGGGATTTCCGTATCTCTGACGAAGCCGGTGCGGCGTGCGGAACTGCGATCCGCCATTTCCGCCGCGCTGGCGCGGCCCACCATCGCCGCGCCGAACGAGCAGGGCTCCGATATTGCGGCGCTCGCTTCCGGGCTCCGCGAACCGCGCGCCGCCATGCATATTCTTCTCGCCGAGGACAACGTGGTGAATCAGCGCGTGGTTCAGCGCATTCTTGAAAAGTCGGGTCATTCGGCGGTGCTGGCACGCAATGGAATCGAAGCGGTCGAGAAATTTCACGGGGAAAAGTTCGACCTGGTGCTGATGGACGTGCAGATGCCCGAAATGAATGGCTTCGAGGCGTCCGCGCAAATACGGGAGACCGAAGGGGCCCGCCGCACGCCGATCATCGCGCTCACCGCGCATGCCATGAGCGGAGATCGCGAGCGATGCCTCGACGCCGGGATGGACGATTATCTCGCTAAGCCAATCCACGCTTCCACGCTGATCGCAATGATCGAAAAATACAGAGTTGCGCGCGACCTCGTCGCACGGGGCGATTACTCCTCCAGTGATGGCGCTGTCACGGCCGGCGGCCTATAGCGCTTGCGTTTCGGGCAACGGCGCATAAGAACTAAGACGCTGGCGCATGCTAGCCTGATGCGGCGTCTGCAAGAACAAATGCCGTCCGTAACGTTATAGCTATTCACGTTGTATCGCAGAAAAAAGCGAGAAAGCAGTGATCCTGCCGTCAAATCAGCTCATCCAATCAATTGAGGGTATTGCGATGAATATTCCAAAACAGCTCATAGCATTTGCCGGTATCGGAGCGTTAACGTCGGTAGGGCTTTTCGCGTCCGTAACCCCGGCGCAGCAGCGGACTGGACACGAAGGCCAGTTCGTCGGCGAAATCGAGACCGTGTTGGCAATGACGCCACAACAAAAGGATCAAGCCCAAACGGCTATTCAGGAGGCACGCCAATCAGCCAAGCCGATTCGCGAGGAACTCATGAACACGAACAAGGCCCTGCAAAGTGCTGTCCGATCGGATGAATCGGGGGCAATTCAGCGGCTATCGACAACCGAAGGGCAGGAGATAGGTCAATTGCTGGCCATTCGAAGCTCGACGGTAGCGAAAGTATATAAGAGCCTGACGCCCGATCAAAGAGCAAGGGCAGATGCTCTGCATCAGCTTCTGATGCGAGGCGTTCGCCAGGAAATGGCGCACAATAATTCGCGCGCTGGATCTTAGAGTTCTTTAACGCGCGCCGCTAGGGACGGCGCGCACAATCTCAATCGCCGGATTGCGGCGACACATCCACCGACACGCTGATCACTTGCTCCCCGCCGCCCAGCGCCACGCCCTTAACGGGCGTGACGTCGGAATAATCGCGCCCCCACGCGACGGTGAAATGTTCCCCCCGCGGCATCACGTTGTTGGTGGGATCGAAATCCTGCCAGCCAAACACCGGACACCAAACCGAAACCCAGGCGTGCGAAGCTTCCTCGCCCGCGAAATCGCCGCCGGTCCGGACATAGCCGCTCATGTAGCGCGCGGGCAAGTCCAAGCGATCGCAGGCACGCGATCATCAGGTGCGCGAAATCCTGGCATACGCCGCGCCGCGAATCGAGCACTTCATCCACCGGGGTCCCGATGGTGGTGGCGCGTTTGTCGTAGTGAAATTCCGTGTAAATGCGGCGCGAGAGATCTTCTACCGCGCTCAGCAAGGGACGGCCCTTGGGAAAGGAGGCGGCGGCATATTGCGCAAACGGCGCGCCCACCCGAATGGACGGCGATTCGAACACAAACTGGCCGGCTTCAAACGTTTCGGGTGTGTCGCGTTTGGCCACTTCCTCCCGCACCTGCTCCCAGGGCGGCGAAAGCTCCAAGGCGGGCGGTGCTACCGCCTCCAGATCCGCCACGCAGCGCGATGTGATGATCAGCTCGCGATGCGGTTCGGCGATGGAGAAAAAAGTAACTTCGTTGCCGAAATAATCTTCACGCGAGAGCAGGGAATCAGGGGTCGGAGTCACTTCAGGCCAAATTCCAGGATGGTTTGATGTTGTGCGAGGGCGCGGCTGCAGATGCACTTCGGTATGGCACATGGAGACCGGTCCCGAGTACCAGTAGCGAGTGATGTGCGTGGCTAGTAGCTTCATGTGCTTTTCACAGGCGCCGCGATTGCGCCGCGTGGCTGAAGTAAGCGCGGGTTAACGTTTCCGAGAGCACGGTCAAGTCCGCCATCAATTTACCGAGCAGCCCTTCGCGAGCTTCGGCCGCGGCCCGGCCTCCCGAGCGGGTCATCTCGCGTACATCGATGAGCTGCACAGTATTGAGCAGCGAGATGCGCCATGCGTTCTTCGGCGGGCCGCCGGATGGAGGTTTTGCTGTTGGGAAGTTCGCCGATGTGTTCGCGCAGCCGCGCCAGCTGAAAAGCGATGGAGCGCGGATTGGCTTCGTCCACCAAGCAGCAGATCCAGCACCAGGTCCACTTGCACCGAAGTCAGGTAGCGCGAGCGATAGGTGATGGAGCTGTCGGCCATTTCCAGAATCGCTTCCAGCACGCCGACGCCGCCGAAAGCTTCCTTCGGCAGACCATTGCGCAGCAGCTCCACCATCTGGATGGCGCGCTCCAGGCGGCGGCCGATATCCAGGAAACGCCAGCCGTCGCCGCGCGTCATGCTCTCCATCACCAGGCCGCCGAACGCCGACAGCGTGATGATGGCGTGGTTCAAGCGATCCTGCGCGGCGCTGACCCGAAATTCTTCCGACGGTTGCTGTGGCGTGGAGAACTGCTGGTCCAGCTGATTGAGGATCAGCCACGCGTCCACGGAAATGCGGTCGCGCAGCAGCCACGCCACGCGGCGCACCTGATGGATATTCGCGACCAGTCCATTGGAGCGCGGCCGGATCGTAAATCATCGCGAGCACTTCGTGTTCCGCGCACGGCGCGCGCTTTTCGCCGTCAAGATAACCCGAGCGCGGCCAGAATCTCCAGGCCCGGCGTTCAATCCGGCGGCACGCGCGGCGTCTTCTTCCTGGAAGAAGCGCGGCAGAATGGCGCGCGTGATTCGCACCGCGGCTTCCACGCGCTCGGTGTAGCGGCCCAGCCAGAACAGATTGTCGGCCACGCGGCTGGGCAGATCGAACGTGGCGCGGCTGACATCCAGCGGATGTGTGGCCGGCCGCAGCAGAGTGAAGGGAGGCTCGGGACCCTCGCCCAGCACCCAGGTATCCTTGCTGCCGCCGCCGCGCTGCATGGAAACTACCATGCTGTCGAGCGACGTGGAGACGCGCGTCAGGCCGCCCGGCATCACGGTGTAACTGTCCACCGGATGGCGACCGCGATAGACGCGCACCACCATGTGGCGCGGATGCAACGGGCCGTCCTCCCACACCGGAACGGTAGAAAGCGCGACTCGCTCCTGCGCGACGTAGCGGCCGGGTTCGGCCCGCACTTGATCGAGCAGCGCCTCGCGTTCCTTGCCGCTCAGGGCCGCGCCGAAAATGGGATCGCCGCGCGTGCCGGGAAAGGTCGGCTTCACTACCAGGTCGTCCAGATGATCCAGGCACATAGTGCAGGGGCTTCTCCTGGCCGCACCACCAGGTGGCCACCGTGGGAATCTTCAATTCCTCGTTCAAGCAGGAGCTGGCACAGGCCCGGCAGAAACGCAGCATAGGCGGGCGACTCGGCCAGGCCCGATCCAAGCGCGTTGGCGATGGCGACATTGTCCGGAACGCACCGCTTGCACCAGGCCCGGCACGCCCAGCATGGAATCGCCGCGCAGCTCCAGCGGATCGCAGAACTGGTCGTCCTGCCGGCGCACGATGACGTCCACTGGAAGCAGGCCGCCCAGGGTTTTCAGGAACACGCGATTGTCGCGCACCGTGAGGTCGCCGCCTTCCACCAGCGTGTAGCCCAGATAGCGGGCCAGGAACGCGTGCTCGAAATAGGTCTCGTTGTACGGACCGGGCGTCAGCAGCACGATGCGCGGATTCTCGCGATTGGCGGGCACCAGGCGCTGCAGCGCGTCGCGATAGCTCTGGAAGAAATTGGCGAGGCGGCGGACGTGCGACGCGCGGAACACATCCGGCAGCACGCGCGTGGTCACCAGCCGGTTTTCGAGCGCATAGCCGGCGCCCGAAGGCGCCTGCGTGCGATCCGCCAGCACCCACCACTGCCCGTCCGGCGAGCGCGCCAGATCGGCCGCGTACATGTGCAGGAACACGCCGCCGGGCGGCTCGATGCCCCAGCAGGGCCGCAGGAAAGCGGGATTCGGGAAACACCAGCTCGGCCGGCAGCATCTTCTCGCGCAGCAGGCGCTGCGGCCCGTACAGATCGGCCAGGATCGGAATTGAACAGCGTCGCGCGCTGGATGACGGCGGCTTCGATGGCTTTCCATTCGGCCGGATCCATCACCAGCGGGATCGGATCGAGCGGCCAGGGGCGCGACGTGCTCTGCGGATCGCTGTAGACGTTGTAGGTGATGCCGTTGTCGTGGATCAGGCGGCGGCCTTCGCGCCAGCGGCGCGTGAGACCCTGCGTGGCCGATCGCGGCGAGCGATTCCGCCAGCGGCAGCCAGTGCGGGCGACACGTTCCTTCGCGGACCCCAGCACTTCGTCGTAGAAGCCGGGCGTGGCTTCGTAACTCCCAAGCATGGGTCCTAAGTGGCTTTGCGCCGCTGTGAGCTTGCCCGTCATGTCAAGTCCGATTTCATCCTGTGCTCAGTTTTGCACATCTGTCCGGCGCTCTGCACAGACGCTTCATAGCAGGCCGTCCGCGGCGCTGGGCGGCGGCCTCCGCAAATCGAGCGTCAGCGGGAACTCGGGATTTTCTTCCGGCAGCGGGACGCGCATCGGCCCGGGCGTGTGGCCGAACGGGAAGAAGCGCGATCCCGCGCCGCGCTTCCGCTTCGTTGGCGTTCACCGGGAACGTGTCGTGGCTGCGTCCGCCGGGATGCGACACGTGATAGGTGCAGCCGCCCACGGAGCGGCCGGTCCAGGTATCCACAACGTCGAAGATCAGCGGCGTATGCACCGGAATGGTGGGATGCAGGCAGGACGGCGGCTGCCACGCGCGATAGCGCACGCCGGCCACCCATTCGCCCTGCTTGCCGGTGGAGTGCAGCGGCAGGCGCCGGCCGTTGCACGTGATCACGTAGCGGCCTTCCACCAGGCCCGTCGACCTTGACCTGCACGCGCTCGACCGACGAATCCACGTAGCGCGCGGTGCCGCCCGCGGCTGCCCTCTTCGCCCAGCACGTACCAGGGCTCGGTGGCCTGGCGGAGTTCGATGTCGATGCCGGCGTGATGCGCGTGGCCGAACACCGGATAGCGAAACTCGAAATGCGGCGCGAACCATTCGGCTTCGAACGGATAGCCGGCGCGATTCAGATCGCGCAGCACGTCGCGAAAATCCTGCGCCACGAAATGCGGCAGCATGAACTGATCGTGCAGGCGCGTTCCCCAATGGATGGGGCGTTCGCGTGTAGGGCTCCTTCCAGAACCAGGCGATCAACGCCGCGCACCAGCAACTGCTGGGTCAGGCTCATGCGCGCGTGCGGCGGCATTTCGAAGCCGCGCAGTTCGAGCAGCCCGAGACGGCCGGTGGCCGAATCCGGCGAATACAGCTTGTCGATGCAGAACTCGGTGCGGTGCGTGTTGCCGGTGACGTCCACCAGGATGTGGCGGAAGATGCGATCCACCAGCCACGGCGGGACCGGAGCCTTGCTCCGGGGCCGGGATCAGGCCGAAGGCGATCTCCAGTTCGTACAGGCTGTCCTGCGCGCGTTTCATCGACGCGCGGCGCCTGGCTGGTGGGGCCGATGAAGATGGTCGAAAAGGCGTACGAAAGCGACGGGATGATTCAGCCAGTAGCCGATCATGCTGCGCAGCAGGTCGGGCCGCCGCAGGAACGGACTGTCGGCCGGCGTCGCGGCCGCCCAGCACGAAATGATTGCCGCCGCCGGTGCCGGTGTGGCGGCCGTCCAGCATGAATTTTTCGGTGCCCAGGCGCGACTGGCGCGCGTCTTCGTAAAGCGCGGTGGTGTTGGCGACCAGTTCCTGCCAGTTGCGCGGCCGGATGCACGTTCACTTCGATCACGCCGGGGTCGGGCGTGACTTTGATGTGCTGCAAGCGCGGGTCGTGCGGGCGGCGTGATAGCCTTCGATCACCACCGGCATTTCCAGATGCGCGGCGGTGTCTTCGATGGCGGCGAGCAGATCGACATAATCCTCGGCCGACTGTCAAGCGGCGGCATGAACACATGCAGGCGTCCGTCGCGAGGCTTCGACGCACAGCGCCGTCCGCACGATCCAGGGCGCGGATTCGCCCACTGTGGGTTTGCGATCGCGCTTCGGACTGGCTTGGCGCGATTGCAGGCGCGGCGCGTTCGGTGGGAGCGAATCTGCGGCGGAACGGGCAGCGGCGCGCGATTCGACCATCGGATCCA
Organism: Bryobacterales bacterium; assembly: GCA_963761265.1. Classification (GTDB taxonomy): domain Bacteria; phylum Acidobacteriota; class Terriglobia; order Bryobacterales; family Bryobacteraceae; genus Palsa-89. The sequence goes on from CAVXGM010000021.1 coordinate 28,371, forward strand.
CCGGAGATGCTACGGGCGCTTCCGATGCCGCCACCCACGGCAGGCTCGGCAGCGGAAGCCGCAGGCCGACGGGCGAATCGCCGGGCATCAGGAACAGATGCTGGCCGCGCAGCATCCACAGGCCGGTCTGCCATTCCGGACCGTTCAGACCGGGGCCGCGCTGCAACGGGAAGCACGAAGCCGGTGGGCGTATCGAGCCCGCGCTCGAAGACCCGGCGCAGGCGCTCGCGTTCGCCCGCGTCCTCCAGCCGGTTGTCCACCGGATCGACGTTGACGGGCAGCTGGCGCTCTTTCTGCAGATAGTAAACCGGATCTTCGAACGCGGGATTCACGTATTCGGGATCGACGCCCAGGCGCCGCGCCAGCGTTTCGGCGAAGTGCTGCGCTTCGAGCGGTCCGAAGTCCGTAGTCGGAGCTGCTTCGCTGCGCGAGCAGCGCACGATCGTGCCACAGCGGAACGCCATCGGCGCGCCAGTAACAGGTCAGCGCCCAGCGCGGCAGAGGCTCGCCCGGATACCATTTGCCCTGGCCGTAATGCAGCAGGCCGCCGGGCGCGAAGCGCTTGCGCAGGCGATCCAGCAGACGCTCGGCCAGCATGCGCTTTTCCGGGCCCAGCGCCGCGATATTCCACTCCGCGCCGTCCATGTCGTCGATGGAGACGAAGGTCGGCTCGCCGCCCATGGTGAGGCGGATGTCGCCGGCGCAGATGTCCTGATCGATCGCGGCCGCCCAGCGCCTGGATGCGCTGCCATTGCGCATCGGTGTACGGCAGCGTGACGCGCGGGTCTTCGTGGATGCGCGTGACCGTCATCTCGTGCGCGAACTGTGACTTCGCATTCGTCGACGCCGCCCGAGATCGGAGCGGCCGAGGACGGCTTCGGGCGTGGCCGCGAGCGGGATGTGCCCTTCGCCGGCGAGCAGGCCGGAGGTGGGATCGAGCCCGACCCAGCCCGCGCCCGGCAGATAGACTTCGGTCCAGGCGTGCAGGTCGGTGAAATCCTGCTCCGGGCCCGGCGGCCCGTCCAGCGGCTTCACGTCGGGCTTCAGCTGGATCAGGTAGCCGGAGACGAAGCGCGCCGCGAGTCCCAGATGGCGCAGGATCTCCACCAGCAGCCAGGCGCTGTCGCGGCAGGAGCCGCTTGCGAGCGTCAGCGTCTCTTCGCTCGACTGCACGCCCGGCTCCATGCGGATCAGGTAACGGATCTCGTGCTGCAAGCGCTGGTTCAGGTCGACCAGAAAATCCATCGGTGCGCCGCTTCGGTGCGATCGACGGTCTTCAGATACGCCGCGAGCTTGGGCCCGGCGGGCGGACTTCGCGGAACGGAGTCAGTTCATGTTCGAGCGCCGGCTCGTAGCTGAACGGAAACTTCTCGGCGTAGGGCTCCAGGAAGAAGTCGAACGGATTGATCACGGTCATTTCCGCGACCAGGTCGACATCCACCGAGAAGTGCCGCACCGGCTCCGGGAAGACCACGCGCGCCAGGAAATTGCTCTGCGGGTCCTGCTGCCAGTTGAGGAAGTGGGGCTTCGGCTCGACCTTCAGCGAATAGGCCGTGATCGGCGTGCGGCAATGCGGCGCGGGCCGCAGCCGGATGGTCTGCGGAGATAAGTTGACAAGCCGGTCGTAATGGTAGACGGTCCGGTGATGCAGCGCGACGCGGATGGGCATAGTGGCTCGAAATACGTGTGGCCGACGGTGCCTGCAGCATCCACAGACCAGGGGGAGACTTGTGATTGATTATACCCCGGCCGCGTGCAACAAAAATGCCCATCCGTGTCGTTTTATGAATGCAACCCCGATCAGGCCGGGGGCGGCTGGAAGATCGCCAGCCCTGCTGCTAGTTTGCGACCGCCAGCACTCTGGCTGGGGCGGGATGCTCGTAAATCGACTTCATGGTGTCCACCACGTCGGTGTAGGTTAGTTCGTCGGTGGGCTTTTCTCCGGCGAAGAGCACCACGTCGTCCAGGCTAAGAATGCCGGCGAGCGTGCCCTCCGGATCCACCACGGGCAGGCGCCGGACTTGCTGCGCCCGCATGGTATCAAGAGCGGTGTGAATATCATCCTGCGCCAGGCAGAAGAACACCTTGGGTAGCGCGACATCTCGAACGGAGGTATCGCCCGCCTTAGCGTTGCGAGTGCCCAGCGCAATCGAGATATCCCGGTCCGTGATCATGCCGATCGCACGGCCATTTTCCACCACCGGTAACGCGCCACACCCTTGTTCCCAAAAGATTTTTGTAACGGTCGCCAGATTCGTATCAGGAGTGCAGAATCGGACGCCTTTTACCATGACATCTTGGACTTTCATAGTACAGGTCCTCTCTGGAGCCGCACCCCTCCGGGGGTACGATTCCAGCGTTAGTACTTGCACACGACGGTCCCAAAGAACACCTGGATTACTTGGTAAGGTGCCAGCATGCATTGCGAAGACTGTGTAGTCTCACGCAACGCCTGCGTCACCGCGCGCTATTTCTTCCAGGTGCGCATGTAGGCGACCACGTCGGCGGCGGAGCTGGCGGCGCTGGTGGTGGGCTTCATTTTGCCCTTGCCGTCGGTGATGATCTTTTCCAGATCGGCATCGCTCATGGCCTGGACTTCGGGAGACTTCAGATCCCGCATGTCCACTTTCATCATTTTTGCGATGGCGGGGTTCGCCGCGCCGTCCGCGCCATGGCACGACTTGCAGGCTTTGTCGTAAACAGCCTTTCCGGCTGTCGCGTTGGCGGCCTGCAGGCCAGCGGCCGCGGCGGCCGCGAAAACTGAGAGTAATTAGTATAGTTCGCATGATCAATCTCCTAGACGTGTGTATTCCTGTTTATGGATGTACCGATTTATTGGAGTTCAAATAGGCGATCAGGTCGGCCATTTGCGAGCCGTCGAAGCGCGGCCATTCGAGACCCTTGGTTTTCATCAGATCCAGCATGCGCGGCCCGTGGCGCCAGAGCACGGAAATCATGGTGGCTCCGGTAAAATCACTTCCCGGGATGGGCAGGTGAGGCGCACCGCTGGAAGCGTCGTTGTGGCAGACGGTGCAGTTCTTATTCATAAAGACGCGGCTGCCGGCGGCGGGACGGCCCGTATCCTCGAAAAACTTGGCGGCCCAAAAAGAGCTGACCAGATCGCGCATCTGGGTGGGAGTGAGTTGGACCAAGGGAGCGCCGGCGGCCGCCATGCGAGGCGCGTGATTCCACATTTCGGCCCCGATGTCGGTGAGCGTTTGGCCTTGGACCCGGTCGGCCAGCGCAGCCACCGTTTGATGGCACTTGGCGCAGCCGGAAGATTGAAATACCGGCGTCGCCCGCGCCCGCCGCTTCGATGCCGAACACGCCCGTTTCGCCGCGTGTTGCCGGGAAGATTGCGCAGGTACACCAGCATGTCGGTGAGTTGCTGCGCGTTGATCTGCGGAAGCGCGACGCCCTTGGATTGAGTGGCGGCCAGCATATCGGCGCGATGATTCCACATGGCGTCGAGCAGCGCAATCGGATCCGATAGCCCGGCCCATTGGCTCACCGGCTTGGCGGCGGGGTTGGGCGACGACGTCAGGCCGTGGCAGCCCGCGCAGCCGAGGCTCTCGAAAGCTCGTTTGCCGCGCCCCGCGTCGCCCGGTTTTTCAAAGAAGCGCGCGGCGTAGAAAAATGCCATCAAGTCCTGAGCGGCCTGCTGGTCGAGTTCGCCGGCGACGATCTGCCGGTCCCGCATGGCGGCCCACATCCCCGGCGCGTGATTCCACATGGTGGCCGCGAGCGACGCGGGTGTGAAGTCGCGATCCTCCATCTGGCCCAGGTCGGGCGCCACTTTCCCGCCCTTGCCATTGATGCTGTGGCACTGGATGCAGGCCAGCGTTGTGAACAGGCGCTCTCCCCGCGCCGAATCGGCCGTGAAGCCCGCGGCCTGCGCCGCGAGCGCGGAAACCAGCAGAACAAACAACGTGCGGTTCGTCATGCTCATCGGGTTAACCTCAATCCCGTGGTCACCAGGTGCGTCCGGAATCCTTCATAAAGATAAAACGCTTCACCGTATCCGTAATACTGCCAATCGGTGAACCAACTCACGTGCTTTCCGAACGGCACCCAAAGCTTCACCACTGGCTGATAGTAGCTGGTTGGCCGGCTCCCGGAGGAGATGAAAAACGACCCGCCAGCCGACAACTTCGGAGCAAAACGCTTGCCATGCGGCCAGGCCAGATCGAGCAGGGCGGTGCCGGTGTGGGAATCGTCGCGATAGCGCGACAACTTCGGGCGAGAGGGTGCCGGGATCGAGGATAGCCGATGTTGGAAACCAGGTCGCCGCGCGAATAGGAGCCCTGGATGTCGAAGATCTTGCTGTTTTTGGGTGACCAGTACAACGACACCGTCTCCTGATGGGAGGTGTACTTGTAATTGGTTCCCGACAGCGGGTTCTGATTGTTCAACAGGATGAAATCGCCCGAGACGCTGAGCGTCTGCAGGGGTTGATAGCGCACCTGCGCCCGAACTTTTTGGTAGTTGTAAAGGCTGGTGAGGAAATAAACTCCGCTCGACGAAGCGGCCTCCACTTCACCCGTCAGCGAGATTTTCTGCGAGGGCCGGAAGGTGGCCGATCCCACTCCGACGTTTTGCCGCAGTTGCTCCTGGGCGGAGCTGGCCAGGCCCGCCGGCGGCAGGAACGCGTAACTCGCATCGCCCCATACGTAGCGGTAGCCGCCCCGCAGCGTGAGCTTGGAACTCGCGTCGAAAAAGAGGTCGAGCGACTCCTGGCTATAGTTCGTCACCAGGGTAGAAGCGATCAGCGCGCTCAAGCGGCAGCGGGCGATCCGGCCACGAGCAGCGTGTCGAGAGAGCTGGACGATCCGGCATCGTGAAACCGGTCCGTCATCCAATTTTCGACAATTCGCACGCGCTTGAAGGGCCGGATCTCGGCGCCGAGACTGCCGGTGGTATGCGGCTGCTCGGCCGCGGCGTTGATAATTTCCTGTTCGCTCGAATAAAACAGAATCTGGCTCTGCAGATAAAGATTGCCGGCGTCGTATCTGCTGATAGTGGACGTTGGCGTTCGGCTGGCTGTAAAGAAACTGGCCATAGATATCCAGCCAATTGGTGGGACTGGCCGTGACTAGCGCCTTGCTGTAGGCGCTGGTTCCACCGACGCCGTAGGCCGCCAGGAGGCTGGTGAGGTCTAGGGTCTGGCCGAAAACCGGCGCTGAGAAATTTCCGTTATTTACGCGAACCCGGCGCCTGATACAGGCTCTGATCGCTCTTGAACGCCGTGCCGCCCTCTTCCAGCGTCAGGTGAAAACGCGGCTTCTCAAAGCGCACGCCGCCGCGGTACAGGTCGGTGGAATCAAAGAGCGTATTGGGAACCGGATATTCGTTGCCGTTGCTGACGAAAACCGAGGCGCCGGTGCCCGAATCGGAATCGTGATCCCAGCCGAAATAGGGAGTCCACCAATGGCCGGGCCGGATGTCGAGCGATAGCGCGGCGATCTTGCGGCGCGTATCGAAGGATTGCTCGTCCAGCACCACGCCTTGGCTGAGCAGCGGATCGGCGAAGGAAGGCAGGATGTTGAAATAGGCGAAGTCGCGGTAATCGGCGTTGAAATCGTAGAGGCCGGACTTCTTAGCTTCGACGTGCAAGGACTCGGCCGGCTCGGCGCCCCAGGTAGTGGCGCGCACCTGAATGGTGTCGAACCAGCGATGTTTCGGATCGGTGAGAGTGAAGTCGGCGCCCAGCAGCTTGGGACCCGAGTGGATATCGATGATGCTGCGATACGTGTCGTAGCTTCCTCCCACACCGGTGTTCCACAGATAGCCAAAATCGATCCAGCCGGTGAGCAGCGGTTCAGAGGAAGGAACGGGCGACGCCGCATTGCCCGAATCAGCAGCCGCAGGCGCGGGTGTGGCAGCCGTGCGTTGGAGAAGGGGGCGCCTGCTGCGCGAGCAGGGGCAGGCCGGCGAGAATGATCCACAGCGCCTTCATTTGAGCAGGTTCCGATCCACGTAGCTGCCGTGAATCTTCTGATGGCACACCGTGCAATTCTGAAACACCGGTGAGCGCAAATCGTGAAATGCCGGCGGCACCACGCCCATCACTTTCACCGGCGTTGAAGGCAGGTTGGCGTGGCACTCCAGGCAGACAAAGCGAACGTCGGCGCGCGTCAGCATCCTGGGATTGGCCGAGCCATGCGGTTCGTGACACGCCTGGCAGCCTTCAAAGCGCACCGGGGCATGCTCGAACGTAAACGGGCCGCGCTTGTCGCCATGGCACTTGAAGCATCCCGGCTCATTGGCCGCGAAGCTCTGCAGCATGGCGGGCCGGATACTGCCATGCGGATTGTGGCAGTCCACGCAGCTCATGTCGCCTTCCGGAAGCTTGTGATGGTAACGGCCGCTGGAATTGCGCCCACTCGCTCAGATGGCAGCTGGCGCAGAGCTTGTTGGTCGCATCGGCCGTGCGAACCACCAGTGGCTGATCGCTGGAATGGACCTTGTGGCAAGCCGTGCAGGAAATTTGATTCCGGGCGTGGCTGCTTTCCAGGCGGCCCGCCTGCGTCGGCTGATTCAAATGGCAAGTGAGACAGATTTGATCGGCCGCCGCGGCTGGCAGCTTGGCCGGGTTGCGGATGTTCGCGGCCGACGGCGATTCAGTGTGCGCCTGTCCAGGGCCATGGCACGCCTCGCAGGACCGGCCCTCCCATCCGCGCTTGGTGTCCACCGCCAGGCTGTGATGCGGGCTCTTCTGGAATCCGTTGTAGATATCTTCGTGGCAGATCTTGCAGGTGTCCGACCCGGCGTAGCCGGCCGGAAGCGTCTTGGGCGGCTGCCCACCGGGGAGCAGCCGCCAGGAGGAGAGCAAGCACAACTACGTACCATCGCGTCATGAGTAGAATGGGCTTCTAATCTCTCGTATCAGGGTATTGCGCTAGAGGGCTGCTACTCAGTGTGTTGCGAGTCGACCGAGAACTGCGCGCCGGAGGCGTGGCATACACTGCAGCTCTCTCCGAGCGAAGGATCGGTATTGGCCAGGAAGTGCGCCGCTTCGGTCTTGGAAACGTGGCACCCGCTGCAAGCCGACGCCGTAGGCTGCGCCGGATTGATCCAGCCCTGCGGATCGGTGACCGGATTCAGGCCGCTCAGCACCGGCAGATCGTTTTGCTCCGAGCTGTTGACGTGGCACAACGAGCAGTTTTGCAGATAAGTGGCCGAGCCGGAAGGGCTCATGGCCGGAAACAGCACGTCGGAGAAATCGTTATGGCTTCCGCCGTGGCCCACGACGATGTAGGGATTCTTGGCTCCGGCGGCCGCGGCATTCACGCCATCGTGAATGCGGTGCACCATCAGGGCGAAGTTGATGCCCTGCGCAGGCGCCGCTTTATCCGCCGCCACCGTCGCGGTGGCGCGAGTGCTGGCGTCGGTGTTCGATGGATTATGACACAGCACGCAGTAGTCGGTGTTGTTGCGCAGCGTGCCATGCAGCGAGAGCGCGACGTGGCAGTTATTGCAATTGTTAAGCGCCACCACCGTGCGCCGCGCCGTTACCGTGGAGCCGTCCACCGAGAAGTTGACCACTGGATTCTTGGCGCCATACTGGACCGTTTGCTGCGACGTTGTGCCGGCCAGCACGGTCGTGCTGGTTCGCGACTCGCCGCCAATGGAATAAGTTCCCGTGGCGCCGGCCGGAATGGCATGCGTGAAGGTGTAGGAGCAATTGCCGCTCGAATCGCACGTGGCCGTCGTCTTCGAGACGCTCTCGGTCACATAACCGGGAGTTCCGGCGGTATCGCTTCCGAAACTGGTGTAGCCGTAGTCCGTGGTCGGACCGGCCATGGTGAAACTCAGAGTTGTCGTGCTCGACACGGCGATGTTATTGCCCTTGTCGTCCTGCAAAGTGAAGTTCACAGTTGGCGCTTGCCCCGCCTTGGTATTGGTCACGCTGGTAATGGCCAGGTTGATGCCGGCCAGCAGCGTATCCGGATTCTGCGGATAAGTAGCCGCGGTATCGGTAGGCACCACGTGCGCTCCCATAATGGACGCGTCGAAGGGCGTCTCCCCTTGCGGCACATGGCAGTTCATGCACTGTGCGTCGTCGCTCTGGAATCCGCCGGCATGATTGGCGCCGGTGGCGAAATTGACATCGTCGTGGCAGGCGCCGCAGGCCGCGCGGCTCGGTTCCACAAGGAACGCCTTCGATTGCGCTGCAACGCTGGTTTTCGCAGTGCCCGGTGCAACACCGGTGCCTGGCGTGGGACTGGCCGTCTGGCTGTGGCAAACTTCGCAGCGGCGCGGATCGGCGGGATCCACCACCGTGGAAAAGTTACTGATCGAGCCCATGTAACCGGCGATCTCATAAGGAACACCAGGCGTGGTCGAAGTACCTACCACGCTCGGCAACTGCGATCCCATGTGGATCTTGTGCGCCATTACTTTCAGATCCAGCGTGTTCCCCGTGGTCGGATCCTGGTTTTGCGGCTGATGGCACAGCACGCACTGCTCGATTCCTACCGCGTGGCCGCCGTGGAACGCCAGCTGATCGTGGCAGGTGTTGCAACTGGCGGTGCGAATGACGTCGCGCGTGACGGTAACCGGCGAACCATTGGGAACGAAATTGAAGGTGTTCCCCGCGTAGCTGGTGCCCAGGTTGAAGGATGTAAGATCGCGGCTGCCAACCACGCCGATGGTGGTAGTGACGGCGGGATCGAATCCCGCCGGAGCCTGCGCCTTCAATGTGTATTGGTATTGGCCCGCGGCTAACGGCGTGAGCGTCCCCCCGCCCTCTTCAAAGGTCGGCCGCGTGATGGTTCCGAGCAACTTGCCGGTGGCCGGCGCGGTGGTGTACGCCACATACTGTTCCTGGCCCTTGGGAATGTAGGAGGCGAAGTACGTCATCGCTACTGCGCCCGGAGTATTCACGCCCGCCTCATCCAAAGGCAATCCCGATGGATCGGTGAGCGTATAAGTCACACTGATGGCGCCGCTGCTGCTGATAGCCGCCGAGTTGATGGTGATCACTAAGCCCGGCCGGACAAAATTAACCAAGGCCGGATCCGCATAGAAAGCCTTTTCGCGCGGACTATACTCATGCTTCTTCGTCTGCCCCGTCAGGCAGAGAGAGATGAGCGCGACGAACGCCGCGATCCGTAATACCAGAGAGAGACGGTTCATAAAAGTCCTTATCGGTCCATACAGCTACTTTTACAACACAGGAATTTGTAGCGCGAGCAACCCAATGCTCTCAATCCTTGTTGTCTTTTCGAAACCGGTCCGCGCACGTGAGTAACCAATGATCTACCTTTGTATTCCGTAATTTATAAGGTGGTGATGGGTGAATCCACGTGCCCGTGGGGGATATCCCCCACTGCTCCCTGCGGAATATCACGGCCTAGAAAGCGGTTTGCGTTATGTTCCTTACTGTTGATGCGGAGGCCCCGCAGTTGCTCTCCATTATCTAAGGCTTCGTTCATGAACATCCTCGAGAGGCCGGTCGCCACTCCGCCCCTTCCAGACTCGGAGCCTTCGCCGCCGGCGGGCCCTGAAGCCAGAGTCGACAGGAATCCGTTCTTCGCAAGGACCACCCTAATCGCTCTGTTCGCGGCGGCCGGCATCGCGGCGTATTTGATGGTCCGCTATGGCTTCCATGCGCCGTACGCGCAATGCCGGTGGTTGTTAATCGCCGTGTTGATTGCGGGCGGCGCTCCGCTGGCGTTCGACTTGGCGCGCAAGGCCCTGGCCGGCCAATTCGGATCCGACCTGCTGGCTGGAATCTCCATCATCACCTCAGCGGTACTGGGCGAGTATCTCGCCGGTTCCATCGTGGTGCTGATGCTGTCGGGCGGGACGGCGCTCGAAGAATTCGCCACCAGAAAGGCGTCCCGCGTCTTGGGCGCGCTGGCCAAGAGAATGCCGCGCGTGGCGCACCGCAAACACGGCCAGCAACTATTGGACATCGACGTCTCACGCATTCTGGTCGGCGAACGGTTGGTTGTGTTTCCGCACGAGGTGTGTCCGGCGGACGGAGTGGTGGTGGAAGGGCGCGGATCGATGGACGAATCGTATCTCACCGGAGAACCGTTCCTGATTCAGAAGGCTCCCGGCGCAGCCGTGTTGTCCGGCGCGCTCAATGGGGAAGCCGTCCTCACTCTTGCCGTCTCCAACCTGCCATCCGACTCCCGTTACGCCAAAATCATTGGGGTGATGCAAGCGGCGGAGGCCGATCGTCCTCGGATACGCCGTATCGGCGACCGGTTGGGCGCCTGGTATACCGTGTTCGCGTTAGTGGTTGCCGGGCTCGGGTGGTTGCTAGCCGGCGACGCCACGCGTTTCCTCGCGGTACTGGTGATCGCCACCCCGTGCCCCCTGCTGCTGGCCATTCCGGTAGCGATCATCGGCGCGATCTCAGTCGCTGCCGCGCGCGGCATCATAATAAAAGATCCCTCCATGCTGGAGCGGATCGATACCTGCCGCACAGTGATCTTCGATAAGACCGGCACGCTCACTTATGGCCGCCCCGCATTGACCGGCGTGATCTGCGCGCCGGGCGAGACACGCGAGCGAATACTTCAGATGGCGGCCAGCTTGGAACAATATTCCAAACATCCCCTGGCGGCCACTATCACCGAAGCGGCGAAACGGGAGGGAATCCCGCTCGCGTCCGTAGAGGAGATCGCCGAAAGGCCAGGCGAGGGGTTGAGCGGCATCATCGAAGGGCGGCGCTGCCAGATTACGGGCCGAAAGCAAATCGGGGAATCGGGCGATGCGTTTGCACGACAACTGCCCCCGCCCGCCGCTGGGATGGAGTGCGTTCTGTTGGTGGATGGCGGCTACGCGGCCACGCTTCGTTTCCGCGACGCGCCGCGCAAGGAAAGCCGCTCCTTCGTTTCTCACCTGGGGCCGCGCCACCGCGTCCAGCGCGTGCTGCTCCTGTCGGGAGACCGGGAACCGGAAGTGCGTTATCTGGCGGGCGAGGTGGGCATCACTGAGGTACTTTCCGGCCAGAGCCCGGAAGATAAAGTAGCCGTGGTCCGGGCGGAGGCAAAGCTTGCCAATACTCTGTTTGTCGGGGATGGGATCAACGATGCTCCCGCCATGCAGGCAGCTACCGTTGGCGTGGCCTTCGGTCAAAACAGCGACATTACTGCCGAGGCGGCCGACGCCGTCGTACTCGAGCCTTCGCTGAGTAAGGTGGACGAGCTCATACACATCGGAAGGCGGATGCGCCGGATTGCATTCCAAAGCGCGGCCGGCGGCATGGCGGTGAGTGTCCTCGGAATGCTGATCGCAGCCGCCGGCTACCTGCCTCCCGTGGCTGGGGCTGTGGCGCAGGAGGTCATCGACGTAGCCGCCGTGCTGAACGCGCTGCGCGTGCTGCTCGCGGCCGGCGAATTGAGCGATGACAGCCTGGCGGATTCATGCCCGCGCTTGGAATAAGCCGCCCGCCTTACTCCCCACCTGAGCGAAATCGCTCATGCAACCACGCCTGTTCAGAGGATTTCAACGCTCGCCGATCGCCTGCCACCACCATTCATCTAAGGGTAAACATGGCAGGCGGCGTGCACAATCCTTAGTTGAAAGGCGGGTCCCATGCGGGCTTTTCAAAAGATTCTTTTTCCGGTGGACATGTCGGATAGTTGCACGGCGACAGCTCCCTTTGTGGAAGCTATGGCGCGGAGATACAACGCGGAAGTCACCCTGCTGCATGTGCTCGAAATGCCCTCCGGCTTGATTCCGGATTGGTATGGAGGCGCGGTGCCGGTAATCGACACCACCGCGATCTGGCAGGCGGAAACCGAAGCGGCCCAATCCTATCTGACCGATAAGTTCCAAGGCCTCAAGGTCCATCGTGTGGTTGTGGAGGGCGACGCAGCCCGCGGCATTGACGACTATGCGCGTGAGAACGGCGCCGACTTGATCATGATGCCGACGCATGGTTATGGACTATTCCGAACGCTGCTGCTCGGCTCGGTGACGGCTAAAGTGCTGCATGATTCGCCGTGCCCGGTATGGACCGGGGTGCACGTGGAAGATGCGCCGGCTGTGTCCCCTGAGTTTGCAACCATTATGTGCGGCGTGGATCGCACCGAGGACAGCGTCGCAACCATGCGGTTCGCTTGCCGGCTGGCGCACGATAACAATGCCAAGCTCTTCCTGGTTCATGCCATCCCCGGAGCTGAGATAGCACCGGATAAGTATTTCGACACCGATCTCCGGCAATACCTGGAGCAGGACGCGCGCAAGACCATCGCGCATTTGCAGGAAACTGCCGGATTGGCCGCGCCGCTTTGTCTGGGGGCGGGCGAAGTATCGCACGTGGTGCGGGACTCCGCGCTCGGCCACAGCGCCGACCTGGTGGTGATCGGCCGCGGCAAGTCCACCCGCACCCTCGGGCGCCTGCGCAGCAACGTTTACTCCATTATTCGGGACGCGCCTTGCCCCGTCATCAGCGTGTAGGTGGTGCGAGGGAGGTTGACCCATGTTGCCGTTCCGCAAAATTCTGTTTCCGGTTGATTATTCCGCGCCCTGCCAGGCCGTGATTCCTTACGTTCAAGAAATGGCCTGCCACTTTTCGGCGGAGCTCACGGTGTGCCACGCCTATGCGCCTCTGGCAGCCATCGCGCAGAGCGAATTGCTGATCACCGATCCTGAACTGCAAGCCAAGGCGCGCGATCTGGAAGAGGACCGGCTGCGGCAGTTTGCCTCCCAGGTTTTTCCAGGCCAACGGACGGAAACCATCGTGGAATTAGGAGAACCGGGCAGCGTGATCGACCGGGTGGCCCAGCAGCAGCGCGCCGATCTGGTGATGCTGGCCACGCGCGGCCACGGGCCGGTGCGGCGATTCCTGCTCGGATCCATCACCGCCAAGGTGCTCCACGACGTGAGCGCCGCGGTGTGGACCGGCGTGGGAGCCGCGCTGTCGGATCATCCCGTGCGAATTCCCTATCAATCCATTGTCTGCGCACTGGACGACAGCCACGAAGCCGAAGGCGTGCTGCGCGCCGCCGCCTCTCTCGCGTCCGCGTATCGCGCACAGCTTTGGATCGTGCACGTGGTGCCCACGCCGCCCGCCTATCCGGATGTGGATCTGGGAGACCACACCGAGGAACTCAAGGAGGCTTCGCAAGTCCGGCTGCGGGAACTGAAAGCCAAATTAGGCGTGGATGCCCCGCATACCGTAATCGACGCCCTGCTGGGCGACGGCATTCATCATGAAGTTGTCCGGCGCAAGGCCGATCTTCTGATCACCGGCCGCGGCCACTCCATTGGAACCTTCAGCCGCTTGTGGTCCCACCTGTATTCGATTATTCGCGACTCGCCGTGTCCGGTGCTCAGCGTCTGATGTTGGCAGGCGCCTCGGCCCAGACTGACCCGGCGCCTCAGCTGCAATCCACAGCTTGGCTTATCATGATATTGACCAATGTCGGTTGACGAAGAACTGCAAGAACACACCGAACACGCCAAGGAACCCTTCGACAAGAAGGTGGCCGCCACCATGGCGATCCTGGCCGCATGTCTCGCCGTAGTTTCCGTGCTCGGCCATATCATGACCACCGAAGAGCTGCTGCTCCAGCAGCGCGCTTCGGACCAGTGGTCGTATTATCAGGCCAAATCCATCCGGCGCTACCAGTCCGAAGTGGCGCGCGATCTGTTCTCCGGCATGAATTTGAGCGGCCAAAGCGCGCAGTACCAGAAGAACGCCGACAAATACCGCTCCGACGACGACGACATCCAGAAAGAGGCTCAGGGATTGGAACACGAAAGCCGCTTGCGGGGCCGTCAGGCGCTCGGGTTCCACTTCGGCGAGGTGTTTCTGGAGTTCTCCATCGTCCTGGCGTCGCTCGCGATTCTGGCAAAGCGGCCAATGCTGTGGCAGGCAGCTATCTTGAGCGGAACCATCGGCGCCATTGTAGCCGGGACCATTTTTCTGTTCCCCTCGATTGTAGACAAGCTCCAGCAGTAAGATAGACTTGAATGGTTGAAAATATACGACCGGGCATTTCTGCCCGCCAGGCTCGAGTTGTGCTCTTCGACTTCGATGGCACGTTGTCGTTGATCCGCTCCGGCTGGATGAATGTGATGGTCCCGATGATGGTGGAGATCCTGGCCGATCTCAAGACCGGCGAATCGGAGGAGCAATTGCGCGCGATCGTGGAAGAGCTCGTCTGGCGGCTCACCGGCAAGGAAACCATCTATCAGATGATTGCCTTCGCCGAGGCCGTGGAGGCGCGCGGCGGTAAGGCGCTGGATCCGCTGGTGTACAAGAAGATGTACCTGGATCTGCTGTGGCAAAAGATAGAGAAGCGCGTGGAGGGTTTGCGCAAGGGCCAGACCGACCCGGAGGAGTTTCTGGTGCCGGGTTCTCGCGCGCTGCTGGAAGGTTTAAGGGCCAAGGGGTTGAAAATGTATCTGGCCAGCGGGACCGATGAAATCTATATGAAGGAGGAGGCGCGCCTGCTCGGCGTCACCCAGTATTTCGATGGCGGCGTGTACGGCGCGCTGGATGACTACAAGAGCTTTTCCAAGGCGATCCTGATTCACCGCATTCTCTCCACCGCCGAGTTTCAGGGCGATCAGTTTCTGGTCTTCGGCGACGGCTACGTGGAAATCGAAGAGGTGAAGAACGTGGGCGGCGTGGCCGTCGGTGTTGCGAGCGAAGAGCCCGACTGCATCCGCGTGGATCCATGGAAACGCCAGCGCCTGATCGGCGTCGGCGCGGACTACATCGTTCCTAATTATTTGTGCGGTGAAGAGCTGTTCTCTTCACTCTTTCCCGCCTGATGCCCCTCAGCGCCGCGGAAATCCTGGGGGCATTTCCCAAATACTCGGCTCTGGTGGTCGGCGACATTTGCCTGGATCGCTGGTGTACTTACGATCCGGCGTCGGCGGAGCCGTCGCACGAAACGAGCATCGCGAGGATCGGTGTCATATCCACCGAAGTGGCTCCCGGCGGCGGCGGCAATGTCGCCAACAATCTGGCCTCGCTCGGGGTCGGCAGAGCGGCGGTGCTGGGCGTGATCGGCGACGATGGCTATGCGCACGAGCTGACGCGGGCATTAAACGCGCGCGGCATCTCGACGGATCTTTTGGTCCGCTCCGGCCAGGTATCCACTTTCACCTATACAAAACTGATCAACGTCGCCACCGGCGTGGAGGATCTGCCGCGCGTCGATTTCATCAATACGCAGCCGCTGCCCGATGAGGTTGAGCAGGAGGTGCTGGAGTATCTGCGCGAATTCGCGCCCTCCTTCGATATCATCTTCGTCTCAGACCAAGCCGATACCCGGCGCGGCGGCGTGGTTACTCCGGCGGTGCGCGCATTGCTCGAGGAGATCGCGCAGGCCGATCCCCAAAAGATCATTTGGGTGGACTCGCGAATCCGCATCGAGCGCTTCCGGCACATGATCCTGAAGCCGAACGAGAGTGAGGCCACCGCGGCTTCCATTGGCCTGTTCGGCGATGTGAATTACCAGCGCTTGCGGACGCACGGAAATTCGAAACTGGTATTCGTGACGAAAGCGTCTGAGGGAGTAGTCGTAGTCGAGGACGGCGTCGATACGGTCGTTCCCGCCTTTCCAGCAGGCAATCCCGTGAATGTGGCCGGCGCCGGCGACAGTTTCTCGGCGGGCGCCGCACTGGCGCTGGCCATCACCGGATCCGCCAGGGATGCGGCGCGCTTCGGCAATTTGGTGGCGTCCATCACGGTGAGGAAGCGGGGCACCGGAGTCGCGAGTCCGGAAGAAGTGCTGGCTGCCGCGGGCGCATGAGCACGCTCGCGATCGACATCGGCGGCACCAAGTTCAGCGTGGCGGTGTTTGAAGGCAAGCGGATGGTGGAGCGCGAGTCGCACTCGACCGACCGGGAGGCCGGACGCGATTGGATGCTTGCTAAGATCGCGGAACGTCATCCGCGATTTCGGCGCCCGGCATCGCTTCGATTGCTGTGGCATCGGCTTTGGCGGCCCCGTGGATTTCGGCCGCCAGCGCGCCGTTCTGTCGACGCACGTCCCCGGATGGAACGATTTCGATCTTCCCGCCCACTTTGCAACTTTGCTCGGTTTTGTTCCGGTGATCGACAACGACGCCAATGCGGGTGCGCTGGGCGAAGCTTTCTATGGAGCTGGACGCGGCTGCCGGCCGCTGTTCTATCTGACGCTTTCCACCGGGATCGGCGGGGGCCTGGTTTGGAAGGACACCGTCTATCGTGGCGCCGATTCTTACGCGGGCGAAATCGGGCACTTGACCGTTCGTCCGGATGGTCCCGAATGCCTGTGCGGATCACGTGGCTGCCTGGAGCGGATGTGCTGCGGTCTGTGGCTGGAGCGCGATCACGGCCGTCCGGCGAGTGAGTTGCTGGGCGACCCTGCATTTGTCGAGCGCTATGTGGTGGACCTAGCGCTGGGGCTCAAAGCCGCGATCATGCTGCTGAACCCGGCCCGCATCGTGATCGGCGGCGGCATCAGCAAAGCGGGCGATCGAGTGTTCGTGCCGCTGCGGGCGGAGTTGGGGCGGCAAGTTACGGCGTGGTCGCGCGCCCGTGTCGATGTAGTCCCGGCCGAACTCGGCGACGACAGCGTGTTGTGGGGCGCCATGGCACTGGCCACCCGGCGTACCGCATGAAGCTGCCGCCGTTTTATCCGATCATTGATGCGGACCGTATCGCAGCGGTCCCAGCCGCCGAGGCGATACTTGATGCGGGCGCGCGGATGCTCCAGTACCGCCGCAAAAGCTTCTTTTCGCGCGAGGCATTGGAAGAGGCGAGCCGGATCGCAGAACTTTGCCGGAGCGCCGGAGCGTTGTTTATCGTGAACGATCGCGCCGACATCGCAATGCTGCTGAAGGCCGGATTGCACTTGGGCCAGGACGATATCTGCGCCATCAGACGCTCGAAAGCTTCTGCCCGCTACGAGCATCATCGGATTCTCAACCCACAACGAGCAACAATTGCGCGCGGGCGATACGCGAGCCGGTGGATTACCTGGCGATCGGCCCGATCTTCGCCACTGGATCCAAGGGAAATCCCGATCCGGTGGTTGGATTGGATCGATTGCGAACCTTGCGGCGCGCTCACGAAGAAACCACTGGTGGCGATCGGCGGAATTACCCGCGATATAGCACCGCAGGTTTTCGAAGCGGGAGCGGATTCGGTGGCGATTATCGGCGACCTGATTTCCAATCCACGCGCACGGGCGGAAGAATGGATCGCGATTAGTGCTCGTGCTCGTGTTCGTGATGCTGGGAAGTAACCAAAATATTGCAGGGCGCATCGGATAACGCGCACTTGCTGTGCTCGAACTGAACGGTGGTGTGGTGAATCTCGTATTTGCAGAGTACGTCGTTGATGCGCTGCAAAATCGCGTTGCTTTCCGAAGGCGGCATGTCTTCGATCAGCACGTGACAGCTCAAGGCGTGCGCGCTCGAACCCAGGCTCCAGATATGCAGATCGTGGACATCGATCACGCCGTCGATCTCGCGCATGGAATTAGTCACTTCATTCAGCTCCATGCCGCGCGGCAGGCCTTCCAGCAGCACGTTCAGCGATTCTTGAATAATGTCCCAGGCGGTCCAGACAATCAGAATGCCGATTAAAACCGAGAGCACCGGATCAATGACGGACAAGCCGGTGAAGTGAATCGCGATGGCGCCGGCGACGATGCCGACCGAACTGACGGCATCGCCCAGCATATGAACGAATGCGGCGCGGATATTGATATCGTGATCCTTCTCGCGATGCAGGCCCCACATGATGCCGCCATTCAGCGCGAGCGCCGCGAGGGCCACCCAGAACATGGTCCACTCTTCGATGTGCTGCGGATGCAGGAAGCGCTGCCAGGCTTCATAGAAGATGAACACGGCAATCACGACCAGCGTGAGCGCATTTACGAAAGCCGTCAAGCACGCCGGCGCGATGATAGCCGAAAGTCTTGACGCTGTCGGCCGGCTTGGATTGCATGTACACGCCGATGGTGGCCAGCACCAGCGCGAGCGCATCAGTGAAATTATGGCCGGCATCGGAAACCAGCGCCAAGCTTCCGGAATGAAACCCAGCGGCGGCTTCGACGGCCACGAACAAAATGGTGGCTAAAAACGACCACTTCAGAATGTTCTCGGTTCCGTGTTGGTGACCGTGATGATGCAATCCCGCCCCTTTATTTCTATTTTACCTCTCAGAAGCGTGTGACTTCGGTAAAGTTGAAGCCGCGCACCTTCATGGCCGGGACCACCATGTCGAAAGCCTCTTCGCCGGAGGCGCGAACCGAAGGGGAGAGCGCTTCGACATTATTCAGCAATTCGATGATGCCTTGATTGAAGCGGAAGTTGCGCAGGCCTCGCGTGACGCGGCCGTCTTCGATCAGGAACGTGCCGTCGCGCGTCATGCCGGTCATGATTTTTTCGTAGGGATCCACTTCGCGGATATACCAGAGCCGGGTGACCAGGACGCCGCGCTCGGTGGATGCGATCATCTCATCGAGCGGCGCAGTTCCGCCGGCGATCACGATGTTGAGCGGGGCTTCGCCCACTTCGTTCGGCAGCGGGAAGCCATGTCCGGTGGGCTGCACTCCCGCGCGGTGCGCACTCGTTCGCGAAAAGGCGAGGTCGCGCGGAACGCCGGATTCGACCAAGGTGAGCTTGCGCCGCGGTACTCCTTCGCCATCGAAAGGCACGCCGGCCTGGAGCGGATGCGCGACATCGTCGGTGATCTGGATATTGTCGCCGAAGAGTTTCTTGCCCAGCCGATCGGTGAGGAAGCTGCGGCTGTCGGCGACGGCGGTGGCGCTGAAATCGCCGAACATCTGGCCCACCAGATCGAGAACGGCGGCGGGTTCGAGGATTACCGTGTAACGGCCCGGAGCGATCTCGTGCGGATCGCGCGAGAGACGCGCCTTTTCCGCGGCGCTGCGGGCGAGCTCGAGCGGGTCCATGGATTCATACGAAACGGTGGAGGCCTTGGCCCATCCGGAGCTGTCCGCGGCCATGGCGGTGATGGAAAACTGCGCCATGGTTTCGGCGTGCCAGGTGGCGACACCGCGCGAGTTGAAAATGGCTTCCACGCCTTGACCGGTGGAATAAATCCCGGCGGCGGTTTGTCCCGCGCTTTCGACGATCCGAATGGCTTCGGCGACGGTTCGCCCGCGATGCTCGGCCGTGGCGGCCGCGGTGGCCTCATCGAAGCGCTTGGTTTCGGAAACCACCGAGGGCTCGGCCAGCGGGAGCAGATCGGGATTCGGCGCGGCCGATCGGGCGAGTGCCAAAGCCTGCTCCACCGCGCGGCGAATGGAATCGGGATCGAATCGATTGGTGGTAGCGCGCGCGGTTTTCTGCTCAAGCGCCACGCGAACCGAGATCCAGCGATCCTGCTCGGCCACGTTCTGATGGATGGTGTTATTGGCGAAACGCGTGAGAGCGCCAAAATGCGCGCCGAAGAGCGCTTCGACGTCAGAAACGCCCAGCGACTGAGCGGCCTGCTGCACCGCGTCGAACAGGTTGCTGCATTCTTTTTGAGACAGGATCTCAGCCTGCATACGCGGCTCCCACTTTGATGTTGTGGAAACGCGCGGGGCTGGCGCCGTGGCCGGTTCCGATGGTCTGCTCGGGTTGCCCTTTGCCGCAATTCGGAACGCCCCACAGCACCCAGTGATCGCGATTGGAGACGGCCGAGCAGGAATTCCAAAATTCGGTTGTGATGCCGCTGTAGGTGGGATTGCGCAGCATGCGCACGCGCTGGCCGTCCTTGATCTCCCAGGCGATCTCGCAACCGAACTGGAAGTTGTAACGCTTGTCGTCGATGGACCAACTGCGATTGGTCTCCATATAAATGGCGTGGCTAACGCCCGAGAATACTTCATCGAGCGTTTGTTCGCCGGGCAGCAGGCTGACGTTGGTCATGCGGATGAGAGGGAGGCGCGCCCAACTGGTGGCTCGCATGGTGCCGTTCGAACGCGTGGCTCCGATGGCTGAGGCAGTTTCGCGCGAGGTCATGTAACCGACAAACTGACCATTGCGAATGATGTCGGCCGATTGCGCGGGAACGCCTTCGTCGTCGAACGCGAAGGTTCCCATGCCGGGTCCGTGCTCCAGGCGCGCGTCGCAAACGGCGTTGACCAGATCGGAGCCATAGCGCAGGTGATTCAACTTGTCGAGCGTGAGAAAGCTCATGCCCGCGTAGTTGGCTTCCGAGCCGAGCACGCGATCGAGCTCAATGGGATGGCCGATGGATTCGTGAACCTGGAGGCCGAGCTGGCTGCCATCCAGGATCAGATCGAAGCGGCCTTCGGGACATTGATCGGCCGAGTGCAGCGAAACCGCCTGCTCGGCGACGCGCGGCGCGTGCTTCAGCAGATCGAGTTCGCGAACCAGCTCGTAACCCTTGAGCTGATGCTGGCCGCCGAAGGAGTTGGGATACGAGCGCTTCTGGATCTGATCGCCCTTGAAGCTGAAGGCTTCGAAGCCGGCGCCGCTGGTGGTGCGGGTTTGATCGATCACGCTGCCGTTGGTGGAGACAAAGACTTGCCGGCTGCGGTGGAAAATCATGGACGTTTGCGCCAGTGTGACGCCTGCGGCCCGGCGCAGTTCTTCGTCGACGGCCGTAAGGAGCGAAAGCTGTTCTTCGACGCTGACCGCGAAGGGATCGATCTGGCAGGGCGAGACCCAGGTGGCTACGTGACCGGCTTCGGGCGCGAGCGTAACGTCGTGTTTCTTGGCGAGGGCACTGGCGCGAGCGATGTCGACGGCGAGCGCGGCCGCGGCTTCGATGCCGGCGCGAGTGAGATCGTCGGTGGCGGCGAACCCCCAGCAGCCATCGGCGAGGACGCGGATTCCGATGCCAACCGATTCGTCGCTCGAAACCTGGCCGGGCTTGCCGTTCTTGGTGCCGAGCTCGCGATCGCGACTTTCAATGAGGCGAACGTCGGCGTAGGTGACGCCGGGGCACTGGGCCGAATCGAGCGCTTCCAGGGCTAGCTGTTTCATGCATACAGGATAACCGGGCGGAGCGGTGGGACAAGAAAGTTTACGGCGGCGGGCGGGAAATCAGATGGAAAGTATTGATTCGGAAGGATTGGACGCATCAGGGTGTTTTTTGTGCGCGGCGACGCATTTTTTGGGGACCGTTGGAGGAAATTATGACGAAGGGTTGATTTTCCGCGGATTGGGAGGATATTCGTCATCGGGATTAGCATACTGCTTCGCTGCCGCGCGGACTGGGTGAAGCTCGGTAAGTGACTGGAGGACAGGGAGGAAGGAGTCTGGTTGGCTGGTGATTGAAAAGAACCTGACGCCAAGCGCCAGGTGTTGGCGGGTCACTAAGCGCAGAGCTTCCTTCGAGATCCGATACTAGTTCAGTTGCCGACGGTTTTGTTGACCTTTTCGGTGGTGGCTTCGACTGCCTGGAGGCTGGAGAGCGCGTCGTCCCACTTGTGATCGCGCAATTCGTCGGCGGCTTCATCGAGCAGAAGCTTCAGATGATCTACCGACGCGGAGGTTTGCGCGTTGAGCGACATGCCTTTGACGGACAGGTTGCGGCGAATCTGATCCGCATTCTTCCAGGCTGTGGCGGCGTGCGAAGCATCCATGCTGTAGCGCTCGCGCAGATCCTTGGCGGTATCCTGGTCCGCTTTGGGGATGTTGGAGAGCACAGGCGCGGTCATGACGAATGGCGGCTCGCCCGGAGGAGGCGGCGGGGGTGGGGCCGCCGCGGCGGGAGCGTGTTGGCCGGGAGGAAGCGCATAGGCGCAGGGGAACGCACCCAACGACCGGGTCAATCTTCGAAGCGACAGATTCATCTGCCGATCGCCCGCGGCCACCTGGACGCTGGCGAGATAAGTGGCCATCTGGCGGACCAGGGCTTGGTTCGCTTCGTAATCGCCGGGAGTCAGCCCGGTGCAATATTGGCCGGCCAGCGCCAACTCGCTCTCCATCTGTTGGAGATCGCGTGCATTGAGGCTGCCCGGAGGCCGGTTCATCAGGCCTGTAAATGTTTGCCGCCAATGAGGAACCTGAGCATAGGCGGCGGCGCAGAGGAACAGCGCGCCCATCAGGCGCATCCGTTTGTCCCAAAACATCAGTAACCTCCGATCTCCTTGGCGAAGCGGTCCAGCAGAGCTTCGGCGCGTGTGAGCGCCTCTTCGGCGGCGGGATAATCGCGCTGATCCATTTCGTATCGAGCTTCACTCAGCGCCGCTTCAATGCGCATGCGCAGAGCGGCAAGGCGAGGATGCAGGACCGCGCCATCTTGCTGAAGACGCGCGTCGATGGAATCGGCGGAACGGAAATTGGCCGCTGCGCGAATGGCGGCGAGATCGAACTGATGCTTGGCCTCGCGCTGCGCAGGAGTTTCCTGAGCCGCGAGCGTTACGGCTGCCAGGCCGAGGAGGAGAAGATATTTCATTTCCTCACCACATCCCCGACTACGGGCTTCGCCCCGCCGCTGTAGGTACCCATGGAAATCTTGTCCCGAACCATGGTGATGGTGAGCTGGCCGAGCGGCGTGGTCTGCACATCCAGCACTTCGCCGGTGGCCGGGTCCTTGATCACTTTGCCTTTGTGGTACACGGTAAACGTTTGGCCCGCTTGAAGTCCGGCAGCCGAACCGGCATTAATGGTGATGGTATCGCCACTCACGTCGGCCACCAGCGCGTCCAGATCGTTCTCCCGGGCATCGGCCCCGCCGTTCAGGCTGACATTGCGGACATCCAGCGCCAGCTTGTCGACCGCATCCATGGTGGCTTCTCCGATGATGGTTTCGGCGAAGTTTGAGCTGGTCATGTTGATACCGCCGCCACCGAAGACGCCGCCGGCGAAGAATCCGGCGCCGCCGCCCGCGCTGGTGCGTTTCGATTCGCCGCGCGCCTCACCGCTGGCAATCACTTCGCTGGTTTCCACGTCGACGATGCGATAGTCGAGGACCACCACTGCTTTATTGGTCTGTTTATAGCCGCCCGCCACCGCGCCCACGCCGGGCACGCCTGCGCCTGCGAAACCGCCCGTGCGGCGGTCATCGCGGCCGAACACGACAATGTCGCCCATCAGGGTCAAGTCGGCGCCCTTGATCTGACCGATGCGCGCGCCGCTGCCGTGCTTTACGCGATTGCTGGCGTCGAAATCCTGCTCATGGATCACCTCGTTCACTTTGCGCCGCTCCACCACGGTGAAGCGGCCATCCTGCACGATGCGTTTGGTCATCATGGCTTGGATGCCCTGGCCGATGTTCACCTGGGTTCCGAAAATGGCCTGAATCCCTGTCATTACGGCGGAATAATCGAAGGGATCGATGGACATCGCCTTCTTCTGCTGGGCCGGAGCCACGGCGGCGCAAGCCAGGAGTAAAACTACGGCTGTTTTGATTTTCATTGCTGTGCCTTATTGAGCTGCCGGCAGTCGTTTGCGCGCGATGAAGTTGACCGCCGCCGGCTTGCCGACGTACGTTCCCGTGGCGATTTTGTCGCGCACGCTGGTGATGGTCAATGTACCGGCAGGGTCCGTGATGGTGTCGAGCAGTTCCTTGGTTTGCGGGTCCCGCACCTCGCGGACCACCTGGAGGATGTCGAAAGTCTCTCCCACATTTACGCCGTCGTTCGCGCCGGCCGCGATGACCATCGTGCCGCCGGAGACATCGGCCACGCGGGTTTCCACCTCGCGCACGGCCTTTTTCATGGTGGTGGCCTGCTGGCTCAGGATGTCGCCGAGTTTATTGACACAATCCTGGGTGGCTTCGCCAATGATGGTCTGGCCGAAGTTGGAGCTGGTCATATCAATTCCGCCTCCTCCGCCACCGCCCCAGCTACCGCCCATGCCACCAAATCCGCTGCTTTTGCGGATGGATTCACCGCGGGCTTCGCCGGTGGCGATGACCTCCGACGTTTCGGCGTCAATCAAGCGGTAGTCAATAACGACCACCGCCTTGTCCTCTTCCTTCTTGACATGCAGACCGCCGAACGGGCCATAGCGCGCGAATCCGCCAGCGCCGATGTTGGTTTTCTTGTCATCGCGCCCGAAAACGACGATGTCGCCGGCGAGAACGGCGTCGGCGCCCGAAATGCGGCCCACGCGAGCGCCCGAGCCTTGCTTTACGCGATTGCCGGCGTTGCGATCCTGCTCGGCCATGAGCTGGTCCACCTTGGCGCGTTCCACGACGACCACTTTATTGGCGTCCGCCATGCGCTTCACCAGCATGGCCCGGATACCCTTTCCGATGTCGGCCTGGGTGTTGAAGACGGCCTGAACGGAGGACTTCACGGTGGAATAGTCGAACTCATCCACAATCACGCGCTTCTTTTGGGCTTGCGTGATGGGGCCGTTGGAAGCGGGCTCAACTGGGGGAGCGGATGCCACTGGCGGAGCAGGAGCCGGCTCGGCGACAGGGGGTGCTGGGGGCGGTGCAACGGCGGCAGGGGGGCAGCCGGCGCGGCGGTTGCGACTAACGGCCGCGGACGGGTCCAGCATGACGCCGATGACGTTGTCCGAAACGCCGGCTTCCTTGAGCTTCACCATATCGGCCGGCGAGAGGTCCACCGCCTTGTTGGTCTTCTTTAGGCTCTTGATGATCAGGCTCTCCGACATGCCCGATTTCACTAACTCAATTACCGAGTCCACCGGCGAGGCAGGTTTTGCCGCTGCGCTACGCTTGTGAGCCGCCGCGGGCGGGGTTTGCCCCAACGCCACAACCGCCATGATGGCCATGAATACAAACGATGTAAGTCTCAACAACTTCTTCCTCCTGATATGACGTTTGGGCCTGGCTCGGGGCCTCTGACGATACTTCGGCCTCCTGCCATCAAATCTTCATGGGACTACACGCCTGGCAGCTTCCCCCGAACCCTCGCCCGTGCCTGTTTTTCGTTGCTGGTTTAGTATGTGGACGCCCCATTGTGCGTGTCAAGGGGGGTAAGTCCCACTTCCTTTCCGAAGGAATCGCATCTTGTATATGGGTCTATGCGCGAAAAACTTGCAAAAAGGATCAGTTCGTTGGCTTGTTCACAATTCTGAAAGTAAATCAGCGGCGTACTCATTTCTTCCTTGTGGAATGCGACGCCAGGCACCTGGTTTCGGAACCTGGCGTTCGCGGAGTTAGTCAAAGACAGGAGAGTAAATGGGTTATCGGGATTGGCTGGCGATCGGGTTTCTTTCGGCCGGCGTGGTTCTTCGCGCGCAGGGCATCATTAGTACGGTTGCCGGCGTCGCTGGCGGATGGAGATTACCAGGTGATTGCGACGATTGGGGTGCCATCGGGGAATGTACCGATGCTCACGGTGAAGCACTAGCCAGCGTTTTAGTGCGTGTCACCTTTGACTCGATGGAAAACTCTCGTTCACACGAGTGTGAACGCGGCACGCAGGAGTGCGTGCGTCGCGTCGTGGTCGCGCAATTTCCTGGCCGGCGGTTAGTGTACGAATAATTGCGGGGGGAGCGGCGACGGGTTGCCGGTGAGAATGACGGGCGACCAGTAAAGGAAGCTTTTCTGTTGCGGGGTTCGCATGACCTGCAGCATGGCGAGGCGCAGTGCTTCGGCGCGGCCGCGGCCGAGGCTGAGTTCCTGGTAGAAGCGAGCCATGAGAACGCGCTCGGTGGAATCGGAAACGTCCCATAGCGGCGCGACGAACGTTTTCACGCCTGCGATGGCAGCGGCGCGGCGCATGCCGTACACGCCGTTGCCTGAAGACGGAACGCCATCGGCCATGCGGCATTGCGAGAGCACCAGCATTTCTGAGCCGTGAAAATCGAGAGCTTCCAGTTCGAGCGCGGTGAGCAAGCCATCTTGCGGCGATTTGGGCCCGCGCCCGTAGGCCTCCTCCAGCACGATGGCCGAAAGATTCATGGCGCGCGATCCAGGGTCCAGTCCGGCGAGCGCACAGGCGGGGCTGCCGGATTCGGCGGCACAGGTTTCGTTGCCGCGAACCAAGCCGTGGCCGGCAATGTGCAGGAACGCTGGACTGCGGAGGGCTTTCACGTTTTGCTCGGTGGCTTCGCCAACGGACAAAAGCCGGGCGCGGGGAATGAGTTTTTGGAGCGAGCGAGCTTCCAACTCGGCGCCGTCGAGATGTTTGAGACCGGTTGGGCCGGGGCTGAGCGCGATCACGGGCGGACCGGCGGCCTGGTCTGTGTTTACGGGAGCGAGCAGATCGCGGCCGGCCGAAAGGTAGCTGATCGCGAATCGTTCGATCAGGAAATGCCCGTGCAAGTCCGGGAGGGCCGCGAAGGGGGCGAGCGTCAGCAGGCCGTCGGGCGAAATGCGCAGGCGGCGGATGGTTTTGTCGTCCTCCAGGCCGGGCGCGCAAGGGCGCGAGTTGTTTCGATAATTGACGGAGCGCGTCCTCAGCGGTGCTTTCGGCGGACGCCGCGGCTTGTTTTTCCTGACCGGCGAGCGAGAGACTCCAATCGTTGGCTGCTGAGATCAGGTCGCGGACGGCTTGGTCCATGGGCTGCGCGGGCCCCAGATCGATCCAGCGGAGCGCGCCCGAGTGATCCAACAAAAAGGCACCGTAATGTTTTTCGAAGGCCACGATCTCGACCAGCAATTCATCGGGCGCCAGGCGCGCGCGCATATCTTCCAGCCGTGCCGGCCGCGTGGCATCAGCGAAACCGGGAACGTCGCGGCTCAAGGCTGCTTCCAACGCGTCGCTGCGCAGATTCAGGTCGTGCAGCCCGGCGAGGGCCTTGCGGCTTAAGGCGCCGGTGGAGTTGGTGCGCAAATCCGCCAGCAAGCGGCCGTAGCCGGCGAGGGGGCAAGTTCCGGTGACGGCCGATTTCAAATCGCGATAACCCAGCGCAGTGGTCAGCGAAGATTCACACTCCAGCAGCGTCTGCCATTCACTCACGCGGGCGCGGACACCGGCGGCGGAATCTTCGCGCAGGCTTTCGCGCCAATCGCGCACATGATCCAGCACGCGGCCTTTGCGGCGGGCGACGGCTTCGAACGCAAGGGTGCGAGCCTGGGGAAGCTGGTCGCCCACGTGTTCCTGGAAGCGGAGCAGGGCCGGGAGGGGATCGTCCAGGTTCGCCAAGACCTCGGCTTTGGTTCGTTCGGACCCAACGTTCAAAATGCCGCTCAGAACGCGGTCGTTAATTTCGAAGCTTTGACGATAGAGCGGAAGCGCCGCGGTGTAATTGCCTTGCTGATCGTAAAGCGCGGCCAGATCGCCCAGATAGCGGGCGAGATCGGGATGGTTGGCGCCTTCGCTTTCGGTGACGATCGCAATCGCCTTGTTTAACTGTTCAGCGGCCTCCGTGTTTTCGTGCATGGCTTCGTGCACAAGCGCGAGACTTGCCAGCGCATTCGCATACACGGGGTGCTTTTCGCCCAGGCCTTGCGCGGCGACAGCGCGGGCCTTCTGGAATGTTTCGAGCGCGTCCGCCAGAGCGCCGCGCTTTCGTTCCGCTTCACCCAAAGCGAGCAGCGTGCTGGCATACTCGAACGCGGGCCGGTCCGAGGAATTGGCGTAAATATCGGCGGCCTCGCGCAGCAGCTTTTCGCCTTCTTCCGGATTTCGCTCGTACACCAGGCGTCCGTAATTGCGCAGCGTGGCGGCCACCAGCACGTGATGCGGCCCGTAGATTTTCCGTCGCAATTCGAGAGCGGTTCGATAATCGGATTCCGCGCCGGTCCGGTTGCCCATGGCCTGGTAGAGGACGGCGCGATGGTCCAGCAACTGAACGTAAATGGGGTGGGTTTCTCCGAGCGAACTTTTCAGCAGCGGCGCCGCTTCGTTGTAATATTTTTCGGCGGCGGCGTAGTTGCCGAGCTCCATTTCCAGATTGGCCGGGCCCATCAGGCTGGTGGCGTAGATGGGATGCTGGGGCCCGATGGTTTTGCGCAGGACCTCGAGCGCGGTGGTGAAATCGGCTTCCGCCTGCTGGTATTGGCCGAGGCGATGATAGTTGCCGGCGAGATTCACCAGCAGCGTTCCATACTCGGGCGGGGCTGGATGTTGGGCATCGATGTGGGACTCGTAAATGGCTCGGGCTTTTTCGAATGTTGCGGCCGACTTTTCGTATTCGCCTTCGGCGCTGAGAATGGACCCGAGTGTTTCCAGCGTCTCGGCTACCGTGGGATCGTTCGCGCCCAGGACGCGCGTTCGCACGGCCACGGCCTGTTCGGCGAGCGACTGGGCTTCGGGAAGGCGGCGCGTGTCACGGCAAAAAAGCGCGAGATCGTTGGCGCTTTCGGCATAGTCGGCCGAATCGGCGCCCAGTTTTTCGCGGCGCAACGCCAGGCCCTGGCGGAGGAATGCTTCGCCATTCTTCAAGTCGCCGGAGTTGTAATAAAGAAATCCGAGGCGATCGAGACTGCGGCCGGATTGCTTGGGAGTGGACGCGGCATCGACGGCGAGTTTTGCGGCGCGGACGGCCCCAGCGATGTCGCCTTTCAGATAAAGCTGTTCCACTTGCCCATCGAGCGAGTCCCAATCGGGCCTTTGCGCCAGCAGCATCGGCGCCGCCAGCAGGCAGGCGAGGAGCGCCTGTCTCATCGAGGCTTCGTGACGCGAGCCAGATTCGCTTCCACCGCGCGGCGCGCGGACTTGGATGTACTTGTAGTCAAGGCTTGGTTGTAGTAGCCGGCGGCCTTGGCGCGGTCGCCATCGAGTTCGGCCACCGCGCCGAGATTGTTGAGGATTTGCGAACGGAGAGCGGGATCGGCCGCTTTGGCCAGCGCTTTCTGGAGGATCTCGCCGGCCCGATCGCGATCGCCGCTCAACAGAAGCAGAGCGCCGTAGCTGGCGAAGTTGGTGGCTTCTTCGGAAGCACTGGCGGCCGGCGGCTGGTCGAAATTGTTGACCGCCACTTCGTAGTGTTCGCGTGCCGCGTCGGGTGCTCCGGCACGATAATCCAAGGCGGCCAGGCGCTCCAGCAATTCGCGCGTTTCACCGGGGGAACCGGAGGCAATGGCGTCGCGGGCAACTTCGCGCGCGGATTTCAGATCGCCCTTGGCCGCGAGAGCGTCCACACGCTGGCGAATCGCCCGAAGATGCTCGGCCATGGGAACGCGCACGGGATCGTTGGCTTGAATCGGGGCGTCCGGCGGGAAACTGCCGCGGGCGCGATCGCGAAATACGGTGGTGATGGTAATGCGCCCTTGCTCACGGTTGCGGACTACGGGCAGTTCGGTTCCTTTGGCGAGACCGTCGATGGACCCCAAGTTCACAGTAGCTATATCGTCTTCGATAGAAACGATGACTCCCTCGGATTTCGGCGAACGGCTGGGGACAGCGGCGCCGCGAAATAAGGGAGGAATGAACGAACGCGGGGGCCGCAGATCGCGGGTGAGAATAATGGTTGGAGCTGCGGTGGGCGCCTTCGGGATTGCGACGCGTGCCGGCTCGGGGCGATGTGGAGCCGGCCGTAATACAAAGAGGCTGAGCAGCCCCGCCGCTACAGCCGCCGCTAGTCCCGCCGACCAGAGGAGAGGCCGATACTTGCGGCGATGGGGAACTCGAATGGACGCCTCCATCGCGCCGCGCGCCACCAGGGTGTCGAACAGATCCGGATCGTCGAGGGCGGACTGGGCCAATCCACGATCCGTGGTAGCCGGCGATTCCAGCGCAGCCCGCACCAGGGCCACGGCGGTCAATTCGTCGAACAGACCGGAATCATCCAGCGCTTCATGAGCCAGGGCGCGCGCGGCCGCCGGATGCAGTTCGCGATTCGCGAAGCGATCGATGCGGCTGTGGAGATCCAATTCCATCGGCTTGCCCTTATTGCCGGTCCAGTCCGCGAGCCGCTTTGCCGAGTGGTTGTGTCCGTCGGCGGACGCATTGCGCAAGAGTCCGGATGCCCCGGCTCACCCAGGTGGCGACCGTGTTTTCACTCACGCCCAGGCGCAGCGCGATGTCGCCATATTTCAGCCCGCCGGCGCGCATTTTCAGGACGCGCTGGTAATCGGCATCGAGCGCCGGCATGCACTCCACCACAATCTGTTGCAGCTCTTTTTGGATGAGCGCATCGAGCTGGTCCGGGGCGGGATCGGCGTGATCCAGGCGATTGCCGTAGCTGCTGTCTTCGGCCATTCCCGCGGTTAATTCGCGGCGATTACTGCCGCGATTGTGTTCTTCCAGCACCACGAAACGAAGTACGCCATGCAGCCAGGCCATCAGTTGATCCAGCGGCCAAGCGGGCGGTTCGGCTTCGGCGGGCAGTTCTTCGCTGAAGTAATACTCGATGGCGGGCTGGGAAAGCGGATGTTCCAGCGAGCGCTTCAACGTTTCCTGCGCGGCGCTTTCCGGATCCCGCGATCCCATGCGGCGCGCGCGCGAGCCAAGCGCGTTGAGCAAGCGGCGATAGTCGGCGATTGCGTCGCGGGTCTCGCTCAAGATGGACCGGCCTCCCGTGGAATCGAAACGATTCATGAGAAACCTTCATTTTCGCCTAAATCCGTGAGGGCTGCACAGATTGCCCGGTTGAGCTGGGACCCTGACTACCGGTACGGTAGTGAGTGATGATCCGTCACCTGCGGCACGCTGTTCGGACGCTCTTGCGAAACAAAGCCGCGTATTTCAGCGCGGCCGCGATCCTGGCGCTGGGGATCGGAATGAGCGTGGCGATGTTCTCGCTGGTGGACGCGGTGCTGCTGCGGCCACTGCCTTTTCCACGACAGGAATCGATTCAGGTGATCTGGAAGGTGGATCCGCTGGCCGGGAGCCACGTTGAGGAACTGGCTTATCCGGAGTTGCGCGATCTTCAGGACAGCATTCCGGATTTTGAATCTGTGGCGGTGATGCCGACGTCTCTCTATGGCTACGCGCGAGTTCTGCAGATTGGCAAGGCCGAGCCGGTGCAGATTGAGAGCGCGCCGGTGTCGCACGATTTCTTCCGGGTGCTGGGTGTTTCTCCGGTTTTAGGCCGCGATTTCACCAGTTCCGACGAACGAGTGGGCGCGCCGCCGGTGGTAGTGATCTCCGATCATGTTTGGCGCAACCAACTGGGGGCGGATCCGAAGATCGTCGGGCGGATCGTGCGGTTGAACGGGCAAGGTTACACCGTGATCGGAGTGATGGCGGCCGGTGTGGAGTTTCCGCGCGGGGCTGGATTGTGGATTCCGCTGGGCGTGGAACGCGCAATTGTGGATCGTCGGGGCGCGACATTTCTGCAAGCGATTGCGCGCGTTAAGCCAGGCGTTTCCCGCGAACGCGTCGCCAGCGAAGTGAATGCATTATTTGCCAGGCTGGCGGTGGACCATCCGGAGGCGTACACGCGCTCCCAGCGGGGAGTGGTGACTCCGCTGGTGGAATACTGGACCGGTTCGGCGCGCGTTCACTTGTGGATCATGCTGGGCGCATCGCTGCTTTTGCTGATTGCCGCGGTGATCAGCGCCAGTAATCTGCTGCTCTCACGGGCGTTGTCGCGGCGGTCCGAAATTGCGACGCGTTTGGCCCTGGGAGCACGGCGCGGCCAGATCCTGGCGCAGCTTGGGGCGGAGGGCGCATGCGTCGCGATCATGGCCGCGGCGGCGGGGCTGGGGATCGCGCAACTTGCGATTCGATTTCTGGTGCGGTGGGCGCCGGGCGA
The DNA here is from genome assembly GCA_963761265.1 of Bryobacterales bacterium. Classification (GTDB taxonomy): domain Bacteria; phylum Acidobacteriota; class Terriglobia; order Bryobacterales; family Bryobacteraceae; genus Palsa-89. Next base: position 59,831 of record CAVXGM010000021.1, read on the forward strand.
CATTCCGCGATTGCCGGACGCGGCTCTGAATCTTGCGAGCTTTGGCTTCGCCGCCGGCGCCGCGGTATTGGCCGCCGTAGCGTGTACTGTCGTCCCTGGCTGGGCGGCGGCCCGGATGCATTTAGAATCGGCCCTACGGGAGGGTGGCGCGCGATTGTCGTTGTCCCGGCGCGCCGGCCAAACCAGGAATATATTCATTCTGGCGCAGGCGGCGGTGACCGTGATTTTGCTGGTTCTGGCGTCGTTGCTGGTTTTGAGTTACCGCGCGATGATGTCCGCCGACATCGGATTTGCGAATCGCGATGCAGTGTCTATGAATTTGCAATTGCGCGGTCCGGGTTTGTTTGGAGGGCAGGCGTTCGATCCGAAGTTCCGGCGCGCGTTCTACACGCAATTGCTGGACCGGTTGCGCGAGGCGCCTGGAGTTACTTCGGCGGCTGCGATTCTGCTTCGGCCGCTGGAAGGAACCATCGGATGGGACGTTTCTTATGAGTTCGAGTTCGAAGCCGGCAGCAAGGAAGGCCGGGTGCTTCCAAAGACGAACTATGAAGTGGTCACGCCGGATTATTTCAAGACCGTTGGCACGGCGCTGCTTGCAGGGCGCGACTTTAACGAGCACGATTCTGAAAATGGCGAACCGGTAGTGATTATCAGCCAAACGCTGGCTGAGCGGATTCGGGCGGCGGGGCGCTCGCCGCTAGGATCCAGGATTCGGTTGGGGTTGACAGGCCCGCGTTGGAGCAAGGTGATCGGCATTTGCGCGAACGCACGCTACCGCAGTATTACGCAAAATGGCGCGGACATTTTCGTTTCCTACTTGCAGGCCGCGCAGCCGACCAATTATGTGGTGATTCGGGGAACGCAATCGGCCGGGGATCTTAGCGTGTCGGTGCGGCGGACATTGGCGGCTATGGATTCGAGCCAAACGATCGCCGGTGTCGCGACCATCGGCGATCTGGTGGATGCCAATTCGGCGCGGCATCGATTCAACATGATCCTGCTGTTATGGTTTGGTGTGTGCGCGGCGATTCTGGCGGCCAGCGGCGTCTACAGCATCATCACCGAGAGCATGGCAATGCGCGAGCATGAGATTGCGATTAAGACCGCGCTGGGCGCTCCGAGAATCCGCCTGGCGCGCGAATTGGTTGCGGGCACGCTCGGGTTTGTGCTGGCGGGGGAATCGCTTGGAGTGCTGATCGTCTGCGCGTTCGCCAAAGCGGGAGTCGGAGCTGTTGTATGGAGTTTCGGCGCGCGATCCGTGGCTGCTTGGTTCGGTGGCTGGCTTCCTTTTTGCAGTTTCCTTGATCGCCGCGCTTTGGCCGGCGTGGTCCGCGGCGCGTCACGATCCGAAAGCGTCGCTAATTTTCTGACGGGCTCTCGGCGTGATCGATCACCAGCGTCTCGATCCGGCCCTGTTTCGACTCCAGTTTTAGTCCAAGCTGTTCCTCCACCGCGGTGAAAAAGGAGGGTCCCGACGGATCGATTGGATTGCCGTTCAGATACGCCACCCTGCCGCCGGTGGATCGAAATTGATCCGGTGTCCAGGTAAGCTGGAAATCGAAGGCGCCCGCCAGTCCGGTTTCGTCCTGCACGGGACGGCCGGCGAAGGGCGACAGTTCGCTCGCGATTCGGGCCATGGGAACGCGCTGGCCGAGCAAGAATCCTGGCCTTGGAGCGACGCCGCAGAAGTTGGCGCCGCTCGGATTTGCCGGGCATTCCGCTTCCGGCGAGCGGCTTATTTTGGGCTCCAAAGCTGTTCCCTTTTTCGCCAAAATCAAGGCATAAATCTTACCGTCCCTCGTTTCGCGATGGTATCGGAGCTGGAACCGGTCTTCGAGCAGGGACCGAAGCATTTCCCAATATTGATCTCCGCCAATCTTGCCGGCTGCCTTGGCAACGATGTCGAAATGCTCGGAGCGGAGCGGCTCTGGGATGCTGAACGGGGCGTAGCGGGCGGTAGGTCCACCAGGAGTACGGGCAATGGAGCCGCCTTCGGTGTCTTGGCTAGGCTTGACCGAGGCCACGCCGAACGCACGGCGCGTCGCGCGCGGCTGAGCCCAGCCAGCAACTGCTGCACACAGGATGGCAAGCGCCGCACCAGCGGCCGACTTAACGCCGAGCATGCCAGGACAAGCTTAACCCGCGTGCTGTCCCACCGGTTCGGCCGGCACTTGCGCGCGCCAGGTGTTCTGCAGCCAGCGCTCGAACGAATGGAGCTGCGGAAGCTCCTGCCGCACGGCTGCGATATCGATGTGATACCCCACCCGATCGAACCACTGGAACATTTTGAAATGCGCCGGATCGATGCGCTTGCTGAAATCGTCCCAGGGCACCTGAACGTAGCGGACTTCGTGTCCCACCATCCGGCTGAACGCCTCCGCCAGTTGCGTCATCGATAGCTCATCGCCCGCGATCTCGAAGGTGCGGTCCATCCATTTTCCGGGATGTTCGAAAGCCAGGGCCACGAAGGCTCCGATGTCGTCGACAGCGATCATCTGGAGGCGCGTCTCTGGTTTGAGCGGCAATTGCAAGCGGCCGTTCAAAATCTGATCCTTCATGTTGAGCCAGTTTTCCATGAAGAACACCGGACGCAGAATGGTGTGCTTGATTCCCGTCGCATGGATATGCTGCTCGATGCGGCCTTTGCTTTCAAAGTGCGGGATCCCGGTCCGCTGATCGGCGGCGGCGACCGAGCTATAAACGAAATGGCGGATGGACTGGGTGACGGCCGCATCCACCATGTTGGTGCCCTGCCGGATTTCGGCTTCGGTGTCCTTAGACGTCTGCATGGAATAGGCGCCATAAACGCCGTCCATAGCGCGCTTGAGCGACGCCGGATCTTCCAGGTCTCCGCGCACTAGTTCCACGCCCGGCCCGGCCAGCGTCCGCACCTCGGGTTTCTCTAAATCCCGGACCAGCACGCGCAGCGGGAATTTGCGGTGCAGGTGCTGCAGCGCGGCGCCACCTTGATGCCCGGTGGCGCCTGTCACCAGAATAGTTTTGTTCGAATGGGTTGCCATAATTTGCGGGCTCCTGGAGATTGGACTCCGGCGCGGGCGATCGGAGACATGCTTCGCGGGTTAGAACTGGGAGGTCACATTTTGTTAGCATTGACGCTAAAGGAGAACGTCCATGCCCGATGAGCAGGGGATTGATCGCCGATCGCTGTTTCAGGCCCTATCGCAGGTCTCGCTTGGCTTGGCCGCAACCGCGGCGATTGCCGAACAAGTGAAGGCCGCTCCATCTGAAGAGACCAAGGCCGAGGAGCTGGAGCCGTTCAAATACGATATCGAGAGCGAGAAGGGCTGGGTTGGCCCGGGCGGGTCAGCCAAAGAGGCGACGGTCAAGCAATTGCCGGTTTCGCAAAGCATCGCGGGCGTTTCCATGCGGCTGGCCCCGGGCGCGATTCGCGAACTGCACTGGCACGCGCTGGCCGCCGAATGGGCGTACGTACTGGCGGGCCGCTGCCGCACCACGGTGATCGCGCCCAACGGGCAGGCCGAAGTGGACGATTTCGAAGAAGGCGACACCTGGTATTTCCCGCGCGGTCACGGGCACGCCATCCAGGGGCTGGGCCCGGGCGAGTGCCATTTTCTGCTCGGATTCGACAACGGGCACTTTTCCGAATTCGGGACGTTCAGTATTACCGATTGGATCAAGACCACGCCACGCGGGGTTCTGGCACGCAATCTGGGGCTTCCTGAAGCGGTCTTTGGCGAGATGCCACAGAAGGAACTATATATCGGCCCGGGGCAGGTTCCGCCGCCGATTGAAGACATCCGGAATTCGGAGCTGCAACCCAGCCAGTCCTCCCACAAGTTTCGTCTGGATAGGGTTTCGCCCCATGTTTTCGCGGGCGGCGAGGAGCGGATTGTCACGCAGAACGAATTCCCGATCCAGACTACGCTGACCGCGGTGCGGATGGATCTGAAGCCGGGAGCGCTGAGGGAAATGCACTGGCACCCGCACGCCGACGAGTGGCAATTCTACGTGAAAGGCCGCGGGCGCGTGACCATCTTCGGGTCGCATGGACGAGTGAAGTCGGAAGAATTCGGGCCCAACAACGTAGCCTTCATCAAGCAAGGCTATGGGCACTTTATCGAGCAGGTAGGCGACGAGCCGACTCAAATTCTGATTTTGTTCAACAGCGGACTTTATCAGGAGATTTCGCTGACCAACTGGCTGGGGGGCAATCCGAATTCGCTGCTGACGAGCAATTTCGGGATCAGCCGTGAAATGCTGGATCGGCTGCCGAAGAAGGAAGTCGGAATATTAGGCAAAAGAGCCTAGCCTTCGGCTCCCTGCGCCAATTGGCGCAGTAAAGCGCAATTCTCCGCAATCCAGAACTTGTTGAAACTTCAGCGAGTTCGCCAGTCACATCGCTAAAAGCCCGAAAATCATTGCCGATATGAAGAGCGGGCCGGTTTATGGCACGGGCATATTCTCTGGGCCAAAACCTGCTTTAGTGTTCAACGGCAGCGAGTTAGGGAGATACCAAGATGTGTCTGGCTGTTCCCGGAAAGCTTCTCAGCGTCGAGGGTGATGACCCTGCGTTTCGCGTGGGCCGCGTGGATTTCTGCGGCATAAAGAAGACGGTTAACCTGGCCTTCACCCCCGACGCCGTTCCGGGCGATTTCCTGCTGGTGCATGTGGGATTCGCGCTCACTCGCGTGGACGAAGAAGAAGCGCGGCGCACTTACCAGTATCTGGCACAGATCGGGGCGCTAGGGGAGGAAGGGTTAGCGCCCGTGGACGCAGTGGGGCTGGAGCCCTTGCAGGCAGGGAGGGCTCGCCCCATGAAGTACGTCGACGAATATCGCGACCCGAAGATCGCCCAGGCCGTGGCCGGCGAGATCGCGCGCAAAGTCACGCGGCCGTGGGTGCTGATGGAAGTGTGCGGCGGCCAGACCCACACGCTGATGCGCTACGGCATCGACGAACTGCTGCCGCGCGAGATCGAACTGGTGCACGGGCCCGGCTGCCCGGTGTGCGTCACGCCGCTCGAAATGGTGGACCGCGCGATTCGCATCGCGTCGCTTCCGGGCGTGATCTTCACCTCCTACGGCGACATGCTGCGCGTGCCGGGCTCGGAATCGGATCTGTTTCAAGCCAAGGCCCAAGGCGCGGATGTGCGCGTCGTGTATTCGCCCATGGACGCGGTGAAAATCGCGCGCGAGAATCCGGACCGCAAGGTGGTGTTCTTCGGAGTCGGATTCGAAACCACGGCGCCGGCCAATGCCATGGCGGTGTGGCAGGCCAAGCGCGAAGGGCTGAAGAATTTCTCCATGCTGGTGTCGCACGTGCTGGTGCCGCCGGCCATGCGGCTGATTCTGAGTTCGCCCGCCAATCGCGTGCAGGGCTTCATCGCGCCGGGCCACGTTTGCACCGTGATGGGGTATCGCGAATACGAAGAACTGGTCGGCCGAATTTCCGCGTCCCGATGGTGGTGGGCGGGTTTGAGCCGCTCGATCTGCTGGAAGCGATTTCGATGCTGGTGTCGCAGCTGGAAGAAGGGCGCGCGGAGGTGGAAAATCAATACGCGCGCTCGGTGAATCTGCGAAGGCAACCTGCGCCGCGCAGAATATGCTGCGCGAGGTGTTCGAAGTTTCCGACCGGCAGTGGCGCGGCATCGGGCCGATCGCCGAAAGCGGCTACCGGCTGCGCGAAGAATTTGCGGCCTTCGACGCCGAGCGCATTTTCGGCGTGGAGGACTGGCACGCCGAGGAGCCGAAGGAGTGCATCAGCGCGCTGGTGCTGCAGGGGTTGAAGAAGCCGCTGGATTGCCCGGCGTTCGGCACGCGCTGCACTCCGATGACGCCGCTGGGCGCGCCCATGGTTTCGGCCGAAGGCGCTTGCGCGGCTTACTACCAATACCGACGCCATGCCGCGAGCCACAACTGAATGCCCGACACCGCCGCACAAGTCGTCTTCTTTCGTCTGCCCGGCGCCGTTGCCGCAGCAGGCGAGCGATCGTGCTGGGCCACGGCAGCGGCGGCCGGCTGAGCGCGGAGCTGCTGCGCGACGTGTTCCTGCCGCTGTTCTCCAACCCGGTGCTCGACCGGATGGACGATCAGGCCATTGTCGAAATCGGCGGCGCGCGCGTGGCCTTCACGACCGATTCGTTCGTGGTCCAGCCGCTGTTTTTCCCGGGCGGCGATATCGGGTCGCTGGCGGTTCACGGCACCGTCAACGATCTGGCCATGGGCGGGGCGCGCCCGCTGTTTCTGAGCGCCGCATTCATTCTGGAAGAAGGCTTTCCCACTGAGGACTCTGCGGCGCATCGCGGCGTCGATGGCGGCAGGCGGCCGCGGCGGCCGGGCGTCGACGATCGTCACCGGCGACACCAAGGTGGTGGAGCGCGGCAAGGGCGACGGCCTGTTCATCAACACCACGGGCATCGGGATGGTGCCCGAGGGCGTGCGTCTTTCGGCCAGCCAGGCGCGGCCGGGCGATCGCGTCATCCTGAGCGGCTCGATCGGCGATCACGGCATCGCGATCCTGGCCAAGCGCGAAGGGCTGGAGTTCGAGACCGAGATCGTCAGCGATTCGGCGCCGCTGCACAAGCTGGTGGCGCGCGATGCTTGGCGCGTCCGCGGCCGAATGCGATCCGCTGCCTGCGCGATCCCACGCGCGGCGGCGTATCCAGCACGTTGAACGAAATCGCGGCGCAATCGCGGCGTGAGCATCCAGATCGAGGAAACGGCGATCCCGGTGCGCGAGGAAGTGCGGGGCGCGTGCGAGTTGCTGGGGCTGGATCCGCTGTATGTGGCCAATGAAGGCAAGCTGGTGGCGATCGTCGCGCCGGAGGCGGCCGATGAGATCGTCGCAGCGATGCGGCGCGACCCGCACGGCGCGCGAAGCCGCGATCATCGGAACGGTTGGAGACGAAAGTGCCGGGCTGGTGACTATGAGAACGGCATTCGGGTCCACGCGCATCGTCGACATGCTGGCCGGCGACCAGTTGCCGAGGATTTGTTGAGGGATTGCCATGCACGAAATGGGAATCGCGAGTTCGATTCTGGAGGCGGTCGAGCACGGAGACGCGGCGCTATCCGGGCCATCGCGCCGGCCAAGGTCGGGGTGCGGATCGGCGAATTCGCGGGCGTCGATACCGAATCGCTGCGATTTTGCTTCGAAGTTCTGACAAGGACCAGGACCTGGCGCCGCTGGAGCTGGACATCGACGTGGCGCACCGGGACCGACGAGCTGAAGCTGCGTATCTGGAACTGGAAGAGGTCGCCGATGAACAGAGTGGCAATCGAGAAGAAAGTCCTGAGCGAGAACGATCAAATTGCGGCGCGGCTGCGTGAAGCGCTGCGCGGCCAGCGGCACGCTGGCGCTGAACCTGATCGGCTCGCCGGGCTCGGGCAAGACCACGCTGCTCGAAAAGACGCTGGAAATGCTTCCGCCGGCACACGCGCGCCGCCGTGCTCACCGGCGATATCCAGACCGACAACGACGCGCGGCGCCTGAGCCGCTACGGCTATCCGGTGCGGCAGATCACCACCGCCGGCGCCTGCCATCTGGACGCCCGCATGGTGGAGAACCATCTGGACGATGGCTGCGACGCGGCGGCACTCGATCTGCTGTTCATCGAAAACGTCGGCAACCTGGTCTGCCCCACCAGCTACGATCTGGGCGAAGACGCCAAGATCGTGGTGCTCAGCGTCACCGAAGGCGAAGACAAGCCGCTCAAATATCCCGGCATTTTCCGCAAAGCGGAGTTGATGATCTTGAACAAGATCGATCTGCTGCCCGTACGTTCCCTTCGATCCGCAGCTGGCGCTGGAAAACGCGCGGCGGATCCATCCGGGAATCGAAATTATCGAAACATCCTGCACCACCGGCGCTGGGCTTGGACCACTGGCTCGCCTGGCTCGCCGGCGCGCGCGCAGACGAAGAAAGCCGCGCTCCGCGCGGAGGAGGTTGGCCATGTCGTTGCCTAATATTTCGTCACCCGATACTGATGTAAGCACCGCGCTGGCGCGCCGAGGCATCACGCGCCGGCAACTGGTGAAATTTTGCAGCGCCATGCTGGGCACGCTGGCGCTGCCCGAACGCTACCTGGCGCAGGTGGTGCAGGCGGTCGGAAAGGCGAAAAAGCCGGTGCTGGTCTGGCTGCAGTTCCAGGACTGCACCGGCTGCTCGGAATCGATGCTGCGCTCGAGCCATCCCGATGTCGCCGAGGTCGTGCTCGACCTGCTTTCGTGGGAATACCACGAAGTGATCATGGCGGGCGCGGGCAAGGCGGCCGAACGCGGTGCTGGATCGCGTCGTGAACGAAGACAAAGGCAAATACCTGGCGGTGGTGGAAGGCGCGATCCCCACCGGCGAGGGCTTCTGCAACATCGGCGGCCACAGCGCCATGGAAATCGCCGAACAAGGTCTGCCGCAACGCCGCGGCCACCATCGCGGTGGGCGCCTGCGCCTTCGACGGCGGCCTGGTGCGCTCGGCACCCGAATCCCACCGGCGCGCTGGGCGTTCACGAGGCCGTGCCGGGCATCAAGGTCATGAACATGGCCGGCTGTCCGCACAATCCGGCCAACACGGCGGCGGCGCTGGTGCACTATCCTGACGTTCAACGATCTGCCCGCGCTCGATCAATACAACCGGCCGCTGTTCGCTTATGGCCGCATCATTCACGATCAATGCGAGCGCCGCGCGCATTACGATGCCGGCCGCTTCGTCACCGAATGGGGCGACGAAGGGCATCGCAAAGGCTGGTGCCTTTACAAGATGGGCTGCAAGGGTCCGGCGGCGACCTTCAACTGCCCGGTGGTGCGGCTGGAACGACCATACCAGTTGGCCGATCCGCGCCGGCCACGGCTGCATCGCCTGCGCTTCGCCGCGCTTCTGGGACCACATGTCGCCGTTCTACGACCGGCTGCCGTCGGTGCCCGGATTCGGCGTCGAAGTGACCGCCGGCGAGATCGGCCTGGGACTGGTGGGCGCGACGGTGGCCGGCGTCACCGCGCACGGCCTGATCCAGATGATCAAGCCTGCTCCCGAAGCCGCCCCGCCGCAGCCGGGACCCAGTGCGGTCCGAAGACGACAGGAAGGAGAAGTAACATGGCACGCCTGGTAGTCGATCCTGTTACCCGCATCGAAGGCCATCTGCGCATCGAAGCCCAGGTGGACGGCGGAAAGATCTCCGACGCCTGGAGCGCGGGCACCATGTTCCGCGGCATCGAAATGATTCTGCAAGATCGCGATCCGCGCGAAGCCTGGATCTGGGCGCAGCGCATCTGCGGAGTGTGCACCATGGTCCACGCGTTTGGCCAGCGTCCGCGCGGTGGAAGACGCGCTGCAGATCGAGGTGCCGGAAAACGCCCGCATCGTCCGCGACCTGATCGCCGGCTCGCAGATGGTGCAGGATCACGTGATCCACTTCTATCACCTGCATGCGCTCGACTGGGTGGACGTCACCGGCGCGCTCAAGGCCGATCCGGCGAAGACATCGCAACTCGCGCAGTCCATCTCGGATTACGAAAAATCCAGCACCACTTATTTCAAAGGCGTGCAGGAGCGCGTGAAGGCGTTGGTCGATAGCGGCCAGCTCAGCCTGTTCACCAGCGGCTATTGGGGACATCCGGCTTATCATCTGCCGCCGGAAGCGAATCTGCTGGCGGTGGCGCATTACCTGGAAGCGCTCGCCTGGCAGAAGGATTTCATCCGCATCCACGCCGTGCTGGGCGGCAAGAATCCGCACCCGCAGACGTTCCTGGTGGGCGGCATGTCGACGGCGATGGATCCCAACGAGCCGTTCGCGGTGATCAATCCCGAGCGGATCGGCTTCCTGCGCGACCTGGTCCGCGGAGCGCGAGAAGTTCGTCGATCAGGTCTACATTCCCGATGTCCTGGCCGTCGCCGGCTTCTATAAGGAGTGGTTCGCGCTCGGCGAAGGCGTGGGAAATTTCCTGTCCTACGGCGACTATGCGTCGGGCGAATCAGAGCGACCCGAGCACGTTCCTGTTCCCGCGAGGCATCGTGCTCGGCCGCGATATGACGAAGGTTCATCCGGTGGATCCGGCGCAGATCACCGAAGTCGGTCAGCCACGCCTGGTACGAATATTCGGACGGCGACAAGCCGAGACATCCCTACGACGGCGAGACCAATCCCAAGTACTCCGGGCCCAAGCCGCCGTACGATTTTCTGGACGTCGATAAGAAATATTCCTGGCTGAAATCGCCGCGCTATCACGGCAAGCCCATGGAAGTGGGTCCGCTGGCGCGCATGGTGGTGGGCTACGCGGCCGGACAGAAGGAGATCAAGGCCGCCGTCGACGGCGTGCTCAAGCACTTCAACGCTCCGCCCACGGTGCTGTTCTCGACGCTGGGCCGGATCGCGGCGCGCGCCATCGAGGCGCAGATTCATGGCCGACCAGCTGGAGCATGGGTGGATCAACTGGACTCCAACCTGGCGCACGGCAAGGTGGCCATCTGCAACACCACCAAGTGGGATCCCAGCACCTGGCCGGCGAGCAGCCGCGGATTCGGATGGCACGAAGCGCCGCGCGGTTCGCTGGGCCATTGGGTGGAGATTGAAGGCAAGTCGATCAAGAACTACCAGGCCGTGGTTCCCACCACCTGGAATGCCGGTCCGCGCGACGCGCAAGGCCAGCGCGGCCCCTACGAAGCCTCGCTGCTGAACACGCCCATCGCCGATCCCGACCGGCCGCTGGAGATTCTGCGCACCATTCATTCGTTCGATCCCTGCATCGCCTGCGCGGTGCACGTGGTGGATGCGCAGGGCCGCGATTACTCCATTCCTGGAGGTGCGGATCTGAAAGGCCGGTTAGGAGGAGCCACCATGCCTGCTCAACAGATTCGCGGCGTCGAGACCACGGCGCCGGTTTACGTCTGGCAGTATCCGCTCCGCCTGGTCCACTGGGGCATCGTCATTTCGATCGGCGTCCTTTCCTTCACCGGTTACTACATTCACGATCCATACATCTACGGCCTGACCAATCGGCCGTTCCTGATGGGCTGGTTCCGCTTCGTCCACGAGTCGTTCGGGATGCTGTTCCTCGCGCTGGTGCTGCTGCGCATCTATCTCTTCTTCGGCGGCAACAGATGGGAAGGCTGGCGGCAGTACATTCCGCTGCGCAAGGAACATTTCCAGGAAATGTGGGAAATGATGAAGTTTTACTGCTTCATCCGGCCCACGGCCCGTCTCCAAGATCGGACACAATCGCCTGGCGGCGCTTTCCTATGTGGGACTCTACTGCCTGATCCTGGTGGAGGCCGTCACCGGTCTGGTCATGTATCAGCGGCTGCTGCACAACGCCTTTCTGCTGGCGCTGGTGGGATGGATTCCGCGCTTGGTGAACATGCAGAACTCTGCGCGAGATTCACTTCTTCCTGATGTTCGTGTTCATCGCGTTCGGCATCTTCCACGTGCACCTGGCGATGCTGGTTTCGCGATTCGAGAAGCACGGCCTGATGGACAGCATCTTCATCGGCTACAAAGTGATTCCGGTGGAGGAGATCGAAGCCGAAAACGAAGAAGCCGTAACGCATAAGTGACTGGATCATGACGACATAGACAGCAACACGCTGGTGCTCGGCCTGGGCAACCTGGTTCATTCCGACGACGGACTCGGGGTCCATGCGATTCAACGTTTGACGGCAGGACCCCCGAGTTCCCCCGGACGTCGTTCTCATGGATGGCGGCACACAGGGCTTAAGCCTGCTGCCGCACATTTCGGCCTACCAGCGGCTTCTGGTGATCGATGCCATGGACGTCGGCGAAGCCGCCCGGAACGATGGTGCGCATCGAAGGCAAGGCGCTCCAGAATCTGCCCGGCAAAGCCGAGCGTGCATCAGCTGGGATTCGCGGACCTGCTGGTCGCGCTGGAACTGCTGGGCGAATCGCCCGAGGAAATCGTGCTGCTCGGCGTGCAGCCGCTCTCCACCGAATGGGGAACGGAAGTAACTCCGCAGGTTCAGGACGCACTGGAACGTCTGCCGGATCGGGTGATCGAGCAGTTGGAAATGTGGCGGCTTACGAAGCGTGCCGAAGATCGTGCGCCCGCGCTTGGCGCAGCGACGTAACCACCGATAGAAGATCGTAGTGCGGCACTTGCCTCTCGGGGAAGAAGCTGTTGACCGCGTCCAGTTCGCTGCCGAAGACATCGAACACGGTTTCGAGCTTGGACACCAGCAACACTTCCATGTGAGCGGGATGCAGGTTGGCCAGCGCCAAGCCGCCTCCAGCCCTCCGCAGTTCCGCCCGGGCGTACAACAATGTGCCCAAACCGGCACTGTCGATCTTGTCTACTTCCCCCAGGTCGATCACCAGGTGGACTCGGCGCGCGGCCAGCGCATGGCGAATCTCGTCGTTCAGCAGCATGTCTTCTTGACCGAACGTGAGGCGGCCTTTGAGCTGGAGGATCGAAATTCCTTCTTGTTGGCGGCGGGTGATTTGGAGTGCCATTGGGGTATCCTTGCCAGAAATAGGGCACGAAAGAGTCCAAACAGCAAGAATAAGAATCTAAAGGGATTCTTGGCGAGATCGGTCCTCGATCGGCCGGTTAATTTTACGCGAGAGTACGCAACCCTGTGGTTTGGGCCGCAGTCAGGCGCTCAAGATACAATCCTTCTCCCGCACTAGACGCGCAACCTCGCGCCGTTGTAGCTTGTCAATAGCCCTCTCGCATGAGATCCCTCCTTGCAGGCCTGGTGTTGCTCTCGGCCGGCGTCTGTGCGCAGCCCGTCGCTCAGATTCCCACGCCCGAAAGCCACTTTGGTCATCGCATGGGTGTCGATCGCGAACTGCTCGATTGGGACAAAGTCGTCTCCTACTATCAGGCGCTGGCGAAAACCAGCGACAAAATCCGAGTGGAGGAGCTGGGGAAAACCGCGGAAGGCCGGCCGTTCATCGCCGCCACCATCAGCTCGCGCCGAGACGCTGCGCAATCTGGATCACTACCGCGACATCCAAGCCAAGCTGGCCGATCCGCGGCGCACCACGCCCGCCGAAGCGGCCCGGCTGATCGAGGAAGGCAAAGACGGTGGTGGTGATCACCTGCTCCATCCACGCCACCGAAGTCGCCTCCACGCACTCCGCCATTCAGTTCGTCTACAACCTGCTCACGCAGGATACGCCCAAGTTCCGCGCGATTCTCGACAACGTCATCATCTTGCTGGTGCCGTCGCAAAACCCCGACGGCCTGGACATCGTGACGCGCTGGTATCGCAAGACGTTGGGTACCGCGTATGAAGGCACCGCGCCGCCCGAGCTTTATCAGAAATATGTCGGGCACGACAACAATCGCGATTGGTACGTTTTTTCGCAGCCCGAGCAGCGCCTGACTGCTGCGCTGCAAAACTCCTGGCATCCGCAAATCGTCTACGACGTGCACCAGCAGGGCTCGTTATGCGTCGCGTATGTTCGTGCCGCCCTGGCTGAATCCGATCGATCCGAACGTGGACGCGACACTGGCGCAGGAAGGCAACTACCTGGGGCTGGGCATGGCGGCGGATTTGACGGCGGCGGGGAAGAAGGGCGTGGTGACCAACGCGCTTTACGACTTTTGGACGCCCGCGCGCCAATACATGGCGTATCACGCCGGCATACGCATCTTGAGCGAAGCAGCCAGCGCGTCGCTCGCCAGTCCGCTGACCGTGCGGCCGGATCAGATTCAATCCAGCGCCCTCGGCTACAATCCGCGCGAACGAAGCTGGAATTATCTGGAGCCGTGGCTGGGCGGGACGTGGCGGATCGGCGACATCGTCGATTATCAATTGATCGCGTTTGAGAGCTTGCTGTATCAGGCCGCCATCCGGCGCGCGGATCTGTTGCGAAATTTCTACGAGGTGGGCGGCGCGGGCGGTGGCGCGCACCTCGCCGGACGCATTTGTGATTCCGCGCGAGCAGATGGATCCGGGCGCGGCGCGAAAAATGCTCGAGCTGCTGAGCTTCGGCGGAGTCGAAGATCGAGCGCGCGAACGACGCGTTCACGGCCGGCGGAAAGCAATACCCGCAGGGAAGCTACATCATCCGGATGCAGCAGCCCTACAGCAGCTATGCGAAGACGCTGCTGGAACGGCAGCATTATCCCGATTTGCGAATGTATCCCGGCGGTCCGCCGCAGCGGCCTTACGACGTGACCGCGCAGACGCTGCCGTTGTTGATGGGGGTCGCGACGGATACGATCGACGCGCCGTTTCAACGTGGCGTCGGAGCCAGCGAAATCGTTTGAGTTTGACGGTAGCGCCACATCAGATGTAGATTCCTGGCGCAGGGTGAATAAGGTTTGGAGCACCGGCGCACCCATCTGGCGCGACGCCGCGAGCGGCGAGTTCTCGGCCGACCGTCCTGGGGCGAATCAGGCAGTCGAAATCCCGCGGCCTCGCATCGCGCTGTATAAGAGCTATGTGCCGGCTATCGACGAAGGCTGGACGCGCTGGCTGCTCGAGAACTTCGGCTTCGCCTACCAGAACGTGCTCAACCCCGACATCGAAGCGGGCAATCTGCGGCAACGGTTCGACGTGATCGTGTTTCCCGATCAGCCGGCCTCGCAAATCGCGAACGGCTTCGCAATCGGGCACCATGCCGCAGGAATACACCGGCGGATTGAATGCGAAGGCCGCGGCCAACTTGAGGGCTTTCGCCGAGCAAGGCGGCACGCTGGTGTTTCTGAATCGTTCGGCCAACTATGCTGTGGAGCACCTGCATCTGGACGTGAAAAACGTGCTCGCTGGCGTGCCGAATCGCGATTTCTATTCGCCCGGCTCGTTGCTCAGCGCCACACTCGACACGCACAACCCTCTCGCTTACGGCCTTCCGGAGAACATCGCGATCTGGAGCGAGGATAGTCCGGCGTGGGAGGTTCCTCCCGGCAGCAAAGATCGCGTGGTGGCGCGCTACGTAGACGATCATGTGCTGGCGTCCGGATGGCTGCTGGGCGAGTCATACCTAAAAGGCCGCGCCGCGCTGGTGGACGTTCCAATGGGACAAGGCCGCGCCGTGCTTGTTCGGAATGCGCCCGCAATACCGCGCGCAAAGCTATCAGGCATTCAAGACTGTTTTTCAATTCGTTTTCTGCTCAGGTTGGCGAACATTAAGAGCTGCCGATCAAAACGCCGGTGAGGAACACCAGCACGCCGCCCAACCCTACCTGCAGAACGGCGGACACCGGCGGCGTATCCATATAGCGGTGGCGTATCCACGAAATGACGCCGAGCTCCACAACCACCACCAGCGCCGCGACAATCATCGCCAGGCGAAAACTAGGAATCAGGAACGGCAAGCGTGTGGCCGATGCCGCCCACCGCGGTCATGAGCCCGCACACGATGCCGCGCGCCCATGGATGGCCGCGGCCGGTGAGGCTGCCATCGTCGGAGAGCGCCTCCGCAAAGCCCATGCTGATGCCCGCGCCGAGCGAGGCCGCCAGCCCCACTTTGAACGCATCGAAACTGCTTTGCGTGGCCAGCGCGGCCGCGAACACCG
This sequence comes from Bryobacterales bacterium, assembly GCA_963761265.1. Classification (GTDB taxonomy): domain Bacteria; phylum Acidobacteriota; class Terriglobia; order Bryobacterales; family Bryobacteraceae; genus Palsa-89. The sequence goes on from CAVXGM010000021.1 coordinate 75,287, forward strand.
GCGCCAGCGTGGAGACGGAACCGTCCATCAATCCGGCCAGTCCCGGCTGCACGATCTGCAGACACGAACAGGCGCCGGTTGGCTTCGTCTTCGCGATGCTTCACGTCGGGCTGCAGCTTGGTCTTCTCCAGCTCCTCCGCGCGATCTTCGTGCGTGCGCTCTTCCTGCGCCAGATCGTCCAGCAATTGGCGAACGCTGGCGTCCTGGGCGCGGGCGGCGGCCTTTTCGTAGAAGCGGCGGCTCTCCACTTCCATGGCGCTGGCTTGATTGCGAACCGTATCGAGACCGAGCGGCTGCATCAGCCAGACCGGATTGCGATGCACGAAGCCGCGCACGTCCTGGCGGCGGATCAGCGGGATATGCTCGCCGAATTTTTGACGGAACAGTTCGATCAGCCGGCGGCGATGTCCGGATTCCTCTTCGCGCATTCCATCGAAGACCGCGGCGGAGGCAGGAAAATTCTCCCGCAGGCCCTCGGCGTACTCGGCGTAGACGCGCTCGTCTTCTTCTTCGAGCGAAATAGCCAGCGCCAGGATCTCACGTTCGGAAAGGCTGTCAAAGCTGCGCATATCACCATGATGCTCAGCGCTGCGATTGGCTCACAGCCCGCAAGCCGGAGAACAAACCAGGCTACGCCGACCGCGAGCAGCAGCGACGCGGCCACCGGCACGGCGCGGCGCAGGAACGACAGGCGCACCAGCCGGTCCAGAACGAAGGCGAACAAGCGCGATGAGAAGCAGCTCGCAGATCGACCACGCCGGTGAAGAACGGCGCCAAGTGATAGCCGCTTTCGGTGAGGAACGCCGCGAAATAGGCGCCGTGAAACAGGCCCAGCACGGCCACCACCAGCCAGCGCATGCCGGAGTGCGGAAGGAGAATGATCTCGAATGCCAGATACGCGATGGTGAGCGCGGCGGCGGCTTCGATGAAGCGCGGCGATAGCGACAACCGCGATGCGCGGCGCGATCGCGCAGGCCAATGTTTCGGCCGCAAGAAACGAAGCCGGTCAGCGCGATCAATTCGCGGCGGCTGCGGGCCGCCAAAACCAGGCTCGCCAGAAACAGCAGCGGCGCCAGTCCGCCGGCCGCGCGCATGAATCCGGCCGAGATCTCGCGCGTCGCCGTCTCGAAAGCCGTCGGCGGACGGAAGCGGATTTCCGCCTGGGTATAGGAAAGATCGAACACGGCCTGGTCCGATTTTGTCGCCGCGATAGGCCCGCAGCAGGTGCACGTGATTGGGGACGGTGACGGAGGCGAGGGTGCATTCCACGTTCACGGTTTCCACGGGGGCGGGGAATTGATATTCGGCCGTGCAGACGTACGTGTCCTGCTCCTGCTTGCAGGATTGCACCGGACGGCTTGCCCCACACGCCGCCGCTTTCAAAGCGGACGTGATCGAGCAGCGTGTGCTGCGGATCGTGCACGTGCGCCACTTCGTACATCGGCATGCGCAATTCGTAGCTGGCGCGCGCGCCGTCCACTTTCAGATCGCCCGTGCTCATGCTCACCATGTGGGCGGCGAGCGGAACAGGCAGAAGAGCAAGCAGACAGGCCGACCGCTTCATAGCTCACCGCGGGGAGCCACCAGGTCGAGCGCGCGGGCGCGCCGCAGCCGAACAAAGATCACGCGCAACATGGCGAGCACCGGCACCGACAGAAACATGCCCACTACGCCCGCGATCTGATCGCCTGCCAGCACGCCAAACAGCACCAGCATGGGATTCAGCTGCACGCCCTTGCTCATCAGATACGGCGACAAGACATAATCCTGCGCCAAGCCGAAAGAGCGCCCAGAAGAGCAGGTAGAGAAGCACGTGGCTGTAGCCGCTGAGGCCGCTGACCAACACAATGATCACGCCGGCGGCGACCGGTCCGACCACCGGGATGAACTCGCCAAGCCCGGCCACGCCCGCCAGCAGGACCGCGTAGGGCGCTCCGCTGGCAGCCAAGAAGAGGCCGTTGGCGGCGAAACTGGCCACCGACAGCAGGACCAGAGCGCGAATATATTCGCCCAGCAGCAGATTGATGTCTTCCAGAATATTGTCCACCACGGGCCGGCGGCGTTCACTCACCAAAGCCGTGACAAGATCGTCGCGAATGCCCGCTCCATCTTTCAAAAAGAAGAACGCGAGAATCGGAATCAGCACCAGGTAAAACGCGTACTTCGCTCCGGAGACCAGTTGGCCGCTCAGTCCTTTGATGTAGGGCAGAAGCTGCGCTCCGCTGCTGCTCAGCTCGTCTTGCACATGTTCAGATCATGGCGATCGCGCGCCGGCTCCAGCCAGGACGGCAAGCGGAATCCTCTGCATCCAGCTCCGGATTCTTGACCAGATCCGGCAGTTGCTGTGGCCAGGCTGTTGGCTTCCTCGCGCCAGCTGCGAGCCCAGCGTGAGCGCCAGGGCAACAATCACGCCCACCAGGGCCAGGTAGACGATGGCGAGCGCGATGCGCGGCGAGACCTGACGGGGCGTAACGCGCTCCACCAAGCCGACCAGCGGCATCAGCAAATAAGCGAACAGGAGGGCGATTACAAAAACGGCCAGCGTCTCGCGGATCGCATAGGCCGCCGCCACCAGCAACGCCAGCAGAAACACGGTCCACGCGGCGCGCGCGGCCTTCGGATCGATGCCCAACACGCCCTTAGCATAGCGTGATCAGCAGCCGTGAAGCGCGCCACCGAGTACTGTATTCTGAGAATGGTGCCCACCGCCAGCACGGGTCACATGCGTCAGCTCGTCGATGATCTGCAGACGCTCGAAGACAAGCTGCGCCAGGGCGGCGGCCCCAAGCGGATCGAGAAGCAGCATCGCGACGGCAAGCTGACGGCGCGCGAGCGAATCGCGAAGCTGATCGATCCCGGCGCGATGTTTCTCGAGATCGGCCTGCTGATCGCCTACGACCAATACGACGGGCAAGCTCCCGCGCGCGGGCGTGGTCACGGGCGCCGGCAAAGATCGAAGGCCGGCCGGCGATTGTCGTCGCCAACGACGCCACGGTGAAGGCCGGCGCGTGGTGGCCGGAGACCATCACCAAGATTTTGCGCGCGCAGGAAATCGCGATGCGCAATCGCGTGCCGATCGTTTATCTGGTGGATTCGGCCGGGCGTGAATCTGCCGCTGCAGGATGGCATCTTTCCCGGCCAATACGGCGCGGCGCGCATCTTCTATTACAATTCGCTGATGCGGCGGCAAGCTGCATGTGCCGCAGATCGCGGCGGTGATGGGGCCGTGCATCGCGGGCGGCGCGTATCTGCCGGCGCTGAGCGACGTGATCATCATGGTGGAAGGCACCAGCTTCATGGGGCTGGGCGGGCCGAATCTGGTGAAGGGCGCGGTGGGGCAAGTGGTGGATGCGGAATCGCTGGGCGGCGCGCACATGCATACCACGGCCAGCGGCGTCGCGCATTACATGGCGAAGGACGATGCGGCCTGTCTGCGAATTGATCCGGCAGCGATTTCGCGCGATGCCGCGCCGCGCCGCAAGCACTCGCAAGGGACGCCGCCCGCGCAAGCCCGCCGAAGGTCTTTACGATTTGATGCCCGCCGATCACCGGCTGCCCTATGACGTCGAAGATGCGATCGAGCGGATTTTCGATCGCGACGATTATCTCGAATTTCAGCCCGAGCACGCGCCCGAGATGCTGTGCGCGGACGCGAGGCTGTTCGGGCGTCCGCGTGGCATTGATCGCGAATCGGCGCGGATTTCTCAAGACCGAAGGCGGCGCGCGCATCGGCGGCATCGTCTACACCGAATCGGCCCGCAAGGTCGCGTATTTCGTCGAGAACGCCGAGCGGAACGGCGTGCCGCTGATCTATCTTCAGGACGTTTCCGGCTTCATGGTGGGCGTGGAGGCGGAGCGCGACGGGATCATTCGCGCCGGCGCGGAGATGGTGGAGACCATGGCGTGCGCCACCGTTCCGAAGATCGTGCTCACGCTGAATCACGCCAGCGGCGCGGGATATTACGCGATGGCCGGGCAGGGCTTCGATCCGAACTTCACGTTCGGCTGGCCGACGGCGCGCATCGGCGTGATGGAAGGGCGATTCGGCGGTGCAGGCGATTCACGGCCCGGAGCTGGAACGGCTGAAAGCCGAGGGCAAGCCGGTCCCGCAGGAGCTGCAGGAGCGCATCGAACGAACGCGCGCGGATTACGAGCGCTGGCTGGATGCGCGCTATGCCGCGGCGCGCGGGCACGTGGACGCGCTGATCGATCCGCTGGAAACGCGGCGGGTGCTGGCGTTCGCGCTGGAGATCGCCAGTGCGCACGGCCACCGCGAGCATCTGGTGCTGGAGACGCTCTAGCGTATGATCCGGATCGCGAACGGGCAGGGCTTTTGGGGCGATTGGCTGGAAGCTCCGGTGCGCCTGGTGGAGCAGGGGCCCATCGATTATCTGGCGCTCGATTATCTGGCCGAGATCACCATGTCGATTCTGCAAAAGCAGAAGGAGGCCGATCCGCAATCTCGGCTACGCGCGCGATTTTCCTCCGCTGATTGCGCGCATCCAGCGGCAGCTGATCGAGCGCGAAGATCAAGGTGATCGCCAATGCGGGCGGCGTGAATCCGATCGCCTGCGCGCGCGAGGTGCGGCGTGTGGCGCCGTCGCTGAAGGTGGCGGTGGTGCTGGGCGACGACGTGTTCGGACGTCTGGACGAATTCCTCGCGGCCGGGCACGCGATGAAGAACATGGAAACCGGCGAGCCGCTCAGCACGATTCGCGATCGCATTCTGAGCGCGAACGCCTACATCGGCGCGTTTCCGTTGGCCGAGGCGCTGGCCGCCGGCGCCGACGTGGTGATCGCCGGGCCGCTGCACCGATACCGCGCTGTCGCTCGCTCCCATGATTCATCGCTTCGGCTGGAAGCCGGACGAATGGGACAAACTCGCGGCCGGAACAATTGCCGGGCATATTGTCGAATGCGGCGCGCAGTGCACCGGCGGAAATTGCCAGGTGGATTGGCAGAGCATTCCCGACATGGCGAACATCGGCTATCCGATCATCGAAGCCGAACCCGACGGGCGCTTCAACATCACCAAGCACGAAGGCACCGGCGGGCGCGTTTCCGTCGGACGTGGTCAAGGAGCAATTGCTCTATGAACTGGGCGATCCGAAGAATTACATCACGCCCGATTGCGTCGCCGATTTCACCACGCATTCAGTTGAAGGACGCCGGGCCGGATCGCGTGCAGGTGTCGGGCATTCGCGGAGGCCGCGCGCCCGGAGATGCTGAAGCTTTCGATCGCCTATTCGTACGGCTGGAAGGCGATCGGCACGCTGGTTTATAGCGCGCCGCAGGCGCTCGAAAAGGCCAAGGCGGCCGACCGGATCGTGCGCGAGCGGCTGCAGCAGCTCGGGCTGAAGTTCGAGGAGATCTACACCGAATTCTTCGGCGTGAATGCGTGCCATGGGCCGGTGGCGCGTGCCCGAATCCCGATCCGCCGGAAGTGCAGTTGCGCATCGGCGTGCGCGGCCAGGATCAGAAAGGCCGTGGATCGATTCACGCGCGAGTTGATCCCGCTGGTGCTGAGCGGTCCGCCCACCGGGACCGGCTTCGGCGACGGCCGTCCGCCGGTGCGCGAAGTGGTGGCCTACTGGCCGGCGCTGATTCCGCGCGAGCTGATCCAAACTTCGGTGGAGGTGGTGGAATGAAGATTCCGCTGTCGCGCATCGCGCACGCCCGCTCCGGCGACAAAGGCGATACGTCGAACATCGGGATCATCGCCTTCGACGCGCGGCATTATCCCGTGCTGGTGCGCGAAGTCACCGCCGAGCGCGTAAAACAATTCTTCGGCGAAATGGTGCAAAGGCAAGGTCGAGCGCTACGAACTGCCGAATCTGGGCGCGCTCAATTTTCTGCTGCACGAGGCGCTGGGCGGCGGCGGAACGTTGTCTTTGCGGATCGATGCGCAGGGCAAAACGCTCGGCGCGGCGCTGCTGCGCATGGAGATCGAGGTCGGCGGAAGAGAGCTCGCGAGCTAAGCGCTTTTTCACGCCGTGCGTTGTAAGAAACGACGTATCGAAGTTTCCCGCGATGAAATCCGGATCGTTGCATGATGCGCTGGTGCAGCGGAATCGTGGTGTAGATGCCTTCCACGACGAACATGTCCAGCGCGCGGCGCATGCGTGCGATGGCTTCGGTGCGGTCGTGGCCATACGCGATCAGCTTCGCGACCAGCGAATCGTAGAACGGCGGAATCACGTAGTCGTGTAGGCCGCGGTGTCGACGCGAATGCCGACGTCGCCCGGCAGATTCAGCGCGGTGATGCGGCCGGGCGATGGCGCGAACGTCTCGGGATTCTCGGCGTTGATGCGGCACTCGATGGCATGGCCCGCGAATCGTCACCGGCTGCTGGATAATCTCCGGCAGCTTGTAGCCGGCGGCGATCAGGATCTGGCTCTTCACCAGATCGATGCCGGTGATCGATTCGGTCACCGGATGCTCCACCTGAATGCGCGCGTTCACTTCGATGAAGTACAGGTTGCCGTTCGCGATCCATCAGGAATTCGATGGTGCCGGCGTTGGTGTAGCCGATCTGTTTCATGGCCGCGCACAGCCGCGCCCGCATGGTCTCGCGAAGCTCCGGGCGTCATGGCCGGCGAAGGCGCTTCTTCGAGCAGCTTTTGATGCCGCCGCTGGATGGAGCAATCGCGCTCGCCCAGAATCTCGACGTTGCCGTGCTCGTCGGCCAGCACCTGAAACTCGATGTGGCGCGGCGCCACCACCAGCTTCTCCATGTAGACGTCGGGCGACGAGAACGCAGCGCCCGGCTTCCTGCTGGGCCTGCGTCAGCAAAGACGGCAACTCGGAGGCTTCCTGCACCATGCGCATGCCGCGGCCGCCGCCGCCCGCCGAGGCTTTGAGCATCACCGGATATCCGATGCGCTGCGCGGTTTCGAGCGCTTCTTCGGCGCTCTGCAGAATTCCATCGGAGCCGGGCAGGATCGGGACGCCGCATTCGGCCATCGCGGCGCGGGCATGCTGCTTCAGGCCCATGGCGCGCGTCACATCCGGCTTGGGTCCGATGAACTTGATCTCGGACGTTTCGCAGACTTCGGCGAAATCGGCGTTCTCGCTCAAGAAGCCGTAGCCGGGATGAATGGCGTCCACGTTGGTGATCTCGGCCGCGCTGATCACCGACGGAATATCGAGATAGCTGCGCGAGCTTTTGGCCGGACCGATGCAGATGGCTTCGTCGGCGAAACGCACGTGCAGGCTGTGGCGGTCGGCCTCCGAATAGACCGCCACCGTCTTGATGCCCAGATCCTTGCAGGCGCAGATGACGCGAACGGCGATTTCGCCGCGATTGGCGATCAGGATTTTCTGGAACATATCAGCGCGGACGAATGGCGAACAGGGCCTCTCCGTACTCCACCGGGCGTCCGTTCTCCATCAGCTTGGCCACGATGGTTCCCGCGATTTCCGCCTCGATTTCGTTCATCAGCTTCATCGATTCGATGATGCAGAGCACCTGGCCCGGTTCCACCGAGTCGCCCACTTTGACGAACGGCGGATCGCCGGGCTTGGGCGATTCATAATAGGTGCCCACGATGGGCGATTTCACGATGTGCTCATTCGCGGCGGGCGCCGGCGGCGGCGGCGACGGCGAGGCGGCAGCGGTCTCGACAACATTTCCCGGCGGCGGAGGCGCCTGGCGGAGCCTGCGTAGCGAACGCCGCCCGTGGCTCCAACGTCCGGCGAATGCGGACACGGTCCCCGCCGCGCTCCAGCTCCAGCTCGGCGATCCCGCTTTCCACCACGAGCTGGATCAGCTCTCTGATTTCGTCATTCGACATCTAGAGAAGTCTTAGCTCCTTGGAGGTGGGCGTGAGAACTTCGCAGCCGTTCTTGGTCACCAGCACGGTGTCTTCGATGCGAATTCCTCCGAAATCGCGAATGTAGGCGCCAGGTTCGATGGTAATGGCCATGCCAGGCTTCGAGTTTCGTCTTGTCGCGGCGGCCCAGGCGCGGGCCTTCGTGAATTTCGAGCCCCAGGCCGTGACCGGTGGAGTGGACGAACTCTTTCCCCAGGCCTTCTGCTTCAAGCACGCGGCGAGCCGCGCGGTCCACGTGGGCCGCGGTGACGCCGGGCCGGACGGCATCGATGCCGGCGAGCTGCGCTTTCAGCACCGCGTCATACATCGTTCGCACGCGGCGGCTGGGCGTGCCGAGGAACAGCACGCGCGTCATGTCGCTCATGTAGCCATCCTGGCACGCGCCCATATCAATCAATAGTAGTTCATCGTTTGCGAGCTTCCGCGCGGTGGGCTGCGCGTGCGGCAGCGCGGATCGCGGCCCGATAGCGACGATAGTTTCAAACGCGGCCTTTTCGGCGCCCAAGCTGCGCATCTGGTATTCGAGCTCCGCCGCGATGGCCGATTCGCGCGCGCCGGGCCGGATGGATCGCACGGTTTTTTCGAAGGCTTCCGAATTGGTGAGCACGCTGCGGCGAATGCGCGCGATCTCCTCGTCCGACTTCACCATTCGCAGCTTGTCGACCACGGGCCCGATGGGCTTGAGCGTTACTCCGCGCGGCAGCGATTTCGCCATCCGCTGATAAACCTCATACAGCATGCGCGAGGCTTCGAATCCGACGCGCTTGAGGCGCTTTTGCCGAATGTGCTGAAGCGCGGCTTGATCGAGCGATGTCTTGGTAACAGTTTTCACCTCGCACGCGCATTCCTCGGCGGCCTGAATGGTGAAGCGCGGATCGGTGAACAGCGTTTGGGATGCGGGCGTCACCAGCAGCAGGCCGTTGTCGCCGGTGAAGCCACTCAGGTAACGAATGTTGGGCGGCGCGGAGACGAGCAGCGCATCGATCTTCAGCTCGCCGAACGGAATGGCCGCGCGATCAGGCGACACGGAGCAGCAGCTTTCCGGTGGTCTTGCGGCCTTCCAGATCGCGATGCGCCTGAGCGGCATCGGAAAGCGGATACACCTTGTGGATGTGCAGCTTCAGCTTGCCTTGTCCGATCCAGCTCAATACGTCGCCGGCGCGCCAGTCCAGTTCCTCGGGCGTAGCGGTGTAGCTGGCGAGCGTCGGGCGCGTCAGGAAGAGCGAACCCTTCTGGCTCAGGATGAGCGGAGCAAAGCTCGTCCACCGGTCCGCTGGCGTTGCCGAAGCTCACCATCATGCCGCGCGGGCGCAGGCAATCCAGGCTTTGCATGAAAGGTGGCCTGGCCGACGGAATCGTAAACCACATGCATGCCCTTGGCTTTGGCGCTGAAATCTTCTTTCGTGTAGATGATCACTTCGTCGGCGCCGGCTTCTTTCGCTTGCTTGGCTTTTTCTTCGTCGCCAACGGTTCCGATGACGTGCGCGCCCAGCATTTTGGCCATCTGGACGATCAAGCGGCCCGTCCCGCCGGCGGCGGCGTGGATCAAACAGGAATCGCCGGGTTTGAGCGGATACGTGGAATGCGTGAGGTAATGCGCGGTCATGCCCTGCAGCATCGCGGCGGCGGCCGTTTCGAAATCGACCGATGCGGGAATCTTCACCAGTTGCCAGGCGGGAACGACGGCGTATTCGGCGTAGGAGCCGCGCGCCATGGCGTAGGCCACTCGATCGCCCACCGCGACGTTCTTCACGTCGGGCGCCACCGCTTCCACCGTTCCCGCGCCTTCGCTGCCCAGCACGATCGGCGGAGGCGCGGGATACACGCCCTTGCGGAAATAGATATCGATGTAATTGACGCCCGATGCCGCAATCTTCACCAGCGCCTGGCCGGGGCCGGGCGACGGTTTCGGAATGTCCGCATATTTCAAATTCTCAACGCCGCCGGGCTGTTCGACAAAGACAGCTTTCATAGGGTTCGCAGGATCCTCCGGAAATGAACGGTAATTGCGTACAAGATCAGGTATAGCAGGCTGAACGGGAACAGCACCACTCGCGCCAGCGTGCGGACGGCGCCGGAGCCGGTAAGGCCCGCGCGAAACAGGATGAAGTAGCGAATGGTGGCGAGGTGCCCGTAATCGACGCAGAAGTAGTCGCCATTTTCATTGAGCACGAGAATCTTGCCCGGCAGCCGCGCCGCCAGCATCCATTTCCACTTGGTCATGATGGGCTCAGCGGAACAGATGATGCCGACAATGTTGTAGCCGTTCGCGCCGAGCTCTTTGTAAAAGCGCTGGCGGGCGGGGCCGGCGGGATAATCGGTGACGCGGTAGATGGCGCCTTGATCCTCGCGAAAGTTCTTCGGCGCGCCGGCGTAGCAGGTGACCAGGTCGCAGATCATTTCGGGATGGTTTTGATACAGGACGGGAAGCAGATTTTCGAACAGCTCGCGGCTTCCGCTTTCTACCAGGAGAACGCGCGAGAACGGCGGAACGGATCGGGTGAAGAAGTGGCGCATCGGAGGCGGGCTAGGTCAGCTCGAAGAACGCGGCGACGGGGGAAGAGAAGCCGGGCAGGAGGGGGTCGGTGATGGGTTGGTCGCCTTTGAGCTCGCGAACTGAATCGCGCGTGTAAACCATCACCGAACGGACTTCGGGGAAAACGATCCAGACGGAGTGAGAGCCGTCTCGCCAGATAGGCTGTCGATTTTGCGTTTCAGATGAGTCGCGCTGTCGGTCGGAGACACCACTTCGATCGCGAGTTCCGGCGCGCCTTGAAAGTACTTTGCTCGCGCTCGGCGAGCCGGCTGCGGTCGCAATCACGCGAGACGTCGGGAATGAAGGTCATCATTGGTCGCTCGAGCGACGAACTCTGCGTCCAGGAAGAGCCATCAACCGCCGAGTTGTGATTTGCACGAAGGTAGGCAATCAGCAGTTCGATGATGTTGCTTCGGATGATATCGTGCCGCTTGGCCGCGCGGCGGCATGCTGACGACTTCGCCTTCGATCAGCTCGTCGTTGAACCGATTGCCGTGCTCGATCGAATTCCTCGGGCAACGCCAGGAACTGATCGGACGTGAGGAGGGTGGTCGCCGCCATCGCTATTATTTTAGCGCGCGGGGCTTAAAGTGCCAGCGTGATCAAACGATCCGCGAACTAAACGCCCCAGCAGTAGTCTTCCACAACTTTGTCGACGTTTTCGTCTTGCTCGGTCAGGCGCATCAGCTCCAGGCGGATGGCGTCCACCAGCGCGCCCCAGCTGGCTTCGATCACGTTGTCGGAGACGCCGACCGTGGCCCAGCTGCGGCGATGATCGGACCATTCCACCAGCACGCGCACCTTGGCCGCCGTGCCTTTCTTGGGCTCCAGCACGCGGACTTTGTAGTCGGTCAGCCGGACGTTCTTCACCTGCGGATAGACATTGGAAAGGCACTGGCGCAGGCACAGGTCGAGCGCGTTCATCGGACCTTGGCCCGTGGCGCTGGCGGTGTGAACGCTGTCCTGGATGCGCAGCGTGACGGTGGCGGTGGTGCCGCCGACCAGGCGCGTGGTGACATCGTAGTTCACCACTTCGAAAACACTCCAGCCCGGATGCAGCGCCTCGCGAACCAGCAGCTCGAAGGTGCCTTCGGCGGCTTCCAGCTCGTAGCCCTGATGCTCCAGATCCTTGATGCGCTCCAGCAATTGCCGGCGCGCTTCGGAATCCAGCCGCTCGGCCAGGCCATGCTGCTTCAGCTTGTAGAGCACGTTGCCGCGGCCCGAAAGATCGCTCAGCAGCACGCGCTGCCGGTTGCCGACCAGTTCCGGCTTCACGTGCTCGTAGGTGGACGAATCCTTCAGCACCGCGCTCACATGCACGCCGCCCTTGTGCGCGAACGCGCTGTGGCCGACGTAAGGCTTGATCGTTGCGCATCGGCAGATTCGCCAGCTCGGCGATGTAGCGCGCCACCGTGGTGAGCGTCTGCAGCTTCTCCGGCCCGATGGTGGTGTGCCCCAGCTTCAGTTCCAGATTGGCGATGATCGACACGATGTTGGCGTTGCCGCAGCGCTCGCCATAGCCGTTGATGCAGCCCTGCACGTGCGTGCAGCCGGCTTCCACCGCGGCGATGGCATTGGCCACTGCGACGTCGCAATCGTTGTGCGTGTGGATGCCGATCACGCCGTCGAACCGCTTGCGCACTTCCGAGACCACCTCGACGATGCGGTGCGTCAGATTGCCGCCGTTGGTGTCGCACAGGCACAGCACATCGGCGCCGGCTTTCTTGGCGGCTTCGAGCGTGCGCAGCGCGAACTCGGGGTTGGCGTTGTAGCCGTCGAAGAAATGCTCGGCGTCGTAGACCACTTCGCGGCCGTGGTCTTTCAGATACTTCACGGTCTCGCCGATCAGCTGCAGGTTCTGCTCTTCATCGATGCCGAGCGCGCGGTGCACGTGCAGATCCCAGCTCTTGCCGAAGATGCAAACCGTCGGCGTCTCGGCTTCGAGCAGCGCGCGCACGTTGGGGTCCTGATCCACCGTGTTCTTGGCGAAGCGCGTGGAGCCGAACGCCGTCAGCCGCGCGTGCTTCAGCTTGACATCCTTGGCGCGCTTGAAGAATTCCTTGTCCTTGGGATTGGAGTTCGGCCATCCGCCCTCAATATAATCGATACCCAGCTCATCCAGCTTCTGCGCGATGATCAGTTTGTCGTCGACGGAGAATGAGACGGCCTCGCCCTGCGTGCCGTCCCGCAGCGTTGTATCGAATGTGATGGAATGCGCATAGGAACCTGCACGCGTGCTTGCGCACTGACCGCGGCGGCTTCTTGCTCCTGCGGTACGCCTTCCTCCTTTTTCTTCTTCTTAGGAACGTCATCATCTGGCGGAGCTCCGCGCCCACCTGCTCGATCGGCTGATCCTGGGCCGCTTCGCGCATGGCCAGGAACTTGTGCCGGCCGGTCTTGTTTTCCTCGATCCATTCCGTGCGAACTCGCCGGATTGAATCTCGGACAGAATCTTCTTCATCTCTTTGCGCGTCTCGGCGGTGACGATGCGCGGACCGCGCGTGTAGTCGCCGTACTCCGCCGTGTCGGAAACCGAGTAGCGCATGTAGCCGAGGCCGCCTTCATAGATCAGATCGACAATCAGCTTCACTTCGTGCAGGCACTCGAAATAGGCGATTTCAGGCGCGTAGCCGGCTTCCACCAGCGTCTCAAAGCCCGCGCGGATCAGCTCGCTGACGCCGCCGCACAGCACGGCCTGCTCGCCGAACAGATCGCTCTCGGTCTCTTCCTTGAACGTGGTCTCGATCACGCCCGCTTTCAGGCATCCCAGCGCCAGCGCATAGGCCAGCGCGTTTTCGAGCGCGTTGCCCGACGCATCCTGATGCGACCGCCACCAGCGCCGGAACGCCCACGCCTTCGGTGTACAGCTCGCGCACGCGATGGCCCGGAGCTTTGGGCGCGATCATCGAAACGTCCACGTTGGCGGGCGGCTTGATCTCGCCGAAGTGAATGGCGAAGCCGTGCGCGAACATCAGCGTCTTGCCGGCGCTCAGGTTCGGCGCGATTTCGTTCTGGTACAAATCGCCTTGAATATGATCCGGGACCAGGATCATCGCGACGTCGGCGCCCTTGGTGGCATCCGCCACGCTCAGCACTTTGAGCCCGGCGGCCGTGGCCTTGGCTGCGCTCTTGCTCCCCGCGATGCAGGCCGACAGTCACGTTCACGCCGCTGTCGCGCAGATTCAGCGCATGCGCGTGCCCCTGGCTGCCGTAGCCGATGATGGTGACCGTCTTTCCTTGTAACCGGCTCAAATTGCCGTCTTTTTCGTAGTATCGTTTTGCCATATTTTCTAGTGTCTCGTTTCCAGTTTTTCGTCTGCTTCATCCATCGGCCACGTTTCGCGGGATGGGCGGCGCCAGCCGCAGCTTCTTGGCTTCGAGCGATACCGCGACCGCGCCCGAGCGCGTCACTTCGATTTCGCCATAGCTGCGCATCACGTCGATAAATTCGTCCAGCTTTTCGGAATCGCCCGTGGCTTCCAGCGCGAAACCTTCGGTGGAGGAATCCACCACGCGCGCGCCGAAGATTTCGGCTTCCTTCAAGATCGCCGTGCGGCTGGCCAGCGGCGCGCGCACGCGCAGCAGCGCCATCTCGCGCTTTACGGCCGGAGAATCGGTCAGATCCGACGCCTGCAGCACGTTGATCAGCTTGTTCATCTGCTTGATCACCTGCGAACGCAGTTGCGGCTCGATGTCCACCACGATGGTCATGCGCGACAGCGTCGGGATCCAGCGTGCGCGCGACCGTCAGGCTCTCGATGTTATAGCCGCGCGCGCTCAGCACGCCGGTGATGCGCATCAGCGCGCCCGGCTTGTTTTCCACCAGCAATGAAATCAGTTGCAGCATCGTTCTTGCCTCAGGCTTCCACCGGCTGCGGCGGCGCCCAGCACCATTTCGTTGATCGCGCCGCCCGCCGGCACCATCGGATACACGTTTTCAAACGGCGTCACGCGCACGTTCAGCAGATACGGACCCGGCTCGCGCACCGCTTCTTCCAGCGCCGGAGCAAGCTGATGCACGCCGTCGATCGTGCGCCCTTTGAACCCGTACGCGCCCGCCAGCTTCTCGGCATCCGGGAACGAGTTCAGCTCCACCTGGCTCAGGCGGTTGTTATAGAACAGCTCCTGCCATTGCCGGACCATGCCGAGATAGCCGTTGTTCACCACGATGATCTTGATCGGCAGCGCGTGGTTGGCGATGGTGGCGAGCTCCGGAATCGACATCTGGAATCCGCCGTCGCCGACGATCGCGAACACCAGCTTGTCGGGCCGCGCGAACTGCGCGCCGATGGCCGCCGGCAAGCCGAAGCCCATCGAGCCCAGGCCGCCCGAGTTGATCCACAGCCGCGGCTAATTGAATCGGATGAACTGCGCGGCCCACATCTGATGCTGGCCGACGTCGGAGGTCACGATGGCTTCGCCGCCGGACAGCCGGTCGATTTCGCGCATCACGTGCTGCGGCTTGATCTCGCTGGTGGAGACTTCGGGCGTCCAGCGGATGCTCGGCCTTCCACTCGCGAATCTGCCCCCACCAGGCTGCGCGCGCGGCGGCGTTCTTGCTCGCGGCTCTGCGGCGCGCAGCTTCCTGCAGAACCTTGTTCAGCTTTTCCAGCACGCGCTTCACGTCGCCCACGATGGGCAGATCGGCCGCGCGATTCTTGCCGATTTCCGCCGGATCGATATCCACGTGAATCACTTTGGCATGCGGCGCGAAGGCCGCCAGGCGCCCGGTGACGCGGTCGTCGAAGCGCACGCCCAGCGCGATCAGCAGATCGGTATGCGGTCATGCCCATGTTCGCCGCGTAGCTGCCGTGCATGCCCGGCATGCTGATGAAGTTGGGATGCTCGGCCGGCAATCGCGCCCAGGCCCATCAGCGTGGTGACCGCGGGCGCGTCCACCAACTCCACAAATTCGCGCAGCTCATCCGAGGCATCGGCCGCGATGATGCCGCCGCCCGCGTAAACGAACGGACGCTGCGCTTCCCAGATCATCTGCGCCGCGCGCCGGATCTGGCCGGCGTGGCCTTCGGTGAAAACTTGGTAGCCCGGCAGATGAATGGACGAAACCGGCGTGTAATGCGCCTGCGCCTGGAACACGTCCTTCGGAATGTCGACCAGCACCGGACCCGGCCGTCCGCTGGATGCGATGTAAAACGCCTCGTGCATCACCTGCGGCAGCTCGGCGATGGTCTTCACCAGGAAATTGTGCTTGGTGCAGGAGCGCGTGATGCCGAACGTGTCGGCTTCCTGAAACGCATCGCTGCCGATCAGCTTGGTGGAGACCTGGCCGGTGATCGCGACCACCGGAATCGAGTCCATCATCGCATCCACCAGGCCGGTGACCAGATTGGTGGCGCCCGGACCGGACGTCGCGCAGCAAACGCCCACGCGTCCCGTGGATCGCGCATAGCCTTCCGCCGCGAACGCCGCGTTCTGCTCGTGCCGCACCAGCACGTGGCGGATCGGATGATCGTAAAGCGCGTCGTACAGCGGCAGCGTCACGCCGCCCGGATAGCCGAAAATGCAATCTACGTTTTCACGAACCAGGCACTCCAGCAGAATCTGGGCGCCCGACATCAGCTTCGATTCCGTCACGCCGCTTGTCCGATGCGCAGGGCTGGTCGACATCTTTCCTCCATATATAAAGCGCCTCCATAAAATCGCCTACAAAATCAAAAGGCCACCGGGTGGTTTTCTTTCCCCACCCGATGGCCTTTCGGAAACTAGTTGTCCGAAGCCCTCAAGCGGGGCTGGGTACTACGACCGATAATAATAATGGGCCGAAGCTTCGGAACTTGACCGCTTGAAAAGACAGAGGCAACCACGCTTGGTAAAGCGCGAGTCACACTGGCTTGTCCTTTCGAAGCGATCATTGGCTCTAGGTTATCCCACCAGCGCGGTAAATGCAAGAGGGTGTTTGTATAAATTACGTTAATGTTGACATTCGCCGTTGGGCCAACGTACTGTTTGAATGTGTACAATGGTGTCAGGAAGTCACTAGCATGCCGAGAGTAGCGGTTGAAGACAATAGCCGAATGTCTCTACGGGTTCGACCCGAAGAAAAAGCATTGCTCTTGCGTGCGGTGGCGCTCAGCCATACCGACCTTACGGATTTTGTCCTTCGTCATGCCCTGCTTGCAGCCAGGGCCCTCATCGAGGAAGCGGATCATTTGCGGCTCTCCGGACGGGATAGCTTGCGGGTTCTGGATCTGCTGGAGCATCCGCCGGCGCCGAACGCAAAACTGCGGGCCGCCGCTCGATCGTTGCCAAAGCGGCCGTAATTGTGACGCCGTGGCACGAGGAGCCGATCAGCAAGAAGTATGATCGCGAAGCGTTCGACTGCGGTGAAGAAGCGCTGAATGAATTCCTGCGACATTACGCCCGGAAGAATCACGAATTGGGCGGTGCGAAAACGTTTCTTGCGATTGACGATGCGGACAACAAAAGCATTCTCGGCTTTTATAGCCTGAGCCCCGCCTCGGTCGACTATGCCCGTACGCCGGACATCCTACGGCGTGGGTTGGCGCGCCACGAGGTGCCTGGCTTCCGCTTGGCGCGCCTGGCCGTGGAACTCAAGGTGCAAGGGCAGGGACTTGGCGGACAATTGCTGCTCGCGGCGGGCCGACGCTGCCTGTTGGCCGCGGCCGAAGTAGGTGGCGTGGTGCTGGTCATCGACGCCAAAAATGAAAGGGTGGCAGGATGGTATTCCGGCTATGGCGCCGTACCGCTGCTGGACGCTCCGTTATCCCTCCTGCTGCCGCTCGCAACAATTGAGGCCGCGCTGAAGAAGGCAGGGAAAGCATAACGGAGGTTGTGTTGCGCGACGAAGTTCGAAATAGCGGCGTCAACCCGGGCCCTGATATCGTTGAAAAATGCGGGTTCTTGTCATCGGCGGCACCGGCTTTATCGGCCCGTTCGTGATCAAAACCCTGGTCAACCAGGGCCACGACTTGACCGTCTTTCATCGCGGCGAGGCCAAGCCCGACCTCTCGGAATCGGTCCATCGGATTCATGGAAACCGGAATGATCTGGCCGAACATCGCACGGTCTTCGATCAATTGGCGCCGGACGTTGTCCTCGACTTTATCCTGAGCGATCACTCTCAAGCGACGGCCTTGATGGAGACCTTCCGCGGCCGGACCGCGCGCGTAATCGCCATCAGCAGCCAAGACGTTTACCGCGCCTATGGCGTGCTGCTCGGCCGGGAACCCGGACCTCCGCAGCTAACGCCGCTCACTGAGGAATCGGAAGTGCGCAGGCAACTGCACCCTTACAACGTCGAGCATTTGCGCATAGCGCAGGCCGCTTTTCCGTGGATCACCGAGGACTATGACAAGATTCCAGTGGAACAAACGGTCCTCGGTGATTCCGCGCTGCCCGGAACCGTCCTGCGCCTGCCCATGGTTTACGGTCCCGGCGATCCGCTGCACCGTTTTTTTCCAACTCTCAAGCGCATCGACGATAACCGGCCTGCCATCCTGCTCGAAGAAAGCTACGCGCGCTTGCACCCGCCGCGCGGATATGTGGAAGACGTTGCCGCAGCCATCGTCTTGGCAACTGTCTCCGGCCGCGCGTCCGGGAAGATTTATAACATCGCAAGCAACCAGCAATTCACCGAGCTCGAATGGGCGCAAAAAATCGGGGAAGTAGCCGGCTGGAAAGGTTCGATAGTGGCGCTGCCCAAGGATCAGACTCCCGCCCATCTCCTCACGCCACTCAACGCTGAACAGGACTGGCTGGTGAGCAGCGCCCGGATCCGTGAAGAGTTGGGCTATGCCGAACCGGTGCCTCTGGACGTTGGCATCGCACGCACCATTGAATGGGAACGCGCCAATCCGCCCGCGCAAGTGGACTTGAAGCAATTCGACTATGCAGCCGAGGAGGCTGCCTTCTACTCCGCCAAGACCTTGTGGACGAACTGAACGGCCATCGATCCTTCACCCACCGCCGCCGCCACGCGCTTCAAACTCCCCGCCCGAACGTCCCCCACCGCGAACACGCCTGGCAAGCTGGTCTCGAGCATAAAGGGAGGCCGGCGTTCGAGCGTCCACTGTTCTCGCACGTCCCCGCCGGTCCGGATGAACTGCTTGGTATCCATTGCCACGCAGCCATCCAGCCACCCGGTATTGGGCGCGGCGCCTGTCATTAGAAAAAGATGCTGCGTGTCACAGGTATGCCGCTCTCCGGTTTGCGTGTTCCGCCAATGCGTCCGCTCCAGGTGTTCGTGGCCTTCCAGGGCCTCGATCTCGGTGAACGTTTTGACCGTGATCTCAGGGCACGCTTCAATCCGGGAGATCAGGTAGCGCGACATCGTTTCGGCCAGGCCCGCCCGGCGAACCAACAGGTACACACGCTTGGCCACCGTCGATAAAAAGATCGCGGCCTGGCCGGCCGAATTTCCTCCGCCCACGATGGCCACCTCCCGGCCGCCGCACACCTGCGCTTCCACCTGCGTCGCGCCGTAGTAAACGCCGGCGCCTTCGAATTGCGCCAGGTTGGGCAGATTCAGCCTTCGATATTGTGCGCCGGTGGCAACGATGACGCTGCGGCTCTGAACGGAACCGCCGTCGTCCAACCGGATCGCGTAGGGCGGCTGAGCGCACTGGAGCGCGGCGGCCGAGCGCGCCACGGCGATGCGCGCCCCGAACTTCTCGGCCTGAACGAATGCGCGGTTGGCGAGATCCTGCCCGGAAATTCCCATCGGGAATCCGAGATAATTCTCGATGCGCGAGCTCGACCCGGCTTGACCCCCCGGCGCATTGCTCTCCACCACCAGTACGTTTAACCCTTCCGACGCTCCATAAACAGCCGCGGCCAGTCCGCTGGGTCCGGCGCCGACAACGATCAGGTCGTACACTTCCGCTTCGTCAATACCGGCATTTAATCCGAAGCAGGCGGCGGTTTCGGCATTGGTGGGATTGCGAAGCACCAGCTCGCCCCGGCAGATCAGGACCGGAATATCCGTCACCCGAACCGCGAAGTGATCCAGCAGCGTCTGGACATCGGAATCCTTCTCCACGTCCACATAGGTGAAGGGATGGCCGTTGCGCGAAAGAAATTCTCGCAGACGGAGCGTGTCGGCGGAATTGCTGGATCCAATCAGGACCGCATCGCCCACCGAATGGGTGATCAAATAGACGCGCCGGAGGATGAAAGCGCGCAGGAACACCTCGCCCAGCGCCGCGTCGTTCTGCATGACGCGCTGCAGATTGGCGCGGCTGATCTCGAGCAGCCTGCTGGCTTCGTGCGCCCGGCATCGCACCAGGCTGCGGCGGCCCGAGAGCTGATTCACTTCGCCGGTGAACATGCCGGCGCCGTGAACCATGAGAACCGACTCTTGGCCGTTCACCACGCTGGCAAGCTCGATGCTGCCGTCGAGCACTACGAATACGCCGTGCTCGGAATCGCCCAGGTCGAAGATGATTTCGCCCGCGGCCACGCGGCGTTCCTGGCCAAGCGGCAGCAGGCGCGCAATTTGCGCGGCGTCCAACTTCGGGAACATCGCATCCGTCGGTTCCACCGTTTCCGGCATCGCTAATCCACTTCTAGCATGAACCAGACCGAAGCGGTGGTTGAGCGAAATTGCCCAACAGCCACGCCGAACACGCGCGTGGTGAGCCCTATCACTCAGGCTGTCTGGGACTTACCTCAGTTGTTGCAGGCTGGCCTGCCATGCCTGAAACAGGATCACACCCACAATTAACAGCCCAAATGCGAACGTGAAGACCGTGAGACCTTTGCCCCAGCGATCGATGGCGTCCAGTTTATGGGCGCGGGCAACCTGTTGAGGAATCAGCCGTTGTTCTCCGGCAGCCAGGTGTACGAATTCGTCGTCTCCGTGAAACGTCAGGACCTTGCGATACAGCGCCAGCACCAGGACCGCCACGCCGCAAACGGACCAGATGGCGATATAGGGAATCATGTTCATGACGATTACATCCTCCTCGCGGAATGATTGGCAATCCATGGTCCAAGCGAAGGGGTTTGCAAGATCTTAAAAAGCGAGCCGCAGATGGACGCCGATCAACACCGATAAGACAACATCCGAGTGCTTGGTTCCCAATCCGCGTTTATCTGTGTTGATCCGTGGCCAGTAATACTAAAAATTCCCGAGCAACATCACATACGGGTACGTGTACCCGTATCCCACTTTCGATTCCTTCAGATATTCACCCGCGAACAAGTGTCCGAACCCGGCTCCGAACTTCCAGACCTTCGAATACTGGTAGAGCCCGACCGTGTTGGTTTCCGATCCGATGTGTGAGCTCGTCGCCTTGCGATTCACGACTACCGCGGTACCGCTGGAGTTGTAAAGGCCGTCCTGAATAGTGGCCAGATAGAATTCGTTGAAATCCGTCCGGACCTTTAACTTCTTAAGCGGAAGGAAGTCGAAGCCGGCGCGCGCGTTTTTCATATTTTTCCACCCGAACTGATCGATCATGCCGTAGTAGCTGTGGTTGCTGGGATAAAACTGATCGAAGGTGCTCCGCTCGCCGTCCTTAGCCGTCGCGTCACCGGAGGCGTAGTTGTACTCGACGCTGAGCCTCGGTTTGACGGCGACATCGAAGGGAGTCCAGCCCAGCACGGCGCTATCACCCAGCGCTCTGACTTTGTCGCCCGAATAGGAGCCTCGCTGCGCCACCACTTCCACTGTGTAATCGATGCGTCCCGGCGCCGTTCCGAAAACACGCGCTCCCGGGCTGATCACCAGCGCATCCCCGAGCACGGCTGTCTCGCTTTTCACATTCAAGGTTTGTTTGAACAGAAGATATGGTTCGATGTTCACGCCCGGCAGAACGCGCCGCAGGGATCCGTACGCTCCGTAAAAGTGCTCTCCCGGTTTGTGCGGGTCGAAGCGCGTTGGATCGATCAATACGGCCGATCCGGCAATCAAGTCCACCTTCGCCCGGCCGGCCGAAAGCGTCAGGTCCAGCGCGTCAAAGGTCCGCGAAATGCCCCAGTCCGCCGGACCGATCAGCCTTTCGGCTCCAAATGCCATCTGCTGCCGCCCGGCGCGGAACCGGACGCTGGTCTTACCCTCGAAATTTAATTCTACGTAGCCCTGGCGAAGATCCAGCGGATCGTAAAGCGTGCTGGGCGCCGGCGACTTGTTGTAGGCGCCCACGCGCGTGTCCTGCGCTTGCGCGAAGAACCGAAGCCATGACGTGGGTTTGAACCCCAACTCGATGCGCAAGCGGCTGGCGTAATAATTGTCCGGGCTGTTGTTAACCATCGAGGTGCCCGAAACGCCTTCAAATCGCCCGCGAATCTGCCCTCCGATCTGGATCCACGAGGGCAGGTTCTCAAACGGTGAGCTGTCCAAAATAACCGTGCCCGTGTCTACGGCCGCGGGCGTCCCACTGTCGTCTGCCGCCCCCAGTTGCCCAGCGGCGGTAAAGGTGGCCAGTGCGATTGCAGCCAAAGTACGCATGCGGGGCTTATCGGCTCGGCGGCGGCTAATTAGAGCTCGAAACGCGTTGGGCCGGTCGATAAGTGTTTGAGGCAGGAAAATTCAATGACCATCGGCAAGAAACTCCGGATGGCAATCGTCACCATGCTCCTGGTGGTGGCGGGCATGGCGGCTTCCGCTGTTTATTCGATCAACACCATCAGCCGGGAACTGGAGACTTCCACGGGGTTAACAACGGAGAAACTTGCCTTGGCGGGAAACTTGAAGGCCGCGGCCAACATTATGCGAACCGGCCAGCGCGGAATGCTGTTGAATGGCTTCCAGCACGACTCTAAGGGCGCCACGGCCACCCGGGCCGATTACGCCAAGAAAAAGGCCAGCGCGCTGGCGCTGGCCGCGAGCATCGAACCACTTCTGGTGACCGAGGAAGGCCGCCGGTCGATCAATCAGCTGAAATCGGATATCGAACGGCACGCCACATCATTCCGCCAGATTTCGGACCTCTGCGACGCCGGAAAGCTGAAGGAAGCAGAGACGTTCTATAAGGAGCAAGGGGCGCCGGCCGGCGTCGCCATGGAGCAGACCGCCTCGAAAATGATGGACCAGCAAATCAAGATCATGAGCGCCAGTGCGGAGGCTGGCCACCGGCAGGTCCGTTTCGCGATCATCAGCTTGACCGCCATCGGCGCGCTCGGGGTAATCACGCTCCTGGTGACTTTGTTCATGGTCGCCGGGATCACCAGAGGCCTGGCCAGGTTGTCGGCCGAACTCAGCGAGGGAGCGGCGCAAGTCCGCAGCGCGTCAGTCCAAGTGGCTACCTCCAGCCAGAGACTGGCTCAGGAGGCTTCTAATGGCGCGGCTTCGATCGAGGAGACCTCGGCGGCCGCCAAGGAGGTTGCTGCCCTGGCGCGCAAGAGCGCGGGTCAAGCCAAGACGGCGGCCAATCTCATGGATACCGTCGACGCTCGCGTGGGCGAGGGGAATGAAACACTGGGGCAGATGGTCGCGTCCATGTCCGCCATTACCGAATCGAGCGGAAGAATTTCCAAAATCATCAAGGTCATCGATGAGATAGCGTTCCAAACCAATATCCTGGCCCTGAATGCCGCCGTGGAAGCCGCCCGCGCCGGAGAGTCCGGCATGGGGTTTGCCGTGGTGGCCGATGAAGTCCGCAACCTCGCCCAGCGCTCGGCGCAAGCAGCGCGCGACACCGCGGCGCTGATCGAGGATTCCATCGCCAAATCCAACGACGGCGGGGTCAAACTGGAACGCGTCGCGGAGGTAATTCAGAGCATCACCGAAAACACGGGAAAGGTGAAGACATTTATCGATGAAGTCAGCCTGGCGAGTCTCGATGAGGCCAGAGGAGTGGAAGCAATTTCCAAGGGCGTGAACCAGATGGAGCAATCCACCCAGGACACCGCGAGTTTCTCCGAACAAAGCGCCGCGGCCAGTGAACAACTCTCTGCGCAAGCCGAGACGCTCAATCACATCGCCGAACAGGTCGGAGCCATGGTCGGAACTGCCGCCTAAGACTAGCCCGGTCCTGGACTACTTTGGAATCGCTGTCCTTGGGGCGGCCCGATACGGAGTCATTCGCACGTTACCGCCGTGCGGCGATCTCACCAGTCGTCTCGTTGAAATCCACTGAGTCGGCGTGCAAGACCATCGAGCCTTCACAAATCACCCGGTCGCCGGCACCCGAGGGTGCGCACGTGATGGTCCTGGCTTCCACATTTCCTCTGAGTTGGAGGATGGAGGCGCTTTTCTTGCTGGAAAGGTCGCGTTGTGTCTGCGTTGTATTTTCTTGACAAATTGCCAAAGGTCCAAAAGCGCAAATCTGACAGGCAACCGCGATACCGAGCCCAAGGAGCTTCATGCAAACCTCTCCTCTCTGGAGCGAATTATACGTTATCGATGTTACGCAGCTTTGGCAGCGCCTCCCTGACCCGCTACGATGATACGTATGCTGGACGGCCCCGCCTATCTGGAAACTCTGCGCGACAACCGCGCTGTTTACATTTATGGGGAGCGCGTTGCCGATGTTACCACCCATGCGGCTTTCCGTAACGCGGGCCGGTCGATCGCTCGCCTCTATGACGCACTGCACGATCCGAAGCGGCTGGACGCACTCACCACGGCCGACGCATTCGGCGAGCGCACGCATAAATTCTTCAAGCCCAGTTGCAGCGCGCAGGAACTTCTGGAAGCTCGTGAAGCCATCGCCATCTGGGCCCGGCTGAGCTACGGATTCATGGGCCGAACGCCGGATTACAAGGCTGCATTCATGGCCAGCATGGCCGCCAACCCCGAGTTCTATGCGCCATTCGATGGCAGCGCCACAGCGTGGTATCGGAAATATTCCTCGCAATGCCTGTTCCTGAATCATGTGCTGATCAATCCGCCGGTGGATCGCAATCGGCCGGTGCACGAAGTGGAGGACGTCTTCGTGCACGTAGTGAAGGAACGCGATGACGGCATCGTGGTGTCCGGCGCCAAGATGCTGGCTACCGGTTCGGCGCTCACCCATGCCACCTTCGTGGCGCAAAACAGCGCGGTGACGCTGGACAAGGACAAGGCCAAGGATTTCGCCATCGTATTTATCGCGCCGATGGACTCGCCCGGCGCCAAGCTCATCTGCCGGCCGTCCTATGAGATCAACGCGCACAGCCCGTTTGACCATCCGCTATCGAGCCGTTTCGATGAAAACGACGCGGTGATGATCTTCGACAATGTTTTTGTGCCTTGGGAAAATCTGCTGGTGTATCGAGACCCGGAAAAAGTGAATGCGTTCTATCCCGAATCGAGATTCGTGAATCGTTTTACGCTGCAGGCTGCCACCCGGCTGACGGTCAAACTGGAAATGATGGCGGGCCTGTTCGCCAAAGCGATCGCCACCAATGGCACGGATGCCTTCCGCGGCGTCCAGGCGGCATTCGGCGAAATCCTGGCCTGGCGGCATCTGATGCACGCCATCACGACGGCCATGTGTCTGGATCCGGAGCCTGCTCCCGGCGGCACCGTTGTTCCCAAGGCGGAATACGCCGCCACCAGCCGGCTGTTTGCTTCCGAATGCTGGCCCACCATTCGGAGGATCTTCGAGAAGCAGCTCGCGGGCAGCCTCCTGGTGGCTCCCTCCAGTTTCAAGGATTTGAAAAACGAGGAACTGCGCCCGCTGATCGACAAGTATTATCGCGGTTCCTCGGGCTCGGCGGAAGAGCGTGTGAAATTGTTCAAGCTGATCTGGGATGCCATCGGCACCGAGTTCGGCGCGCGCCACGAATTATATGAGATCAACTATTCGGGAAACCACGAGCAGGTCCGGATGGACGTTGTGAAGTTTTCCGGGCGCAACAACTTGGTCGAGCAGTTCAAGGAAATGGCTGAATCCTGCATGGCCGAGTATGATTTGGACGGCTGGAACGATTCCACCTGGTTGTTCGATGAGTAGGAACTGAACCATTGAGCCGTCTTTGCTCTCCATCGGTGTTTATCCGCATTTCATCCGCGGCCATTTCCGCGTCGATTATTTTGTTTTCCCCGGCCCGCAATCGTGGGCAAGCTTGCGTCAAACCTGCGCGGCATGCCAAATTAGGTGCATAGATCACAAGATGGAACACCGGAAAACCTTGAAAAAGGCTCTTATCACGGGTGTCACCGGCCAGGACGGCTCGTTTCTGGCGGAATTTCTGCTGGCAAGGGATACCAGGTCCACGGCATCGTCCGGCGCTCTTCCACCTTCAACACCGACCGTTTGGATTCGATTTATGTGGATCCCCACGAGCAGAACGTCCGCCTGTACCTCCACTATGGCGACGTCACGGATGGATCCGGTCTGCGGCACGTGATCGAAACCGTGCAGCCTGACGAGATTTACAACCTCGCGGCACAGTCTCATGTGCGCGTTAGTTTTGACCAGCCGGAATACACCGCCGATGTAGTCGGCACAGGCACGCTCCGTCTGCTGGAGGCGGTCCGCGATCATACGTCCAATACCGGCCGGCAGGTGCGTCTCTACCAGGCCGGATCCTCGGAGATGTTCGGTGCTGCCCGGCCGCCACAAAGCGAATCCACTCCGTTCTATCCGCGCAGCCCGTATGCGGTCAGCAAGGTCGCCGGGCATTGGTACGCCGTCAATTACCGCGAAGCCTACGGAATGTTCATTTGCAATGGCATCCTGTTCAATCATGAGTCGGAACGGCGGGGCGAGACGTTCGTCACGCGCAAAATCACGCGCGCGCTCGGCCGCATCAAGCTCGGCCTCCAGGAGAAGCTGTTTCTGGGCAACCTGGAAGCCGCCGCGATTGGGGCTATGCCGGCGACTACGTAGAGGCCATGTGGATGATGCTGCAAGCCGAAGCCGACGATTACGTGGTCGCCACCGGGCAGGCATATTCGGTAGCCGACTTTCCTGGACCTGGCGGCGGCGCGTTGCGGGCTGGACTGGAAGAAGTTTGTGGAGATCGATCCGCGCTATTTGCGTCCCACGGAGGTGGACCACCTGTTGGGCGATCCCTCCAAGATTCAGCGGAAACTCGGCTGGAAACCCAAAGTCGGTTTTAAGGAACTGGTGCATTTGATGGTGGATCACGATATCGAGCTGGCTCGCCAGGAGCAAACACTCGCGCAGGCCGGCAGTGGTCGTTGCGGGGCACTTCGCATGGATAAATCGAGCCGCATTTATGTGGCAGGGCACCGGGGGCTGGTGGGATCGGCGATCTGCCGCCGGCTTTGGCGCGACGGCTACTCCGATCTGCTGTCCGGGATCGCAGCCAGTTGGACCTGGTGACCGGCCGGCCGTGGAAGCCTTTTTTGCACCGAAAAGCCGGAATACGTGTTTCTCGCGGCTGCCAAGGTGGGCGGAATCCTGGCGAACAGCTCTTATCCGGTGGAGTTTCTCCGGGACAACTGAGCATCGAGTTGAACGTAGTGGACGCCGCCTATCGGCACGGAGTAAGAAGTTGGAATGTCTGGGATCTTCCTGCATTTATCCCAAGCTGGCGCCTCAGCCCATCAAGGAAGAGTACTTGCTGACCGGTCCGCTGGAGCCGACCAACGAATGGTATGCCATTGCCAAGATCGCCGGAGTAAAGCTGGCGCAGGCCTACCGCAAGCAATACGGCTTCCGCCGATCAGCCTGATGCCCACCAACCTCTACGGACCGGGCGATAATTTCGATTTAAAGACTTCGCATGTCTTGCCGGCCTTGATTCGCAAAGCGCACCAGGCGCGCGTCGAGGCGACGCCGGAGATGGTGGTGTGGGGACCGGCATCTCCGCGCCGCGAATTCATGCACGTCGACGACTTGGCCGATGCGGCCGTATTTTTGATGCAGAGCTATGACGAGGCCGATATCATCAATGTTGGCGTAGGCACGGACCTCTCCATTCGCGAACTAGCCGAGCTGGTGTGCCGCGTAGTTGGTTATAACGGCCGCCTGGTGTTCGACACCTCCAAACCGGACGGCACGCCCCAAAAGTTGCTGGATGTCTCGCGGCTGCGCGCGTTGGGCTGGCAAGACCGCATTGGGCTGGAACAGGGAATCCGGGAGACCTATCAGTGGTTTGTCACCCAGCAGTTGGCCGCCTGATCTAACGCCCTTGCCGGCGAGGACGTCCTCAGGGCCTGCCGCGATCCCGATCGTGGCAGCATCGTCCCCGGGTTCGGTGCCTCTGACCAGACCATGCGCGGCGATTTCGCGCTGAATATCGGTACCGGTCGCAGCCGGTGCAGGTGGAAGCTTCCGGAGCGCCCAATCCGGTGAATATCGACGCTTGGCGGAGGAAGGGAAATCCTTATATGGGTGGACGGCATTTCCATGACTTTCATCAGTGCCAGGCCGCGGGTTGACTTTCCCTAAATGCCGGCGCGGATTTACAGCGATTCTACTTTCACCAGGCGGCTGGCGCCTAGCGGCGTCATCCTGGCGGTCCGAATTCGGCGCGCTAAACAATCGCAGCCGGCAGTCATCGAGCCGAAATCGCTACTTCGGCGTAAGCCGCAAAAGGCCATTGCTGGTGAGTAAATAGATAGCACCGTCGGGACCCTGGCGAATATCACGGACGCGCATCTTGCGGCCGGTGAGCAGCCGCTCTTCGGCGGCGACGCGCTCGCCATTCAAAACTAGCCGAACCAATGCCTGGCCTTCCAACGCGCCCACAAACATGTTCCCTTTCCACTGCGGAAACAGATCGCCTGTATAGAAGAGCATCCCCGACGGAGCGATGTCGGGCAGCCAGAAGTACACCGGCTCTTCCACGCCCGGCATGGACGTGCGGCCGTTTCCGACCGGAACATTCTTCCGCCCATCCGTTCTTTGAAAGTCGTACTGCACGCCATAGGACACATCCGGCCAGCCGTAGTTTCGCCCAGGCCGTATGATATTGATCTCATCGCCGCCTTGCGGCCCGTGGTCGGTAACCCAGAGCTCTCCAGTGGCGGGATTAATTGCGGCGCCCTCCGGATCGCGAAGACCGTGGGCAAAGGTCTCCGGCAGCACAGTGGCGCGGTTGAGCCACGGATTGTCTTTGGGAATGGAGCCGTCGCGATTGATGCGGAGCACGCGGCCGGAGAAGTTGCGGCCAATATCGGGATTGTCGGTGAAATCGTGTTCCACGCCGTCGTACTTGGAATCGTAGAACCGGAAGCGGTCCGCGCCGGTGACGTAAATCGTTCCATCCGGAGCGAACACGATCCGGCGCTCGGCGCCTTCCACCAGGACTTGAACATCTTCCAGGCTCTTGTTGTCGTCGCTGAGACGGGCGCGCGCCATGCGCTCGGTTCCAATCCGCATGGTCCGCCGTTCGGCCAGGGATTTCGTCCATACCTTCTGATAGAAGAACTCCACCGGCCAGATGGCGGGATCTTCACCGGGTGGCGGGGCAAAATAGCAGAAGTAGAGCAGACGATTGCGCGCAAATCCGGGATCGAGCACCACGTCATGCAAACCCTGCGCGGCCACCACTTTGACCCCCGGCACTCCGGCGAGGGGAGCTGAAACCACTCCATCCGCCCGAACAATGCGCATGGTGCCGATACTCTCGGTGACCAGAAAGTTGCCATCTGGCAGAAGGGCCATCGACCACGGGCTGGTGAGCCTGGTGGTTATGGTCTCTACCTTGATTTCGGGCGACGGGTTCGCCGGTGGCGGGGCACCGGTTTGGCCGGGAAATGCCGGTTTCGGCTTGCGCGGCACGTCGCCCGCGTACGGGTTGCTCTGCGCCTGCACCAGCGTCAGCGTGACGGACAGGAATGCCGCCGGTACGACCGTCTTCATTAGTGTTCTCATGAACCGGTTCCTTTGGTGGATATTTAGGGTGATTCTACGACAATACGGGACTGCCGCGGCTGATCTACAGATCCGCGAGGTTTCCGCCGATGGCTAGGAAACATGATTACCGAACCGAAAAAGCACAGGCTCCTGACCCGGAGCGATTTTGACGGGCTGGTGTGCGCCATTCTGCTCAAAGAACTGGGCCTATTGGGATCGATCGAATTTGTGCATCCTAAAGATGTGCAGGACGGCAAGATTGCCGTGACGGACAATGACATCCTCACCAACCTGCCTTACGTGCCGGGCTGCCATCTCTGTTTCGATCATCACCCCAGCGAAGAGACCCGGACGAAGGATCTGTCGGGTCCCAATCACATTCTTACGGCTGGCGCGGATTCCGCGGCTCGGGTACTTTACCAATACTACGGCGGTAGAAATGCTTTTCCGAACGTCAGCGAACAAATGATCGCGGAGGTGGACAAGGCGGACTCGGCCAAATTCGCCCGCGAAGACATACTCAATCCGCAGGGATGGGTGTTGCTTTCGTTTTTGATGGATCCCAGAACCGGGCTCGGGCGGTTCCGGGACTTTCGCGTTTCCAATTACCAGTTGATGATGGAACTCATCGACTATTGCAGAGCGCACACCATTGAAGAGATCCTGAATCTGCCCGATGTTCGGGAGCGCATCGAGCTCTATCAGGAGCACCGTGATCGATTCGTGGCTCAGATCCGGCGTTGCACGAAAGTATATGGAAGCGTCGTGGTTCTCGACCTGCGCCCGGAAGACATTATCTATGCCGGCAACCGGTTCATGATCTACGCGCTGTATCCGGAATGCGAAATCTCGATCCACGTCATCCGCGGCCTGAAGCAGATGAACACGGTCCTGGCACTCGGCAAATCGATTTTTAACCGAAACAGCAGCGCCCAGATCGGAAATCTTCTCCTGACGTATGGTGGCGGCGGTCACGATGCAGCCGGAACCTGTCAGATCGCGAACGATTCGGCGGACCAGGTTCTGCATGAGCTGATCGATCTGATTGGTTACTCGAAAGTGCCCGCAGCGGTATAAGGTGGCCCAGTTGCGTCTCCCAAGAAGACTGCCGATCGGTTGCGAGTTTACGCGCCACGCGGCGCCCAATGTCCGCCGCGTATGTTGAGGTTCAGCTTGGTTTACTCGATCAGGAGCAGACCGCGCTTTGATCATGGGGCGTCGATCGACTGGTCAAGGCGCGACGATCCGGGAATGAATTTTTTCCGATAAAAGGTACACTCCACACGCGTCGCCTCCGATATTGGAATTAGAGCGAGGGTCTGAGGCATCTCCCGCCGAGGGGTGCGTGTGCCCGCCTGCTTTCCGATGAGAACGCGAAGCGGCGACAAACCGGGGCGTATAGCCATAGCACTGCTTACGATGCTGCCTTTCACAAGCGCGGCGGCTACAATCGTCCCGATCCGGTCCCTGGTGGCACGTCCGGGAGCACCGGCGAGCATTCCGTTCGGGACCGATATAGTGGCAGAAGGCACGTTGACGTCCACGCCGGTTCCGGTGGGCGAGAGATTTTGTCTCGGCTATATCCAGGATGGCGACGCCGCTATTGTTCTCTTTTCGTCCGAGTCGATCCTCTGCGGCCGTCTTTCGGCCGGCGACCGCGTCCGGATTCAGGGCCAGCTCGCAACCTACCAAGGCGCCGAAGAGATCCGTGTCAGTTCGATCGCAAGCATTGGTCACGCCGCCGCGCCTCCAGTGAAAGACACCGTGATTGCGGAGATCGGCGAAGGGAATCTCTATGCACGAAGAGTACGTGTCGAGGGACTGCTTCTGGTACCGCATGATTTCATGGCGCACGGCGCCTGGCTTAGCGATCGGTCCGGCAAGATCCGTGTCTTCGTTCGCGAGGAATTGTTTCATGACCGGGCGTTCGGAGAGCGCTTCCTGGCGGGTGGTGAGGTTGAAATCACGGGGTTCATCAGAAAATACCAGGAGAACCAAGGCCTGCCGGTTGAGTATGATTTGGTGCCGGACCGAATTTCCGATCTCCGCTTCACGCCGTTGCCGCCTTACAAGAAGATCGCGGCTGGGGGTGGGCTGGCCTTTGGCTCATTGGTGATCGTTTTGCTTTGGATCCGGCAGCGCAATGCTACAAGGCGAGCCGAAGTATTGAACCGGCTGAATCGCGCTCTCACGGAAACGTCGCGGCTCAAGAGCCAGTTTGTTGCCAACATAAGCCACGAATTGCGGACGCCCATGAACGGCATCATCGGGATGTCGACCCTGCTGCTGGACTCGGCACTCGACGAGGAACAGCGCGATTATGCTGAAACCGTCGTGCAGTCCGCCGAGGCGCTGCTGAGTCTGATCAACGACGTTCTGGATTTTTCCAAGATCGAGGCGAACGCACTGCGGCTGCAAGAAGAAAACTTCAACCTGCGCGAACTGGTGGCCGTAACCATGAAGCTATTCGCGCCGCAGGCCAAAGCCAAGCAGATCCAGTTGAATTGCCTGGTGGCCGGCGACGTGCCCGCCATGGTGCGGGGCGATAGCGGCAGGATCCGCCAGATTCTGACGAACCTGGTTGGCAACGCCGTGAAATTTACCGAGAGCGGCGAAGTGGCCGTGAAAGTAACGCGTGGTCCTATGGCCGATGACAAGGTTCAACTGATGTTTCAAGTCTCCGATACCGGCATTGGAATCCCGGAGCACATTGACCCGAGTTCCCTTTTCGAACCATTTCATCAGGCAGATGGTTCCATGACCCGAAAGTTCGGCGGCACCGGTTTGGGGCTCACCATCTCCAAGCAGCTCATCGAACTTATGGACGGGAGCATCGACGTTCAGAGTACGCCAGGCCAAGGCTCAACCTTCCGCTTTCACATCGTTCTCGGAGCCGGCGCGGTAGCAGCCAATCCCGCTGTCACATTAAACGCCTGAGCGGCGGGGACGCCGGTATGTTGGGTGGGATAGAATCGCTAAAACTAGCCGATGCCTATCCAACTGAAACCCGTCAACGTCGCCGTCGATCGGACTGGGCGCCGCGGGCGGTGTCGCGGTTCTTCCTTTGGCGCGGGCCGGGCTGCGGGTGGCCGGCATCGAAGCAGGCACCTGGATGGGCCCGCGCGATTACAGAGCGGACGAAATCTACAACAACGTTCGCCGGTTGGTCACTTCGGTTCCCAAAGCTCAGCGGGAGATCCCTACCGCCCGAACGTCGCCCGACGAGAAAGCACGTCGGGCGGCGGCGCAGCATCCCATGATGAACGCCGTCGGGGGAACGTCGATCCACTACTGGGCGCAGAGCTGGCGCTTGAAGCCTTGGGACTTTCGGACGCGTTCGGAATCCGTCCGGCGGTACGGGCCCAGTTCCATCCCCAAAGGATCGACGGTCCAGGACTGGCCGATCACTTACGATGAGCTGGAGCCGTACTACGACACCATCGAATGGGAGGTGGGCGTCTCGGGCAAAGCCGGCAATATACAGGGCAAAATCGATCCGCGCGGCAACATTTTCGAGGGCCCTCGCCAGCGCGAATATCCGATGCCGCCGCTGCGCAGCACACAGTTCATCGATCACATGTTCGACGCCGCCACGCGTCTGGGCTGGCACCCGTTCCACCCGCCCGCGGCCATCAACACCGTGCGCCGCGATAATCGTTCCGACTGCGCCTACCATGGCTTTTGCGCTACGGGAGGGTGTCATGTCAACGCTAAGTGTTCCACTGCCGTCACCACTATTCCCGCGGCGCTCAAAACCAAGAACCTGACCATCTTCGATCTCGCGCAGGTGACTCGGATCGGGGCGGATGCCAACGGCCGCGTTACCGGCGTGAGCTACATCCGAAACCGGCAAGAGTATTTCCAACCTGCGAAAGTCGTTCTGCTGGCTGGATACACTTACGAAAACACGCGATTATTATTGCTTTCTAAATCGAATGCTTATCCGAGCGGCCTGGGCAACCGTCACGGGCAGGTTGGAAAGCATTTCTTTGCGCACTATCAAACGGCGGTAACGGCGCTCTTTCCGTTTGACGTCAACATTTGGTACGGGCTGCCCGCCCAGGGAGTTACAGTAGACGATTTTGCCGACGACGCTTACGACCACACTGGCCTCAATTTCATCGGTGGAACCAGTATGCACGTTCGTACGGAGCGCCACGCTATCGAAGGCGCGGAGATGGCCACTTATGGCAATGCTCCCAAGTGGGGCACGGCGTGGAAGAAGTTCGTCCATCAGAACGCCGGCAGGGTAGCGAATACCTACCTGCAGACATCCACATTCCCTTATGAGACGTGTTACCTGGATTTGGATTCCGAGGTCAAGGACCCGTTAGGCGATCCCGTATGCCGGATCACCACTGGCGGACCCAAGGAAAACGAAATGAACGCCGTTCGCCATGCCCATCGGAAAATGGAGCAATGGTTTCGCGAAGCGGGAGCCATCGCCGTAGAAGCCGGTGACCCTGGAGTTCCCGCGCTCACCACTCACGCATACGGGGGCACCCGCATGGGCGACGATCCCAGCACGAACGTTGTGAATCGCTGGGGCTTTTCGCATGAGATCCCGAATTTGGGTATCCTCGGCGCTTCGGTAATGGGGACCAGTGGCGCCCGCAATCCGACGCTGACTGCGCAGGCACTCGCCTGGCGCACGGCCGAGTATCTGGTGAAGAACTGGAAGTCGTTCACCTGAGCGGCGCGATTCGCTGGAGCAGGCCTTCGCTTCCACTCGGCGCGGCAGTGAGGCCAGGGACTATCTACCGGCGGACATCGGTATCCTAAAAGTAAATGAGTTTTCTCGACAACTTGGAAAGCAATCTCAAAGCGCTGGAATCACGCAGCGAAAGAGATCCCGAAGCGCTGGCGCGCGAAGCAGCGGCGCGGGAAGCCGCGCGATCGGCGGCACTGGAAATCGCTCCCCATGCTCAAGCTCTGCGGAACGGATCATTCAAAGATGGTCTGCTGACCGCCTGCCGAGAGATCGGGCATAGCAAGCGAATCCTGGTGCGGCCGGTATGGATCGATTCGACACTCCGTCTGGAAGCGGGCGCGAAGAAACTGGAATTGCGTCCTACGCCGAGCGGCGTGCTGGCAGTTTTCTTTGACGGCGGCCGAGAGCGGGAGAGCGTCCTGATCGATCTATCGGGTGATCCTGTCAAAGTGGCGGAAAAGTGGCTCAGTTGAGTGACGCCGCCGATGATCCCACTGGGGCGCGCGGTGAACTTGCATCCAGGAGTTGACTGCCAGTAAGTCCTGGCGCGGTAAGTTCACGCAATGGGCGACTTCGGACGCCCTCCGCTGCAATTCGCAGGTCACCGTGGCGTCCCTGTTTCCTGCGCGAGAGCACGTCCGCGTAGCTGCGAATCCGGCTTTGCGAGCAGAATACACGCGCCAATGCCAGAGACGTTCAGGTTCCGGCGAACCGTTCGCGCCGGGCAAATTCGGTTCGGCCCTAGCGAAAGCGGCGGGCGGCATCACATATCCAGTAGCGGGAAACCGAAGCTGGGCGAGGGCATGATCAAGATGCGGCTCCCGGCCACATGACGGGACAATTCCTTGTAAACAACGGTCTCGAGCGCATCCCGGGCGGTCGAGAATCCGAGTTTCTCAGCGCGCCGTTGGGCTCACCGGATCTTACTCTTTGGCGTCTGGCGTCCTCGGTTTGATAACGGTGTGCCCAACTCCCGCAGCCAGGAGGACCGCGATCAGTTCACCAAACGATGCTGGCTCCGGCACTGGGGAGGGGCTTTCGCGGCCCGCCACCTGGACGTTATATCCGGTAACATCGAAGCTCGGAAGGAACAAGGCGATGAAACGAGGAGCAATATGGCTGTTGGCAGTGGCCGCTGTTTCCACCAGCGGGTGGGCGCAGAATCCGGGTTATCCGATCACGGTCATCCCACCGGGAAAAGGACCATACCAGTTTCCTCAGGGATATCAAACGCCCTGGGACAAGATCGAGATGCTGGTTACGGAGAAACTGGCAGCGAATCTCTATTCTCTGCACGGCTCAGCGGGGCTGGACCCGGCGCATCCCGACGCAGCCGGTGGAAGGGTTGTGGTGCTCTTCGGATCAGACGGTGTGCTGATGGTCGATACCGAAGACCCGCAACTGGCGCCAAAGACCCTCGACACTATCCGGACATTCACCAGCGCTCCTATTAAGATTGTGGTCAATTCTCATATTCACCCCGACCATACCGGCGGAAATGCATTCTTCGCGAAGCAGGGAGCGGTGATCTTCTCGCAGGAGAATCTGCGCGAAGAAATGCTAAGCCCGCCCGGCCAGGGCAACGCCAATCGGCCGCTCGATCCCGCCGGCGTTCCAAGCGTTACGTATCGGTACAGCTCACCAGGCGCCTCGGCCGTCACAATCCATATGAACGGCGAAACGGTGGACTTTATACCAATGATGCCGTCCCACACCGCGGGAGACACCATCGTGCGCTTCCAAAAGGCGAACGTGATCTATATCGAGGATTTCTATCGCAACTTTGGCTATCCGTTTGCCGACCAAGCCAACGGCGGTTCCATCCGGGGAATGATCGATGCCGTTGACCTTATTGAAAAGCTTGCGGGCCCGGATACCACGCTCGTCCCGGGCCATGGAAATCTGGTCCGGAAGAAGGATCTGCG
Source organism: Bryobacterales bacterium (assembly GCA_963761265.1). Classification (GTDB taxonomy): domain Bacteria; phylum Acidobacteriota; class Terriglobia; order Bryobacterales; family Bryobacteraceae; genus Palsa-89. The sequence continues at coordinate 110,971 of CAVXGM010000021.1, forward strand.
GGCTACCGTGCGATGCTGGTCGACATCCTGGGAAAGGTACAGAAGTTCCGCGACCAGGGCAAGTCCCTGGATGAGGTTCTAGCCGCGGACCTGGCAGCACCCTATGACGCCACCACGCTTGGCGACACCAGACAGAGCAAGGATCGATTCATCACCGAGGTGTACGACGAAGTGAAGGATTTCCCGCCTGTTGTAAACGGCGAACGTAAAATGCCGAGACGTACACGGCCCGGGAGGTAGGGCCGCCCATTAGCGATCGATACGTGTTCTAACTCGCTAATGCTATTCGCGGCATTCGAAGTTCCGGGCGTCCTGGGGATCACCTTGACCCGTGTAGTGCGCATATTTGGGATAGGCGCACAAGGGCCGGCCCCGGCCGGGAAAAGCTTTGCCCGTTGCGACCACCGAATCTGGAGCCGTGCCCTTCTCCACCCAATTCACCACGGCCGTGAGCAAGTCGAAATTATCGAGTGCGAATTCCCCGCCTCGGCAGTGATACATGCCTGGCACGAGAAACATGCGGCTCCAGGTCTGTACTTTGTCCATGCCTCCATTCGCCTTGGCCATGCGCTGGTAGTAATTGAGCGTATCCATAGCGGAGAAAGCCTGGTCACTCATGCCGTGATAAAACAGCAGCTTCCCTCCATGCGCCGAGAAGGTGCTGAGGTTGGTCCAGGTAGTATCGGTCAGCGCCTCCAGCGGATTTCCCAGCAGAGCGAACAGGCGTTGGTCAACGTCGATGCTTACGGGCGGCGCGGGAGCCCCGGGCCGATTGGGAGAAGGTTTCGGACTTGGCAGCAGATTCGCGATGCCCGCGTCGTAAGCGTTCATCGGATAAACCAGCTCACCCCTGGAATTGTGCGGCCCGGCAAAGGCTTTCTTGATCGCCGCGGTCTGCTGCGGCGTCAAGCAGGAATCATTCTTGCCGGCCTTGCACGCCAGGACATCTGGATCGAACTTGCAGGCCCGCGTGTTGAACACCATTCCATCCTTCAGTCCGTCATTGGCGTCGCAGGCGTCCAGGACTCCCTGAACGATCAGTTTGATGTCGCTCTCGGAAAAAACTTTGTTCGGCTGCGGCCTTCCGGAGTCATCTTTGGGAGCAATTTCGTTGAAGGCGGCGGCCGACCAGTTGTTTCCGATCTGGGAAAAGCCAGTGCGCATAGCGGGATCTCCGGAGATGACGCCGTCAAACTCGGCGGGATACCGTTGCGTCATGAGCATGGCCTCCCGCCCGCCTGTGGAGCAGCCCGCAAAGTAAGAATATCGAGACGGTTCCCCGTAATAGTGCGCGATCATCTGCTTGGCGATTTCCGCCACGCGGCCGACTGCCACCTGGGCGAAATCGATACTGGCCTGTTGATCGGCGTCATAGCTTCGGTCGAATGTGGCTCCCTTGTGGCCGGTATCGGTGGAGACGACCGCAAATCCACGCGCCAACCCAGGGTCGCCGCCGGCTGCCGCGGCGCCCACCGGTGGCCGGACGCTGCCGTTATATCCGCCGCCACCTTGGAACAGGAATCGGTTATTCCAGTTATCGGGCAGCGCGAGAGAAAAGCCGATGCCGTAGGTTTTTCCGTCCGCTCCAGTGTGTTCGTTGATCATGCCGTCGGCCTGGCAGCGCGACGGGAGCGTGGCCGATGTTGCGGTTGTTTCAGCGGTGGATGTTCCGGGGGCGGAAGATGCAGGGATCATTGCGGCTTTCGTGATCACCATCGGCACGCCGGGAATCGTGAATGTGGTCAGGTTCGCGCATCGGCTCGATGTTTGTGCGGAAACACCCGGGATTAGGATCAATGCCAACCAGTAAGGTCTCATCTCGAATCTCCCTCCAGCGAGCGGATTATATCAGTCTGGCACGGCAATCCCTGAGGGGCCCCGCGACAGTGTCGCGCCAAAGTGAGAAGTTCCTAATTGGCCAAAGTAGAAAGTTCCTATTGACAGCCGCAAGGCTGGAAGGATGGAACGAATCGCGATGAGCCAAGAGGAACGGGACTGGTTGGACTGGTTGAAGAGAGCCCGCGACGGCAAGATGACACAGCGGGAAGCGGCGGAACGGATGGGAGTGAGTGAGCGCTGGGTGCGCAAATTGCTGCGGGGGATGAAGAGGCAGGGAGACGCCGTGGTGGTGCATGGGCTGCGTGGACGGGCCTCCAATCGCAAGCTGCGGCCCGAGACTCAGCGACAGGCTCTGAAGCTTCTGAAGCAGCCAGACTGGCATGACTTCGGGCCAACCTTCGCCAGCCAACAGTTGGCCAAACGGCATGGGATCGAAGTCAGCGACGAGACCGTACGGAAGTGGATGATCGAAGGCGGACTGTGGAAGAGCAAGTCACAGCGAATCCAGGAGGTGCATGTTTGGCGGCCCCGGCGGAGTGGTTTTGGTGAGTTGGTGCAGTGGGACAGTTCGGAGCACGACTGGCTGGAAGGCAGGGGGCCGGTGCGGTATCTGGTGCGGATGATCGACGATGCGACCAGTTGGAGTTGGGGACGTTTCGTGGAGCAGGATGCGACACCACACAACATGGGTGTGCTGTGGGAGTACCTGGAGAAAAACGGACGCATGGTGGATGTCTACACGGATCGCGATTCGATGTTCACAGTGCCACCACGACCCGGAGAGAGTCGGGAAGCACAGCGCGCAGCAGACCGGCTGACCCAGCTCGGGCGGGCGCTACGGGAACTGGGAATCGGTTCGATTTTGGCTTATTCGCCGCAAGCGAAGGCTTACGCTTCATACTGCACCTCCTGCGAACCGTGCAGAATGTTCTCTGGGAAACGCCGACGTTTGGCGAGTTTGACGCCCTGTGCTTTTCGCGGCGGATTGGGTCCTGGATCCTCATACAACCAGTCGTCTCGATCATTCACCGGATAGCCGCGAAGCAGGCCGCGATTCCGCCAGGTGATCACGCACTTGGGGCCGATGTCCAGTCGCACCGACATTTCTTCGAGCGTTAACAAGCCCTTCTCGCGCAGCCGATCATACCGCGTTTTGAGTTGGTATTCACGACGGAGGCACGCAACGATGCGGCTGTTGAAACGCTGACCGCAGCCGGATAGCGCTCCACGTTGGTTGAGGATCTGGACGATCTTTTTGTCGGTGTAATGATCGGTCAGCCGATCGATCTCGGCGACAATCTCCGCAGGGGTTGTTCTGAGCTCCCAGGCCGTCAGCGGTCTCGGCAGCTCCAGGGTTTTCGACGCTCCGCCATTGAAGCGGACATGAACCGTGATTCCAGTGCCGCGCAGGAGCGTTACGTCAGCCAGCAGCAGGCGGACCATTCGTTTCCGTTCCCGATCTGGGGTCTTTGGATCTTGCCAGAGCCGTGGAAAATCACTGGCCAGAGCGGCGATTCGGACGCGCTGCTGTTCATCGACAGTGATGCGGTCCTGTTGCCGCTGCTGTTCGTACTGCTCCTGTGCCAGAGTTAATGCGCGAAGCTTTTCATTCCAGTCCGCCTCCAGTGAGTCCGCAACGAGACGGTTTGCGGGATCGACGTGCAAGTAGCGACGCTGAGCCAAGTCGGCTTCGTAGCGCGCTCGCTCCACGTGTTTTTTGCGGAGCCGGTCCACTTCCTCGATTCTGGCCTGGAGTTCCTGCTGCACGGACAGAGTAACTTCGAGCGCTAGCGGAGCCACACTTTCCACCAGCAGTTTGCCGACAGCGTTATCGATGTGATCTCCGACCACTCGCTGGCATATCGATATGGCATGCTCGATTCCGTCGCGTTGGCAGACATACTCGGGTACGAGCCGGTCTTGGCGCGAGTGGTACCGAACCGTCATGCGGCTCCCGCATACCCCGCAGACCACCAAGCCCTGCAGTAAGGCTGGGCCTTCGCGCGGAGGACTCTTACGGCGGTCGGCCCCGACCGCTTGAGCGTTTTCCCGGAGCCGCAACAGGTTCTCCTCGTATTGCCGCCAGCAGATGTAGCCGGCGTGCGCATCCTGGAATAATATCCACTGCTCACGCGGCAACTTGGTGTAGGATGTGCCTCCGTTCGGGTTGTTGCGAGTTCGGCTCCGGCCATAGACGAATGCACCCGCGTAACGAGGATTGTGCAGAATGTGCAGTGCCCGGCTGTGCGGGAGTTCCGCCCACACCAGCTCGCCCTTATTCGGCCCTTTTTTTAATCGCCGTGGAAACAGCAGCCCTTTCTGCCGGAACGCTTTGACCACCGCGCAAGCTGATGCGGTACGCCGAAACGTATCGAAAAAGAATCGAATGCTCTCCTGCACCTGTTTGTCGGGGTCCAGGACCGGCTCATTGCTGGCGTTATAGAGAAAGCCGACTGGCAAGGGACATTGCAACTCGCCGCGGCGGGCTTTGTTCAAGATTCCGCCCTGCAGGCGCGCCCGGATCACATGCAGTTCCGCTTCGCTCATGGTTCCTTTGAGGCCCAGCAGAAGACGATCGTTGAAGTGCGCTGGATCATACACGCCGTCTTCATCGAGAATGAGCGTGTCGGTCAAAGCGCAGATCTCCAACAAGCGGTGCCAGTCGGTGGAGTTTCGTGCCAGGCGCGAAACTTCCAGGCCCAACACGATGCCGGCTTTGCCCAGGCCGACTTCAGTAACCAGCTTCTGAAATCCTTCCCGGTCGACAGCCGACGCTCCGGACTGTCCGAGATCAGTGTCGATAACGATGATGCGCTCCACGGGCCAACCCAAGGCGACAGCATGCTGGCGGAGACCGTACTGCCGCTTGGTACTCTCGGTATTTTCAAAAACCTGGCGCAGCGTCGATTGGCGGACGTAGAGATAGGCGTTTCGCTTGAGATGCCCGGCATTCACCTTTTGGTGTGCGGTGCCTGTCATGAGGTTGCCTCCTGTTGTAGACAGAGAATCATGCTGGCCAGCAAGGTGGTGATCTGTGGCCGCACGTCGCCTGGGATGGTTTCATTGATATCGGGATCAGAGCGCGGACTTGGTTCGCTGTGGGGAGCACATTCCGACCAGGCCTGCATCCAGGTGGTCATTCCGCGTCGGACAAAAAGCGCCCAGCCTAAGCCTTCCCCACGGTGGGCCACCGTTGCTATAGCATCGCGGCGCAGGTGCTCGTACTCGGCAACCAGATCGTGACGGGCGGGAGTTGAACCGTGGCGCTCGGTCAACGGAGTTTTTTTTGATGGCGCAACAAGCTGCGTTCGATGCTTCGCGGATGAACCCGGATACCGAAGCGATCCTGAATCAGCTTCACCAGATCCGGCAACCGAACGGATGGTTCTTTCTGGCGCATCTCGCCGATGAATGTGAGGACTTCTTCGGTGAGTTTGTGCGCTTGCTTCGGACCGCGCTTGTGCGGCACCAGGCCGGCCAGTCCGTCTTGCTCGAAGGCCGATAACGCTTGGTAAAAAGATGGCCGTGAAAAACCGAAGTTCGCCGATGCGTCCGTCACAGACTGGCCTTCGGTCTGCACTCGGCGCAGCATCTCGTACTTGACCTGGATCAGATCGCGCGGATCGAAAAAATCGTCCTGAAGAAATAGCTCGTCGCGGACAAGCTTCGGACGAGGGTTCAAAGTCCCCTGTTGTTGAAGCGTTCCGAGTTTGGCATCCTTGTCGGCCATGAGCCCCTCGAAAACTGTCGAGCAGAACCGTAAATATAATTATGCTCACTCCCAGTCCGTTGTCAAGCTGTTTTTGCCATCCATCGCCGGCAATTACAGGCATGCATTCGCTATCTGCTACTCGCAACCACATGGCAATCCAAACCTTGCTCGGCATCATTCCCTTTACAGTCGCGGCGTTATTGTCTTTACACTCCAAACTCTGCTTCTTCATCTCGCCTTCTCCACCAAGTCGGCCAGCTTCAACAAATCCTCATAGCGAAACAGGCACCGTCCGGCGGCCATCAGCACGAACGGGTCTGCGGGCAGGACGGTCGTCCAGCACGCTGGAATCGAGCGTAGAACTCTGCTGCTGTCGTGGAAGTAAACTCGATCCTCGCCCCAGTTGTGACGATAGGTGACCAGCTTAAATCGCTGGCCTCTCAGCGGATGATGGGCATGAGTGACCTCAAAGGTTGTGTCGCCACCGGCACCATGCGCTGTAGTTGACGGTACAGGCCAAAGGGCGCGTGGAGCGTGGATTTGCCACAGCTCAGGATCGGCTGGTGAAGCATCTGCGGCTGGCCAAAGTTTCGACCCTGGAGGGCGCTAATGTGTTTCTGGAGAAAGAGTATTGGCCGGAGTGGAATGCGCATTTCGCCCGGC
>CAVXGM010000022.1:0-132580 GCA_963761265.1 Bryobacterales bacterium
CTCGCTGCGCGAGAGCATTCGCTCCGAGCGTTTCTCCGCCCTAGCGACGCGGTTCGTCAGTGAAATCGTCGTTCGAAGAATCGAAAGTGAGTTATGAGGCTAGTGTGCGCGATGTTGGTTTCCGAGCGGTGTTTTGTGTTGGCGAATCTTTTCGCTCTCTTTCCAGAGCGTTGCTTTCGAATAGACACCATCCCTAAGCCTGGCGGCTTAGGTTCGGGAGGCCCGCTGAGCGGGCTGTCTGTCCCGGTTTTGTCGCGCATTTGTTCCACTTTTGTCCCGGTTTTGTCCCACTTTGGTGCGGGCTCAGTTTACGCTTTGGAGCGCCGATGGAACACAAGTTTCACAACGTCCTGAGGAGTGTAGACGCGAAACAGGGGCGCTCGCCCTTGGGGCCCTACGGCGAACTCGTGGACACGTTACGATGCCAGGGTTTCACGTGCAGGGATATCGCCGCGCTACTTGCTGAAAAGTGCCAATTCGTAACATCAAAGAGTGCGGTCAGTAGGTTTCTGTTGGCGCGAGCGAGAAGGCGGAGAAACGCCGCCCGCAAGCTCTCCCGCAGGGTGTCGGGCTCGACCCCAGCCACTTCCAAACTGCTGCCTCAGCATTCCGCGCAGAGACAGCGTGACGACGAGATCCGACAGAAAATCGCCGATCTAAAAGCTCGCAAACCAGTCGCGGAGCCCGCGCCGGACGGTTTCTACTACGATCCAGACGAACCGCTGCGGCTCATCAACCCGGATAAACGAAACTCATATGACTAAAGTCGGCGGCGATCCGTCCTTGCGGGCCTCGCAGAGATTAGCGACCAGCATGAAATTCGTCTGGGGATTGTCTTTGCGAAGGGAATGAAGCTCCAGCACTTCCCTGAAGCCTTACTAGCCGGAATCGTGACTCGAATGGCCGAGCGGTTGAAGGCGCCGGTCTTGAAATCCGATCCGGCCCATTCCGGCAAGTGCCTCAAAGCCAAGCAAATCCTAAAGCCAGCCAACAACTTGCGGCTGTTTTCACCTTCACCTGATTTCGCGCATTTTTACCCCATTTGACGGCTCTGTAGTGACGTTTTGGTGACAGCTGCTCTTTCGAGCAGGTATCCTGGAGCCCAGCGAGTATGTCGTGGACAGCGGTGCGCGGGCCGCCGTCAGGCGTATTGAACCCTCTTCCGCATTCTTAAAACAATTTGGGCGTCCAACAGAAACCAGTATCACTCTGGATCACGCGCTCGGACCGCTCCTACCAATCGGTAGAAAGATGACCAGGCCTCGGTCACTTTCTATCCTTGACCGAAATGGCGAGCATCACGAGTGCATTGCCGAAGCCTTTGATTCAACCTACAACGTCCTTATCCTCCTTTACCCGGTCCGCGCCCTGACAACGACGACGGTTATATTGCCTCAGGGCTTCAAGGATCATCTGAAGGGAGGGACATTATGAAACCAGATCACTGCCACCGGCAGGAGAACACTTCAGCCGGACAGGATCGGCCTACAACCTAACGAGGTGGAATATGAGGAAGCTTGTTTCATTTCCCGGAATCTTGCGTGGTGAGGGGCAAGAGGCTGAGTGCATAATCACCGCAACCGAAGTTACCCTGCCGGGCACGTCCGTATCTACCCTCGCTAACTATTCCATCGCGAAAGTATCAAAAGCACTCCCCGAAGGCCGCTATCAACTGTTTGCCCGTAGGGAGACTACCAATATCCGGCATCACCAGGGAAATTGGCTAGCAGATTCGTAACGGGATGCCAAACGACATTCAGATCTACTGCAATTGCATTGAACGCGTGCGCCACCACGTCAGCATCGCGGCCACGGTGTTTGCTGGTAAGATCGACACCGGCCATAGTGACCTCAACGCCGAGGCGATCCTTTTGCACTTTCGCAAGGCGTTGGAAGAAATAGCGTTCGCTTCCCTCTCGGCCAACCGCGAGAAATACTCCGCTGCGCGTGCCGGATTCGCGACGGAGTGGAACGCCAGACGAATGCTCGGCTTTGTCGAGAAGGTAAATCCGAACTTCTATCCCGTCCCGTTGAAGCCGCCGCAGGAAACCGCTCCCGGTCATAAGTTCTTTGACCGTATTGCTGACGGCTATTTGACAAAGGAAGATTTTGCGACGCTGTACGACAGGAGTGCCGAAGTACTCCATTGCCGGAATCCTTATGCGGCCGGCGATCCCACCATCAATGTCAAATACACCATTGACGACTGGTCCCGCCGCATCAAGGCGCTGCTCAGTTGGCATTTTGTGCAGCTTTGTAGATGTTCAAGGATTGTGGGTCATCCAAGTGCCGGACGAAGGTCCAGTAAGGGGATTCTCTGCGGGAGCTGATGGACCTTTTGTGGTGCAACCGATCTAGCCTAGGAACACGCACCCGCTGAGCTTAATAGACTGGAGATGGACCGATCAATGGTAGTGAGAAGCCTCAAAAAGGGAATCCGCATCAATTAACCATCAATCAGCACGTGTACCCGGCCCGCAGCATAGAACGCTTTGCCGACGCCGCCGGTACCGTAGAAGTCTGGCTTCGCCGAGACGACGAGACGTTTCGAGCGTCGCCCGACAACCCCTTGTTCTGTGCAAGGCGTACTTGGGACCAGCGCGCCGAATCCGGCTCCTTGAAAGCCATCGAGGACGAGTTCCAGATTCTTGCCGACCGAATTGCGAACGGCGGCGCGAGGCTGACAGCGGAGGAGTCCCTGGCCGCATCCAAGTTTTTCATATTGTGGCAGGTCCGGGCGAACGGAGGCGCCAGCCGATGGCCGACGCGGCGATGAGTGGCGTCACGCCCGATTCCCCGACCAAGGATCAGCGGGAGCGACTCGAAAAAAATGGCGGCGCCTTCATGAATCCCGATTAGACACTATCGGGCAGGTCCGTTTCGGGATTTCATATCTTCAGGGAAATCGACCTCCGGCTGCCGCAATTGACGCGTGCCCGCTGGGGCGTAGTGACGGCCCAGCTGGGCGAGTTTATTCTTCCAGAGTCATTTGGCTACTGCTGTCAAATTCCGATCACACCAAACTGCTGTCTGGTTTAAGGCCAGCCCGACACGATCATCCCAGAATGCGAGGTGGCGAAGGCGAACCGCGTCGCAGCCGCACTGGACATGGACTATCTGGTCGCACGTCATTTTTCGAAATGTCCCCGTTGAGACGATCCGCCTCTGAGGGAAACGACTTGAATCCGCGCCTCGCCGGCGCCAGCTGCTAACCGTGCAGGGCCGCCGCGATCTGCAACGGCACCATACGCAAAGCGGGTGAGAGCCGCCTCCAGCAGGCGGGGATCGATGCGCAAACCGAGTGGCCTTGTTTTGTCTTTACAGGGATGCGATATTCTGGTAGCACCTAAAAAGGTGCCTTCTCAAGGGAGCAGGATCATGATCGACATCACCAAGGATATTCAATCGCTGACGACGTTCCGTCGCCGGTCCGGCGACTTCATGAAACAACTTAAGAAAAACAAGCGCCCCGTGGTGCTTACGGTGAAAGGGAAGGCCGCGGCCATCGTGCAGGACGCCGAAGCGTACCAGCGACTGCTCGATATTGCCGCCTATGCCGATGCCGAGGAGGGCATCCGGCAGGGGCTGGAGGACGCAAAACGAGGGAAGGTCCGGCCGGCGAGGGAGTTTTTCGAGGATTTCGAAGCCGCGCATGGCATACCTCGTTAACCTCACCGCCCGCGCCGAGCGCGATCTCGCACAGCTGTACCGGCAGATCAACGCTGAGGATTCCGACGCGGCCCTGAAATGGTATCGCGGGTTCAAGGAGGCGATCCTCAGCCTGGAGGAACAGCCCGAACCGGTGCCCGGTGACACCCGAGAGTGACAAGTTCAGGCATTTGCTGTACGGCAACAAGCCGCACATTTACCGCGCGATATACCGCGTGCTGGAAAAGCAGAAACAGGTTGAAGTTCTGCATATCCGCCACGGCGCAAGGCGGAGGTTCAAAGGGTCCGATGTCGCATAAGAGCGTTTGGGGTCGTGCATGAGAGGGAGAGTTAACTCAGAAGTGCCGATTGGGACATAACAAGGCTATGCAGAATGGAGCCAAGGAAACGGCCAACACGTCAGGGCCCGCCATCAGCGCAGACTTCCTGACCGGAAGCACCGAAATCGGCCTGGACCGTATCCGCACCCGCCTTCTCGACCTCACCAACCGCAACAAGCTCCTGAATTTCCGGCATTCCCCGGCATCGTCCCTGCGCGTGGTCGATGTTCCCATCGACACCGTCTTCCGGCAATTGCGAGACACCGAGAAGTTTGGGTTTCTGCCGGTCCCGGAGCCGGATGTTGCAGACGGCGAAGCGCCTCCTGCGAAAGACTATGCCGACGAGCTCGGCTGGAACACTTCCTTCGATCTCAGCAACTCCGACGACCGCGCCGATGCCCTTCCGGTGTTGCTCTATCACGAGCATCTGGACACGCTAAGCCGCAAGATCGCGAGTGCCGCCAAGACAGCGATCGAGGAATCCGGCGCGAACATGCTGTACCTTGTGTTCGGATTCCTGGAGTGGTACGAGTCCGATGACTCAAAGCAGCCGCACCTCGCGCCGCTGGTCGTTCTGCCGGTAACAATTGAACGCACGGGCGGGAAGGGCAGGGCCATCCTCGCCGTCCTGGAATATTCTGGCGAGGATGTGGAGACCAACCTGTCCCTTGTCGAGAAAATGCGCCGGGACTTCGGGCTGGAAGTACCGCCGCTTGGCGAAGACGATTCGCCCGAGACCTATTTCGCGAAATTCGCTGACATCCTGAAGCTGAAGAAAACCTGGTCCATCCGGCGCCACATTACCCTGGCGCTCCTGAGCTTCGGCAAGCTTCTGATGTACCGGGATCTTGATCCGAAGACCTGGCCCGCCGGGCAAAGCATCGCCCAGCACCCGCTGGTGCGCGAGTTGTTTGAAGGCTCAAAGAACCCGGAGATCGAGCTCGCGGAAGAGTACCCCATTGATGCTCCTGAGCTGGTAAAGGACGTTCCGCATCTCATCCGCGACGCTGACAGCTCTCAGCACAGCGCCCTAATACACGCACTTCGTGGGCAGAATCTCGTCATTGAAGGCCCGCCGGGCACCGGCAAGTCGCAGACCATCACGAACCTGATTGCGGCGGCGCTTGCCAGAGGCAAGACCGTGCTCTTCGTCGCCGAGAAGCTCGCCGCGCTAGAAGTTGTCCGCCGCCGACTGGATGACGCCGGGCTCGGTATGTTCTGCCTGGAGGTCCACAGCCATAAAACCAAGAAAGGAGCGATGCTCACGGATCTGGCGCAGCGCCACAAATTGCGCGGCACGTTCAGGGAACCCCGTGACCTGGATCGGCATCTTGCCGTTGTCGAAGAGAAAAAGCATCTGCTCACGCAATACGCTTCCCTCATCAACAAGACCATCGAGCCCTTCAAGGCCACGATATTTGAGATCCTGTGGGCGCGCGATCGTTGCGGCCAGGACATTGCGGGCCATCTGGGCTCCCTCGGGCACGTCACGTTGCCGGTTGTCGTGCAGTTTACCCGGATTCAGTTCACTCAGGCCGAACACTTTTTATCTGTCTACGCGCAGCATCTGGCGGCGGTGCTTGCGCCGTGCAAAGCGATAGACCGGCATCCCTGGGCGTGGATCTCCAGGCCACTTCCAATTTGAGGAAGAGGACCGAGTACTCGGCCTGCTTGGCGAATTCCTCGATGTTGTGCGAAAGGCCGATGAGTGCTGCGAGCGCCTGGGCGAAGTGGCCGGAATCAACCTGACCCGCACGCAACACGGCCTTGAACATGCCGCGTACACGCTGTCGCGGCTGCCGCAGCCGACAGGGGCAGTGGTCGAGGAACTGCTGACACCGTGTCAGTCCGCTTCAACCCGGCAGATGCTCACAGAGTTTGTCGGGACATGTCGAGTCTTTCCGCAGTGGTTCTGACAAGCTATCAGCCGTCAGCCAACAATGTCAACCCGCTCCTGGACGCCCACACCGCCAGTGACCTGTCCGAGGCGCTCGACTGCCTGCGTCAGTGGGGCCTTGAGGGACATTCCGTTGCCGAGACAAGAGAACTCCTGGATGCGAGCAGCGAGACGGCACAACACTTGGCGAAGCGTATTCCTCGTTCCGGGTGCTGCTCGCCGTCATCGGATGCGAGGCGCCTGCCACGCTGTCGAGCGCCGCGTTTCTGCTGGAGACGGTCCGCATCGTCGAAACCGCCCCGTATGAGCACCTTCACCTACGCCTGCCTGCGTTCGAACACGAGAACGCCAGGCCGATCCTGACAACTGCACAGCAGGAGGCTTTGGCACTGCGCGATGCCGAAGCGTCGCTTGGCAAAGAATTCGACCTGACATCGCTCGTGGGGACGCATGATCCGTCCCGGCTACTCCAAAATGCCGCTGTTCTGGACGAGGCGTCATGGTGGAGCAGGATGTTTGGCAGTGAATATCGCGAAGCCGTCAAAGTCCATGGGCACATTGCCCGCGGCAGGAAAACCTCGCGCCGGCAGATGAGCGTGGCACTTCGGACCGTCGCGGAGTATGGGCAGAAGCGTGCCCAGTTTGACCACCATACCGGTTACCGCGAGATCCTAGGGGTCCATTTTCAGGGCGTCTCAAGCCCCTGGAAGGATCTGGACGGCATACTTCTCTGGTATGAACAGGTCTTTGTGGCTCTGCCTGATCACCAGGCTCATTCGGCGCCCTTCCGCCAGCTCGTCTTTACGGCAAGGGCCGAGCGCCTGAAGGCGATGAATGCCAATCTTACGTCAACGGAAGAACATCGCGAAGCGCTTCAGCAAATTGTCTCGCGTGTCGCGGAGTTCACGCACGCCGTGCCCAGTCAGCGCGCCCTCATGGTTTCGGGGTCATTTGAGGAAATTCTGGCCTGCCTGCAGAAACTGGTACGCGAGCTCGGCAAGGCCCTTCGCAGCGTCGAGCGTGCCGCCATCGGCGACAACGTGGTGCTGCGGGATTTGGGGAATATTCTGGCCGCAGCGGGGCAATGCCGCAGCGCGATTTCCGCCGTTAAGGACGCCGCCGACTTACCTGCGCTTATCGGGGCCGCGTACCGCGGCGTCAATACCGACGTAGAACCGATTAAGAACACGGTCCGGTTTGCCGAATCGGTCGCTTCCGGCAACCTGCCGCAAAAGACGGCCGAGTGGCTCTTGTGCCCGGAATGTGGAAGTCGTCTTGCGGAGTTCCGCACCTGGCTTGGCGGTGCTCGGGATTGCGCGGCAAGGTTTCATGCGATCGCGGAAGACCTGGCGACGCTGTCGGGAGCTGAGTTTTGGAACGTGAATGCCGACAATCCCTGGGGCAGCCTGCAGGCGCTTGCCGAATTTGCGCTGCAGAACCGGGAGGAGCTGACCCGATGGAATCATTTTCTTCGCGTCCGAATCCAGAGCCGGGAAAACGGCCTGGAGAAACTCACTGCATTGGCCGAAGCGCGAACCCTGGAGCCGCAGGAGCTTGTGCCCGCATTTCATTTCGTCGTTCTACAACACGCTGGCGCGCAGCGTTTTACGGACCACGCCGAGCTGTCGCAGGTGACGGGCGTCACCCAGGAACAACTCCAGCGCCAGTTCGCGGAAGCTGATCGGGAAGCCATCCGGCTCTACAGCGAACGCGTCGCGGCGATTATCGATCAGCGCCCGGTTCCCTATGGAAACCAGAGCGGTCCGGTGCGCACCTGGACCGAGATGGCGCTGATCACGAACGAAATCAACAAACAGAAGCGCCACATTCCCATCCGCCAGCTGATCCAGCGCTCCGCGAACGCGCTGGTGGCGCTCAAGCCCTGCTTCATGATGGGGCCGCTCTCGGTCGCCCAGTATCTCGCGCCCGGCCAACTGAAGTTCGATCTCGTCGTGATGGACGAGGCATCCCAGCTCAAGCCGGAAGACGCGATCGGCGCGCTCGCGCGCGGCGGGCAGATTGTGATCGTCGGCGATCCGAAGCAGCTTCCGCCCACGAGCTTCTTCCAGCGCGTGTCCTCGATGACGAGGATGACGGAGCGGAAGACTACCCGCACGGCGGTCGAAGAAGGGGAGAGCATCCTGGATGTCGCCAGCACGCTTGTTTCAGCCCGTGCGGCGGCTGCGCTGGCATTACCGATCACGCCATCACAGCCTCATCGCATTTTCCAATAACGAGTTTTACCAGCGGGATCTCATCATTTTCCCGTCCGCCTATCACGACGATCCCTCGCTCGGGGTAAAGCATCATTTCATCCCCGACGGCGTCTTTGAAAACAGCCGGAATCCTCGCGAAGCGGCCGTGGTCGTCGAGGCCGTCCTGGAGCACATGCGCCAGCACCCCGATGAATCGCTCGGCGTCGTGACACTCAATTTTGAGCAGCGGGAGCTTGTCGAGGAATTGCTCGACCGGCGCCTCAGGGACGATCCGGCCGCCATCGCCTACCAGGAGAGGATGACGGGCGGGCAGGAAACCCTGTTCGTCAAGAATCTTGAGAATGTCCAGGGCGACGAACGGGACGTTATCTTCATATCGACGACCTATGGCGCCGATGTGCGCGGAAATCAATACCAGCGTTTTGGTCCCATCAACGGGCCGAACGGCCATCGTCGCCTTAACGTATTGTTCACGCGCGCGAAGAAGCGGACCGTCGTGTTCAGCTCGCTCGATCCCGAGCGCATCCAGACTACTGCCAATAGCCCGTGGGGCGTCCGCGCGCTGAAGCAATATCTGATCTTTGCCCGTACCGGCATTCTGCAACAGGCCGATGACGGCGGGGACCAGCCCACGAACGACTTCGAGCGCTCCGTCGGAACCGTCCTCAAGGAAAACGGCTACGAGATTGTTCCCGCAGGTGGGCGTGGCGGGCTTTTTCATCGACCTCGGCGTCAAGCATCCGGCCAAAGCCGGCACGTTCCTGCTCGGCATCGAATGCGACGGGGCGAGCTATCACTCGGGCCGCTCGGCGCGCGACCGTGATCGCCTCCGGCAGGAAATCCTCGAAAACCTGGGCTGGAAGATCCACCGGGTATGGTCCACCGACTGGTTCAAGAGCAGGGACAGCGAGATTAAGAGGATGCTCCGCCGCATCGAGGGCCTTCTGGAGAACGATCCCGCTTACAAGCTGGAAAAACAGAGGGCGAGTCGGATCGAAGCCCTGCGCCGGCGTTTGATTGCGCTGCGCGAGGAAGAAATCAAACCTGCCTTTCCGGACTCGCCCGCCGAAAAAGGATTGCTGCGCACGGAACTGCTCGAAGAGTTCATTCAGAAGAGGCCCAAAACAAAGGATGATTGGTTTCGGAAAATTCCAGAGCAGATGCGCACCGGTGTTGATTCCAAGCAGGTGGGTAAGTATCTCGCCGCAGGTGCTGGAGATCATCCGTGAATATGCCACCTGAAGACGAACAACAAGCGAAGGAAATGATGGTTCTGAGAAGCCCTTCGGGAACAGGTTGTTGGAGTTCTTGTGCAGCGCCGCCATAAAGAGCGGCCTCGAAAAGGCTGGCGGCGGCCTCACGATTCCGCCGCGCTATCGATGGTTAAACCGAATTAGTTAGAACCTTCCGCTTCACAGATCGCGATAAAATAGGAGCTATCCTGCCAGGGCTAGCAATGCGCGATTTCTTCGTTAGCTATACCGGTGCGAACGAACCATGGGCCGAGTGGATCGCGTGGTGCCTTGAGTCGAACGGTTACACCGTGATTCTTCAGAAGTGGGACTTTCTTCCCGGCACGAATTTCGTAGAGAACATGGATCAGGCTACCAAGAAGGCTTCTCGCACCTTGGCCGTGATGTCGCCCGCATATCTCGACGCCAAGTTTCCTCGTGCGGAGTGGACGGCAGCGTTCGCAGCCGATCCCATGGGCGAGCGACGGTCGCTGATTCCGATCCGTGTCGAGGACTTTGCAGTTGATGGTTTGTTGAAGGCCGTCGTCTACATTGACCTTGTCGGCTGCGATGAGGCGACGGCGAAGAAGCGATTGCTCGACGGGGTTAGCGACGGCCGGGCGAAGCCCAACGCCGCCCCGCAGTTCCCCGGAGTTCAAAATTCCTTGCCGCTGCAGCCTCGGTTTCCGGGCCAAGAGCAGGCGATGCTAAAGGACGTGTTAGCCGTCGCTGCATTATGTCCGATGGGCGTACCGCTCGACGTTCTTGCCGACGTTGACCAGATCTTAAAAGACGAGCTTTCTTTAAGGATCAGCCAAGCAGTGGCGCAGGGAATTCTGCAGCGGGACGGAGACCTGGTGTCTGCTTCGGCCGGTCGGGAGAGCGTCGCACCACCGCCGGCAGAAGCTCTTGGGCGCGCGCTCGACTCGCTGTTGCGCTATTACGCGAAGCACAAGCATGATGCGATCGGGAGGGACCAGCTCAAGAATGTGGTTTCGCTGTCCAGAGCCTCTGCGCCACTGCATGCTGGACCGCTGGCTCGCGTATTCAACGTCGTGGAAAAGGGATTGAAAGGGCTAGGTGACAAAAAGCTGATTCGCGAAGTTGCGGAAATTTCAATTCATGCATGTCACCGGCAACCACGCGGTCAGCAGGAGGTTGAATGGGAAGCTCAAGCGATAGTCTGCGGCGTTTCGTGGGCCTTCCAGCGGTTGGGCAATCTGGAGGACGCCCGCTCCGCGGCTGAGAAAAGCCTGCACCTTGGTGAACAGATCGGTTACGACCGGAATACAGCCTTCTGTCATAAATGTATCGGGCGCCTTTACCGAATCATGGCAGAAGCCGACAAGTCGCACCGCAGGGCCCATCTCGCCAAGAGCGTCGAACATCTCGAAGAAGCAATCCGTCGTTTCAGCGCAATGCCGCCGCCTGACTTCGGCCCGGAGTCGCAAGAAACGGGCGACTGCTACAGTCTGCTGGGACGCACGTTCCTCGTCGCGCGCAGGATGCAAGAGGCCGAAGATGCCCTCCGGCAAGCAGTGGCACTCATACACGACCAAAATTCGAAGGACTATTCCAACGTCTCGATACTTGCCGGCGATCTTCAGGCCGCAAAACAGCAACATGAATCGGCCCTGGGGTTCTATGACACCGCGATCGAGCTCGGACGAACCGACGACGCCGAGCGGTCAGAGATTCTTGCGCGGGGGCTTCTGGCGCGCGCTCACAGCCTCGCCGCCCTCGGACGAAAGAAGGCGGCTGGTAAGGACCTTGAGCGGGCGGAGCAAATCTGGAGGTCGCTAGGCGAGCCGGAAGGTCTCGCGCAGGCGAGATGGGAGGCCATTAAGCTAACCGCGTCTCTGCCGGAAGCAGGGATGCAGCTACTGGAGCGCCAACCCGTCCGCATCCGCGTGATTGCCTACAACCGCCATAAGGAACGCCTGTCCAAGCTTCCGAAAGCCCAAGGCTTCCGGGCCGCGCCAAGTCAACAGTATTGGGAACAGCTCTTGAAGGAGGCCGAGCAACAGGTGGCAATTGAGGGTTCCGAATGCTGAACGGCAAGTCGGGAGGCCGAAAGTGGAAGAGCGCGGCGGCGAAGCGACTCCTCGCGCTAGCGTCTACCGAGACCATTTCGGATGCCGTCGATGTTGTTGTCAGAAGGCTGCTTGACGGCGTGCCTTGCCCGCCCACGAATCTGGAGCGGTTGGGTTTGCGTCTGAATGTACGTCGGATTCGGTTTGAAGAGCTACCTGTCGCCGGAGCCCTGGTGCGGCTCGACGATGGGTTCGAGATTCTCTGTTCAAACTCGGCAGGGAGCGGGCGCCAGCAATTCACGATTGCCCATGAGATTGGACATGCAATTTTCGAAAGCACCGGGCCGAGGTGCCCTCAAGGCGGTGACGAGCTCGAACGGCTGTGCGACATGCTTGCGACGGAGATCTTGATGCCCCGCAATTTGTTCCTGGAGATGTGCGATCCGGTGATCTCTATATCGAATCTGTATCGTTTGGCCAAGTCCTTCAAAACGTCGCTATCCGCCACTGCCATCCGCTGCGCCGAGTTGCGGGGAGTTTCAGTATTTGAGGCAGATGCGAGAAAGGTTCTCTGGGGATACGGCATTGTCAAAAAAGGCGCGCTAAGCAGCATTGATAGTGCTCTGACGACCGCTTTGGAATTGGCATCAAAGGGCCAGCCAGGTCAAGACGAGGTTTATCTGAACACCGCTGCCGGCATACGTAAATGGCGCGTTGAACACAAGCAAATTGCGCAAGGCCGCTCCCTCTTTCTATTGCAACGAGCGTCAGCGGCGCGCGAAGCCTAGGGCGTCCTGGGGGACGCTGCCCACTGTATCGGTCCACACGGCCGTCGATCGTCCATCTCGTGACCAGCTTTCGTGAGAGCCGCTCCGGGGATTTCGTCCCCGACTTTGGCCCGGAATCTGGAGAACAGCTTTCGCCGCGGCTGCTCTCGCACGCGTTGCAATCGGGCGCGCCGGGCAACGTCGCTCCGATTGTTATCGTAGAGGGGGCGTTGCCGCCCAGCCGTTTTGAACTCTCCCTTCAAGGCATCGCGCGCAACCGGTATTGCGCCGATCTGTTCGCCGCCGAAGGCTTCAAAGCGGTCATCGGAACCGGTTTCTGGGACGACTCGACCATCTCGGCCAGCTTAGACGGCCTTGTCTCGGAGCTCTCCGAGGGCGGCTCGCTTGGCGATCTCTGGAATCGATCTCCGCGCTCCAGTTTCTGGCCCGCAGTGCTCTTCACTTCAGACCCGGGTCTTCCGGTATGGGAACCCTCCAATGTTGGCTGAGCGGAAAGCGGCCGAGCTGCAAAGCAAACTCCGCAGCATCGGCAACGAATTCAAACAGTGGGAAGAGGAGGCGGATCGCGGCGCTTTCCGCCGCCACCATTCTCAGATTCGCGGCGTGATTCTGCCATTACGCGCCGTTCTTAACCGGGTTGCGACAGATCTGAAGGAAAAAGCCGGCGACGATTTGCTGTCGGCGGCGCCCCAGGCGACGCAAGTAATCCTCGGCATTTTCCGGGTGTGGGAATTCTTTCGCCAGAAATGGATTCAGCGCCGCGACCCGGAATTGCGAAAGTATCTGGACATCGCCGATGAGTTCGCGTGGATTTGCTACCAGCCTGTCATTAAGGACAAGAACGTGAAGGTGCGCCGCCCGCCGCTCGTCTTTCTCAACGGCGGCCTGAGCCCTTTCGTGCTCAATCGGCTCGATGGGTTTCACCTCGAAAACGAAAACGACGGCGAACTGCAGAAGGACAAATTCAGGGCCATCCTTGCCAAGCTTCCTTTCCCGGTGATCGGAGTCCCCTGGCACCAGCTTGAGTTTTGGCCCGAAGTCGCCGTGATCGCCCACGAGGTGGGCCACGCTGTGGAGCGGGATCTACAATTGGAAAAGGATGTGACTCGGGCGCTCACCCAGGCAATCGGGAAATCGCCGCGCAGGCCCTATTGGCAGGCATGGCGAGGAGAGTTGTTCGCGGACGCGTATGGCTGCGCGGCCGTAGGTCCCGCCTCGGCCGGAGCCTTAGCCGATTATCTGGCGAGAAGCAGAACGGACATGGAATCGGAATCGCCTTCGGCACAGGACGAGCATCCGCCTGGCCTTTTGCGTATCGAATTTAATCAGTCGTTCCTTGAGGTCACTGGCCACTCCAGGTTAGACGGGTGGCCGGCGCTCGACAAAGGTCCCATCAAGCCTTTCGCCCAGGAAGCGCACAAGATCGCGGAAGCCTTCAGCGTTCTCTTGAAGAAGCGCATCTCATTTTCAAAAGCAAAATGGAAATCCGCCGGCGAACGGGCGCAACTCGCATCCAGACTCGTGGCGCCTCCGCCGGATGAGCGAACCGACGATGTTCTGCTGCTGATCGCGTCGATTCGCCGGCTCTTTGAGTCGATGCCGTGTTGCTGGAATGAGCCCTCTCAGGAATCCCAGCCTAACTAGCGCCGAAATGCTTTGGGCCAATATGGGCCAAGCAGCCTTGGCAACTGTGGCAAGTGAGGCGCCGATGGCAACCGATTATCTGTAGCTTACGGTAATATCAGCGCGTGTGATAGTTCGAATCCCTCTCTCTCCGCCATTCAGTTAATTCTAAAGGAGTTGACTGGGGGGTAGCCCGTAAATCTTAAAACTCCTTCCCTGCAGTTCCGCCTGGGACTGGTCGCGACTTCATTCGCTATTCGCGAATCGCGAATGTAGAATGGAACCATGGCGCTAAAGCCGCAGGACGTTTACGTCGTGCTCAAGCTTGTCGCGGATGGGCCGCGTCGTGCTCCGTATTCTCACCTCGCGCTCGAGTTGGTAATGAGTCCGTCGGAGGTGCATGCGAGCGTACGACGCGCGCGTGCAAGTGGTTTACTTCAGGGTCCTGATCTCGAAAATCGTCCAAACATAGGGGCGCTCGAAGAGTTTCTTACGCACGGGTTGAAGTACGCGTTTCCTGCGGAACGAGGGGAACTTACGAGGGGAGTTGCGACCTCGTATGGGGCAGCACCATTGCGCGCGCTGATCGCGCTAAATGGCGATCCAATTCCGGTTTGGCCGTATAAGGAAGGCAAACAACGCGGTGTCTCGTTTGCACCTTTGTACAAGACAGCCCCAATGGCAGCGCTACGTGATGAATCCTTCTATGAGCTACTAGTGCTCGCCGACGCACTCCGCGAGGGACGCGTTCGAGAGCGTAAGATCGCCGAGACTGAGTTACACCGGCGGCTGCGAGCGGGCCATGCCGAATCCAAATCTTGAGCAGCTGATCGCGACCGCCGCGTTACTGCGTCCGATGCTGGGAGAACTCGTATTTGTGGGAGGAGCCGTGACGAGCCTGCTCGTTACGGATGAGGGCGCGGGCCTACCGCGCACAACATTAGATGTGGACGCAATAGCTGAAATCAGCTCCTATGCCGAGTACACTGCGTTTGGCGAACGCCTTCGCGCGCTCGGATTCTCCGAAGACACCAGTGAAGACGCACCCCTGTGCCGTTGGGTTCATTCAGGAACGATCCTGGACGTCATGCCCCTGGATGAGAAGATTCTGGGATTCTCCAATCGGTGGTATCGCGCCGCCATGGAAGCCTCAACCACGCACCAGTTGCTTCGGGATTTGGAAATCCGGGTTGTGACCGCGCCTTACTTCCTTGCGACGAAAATCGAGGCATTCAAGGGCCGCGGGCGAGGTGACTTCTTAGCGAGCCATGATCTGGAAGATTCCATCTTCGTCATCGACGGTCGCTCCACGATTGTTGAGGAAGTACAAACAGAAACACCCTTGCTTCGCGAGTACCTCCGCACAGAAATCACAGGATTGCTGGCGGCGCCGGGATTCGTCGACGCCCTTCCTGGGTACTTGCTGCCCGATGCTGCGAGTCAGGCAAGGATCGGGACAGTCCTACGACGACTGAAAGCGCTCGCCTCTCCTTGACCCGGCTCGGCAGGAATCGACCAAAACTCGGCATGCGAATCATCGCCAACTTGCGCAGACGGAAAATCGCCCATCATCCTGTTCTAGTCGCAAGCGCTCCGCTTCCGCGGACTTATGCGTCTTTGGTGGAACGCAAGCCGTGGCGGGCAGGTCAATAGTTTTGACGTTTGCGACCGAAACGGAAGCAGACGCGTCCTGCGCGAAAGCTCGGAAGCTGGGAGTTGTGGCAAAGCGGGAAACTCGCTTTCCGCGTAGGACAAGATAGGCAAAGGAGCCCTGGCAACGATGGCATCTCTAGTCCGCTGGGCAATGACGAATCTGCAAGTTGCAGACTCCGTTGAGCCCTCAAGCCTTCGAATCCCTCTCTCTCCGCCATAATAAACTGAAAGAAAGATCTAACAGATTTTCGGGAAGTATCGGACCAGCTGGCGTAAAATGTTGGCACGTCTTAGCCCTCTATCGCCGTCAACCGCCGTGACTGCAAGGCTGGCCATACTGAAGAGCTTCGCACCAGCGCATACGATGAACGGAAAAAAGCTGGAAGCGTTGCCAGTCCCATCTTCATCTCAGGCACGTTGCCAAGGCAAATCGAAACGGAAGAACACCGGCCCGTGAATGGGAAAGTGCGAGATCCGTTGCCGCACATTGGGAGACGCTAGGAAATTGGGATGAGAACGTCTCCTCAGCCTGGCCTGTAGTGAAGGTGGAAACTGGACCAGCGCGTATCAGCATCGATCGTGCCATCATCGGGCGGATGTTCACAATCGGTTTCGTTATTCGAACAATCGCGCGGTGGTGGTGAACGCGGACGGCAAGGTGAACTCGGGCGCCGCGTCGGCCACTGTAGGCGATGAAGTAGTGGCGTATTTCACGATCGGCGGCGTTGCAGCCACGGTCGACTCCATCGGCTTGACTCCGGGATCCATCGGGCGTGTCAGGCGAATTTCTACGTGCCGCAAATCGCCAAAGGAACCTACCCGGTAGTGATTACCATTGCGGGCCAAGCATCCAACAGTCCGGTGATGACCCGTGTCAAACTAAAGTGTCAAACTACGATGTAACGATGGCTACCCGAATCGGCATCATCGGCGATTACAACCCCGGCAACCCCACGCACATCGCCACCACCAACGGGATTCAGCACGCGGCCGAGGCGCTGGGCGAACCAATCGAAGCCGTCTGGCTGCCCACCGATCAACCCCACCACTTCGAAAACTTTCAGGGCTTGTTCGGCAGCCCGGGCAGTCCCTATCGCAGTTTCAAGCGGGCACTGGCCGGCATTCGCTACGCGCGCGAAAACCATATTCCGTTCCTCGGCACCTGCGGCGGGTTCCAGCATCTGGTAATCGAATACGCCAGAAACGTAATGGGATTCGCCGACGCCGAGCACGCCGAGTCCAGCCCCGACGCCAGTTGCCTCTTCATCACGCCGCTGAGTTGTTCGCTGGTTGGAAAAACGATGGAAGTCGCAATCCAGCCGGGCAGCAAAACGGCTGCAGCGTGCCGGTCCACGCGATCCATGGAGCGGTTCTATTGCAACTTCGGACTCAATCCGAAATACCAGGATGTATTGGAAAACTCCGGCCTCGAGATCACCGGCCGCGATCAGAACGGCGAAGTGCGAATCGTCGAACTCGGATCGCATCCCTTTTTCGTCGGCACCCTGTTCGTACCGCAGGCGCGCTCACTGCCCGGCGATCCTCATCCACTGGTCGTCGAGCTTTGCCGCGCCGCCGTTCACCTTGCCACTAAGGCTTCCAGCTCCGCCCAACGCGCATAAAGCTCATCGACGCGGCGCTGCGCCGCTTGCATTTTCTCGTAAACTTCGGCGACGCGATTAGGGTCGGAAGCGAAGACCTCCAGCTCCCGCTGGGACGCCGCCAGCTCCTGTTCAGCCTCCAGGATTTTCCCTTCCATCGAGTCCCACTCGCGTTGGTGCAGGTAAGAAAGCTTCCTCTTCGGTTCGTCCGGTAATGCCGCCGCGCGCGATTCCTTCGCAGCCACCTTCTCGCCATCCGGCTCTCTGCGAAATGCCTCCCACTGCGAATAGTCGGCAAACACGCCGCCCGCCCCGCCATCCAAACCAATCACCATCGTTGAAACGCGATCCAACATATACCGATCGTGACTCACCAGCACCAACGCGCCCGGAAAATCGAGCAGGCTGTCTTCCAGCACTTCGAGCGTCGGAATATCCAGGTCGTTGGTCGGCTCATCGAGCAACAGCACATCGGCGGTGGTCAGCATCAGCCGCGCGATCATCACGCGCGCCCGCTCGCCGCCCGAGAGCCGCGATACCGGCATATCGAGCTGATCGTCGCGAAACAGAAAGCGCTTGGCCCATCCCGCGACATGGATGGCGCGGTCGCGATAAATCACCATATCGCCTTCCGGGCACAACGTGCGGCGCAGGCTGGCGTCGGGATCCAAATGCGCGCCGCGATCCTGCGCAAAGCTGACGACGCGCAGATAATCCGCGCGCCGGATGGTGCCTTCGTCCGGCTGCATCACGCCTTCCAGAAGTTTCAGCAGCGTAGTCTTGCCGCTGCCGTTCGCGCCGACCAGTCCGATCCGAACCCCGGGCGACAGAACAAGGTTCAGATTTTCGAAAAGCTTGTGGCCACCAAGCGTCTTGCCGATTCCCTCGGCTTCAATTAGACGTTTGGTCTTGCGGTCCGACGCTACGAAATCGATCTTGGCCGTACCGGTGCGGCTGCGCGCCGTCGCGGCGGAAAATTCTTCGATCAGCCGCCCGGCCGAATCAATGCGAGCGCGCGACTTCCCGGTGCGCGCCTTGGGCCCGCGGCGCAGCCATTCAATCTCGCGGCGCACTTTCGTCGCCAGCGCATCTTTCTGCTTGGCCTGTGCCTCCAGAAAATCCTCGCGCTTCTCCAGAAACTCGCTGTAGTTGCCGCTCACCTGAAATGCGCCTTGCGGATACACGCGGTTCACTTCCACCATTTGCGTCGCCACGCGCTCCAGAAAATAGCGATCGTGCGTGACAATCAGGGACGCCCGCGCGCCTTCGATGGCCGTCTCCAGCCACAGGATGCCTTCCAGATCCAGATGATTGGTGGGCTCGTCGAGCAACAGTACATCGGGCGATGTAATCAGCGCGGCCGCGATCGCCAGCCGCTTCTTCCATCCGCCGGAAAGCGAAGCCGCGAGCGTAGCGGTGTCCTTAAATTCGGCGCGGCCCAGCATCAGCTGGATGCAAGCCAGCTTTTCCTCTTCTTCCAAAGGCACATCCGCCAGCGCGCCTTCCAGCACCGAACCAATGGTATCGCCGGCCGCGAAAAGCGAATCCTGCGGGACGTAAGCCAGCCGCGTCTGTTTTCGCAAGGCGCGCGTGCCGCTTTCGGGCTCCTCGTTTCCAGCCAGGATTTCCAGCAGCGTGGTTTTGCCGCTGCCATTCGGCCCGATCAGGCCCGTGCGGTCGCCCTCGGAAAGGCTCAGCGAAAGATTTTCAAACAGAACGCGCGCGCCGAATCGCTTGCCGAGCGCCGAAACACTGAGAAGAACAGCCATCAGCTTTCAGGATGGCATGAGAGCGCCGATTGCTGAAGTCAAAGTCTACAGTTTGTCCACCACCACCACGCCGCCTTTGACCACCAGCCTGGTCTTCAGCCAATTCCAATAGCCTTCCAGCGGATCGCCATCCAGAAGAATGATATCGGCCAGCTTGCCCGGCTCCAGCGTTCCCAGCTGATCGCCCATCTGAATGTAGGAAGCCGTATTCGGCCCCATCATCTTGATGAGATCCTGCATCGAGAACATCACGTTCAGCATTTTCAGCTCATGATCCAGCCCGGCCTGTCGGATCGTAGTTGGTGTCGGTGCAGTAGCCGAGCGTAACGCCCGCATCCCAGATGGTGCGCGCATTCACCGGCATATATCCGGCTTCCTCGCCCAGACGCACGCCGTCGACGATTCCCTGCGGCCACGGCTTCCCGTCGCGGAACCGCGGCTTGTTGTCGTTCGCAAACACTCCGAACACAGGCGAGCCGAAGCTCACCGTGCCCAGCATCTTCACGCCCGCGGCCGCAACTTTTCTCGCATCCTCCTGGCTCACCCAATCTTTATTCGGAAGGTGAACCAGCAGCGGCACGCCGGCATTCACCGCGGCCATCATCGCCGGAGAACTCACGGCGTGGACCTGCACCATGATGCCAACCTTCTTCGCCTCGTCCACCACCGCCCGCAGAACTTCCAATTCTTTTTCGCTCGGCCCTGGAATGGGAGTCAGCGCGATCTCGCCCGTAAACTTGATCCCCATAGCGGCCATCTTCCGAATTTCCGCGCGAGCCGACTCCGGCGTGTGATTGTTCAGCCGCAAGCTGCCCGATGGAATGATGCGCGGTCCATTGATGAGCCCTTGTCGATGTGATCGCGCAGCGTGATATTCCCCTCCGCCGGGCCGCCTCCCGAGAGAACCGTGGTGTAACCGGCTTCCAGCAGCGCCTGCATCTGCGCCTTCTCGTTGGGTCCGGTGTTGATGTGCCGGTGCCCGTCAATGAAGCCAGGCATCGCGGTCATGCCTTTGGCATCGATGCTGCGGCCACTCGCCTCGGACGGCGCGCCCGCCGCCACGGAAACGATTTTTCCGCCGCGCACCACAATCGATCCGCGCTCGATCACCGTGGCGTTGGGCCCGATAATGCGGGCATTGGTGATGGTGAGGTCCTGCGCGCTAACCGCGGTAACGGCCGCAAAGGTCCCCAGCATCAAGGCGAGCTTCATAGAAATGTGTCGTTTCATGCAGAGTCTATGATATATCGTCGACCCCAGCCCATCATTCGCCCGGCGTGATTTTCTCCCACTTCCCCCAGTTCGCCACCAGCTCATGCACCACCGGACTCCCCACGCGATAAGCAGTTTCCAGCGCCACCAGGTAACCAACATAAGGCTCCGTAATGGATTCAGCCGCGCTATGGCCAGGGCGTTGCATGGAGTAATTGGAAGCGGTGCGAAGAACCATCAGGCGCCGGAAATCGGCGCGGTGCATCGCATCCAACCGCTTCAAACCTTCCGCGATTCCGGCGTCCTCCATATTGGTCATCACAAAGTTCCCGGCGTTCTTGGTGAACAGCTTCACCCAATCGTTCGCATATTGCGTGAGTATCTTGCCATGCCAATAATAATCGGACGCAAAGCTATCGCCCACCAGTACGAATGGCGGACGCTGCGCGTTGGGATAGCCTTTCCATTCGGCGCGCACCGCCGCCATCTGCGGCGTGTCGGTGAGCTTCACGTCCTTGGTGAGTTGGTAAGCCCAGCCCGCCAGCTTGGCGTTGAGCGAGTACGCCACTCTCTCGCCCACCACCGCGCGCGAGGGATCCGCCAGCTGATTCGGCCGCGTGGCGCCCAGAGCGAAGATACCGTAAGGCCAGTCCGCCGGAGCCTCGCGCGGATCGATCTCGCGTGAGATATCGGACACCACGAATCTCGCCCAGGCGGCCGAGCCAAGCGATGCATCCGCCGGATCAACCCCAGCGATCCCGCTCACCAGCCAGTAGGCGTTCGTCAAATCGAAGCGCGAGTCCAGCCCCAGCGCCATGATCGAGCTCGCCGACGGTCCGATGGTCGCGCCGGTCACGATGCCGAGAATCGAGTGGTCGGCATTGCTGCGAAGATCACGAACGCCGCCGGGAAAGGGCAGCTTTTCATCCAGATGCTCGCGCTCCACCCAGAACTGAAATTCCCCAGGCGTATCGCCAGTGTCGTTGCCAACTTCGAACGTAGTAACGATGACCATCTTCACCGGCCAGGGTTTCGTCTGCGCAAAGGCGGGCAACGCCAACAGTACGAAAGCGTAGAGCAGCGGACGGACACGTGGACACCGGGCGATGCGCATAATCTCTCCAGAATAACTTGGGTGCGCGAACGCGAAGCCCGTGTAAGGCGTCGATAGGATGATGCGTGACTGCGCAATCACCGGGGCCAAGAATGTCCATGCCAACCAGGACGTCGATTCCCTGGTGTCCCACTCAATACCCCCGGCACTCCCTCCAGCGGGTTCGTTCCAGCAACTCGTCCGTCAGAGGGATTCCCGCTTCCCGCGCAGCTCGCAGACAGGCCGACCGTTTGGCTTCCTCCACAGACTTGAAGACTTCGTTCAGAGGCGTCAGAAACCTCCCCGTGCCACGTAACGAAACCGACCATGCGTCGTTGAGCGTTTGAGCCAGGACTAACTCGTAACCCGCAACTTCGGCGCAAAGGGTCATGAACGGATTTGCCCGGGCAGCATCCCAGTCACTGCCTTCTCTGCCCCGTCCGAGGCTCGGACGCCGGCGGGACGAGGTTCTTCATCCGCAAGTACACCACCATGCTTCCGTAAATCTCATTGTTGTGGGCGTAGTTCAGGGTGAGGAGGCCCATCCGCAGGTTCTTGGTCTGCCTGCCGCTCTCCTGCGTGATTTCGATCACCTGGGCGCCCGATGCGTCGGTCAAGCCCGAATACACCGGGTCACAGTACGCGAACGCGTCATTCAGAGCCTTCACAAACTCCGCCTTGGTCCCGAGCTTTTCGAGATTTGTCGTGTTCGGATTCTTCTCGCCCTTCGCCTGGGAGCACCACAGGAAGTTGAAATTGGCGACGTGCCCCACCTGCTGGCCGAAGGACCGAACCTCCGGCTGTGCGCCTGGACGCATATCGTAAAACTCCTCGGGCATCTTCTCCGCCGTCCGGGTGATGTTGGTTCGGTTCCGCATGTATGCATCGCGCAGCCAGGTGGACATCGGGTTGTCCGCCGGGGCGGGGCCCTGGGCAAAGGCGGCGGTGGCCAACGCCGAAAGTACCACAAGCTGATAGAAGGATTTCATTGTTCGTCTCCACGAATCGCATCGGAACTGCGGGCAACCTGATTATCTTAACTCTGACGCGGGCGGGCGCGTTTGCGAACCCCTTCCGGGTGGACTGAGGATCTGTATTGAGGACCCCGATTGATCCATCCGGAACCCTTGCAAAGACTTCGTCGGTTGAGTCACTTGGAGATACGCGTAGTCTCGCCAGAATAACGCGGGAGCGAATTCGAGGGTGTATCAGTTTGGCCGTGGAACAGAATAGAAGAGCACAGCGAGAAAGATGATGCTCAGCAACTGAAACTGCATGGACCAGTTTCCAAGGAAGTCTATATTGAAAAATCGTCGCCTCACGTACGGAGGAGCGGGCGCGTCAAGTTTTTTGTGTAAACGGCCGGTCATTTTCTGACCTTGCATCCCTGGTAGACTGAACGGACCTGAGCGTAGGGTAGGGCTCTGCGGAGACGCAACCCGAGCGCCGACTCAGGGGCCGGGATTTCGGGAGCGCGAGCGAAGCTCGCCTCCCGGTCCAGGAATCCTGGCGCAAAAGCGCTAAATCTCGGGGGTTTGGGGGCAGAGCCCCCGATCCCAGAAATGTTCTTCTTCCGATTGTTCATGCTGCGACGATTTACACCAGCTCCGCTTTCGGAACGCGGTCGCCAAGCAGAATCGCGAAGCGCTGCAAGGCGGCCTTCCAGTTCTGCACCGGCATGGTCCACTTCTTGGCGATGTGCTCCAGCGCCAGGTACAGCAGTTTCATAGCGGCTTCCTGGTTGGGAAACGAGCCGCGGGTCTTGATCACTTTCCGCAGCGACATGTTCAGCGACTCCACCGCGTTGGTGGTGTAGATCACCTTGCGAATGTCGGCCGGATAGGCGAAAAACGGAGTCAAGTGCTCCCAGTTCCGGCGCCACATCTGGCTGATCGTGGGATACGCTCCATCCCATTTCGCGGCAAACTCGTCCAGCCGTTGCTCGGCTTCTTCGACCGTGCTGGCGCGGTAAATCGGCTGTAGATCCGCAGCCACCGCCTTGCGCTGTTTCCACGACACATAGTTCAGCGATGCGCGCACCTGGTGCACAAGGCACAACTGCACTTGCGCCTCCGGAAACACTGTCGCAATGGATTCGGGAAATCCCTTCAGCCCATCCACGCAGGCGATGAACATATCGGCCACGCCCCGGTTCTTCAGCTCCGTCAATACCTGCAGCCAGAACTTTGCTCCCTCGGTCTGACCGGCCCACAGGCCCAGCACTTCTTTGTTGCCTTGCATGTTGACGCCAATCACCACGTAGATCGCCTTGTTGCGCACGTGCCCGGTCTCGCGAATCTTCACCACCAAGGCGTCCAAGTACACGATCGGATACACCGCATCCAGCGGCCGGCTCTGCCAGCTCTTGACCTCTTCCATCACCTCTTCGGTGACGTTGGAAATCAGCGTCGGACTCACTTCCACTTTGTAGATCTCTTCCAGGTGTCCCTGGATCTCGCGCGTGCTCATGCCCCGCGCGTACATCGAGATGATTTTGTCGTCGAAGCCGGTGAAACGCGTCTGGCCCTTGCCGATGATCTTCGGTTCGTAGCTGCCGTTGCGATCGCGCGGCGTCTCCAGCGCCAACTCCCCGAAATCGCCTTTCAGTGTTTTGGTCGTCCCGCCGTTGCGCGAGTTGCCGCTGTTATTCCCAGCCGGGTCGTGCTTTTCGTAGCCGAGGTGGTCGGTCATCTCGGCTTGCATGGCGCGTTCCAGCAGAGCCTTGGTCAGCTGCTTCAGCAGACCGTTTTCGCCTATGATGTCTTCTGGCTTCTTGTAGTCCGCCAGCAATTTGTCGATGAGTTTGAGGTCGATAGCCATCGGGTCTCCTTAGTGTGATCCTTTCGATGGCCGTTTACACAGTTCAATTTATACCCTCGGAGGAGCGGGCGCAAGGGCGTGCAACGGATCTCTCATGATCGCATTCGCCGCTTCCTGATAGAAGATCATTTGCTGTATTTCAGCATCGTTCGCATCCCACACTCGTTTGAGCCATAGAAAGGCGTACCCAATGACAAAGCCCGCAACCGCCCAATACGGTATGAGGTATGGTTTCTTCACAAAATAGATACCACCGACTTCGAGAGTCCAAATTGCCACAGTCGTTCTAAACTCGTTAGTCCTCCTTCTGTCCCACCTGCCAGCGAAGTACTCAACCAGCTTCATGCATGCATCGAACAGAGCTTTCTGCTCACTATTCATGGCGACTCAGACCTCCTCCGTGCGACATCATATCGCGCCTAGGCGTCGTAAAGCTGGCCTGGACGCCGGGCTGGGGCTGCCGCCCAAGGTCCAAATATCTGCAGCGTGTCGCGAGAGCGTTGCTCGATATATAATGGCCTCCCGTGCCAGATCCAACCGAAGATAGCCCCACCCCAAGCACGCTCGAGAATTTACTCTCTCATACCGGACTCAGTTCCGCATTCCTCCAAAGGGTTCGGTTTCGAGGCCCAGTGGGAAAGCTAGCCCTTGTTGCAGTTCTTTCCGTGCTGGCGCTCGGAGGAGTCGGTGTTAGAAGCTCCTCACCGTTTGTTCAGGGGCTATGTGTTATTTTGGCGACCGTCATAGCACTCGGAATTGGCGCGGCGATCCTTTGGTATAGCCACAAGCATCCCAGAGAGGCGACCCTTGAAGGCATGGGAGTAATAGTGATGGAGCAGCAGAAAGCGTGGTCATCCAAAACGCGCATAGAGTTGGGCGATGCCGTTCCGACACTTCCTAATCCTGGCGGCCCAGCGCCGCAACTGACCGGCCCCGAGGTGCCTGAGGCATGAGCGGACCGGCACGCTTTGTGCATGTCGGAATTCATTGCGGTGGGCCGGTTCCGGTGGAACGCCTAGAAAAGAGGTTCGAAACCGCGATTGATTGGGTGCGTTATGACCCCAGCTGCTGGATCCTGTACACTACAACGGAACTAAACACTTGGCGGGAACGAATTAAAGATATTATCGGGCCTGGCAACTATGTATTTCTCTGTGTTTTTGATGCGACGGAGGCGGGAGAGACTTACGCCGGGTTCATGAAGAAATCTGTATGGGACTGGCTCTCACAGCATCGGCGATAGCAACTCGCTGACGCTCCATCCGCAGTTTACAATACCAGCCAACATTACGGGCGTGATGTAGAGCGGCCATCAGCGCCGTAACACCACCTGGCAACGATTTTCACGAATGAACCCAGCGACTTACACCTCCCAGCCAACCGTAAGACTGTCCCGCTGATACGATAATGTCTTCGGACCCACCCGCCAGCCACCGCCGCCTCATTTTCGACGCCAAGCAAAAAAATGCGTCACCAAACACAAAAATACCCCTGATGCGTCCAAACCAACCCCAACCCGCCCAACCGCCCAGTTCGTTTTTTCAAAAAAAAATCGCCACCCCGCACAAACCATCTCCACCCCCTCCCCGCCAAAAATCCCTGCAACCCTCCCCAAGTCTTGCTATACTAATGGCTTAACGCTCCGTAATGGCGAGGTGTTGGTGTGTTTATTAGCGTCCAGGAGCTGGAACTTAAGAAGGTTCACTTTGAGGTGGCCTTCCCGCCCGGTGAAATCGAGTTTCAAGATGATGGCGACCGGTTAAGGCAGGCTACCCCGCTCCAGGCGGAAGGTTCCGCGGAGCTTCTCCCGCATACGCTCGGAGAAATCCGGGTTCGCGGACATCTGGCGGTCACAGATGCGCTGCGATTGTAATCGCTGCCTGGAGCCGGCCGACTTTCCGATCGATTCCAGCTTCGATCTGTTTTACCGCCCGGCTGAAGCTGCGGGCGACGGCGAAGAGGAAGTCGAAATTGATGAGGGAGAAGCCGAAATCGCCTTCTATGAAGGCGCCGGAATCGATTTGAAAGATGTTTTGCGGGAGCAGGTTCTGCTCAGCTATGCCGATGCAGCGCGTCTGCCGCGCCGATTGCCAGGGGATCTGTCCGGTATGCGGACAAAATCGGAACCTGGTACACTGCGGATGCGAAGCCAAACTCGTGGACGATCGCTGGTCCGCGCTCAAGAAACTTCAAGTGAAAGGAAGCTCAAATATAGCTTAAAAGGAACACAAGATGCCGAATCCGAAACGACGACACTCCAAGCAGCGCACCTCCACGCGCCGGGCTCATGACCATTTGCGCGTCCCTGGCCGCGCCGAGTGCCCCAATTGCCACGAACCGAAGCTTCCCCACCGCGCCTGCCCGCATTGCGGCCGCTACAAGGGCCGCGAAGTCATCGAGGTTGCGGAAGAATAACGACGCTGGAAATCGTCATTCCATGGTGACCATCGCGGTTGACGCAATGGGCGGCGACGACGCCCCGAAGGCCGAGGTCGAGGGAGCCATTCGCGCTGCGCGGTCGCTGGGCGTTCGAGTCATCCTGGTCGGCAAGCAGGATGTCGTTCGCGCCGGAGCTCGCGCAAGCACGAAGGGGTCGCGCCATCTGCCCATCGAAATCCAGCACGCCAGCGAACGTGGTCACCATGGAGGACAGCGCCGCCAAGGCGGTCCGCCAGAAGCGCGACAGCTCCATCCGCGTCGCCGCCCGGCTGGTGCGCGACGGCGTGGCCGACGGCGTTCGTCTCGGCCGGCAACACCGGCGCCGTCATGGCCACCGCCAAATTCGTGCAGGGCATGCTCCCCGGCGTGGATCGTCCGGCGCTGGCCTCCGCCTTCCCCACGCTCAAAGGCACGCCGGTGGTCGTCGTCGACGTGGGCGCCAACGTCGATTGCTCGCCGCGCATGCTGGCGCAGTTCGCCGTCATGGGCGACATTTATTCGCGCGTGATCTTCCACACGCGAGCGGCCGCGCGTCGGCCTGCTCTCCATCGGCGAAGAAGAGCACAAGGGCAATGAACTGACGCGCGCCGCCACGCCGCTGCTCAAAGCGCTGCCCATCCATTTCATCGGCAACGTCGAAGGCCGCGATATCTACACCGGCGAGACCGACGTGATCGTCTGCGACGGCTTCATCGGCAACGTCGCGCTCAAAGTCAGCGAAGGCCTGGTGGAAATGGTGTACAAGATGCTGCGCGAATCGCTCGAAGCCACCATCACGCGCAAGATCGGCTACGTGCTGTCGCGCACCGCGTTCAAGGAATTCAAGAAGCGCGTGGATTATTCCGAATACGGCGGCGCGCCGCTGCTCGGCGTCAAGGGCGTTTGCATCATCACCCACGGCCGCTCCAACGCCAACGCGATCAAGAACGCTATTCGCGTGGCCGCCGAGTTCGCCGAAGGAAAGATCAACGAACGGATCGAGGCGGAGCTGGCCAACGGCCATATGGCCGGCGTTACCGTCGGCCGCCAAGGCGGATTAATATGCTGCGCTCACTCCTGGCCGGCTTCTTTCTACTGGCGTCCGTCGCGGGCGCCGCGGAAGATCCGGTGCAATGGACGCTCGACGTTCGATTCCAAATCCGCCGCGCCCGGCTCGCACGTGCTGGCCAAATTCACCGGGACCATTCAGCGAGCACTGGCACGTCTATTCCATGACCACGCCGCCGGGCGGCCCGAATCCCACCACCGCGAGCATCGCCGACAATCCAGCCGTCGCCGGCTTCAAGATTTATCAGGCCAAGCCCGACCGCAAGCTCGACCCCAGCTTCGGCATCGACACCGAAACATTTTCCGATCAGTATCGTGCTTCTGTTCGACATCGAGCTGAAGAAGGACGCGCCGCCCGGCCCGGCCGATATCACGGCCAACGTGCGCTATCAGTCCTGTAACGACACGATTTGCCTGCCGCCCAAGCGCAAGACGGCAACGGCGACGCATCACCATCGATTCCGTCGGCCAAGGCCGCGGCCATCGCGATTCCCGCCGGCTATACGCTTGGTGCCAACCGGCGGCGCAGCCGCTGCAACCGCTTCGACAGCTCCGCGCCGCTCCGCGCCAGCGCGCCGCACGGATCCTCCGGCTTCGGCCTGTTTCTGCTCACCGCATTTGGCCGCGGGACTCGCCGCCATCTTCACGCCCTGCGTTTTCCCGATGATCCCGTTCACGGTTTCCTACTTCGTGAACCGCCAAACCGGCGGCAAGAGAGACGGCGTCCTCCAGGCCGTAGTGTTTTGCCTCGGGATTATCGTTCTGTTCACCGGCTTAGGCGCGCTGGTGAAAGGCATCGCCGGATCCGTTCGGCGTCGTGCAGCTCGGCAACAGCCCCTGGGTGAACGGATTCATCGCCGCCGTGTTCGTCGTCTTCGGATTGAGCCTGCTCGGCGCGTATGAGCTGACGCTTCCCTCCGGCATGCTCACGAAACTGAATCAGGCATCCGAAGGCGGCGGATACCTCGGCACGCTTCTGATGGGCCTGACGTTCACGCTCACCTCGTTCGCCTGCATCGGCCCAATCGTTGGTCCGCTGCTGGTTGCGTCCGTACAAACCAGCGGATTGCAGCCGGTCTTTGGCATGGCGTCGTTCGCCACCGGCCTCGCCGCGCCGTTCTTCGTGCTCGCGCTCTTCCCCTCGTTCCTGCAAAAGCTGCCCAAAAGCGGCGGCTGGCTGATGCGAGTGAAAGTGGTGCTGGGATTCGTGGTGCTCGCGATCGCGATGAAGTACCTGAGCTCGGCCGATCAGATTCTGCAAACCGGCTGGATCTCGCGCGAAATGTTCCTGGCTTCCTGGGTGGTGCTTTTCGCGCTGCCCGGCCTCTATCTGCTCGGCTTCCTGCGCCTGGAAGGGATCAAGCCGGAAGATCATCTGGGCGTAGGCCGCGTGCTCGTGGCCGCGCTGTTCCTGACGTTCTCCATCAGCCTGTTGCCCGGATTGTTCGGCGCTTCGCTCGGCAACGTGGAAGCCTTCATTCCGGTGCAAGCCAAAGGCGTCGCGCTTCTGGGTGGCGGCGGCGAATCCGCGGCGCCGGTCTGGCTGAAAAACCAATACAAAGAAGCGCTCGCCAAAGCCCGCGCCGAAAACAAGCTGGTCTTCATCAATTTCACCGGCTACGCCTGCACCAACTGCCATTGGATGAAGGCCAACATGTTCCCGCGGCCCTGAAATCACGCCTCTGTTGAAAGATTTCGTTCTGGTGGATCTCTACACCGACGGCACCGATGCCGAATCCGAACAAAATCAGCAGCTCGAAGAAAAGCGCTTCGGCACCGTGGCCATTCCCTTCTACGCCATTCTCGATCCGGACGAGCACACCATCGCCACCTTCCCCGGCCTAACGCGCAACGCGTCGGAATTCGAGATGTTCCTGAAGCACCGCGCTACCGGCGTCGCGTCCAGCGTGCCAGGTACAGCTCCGCCGCGAAATTTTCCTGTTCGCGGTCGCTCTCAGCCTGCCATGCATCCAGAGCTTTTTGCTTCAAGCGCTCCAGCAGCTCCACATTTCTCTGAGCCTGAATAACGCGCTGGCGTTGCTCCTCAATTTGCGCCGCCGCTTGCAGCTCCTGATTTTCAAATTCCCGGATTTTGTTGCGCGCGTGCAGCCGGTACGCATCCAGGCTTTCGAGTTCGCTGGCCTCGATCGAAGCTTGCCCCAGCACCTCCCGCTCGCTTTCGGAACGCGCTCTCGCCATCTTGCGCTTTTCTTCCCGCAGCGCCTCCAAATTTCCATGTAATTGTTCCAGCTTCAGTTCTTCAAGCGCGGCTTGCCCGGCACGCCAGCGCCGCACACGCTCCAGAGGAAATTGAAACCGTTTCATTTTGCCACCAGTTCGCCCAATTCGGCCAGCTCTTTTCAGGGCACGCGGTCTCGATGAAATTGAACCCGTTTCATTCCGTCACGCCGTGCCAGTTCGCTCAATCCACCCGGGTCCTTTTCAGCGCACACGGTCTCGATGAAATTGAACCGCTTCATTCCACCCGCCGTGCCAGTTCACTCAACCCGGCCATGGTCTTTTCAGCGCACACGGTCTCGATGAACTCGAACCCGCTTCATTCCGTCCGCCGCGCCAGTTCGCCCAGTCCGGCCATGGTCTTTTCAAACGGGCTCTGTTCCTGGCTGTCCTGCTTCAGAAAATCCAGCAGCAGCGGCCGCAGCCGGATGGCCGCGTCCAGCTTCGGATTCGCGCCGCTGGCATACGCGCCCAGGTTGATCAGATCTTCCGAGC
Source organism: Bryobacterales bacterium (assembly GCA_963761265.1). GTDB lineage: Bacteria > Acidobacteriota > Terriglobia > Bryobacterales > Bryobacteraceae > Palsa-89. The sequence goes on from CAVXGM010000022.1 coordinate 30,146, forward strand.
GCTGGTGCGTCGCCATCGCTTCGCGCACTTTGCCGGCCGCCTCCTTCTGTTCCGGCGTGCACAAACGCGGCGCCAGCCGGCTCACCGACTGCAGGATGTCGATGGCCGGATAATGCCCCGCCGCGCCCAGTTCGCGCGACAGCACAATATGGCCGTCCAGAATCGCGCGCACCGCGTCGCAGATCGGCTCGTTGAAATCGTCGCCTTCCACCAGCACGGTGAAAAACCCGGTGATGGATCCCTTGCGAAATCGCCCGGCGCGCTCGAAGATCTTGGGCAGCAGATGGAACACCGACGGCGTATAGCCTTTCTGGCTGGGCGGCTCGCCGGCCGCCAGTCCGATTTCGCGCTGCGCCATGGCCAGCCGCGTTACCGAATCCATCACCAGCAGCACGTCCTTGCCTTGATCGCGAAAATATTCCGCTACCGCCAGCGCGACGAACGCCGCGCGGATCCGCAACGGCGCCGGCCGGTCCGAAGTCGCGACCACCAGCACCGATTTCTTCAGGCCCTCCGGGCCCAGCTCGTGCTCGATGAAATCCCGGACCTCGCGGTTGCGTTCGCCGATCAGCGCGATCACGCTGACATCGGCCGAACTGTGGCGCGCCATCGCGCCCAGCAGCGTGCTTTTGCCCACGCCGCTGCCGCCGAAAGATTCCGATGCGCTGCCCCTTGCCGCAGGTCAGCAGGCTGTCGATGGCGCGAATGCCGGTGACCAGCGCCTCGCCGATCGGCTCGCGCTCCAGCGGCCCCGGCGGCGCCGCGTAAAGATCGTACGGCTGGCCGCCGATAATCGGCCCCAGATTATCCAGCGGCTTCCGAACCCGTCGAGCACCCGGCCCAGCAGTTGCGGCCCGGCTTCCATCCGCGCGTCTTCCTTGCGCGCCACGATCGGATCGCCCAGCTGCAACCCGTCGGTTTCTTCGAGCGGCATCGAGAGCACACGGCCATCGCGGAAGCCGATCACCTGCGTGCGAATCGTGCGCCCGGCGCGCGTGCCGATTTCGCAGAAATCGCCCACCGCCGCTGCCGGCCCTTTCGATTCCACCAGCAGCCCGACCAGTTCGGTCACGCTGCCCGTCCAGCGGCAGGTTTCGATGCGCGCGAGCTTGTCGTAATAAGGCTTGAGATTCATGGCGCGGCCTCGCACCAGATCCGCAAAGCCGCGCTCGATCTCGGCGAGTTGCGTATCCACCGACGCATCCAGTGCCCCGCGCGGCGGACTCGATAATCACGCTGCCCGGCGCCAAGCGCCGCATCGGCGATCACTTCCACGCGCTGCGGCAAGCCCATTTGGTCGAAGAACTGCCGCACCATGGCGGCATCCTGCGCGCGACACGCGCACCTGATGCACTTCGCGCGCCTCCATTTTGTCGAGCGCCGCCTTCACCAGGCCGAGCAGCGCTTCGGGCGAGACCGTCAGCTCGCGATGCAGGATGCGGCGCGCCACCGCCAGAGCCAGCGCCACCACATCTTGCTCGGCTTCGCGCCGAAAACGCAGGCGCGATCCGGTCAGTTCCTCGATGCTGCGCGCCAGCTTCAACTGCATCGCCTCCAGCGGCGCTGCCAGCGCTTTGCCGTCGCGGCCGCTTGCCCTTCCTCGAAGCCCTTGCTGATGCGCCGCGGCCACGCGTTGTTCGACCTCGCCCGCTCTCGATCCGGGCGTGCCGGCTTCGGAGATGTAACCCGCGCCCGGCGCTCCATCGCTCGTCCCTGAGCCGGTAATAGCCTCTGCCGATGACACCCGGCGCCAAGCCACCGGATCGGTGGCGAATGGCTTCGCCGCGGATGAGTTTAGACGACATACTGCTCGCCTACCGTGCCCTTCAGGCTGATGGTTCCTTCGGCTTCCAGCTGCCGGACCACCGCGATGATCTGCTGCTGCGCCGCCTCCACTTCCTTGATCTTGATCGGCCCCAGCGCTCCATGTCCTCCTTGCAGCATCTCCGCGCCGCGCTGGGACATCAGCCTGCAGGATGTGATTCTTCAGCTGGTCGCTGGTGCCCTTCAGCGCCACCGTCAGGATCTTGCGGTCCACCTTGCCCAGCATTTCCTTGACGGCTTCCTGGCTCAGCAGCAGCAGGTCTTCGAAGACGAACATCAGATGCCGGATGGTCTCCACCAGCTTCGGATCGTTCTGCTCGATGGCTTCCAGAATTTCCTTGCTGCTGGTCGAATCCAGGCGATTGAACATCTCCGCCACCGCGCGGACGCCGCCGTAGGATTCGCGGCTCAGCTCGCCCAGCGATTTCAGCCGCTGGCCGATGATGGCGGCGATTTTCGAGATGATCTCGCGGCGAGATCTGGTCCAGGTGCGCCATCCGCAGCGCCACGTCGGCGCGCAGTTCCTGCGGCAGCGAGATCAGCAGCCCGGCCGCTTGCGAGGCATTCAGATGCGACAGGATCAGCGCGATGGTCTGCGGATGCTCGTTGTGGATGAATTTGGCGAGCTGCTGCGGATCGGCCTTTTGCAGCGTGTCGAAACTGGCCAGCTCGGTGCCCAGCGTCTTCACCAGCCGGTCCACCAACTTGCTGCGCGTGCTCGGGGCCGAACGCGCGTCATCAGCATCTTCTTGCGCGTAGTCGATGCCGCCCTTGAGCACGTAGTCGTGCGCCATCGACATCTGGTAGAACTCTTCGAGAACGCCCTCGGCCTGGTCGTTGCTGATGGAGGTGATGCGCGCCACCTCGTGGCCGATGGCCTGCACTTCTTCTTCGTCCATCTGCCGCAGGATCTCGCGCGCTGGCCTGGTCTCCCAGAATGATCATGAGAATGGCGGCCTTGCGGATGCCCGGGACACTGGGTGCGGCGGTGGTCTCGAGGTTTTGAATCATTTTTGGACAGGATGCCGAACCGGGCGCACCGCCGGGCCGCTTCTATCTATTGGGGTGGTCGGTGTCATGGTTTGAATTGCCGCTTCGCCGCATGGTTTGAATTGCCGCTTCGCCGCATGGTTTGAATTGCCGCTTCGCCGCATGGTTTGAATTGCCGCTGGAGCGTCATCGCTTCACCTCGTCGCCGGACTCGGCCATCCAGGCCCGCAGGACGTGCGCCATGGCCGCGGAATCTTTCTTGGCCTGCTCGGTGATGTGCTTGGTCAGCACCTCGGTTTTTTTGGTAACCGGCGGCAGCTTCAGAGAATTCAATGCTTCCGTCTCCTGCCTCTGCCGTAGCGCCGCCTGTTCGGCCAGGCGGCCTTCGATCTGCGCCTGGAGCTGATCGGGCGTCGCGGCTCCGGCGGGAAGTTCGCCCGGCAGTTCCACTGAGCCGCCGATGGCCTTTCTGCCCCGTCACTCGCAGAATGATCAGGAGCAGAGCCAGCAGCACCGCCGCTCCCACTCCGACGCCGATCACGAAAACTTTGTTCTTGAGAAATTGCTCCTGCCAAGTGGGTGGCGGCGGCGCCGGCTTGGGTCGGCGGGAGCTGTTCGGGGTTGAGCGTCGATTCAAACGGCAGCGTCTCCACCACCAGCTGATCGCCCCGCTCGGTGGACAAACCGATGACGCCCGCCACCAGGTCGTGAATCGCTTTCAGTTTATCGGCCGAGGGCGCTTCCACGATTCGTTTGGCTTTCGCTCCGCTGCCTTCGTACCGGACCATCGGAATCCACCAGAAGAGCCACCGACATGCGTTTGATCGCTGCCTTCCGGCTCCCGCACGTGGCGCACCGTGTGGCTGGATTGGTAGTTGATGTTTTCGGTGCGCCGTGTCACCGTATTGCCGCCGCCAGCCGGGCGCGCTGCCGGCCGGGGCAGCGTGGACGGCGTGCCCGGAATGCCCGCGGCTACCGTGCCGCCGCTGATGTCTTCGGTTTTTTGCGAACTCACCATCACCGATTTGGCGGGATCGTAAGTCTCCTCGCTTTGCTCGGCGCTGGTAAAATCGCAATCCGACCGACGCGGTGGCGCGAAACTTGTCGGGGCCGAGCAGCGGATCGAGCGTGCTGTCGATTTTGGCGAGCAACATCGTGTTCCAGCTTTTGCCGGTATTCAAGCGCCTCCTCGGAGGGCTCCGGATCGTCGGCCGAAGAGGCCTTCAGAGCGCGATTCAGCAAATTGCCGCGCGTGTCCAGCACCGAAACGGCCTCGGGCAGCAGCCCTTCCACCGCGCTCGCCACCAACTGGCAGATCGCCGCCACGTTCTGGCGGCGACAGCTGGGCGCCGGGCCGCAGCTTTACCAGCACACTGGCCTTGGCGGGCTTGCTGCGAGTCCAGGAAAAGCGAATCTTTGGGAAAAGTGATGTGGACGCGCGCCTGCTCCACCTCGGCGAGCGACATCACGGAGCGCTCCAGCTCGCCTTCGAGCGCCCGATGATAGTTCACCTGTTCGGTGAAGTCGCTCATCCCGAAGTTGGTCTTGTCGAACAGCTCGAAGCCGATGCGCCCGCTTTTGGGAAGCCCGGCCGCCGCCATCTCCAGGCGCAGTTCCGCCACACGCGCCGAAGGCACCAGCACCACCGAACCGTTGTCCGACAGGCGGAACTCCGATCCGTTTTCACGCACCTTGGCGAGCACCGCCGCGGCGTCGTCGGGCGCGAGCGAGCTATAGAGCGGGCGAAAATCGCGCTCGCGGTTCCAGTGCGAGAACGCCGCCAGGCCTCCGATCACGGCCGCGGCCGCCAGAACGAGCGAGAGCGATCTGCTTCCAGGTCAGGCTCTCCAGCAGTCGTTTGATCTGATCCATCTGTTTATTGGTGATGGCTACATCTGCATGCGCATTACTTCCTGGTAGGCCGAGACCACTTTGTTTCTCACCTGCAGGAACAGGTCGAAGGACATCGGCGGCCTGTTCGGTCGCCAGCGCCACCTTATGTACCTCTTCGTCCTCGCCGGAAAGAAATTTATCGATGGTGGATTGCGAATTCTGCTGGAACTGGTCCACGCGCCCGATCGCATCGGCGAGCACCGAGCCGAATCCGGCGCCGGACGGCCCGCGACGGCGGGAACCGGAGTAAGCGGAATGACCGCTGGAGATCGGATAGAGGTAAGGGGTAGGGACAAAGGGATTACCTGAGAAACCTTTACTTCATAAGATCGATGGAATGCTGAATCATGTCTTTGATCGCGGTCATGGCCGCGACGTTTCCCTCATAGCCGCGCTGCGCGCTCAGCAGATCCACCATGTCCTCGGCCGGGTTCACGTTGGGATACGCCACGTAACCCTCCTTATCCGCATCGGGATGGCCGGGCATGATAGCGTTTCTCCGGCTCGGTGGGATCTTCGACCACGTCGGCCACTTCCACTCCCGCTCACCCCGGTTCGCATTTCGGTCTGAAAGACCGCGGAAAACGGCGAGGTCTCGGGCGCGCTTTGAAACACCACGTCCTGGCGCCGGTAGGGCCCTCCTTCGGGCGTGCGCGTGGTCTCGGAATTGGCCAGGTTCTGCACCAGAAGCTCGGCCCGCGTGCGCTGGGCCGCCATCCCGGAAGCGCTGACCGAAAGCACCGAAAACAGACTCATCCGGATTGGCCTTCCTTGATGGCCGATTCGACATCTTGAGTTGGGCCTTCATCAGGTTGGAGGCGACGTTGAACCGCAGAGCGTTTTCGGCCAACAGCCGCGCTTCGCGGTCCAGGCTGACGTTGTTGCCGTCGCTCTTGATCACCAGCCCGGGCGTGATCGACCACATTCGGGCTCCTGCCCCTGCAGCCAGACTCATGATATTCGAACTGAAAATCGATGTCTTTGGTCTTATAGCCCGGCGTATCGACATTGGCGATATTGGAAACCACCAGCTTCTGCCGGGCGCTCAACAAATCCATGTAGCGCTCGAGTTGGCTGGTGACGCTAGTCGAGCACGCCGGCGGTGTATGCAAACGGGGCGACCACAAGGGATTGTTTCGCTTTATCAATAAGTTGGGCGGTGCCGGGGCGACAGCATCTTGACGATGGTACAGAAATTGGCGCCTGAAATTTCCCGGTGCCGATTGGAAGAAATAGTACTACACTGAGTACTAGTTGGAAATGTCTCAGAAACCGCTGTCTAGAGCTATCTCTATTCGAGCATCTAAGTGGTTTCATCGGTGTTAGTTTAAGCGTTACCTGAGATTGATTACGTACCAGTACCCCTGTAGAATCTAAATGCGGATGGTCGATACACTATATATGAACGACAGCTTCACGACAATGGAAGACAAGCGGGCGTGCCACACACTCCTGCGGAGCCGAGGAAGGGCATGATTCGCATTCTCATCGCCGACGACCACCCGATTGTCCGGGACGGCCTGAAGAAACTCCTGAGCGCTGGAGGAGGACTTCCAGATCGTAGGCGAAGCGTCCGACGGCTGCGAGGTGCTGGACCGGGTCCAGGAACTGGATCCGGACGTGCTGCTGCTGGATCTGCGGATGCCCAACCTGGACGGGCTGTCGGCTCTGCAGGCCCTGCAGCAGACCAACAAACGCACGCGCGTGATCGTCCTGACGGCTTCGGAAGACAAAAACGAATTCGTGCAGGCCATGAAGCTGGGCTGCTCCGGCATCGTGCTGAAGCAAACCGCGCCCGAGTTGATCGTCAAGAGCATCCGCAAAGTGCATGGCGGCGAAATCTGGCTGGATTCGCACACCACCGCGGCGGTGATGCGCCAGTTCGCTGCGCCCGGTGAGATAGGCGGCTGGCGGCGGTTCCGGCAAGACCCGCGAGCGCTCGCCCTTGAGCCAGCGCGAACGCGAAATCGTGCAGCTGGTCGCCCAGGGCTACAAGAACAAGGAAATGGCCGAGAAGATGTTCATCAGCGAGCAGACCGTCAAGAATCACCTGCACAACATCTTCGACAAGCTGGGCGTCTCCGACCGCTTGGAACTGGCGCTCTACGCGATCCACAAAGGGCCTCACCTGGCACGCCGAACGTTAACCTCGTTGCTCCTCCTTCGGCGGGCTGGCCGAATTCGTCAGCCCGCCAGTTCCCTCAGTCCTACCCTCCTAGCACCCTGCCTACCGTCTTTGCCTCAGCTGTTTCCCTCAGCTTCTTTTGGTACTTTCCACCCATTGCGGGCTATACCGCATGGGAATAAAGTCCTTGATACGGAGCTACCAGACAATGCGAATTACGCTTGCATTTTCCTTGCTTTGCCTCGCTGGAGCGGCTTCGCTCCCGGCTCAAGTACCAGTGATGCACACGGTGCAGCCCGATAGCGGCAAAATCGGATCGGTCCTGAAAGTCCAGGGCGTTTTTCTTGGGAAGACGAACGTGGACGAGGTCTATCTGACCGACCATACCTTCGACATGAAGGTGAAGGTGCTGGCTCAGACCAGACGACTCGATCGAGTTCCGCGTCCCGCCGTTCGTCAAACCCGGCCGGCTGGAACTGCTGCTCAAGACCGCCGGTAAGGACCCGGTGTTGATGGAACAGCCGGTCTATATCACGATCGAAGAGCCGAAGGCGAAGGAGACGCTGGAGGCGACCACCAAAGCTCCGGCGGCGCCCGCGCCACCCGCGGCTCCCGCCACCGGAACGAAGTAAATAGCTCTCGCGAAGCTATTGTTGCTGTTGCTGCTGCTGTTGATGATGCGCTGCCAAGTCCGGGTCCAGTCCATCCTCGCGCAGCGCCTGCGACCAATCTTCGATGCCGAGCTCAGGTTCGAGCGGCGGCGCATCGGACGGCGCGACGTGGACGGCCACCAGCAACTGGCTCTCGGCCGATCCCTTGAATACGCCTTTGGTGGGAGGAACATCGGCGTAGTCGCGGCCCACCGCGGTTCGTACGTGGCGCTCGCCGGCCAGCACATTATTGGTGGGATCGAATCCCACCCAGCCTAAGCCCGGAAGCAGCGTTTCCACCCAGGCATGCGTGGCGCCTTCGGCCGAGCGCGTCTTGTCGCCCGCCTTGTGGAACAGGTAGCCGACTGACATAACGGCAAGGAATCCCGATGCGGCGGGTCAGGCCGATCATGATATGCGCGAAGTCCTGGCAAACGCCCTGCCGGCTTTCGAGCGCGTGATCGATGGGCGAATCCACGCGGGTGCTCTTGGGGACGTAGGCGATTTTCGAATACAGCAGCGCATTGAGATCGAGCATGAGTTCCAGCGGGATCGCGCTGGCGCGCTTTCTCTCGCGACTCGACGCCCAGCTCGCGCGCGAATTCCTCCAGCAGCTCGGTGGACTGGCCGAACTGGCTGGGCATCAGCATCTCGATGTAGTCGCCGGCGGCGATCATCTCATCGAGCTCCTCCCAGGCGTCGTCGCCCAGCGATGTCGGGCAGCGCCGGCGGAGGCTGCACGTCCACCAGGGCGTCGGCGACGATGGAGAGCTGCTTGTGCCTGCCCGGGCACATCGAAATGATGGACGGTGTTGCCCAGATAATCGCGATAGAACTGCACGCGCGCGCTGAGGCTGCACCATCAGTTGAAACGTAAGGCAGCGCTGCGGGCCATCCGAGCGCGGCTGCATGCGCGCTTCCATCAGGCTTTCGCTGACGTGCGCGCTATAGCGGAATTTGGTGAGATGGCGGATGGAATAATACATGGCGTCAGGCTTCGCTATATCAAGCCTCGATGGCCGCCTCGATGGGATAGGTGATATAGACCTCGTGAATGGCGGCGTGAATGCGGGCGCATTGCCGCTGGATGTCGGCGAAGAACTCGGCCAGGCTGGCCACCACTTCTTCGAGCGGCGTGAACATCAGGCCCGCGCTCGAGACGGCCGGCGATCTTGGCCACGCGCGGCGAACGTTTGCTGGCCGCGGCCTGATTGATGGCTTCGAGCGAGTGCTGCATACGGTCGGCCGCGAAGCGCACCGAGTGCGGAAATTCGCTGTTGAGCAGCAGAAATTCGGCCACGCGCTCGGGCCGCAGATCGGCGGTGTAGACCTTGCAATAGGCTTCAAACGCGGTGCAACTGCGGAGCAGGCCGATCCACTCCATGTGCTCGCCGGAATCCATGGCTTGCCCGGCGGGAAATTCGTGGAAATAGATATCGAGCAGGCGCGCGGTGGCGGCGGCGCGTTCGATGAAGCGGCCCACCTGGATGAATTGCCAGCCTTCGCCGTGATTCATGGTGGAATCGGTGACGCCCTGCACCAGATGCGAGCTTTCGAGAATGACGCGTCAGAAAATCCAGCGGCTGGGAATTCCACAAGCCCGGTTGCTTCCATGCGCTTGATCTCGTGAAACAGCCGGTTGAGGTGCTCCCACATTTCCGAGCTGATTTGTTCGCGAACCTGCCGGGCGTTTTCGCGCGCCGAATGCGATGCCGCCGGTGATTATGCTGCAGCGCGTAGGTCTGCGCGCAGCGTGAACGGATCGCTGTTCTCGGTGAATCGGAGCTCGGGATGGCCCAGGCTGGCCAGCACGCGCAGCCAGCGGCGGTCCGAGGATTTGGGGTCCTGCTCGAGCATCAGGTTGAGCTGCACGCCGAGCACGCGCGCGGTGTGCTCGGCGCGTTCCAGGTAGCGGCTCATCCAATAGAGACTGTCGGCAACGCGCGATAGCATGTGCTTACTGAGAACCCGGTTCTTTATTGCAGGACCCAGGTGTCCTTGCTGCCGCCGCCTTGCGACGAATTGACCACCAGCGATCCCGAGCGCAGCGCGACGCGCGTCAATCCGCCGGGCACGATGGTCACCTTGTCGCCGCACAGAATGTACGGGCGCAGGTCGACGTGGCGCGGCTCCACGCTTGCCGTCGAAGAAGCAGGGCGCGCGCGAGAGCATCAAGGTCGGCTGCGCGATGTAGTTGCGCGGATCGGCTTCAATGCGCTCGCGGAACTCTTCGCGCTGTTCGGCGGTGGAGTGCGGGCCGATCAGCATGCCATAGCCGCCCGATTCGCCGACCGCTTTGACGACATATTTGTCCAGATGCGCGAGCACGTGGCGGCGCTCTGCGGGCTCGGTCAGCAAGATAAGTCTCGACGTTATCGAGAATCGGATCTTCGCCCAGAAAATACTTGATCAGCTTCGGAACGTAGGCGTAGAGCGCCTTGTCGTCGGCCACGCCGGTGCCGAGCGCGTTGGCGAGCGTCACGTTGCCGGCGCGATAGGCGTTGAATAGGCCGGCGACGCCCAGGATCGAATCGGAGCGAAAGGCCAGCGGATCGATGAAATCGTCGTCCACGCGGCGGTAGATCACGTCCACGCGGCGCAGGCCGCCGGTGGTGCGCATGTAGACCACGTTGTCGTGCACCACCAGGTCGCGGCCTTCCACCAGCTCGATGCCCATCTGGCGCGCGAGATAGGTGTGCTCGAAATAGGCCGAATTGTAGACGCCGGGCGTGAGCAGCACGATGTTCGGGCTCGCCGCGGCCTTCGGGCGCGAGCGCGCGCAGCGTGGTCAGCAGAGCTTCCGGGTAATGATCGATGGGGCGGATGTCGGTGTGCCGGAACAATTCCGGGAAGATGCGTTTCATCACCTGGCGCGAGGTGAGCATGTAGGACACGCCGCTCGGCACGCGCAGGTTATCTTCCAGCACCACGAAACGGCCGTCGGGCAGCCGGATCAGGTCGGTGCCCATCACCGCGACATAGATGTTCTTGGGCACGGTGACGCCGCGCATCTGCCGGCGGAAATGTTTGCAGCTATAGACCATTTCGCGCGGAACCACGCCGTCGGCCAGGCAGCGGCCTTCGTTGTAGATGTCGCGCAGAAACAGATTGAGCGCCGTGATGCGCTGGGTCAGCCCGCGTTCGATGGTCTCCCATTCGGCGCTGGTGATGATGCGCGGCAGCAGGTCGTGCGGGAAGATGCGCTCGGTGCCTTCGTCGCGGCCATAGACGGTGAACGTGATGCCCTGATGCAGAAACGACACGTCGGCGGCCTGCTTCTTGCGGCGCATTTCTTCGGCCGGCAGGCCCAGCAGCAGCTCATACAGCGCCCGATAGTGTTTGCGCGGGTGGCGCCCGGCGTCGAACATTTCATCGAACGCGCTGTCGAGATCGTAGCTTGCGAACGGACCGGAAGCGATGCGCGGTTCGTCGAATCCAGGTGTTGCCATGGCGATAATTAAGCTTGGGTTGCCTAGCTTCGACGCGGAAGGGTGTAATTCAGATTATCACAATTGCGTAAACTGAAGAATTGTTTTCCCTTCTTCTTCACCCGGCGCCGGATCGCGAAGACCTGCTGATCGCGGAGCTTCAGGAGTCGCGGAACCGCGGGCATTACGGAAGAGGAGGCGGGGCTGCGGGCGTTCTTCGATTCGGCGACGGATGCCGGCTCATTGCTGCAAAGACTTCGCCGAGTTTTCGCCCGAGCTTCGCGAGGAAGCGCCGGCGGATTGGGAGCGGATCACGCGCGACGCGTGGCCGCCGATTTGGTCGGCGAGCGATTCTATCTGGTTGCGCCGTGGGATGGCGACGGCAGTCACTCCCGCCCGGCCGGCTGCGGCTGGAAATTTATCCGGGCATGGCTTGCGGGACCGGACGGCATCCGGCGACGCAGCTTTGCTTGCGGGCCATCGAGCGCTTTGTGCGGCCGGGCGCGCGGGTGCTGGATGTGGGATCGGGATCGGGAATTTTGTCGGATGCCGCGAGGTTGATGGGCGCGACTCAGGTGATCGGGTGCGATGTCGATCCGGATGCGGTTCGGATTGCTCGCGAGCGCGTGAACGTGCCGATGTTTGTTGGTTCGGCGGATGCGGTGCGATCTGAATGGGCGGATGTAGTTGTCGCCAATATTGACGCGGCTACTTTGGAGCGCATTGCGGCGGAACTCGAGCGCGTGCGCCAGCCGGGATCGACGCTGATTCTTTCCGGCTTTCCGGAGTGGGATGTTCCGGAGGGATTTTCCGCGACGGAGTTTCTCCGCCAGGAAGAATGGTGCTGCATGATCTGCCACAGATAAACACCGATGAACCCAGATAAGCAGGACCTTCAGCAAAAGTAAAGCCCCGCGAAACTTTGCGTTTCGAGGGGCTCTTAAGGATTAGGAGAAGGTATCTGCTATTCAGACGCTGGCCGGCGCTTTAAAGTTGGACGGTCCTCGTCATCGGAATTGGTGTTAGTGGGGTTGCCACTGCTGTCCACCGTGCCTGGGCCCGACCCGGCCGCGCGCCGCAGAGTGGGACGATTGGCGTCGGCGGGGTTGTCGAACTTGCGCTTGTTGTGCATAGCGACCAAGCGCGCTTTGACATCGTTAAACTCGGACGTGGTCACGACGTACTCGGGCTTGGCCTTCAGATATTCCTGAATGTTCTTCTGCGCCGCGCGAATGCGATCGTCGGTCGGCGGATGCGTGGAAAAAAACTTGGACAACGGTTCCCGGCTTGCGCTTCTCCAGAGTCTCGATTTTCTCGAAGAAATCGACAAAAGCCGTCGGGGTCATACCCCGCCTTGTACATGTACTCCAGGCCCAGCAGATCCGCTTCGGATTCCATGCGCTGCGAGAATCTCAAGAACCCGATGGGCACCAGCACGCTGGCCGCCTGATAGATTCCATACCCGGTCCAGCCGCCCATGAAGATGAGCGGGATCATGCCCAACTGCGCGATTTCGCCGCGCGTGGCCTGCTTGGTTCCGTGGCGCGCCGCCACGTGCCCGATTTCATGCGCCATGACGCCGGCCAACTCGGCTTCGTTATCGGCCTTCATGATCAGACCGGAGTTCACGAAGAAGAATCCGCCAGGGAGCGCAAACGCGTTCACTTCCTCGCTGTCGATGACTTTGATGGTGAAGGGAACCTTGGCGTCGGAGTTCCGCACCAGGTTCTGGCCCACGCGATTGACATACTCGGCGATCACCGGGTCGTTAATGATTTTCGCTTGGCGCTCCACTTCCGTGGCGAGCTGCTTGCCCAGCGCAATCTCTTTCTCGAGCGAGTAGAAGTTGACGCCCTTGCCGACATTCCGATTTCCGATCTGGTCGGGGTCTTTCTCCGGGTTCTCAGCAAAAACGCTGGCCGGGGCGACCAACGCCATAGCAAGCGAAAAACTCAGGCTAGCGGACAACAGGCGTTTCATCCACAAACTCCTACAGTCGAGTATAAACCCTCATGCTTTATACGTATAGTGGTCTTTATGGGTTTCGAGAAGGATTTCGAGCAAAAGACCAGTTCGATAACGGTCACAACCGAACCACTCTGGAAGCAGTACCGGGACGAGTTCCCGGTCACCCAAAACCTGATTTATCTGAACCATGCCGCAGTGGCGCCCTTGCCTCGCCGGACGGCCCAAGCGATGCAGGGATGGGCCGAGGAAGCGCTCCAATTCGGCTCGCTCCATTACGATCGTTGGTTGGATGCTTATGAGGGCCTGAGAGTTGCGGCAGCGCGCCTGATTGGGGCCCAGCGCAGCGAGATTGCGCTGATCAAGAATACGTCGGAGGGCATATCGACGGTGGCCCGAGGGCTCGATTGGCGGCCGGGCGATCGGATCGTCGCCTTCCGCGAGGAGTTTCCCGCAAACTACTACCCCTGGCTACGCCTGGAGGCTCATAGGTGTACGGTCGATTGGCTTTCGGTGGACGATCCGCTGGAGAAGATCGAGATGGCCTGCACCGGCGCCAGGCTTCTGTCGATCAGTTTCGTGCAGTATCTCAGCGGCTTTCGAGCCGATTTGAAGGCGATTGGCGAGATTTGCCAGCGGCACAACTGTTTCTTTTTCGTGGATGCGATCCAGGGGTTGGGTGCGTTTCCACTGGACGTAGAGGCCGCGCACATCGATGCACTGGCGGCGGACGGGCACAAGTGGCTGCTTGGTCCGGAGGGATGCGGGATCCTGTACGTTCGAAAGTCGCGCCAGGATGCGATCTACCCGGAGGAGTTCGGCTGGACAACGGTGGCTGGATACAACGATTACTCTTCGCGCGACATGGCGCTGCGGCAGGATGCCGGGCGCTACGAATGCGGAACCCTGAATACTATTGGCTGCTATGGGTTACGCGCGTCAATTGAACTTTTGCTGGAAGCTGGCGTCGGGCGCATCGCGCCGGCTGTTCAGGGGTTGGCGGATCGACTGGCTGCGGGCGCGATGGATAAGGGCTACCAGTTGCTTGGGCGACCGAACGCCCGAAAACGGAGCGGGCATCCTCGCGATTCAGAAGCCGGGCCTGGACAGCCGCAAAGTTGTGGCCGATCTAAAGCAGAAGGGCATTATAGCGGCGCCGCGGCAGGGCTGGATAAGGTTGTCGCCGCATTTTTACATCAGCCCGGAGGAGATCGATCGGGTGATTGAGGCTTTGCCTTGACGGGAGTACGGCGTTAGCAACATCGTTCTACAATGGAGGCGGGTGTACAAGAAAATTCTTACGGCCGTGGCGGTGCTTGGCATTGCGTCGTCGCTAGCGGCCACGCCAGCGAAAACACATAAACGGCGCCACGCGGCGAAGTCTGCTTCGCCCAGCTCCGTGCACAAGGTGGCGAAGGCCGCAACGAAAGCAAGTTCAGCCAGGACTAAGAAATCGACTAGCACGCGCCGCAAGGGGAAGGTCACGCGACGCGTCTCGCGGTATTACCAACAGGCTCCCACGCCGGATCGTTACAAGGAAATCCAGCAGGCGCTCGCGAGCAAGGGTTATTTCCAGGGTGAGCCCAACGGCGCATGGGGGGCGGATTCGATTGATGCTCTCAAGCGCTTTCAGGCGGACCAAAATCTGATGCCGGATGGCAAGATCAGTTCGCTATCGTTGATTGCCCTGGGGCTTGGCCCCAAACGCCTGACTGCGAAATCGGATGCTGCTCCTCCGCTTCCGGCCGTGCCTCAGGCCGGCACGCCGGCGCCACCCGCACCGAACCCGGCGCAATGATCGTCGGCGTTCCGAAAGAAATTAAGGATCACGAAACGCGCGTCGGGCTGGTTCCGAGCGGCGTAACCGCATTGCGGGAGGCCGGCCATCGGGTGCTGGTGGAGACCCAGGCAGGCACCGGCAGTTCCATCCCGGACAGCGAATACGTGGAAGCCGGCGCGGAGATATGGCCGCTGGCCGCCGACGTTTGGAGCAAGGCCGATCTGGTGATCAAGGTGAAGGAGCCGCAGCCGTCGGAGTACGCGCACTTCCGGCGCGGGCTGATCCTGTTCACTTATCTGCATCTGGCGCCGCTGCCCGAACTCACCAGCAAGCTGGTGGACGCCGGTGTCAACTCCGTTGGATACGAAACGATTCGCGAGGCGGACGGTTCGCTGCCGCTGCTGACGCCCATGAGCGAAGTGGCGGGACGCATGGCGGTGCAGGTGGGCGCCGTGTATCTGGAACGCCCCAACGGCGGCCGGGGGATTTTGCTGGGCGGCGTGCCCGGGCGTGGCGCCCGCCAATGTTGTGATTCTGGGCGGCGGAGTGGTGGGACACAATTCAGCCAAGATGGCGGTGGGGCTGGGCGCGCACGTCACCATCATCGATCGCAATCTGGAGCGTCTGCGCGCGCTCGACGACATTTATAACAGCCAGGTGGTGACGCTGGCATCCAACAGCTTCACGGTGCGCGATGCGGTGCGCAACGCCGACCTGGTGGTGGGCGCGGTGCTGATTCCCGGCGCGTCGGCGCCCAAGCTGGTGCGGCGCGAGATGTTGAAAACGATGAAGCCGGGGGCGGTGATGGTGGACGTGGCTATCGATCAGGGCGGATGCTTTGAGACTTCGCATGCCACCACGCACACCGATCCGATTTATTTCGTCGACGACGTGCTGCATTACTGCGTGTCGAACATGCCGGCCGCGGTTCCGCATACATCCACATACGCGCTCACCAATGCGACTTTTCCTTATCTGGCCGAGTTGTGCGCCAAGGGGCTGGAGCAGGCCTGCCGGGATAACGCCGCGATTCGCGTGGGCGTGAATACGTACGCCGGGCACATCACGCATCCGGGGGTGGCGGAATCGCAGGGGCTGCCCCGGACCGAGCTCAAGGCTTTGTTGTAGTTGGCACCGTACTGGCCTGAGGGGTAAAGACTTTTTCCGCGTGTTCTGTTTTTAACAAGAACCCACGTTCCTGTTCTTTGACGGTCAGGGTGGCTCGCGCGGCTGTCGGCCGGAACTCTCCACAGCTTGGTGATCTCGCGCTGTTCTTTCTTGTTCAGCACGAACGCCGCCGGATGCAGGAGCGTGCTGGATTTATCCCACTGGCCGTTGTTTTCGGCCTGGCCGGTGACTTCGATGGCGATGGGAACCGTGGCGCGGTCTTCGGTGTTGATCACCTTCACCTTGACGAAGATGAGATTGGCGTTCTGCTTTTCGAGACTCAACGTGACGTTCAGCTTGGGCGCCTTGGCGCAACCAGCGAAAGTCAGCACGAAACTCAGAAGGACCAGCAACAGCAAAAAGTTTTTCATATCAGCCTCGATGTTTTCGGCACGTCCACGCGTTTTTTGAGACGAGCCGCGCGGCGCTCCAGCGCTTCGGACGGTTCCAGTTCCAGGGCGCTGCGCGTCATTTCCAACGCCAGCGGGTAGTTGCGCTCGCGCCGCTCGTAATATTTGGCGAGTTCCACTAAGGCGGCGGCGCGCCAGGGATTGTGCGAAGCGGCGAGATCGGTGAGCACGGGAAGGGCGGCGTGTTCGCGGCCCAGCTTCTTTTCGAGCGCCGCGATGTCCCACAGGGTGCGAAACAGCAGCTCGTCCGAAAGATTCTTTCCGATGGCCTGCCGGAAAAGCGCGAGCGCGTTTTCATGCTGCTCGGCCTGCCGCCACCAGCGCGCCAGGCCCACCATTTCGGCGCCATGCGCAAACTCGGCGTGGTCCGGCGTGAAAGGCGCGCGGCACGATGGCGGTGAGGCAGGCCAGCGTCAGGATGTCGATGGCGTTGTGATGAAACACCGGCAGCAGGCGGAAGATTTCGTGCGTCCGCACGTATTCGAAGTAGACATACGGAATCAGTTCGCCGGGGAGATCGCCTTGCCGTTCCACTCCCAGGATCTGATTCTCCAGTTCCACCAGGCGGCAGCTATCGAAGCGCAAATTCCAGAGCCGGCGCGCGCCAAACAGCAGATCCAGATGCTCCAGCGAAGTGAATGGCGGGCGCTGGCGCACCATGCGGAAACGCGTTTCGAGCAACGGCTGATCGTAGGTGCGGCCGTTATAGGTGATCATCACTTCGAATTGCTTCAGATGTTCGGCCAGCGCGCTCAACTGGCTGGCCTCCTCGCCAAAGTCGCGCATGAAGAACTGCCGCACGCGAAAACCTTGCGGCGTGATGCGGCCGACGCCGACCAGAAACGCGTAAGTGCCTGACCCGCCAGCCAGGCCGGTGGTTTCGGTATCGAGGAAGCACCATTTTTCGGGCGCTACTCCGCGGATCTGGCCGTTCGAAATAGGATCGAGCAGATCGTGCGAGAGATCCTCCAGATCCACGATGCCGATGCTGCCGTGGCGGCGGTGGCGCTCGTAGAGCCGCTCGGTTTCGTAGTGGACGCCGTGCGCGGTTTCGACCTCTTCGCCCTGGAGCCAATCCTCCGGCGTGGGGATTGGCGCTTGGGGTTTGGGGGTTGGAGCTTTGGCGGCTGGGCGTGTATATTTGCGATCGATCTTCGCGATGCGGCGGCGCAGGTGCGCGAGTTGTTCCTGAAAGTCCGTCATACCGCGCCGGTCATACTTCTTGGGACACCGCTTCCCATTCTTCCAGCAGGGTGGTCAGCTCCGCGCGGCGCTTCTCGAGTTGCGTGGCCAGACGCATGGTTTCCTCGGCGCTTACGAAATTTGCAAGGCCTTCTTCGTCGGCGGCGATGTCCGCTTCCAGGGAGGCAATCTGTGATTCCAGCTCTTTCGCTCGATTCTGCCGCTGTTTCAGCTTCATCGGGTTCACGCGCTTGGCGGGCGGCTCGGGATTGGGGAAGGGGGTTGGGGACTGGCGGCTGCGTGACCGTTGGTGGGGAGGCTGAGATCGACGTGCTTCCCTTCCTTGCGCCAGATGTAATCTTCGTAGTTGCCGGGGAAGACGCTGACTTCGCCATCGCCGACTTCGAAGATGCGCGTGGCCAGCTTGTCGATGAAATAGCGGTCGTGCGAAACGAAGACCACGGTGCCGGTATATTTTTCCAGCGATTCGAGCAGCACATCCTTGGCGCGCATGTCCAGGTGATTGGTGGGCTCGTCGAGCAGCAGGAAATTGGAGGGCTGCAGCAGCATGCGGGCCAGCGCGTAGCGGTTGCGCTCGCCGCCCGAAAGCACGCCGATGCGCTTGAACACGTCGTCTTCGGAAAACAGAAAACAGCCCAGCAGGCTGCGCAGCTCGGTGTTGGTGGAGCGCGGGCGCCGCGCCTTGCAGATCGTCGAGCATGCGCGCGTCGGGGTCCAGCTCCTTGTACTGATCCTGCGCGAAGTAATCGACGCCCACGTTGTGGCCGAGGCGATATTCGCCGCTCGTGAGCGGCTCGCTGCCGGCCAGCAGCTTGATCAGCGTCGACTTCCCCGCCCCGTTCACGCCCACCAGCGCGATCGCGGTCGCCGCGCTCGATGATGAAATTCGACGCCGCCGAAAACGAACTTGTCGCCATAGCTTTTCGACACGTTGTGAAACTCGGCGACGATGCGGCCGCTCGGCTTGGGCTGCGGAAACGAAAAGTGGATGGTCTTCTCTTCGTTGGGCAGCTCGATGCGCTCGATCTTTTCCAGTTCCTTGATGCGGCTCTGCACCTGCTTGGCTTTGGTGGCCTGATAGCGGAAGCGGTTGATGAACGCTTCCAGCTGCTCGATGCGCTCGCGCTGGTTGCGATAGGCGGCTTCCAGCTGCTCAGTGCGCTCCTGTTTCTGCTTCAGATACTTTTCGTAGTTGCCGGTATAGAAGTGCACGCCGCGATTCCAGATCTCGACGATTTTGTTGACGGTGACGTCCAGAAAATAGCGGTCGTGCGAGATCAGCACAAAGGCGAACGGATAGTTGGCAAGATATTGCTCCAGCCAGTTGCGGGCTTCCAGATCCAGGTGATTGGTGGGCTCATCGAGCAGCAGCAGGTTGGGCTTTTCGAGCAGCAGCTTGGCCAGCGCGATGCGCATCTGCCAGCCGCCGGAGAATTCCTCGGTGCGGCTGTTCCAGTCCTCGTGCGGGAAACCGAGGCCGGCGAGCACGGTGCCCACTTGCGCTTCGATGGCGTAGCCGTCGCGGGTGCGGAATTCGCTATCCAGTTGATGGAAGCGGTCGGCCACTTGCGCGTACTCCGGGCCGGCGGGATCGAGCTCGCCCATCTTGTGCGTGAGCTCTTCCATCTCCACTTCCATCTGCTGCAAGCGAGGCGAAGACCGACATGCATTCGGCGAACACGCTGCGGCCGGAGAGCGACAGGCCATCCTGCGGCAGGTAGCCGGCGCTGACGCCGCGCGTGACGCTGAGCTTGCCGTAGTCGAGCGACTCCATGCCGGCCAGCACTTTGAGCAGCGTGGTTTTGCCGGTGCCGTTGGCGCCCACCAGGCCGGCGCGGTCCTGGGCCGTGATCAGCCAGTTGAGATCTTCAAACAGCAGTTTGGGGCCGAAGCGCTTGCCGGCGCCGGAAAGTTGGATCATCTCTCTAGTTTCGCTCAGCTGTTTTTAGTTTCGCTCACGGCTGTTTTTAGTTTCGCTCACGGCCTTCCGAGACTGCACAGCGGATCGCCCACCACGATGTTCATCCAACTGAGAACCGGAATCGCAAGGTAGTAGCTTTCGGCCAGATTGCGGCCGTGGAAATAAGCCGGCAGCAAAATGTTGGGACGCGGCGTGAATTGCAAATATGGTTCGTAGACGTGGCCGGAAGCGCCGGTGGCGCCGTCGTGAATAAAGTCGGCGGTCAGGCTTTGCGGCGATCCGCCAAAGGTGGCTTTGGGATCGCCCCAGGCGCCCATGTTCCAGCTTTCGGGAGGGCGCGCGAAAGTGCGGCCGTTGGTGGATACATATTCCGTCGCGATGGCGCCGGGCAGCCAGTGGAAACCGAGATGGCGTTCTTTGCGGTCCGGATCGTTGGAGCCCCAGGAGGCGTAGGCGATGACGTCGGGCTGGTGATAAAGCACATTGCGCGAGATATCCAGCACCAGGCGGTTGCGCGGGAGCTGGCTGGCGGCCTGGAGCAGCCAGCGCATTGCCCTGGGTGTTGTCGCTGCCTTTCAGATCGATCACGAATTTTCCGCGATTACGGGCTTCGAACCCGCGGTCGATCATGGCCTTTACGTCGTCAAAATCAAATCCCGCGAGGCGCGTGACGAGATACATGGGGAAGTCGGGATGGCGGAACACCGCGTTGGTTTTTCCGAAAAAAGGATTGGCGACGCCGGAAGGCACCGGGTGGGGACGGCCGTGCAGATCGGAATAGATCAGCGTGAGCTCGGAATCCACGGAGGCGGCTTCGCCGGCAATGCCCAGGTTGCCGCGGATCTTCAACGGGACTCCGTCCGTTGTGACGATGTAGAGAATTTTCTCGGTGAGCTGGTGGCCGCGCAAGTAGTTTTCGATGGGGCGAGCGATCTGATCGTCGTATTCGGAGCGCAAGACCTCTTCATTCGTGGTGGCGTTGATCCGGCAAATGTTGGAAGCGGGAATGTGGCGGCGTTCGGCGTAATATTCGCCGATCTGGCGCGAGAGCGCGGAGGATTGATTGACTACGATGAGAACCGAGCCGGATTGCTGGCCGCGGAGAAGCGAGCGGCAGGCAGAAGAGCAGAAGAATTCTAGTCGCCAATTTCCATATTAAGCTTTGGCGGCAGGTTTGCGCCGCGTGGAGGCGCGCCACTCACGCCAGTCGGCGGTAGTGGCTTTGACCATGGCGGTGGCGGCGGCATGCAGCCAATCGGCGGGCCGTTTGTCAAAGTCGCGCAGGATCATTTGGGCGGCGCGCGGCGTTCCCAAATGTACGTTGGCGGTTTCGAAGCCCATGGCGCGGAGCAGCCGGGATTCGTCGCGCTCTTTGGGCATGGACGCCAGCTCCACGCGCGAGCAATCGGGCGCCAGCCGGCGTACGATCCAACGGCCGATCAAGTGGACGAAGGGATCGATGTCGCGAACCGAGCGGTTCAGCGCCTCCTGATAGTGGATGCGCTCGGAGACTTTCCGGGTGGCGGACCAGACGCAGGCCGAGGGAGCCAGCGCCTTGGCTTCACGCGCCACTCTCCCGCCGCGGCAGTTGGCGATGCCGACGTAGCGCTCGCGCCCCAGGCTGCCGAGGCCGGCGATGCGATGAGCGATCCGATAGTCGAGCCCGCGCTCGGGAAGCATCCGCTCCATCGCGCGGCGGGCGCTTTTGGGGACGCGGCCTTTCCACGTGGGCAAGCTGTCGAGCTTCTGCCAAAACTGTACGGGGTCGCGCAGAACGCCCGTGACCATGTGGCGCAACCAGTCGTGCTCTTCCGCCATAACGAAGGGAACGCCGCCGCTTTCGAGGCTCTTTTTGTAGCCGCTGAGGATGGCCTCGCAGGCGTCCTTGGCCGCGATCTTGAGACGGGATTCGCGAATGGCAATGTGCGCGCTGGCGGCCAGGCGCACCAGATCGATGGTGTAAGGCAGCTCGTAGACCTCGTCAAAATCGTTGATGCCCCAGACCAGGCGGCCTTCGACGTCGCGCCAGGTGCCGAAATTTTCCACGTGCAGATCGCCCACGGCGAGCACATGCGGGGCACCGGATTCGTCCGCGCAGACCTTGGCCCAGAGCTGCATCCAGCGATAAAAGGTGGCGCGGAAGAAAGGGAAACAAATCCGCGGCCATGGCCTGATGTTTGCGCCGGAGATCGGCGGGGAGCAGACGGATGTGCGTGGCGAGCCACGCCTCGTACTCGCGAGTGGCTTTGACGATTCCCATGGGCTGCGACCATTCTAGCGATTGGCAGCGCGTCACCGTGCTAAGCTCTTGCTGACCAAGCATGCAGATCCTGATTGACGCCACTCCGCTGTTGCTCCGAAGCGCGGGCGTCAAGAATTATACATATTACTGGATTCAGAATCTGTGGCAGCAGGCGCGGAACGACCGGATCCTGACCCTGCCGCCGCTCGCGAGCCTGGGCCCTTTGAATCACGAACGCTCCATTGCGGGCGCCGCGCAAACGTACTGGCACTTGGGCCGCGTGTTCGCTTCGAATGCCGCGCCTACGTTACCGCTGCTGCGCTGGACCATGCCTAAGGCGGACGTGTTCCACGTGTCGAATCAGATCCGCTTTCCGCCGAAAGGCGTGAAGCTGACGGCCACCATTTACGACATGACGTGCCGGTTGATGCCGGAGCTGCACACGGCGGCCAATATCCAGGCCGATGAGAGCCTGGCGAAGAATGTGCTGGCGCGCGCGGATCGGTTGATTGCAATTTCGGAGAACTCACGGCAGGACGCGGCGCGGCTGCTCGGGCTGGATGCGGATCGAATCGAAGTGATCTACCCGGGCGTGCCGGAAGTTTACTTCGGCGCGCAGGCGCGGCCGAGCCAGCGGCCGTACGTTTTGTATTTGGGGACCATCGAGCCGCGCAAAAACGTGGACACGCTGCTGGACGCTTGGAGCGGGTTTCGGCTTCGCGGCGACTTTGATTTGGTAATCGCGGGCGCGAGCGGATGGGCGGGTGAGAAGACGCTGGCGCGATTGGCGGCGCGTCCGGCGGGTGTGCGATATCTGGGGTATGTTCCGGAAGACGAACTGCCGGGCTTGATGGCGGGGGCCAGCGCGTTCGTTTATCCGTCGTTGTATGAAGGCTTCGGATTGCCGGTGGCGCAAGCGATGGCGGCGGGAATTCCGGTGATTACCTCGAATACGTCGTGCCTGCCGGAAGTAGCGGGCGAGGGCGCACTATTGGTGGATCCGCGCAGCGCGGAGGAAATTCAAGCGGCGATGGAAAAGCTGCTAACGTCGCCGGAGTTGCGGCAACAGCTGGTCGCGGCCGGGTTGGCGCGGGCGCAGAGCGAGTATCGATGGGAAGTTTGCGCGCGGAAGAGCCTGGAGTTTTTTCACAGAGTTTAGCCACGGATGAACACAGATGAACACTGAATAAGACAAATTTCTGTTTCCCATCCGCGTTCATCTGCGTTGATCCGTGGCCAGTTTTCTTCAGGCGGCAGACGATATAATCCGACTATGCGCATCATTGCGGGCTTGCTTTGTGTCAGCGCGGCGGCGTGGGGCGCCAATGCGACGCCCGAACACATTCGCGATGCGGCCACGCGCGCTATTACGCTGTTCCAGGCCAGCCAGAAAAACTGGTATGCCTCGCAGACTTGCGATTCTTGTCACCACCAGTTTCAAGCGGCGCTTGCGTTTCAATCGGCGCGGGAGCATGGGATTCCGGTGGATGAAAAGATCGCGCATGCCGACGCGGTGAAGGCATTCAACTATACGAGCCTGGACAACGCCGTCCAATATAACTGGGTGATTGAGCCCGCCATGGACGATGCGTACGAGCTGGTGGCGGCGAATGCGGCGGGGATACGGCCCAATCTGGTGACTGCGGTTTATGCGCGATTGCTGGCCGCGCGGCAGGACGCCGACGGCTCCTTCAATAGTTTCCATCAGCGGCCGCCGTCGTCTTACAGCTTCTTCACCGAGACTGCGCTGTCGCTGCGCGCGATTCAGTTGTATAGCTATTCGAGCGAGAAGGCCGACGCTTTCGTGCATGTGACGCGCGGGCGAAAGTGGCTGGAATCGCACGCGCCTCCGGACACCGAGGCGCGAACGTATCAATTGTTGGGACTGTGGTGGGCTGGCGCCGATCGCTCGGAATTGAAGAAGCTGGCGAAGGCGCTCATGGCGAAGCAGCAGCCGGATGGCGGATGGGCATCGTTAGATGGGCGCGAGAGCGATGCTTACTCGACCAGCCAAGTATTGGTTGCGCTCCATGACGCCGGCGGTGTTTCCATATCGGATGCGCGCTGGCAGCGGGGCATCGATTATTTGCTCAAGACGCAGGCGGCGGACGGATCGTGGCACGTGGTGTCGCGGCTGCATCCGCCGGCGTCGGTGAGTCCGCCGTATTTTGAATCCGGTTATCCGTACGGGCACGATCAGTTCCTCTCAGCTTTGGCCGCGGATTGGGCGGTGATGGCTTTGGCCCGCGCATTGGGGCCGGGGAAAAAACAGGAGTTGCCGGAGCTGAAGGAAGCGGAACCGGGCGCTGTGGAGCCGTGGGCGGAGACGGTGCTGTTCGGCAGCGTCGAAGACACACAGAGGCTGCTGGACGGAGGGTTCGATCCGAATTCGGCTACGAGCGCTGGAACCACGGCGCTGATGATGGCGGCGCCGGATGCGGCGAAGATGAAGTTGCTGATGGATCGCGGCGCAAACGTGAATGCTCGTGCCAAGACCGGATTTTCGGCGCTGATGGTGGCGGCGCAGTATGGCGAGAGCGCGACGCCGGCTCTGAACCTATTGTTGGATCATGGCGCGCAAGTTCGAGTGGCGGCTGGACAGCATGCGCCCATGTTCAACGCCACTCCGTTCTTCCTGGCCTCGTATTCTGGCAACGCGGAGATCCTGCCACGGCTGCTCGAAGCGGGCGATAAAATCGACACGCCTATGATTCTCATTGGGACATCGTCCACCACGGCCATCGCCGGCGCGGTGCGTTTGGGGAATCTAGCGGTGGCGCGGAAGCTGCTGGACATGGGCGTACCGGCGGATGGTCTGGAGCGCAGCGGCATCAGTTTACTGGATCGCGCCGTGCTTGGGAATCAAGTAGAGGTGGCGCGGCTGCTGATCGAGCGCGGGGCGGATGTGAATCGCGCGGACAGAATCGGATTCACAGCCCTGCTCTATGCCGCTTCGATCGACTTCGGCGATTCGGCCATGATCGATTTATTGCTGAAATCGGGCGCTCGCGCCGATGTGCGAACCAAAGACGGGCTGACCGCACTGGATCTGGCGCGAAAGTACAAACACACGCATTTGATCGCCAGCCTGCAAGCGGCCGGCGTTACCGCGGCTGCCCCGTACCGGGCGCGATAAAGAAATCCCAGACTTGCATATCCACCTTGTCGATGGCATATTGGACCACCGCATACTCGCCCGGATCGAGCGGCTTTTGCGGCCAAATCTTGAACAGGTCATCACCCACCTGCTGCCGAAATACTTCGACCAAATCCGGCTCCTGCGTCGTTTCATTCACCACGGGCTGGATGGTCATCTTTTCCACCACGCGATTGCCTTTGTGCACACTCAGGCGCGCGATGCCGAAGCGTTCTTCCTCCGAGAGACGAATATAGAACTCGGGGTTGGGATTGGCGGTGCCTTGCGAAGCGTGCGTGCCATCCAGCTCGAGCGTAGCTTTGCCGGGAATCAGCGGCACCGGACTGATGATCTTGAGAATGCTGCGCCGTTTGTTGTTGACGACTTTCGATTCGGCGATTTTCAGCGGAGTCAGCTTGGAGGGTCCCGAAGGCTGCTCTTCGATCAGATAGACGCCGGGGTCCTGGGGAATGCTGGCGACTTCCCGGCGTGCGGCGCGCTCGGCCTGATTCTCAGCGCTTTCGGCGGCGGCGGTGGCGCGAATCGCATCGGCGCGGGCTTTAATTTCGGCCTTGGTTTTGTCCAGATCGACTAACGAGGCGGGCACTTCTTCCCAATCGTCGCGATCCAGGCTGTAGAACTTCACACGATCGCTCTCGAGGTGGTATTCACGAACCAATTGATAACTGCCGTCCTTGAGATAAAGCTTGACGTTTTCCGCGCTGGCCAGAAAACAGAAAGCGAAGAGCAAACAGCAAAACTTACACATGGCCTAACTTTCAGCGGGTTGCAGACCTACGCTGCGCAGCAGCAGGAACTGCGAAAGATTCTCCGAACTCAGCAAGCCGAGCAAGCGGCCTTCCTCCATTACCAGCACGCAGGCCCCGGCGTGCGCCATGAGCGGCAGAACATCCGCGAGATCTTTGTCGGGGGGAACGCTGGGAAATTCGCGCTCCATGTAGCCGGCGATGTAAGAATCGGGACCTTCCTGCGCCATGCCCCGTAACAGCGCGTTGCGGCCCAGCAGGCCGAGCACCTGGTCGCCCAGCACCACCGGAAAATCCTGCTGCGAAGTGGAGAGCAGAAGATTGGCGGCGTCGCGAATGGTGGCGCCATGGACGAGGGTACGATACTCGGTCATCATGGCGGCGCGCACCGGGATGCCTTGCGTGAGCGACCGGCCGCGTGACGCCGCGCCTTCATTGGCGGCGCCGAGATAAATGAAGAAGGCGACGAAGGCCAGCATCGGCATGTAGACGAATCCATAGAGACCCATGCTGATGGCCAGCATGCGTCCGGACCAGGTGGCAATGCGCGTGGCTTCGTATTCCGATTTCATGTGCGAGAGAACGGCGCGCAGCATGCGTCCGCCGTCCATGGGGAAGGCGGGCAGCAGATTGAACCCGGCCAGGATCAGATTGGCGAGCGCGATACGGTCCGCGAGATTCGCATCGGAGGGCTGCACCAGCGCGAAGAAATTGATGGCGCGCTTCTGGGAATAGAGCAGCGCGAAGATGGAGGCGGCGATCATGAGATTGACCACCGGTCCGGTGAGCGCGATCCAGAATTCTTCGTGCGGTTTGGCGGGGCGTTCCAGGCGCGCAACGCCGCCGATGGGATACATCACGATTTCCAGCGTGCGAATGCCATACAGCGAGCTGATGAAGGCGTGACCAAGTTCGTGCAATAGCACCGATGAAATCACCGCCACCACGAACAGCGTGTAATTTCCGGGCGATTGATTACTGGTGAGGCCAATTACCACCAGGCAAATGAGGAGCAGAACGAAGGTGAAATGGAGGCGAATGGGAACACCCATTAACCGAACGGAGCCGATGGAGCCCGAACTGGCGGCTCTGGGAGTGCTGCCTTCCTGTGCCAATAATTCCTCTGCAATGATTTTGACACACGGTTTTGGATGCGCGGGGCGGGCCGCTTACTTGGGTTCGGGGTTGGCGGGCGTAAACGCGAAATTCTTCAATCAGGCCGCCGCGAACCAGCACGCGCCAGGCGGCGGGGGTTTAGCCATCCGTTTTCGGGAAGCAGGTTTCCGTTCACGCTGATGGTGCCTCCCGCGGACCCGAATACTGCGACGGTGTTGCCGCTGTGAATGATGTTTTCGTGCGATACCCGATAGTCCGGGCACATGGTGAAATAGGCACGCCAGCCAGCAAGCATCTTCTCGCGGCCGCGCACGAAATTGCCGAGGGAGTCGATGAAGACGTGATCGTCCGTCATCATCTCCGCTAGGCGATCGGGATCGTGTTGATTGATGGCGTCGAAAAACGCCAGGACTGTTTCGACAGGTGTCATGTTCATTGGCCGGTGGCTTTAGCACTCGCGGGCGCCAGTTGAAGTGATCAGCTTATTCCCCCCGAGTTGCTCCATGAAGCGGCCGCGTCAGGCGAACAATCCCAATGGCTACTTTCTCGGCTCATACCGCATCGCCACCGCCCCCGAGCGGAACTCCAGCCGGCCCACGGGTCTCAAGTCGATATGCTTCGATAGCCCCGCGAACAACGTCGGCCCATGGCCGGCCAGCCTGGGATGCACCACGAACTCGTACTCATCGATCAATCCCAGCTCCGCCAACGCCAGCGGGAGCTTTACGCCTCCCAAGAACAGTCCCTTACCCTGCTGTCGCTTGAGCTGCTGAACGGCCGTCCCTAGATCCCCGCGCACGAGCTCCGCGTTCCAATCCACCCGGTCCAGCGTGCTCGACACGACGTACTTCTTTGCCGCGTCGATGGTCCGGGCGAAGGGTTCCATCCAATCAGGCCTCGCTCCCGGCTGCGCCGGCGCCCGGAACGCTGCCTCCATCATTTCGTAAGTCACCCGGCCAAAGAGGAGGGCATCGGCCTGGTTAATGTTCTCGACCGCGTGACGATGCAAGTCTTCGTCGGGGAGTATTACACGATGATCGCAGCACCCGTCCAACGTGACGTTGATGGAATACCGAAGGGGTCGCATGACGGAAGAGTACCGCCGCCTGGCGTAGATTAGCAACGTTAGCGTCAGAGCTAGCAGCCCTTCACGTAAGGCAGGCCCATGACAATTTGAGAACTGCCGGGCAAGCTCATGCGATACATACGGGGCTAGTCGCAGGCGGCTCGCCCCGTTGAAGTTGAACCCGCTGCGACGGTTTAGAAGAAATCGTTACCGAAGGGCGAGGTGAGAAATGGCAGGTACAGGATATTCATCCCGGAGATTCCCGCGCATCCCGGATGCGTTGGGGCGCCGGAGCAACCCCACCAGTTCAGCGTGGCGTTCACCGAGCCGCCAACGGGATCCAGGTTATCCACACCGGTGGTTACACCGATGAAGCTATTCAAGTTCGCGCCAGTGAGTGCATTGGTCTTGGTTACGACGCCATCCGTTTCCTGCAGGATCACGTTACCTGCAATTACGGTCCCGGTGATCACCGCCAGAGGGATGCCCGATCCGTTGTCGCCGCCAGAGACATTAATGCCGGCCGGTCCAGGAGTCGCCGTATCAGCGGTATCGGCGCCATTCCGGGAGATCCGGTTGCCGGCGATCATGTTGTCGGAGAGGTTTGCGCCGGGCGCATGGGCGTGCATGGCCACACCGGGGAGGCCGTTGTCAGTCAAAGTGTTATTGACGACAAGTTGCCATAAGCCTTGGTGAAAGGAGCGGGCGCAAAAATGCCGACGCCGCCGGCGGCGCGTCTGTGACCAGCTTTCAGATTCAGAACGCCAATTACGAGGGCATACTGGTGACCAACGCCTCTCAGGTTACCATCGCGAATAATCAGGTCCTGAAAAACAACATCAGCCTGGATATCAACAACGGCACGTGTCCCAGCCAACCCGCCTTCGAGACCGCCGAGGGCTTCGATTGCGGCGAGGGGATTCACCTAAGCGGCGTCGATCATTCGATCGTTTCCAATAACCTCGTCGAGCGCAACTCTGGCGGCATCCTGCTGAGCGACGATACCGGCGCCACACATGACAACCTGATTGTTGGGAACACGGTGCAGGACAATCCGTTGGATTGCGGAATCACGCTCGCATCCCATCCGCTGTTTAACTCGCTCCCGCCTACGGCCGCCGGGGTCTAGCACAATACGATCACCGGCAGCACGTCGGCGCACAACGGATATCAGGTGCCGTTGGCCAGGCCGGTAGCGTCGATCGTCGGATTGCCATTGGCCGCGACGAGCGATAACGGTATCCCGATGACGACGTCCTCGTGATAAGTGCCTTGGGACACCTGGATCAAATCATTCGCATGGGATGCCGCAACGGCGGCGCCGATGGTGGGATAGGGACAACTCGCACTGGGGTGCTTGCTTACGCAAAGCGTCGCGGCTCCCGCAATTTGTGACAGCGCTAAAACCGCTACTGACAGACGCGCGGCGAGATTAGAGTTCTGATGGAACATCGGCGTTCCCCTGTATGGATAAGTTTTCTTCGGGATATCGTTATATCACGATAGCCAGCTCACCGATGCGGCCGGACCCAGTATTTCTTCGCAAAAGTACTATTGATCGATCTTACACAACGCTCTGCGGGTTCCGCGAACGCTACTTCGGTTGCGGGACAATGCGGAGATACGGCTTCGGCGACTTCCAGCCCGCTGGATATTTTAGCTTCGCCTCGTCTTCGGTCACCGAGGGGAGGATGATCACGTCGTCGCCGTGCTTCCAGTTCACCGGCGTGGCGACTTTATGGCTGGCGGTGAGCTGGATGGAATCCAGTACGCGGAGCACTTCGTCGAAGTTGCGTCCCGTGCTCATGGGGTAGCTGAGCATCAGTTTGATTTTTTTGTCGGGCCCGACGACAAACACCGTGCGCACGGTGGCATTGGTCGCCGCGGTACGGCCCTCGGATGTATCGCCGGCATCGGCCGGCAGCATGTCGTAGAGCTTGGCGACTTTCAACTCCGGGTCGCCGATCATCGGGTAGTTCACCGCGTGGCCCTGAGTCTCTTCGATGTCCTTAGCCCACTTGCCGTGGCTGCTCACCGGATCCACGCTCAGGCCGATAATCTTGCAGTTTCGGCTGGCGAAGTCGGGTTGAAGGCCGGCCATATAGCCCAGTTCGGTGGTGCAGACGGGAGTAAAGTCTTTGGGATGTGAAAACAGAACCGCCCAGCCGTCGCCGATCCATTCGTGAAAATTGATGGGGCCTTGGGTGCTCTCGGCGGAAAAGTTCGGGGCGGTATCGTTGATTCGTAAGCTCATGTTGGTCTCCGGAAACGCTCGCTCAGAAGTTGCGAACGCCACCGTAGTATATCGCAAGGGCGGCGTCGATCACTGCAACTCGCGAATATGGATGGGAGCCTCCAGCCGGAAATTCAGCAAGGTTTCGGCCGGGATGCGTACGTTCTTGCCCCGCGTCGCGCTCTGAGCCACCGCGCCACCCGCTGCTCCGGACAGAGCGCCGATGGCCGCGCCTCTCCCACCCCCGGCGACCGCTCCGATGATCCCGCCCAGCAGGCTTCCACCACCGGTGAATTCGGCAGTCCGCTTGTTCGTTCCCACGCCCTGCTTCCCTTTTTCGACGAAGGCACTGGTCTCGAGCCGATACCGGTGTCCATTCACGCGGACCTCCGCAACGTCGAGCACCAGCTCGGAACGTCCCTGGAACTTGCCTTGCTCGCGGGCGTCGCGAATGACGAGCGTTGCATCCGAGCCGCGCGGAATCGCCACACGCCCGCTGTCGTCTACTATGGAGCGCGCCACCACGCCGGGGTAAGTCTGGCCGGCCTGGGCGTTCCTGGAATCGATGGTCTGGCTGGTGCGGACCGAGAGCGTCGTGCCCGCGGGAATTGTGCGAAAGGTTTCGGCGGGCTCCGGCGGCGCTGGTGGCGGAGCGGCGGCCTGGGCCGGTGCGGTTGAGGCGTCCGGCGGCGCAGAAGGCGTTGCCGCGGCCGGCTGTGGAGCGGGTTGGGGAGCCGGCACGGGTGCAGGCGGATTCGATGCCGCACCAGGACCCGGACCGTAGTTGACCGAGGCGACCTGGCTCACCGGGTAAGTACTAACAACGCCGGTGGGGGTCTGAATCGTGATAGACGATGTGTCGGTCTTGGTAACCGTTCCGGTGACGGTGGTGCCGTCCTTCAGCGCCAGTGTCGCGTTCTGGCCGGCTGTCGAAGTCTTGTTGCCGCATCCGCCAAGGATTGCCAGGAGCAATATGCTCACAATGACTGGTGGTTTTGAGTGCACGTCTCCTCCTGAAACGAGGTTAACGCGAGCATGGGCCGGGCGGGCGACATCCAGCGCGGCGGCCCGCGGATTTGCATCGGGCAAATGGTAGGGTGAAGAATTCTATGCGATTCTGGATGATCTTCATCCTTAGCGCGGGATTGCTCGGCGCACAGCAGCAGGAAAGCATCGTGGTGACCGGAACTGCCCAGCCGATTCCCTTGGCGGAGGCCGATCGCGATGTCAGCGCTCTGCCTCTGCCGGAGAAGCAGCGCGAGCTTTACAACTCGTGGTTCAATCTGCTGGCGCTCGATCCCGTGCTGGATTTGCAGGCGCGTGCGGCGGGCGCGATGCAGGCCGATCTTTCCATTCGCGGCGCCACCTTCGGGCAGACGCTGGTGCTCCTGAACGGCCTGCGCCTGGATGACGTTCAGACCGGCCATTTCAATCTCGATCTGCCCATCCCAATTGACATGCTTTCCGGTATCGAGGTACTGAAAGGCTCAGGTTCGACGCTCTACGGGTCGGATGCGATCGGCGGCGTGGTCAACGCTCTTACCACTCCCATCGCCCCCGGCGAATTTCGTCTGCTGGCCGGCGCCGGCAATTTCGGCTTCAATGAGGAGCATGCCGTGGCGACGTTCGGACGTTCCTGGTGGCAGGAGGAAATGGCCGCAGCGCGCGACTTCTCTTCCGGATTCACCACCGATCGCGATTACCGCAATCTGTCCCTAAGTTCGCTGACGACACTGAAGTCGCGGCTGGGCGCGACGAGCCTTCTTTTCGCCTACAGCGACCGGCCGTTTGGCGCGAACGATTTCTATGGCGCCCAGCAGGAGCAGTGGGAGCGCACCAAGAGCTGGTTCGCGTCCGGGCA
The DNA here is from genome assembly GCA_963761265.1 of Bryobacterales bacterium. Taxonomy (GTDB): domain Bacteria; phylum Acidobacteriota; class Terriglobia; order Bryobacterales; family Bryobacteraceae; genus Palsa-89. Next base: position 61,923 of record CAVXGM010000022.1, read on the forward strand.
CCAGAACCTGGGCGACAAGACCGAAGCCAATTTCGCCTTCCGCAAGCACACCGACCTCTACGTTTACATTCGCGACGATCCCTCTTATTACACCAACTGGCACACAGACGAAAGCTGGCAGGGAAACGTGCGGCGGACCGACCGCGTGCCGTTGCACGGCGCTATCAGCTATGGCGTGGAGGGGCTCGCCGAATCGGTGCGCAGCACGAACCTGGGCGTTCACAGCAGGGAGCGCGGCAGCGGTTACGTTTTTTACGATCTGCGCTCTGTCCGCCGCTATTCTTTGTCGGCCGGCGTTCGGGAGGAAGTCTACGGCGGGCGCCAGGTGGCCACCAGTCCTTCGCTGAGCGGCGCGGTGTGGGCGTCGGCGAAGTTCAAAGTGCGTGCGTCGGCGAGCCGCGCGTTCCGCCTTCCCAGCTATACCGATCTTTATTACGCCTCGCCCTCCACGGTTGGCAATCCCAATCTCGAGCCGGAGAGCGCGACCAGCTACGAAGGCGGCGCGGACGCTTATCTAAAGCCAAACCTGCGCCTCTCGTTCACCGCGTTCGAGCGGCGCGATTCGGGCGTGATCGATTACGTGGAAACGCCGGGACCTCTGCTGTACGAAGCCGAAAATCTCCCGGCGCTGCATTACCGGGGAGTAGAAGCTTCGGCGGTATGGGAGCCTCGCGCGGGGCAGCACATCACCCTGAGCTTCAGCGGGTTGCACGGCCAGTTCGCATTGCCAGAGACCATCGTTACCGAATACGCATTCAATTATCCGATGTACGACGGCGTGGTGGAGTGGCAGGGAACCCTGTCGAAAAGGGTGATCGCGCGCAGCCGCATCGGCGTAGTGGAACGCGTCGCCCGCGGCCCTTACGCCATCTGGGATGCTTCGCTCGGCTACGCCACTGGACACGTGCGGCCGTTCCTGCAACTGACGAATATCACGAACACGGTGTACCAGGACATCCCGCTGGTGGCCATGCCGACGCGAGGTGTCATCGGCGGGGTGGAGTTGTACGTATTCGGGGCGTCGCGTTAGCCTTCGGACACTACCGGCAGCTGGGCGGCTTCCCAGGCGGCGAGACCGCCGGCCATTTCGATCAGATGAGTGATCCCGTATTGATGCAGAATGCCGGCGGCGATGGAAGAGCGGTAGCCGCCCGCGCAATGGACCGCGATGCGGCGATCGCGCGGAATCTCGGCGATGCGCTCCCGCAGATGGTTGAGTGGAACGTTCACACTGCCATCGATATGTTTCGTCAACCACTCGCGCGGGTTTCTGATATCGAGCAGCACCGGCGGATCGGCGCCCGCTAATTCCTCGGCCACCAGCGGGGCGCTGGCGCGTTCGGTGGGCCAGACCAAATCAGGCCGCTCGGCCAGCGCTTCCATGCCGCCGTGCATATAGCCCTTGACGTGATCGAACCCGATACGGCCCAGGCGCAGGGCGGCTTCCTGCTCGCGTCCCGGTTCAGCGATGATCACGATGAGCTTGGAGCGGTCAAGCACGGTGCCCGCCCAAGTGGCGTATTGGCCGGCCAGCCCGATGTTGATGCTGCCGGCCAGGTGACCCTTGGCGTATTCGGCGGGATCGCGAACGTCGAGGATCTGCGCGCCTGCATCGCCCATCCGCAGGACTTCGTCGAGCTGGATCGGGTGGTGAACCTGTTCGAGATTGTTGTCGAGAGTGGCGCGCTCGCGCGTGTTGAGAATCGCGTCGTAAGTAAAGTATGGGGGCGCGTCGGGTTGATCGGCGGTGACCAGACGGACAAATTCCTCTTTCGACATGGGCTGCAGGGCGTAATTCAATCGCCGTTGATCGCCGAGCGAAGAGACCGTGTCGGAGGAAAGCTTCTTCCCGCACAGCGAGCCGGCGCCATGAGCCGGGTAAACCAATGTCTCGTCGGGAAGCGCCAGGAGTTTGTCGTGCAGCGAATCGTACAAGTGGGCGCCGAGGTCGCTGGCAGTCCATCCGAGCGATGCGCGCAAGTCGGGGCGGCCCACATCGCCGATAAACAGCGTATCGCCGGTGAGGACGGCGTAGGGTTTGGCCGGATCCTTCAGAAGATCAAACACCAGGATCGAGATCGATTCGATGGTGTGGCCGGGGGTCTCGAGCACCTGGAGGCGCAGCCCCGGAAACTCGAGCGTATCGCCGTCCTGCATCGCTGTGAACGCGTATTCGGCGTGGGCGCGGGAACCGAGATGGATGGCAGCAGAGCAGCGATCACGCAGCTCCAGGTGGCCGGCCACAAAGTCGGCGTGGAAATGAGTGAGAAAGACATGGCGGACCTGGAGCCCCAATTTTTCGCTGTCGCTCAAGTACAGCTGAATATCGCGCTGGGGATCGACGATGATCGCGGTGGCGCTGGCTTCGTCCCCCACCAGATAGGAAGCGTGGGCGAGGCAGCCCAGATAATACTGTTTCAGGATCATGGGATTTTCTACAGTCTAACGTCTTGTGACGATTCCGGCGGTGCGATCACAGGTCCGGCTTCTCGATGGATGGCGGCATGCTCGCCTGATCGGCCGGGTTCGTCGGCATCATCAGATCGGCGCACATGAGCCGCAACACCTGAGCCGCCTCCAGCGGCAGCCCGACAATCCTGGCATCGCGGCCCGCACCCAGGACCTCCGTGAGCAGGTCCTTTTTGACGGCAATCCATCCGTTGGGCGTTTCATAACTGACAAGGAAATGCCCTTCCCGCCGCCCCGCCAGCAGTTGCGCCCGGTCATATGGCTCAGCCTTGTGAGCCGCCACAATCTGCCTGTCCGAAGAGCCAAAGTACCGGGCCGGCAGTTCCGGAATGGCCGGCGCCTTCGAATCAGTATCAGGGTGGTCCCCGCACACAACATACAGGCGCCCGGTTCTTGAATCGTCTGAATCGCGCCGCCGAAACTCGTGCTCGATGCGGCCGTAAACCTCTTCGGCGAACTGTTGCGGGTAATCGTACAACCGTTGGACTTCGCGGTCGATGTGGGGCAGTTTCCGCCAGCCGTTCACCCAGGCGAGCTTTGCCCGGTTACAGTCCTCATTGTCCCAGGCATCTTCGACAAAGACATCCTCCAGGCTGAATCGCGTTTCGGCATCGTGCTGCAAGGTTTTGAGCGCCATGTGCTCGATCAGGTGAGATGGCAATCCGAAGATAACTCCGTATGGAGAATAGCCGCCGTTAACGGGCTTGAAACGCGGGAAATCGTCACGCAACGGCTGGATCAGCCGGTCAATCAGTGCACTGTACTCTTTGATCAGCTGCACATGCCGCTGTCCCAGGGGCGAATAAACGACATGGCCCTCGCGAGCTTCCTCTTTTGCATCCTGGGCGATGAAAACGTGCTCGATCATGCTGTACGCGCTCAACAGGCCGGCGCGATTCAGAAACAGCTCGGGATCGGCGGATATGCCCTGACAGATGGCCCCTGCCATGTCGACCCGCGTTCGCTCCTCGCCGCTCTGCAATGCGCAGTCATAGGCCTTCAGCAGCCCCACCAGACTTTGCACCAGCAGTGCGAAATCGAGCGCATTGGAGGTGCGCGTGCGAAGAAGGACGCTACGCTCGTCGATGGACACGCCATCCTTCGTGCAGTAGTAACGAATCTGCGAGGTTAGATGCCCGCCAAGCATTCGAACATGGGCCTTCTGGATTTCGAGCGCGTCCGCTTCCGGAAGGGTCTCTGTGACCTGGCGGGCGACCTCGAAATAGGGCGCCAACTCATCGGTAATGAGGCTCTGCGCTAATGGAATCAGCCAGCGCGCGTCGCGCACGATCACGGGCTGATCGGCTGGTGAGCTTCTCCACAGCTCATCGAGCAGCCCTTGAATTTCCGCAAGCCGTCGGGCTGGGCTGCCCGGGCCCTGGTCTTGCCGTCCTGCGGCAGGGACTTCGTCCCACAGGCGCATGCTCAGAAACTGGAGACTCCGGAGCACATACAAGTTGAACAGCGTGTGCGCGTAGTGCATGCGGCCGTTGCGACCCGGCCATCGCGTCTGCTGCCAGCAATAAAAGCCGCGAATCATCATCTCCGCCGGATGGATCAGGTCGTTATGCAGTTCCTGAACCGGACGAGGCCTGAATCCTCTGGCCCAATGCGCTTCTTCCAGCTGGCCTTTGAGACGCGTTTGGCTGGCGGTGACCGCGGTGAGTTCAAAGAAACAATCCTCGAAATGGCGAGACAAAAGAGACTGGTCCTGCAGGTACGCGATCGGCTTTCGCTGGGCGTTCAGAACGGCCTCTATACTCCCGACGATGTCTTCGCGATGCGTCAGAAAAAGTCGCAGCAGCTCAACGTGTGACCCGAACGGCACCTGAACAAACGGCTCGCCCGTCACAATGCGCTCCGCAATAAATCCGTACCCATTCGAGAGAGAGTATAGCGAGGGATTGAGCGGGATGGAGCGTGGCCGGTATGAACTGCGATCCGGCTTCCAGCGTGCGCTGCGATCGCTGCCGGCAGGCGGCGAGTTAGAACCGTCCTCCGGGGATTAGAACGACAGGCGGGGCGATGGGGCGTGGCCGCTTGAGAATGACCACCGCTCGGCGCGAGCTACCAGCAGATTTGGACCTGGAAACGCAAATGTCCGATCGACATAACCACGCTCTTGGTTGGGCCGGTTGTCGAATCGCGGACGTGGCTTCGGCGCCGCCCAAGACGTGCTAGCCTGCGGACGTGATGCTGTCGTTTGCCCAAAAGATGCGAACGCTCGTTTTGTTAATCCTAGCCACCGCGGCCCTCGCCCAGGCGCCGCCTTACACGCCGAAGCCCTACGGCAACCTGAAGCAAGTGATGCGCGGCATCGCATTACCGAACGCCAACATCATTTTCGGCGTTCAGGAAAGCATGCCCAAAACCGACATGGAGTGGCAAAAAGTGATCAACGCCTCGGTGGCGATCGAGGAACTGGAGAACGTGATCATGATTCCAGGGCGGATCCGGTCCAACGGCCAGCCGGTGCCGGTGCAGAATGCCGATTACGCCAAATTCGCCGCCGCGCTGGCGCCCGCCGGAAGGGATTGCCTGAAGGCCTCCCTCCAAAAGAACAAGGATTCGGTAAGCAATTGCACCGACAGCCTCAGCCAGGCCTGCGACAACTGCCACAAGGTTTATCGGGACCAGCCTCAAAAGTAGCCCCGCCATGTCACTTACCGGTTTGTTACCGGGTGTGACCGCATCCTCCTTTCCCGGCGTCGAGACTCGTGCTAGCCTCCAGATAAAGGCAAAACATGCGGTCTCGATGTGCCCTTTTCGCTCTTTTGCTCGGGATGGCGCTGTCCGGAACGCCGACTTATGCGCATCACTCGGTTAGCGCCGAGTTCGATCTCAGCCACCGGATCACATTGCAGGGCCAGGTAACCAAGATCGAATGGAAGAATCCGCACGTATACCTGTATGTGGATGTGAAAGCGGACGGCAAGACGGACAATTGGGCCTGTGAGACGGCCGGTCCGAACACGCTGGCGCGGCAAGGCTGGAGCCGGCGGTCGGTCAAGATTGGCGATCGGGTGACGGTGGTCGGATATCGGGCGAGGGACGGGGCATATGTCGACATCGGCGCGCGAAGTGATACTCGCCGATGGGCGGAAGGTATTCGTCGGGTCGCCTTATGACGGAGCTCCCCGATCCTGATCCGCCGCCGTAACAGTGGTGCTATACTCACGGCGAATAGCCTGTAAAAGGGCTATTGGGAGGTATCGCTTATGCGAACCAAGCGACTTGTGTTGCTTGCCACCGCCGGTTTGCTGATGGCCGCCCTGCCCGTCTTCGCGCACCATTCGTTTAAAGCGCAGTACGACGAGACCAAGCCGATTACGCTCCAGGGCACGGTCACCAAAATCACCTGGAACAATCCGCACGTGCTTATGTATTTGATGGTGAAAGGCGACAACGGCAAAGTGGCGAAGTGGAGGTTGGAACTGGCCAGCCCGAACGGTTTGATGAGCCAGGGCTGGAAGGTGGATTCGCTCAAGCCGGGAGATCAAGTGAGCGCCAGCGGTTTCCGTGCGCGCGATGGGTCTAATATGGCCAACATCCGCAAGGTCACGCTGGAAGCGCGCTAGCGGCTAATCTTCTTGAAAACACGGGTGCGGGCGCAGTCACACACCGGTCACTGACCCATCCAAGACCGTCCTGTCTCTTGGCGAATTCCAGTCCTCCCTTAGACTGAATAGGTGCGTTTGAAGCGAATCACGTTGTTCGTCTGCGCGGCTTTGTTGCCGATGATTTTGGGAGCCGCCACCACCGGCAGCATTTCGGGTACCGTGAAAGACCCCAGCGGCGCGGTGATCCCGGGCGCCTCCGTCATCGCCACCAACGCCTCCACGAACGTGCAGGCCAAGACCACCACGGACGAGAAGGGCTTCTATGCTTTCCCGAGCTTGCCGGTGGGACGTTACAACGTCAAGGTGGAGAAATCAAGGTTTCGGCACGCAGTCCCGGAACAATCTGGCTGTGGATGCCAACGGCGAGCTGGTGGTAGACCTCACGCTGGAAATGGCCGAGAAAGTGGAAGAGGTGACGGTGCTTGAAAACGCCACGCAGGTGGAGACCGCCAACTCGCAGATGGGCCAGGTGGTGACCAGGAACACAAATGACTTCGGTGGCCTTGAACGGCCGCAGCTACACGGATCTGCTGGCGCTGCAGCCGGGCATCGTTCCCGATGTCCACGCAGCTGCCCGATTCCATCGTGATGGCGGGCGCGTCGGTGGCGATCGCGCCTTCGGGCGATTTGAATCCCGGGCAACCAGTCCATCAGCGGCCAGCGCGAAGACGCCAACGGATTCATGGTCAACGGCGGCGACGTCAAGGAGCTGATGAACGGCGGCACGACCATTGTTCCGGATCTGGATTCCATTGCCGAATTCCGCGTGCTCACCAACAACTTCGACGCGCGAATACGGCAATTACAGCGGCGGCATCGTCAACGTGGTCACCAAGTGCGGCGGCAACCAGGTGCATGGCACGGCCTTCGAGTTTTTGCGCAACACGGACCTGGACGCGCGCAATTTCTTTTCGCCGGACCGCAGCTTCTACCGGCAAAATCAGTTCGGCGGCACGGTGGGCGGCCCGATCAAGAAGGACAAGATCTTCTTACTTCGCCGATTATCAAGGCACGCGGACCGCGCAGGGCATCGACACCGGCTTGATTGCGGTTCCGACGCTGGCCGAGCGCGCCGGCAACTTTCAGCGACTGCGGCAAGCAGCCTTGACGGGGACGGTCGGCGGGCCCTATTTGGCGAATCTGCTGTCGCAGAAACTCGGCTATGCGGTCGCGGCGAACGAGCCCTATTACACGCCGGATGCGGCTCCAGCTCGCAGTGCGTATTTCCCGGCGCGCATCATTCCGCAAAGCGTCTGGTCGGCGCCGGCGCAGCATCTGCTGCAGTACATTCCGCTGCCCAACGACGGGCCGTCGACTTTTTCCACCGGCGCCGAATGGCGAGACCGTCCGCGACGACAAAGGCAGCTTTCGAGTGGATGCCAACAGCGAACGGCTGGGGCTGCTTTCGGCCTACTATTTCTTCGACGACTATACGCTTGAACAATCCCTATCCCACCGGCCAGGGCGGCGCCAGCGTTCCCGGCTTCAACGCGCTCACTCTGGGGCGCGCGCAGTTGATCAATCTGGGCGACACCAAAACCTTCGGGCCCTCCACGGTGAACGAACTGCGCCTGAGCTTCATGCGCGACTCCAATAACGTCGGCCAGCCGCCGGGCGGCGTGGGCCCAAGCCTGGCATCGCAAGGTTTCGTCACCGGCGTGGGAACGCCGGGCATCGTGCCGCTGGCGCCGGCGATCGAAGGCGTCGAGAACGTGATCTTCAATTCTTTCGTCATGGGAACGCCGATCACCAATCTGAAGCAGGCCAACAACACCTACGCCTTGAATGACAACTTTTCCAAGGTGTGGGGAGCGCACACGTTCAAGGCCGGCTTCGAATCTGAGCTACGAACAGGTGAACGTCAATCCCAATCCGACATTCAACGGATCGTTTCTGTTTTCCGGGATCGGAAACCGGCATCGATTTCGCGGATTTTCTGATCGGCGTGGCGAGCAACTACAATCAGGCCGACTCGCAGGCTTATTACATCCGCCACAAGTACTTCGGAGGCTTCGCGCAGGATAGCTGGCGCGTCAGTTCCACGCTGACGCTGAACTACGGCGTGCGCTGGGACCGCATGGAGTATTGGTCCGAGAAGTACAACCAGATCCCGACGTTCCTTCCGGGCGAGCAGTCGGTGGTCTATCCGAATGCGCCCGTGGGCCTGGTTTATGTCGGCGATAAAGGCGTTCCGAGCACTCTGGTGCCATCGCAGCAACCGCTTCTCGCCGCGGCTGGGCTTGGCCTGGTCGCCGGGCTGGAAGAACGGGCTGCTTGGCAAAATCACCGGCGGGCCGGGAAAACCAGCATTCGCGCGGGCTACGGAATTTACTATTCGGTGATCGAAGGAAACATCATGGCGATCGACGAGCCGCAGCCGCCCTATGGTTTGAGCTATACCAGCCCCGGGCCGCCGCTGTTTGCGACGCCGTTCATCACCGCCGCCAACGGGTCGTTTCACCGGCAATCCGTTCCCGCTGACCTTTCCGCCGCTGAACGCATCGCCCCAGCATCCCAATTCGAGCGTCGACTTCTCCGGATTCGAGCCGATCGCCGGAATGACCGCGCCTCCGCCCTGGAACACTATCCTTACAACGAGAATTATTTTTCTTCCATCGAGCGGCAGATCGGCGCGCAATACCGTGCTGAGCGTGAGTTATGTCGGCTCCCAGGCGCATCATCTGCTGCTGGTTTATTCGGCGAATCCAGGCAATCCGGCCTTGTGCCTGGCGTTGAGCAATCCGAGCGCGGTGGCGCCTGGATCGCCTACCTGCGGGCCGTTCGGCGAGGACACTACCTACATCACCGCCGCCGGGCAAATGATCCAGGGAACCCGCGCCGGCCTGGGCCCGGCCTTCGGCAACGACGATTACGACAGCACGTCGGGAATTCCAACTACAACTCGTTGCAAGTGACGCTGCGGCATTCAGCGCGAAGAACCTGACGTTTCTGATCGGATATACCTACAGCAAGTCGATCGATCAGGCGTCCAGCATTTCCGATCCGGGCAATCCGTATAATTTGCGCGCAACGCGCGCGCTTTCGGCCTTCGATCTGACAGCACAATTTCGTCGCGAGCTACGAATATAAGCTCCCCTTCGAGCATTTCTTCGGCGCATGTCAAGGGCTTGACCAGCGGGTGGGAGATTTCCGGGATTACGCGCGCCAGCACGGGTTTCCCCGTGACGCTCGAATCGGAACGGCGACAATTCATTGATGGGCAGCATTCCCAACGGCGTGAACAATCACAGCCTGGACCTGCCCGATTACAACGGCGCTCCGCTCAACTTAAACGGCAATCCTCGCAACGGGCTGCCCTATTTCAATACCGCGGCATTTCAGCCCGAATGCTCTGGGCACGCCGGGAAACGCCTCGCGCCGGTCGTTTTTCGGACCTGGCGAGCTGAACTTCGATCTGGCTCTGCTGAAGACCTTCCAGTTCACCGAAGCCCGCGCGCTCCAGTTCCGGATGGAAGCTTTCAACGCGTTCAATCACACGCAATTCTTCGGACCCGCGGCGGTGAACGGCAACATCGACAGCCACGTTGTTCGGCCAAGTGGTGAACGCGGCTCCGCCCCGGCTGATGCAGGCCGCGCTCAAGTTCACGTTTTGAGTTCGCAGTGTATGAAGAAAGCTGGCCACGGATGAACACGGATAAACACGGATGGAGCGCAAAGAAATTGCATTGTCTTATCCGTGTTAATCCGTGTTCATCCGTGGCTATGTTGCTTCTTCGTTCTGTTGCGGTCTTCTTAGCGATCGCGCTCACCGTCGCCAGTGCCCATAACGTATCCAAGCGCGACGCTTCCTTTGTCCAATCCAACCACGGAGCGGCGGTGGCGGCGTTTGTTTACCTGGGCGCGAAGCACATGGTCACCGGATACGATCACCTGGCGTTTCTGGTGGGAGTGATCTTTTTTCTTTACCGGTTGAAGGACATCGTGCAGTACGTTAGTCTCTTCACGCTGGGACACAGCATCACATTGCTGGCGGGCGTACTCGGCGGATTTCACGCCAACCCGTATGTCATCGACGCCATCATTGGGCTGTCGGTGGTGTATAAGGCCTTCGACAACATGGACGGTTTCCGGCGCTTCTTTGGCTTTGAGCCCAATACCAAGGCCGCCGTATTGATTTTTGGGCTGTTCCACGGATTCGGCCTGGCCACCAAGCTCCAGGAGCTAGACCTGGCGAAAAACGGGTTGATTACGAATATCGTTTCTTTCAACGTCGGTGTGGAGATCGGGCAGATCCTGGCGCTTACGGCCGTGTTGATCGCTCTGAGCGCCTGGCGCACGCAGAGCGGATTCCTGCGGCAGGCTTTTGCGGCCAACGCCGTGCTGATGACCGTTGGGTTCATTTTGGTTGGATATCAGGTTGCCGGATATTTCGTAGCGGCGTAAATGGAGAAGCAAATGGTGGAACAAGAAGATCCGCGGCAGCCGCTCGCGCCCTCCAGGAAGGCGATCGCCAAGGCGACAGGCATTGCATTGTTTGTGGCTTTGGTGATTCTCTTCACGGCCGTATTGCCGGCCGAATATGGAATTGATCCACTGAAGACGGGTGCGCTCCTGCATTTGACCGATCTGGCGAAAGCCACCGCCGCGAAACCGGAAGCCAAGTCCGAGGCGCAGCCTATCGGAGCTCGTCCCACCGCCGCGCCGGCGGGAATTTACACCGCTCAATTGAATTCCTACAAGGTGGATAGCGAGGACCTTTCTCTGGGGCCTGGTGAGGGCGTGGAGATCAAATACCACATGCGGAAGGGCTCTGGAATGATCTACGCCTGGAAGGCCACCGGCAATGTTCAGTACGAATTTCACGGCGAACCGGACCACAAGCCCAATCCCGATTATTTCGAGAGCTACGAATTGGACAACCAGGCGGGCAAGGACCACTCCTACGGTTCGTTCACCGCGCCAACCACCGGCATTCATGGATGGTTTTGGGAGAACAAGGGCAAGAAACAGGTGGACATCCACCTCACCACAGCCGGCTTCTACGACAGCGCCAAAATGTACGCCGGCGACAAGCCGGATGAGTTGACGGTACAAGACGCGAAGTAAGTCCCAGCGTTTCTTAACTCGGCCCGATTGCGTGAAATTCCGCAGGCCCCTGCTGCGAGTCGCCGAAACGCTCGTAATCCCAGTCTCTTAGCCCCTTATCATCTGGGCGCACAAATGCCTCTGTTTTGGCTTAGTACGAAAGGGGCTCCGTATGACCCGAATCGTTGTCGCGGTCTTGCTCGGTATTCTTCTCGCCGCTCCGCTGGCCTCGCAGTCGATCAGCAGCGGCACCGTCACCGGATCGGTGCTCGATCCCGACCCAGATGGTGATCCCCAAAGCCCAGGTGGAGCTTCGCAACCAGGTAACGGGCTACACCCAAAGCACCATGACCGATGATAGCGGTGCTTTTCGGTTTAACAATATTCCCCCAAACATGTACGAAATCGTCGTAACGGCCAATGGCTTCTCCAGCAAGTCCGAGCCGCTGGAAATCAGCAATCCGGTTCCTATCAGCTTGACCTTCACTCTGCAGATGGGCGAGGTCTCTACCTCGGTGGATGTCGGCGCGTCCTTATCGCTAATCGATACCGACCCCTCCGCGCACACCGACGCGAACTCATCGGCTTTCATGAAACTGCCGTCGTTCGATCCGGCCTCGGGTTTGAGCAGCATCATCAATAACAGCACGGGCGGCACGGCGGCCGACGCCAACGGGTTCTTCCATCCCCTGGGCGATCACGCGCAAGTCAGCTTCGTCATCGACGGCCAGCCGATCAGCGATCAGCAGAGCAAGGTGTTTTCGACGCAATTGCCTCCGGACGCGATCCAGAGCATGCAGCTGATTACCGGCGCGCCCGACGCGCAATACGGCGACAAGTCCAGCCTGGTCGTGAATGCGACAACCAAGTCCGGGCTGGGCGCGCGCTCCGTTCGGAAGCATCGAGGCAGTGGCGGGATCGTTCGGCACTTATGGCGAGAATGCGACCTTCGGCTGGGGACGGCCAAGTTCGGAAACTTCATCGCGCTGAACGGCATCCGCACCGGCCATTTCCTGGACACGCCGGAGTTCCTGCCCTTCCACGACATCGGCAACAACGAAAACATTTTCGATCGGATGCGATTATATTCCGAACGGGCGCGACGCGTTTCATCTGAATATTTTTCTGGCCCGCAACTGGTTCCAGGTTCCCAACAGCTACGATCAATTGAGCCAGGACCAGAAGCAGCGCGTGCTGACGTGGGACGTCGCGCCCGGCTACCAGCACACTTTCGGCTCCAACACGCTGCTGACCGTGAATCCGTTCGTGCGCCGCGATCAGGTGAACTACTACGGCAGCCGCGATCCGTTCAACGACACCCCGGTCACCGAATCGCAGAACCGGTTTCTCACCAACTACGGCGTGAAGGCGGATCTTTCGACGTCGCATGGGCGCCACAACCTGAAGATTCGGGACGCAGATGCAGCAGACCCGGCTGGACGAGAATTTCGCATGGGCGTCACGAACCCGGCCTTCAATCCGGTTTGCCTGGGACCGAATGGCGCGGCGCTGGGATTGCCCGGAGTCACGGACCCGAGCCAGTGCAGCTCGATCAACCCCTGTATATCGCCAACCCGCATCTGCTGCCCGGCCTGCTCCCCTATGATTTGACGCGCGGCGGCTCGTACTTCCACTTTCACGGGCTGGGCAACATCAATCAGGCCGCCTTCTATGTCACCGACGACATCAAGCTCGGGCGACTTTTCAGATCAACATCGGGCTTGCGCGACGATCAGTACGACGGCCTGGTATCGAAGAACGGCATCGCAGCCGCGCCTGGGCTTGTCCTATCTGGTGAACCGCACCGGAACCGTGTTGCGCGCCGCTTATTCGCGCACCTTCGAAACGCCCTTCAATGAGAACCTGCTGCTGTCGAGCGCCACCGGCAGCGGCGGCCTGGCGCAGAACATCTTCGGCGCCAAGGGCAGCGTATCCCATCGAGCCGGGCTTACCGCAATCAGTTCAACGGCGGCTTGCAGCAGAAGATCGGGCATTGGCTGGTCGTTCGACGCCGACTACTTCTGGAAGTTCACGCACAACGCCTACGACTTCGACGTGCTGTTCAATACGCCCATCACGTTCCCGATCGCCTGGCACAACTCGAAGCTCGACGGCTTAACCGGCCGGCTGAGCACCATCAACATGCACGGCTTCCAGGCCTACACGACGTTCGGGCACACGCCGCGCCCGCTATTTTCCGCCGGAAGTGGGCGGGTTGATTTTCCAGGGAACGGCGAACGTGCCGGGCGTGTTCCGCATCGATCACGACCAGGCTTACCAGCAGACCACCAACCTCCGCTATCAGCGCGGAAGGACGGGCTGTGGGGCACGTTCATCTGGCGCTACGACAGCGGACTGGTGGTGACCGGCGTTCCGGATGCCGGCCGCGGCATTGATGCTGACCGCCGCGCAGCAGGTGGACATCGGCCTCGCGTGCGGCGGCGCGGAAGCGACGTTCCAAGATCCGCTGCGAACCTGCGGCGGCGCCTCGTGACGTCGACCCTGCTGACGCTGCCGCAGACCGGAGCCGAGAACAACGATCACAATCCGGATCGCGTGAAGCCGCGCAATCTTTTCGATATGGCCGTGGGCACCGACAATCTGTTCCACGCCGAGCACTACAAAATGGCGCTGCGTTTCACGGTGACCAATCTGACCAATAAGGTGGCGCTGTATAATTTCCTGTCCACCTTCAGCGGGACGCACTTCGTGGCGCCGCGGACCTATCAGGCCAGCATCGGCTACGTGTTCTGATTCACTGAATCAGCTGATACGATTTCATGCGGCCCAATAACGTGCCCAGATCCACGGGCTTGGTGAGATAGGAATCGCACAGCTCATGGAAGCATCGGATCACTTCCTTGACGTCGTCCACCGCGGTGGTCATGATGATCTTGGCGCCCGAAGTGGACAAGATGCCATGCTCTTCCTCCAGCGCCCGGATCTGCCGCACGGCTTCCCGGCCGTCCATTTCCGGCATCATGATGTCCATGCAGATCAGGTCGTACCGGAGGCCGTGTTCCAGGGCGGCGCGAAACGCCGCCACGGCTTCCCGGCCATTCACGGCGATATGGCATTCGCCGAAGGTGGAAAGAAAGGTTTGCAGCAGGAGCCGGCTGGCGAAATCGTCTTCCACCAGGAGCACCCGCAGCAGCGGTCGAATTCCGCGCGCGCGGCCGCTGTCCACATTTGCCGGGCCGCTTGCACACAGCTTCCCTAGAGCGGTCATGCTTGCGGCGATGTCGGCTTGGTTACTCGCGCCGGGATTTTCAACCAGGTGCTGCAATCGATCGACGGCGCCGAGCAGGACGCGCATCCGGTCCCTGGTGGGAAGCAGTTTATGCGAGCGGATCAGCTCCAGTGCGTTCTCCATCCGGTGCGCCAGATCGCCGATCCTGACCAGATCGAAAACACCCGCACCCCCCTGGAGCCAATGCACGGTCCGAAACGCGCGATTTACGACGTCCGGATCCGCCGCCGCTCCGCCTGCTTCCATGCGCAACAGGTCTGCTTCGAGAGCCACCAGTTGCTCGTGGCACTCGGCCAGGTAGTCTTTGGCCAGTTCATCGTCGAGATTAATCATGGATTCATCCATCCCTTATTCCATTGCGACCAGCCGCCCTGTAATCTCCAGCCCGCCTTTACTAGGACGCATTTCGTTGCGCCGGCTTGTCTGTCATCGATCGCTTGCGTTTCTTAGGAGTCGTTACGGGGATCAGTTGATAGAACTCCAGGTGCGAAACCAATTGCTCCAGATCGATGGGCTTCATCAGGTAGGCGTCGCAGAGTTCTTTGAAACACCGAATCACCTCCTTGATTTCAGTCACCGCCGTGGTCATGACGATCTTCGCGCCAGAGCTGGAGAAAATGCCGTGCTCTTGCTCGATGGCTCGCAGCCGGCGAACCGCCTCGCGGCCGTCCATCTCGGGCATCATAATGTCCATGCAGACCAGATGATATCCGTGCCCATCCTCTAAAGCGCAGCGAAACGCATCCACGGCTTCCCTGCCGTTCACCGCGACATGACATTCGCCATAGCGGGCAAGGAAGGTCTGCAGCAGATTCCGGCTGCCGAAGTCGTCTTCCACCAGAAGCATCCGCAGATTCGGGGCGCTCTTGTTCTGGCTGGAGCTCTTATTCCGGCTGGATAGGGAAGCACGGCTCTTGTCCGCGGCGGCCGGAGGCTCCGCGCACAGATCGCCTAACGCTGCCATCAGTTCGGCGATGTCGGCTTGATTGCTCGTTCCGGGGTTCACTGCCATTTGGTGAAGCTGGTCGGTGGCACGCAATAGAATGCGGATTATCTCTCGCGTGGGAGTCATCTTTCCCGAGCGGATGCGCGCCAGCACGTTTTCCGCGTGATGGGCCAACTCGCGGATCTTGGCCAGATCGAAGAATCCGGCGCCTCCCTTGACCGAGTGCACGGCCCGAAAGACGCTGTTCACAAGTTCCGGGTCCACCGCCGCGCCGCGCTCGTCCATGGTCAACAGGTCTGCCTCGGCCCTCACCAGGTGCTCGCAGCACTCGGCCAGGTAGTCCTTGGCCAGTTCGTCGTCCAGTTGAATCATCGTTGCTCCGTCCCTTGAAGAATCTCGTTGTCCTTGCTTTGCGTCCATCCGGCCCAATCCAGAGCTCGCTTGAAGCGCTCGAACTCATCCGCCACTTGCGGCAGCAATTGGCGGCAGCGATCCAGCTCGCCGGCCCGCCCGGCCTGTTCCATTGCCAGTGCCATCGCGCGCAGATCCTCGGCGGCCACCGTAGCCGCGGCTCCTTTGAGCATGTGGGCCTGGGAGCGCGTGCCAGGGGAGTCCGCATTCTCCAGACGCCGGCGCAGATTTTCCAACTGCGACGGCACATCCTGCAAGAAGCCCCGGAGGACGATGCCGGCCAGCTTTCGGTCTCCCATGAGGCGCCCTAGGAAAGCTTCTTCATCGAAGGCCGGCTTCGCTGCTGCGCCGGCGCTTGTGCCCGGTCCGGCGTTGGCGGCGGGCAGCCACTTAGCAAGGACCTCCCCCAGGGCCTCTAACTCCACTGGCTTCGACAGATAATCGTTCATCCCTTCGCACAGGCAGCGATCCCGGTCGCCCGACATCGCATCGGCCGTAACGGCGATGATGGGAATGTTCGGCCGCATCGACCGGCGAATGGTGCGCGTGGCTTGGTAGCCGTCCATCACGGGCATTTCGCAATCCATCAGCACCAGGTGGTAGCTTCCTTGCTCTAACGCTTTCACCGCCTCGGCGCCATTGGGGACCGCGTCGGCCCGGTATCCAAGCTTTTGCAATTGCGCC
The DNA here is from genome assembly GCA_963761265.1 of Bryobacterales bacterium. Classification (GTDB taxonomy): domain Bacteria; phylum Acidobacteriota; class Terriglobia; order Bryobacterales; family Bryobacteraceae; genus Palsa-89. The sequence goes on from CAVXGM010000022.1 coordinate 78,349, forward strand.
AGTGCGACTTCGCGGTTGGTGGCATTATCCTCGGCCACCAGAATGCGCGCTGCCGGGCCCGGATGAGAAGCCTCGCTTGGCGCAGTGAAGCGCTCCTCGACAGGCTGAGCAGTGGCCGCGCTCGCCATGGCCGGCGCCAGTTCCATCACCGCCGTGAACCAGAAGGTGGCGCCCTGGCCGTCCCGGCTTTCCACGCCAATGGTTCCTCCCATCATTTCCACCAGCTGTTTGCAAATGGCCAGCCCGAGCCCGGTGCCGCCATACTTGCGCGTAGTGGAGGCGTCCGCTTGAGTGAAGGGGGAAAATAGGCGCGCAGCCTGGTCCGGGCGCAGTCCGATTCCGGTATCGGTGATGGAGAAACGCATGGTCGCCACGCCGTCGCGCTGAGATTCGAGTTTCGCCTCCAGCGTCACCTGGCCGTGCTCGGTAAACTTGATGGCATTGCCGGCCAGATTGGTCAGCACCTGGCGCAGGCGGTGCGCATCGCCCCGGAGGAGCGGTGGAATGCCGGGCGACATGGAGGAATGAAAACCCAAACCTTTCGCGCTGGCCTGGACTCGCAGCAGCTGGACCACATCGTCCACGGTTCGGCGCGGATCGAAGTTCAGTTTCTCCAGCGTGATCTTGCGCGCCTCGATCTTCGAAAGGTCCAAAATATCGTCAATAAGGCTCAGCAATGCCCGGCCGCTGTCCTGCGCCACGGTAACGTAGCGCCGTTGTTCCGAGTTCAGATCGCTGATCATCAGCAGTTGGAGCATTCCCAGGACGCCGTTCATCGGAGTGCGGATCTCATGGCTCATGTTGGCCAGAAAGCGGCTCTTGGCGCGATTGGCGGCGTCGGCGCCTTCCCAGGCCTGAATCAGATCCTCCTCGTAATGTTTCGCGTCGGTAATGTCCTCGGCGACCCCGACCACCCGAATCAGTTCCCCCGCTTCACCATGAATAGGAAACGCGCGGTCGCGAATCCATTTCTCCTGGCCGCCTGGCGTCCGGATGCGGTATTCCGATTCGATCGCCTCGCCTTGAATCTGTCTTGCAAACAAGGCATGGGCGCTTTCCAGGTCGTCGGGATGAATGGCCTCCGCCCACGCCATGGGGTTGTGGTACAGGCTGTCGCAGGTTCTTTCCCACACATGTTCGTAAGCCGGGCTCACGTAGAGGATCTCATCGCCCGCCGGAGGCATCATCCAAAACACTTCATGAATGTTTTCGGTCAACTGGCGGAACTTCTCTTCGCTCGCCCGCATGGCTTGCTCGGCTTCATTCCGCGCCGTAATGTCCGCGGTGAGGCCGACATGTCCCAGAAACGTGCCGCCGGGCGATAAACGCGGTTCAGCGTAGGAGCCGATCAAACGCCATTCGCCATCCGCCCGGCGGATGCGCGCTTCGGCCCGGAAAGACGCGTGTTCGCGCACCGCGCGCTCGAAGGCTCCCACATACTGGGCCGCATCGTCCGGGTGAACTAGCAACTGCCATTTGCCACCCTCCACTTCTTCATGGGTCACGCCCGTAAATTCCCGGTACATGCGGTTGACAAACTGAGCTCCTCCGTCCGCGCCGGTCACCCACAGCATGGTGGGGCAGCTATCCGCCATATTGCGGAAGCGATTCTCGCTCTCGTGCAGCGCTTCCTCAGTGCGTTTGCGCTCCGTGATGTCTTCCACGTGGACCACAAAATAGAGCGGGCTGCCTTGGGAGTCTTGTACCAGCGAGATCCGGGTGCGCCCCCACAGCACACTTCCATCGCGGTGCAGGTAGCGTTTCTCCAGTTCGGCGGATTCGGCCGGCTCCTGGCATAAGCGGTCCCCCAACTGTTGGGTACGTGCGCGGTCCTCGGGATGGGTGACGTCAGCCCAGCGCTTGGCCAGCAGGTCCTGTTCGGAATATCCGACCATGCGGCAAAACGCCGCGTTCACCTGCAGGTAGGCCCCATCCGGCGCGGCCACGCACACGCCAACCGGCGCCTGCGCAAAGACTCCGCGAAACAGCTCTTCGTTTTGCCTTAGTTTTCTCTCGGCTCGCACGCGGCTGCCGATGTCGCGGGCAATGATGGAAGCGCCAGCCACCTCGCCCGCATGATTCCGAATCGCGGAGATGGCGAGAGAGACCTCCATCCCGTGTCCGTCCTTCTTTCGAAGCACCGCCTCGAAGGGTTGGATGACGGATCCCTTCCGGACGGCCGCCAGGCAGCGGCGGAGTTCATCGTAACGGCCGGGCGTGTTGAGCAGGGCGGCCTTCTGTCCGATCATTTCCTGACTGGCATAACCGAACAGCAGTTCGGCGCCCCGGTTCCAACTCACAATCCTGCCGTCCAGCTTCACGCCATAGATGGCTTCGTCGGAAGATTCTACGATCGACGCCAGCAGCGCGCGAGCTTCTTCCGCCTGCTGGTGCTCGGAAATGTCGCGCAGAATGACGGAGACGGCCGACACCAGCCCGCTGGAGTTCCGGATCGGACAGGCGGTAATCGATATGGGAACCGCACGGCCGTCCTTATGAAGGCATAACCCCTCGGATTGCGAGATGGAATGGCCTTGCAAAACCTGCCCGGTCAGGCGCTCCAATTTCGGCAGCCGCCCGGCCGGTACCAGCGTGGACATGTACGTCCCAATCGCCTCTGCGGCGGACCGTCCAAACAGTGTTTCGGCCCCACGGTTCCAGGTACGGATGATTCCCTCCGGCGTAAAACTGATAATCGCCTCCGCCGAGCCTTCTACAATCGCAGCCAAAAACTTTTGGGCTTCTTCGGCTGCACGCCGTTCGGTTACATCGCGCTTGATCGCGATGAAGCTGACGGTTTCCCCGTTCGCGCTCTGCACGGGCGTGATCTGCATCTCTTCCTGATAAAACGTTCCGTCCTTGCGGCGGTTGATTACTTCGCCGTGCCAAACGTGGCCCGCCAGGATAGTGCTCCAGAGCTCCGTGTAAACCGCCGCCGGCTGGCGTCCCGATTTGAGCATGCGGCTATGCTGCCCCAATGTTTCCTCGCGGGCATATCCGGTCAGCACCGTAAACGCGGGATTCACGTATTGAATTATGCCGCTCGTATCGGTGATGACGACGGCATCGGCGGCCTGCTCGACGGCCGTAACTAGTCCGGCACGCTCGATGCCGCTTTCGGGACCCACAGTTCACCTCAATGAGGTCGGTACCTCATCTTCCCTTATCGACGTACTTCCAGCGTTTTTGAGAAGCGTTCCCTGTGCGGCCGCGGCTCACAAAATAGTGCGAACCAGGTGGCCGATTGGAGAATATAGAACTGAGAGTTCATTTACAGGTGCCGGAACCAGACTCAGTGGCGCGGTGGGAGCTTGCGGCGGACGCAAAGTCCGGGCGCGCGCCCGCTTCCACCGCCGATGAGCAGCAGGTCATCCAGCTTTTTGATGAGTTGCGCGGCCGGTTGTTGCGATACCTGCTGGGCCTCGGTCTTCCACCGCAAGACGGCGAGGAAGTGATTCAAGAGGTGTTCCTGGCTCTCTACCTGCACCTGCGGCGCGGAAGACCGCGGCAAAACCTGCGCGGATGGGTTTTCCGCGTGGCTCACAATTTAGGCTTGAAACGCCGGATGGCCAGTGCGCGGGATGCGGCTCATCTCTCGGTTTCGGAGGAGGCTCTGGTCGCCGCCTGGCCCGATCCGGCCGAGAATCCCGAAGAACAGCTTCTTACCAGCCAGCGACAGCAGCGCCTGCAAGCGGTGCTGCGCGCGCTGCCCGAGCAGGACCGCTGGTGCCTGGCGTTGCGAGCCGAGGGGCTGCGCTATCGTGAAATCGCGGAGGTTCTGAATATGTCGCTGGCTTCCGTCTCGGCCTCCTTGGCGCGATCCCTGGCGCGCTTCAGCCGCGCCGGCATCACATAAGAGCTGGAGCCCTAATTCACCGGCCCCCAACAGGGTTTAGTATGATGTGCCAGATTGCCCGTGGCTGGAGAAGAAGCGTATCTCGACAAGGCGATTGGCCGGTATTCGCCCGAAGTCGCGGCTGCGGCACGAGCGGGCCTGAAGAAACTGCGCGCGCAGTTCCCGGGCGCGCGGCAACTGGTGTACGAGCGCCGGCAGTCGCTGCCTATCGGCTTTGCCGCGGCGGAGCGCGGTTCGGCGGTATTTTCGCTGGTTCTCTACCCACGCTGGGTCCGGTTCTTCTTCCTCGAAGGCGTGGCGCTCGATGACCCGGAGGGCCGCCTGGAAGGCGCCGGCAGCCAGGTCCGCTCCATCCGCGTGGACCAGCGCGCAGCCATTCTGGACGATCCTTACATCCGCCGGCTGATGGCGCAGGCCTTGCAGCTAGCGGGCGCCGACCTCAAGACCGGCCATGGCCAGGTGGTGTTGAAATCGAGGATCGGCCTTGCGGCGTCCGACCCGGCGCGACATCGCAGGGTGTAAAATGGTCCCCGGCTGATACGTCGGCGGCTCAAAGCGGACAGCTCGGGCTCCACGCCGCGTTTACAGGAGAAACCATGAAGACCAAAATGAATCGGCGATCTTTTGTGAGTGGGGCGGCGCTCGGCGCGGGCAGCATTCTGGGCGGCGCGTTCCATAACGCGATGGCCGCGGGCGCCAAGGACAGCTCCGCGCAAGGACCGGTGGCAAACACCACCTCGGGCAAAATTCGCGGCGTGGTGCAAGAAAACAAGGTGAACGCGTTCCGCGGCGTTCCCTACGGCGCTCCCACCGGCGGCGCGAACCGATTCATGCCGCCCGTGAAGCCGGAAGCCTGGACCGGCATCAAGGAGACCATCGAGTGGGGGCCGGAAGCGCCGCAGGGTCCTCACACCGAGATTCCAGAAGTGGCCGCGACCATCCCCAAACCGTCCATCAGCGAGGACTGCCTGCATCTGAACGTCTGGACCAACGCTCTGGATTCTCGCAAGCGGCCCGTGATGTTGTGGCTGCATGGCGGCGGATTCACCAGCGGCAACGGCAGCTACAGCATGTACGACGGCGCCAACATGGCGCGCAAGCACGACGTCGTCGGTGGTGACCATCAATCATCGCCTCAATTCGTTCGGCTTTCTTTATCTGGCCGACATCGGCGGCGAGAAGTTCAAAAACGCGAGCAACTGCGGAATCCTGGACGCGGTGGCGGCGCTCGAATGGGTGCGCGACAACATCGCCAATTTCGGCGGCGATCCGAACAACGTGACGATTTTCGGCCAGTCGGGCGGCGCGCGGCAAGGTGAGCACGCTGATGGCGATGCCCGCGGCCAAGGGCCTGTTCCATCGCGCCATCATGCAGAGCGGCGCGAATCTGAAAGGCGTCTCCACCGAGGACGCCACGAAAACCGCCCACATGCTGATGGAGAAGCTGGGCGTGAAGACCGCCGAGGAGCTGCAAAGCGTCCCGATGGATCAACTGGTGTCGGCCACGCTCTCCACGCGCGGGCTGCGGCTCGCGCCGGTGCTGGATGGCAAGACGCTGCCGAGTGGTCCGTTCGATCCCACCGCCCCCGCTCTTTCTTCCGACGTTCCTCTTCTGATCGGCTCCACGGAATTCGAAGTGAATTTCTTCCCGAACACCACATCTGGATCCGATCGACGATGCGGAATTGCACACCGCCGTGAAGCAGGCCTACGCGCGCCGGCGACGCGGAGGTGGACAAGCTGATCGCGGTTTATCGCAAGGGCCGGCCGAAGGCCACCGACATCGATCTTTCCCAGATCATCGCGTCGGATGGTTTCCGCTCGCAGGTGATCACCGAGGCCGAGCGCAAGTCGGAGCAGCCCGCGCCCGTGTACATGTACTACTTCACCTGGAAATCGCCGGTGCACGACGGAAAGCTGAAGGCGTTCCATACGCTCGAAATTCCTTTCGTGCTCGACAACGTCGATGAGGCCAAATCGATGACCGGCTCGGGCGCCGACCGCTATCCGCTCCAGGACAAGATGAGCGGCGCCTGGGCCGCGTTCGCGCGCACCGGCAATCCGAATCATAAGGGCTTGCCGAACTGGCCGGCTTTCAACACCGATCAGCGCGCCACCATGGTCTTCGATAACCAGTGCAAGGTAGTGAACGATCCGCACGGCGAAGAGCGGATGGCTTTGGCGGCGCTGCGTCCACCGCGGCGCGGATAAGAAGCTGGGATGCAGCGCGGGCTTGGCGTTTCTGCGGTACGCCGCAGCCCAGACGGTCCACTTTCCATCATTTGCATTCCAACTCGGCCGACCGCAGCAGCGATCGAGTCTTATATCACGCGTTCGCATGCAGCCGGCCCGCATCCAATCAGCGCCGCGTGATCAATCACTTCGCCTTCAACGTGGCCAACCATGAAACGCTCGCGCGTCCGAAGAAGGGCGGCGTGGTAATCACCGATCGCGAGCCATGCGCGTCGAGCTGGTGGAGAGCCCGCGGTCAAGCAATAATCCGCGTGATCTCCGCGAAGCCTTCCTCTTGGGACGGCGGAATCATCTGTTGCGCCATTTTGCGAATGGCCGCTTGGGGAACCACGCGCTCGCGAGCTTGATTGCGGGCCAGGCAAATCTCGATGGGGACGTCGAAGAACAGCGCTTCTAATGTACAACCATACCGTTGCGCAATCTTCACATAGGGTTTTCGCTCCCACGGGGTGAGATGAGTCGCATCAACGTAAGTCACGGCTCGTTCAGCGGCGATGCGCTGTCGAATCAGATAACGGATGACTGAGAAAATACGGGCGTTCATGCTTTGATCGTGCGGATCGTCGGCGATGAGCCGCCGAACTTCATCCGACGAGATGGCGTTCACGCCCAAGCGTGCAAGATAGGTCGATTTGCCGGAACCGGGCAGTCCGACGGTGATGATCAGTTTCACCTAAACGAGGTAGCGGCCGGCAGAGAGAAGACGCTCGGCGATTCGGCGGCGCGCTGCAATCGCATTTACCGGCTCGAATTTGGTGAAGCGCTTCAGCACCGCCAGGTTCGTGCGCAAGCGTGTCGCCCTTCAGAAGAGCCGGCCAGCACGTTGCGCGCGGCGCTTTCGACAGTTTCCATGGCCTCCCGCAGAAATACCGCGCAAACATCGGCGGCTATTTCACCTTTGCCGAGCTTCGCCAGCTTCTGAGTGCGCAGGTGAACCGATTCCATCGCAAACGCATTCATCGCGATGTCGGTGATGGCGGCCAGCACTTCCTGCTGCTCCTCGAGCGCCGCGCCGAACTTCTGATATGCGATGCCAAGCGCGAACAGCGCGATTTTCTTCGCATTTTCCACCAGGCGCGCGTCTTCGCTACCTCCGGCCGCGAGCGCCGGACCCGCCAGAATCTCGGCCTGCAGCTTCTTCACCGCTTCCACCAGCGGCAACTGGCCGCGCTGCGCGCGCTTCAGCAGCATGCCGGTGGCCAGCAGCCGGTTGATTTCGTTGGTGCCTTCGAAGATGCGGTTGATGCGCGAATCGCGATAGGCGCGCTCCACCGACGTAGTCCTGATGATAGCCGTAGCCGCCGTGAATCTGCACGCCTTCATCGACCACGTAATCGAGCATCTCCGACGCGAAGACCTTGATGATAGGAGCATTCGGCGGCGAACTCCTCCACGGCCTTCAGCATCGCGTGTGCGGCATCGGGCTGGTCCCACGAGAAGCCCTCGAGCTGCGCCTCGATCAGCCCGACCACGCGATAGGTCATCGATTCGGTGGCGAAAATGCGGATCGCCATTTCGGCCAGCTTGTGCTGGATCATGCCGAACTCGGCGATGGATTTGCCGAACGCCTTGCGTTCCTTGGCGTACTTGAGCGAAACGCGCAGCACGTCCTTGGCGCCGCCGCACGGCGAACGCGCCCAGCTTCAGCCGGCCGATGTTCAGGATGTTGAACGCGATGATGTGGCCGCGGCCGATCTCGCCCAGCACGTTTTCCACCGGCACCTGGCACGTTGTCGAAGATAGATGGCGGTGGTGGAGCTGCCCTTGATGCCCATCTTCTTTTCTTCGGCGCCCGAGCGAGACGCCGGGGAAGGTTGCGCTCGACCAGGAACGCCGTGAACTTCTCGCCGCCGACCTTGGCGAAGACGGTGAAGAGATCGGCCGCGCCGCCGTTGGTGATCCACATCTTCTGGCCGTTGAGGATGTAGTGCTTGCCGTCCGGGCTCAAGATCGGCGCGGGTGCGGGCGGCCAGCGCATCGGATCCGGCCTGCGGTTCGCTCAGGCAGTAGGCGGCGACCATTTCCGCGTTGGCCAGCTTCGGGAAGATAGCTGCTGCTTCTGCTCTTCGGTGCCGAAGAGCAGCAGCGGCAGCGTGCCGATGCCGCTGTGCGCGCCGTGCCAGGCCGCGTAGGAGCCATCGTTGGCGATGCCCTCGGCCACCACCATCGCGGAGGTCAGATCCATCTCCATGCCGCCGTATTTTTCCGGAATGAGCACGGCGGTCAAGGCCGAGTTCGCCGGCTTTGCGCAGCACCGCGACCGCGACGCCGGGCTCCTGATGCTGGATCGCGTCGACATTCGGGCGCGACTTCCTTGGTCCAGAATTCTTCGGTGGTGCGGGCGATGGCGCGGTGTTCTTCGGTGAAATCTTCGGGCGAGAAGAGTTGCTCGGGCGCGGCGGGCTCGATGAGGAACGAGCCGCCCTTATGCTTGGTGGGAGAGATTGTCGAGGATGCCATCGGAATTATTCCTTATCAGATTTTCGAAAATGCCGGCCGCGCCCTGGCCGCCGCCGACGCACATGGTGACCATGCCGTAGCGCGCGTCGCGGCGCTCCATTTCGCGCAGGATGGTGGCGGTCAGCTTCGCGCCCGTGCAGCCCAGCGGATGGCCCAGCGCGATGGCGCCGCCGTTGACGTTGACGCGATCCAGATCGAGGCCGGCCTTGCGGATCACGGCCAGCGCCTGCACCGCGAACGCTTCGTTCAATTCGATCACGCCGATGTCTTCGAGCTTCAAGCCCGGCCAGCGCCAGCGCCTTCGGAATCGCCACCACCGGGCCGATGCCCATGATCTCCGGCGGCACGCCCGCCGACCGCGAAGCTGACGAAGCGCGCCATCGGCTTCAGCCCGAGCTTCGCGCGCTTTCTTGTCCGACATGACGATCGCCGCCGCCGCGCCGTCGCTGGTCTGCGAGGAATTGCCGGCCGTGACCGTGCCGTCGGCATTGAAACACCGGCTTCAGCTTCGCCAGCGCTTCGAGCGATGTATCGGCGCGCGGGCCTTCGTCCTTGGTGAACATCGCCGATTGATGCTGCGGCTTGCCGTTGTCGAGCACCGTGGTTTCGACCTCCACCGGCACGATCTCGTCGTCGAACTTGCCTTCCGCCTGCGCGCGCAGCGCGTTCTGATGGCTGCGATAGGCGAACTGATCGGCATCCTCGCGGGTGATGCCGTACTTGCTGCTGCACCTGCTTCGGCGGTGAGCCCCATGCCCATGTAGATCTGCGGGATGATGATCCACCATCCACGGATTCGGCGCGAATTTGTTGCCCGGCCATCGGAATCATGCTCATCGATTCGGCGCCGCCCGCGATGATGATGTCCGCGCCGCCCGAGCGGATGCGGTCGGCCGCCATGGCGATCGCCTGCAGTCCGGAGGAGCAGAAGCGATTGATGGTGACGCCCGGCACCGAATCGGGCAGGCCCGCGCGCAGCGCGGCGATGCGCGCCATGTTCATGCCGGATTCGGCTTCGGGCATGGCGCAGCCGAGGATCACGTCGTCGATTTCGTCGGGCGCGATGGCCGGATATTTCTCCAGCAAGCGGCGGATGACGGTGGCGGCCAGATCGTCCGGCCGCGTGTTGCGCAAGCTGCCGCGCGGCGCTTTGCCGACCGGCGTTCGCAGACAATCGACAATCACGGCTTCCATAAGTGTTCGGTCAGTTCCGGAGCGGCTTGCCCGTCTTCAGCATGTACTGCATGCGCTCCTGCGTTTTCGGATTGCCGCACAGGCTCAGGAAAGCTTCGCGCTCCAGATCGAGCAGATACTGTTCGGAAACGTTCTGCGCGCCGGTCAGCCGGCCGCCGCTCAGGATGTGCGCCAGCTTCTCGGCGATGACCAGATCGTGATCGCTGATGATAATGGCCCTGGCGCGCCGACCAGGCGCCCAGCTTCATCAGCGCGATACGCGCTTTCGCCCGCCACCTCGATATCGGTGCGCGGAGCGCCGGGCGAGTAGTTGGGAACCAGCGACAGCGCCAGCGCTTTGGCGTCGCCGATCAGCCGCTCGGGATTCATCGAGATGGGATCGGCGCGATGGAGCAGCCCAAGCTTGCGCGCGTCCTCGGCGCTGGTCGAAACTTTCGCATAGCCGATCAGCTCGAAGATGCGCCGCGGGTCGTTCAGCCGCGCAGCAGTTCCTTGCAGCCGCCGCCGCGCGGGAATCAGGCCGACGCCCGACTTCCACCAATCCCATGTACGTTTCCGCCGACGCCTGCGCGCGCGTGCAATGCAGCACCAGTTCGCAGCCGCCGCCCGAGCGACGCGCAGAACGGCGCCGCGACCACCGGCTTGGCCGCGTACTTCAGCGCCATGTTCATCTGCTGGAAGCGCTGCACGGCGAGATTCAGCTCGTCCCATTCGCCTTCCTGCGCGGCCAGCAGCACCAGCATCAGGTTGGCGCCGGCGCTGAAGTTCTCGCCTTCGTTGGCGATGATCATGGCCTCGAAATTGCGCTTGGTCTCTTCCAGGCCGGCGTGCATCATCGCGATGTTGTCTTCGCCCAGCGTGTTCATCTTGCTGTGAAACTCGACGCACAGCACGCCGTCGCCCAGGTCGATCAGCGACGCGCCGGCGTTCTTCGAACACCACGCCGTGCGTGCGCTTGAGGTCGCGCAAGCGTCAAGATGCCGGGGCGCGGCTCGATCGGCTGGTAGCCGTTGGAGCGGAAATCGAAATATTCGGTGACCGGGCGGCGCGCGCTCGGGCGGCCGATACAGCGCGATGGCGCCGCGCGAGAGCGCATCTCTTGATGTTGCGCGGGCAGCGCGCGGCGCTCCATTTCCAGGCGCGAGACCACTTCCAGGAAACCGAGCGCGTCCCACAGCTCGAACGGCCCCAGCTTGTGCCCGTAGCCCCAGCGCATGGCGCGATCGATCTCCACGATGCGGTCCGAAATCTCGGGAATCATCGCGGCGCAATAGAGGAACAGATCGCTCAAGACCTTCCACAGGAACCGCCCGGCGCGATCGTCGGAGCGCAGCAGCGTGCGCACGCGCTCGCCCAGGTCTTCGATGTTGCGCGCGGCTTCCACCGACGGGAAGCGCGGCTTCTGCGAGCGGCATGATATTCCAGCGTCTTCCAATCGAGCGCCTGGATCTCGCGGTCGCTCTTGCCGACGCGTCTTGTAGAAGCCCTGGCCGGTCTTGTCGCCCAGCCATTTCTGCTCGATCATCTTCTTCTCGAAATCGAGCGGCAGGAAGCGGTCGCGCCACGGATCGTCGGGAACGAGCTCGTACAGATTTGTTCCGACGAAGGCCCAGACATCCAGGCCCACCAGATCGAGCAGGCGGAAGCTGGCGCTGTTCGGCAGGCCGATCAGCGAGCCGGTGAGCGCGTCCACTTCTTCGATGGTGAAATCGTCTTCGACCATGGTCTTGCCGATGGTGCCGCCGAGAAAAGCTGCCGATGCGGTTGGCGATGAAGTTGGGCGTGTCCTTGCTGCGCACCACGCCTTTGCCGAGGCGGCGGTCGGCGAATTGTTCGACATCGGCGAGGATCGCGGGATCGGTTTCCGGCCCCGGGATCAGCTCCATCAGGTGCAGATAGCGCGGCGGATTGAAGAAATGCGTGCCCAGGAAATGGCGGCGGAAGCTCGGGCGAGAAGCCTTCGGCGATCTTGGCGAGCGGAATGCCGCTGGTGTTGGTGGAGAGGATGGCGCCCGGCTTGCGCACCGCATCCACTTTGCTGCCACAGCGCGCGCTTGGCCTCCAGATTCTCGACGATGGCTTCGATGATCCAGTCGCACTCCGACGAGCTTGTCGAGATCGTCGTCGAAATTGCCGGCTTGGACCAGCGCGGCTTTTTCGTCGGTGAAGAATCCGCCGGGGCGCTGCTTCAGGGCGTTCTGAATGCCTTGCAGCGCGGGCGCGTTGCGATTCGGCTGCCCGGGAACATCCAGCAGCAGCGCAGGAATGCCCGCGTTGGCGAAATGGGCGGCGATGCGCGAACCCATGGTGCCCGCGCCGAGGACCGCAACACGACGAATGGTTCGCATGGCGGTCAGCGCCAGAGCAGCGGCGCGTCCATGCGAACGTCGAAGAGCAGCACTTCGCTCTCGGTATCGAATTGGATGCTCGAGTTCGCGCGCGTTCGTGATCCCGACGCCGTCACCGGGATGCAGATCAAGCTGATCAAGCCCGGGGGCGGTTATGCGGAGGTCGCCGCGCACCATTTGGATCCATGCACCCCAACCGGATTCAAGCGAATGCCGAACGGAATCGCCGGCGGCGAACAATGCCCGCGTAAATCCGCGCGTCCGTATTGATGGGCATGCTCCCGTCTTCGCCGTCGCGCGAGACATAGAGTCGAAAGCGGCCCTGGCGCTCCTCGGGCGTGAATTTGAGTTGATGATACGCGGCCGCTGTTCCAGGCTGGTCCGGAATCAGCCACATCTGGTAATTATGCTCGATCACGCCGTCCACATTTTCTTCCGAGTGAACGATGCCGCGGCTCCCGCGCTGATGTGCTGCATCTCGCCCGCCGTGATCGCCGCCTGATGCCCCATGTTGTCGCGATGGGTCAGCGTTCCGGCCGCGACATAGGTGACGATCTCGGCGTCACGATGCGGATGCCTGGGAAAACCCGAGCGCGGCTGAATGTGATTCTCGATCATCACACGCAAGCGGTCCGAAATTGTTCCACACCGGATCGCGGTAGCCGGCGAAGGAGAACGTCATGTAATTGTCCGTCCAGCCAAAATCCTCAAAGCCGCGTTCCTGATTGCGCCGCAGGCGAATCGCGGGCGTCGAGATCACGCCGGACTGGGTTGCTTGCTGAATTGGCATATTAAATGTTCACCGCGCTCATGTGCTGTGCAGGATAGCGCAAACCGGCCGTGCTGCCTTTGGGAAGCACGCGATCGATCTCCCGGAGCTCTACGGGTGTGAGCATGATATCGAGCGCCTTTAGATTCTCTTCCAGGCGAGACCGCTTCTTGGTCCCGAAAATAGGCACGATGTCTTCGCCCTGCGCCAGCACCCAGGCGAGCGCGATCTGTGCGGGCGTGGCGCCCTTCGCCTTCGCGAGCGCTTCGATGTGCCGCACCAGATCGAGATTCTTGTTGAAATTGTCGCCCTGGAAGCGCGGGTTGAAGCGGCGAAAATCATTCTCCGGAATGTCTTCGGGCCGTTTGAATTCGCCCGTGAGAAAACCGCGGCCGAGCGGGCTGTACGCGACGAATCCGATGCCAAGCTCGCGAACCGTTGCCAGGATATCGTCTTCCGGATCGCGCGTCCAAAGCGAATACTCGGTCTGGAGCGCACTGATCGGATGCACGCGATGAGCGCGCCGAATGGTGCCGGAGCGCGGCTTCGGACAGGCCGAGGTAGCGTACTTTCCCTTGCTTCACCAGATCCGCCATCGCGCCAACGGTGTCTTCAATCGGGGTCTTCGGGTCCACGCGATGCTGGTAGTAAAGATCGATCACTTCCACGTTCAGGCGCTGGAGCGAAGCTTCACAGCACGCGCGAACGTATTCCGGGCTGCCGTTCACTCCCAGGAATTTTCCATCGGGCGACCGTTGATTGCCGAACTTGGTGGCGAGCACCACTTCGTTGCGCCGGCCTTGAATCGCTTTGCCGACCAGCACCTCATTCTTGAAGGGGCCGTACATGTCGGCGGTATCGAGGAAATTCATCCCGTGATCGAGCGCCAGGTGAATGGTTGCGATGGACTCGGTGTCGTCGGTGGCGCCATAAAACTCCGACATTCCCATGCATCCCAACCCCATGCGCGAAACTTTCAAGCCGAGCGAGCCTAAAGCGACTTGCTGCATATGATTCCTTTCTGAATGAAGATGCCTAGCCCACCGGAATTTCCGGCTCAGGCACGTGATGGCGGCGCAGCGGCACGTCACGCAGAACGATGTGCAAAATAATCGCGAGCGTCATAAGAACCGCGCTGACGAAGAAGATGCGCTGCAGACCATTCAGCAGTCCCGTTCGCACGTTCGCCAGCAGCATTTGCAAAAGGTGGCGGCCGCTTTCCGATCCGCCGAAACGTGGCGTCCAGTTTCGGGCGCATCTGGGCCGAGCAGGAGCGGATTGGAAAACAATTTCAGCGCCGCGGGCGAAGTATCGGACGGAATGCCGGCCGTCAAGTCGCGATGATAATTGGTGAGCAGTACGCTGCCGAAGATGGCCACGCCCATGGTGCTGCCGATGGAGCGAAAGAACGCCGTGGAGGCGGTGGCCGCGCCCATCTGTTTGCTCGGCGCCACGTTCTGGACGGCGACGGTGTAGACCGGTTGCAGCAGGCCCATGCCGGTGCCGGCGATGATCATGGCGAGAATCACGTCCGCGCGCTGCGTGGCGGCGCCCATGCGGGCGAAGAGAATCATGCCGGCGGCAACCAGGATGGATCCCGACACTGCCGCGAGCTTGTAACTCCCCAAGCGCAGATTGAGCTGGCCGGTGACGATGCTGCCAACCACCGCGCCCATCATCAGCGGCGTGAGCAGATTGCCCGATTGCGTAGCCGAAACGCCCATCACGCCCTGCATGAACAGCGGCAGATAAATAATGACGCCGAACATTCCCATGCCGAGCACGAACACGGCCACCGAACATAAGCTGATGATCGGATTGCGAAACAGAGACAGCGGGATCAGCGGCTCAATGGCCCTGCTCTTCGGCTCGCAAGAACGCCGCCAGCATCACGACGGAGAACGCCAGCAGCGATTCCACGCGCGTGGAACTCCAGCCGTAGTCGGTCACCCAAGTGAGCGCGAGAAGCAGGGGCACGATGCACAGGATGAGTGAGACCAATCCGGCCCAATCCATGCGCCGCTGGACGCCCTCGGGATGCAGCTCGGGAAAGTAGAAATAGATGGTGGCGATCGCGACCAGGCCCACCGGCATGTTCACGTAGAAGGCCGCGCGCCACGAGACGTGATCGGTGAGCCAGCCGCCGAGCGTTGGTCCGAAGATGGACGCCAGCCCCCAGGCAGCCGCGAAGAAGCCTGGTGTACTTGCCGCGTTCGGCCGGCGAAAACACGTCGCCGATGATGGTGAACGCCAGGCCCATCATCATTCCCGCGCCAATGCCTTGCAATCCGCGGAAAACGATGAGCTGGTTCATGCCGTCGATGGGCAGAAACGTCAGGGTCCCGGCAGCCCCGCACAGCGCGGACGTAAACACGAACATGGTGGCTCCGCCCAGGAAAAACCATTTTCGGCCGTACATGTCGGATAGCTTGGCGAAGATGGGGACCGCCAGCGTGGACGTGAGCAGGTAGGTGGTGGAAACCCAGGGATAGCGGTTGAATCCGGAGAGCTGCGCGATGATGCGCGGTTCGGCGGTGCCGACAATGGTCTGATCGAGCGCGGCCAGCAAAACCGCCAGCATCAGCCCGGTCATGGTCGCAAACATTTGCGGACGCGTGAGCCGGATCAGGCCGGAGGTATGAAGCTTGGGCTCGACTGCGGAGGCGGGCATTCCTAATGTTATCCTTTTTCGGGCGGGCTTTTCTGGAATGGCGACAGCGGATGCTTACTTGCGCGCGGCGATAGAACAGGCGCGGAAAAGTCTTGTCGGAAGGCGGCATTCCGATCGGTTCGGTGCTGGTTCACGAGGGCCAGATCATCGGGCGAGGCCACAACTGCCGCGTGCAATCCGGCAGCGCGATCGATCACGGCGAGATGAACTGCCTGCGCAATGCCGGACGGCTTGCCGGCGAAGATTTACCGCAACAGCACCATCTATTCGACGCTTTCGCCCTGTCCGATGTGCAGCGGCGCGATCGTGCTGTACAAGATCCCGCGCGTGGTGGTGGGCGAGAACAGGACGTTTCTCGGCGCGGAGGATTACATGCGCAGCCAGGGCATTCAGGTGGAGGTGGTGCAGGATGAGGAATGCATTCAGATGATGACGCGACTTCATCCGGGCGAACCCGGCGCTGTGGAACGAAGATATCGGGGTGTGAAATGATGCAGGAGACTGCGCGTTCAAACATTGAATCGGGCATTGTTTCGACGATCTGATCGAGCGTGCGCGCCGCTCGCCGAGGCTGCGCATCAATCACAACTTTCACGCGTCGATGGAAGACAATCCGCATCGCTTCCTGAACGTGATGGTGAAGGGAACATACGTCGCTCCTCATCGCCATCTGGATCCGCCCAAGGCCGAGTCGTTCGTGGTGCTGGAGGGCGAAGTGGCGTTCTTCATCTTCGATGACACGGGCCGCGTGGTGCGGACCGAAGTGGTCGGCCGCGATCCAATCGGGATCGACATGACGCCCGGCGTATGGCACACGCTAACGCCCGTTTCGGAGCACGCGATCTGTTACGAAGTGAAGCCCGGCCCGTACTCGGCCGCGAACGACAAGGACTTTGCTCCGTGGGCGCCGCGCGAGGGCGATCCGGGGGTTGCCGCATATCTTGCAGACTTTGATGGCGGCGCTCAAAAGCAAACATGCTTGATGGTGTCGACCAGCGCATGCAATCCCGCTGACGCGAAGATGCTGGAGCTTTTTTCGAAGACCTTGCCATACGCGATGCCCGCGATGGTCGCGAGAATCATGTAGCGCCAGTTGGGCAGCGGTCCAGGGCCGTTGTCCAGATGCGCGCATCCGAAGATGAACGCGGAGACCAGTAGCGTTGAGGTGTTGGTTCCGAATTTCTGCATGATACAGTTTTGGATCAGGCGCGCGGAAGAGGATCTCTTCGGGCAGCGCGGTTGCGGCCAGGATGATCAGATATTGCGATCCGATGCGCGTGGCCGATCGGTTCGCCGGAAAATGAAATGGCGGAAGAAAGCCGATGGCGCGTCCGAGCGGGATCAGAATCGGCGCGCAAGCCGCGAAGCCGAGCAGCAAGTTGACGAGGTCGCGGCCCGATCGCGGCAAGTTGATTTTCATTCCCTTGAGCCGCCGGAACCAGAGAAATATCGAGAGACCAAGGGCGATCGAAACGCCGTAGGCGGCCAGATGCAGCGTGCTCTGAGCACGCTTGGGGATGAATTGGTGGCCGACCGAAAATTCCAGCGGGAACCACAGCAGCGCGATCACGAGGAAATCGAGCCAGGTGGGCGGCGGAGTGTTTGCGCGCGCAGATACGGCGACCGCCATCGGCGCAAACGTATAGGCCAAAATCAAGGCCGCCAACGGAATGCTGAAGGCGCCGAGATGAGCCGCGATTGCCAGAAACGCAGCGGACAGTACGGCCGGAATCGCGAACAACAATCGGGGCGAATCAGGCGCCTAGGATTTCGAGATACCGCGCCACTGCTTCGATGCCCCGGAAGAAATTCGGCAGGTGCAGCTTTTCGTTGGGCGCGTGCAGATTGTCGTCCGGCAGGCCGAAGCCCATCATGACGCTCGGAATCCCCAGGTTCTCTTCAAACGCCGCGACAATCGGAATGGATCCGCCCGAACGAATGTACACGGTCTCCTGGCCGAACACCTGCTTCATCGCTTCGGCGGCGGCGTGGATGAATGGATTGTCGGGATTCACCAGCGACGGCGGCGCGTTATGGATCGGCTTGTACTCGGCCGTCACGCCTTTGGGACACGCCGCCGCGACGGCCTTTTTCAACTGCGCGGTGGCTTCGTCCGGCTTCTGATCGGCCACCAGCCGCAGGCTGATTTTCGCCAGCGCCGCGCGCGGGAATCACGGTCTTCGCGCCTTCGCCGATGAACCCGCCGCGAATGCCGTGCACTTCGAGCGTCGGCCGCGCCCACAAGCGCTCGAACAGCGGAATTTCCGGCTCGCCCACCAGTTCCTTCGACGCCGACTTCCTTTTCTTTGTATTCACGCTCGTCGAACGGAAGCCGCGCCCACGCCTCCCGCTCCTTGGCGCTCGGCGGCACCACGCGATCGTAAAATCCGGGAATCGCGAATGTGCCCTTCGCGATCCTTCAGCGCCGACAAAATCTCGGCGATCGCCTGCAGCGGATTGGGCGCGGCGCCGCCATATACGCCCGAATGCAGATCGTGATTCGCGCCTTCCACCACCAGCTCGCCGTAGATGATGCCGCGCAGGCCGACGCAAATGGTCGGCAGCTCCGGCGCGAACATTTCGGTATCGCAAATCACCGCGGCGTCGCATTTGAGGCGCGCGGGCTTGCTCGCCACGTAGGATTCGATGTGCTCGCCGCCCACTTCTTCTTCGCCCTCGATCAAAAACTTCACGTTCACCGGCAGGCGCCCGTGCTGCTTCAGCAGGCCCTCCACGGCCTTGATCAGGATGTAGGTCTGGCCCTTTGTCGTCGGCCGATCCGCGCGCGTAGATATTGTCGTTGCGAATGTCGGGCTCAAACGGCGGCGACTTCCATTCGTCCAGCGGATCGGGCGGCTGCACATCGTAATGCCCGTAGAGCAGCACCGTGGGCTTGCCCGGCGCGCCCAGCCATTCGGCGTAGACCAGCGGATTGCCTTGGCCTTCGATCAACTGCGCCTGCTGCAATCCGGCGCGCTCCAACTCGCCGCGCACGAATTCGGCCGCCCGCTGGATGTCCGGCTTATGCTCCGACAAAGTGCTGATGCTCGGGATGCGCAGGAAGGTTTTCAGACCTTCCAGATAACTGTCGTGATGCTGCTCGTAATAGTTCATAGTTGTCTCTATTTGGCGACGAGGCCGACCTCGCTTACGATGATCCCCAATTGCCGCACGTCGGTCTGGGTAGGCGGCAGCGTGTGATCGACGGCGAAATCGATGCGCACTACATCGCTTTGCAGCTTGTCGGCGGGAACGTCGCGCGTGTAGGTGTACTGGCCCGCCTTGGTGTAAGTCTGCGGTTCCAGCTTGAACCCTGGATGGAGGCCGACAACTGCACCGAAGTCAGTTGCTGGATCACCGCGTCTGGAACCGCCAGCTTCATCATTAATTGTGCGCCCTTCTGATCGGAGTGCAGCGGCGGCGAAAGATCCACGGCGAATTCCTTGTTGGTCCAGCGCCAGGCGCCCTCTTCCACGTCGTAGAAGCCTTTTGCGAAATGGCTGGTGACATTCGGATCGCCCGCGTAGATGGTGCTGGCA
The DNA here is from genome assembly GCA_963761265.1 of Bryobacterales bacterium. Classification (GTDB taxonomy): domain Bacteria; phylum Acidobacteriota; class Terriglobia; order Bryobacterales; family Bryobacteraceae; genus Palsa-89. The sequence continues at coordinate 97,439 of CAVXGM010000022.1, forward strand.
AGCAACTGGGCCTGACCGGAGCTGCTGTGGCGGCGCTTGCAGCCGGAACCTGCCAAAAGCAGAGGGATGAGGATCAAGGTCAACGAGAGTGTTCGCATGATTTTGCTAAGTATGTTAGGTCAGCGGGCGGTCAGTCCCCACACTTCTCGACATCCACCAGGCAACTGTAGAACGTGGGGCCGCCGCCGATATCGGTGAGCCGATCGGAAGTGAGCGCATTGATGTTGCGATGGCCGGGCGAAAGTTTGTTCCAGCGCACCGATGGCGCCAGCACCACGCCTGGACGGACCGCGCCGTTCACGCTCGCAACCAGCGTGCAGCTTCCGCGCTGGTTGAAGACGCGCACCCGGTCGCCCTGGCCGATTCCGCGCGCGCGCGCGTCATCGTGGTGGAGGAACAAGGCGGAGGTCTGTGCTTCGCGCCGAGCGTTCATTGCCGAAGGTGGAGTTCATGCTGTCGTGGCTCTTGGCGGAAATCAGTTCCAGCGGGAAGCGCGCGCGCAATTCCGGCGAGCCCAAGCGCGATTCCATGGGCGGCTGATAATCGAGCGTCTCGGCGCCAAACTCGCATTTGCCGGATGCCGTGCCGAATCCGCCGTGCGCGAAAGGCAGAACGGCTCGGCGTCCGGGGCGACGTTCAATCGCACGGAATGCTCGCGGTCCAGCCGCTCCAGAGTGATTCCCTGCAAGAACGGATGCCCGGAATCGAGCAGCGTTCGGATCATGTCGTCTTCTGAATCGCGGAAACAAGGGTCGTCGAAACCCATGCGCTCGGCCAGCAGCCGGAACACTTCCACGTTCGATTTCGTTTCGCCTGGCGCGGGCAGCGCCGGCCGCGCGAGCTGCAAATGGTAATGCCCGTAGGCGAGATACAGGTCGGTGTGCTCCAGGAACGTGGTGGACGGCAGCAGGATATCGGCGTGATCCGCGGTGTCGTTTTGAAACTGCTCCAGCACGACGGTGAACAGATCCTCGCGCCGCATGCCCGCGAGCACCAGGTTCTGATTCGGAGCGATGGCCGCCGGATTGGAGTTGTACACCACCATCGCCTTCACCGGCGGATCGTCAATTGCGTAAGCGCCTTGCCCAGTTCGGCCATGTTGACGATGCGCGCGTCGCGCCCGAGCGGCGATGTGCGCTGCAATTCCGGCATTTCGAGCCCGGTCTTGTTGAGCTGAAACGCCTGGCTGGTGGAAAGCTGCAGTCCGCCGCCCACTTCCTGCCACGATCCGATCAGCGCCGGCAGAGCCGCAATCGCCCGCGTGGCCGATCCGCCGCGTTCGCTGCGCTGGATGCCGTAATTCAGCCGGATGGCCGCCGGCCGCGTGGTGGCGTATTCGCGCGCGAGCGAAACCACGTCTTCGCGCGCGATGCCGGTGAGTGTTCCACGCGCTCGGGCGGATACTCGCGCGCCAAGCGCGGCAAACGCCTCGAAGCCGTTGGTGTAGTTCGCTACGTAATCGGCGTCGTGCAGCTTTTCGCCGATGATCACGTGCATCAGGCCCAGCGCCAGCGCCAGATCGCTGCCGGGATAAATCGGGAAATGCTTGTCGGCCAGCTTGCCGGTGCGGTTGCGAACCGGATCGATGGCATAGAAGCGCGCGCCATTGCGCCGCGCCTCCACGATGAACGGCCACAAATGCACGTTGGTGCCGAGCACGTTCGCGCCCCAGGCGATGATCAGCTTGGAATGGCGGAACTGCTCGGGCTCGGTGCCATAGCGAAACCCTAGCGTGGCCATCAGCCCCGCGCCGCCCGCCGCCGAGCAGATGGTGCGGTCCAGCTGCGACGCGCCCAGCCGATGGAAGAAGCGCCGGTCCATGCCGCCGCCGTTCAGCAGCCCCATGGTGCCGGCGTAGCTGTACGGCAAGATCGCCTCGGGTCCGAATTCGTCCGCAAACCTGCTGCAACCGGGCGGCGATGGTATCCAGCGCTTCGTCCCAGGAAATCCGCTGGAAGTTGCCTTCGCCCTTCGCGCCGGTGCGCTTCTGCGGATACAGCAGCCGGTCCGGGGAGTACTCGCGATCCAAGTACCGCGCCACTTTGCCGCACAGGAACCCGCGCGTTACCGGATGCTCCGGATCGCCGCGCAAATGGCTGCCCCTGCCGTCTTCCACGTTGATCAGCAGGGAGCAGGTGTCGGGACAATCCAGCGCGCAGACGGAGTGTCGCACTTCCGGCATCTTTTGATTATACGCGCGCGCGGTTTTGGCTTCGGAGGTCGAAATTGGAGCGAAACTTGTTCATTCAAAAGGCGTGGACGCATCAGGGGTATTTTTGTGTGCGCGGTGACGATTCGTTCGGCGAACTTATGGCGAAGGCGCATGGTTGGGAGGAGTTGTCGTTCGCACGGCATCGGGGACACAATATCGCGGGGAACCGGCGGTCAGGTGGACGATGCCGGGCAAGCAGTTGACGGGAAGCGGAAGAAAGAATCGGAGCACCTGTGACTGGTAACCGCCTGCGCGCCAGCCACGTCTCGCATGATACGGTTGGTACCAAGCGGGCCTTCCTAAGACCGGATTTTACGATGTTGCGGCTGTTTTTGGGTTTACAATCGACTTGAGGAGTTTAGTAGATGCTTCGCCTCATCCCTGCGCTGTTGTTGGCAAGCCTCACCGGAATGGCCTTCGGCCAGGGGCATCCGGGCGGATCGTGGTCGCTCGGTGGTTTCGGCAGCGTCTTGTACCCGGGAATGGGACATGCGCCCACGGCTACGCCCCCGATCGGCCAATTCGGGAACCGAGGAAGTTATTCGCGCGGCTTTCTGAATCCAGGGCGGCCCAATCATCCTCAGCACAGCGGCACGGTGATTGTGCCGTATCCGGTTTATTACGGCGGGTATTATGGCTATGATCCTTCGGCGGCGGGTTATGCGAACGGGTACGCGCCTGGCTATGGGCCCGGTAATGGCGACGATGGATCGCAGTCGGGGCCTGGATTGCCGTCGGTGGTGATCAATCAGAACTTCGTGCCCCCGCAAGCGAATCCTCAGGTGCGCGATTACACGGGCGATCAGCAAGCGCAGCAGCAATCACAAGATCAATCCTCGGGGTTGAAAGTGTATGAGGCGCCGCCTTCGCATCCTTATGCCGATGCTGCGGCGGCTCAGGCCGCGGCTGCCGGTCAAGGTGCGGCAACTGCTCAAAGTGGGGCTGCTGGCCAGCGCGCGGCGTCAGGGAACCAAGCGGCTGGCGACCAACCGACCATCTATTTGATCGCTCTGCGTGACCACACGGTGGTGCAGGCGCTAGGGTATTGGATGGAAGGCAGCACGCTGCACTACGTCAGCGCCGAGCATGCGCTGAATCAGGTGAGCATCGATCTGGTGGATCGCGATTTGTCCCAGCGTTTGAACGACGAACGCGGGTTGGAATTCCGGCTGCCACAGGCCAGATAACCGCCTCCTACGCGGGCGGATTCGAGAGCAATTGTCTGAGGAACTCGGCATCGCCTTCCAGAAAATCATAGTCAATCAGGCGCTCGCGCGGCACCCACAAGATCTGCTCGAAATCCAGATTCTTCGGCTCGCCTGAAAACTCCGTCACGCGATAGAAGAGCAGCAGGATCGGCCAGCGCCCAGGGTATTGAAATTGGTAGCGGGCAAGCTCGGGCCCAACCTGCGCGCTGACGGCCAGTTCTTCTTCGAGCTCGCGCACCACGGCATGCTCCGGTGTCTCTTCCGCTTCCACTTTGCCGCCCGGAAACTCCCACTTGAGCGGATGCTGGCCGGTTCGCTTGCGTTGGGCGATCAAAATGCGCCCGCCGCGTTCGATGACCGCCGCCACCACGATCGTCAATGAGCCCCACGTTGCATAATCAGAAGGAGCCCCCATTGTACAGCGAAGCTTTCCTCGATCACTTCAAAAATCCGCGCAATGTCGGAGAGCTGCCGCCGCCGGCGGTGACGGTGGAGATTTCGAACCCCGCGTGCGGCGATATCCTGCGGCTTTCGGCGCGCTTTGAGGACGGACGGGCGGTGGAGGTGGGCTACAAGGTGCGCGGCTGTACGGCGTCGATTGCAAGCGGGTCCGCGCTGACGGAATGGATGCTGGGGAAATCCCGGGCTGAACTGGCGGGGCTAACAGCGGCTGCCATCGAATCGGCAGTGGGCGGCTTGATTCCGGAATCGAAACACGCGGCGGTGCTGTGCGTGGATGGAGTGAAGGCGCTGCTGAAAGCGAAGTGAGCGGATCGTTCGATGGATGGTTCGATCCGATGCCCGTGGCCGTTTGCTGTTAGAATCCTGGTAGATCCTACTTCTTGTTATGCCTGAATTACCGTCGACCCTTGGAGCCCTGAAGAGCAGCAAATTTGGCGAGCGGCACCGGAACGATGCCAAGCTGGGCGAGCGGACCGTCAAGAGCGAGCTGCGCGAAAATCTGATCTGCAAGCTGCAGCGCGGCGAGGACCTGTTCCCCGGCGTCGTGGGCTACGAAGATACCGTGGTCCCGCAGATCGTCAACGCGGTTCTCTCGCGCCACAATTTCATTCTGCTGGGTCTGCGCGGGCAGGCCAAGACGCGCATGATCCGCATGCTGACGGCGCTTGCTGGATGAACAGCTGCCCTACATCGCCGGCTGCGAGATCCGCGACAATCCGTTTCATCCCATCTGCCGCCGCTGCCGCGACCTGATTGCCGAACAGGGCGACAAGACGCCCATCGCCTGGCTCACCCGCGACCATCGCTACGTGGAAAAGCTGGCCACTCCGGACGTCACCATCGCCGACATGATCGGCGACATCGATCCCATCAAGGCCGCGCGCGGCGGGCACGAGCTGTCCGACGAACTGACGGTGCACTACGGCCTGCTGCCGCGCGCCAATCGCGGCATCTTCGCCATCAACGAACTGCCGGATCTGGCGGGCAAGATCCAGGTGGGCCTGTTCAACATCATGCAGGAAGGCGACGTGCAGATCAAAGGCTATCCGGTGCGCCTGCCGCTGGACATGATGCTGGTGTTCACGGCGAATCCGGAGGACTACACGGCGCGCGGCAAGATCATCACGCCGCTCAAGGACCGCATCGGCAGCGAGATTCGCACGCACTATCCGCTGACCGTCGAACAGGGCTTGACGATCACCAAGCAGGAATCGTGGGTCGAGCGGGCGTCGCCCATTCGGCTGCGAGGTGCCCAATTATATTCGCGAGATCGTGGAGCAGCTCGCGTTCCTGGCGCGCGAAGACAAGCGGGTGGACAAGCGCTCCGGCGTCTCGCCAGCGGCTGCCGATTTCGGTGCTGGAAAACGTCATCTCGAATGCCGAACGCCGCGCGCTGAAAGCCGGCGAGGATCTGGCCGTGCCGCGCGTGCTGGATATCTACGCGGCGCTGCCTTCCATCACCGGCAAACTGGAGCTGGAATACGAAGGCGAGCTGAAGGGCGGCGACGACATCGCGCGCGAGTTGATCAAGACGGCTGTCGGCAAGGTGTACACGAATTACTTCGAAGGCGAGAATGTAGCGCAGATCGTGCAGTGGTTCGAGCTGGGCGGGTCGCTGAAGCTGGACGAGTCCGTGGATTCGTCGAACATCGTGAAGCAGCTCTCGAAGATCCAGGGGCTGATCGAAAAGACCGGAGCTCTGGGATTGGGCGCGAGCGAACCGGACGCGGTGCGCGCCTCGGCGGCCGAGTTCATTCTGGAAGGACTGTACGCGCATCGGCGGATCAGCCGCAATGAAGAAGTGGGATTCACGGCGGGCGAGCGGAAGCGGGAGCCACCGGAAGGCAACGAAGGCCGGCGGCCGCCCCGCAAGCAGTTTAATTAAGGAAGCAGGCAGTTCATGAAATGGATTCATTACACCCGTTTCACCGGCGATGACTTCGGTCTCAGCTCCGAAGATCTGCTGAAGGCGCTCTCGGATTTCTTCCTCGAGAGCGGCTTCCAGAACCAGTACATGGGCTTCAGCGAGTGGAACCAGCACACGCTGGAGGACTTGAAGAACGCGCTCGCAGCGGGCGCTGGAGCAGGGCGACACGTTCGATCCCGAGCAGGCCGCAGCGCATCCAGCAAGCGCTCGAAAACATGACGCCCGAGCAGATGGACCAGCTGATGAACCGGCTGGTGCAGAAGCTGGTGGACGAAGGCTACATCAACACCGATCAGCCGCAAGCCAATGAGACGGCCCGGGCGGCACGGGAAATGCCGATCGAAAGGTGGACGTCAAGATCACGGACAAATCCATCGATTTCCTCGGATTCAAGACGCTGAAGGATCTGCTGGGCTCGCTCGGGAAATCGAGTTTCGGCGCGCACGATACGCGCGATCTGGCGACCGGCGTCGAGACCAGCGGCGCGGCGAAGCCCTACGAATTCGGCGACACGCTTGAATCTGGACATCAGCCAGACCTTGTTCTCGGCGATCCAGCGCGAGGGCGTGAAGGTTCCGCTCAATCTGGAATACGCCGATCTGCACGTGCATCAATCCGAATATCAAAGCTCCTGCGCCACGGTGCTGATGCTCGATTGCAGCCACAGCATGATTCTGTACGGCGAGGATCGCTTCACGCCGGCCAAGAAGGTGGCGCTGGCGCTGGCGCATCTGATTCGCACCCAATATCCCGGCGACAGTCTGCGCTGCGTGCTGTTCCACGATTCGGCCGAGGAGCTGCGGCTGGCGGAACTGGCGCGCGTGCAGGTGGGTCCCGTATTACACCAACACGCGCGATGGCCTGATCCTGGCGCAGCGGCTGCTGAACCAGGAAAAGAAGGACATGAAGCAGATCATCATGATCACCGACGGAAAGCCGTCGGCGCTGACGCTCGAAGACGGGCGCATGTATCGCAACGCTTTCGGCCTGGATCCGCTGGTGATCAGCCGAACGCTGGAAGAAGTGGGCCGCTGCAAGAAGCAGGGCATTCTGATCAACACGTTCATGCTGGCGAGCGATTACGGGCTGGTGAATTTCGTCCAGAAGGTGACCGAGCTTTGCCGCGGCAAGGCTTATTTCACCACGCCGTATAATCTGGGGCAGTATTTGCTGATGGATTATATGAATCGCAAAACGCGGACGATTCATTAGGCGCGGCGTCCGTGAAAGCATCCGCCAATTTTGACGAGGCACTCCTGCCGGTAGTGTCGAACCGTTTGTTCGTGTTCGACATGGATGGCACCTTGCTGATGAAGACCACGGCGTGTGTTGAAATTGCAAAAGTGTCGGGCACGCTGGACCAGCTTCATCGCTTGGAATATAGGTTTGCGTCCGGCGAAATAGACGCGTTTTGTTTTGCCCAAAACATCGGCGCGCTGTGGGGAATGGTGGACGAACAAGTTGTTCGAAAGGCGTTTGACGCCACACCCAAGCTCACCAACATAGAAGCCGTCACGAGTCTGATACGGCGAGGCGGCGGAAAATCCTGCCTGATCACCATGTCTCCCGATTTCTATGCAAACTTGTTCTACGAATACGGGTTCGATTTCATCGGCGCTTCTCGATTTCCGAGGAGCTCGGATGAAGAGATAAAACGCGAACATATTCTGAATCCCCGGGATAAAGCCAGGATCGTGGAGCGGTGGTGCAATCAACTCGGTTTTGAGCTGGATCAATGCGTCGCGTTTGGCGATTCCATGTCGGACTACCCGCTGTTCCAGGAGTTGCAACACACCGTTTCGATTAACGGCGATGCGAGACTCAGGGGCCTGGCTCGACACCACTATGAGGGGTCGGACCTGCACGATGCTTTTTTGACCATTTGCGATGCTTTGGCAGGGAATCCGTAGCGTGCTTATGTACGGGGACGATCCGGTGGAGTTTTACAAAAGCGAAGCTCGCAAGGTTCCACCGATGAACCGCCAGCAGGAACTGGAGTGCATTCGGCACATTCGCGCCCGGGATGGACAGGCCGAGCGTGCCACCAGGGAATTGGTGGAAGCGAATTTGGCCCTGGTGATCTCCATCGCGGAGAAACATCCGAGCGATCGCATTCATATCATGGACTTGCTCATGGCGGGCAATGAGGCTCTGATCCGCGCAGTTGAGCCCTTCGCGGACAGCGGCGCCGAAGGCTTCTCCGCCTACGTCGCGCCTTTCATTGAGCGGGCTATCGAGCACGCCGTGGCTACCAACCAGCCGCCGCCGATACCGGCGCATAAACGTTGATGGCACGGCTGCTCACCAGCCGAAATTGCTGACCACCAAATAGACCACGGGCAGGGCGAACAGGCTGCTATCCACGCGATCGAGCCAGCCGCCGTGGCCCGGCAACAACTTTCCGCTGTCCTTTACGCCCGCGCCGCGCTTGATAGCCGATTCGCATAGATCGCCCAATTGCCCCGCGACGTTTGCGACCACAGTAAGCCCTAAAGCTTCGGCCAGCGGCGCCGCAGGCAGCAACCGCGGAAAATAGATTGCGCCATAGATGACCGATGCGACCGTGGAACCGATGGAACCTTCCCAGGATTTCGCCGGGCTGACGGTGGGCGCGAGTTTGTGCCGGCCGAACATTCGTCCCACATAGAGAGCAGCAATATCGCCAGCCCAGTTGAGCGACAACGCAAAGAAGAGCCAATACGGGCTGATGGCGCGTAATTCCACGCCGCAGCGCAGCGAGCCGAAGACGTAGGCCACTCCGAGCAGCAACGCCGCCGCATCCGGCAGGGCTTGCGCCATCTGGCGCGCCCGCAGCGCGAGCGACATCGCTAGAATCGCAATCAGAACGAAGAATGCGCTATCTTTGCTGGGCAGCAACAGCAACAACAATCCGGCCACGTACCCAAACAGGCCCGGTTTGGCGACTCCGTGCAGTGCGGCCAGCTCACTATATTCGCGGAAACAGAGCACCGCCACGGCCGCGACGGTCACCAGGAACGCCCACTGCGGCGCCCACAGCACGATGTAGCAGAAGAACGGAATGAGGAGAAGCGCCGTGAGGACGCGCTTCATCGGGCGAGCGAGCCCGCCACTTCCGCCCACTCGCTGTCGGTAGATGCGGCGTGCCCCAGGCCGCCGAAACGCCGGTCGCGCTTCTGGTAGTCCAGAATAGCGCTCAGCAGATCGGCGCGCCGAAAGTCGGGCCACAAAGTTTCGGTGACGTACAGCTCGGCGTAGGCGATCTGCCAGAGCAGGAAATTGCTGATGCGCATTTCGCCGGAGGTCCGGATCAAAAGGTCGGGATCGGGAAGGCCGGCCGTGTAGAGCCGCGACGCGATGGCTTGTTCGTCGATGCGCAGATCGCGCAGCCGTCCTGCGGTGCGCGCGTCTTCGACAATGGCGTTGAGCGCGTCCACCAACTCGGCCCGGCCGCTATAGTTGATGGCGACGTTCAGCCGCATGCCGGTGTTTTGAGCGGTAGCTTCGATGGCGGTGTCCAGCTCCTGCCGCACCGGCGCGGGAAGCTGGTCCATGCGTCCCATGCAGGTGAAGCGAATTCCGTTACGCAGCAAGTCGGGAAGCTCGCGGCTCAGATACAGGCGCAGCAAGCGCCAGAGCATATCCACTTCGGTACGCGGCCGCTTCCAGTTTTCCGCCGAGAACGCGTAGAGCGTCAGCGCCTGGATGCCGAGCCGTGTACATGTCTCCACCGTGTTGCGGACCGGTTCCATGCCGGCTTTGTGTCCTGCCACGCGCGGCAAGTTTCGGCGGCGGGCCCAGCGGCCGTTGCCATCCATAATGATTGCGATGTGCGCGGGCAAACGGCTCGGATCAATCGAGTTGGCAAGGATCCAATCTTTGCTGCCGGGCTTGAGAACCTCGAACAGGTCTTTCATGAACCGCATGGAGCTAAACTGCTATGGTACACCGGATCGACCGGATCTACATAGGGCTGACGCCGCACTATTGAACGGGAATGGTGGCCCCGGCTTGGGTTTGGAAGCCGCCGATGGAGATGGAAACCGGAACGTCACCGCTTGGAGTTCCAGCCGGAATTCGCACATTAAGTTGATAGAGCCCGTTGATGGAGCCAGGCGAGAGGCCGGCATAAAGAACGTCCGACGACGCGAGCGTAGTGCCGCCAATCGTGACCGTGATTTGATTCGTCAGGTTCGCTATTCCAGTGGCCAGCGCTCCCGCCGGAAGCGAAGGGTTGGTGTCTCCGAAGCCGGTGCCAAAAAGAGAGACGATATCACCCGGTTTGGCGGGCGATGCTCCCGCCACGACGCTGGGGTTGGCCACAATGGCACCCGTGGCCGCCTCTTCGGCTGCGACGCTCATCGATTTCGGGAATACGAAGAAGGCTGGCGCAAAATTCTGAAGCGTCGTAAGCGTCGATACGGTGCTGCGCAACTCATTGGTCTCGCCGGGATTGGCAATCACGGTGAGAGTGACCGGCCCGCTCCCAGTGAATTCCGGCATTTGCGCGTTGATCTGGGTTGGATCCACGTAAGCAAGGGGAAGCAGGACCGGATTCGCCAATCCAGGCCCATCAGCTTGAACCGATATGCAGCCCAGCTTGCTGGGAAACGAATTATTCACATAGTCGCCTGGACCGGCTGTGCGCGTATAGCCTTGAGCATAAAAATCCCGGCCCAGCAGGCTCACCATCGATAGCGAGGAAAACGGCGGCAGGAAAGTAGCGCCGTTCACAGCACTGTTGAGCGTTGGGATTACGGTGTCGTTGCAGACGCCGACATCCTGCAGGACCGTTGAAGACGTGTACACGTAATCGCCCGTCGGAAGATCGTCACCGTTTGCGGCCACCGCGGCAACATAAACCTCAACCCGGCCGACCTCTTGCTCGGGCGGGGTCCAGTTCACGTCAAATTCGTACGCCGCGCCTTCCGCGCCACGCGGGGCCATCTGGTGCTCCGCATAATATCGCAAGGGCGTGGTGCAGCCCGTGGACGCACCCGTATGGCGTGCCATTCTCGCAAACAATTTGAACCGGCTCCGGATTAGGAGCCAGCGACAAACGTGCCGGCCGAAGCTGCCGGGCTGTTCTGGGATCGGATGGTCATCTGAAAACCCCACCGGTCCGCGTGGCTGTTCTGCACGATAATACGAATTAATTGTTGGTTCAAAGGGCTGTAGTTGCTCACCGTCACTTTGAGCGACCCGGACGGATCGTTCACAGCGGCGCCGGTGTGGCAGGTGATGCAGTTTTGGCCGCCGTGATCGGCGGGTGCGCCCGTATAGCCGATGCTGGGCGTTGCGCTCTCGCCGAAAACCGCTGCCGGCGCCGACGCAAGCAGTACGAAGATTGCGTAGCGATTCATTACCATTAAGACTATTGGTACTAAAAAAAGTTACGTACTAGTTATCTTACTCATAGCCCCCATAAGTGCCAATGCTTTCTTAGCGGTAGTACTAACAGGAATGGCCGCCAAATTGCTTTTCACCAGCCAACGAAACCGCTCGGGGCGGGATCGGACCGAAGCTCGATAGACTCTGACCAAATAAATGGTTTGGACGATGGTGTGGCGAAATTCACCAGCCGCTTCCTGAACCTAGCCCCGGGCACTTCGGCGAGCTCGGGCAACTCCCAGAATCCAGCCAGCCGCCGGCTGTCGGGCGGACGTTGCCACAGCAGGATTTTATTCCCCTTTTCGATCACGAGTAAATGCTTTTCCTGCCGGCTCGCGCCGGGACGCACGCCATTCAATGGCAATTGATTTTCGATGCCTTGCTGGCGCGCATGGCAATGCGGGCGGACGGGGCAAGCGCCGCACATAGGCTGCTTCGGCACGCAGACGGTGGCGCCCAACTCCATCAGCGCTTGATTGAACTCGCCCGGCCGCTTCGGATCCAGCAATATTTCGGCGAGCGTCCGCAGCTTCTTGCGTACCGCATCCGACTTGATGTCGCCACGCTCGGCCAACAGGCGGCTCAATACTCGCAGGACATTTCCATCCAGCACCGCGTGAGGCTTTCCGAACGCGATGCTGGCCACCGCCGCCGCCGTGTAATCGCCGATGCCGGGCAAGGCGCGCAGTGCGGCATAATCGCGCGGAAACCTGCGCAACTCGACGATGGTGCTGCGCGGCCTTCTGCAAGTTGCGCGCGCGGCTGTAGTATCCCAATCCGGCCCAAGCTGCGAGCAGGTCTTGCTCGGGCGCCGAGGCCAAAGCGGGAGCATCCGGGAATAGAGCGAGGAAGCGCTCGTAATAAGGGATCACCGCCGCGACGCGAGTCTGCTGCAGCATGATTTCAGAGACCCATATCCGATAAGGATCCTGGGTGCGCCGCCAAGGCAAATCGCGCTGGTGCGTGCGATACCACTGCAGCAAGCTGCGGCGAATGCGGCGTGTATCGAGCGGCGGGCGCGTTAACGTTTGGTGAACCACCTGGGAACGAGTATACTGTCACCAGATTCCGTGAGCGGCCGTATTATTCGTAGATTCCTGTGGAGCGGTTTTGCACTGCTCGCGGCTTCGCTGCTCGGCATGGACCTGTACGTGGCGCGGCACAGCGCCGAGCTATGGCGTCCGCTGCTGGGAGTCACGCTGGCCGTATTGCTGCTGGCGGGCGTGCTGGCGGGTCTTTTCATCCGAACCTTTTCGCGCCGTGTTTCGCAGATCCGGGCTTACGCCGAGCGACTTCTCGATCCGCCGGTCTTCGAGCAGCCGCTGCCGGCCGGCGATGACGAACTGGGCCTGCTGGCGCGCTCGCTCAGCGCACCGCGCCGCGCATTCGCGAACTGGTGGAAAGTCTGAAGCTGGAGGGCGCGCGCCGGGAAGCGATTCTGGCCAGCATGGTGGAAGGCGTGCTGGCCGTGGACAAGGATCTGCGCGTCACTTTCTGCAATTATTCGTTCGCGCGCACCGTGGACGCGCGCATTCCGGTGGTTCCCGGGTATGCCGCTGGTGGAGCTGGTGCGCGATCCGGGTCTGCGCGAGATCATGACCACCGTGATCTCGCACCGGCGAGCGCGTGGAGCAGCGGCTGAATTTGCCCGGCGCCGGCGCGCGATTCCTTCGAAGTGCTGGCCGGTCCTTTGGGAGCGCCAGCCACCCGCGGAGCGCTCGCGATTCTGCACGACGTCACGCAACTGGAACGCCTGGAGCGCGTCCGCCGGGATTTCGTAGCCAACGTCTCGCACGAATTGCGAACGCCGCTGGCGGCCATCCGCGGTTACGCGGAAACGTTGCTCGACGGCGCGCTGGAGGACGCAGAAAACAACCGGCGCTTCGTGGAAATCATCATGGCGCAGGCCACCCGGCTGAGCAACATCGCGTCCGATCTGCTGTCGCTTTCCGAGCTGGAATCCACCGCGCGCATGGCTCCGCCGCAGCCGGTTTCGATCCGCGCGGCGATCGAGTCTGCTTTGCGCACCGTGGAATCCGCGGCGCGGGTGCAAGGCGTGCGCCTGTTGTGTGAAAAGCTGGACGATTTGAAAGTGGTCGGCTATGAGCTGCGGCTGGAGCAGGTTTTCGTCAATTTACTGGACAACGCGGTAAAGTTCAATCGCCCGAACGGCGAAGTGCAAGTGGAAATGCGGCGCAACAACGGCAAGGTGCGCATCCTGATCGGCGATACCGGGGTCGGCATTCCATCCGAAGATCTGCCCCGCATCTTCGAGCGCTTCTATCGCGCCGACAAAGCCCGATCGCGCGCCATGGGCGGGACCGGCCTGGGACTGTCGATTGTCAAACACGCCGTGGAACAGATGGGCGGAACCATCCAGGTACACAGTAGGCTGGGTGAAGGTTCCGAGTTCACCATCGAGCTTCCAACCGCGTAACTTTCGCTGTAACGCGATTTTAACCCAACCGTCATTTTTCGCTAACGCACCGGGGCTATCCTCCGTAAGGCGGTCAAAAACGCACCGCCTCGCTTTGGAACAAAAATCTTGAAAAACCCAACTTGGGATGGAGATGATGAAAGCTAAAACGCTAGGAAGTGTGACTTTGTGCTCCGCGATTCTGTTAGGCACGTCGTTGCTGTGGACAGTGTCGCGCGCCGCCCGCGCCGGCAACTCGCCCAAACAGCAGACAACGATGTCGCCACTTTGAAGGCGCAATTGGCCGAGCAGCAGAAGCAGATTGACGCGCTGAAGTCGGCCATCGACGAAGAGAAGAAACTCATCGAAAGGGCTGCGAGCGCCGCGCCCGCGCAAGCCAGGCCAGGACAATTTCGCGTTGCCGCGCAGATAAGGCGCTCGGGGAAGTGGCGAGCACGACGCCGATCATTCCCTCGATTGCGCCCGCCATCGCACCGGCTCGTGAATCGCGGGCGCAGACGTCCGGCGGCGTCCAGGCAATCCGTGCGAAGGCGCCGTCCGACACCAATGCCGTGCCGCCCTACTTGCGGCTGGGCAGCGTTTGCATCGTGCCGATCGGCTTCATGGATGCCACGTACGTCTGGCGCAGACGTAAAGCCGCAGTCGCAAATCGGATCGCAATTTCGGCAGCATTCCCTACAACAACACGGTCAACTGCGAAGATTCACCGAAGTCCGCTTCAGCATCCAGAACTCGCCGCCTCGGCTTCCGCATCGACGGCGACTGGAAAGGCGCTGCACTTCATCGGCTACAACGAGTTTGACTTCCTGGGCACCAGCGGCAGCGAACAACTACACGCGTCACCAACGGCGCTTTCGTTCCCCGCCTCCGCCTTTTTGGGTGGACGTGCGCAAGGGCGGATGGGAATTTCTGGCCGGCCAAAGCTGGAGCATGCTGACTCCCAACCGCAGAGGGATCTCCGCGTTGCCGGGCGACATCTTCTACTCGCAAGTCTTCGACGTGAATTACATGGCGGGCTTGACTTGGACGCGCCAGCCGGGCATGCGCGTGCTGTACCACTTCAACAATACGGTGACCTTGGGATTCTCGGCTGAAAATCCCGACCAGTACATCGGCGGTTACTCGGGCGGGTCGGCCATCACGCTGCCCGCGGCCTTGGCCGGCTTGGCCGGCACGCAGTTGGATCAGGGCGGCATCGTCCATGGGACGCCGACGCTGACGCCCGGACTTCATCGCCAAGATGGCCTTGGATCCCGAGCTCGCGCTTCCACGTCGAAGTGGGCGGCGTCGAGCGCAACTTCAAGATCGTGAATCCGAACACACGTGTCGTCACGCGCAATACACCACCAAGGCCGGCGGCGGCGTTCTGGTCGGCATCAACGCCGAGATCTTCAAGAACTTCCGCCTCATCACCACCAACTACTGGAGCGATGGCGGCGGCCGTTATCTGTTCGGCCAAGCGCCGGATCTGATCGTTACGCGCCAACGGCAGGCCTCAGCCTGATCCACTCCGGCGGCACCGTGGACGGTTTCGAAGCCAGAATCAGGAAGCTGCCTGTGGTACGCCTACTACGGCGGCATCTACATCGGCGCAAGAACGTCGCGATCGACACCAACGGCAAGTACCGTCGGCTACGGTTACACGGGCTCGTCCAACAGCCAGAACCAGGCGATCCAGGAAATCACGTTCGGCTTCAACCAGACCATCTGGGGCAACCCGCGCTACGGCGCCATCAACTTCATGGGCCAGTACGAATATCTGACCCGCAACCCGTGGTACATCGGCACGGGCCCGGAAGCCGCTCACGACAACACGCTCTACTTTGACATTCGCTACACGCTGCCGGGCAGCATGCCGAGCGTTCTAGACGCGTCAATAACAGAGACGGGGCGGCGAAAGCCGCCCCCGCGACAAGAAAGGATTCGAATTCATGAAGAAACAGATTCTTTGGATTACGTTATTCGCGGCCGCCGCATACGCTGGCGGCCTCGCAGCCGAGACCATCAACGCCGCGGGCGCGACGTTCCCCGCTCCCATCTATCAGAAGTGGTTTGAGGAATTTCACAAGAGTGCATCCCGACATCCAGATCAACTATCAGTCCATCGGTTCGGGCGGCGGCATCCACCAGCTCACCGAAGGCACGGTGGATTTCGGCGCCTCCGACATGCCGATGACCGACGAGCAGACTGTCGAAGATCACCAAGTACAAAGTTCTGCACTTCCCGACCGTGCTGGGCGGCGTCGTGCCGACCTACAACATTCCGGGCGTCGGGCTCGCTGAAGTTCACCGCGCGACGCTGGCCGGCATCTACCTTGGGAAGATCAAGAAGTGGAACGATGCCGCGATTGACGAAGGACAACCCGGGCGTGAAACTTCCCAACGACGACATCACCGTGGTCCACCGCTCCGACGGCAGCGGCACCACCTTCGTCTGGACCGACTATCTTTCCAAGGTCAGCCCGGAATGGAAGACAAGGTCGGCGCCAACACTCGGTGAATTGGCCGGTGGGCTTGGGCGGCAAGGGCAACGAAGGCGTGGCCGGGCTGGTAAAGCAGACGCCCGACTCCATCGGCTACGTCGAATTGATCTACGCCGTCCAGAACAAGATGGTTACGGCTAGGTGAAGAACACCGCCGGCAATTTCGTGAAGGCGGACTTCAACAGCGTGACCGCAGCCGCCGCCGGCGCAGCCAAGAACATGCCCGCCGATTTCCGCGTCTCCATCACCAATGCTCCCGGCAAGGACGCCTATCCGATCTCCAGCTTCACCTGGATGCTGATTCCCGAAAAGATCCCCGACGCCACCAAGAAGAAAGCCATCACGGATTTCCTGAACTGGATGCTGACCACCGGACAGAGGACTGACGCGCAGGCTATGACTACGCGCCGCTGCCCAAGCCCGTGGTCGCCAAAGAAGATGAAGCAGATCGCTTTGATAAAGTAAGAAGTCCAGCATGGCAACTGCCGTCGCTCACCGCTCCTCCGCAATCGCAGGCGCGGAAACTCATCGAAACTTTTGGCGTGACGGGGATCAGATCGCTCACCTCGTCACGTTGCTCTTTGCCGCCAGCGTGTTTCTGGTCACCGTTTTCCTGGTGTACGAACTGTGGATTCACTCCGGCCCTTCGCGCGCGAAATTCGGCTTCGGCTTTCTCACGGGCACGAACCTGGGATCCCGGTAGCCGAAAAATTCGGCGCGCTGCCCTTCATCTACGGAACGGTGGTGACGTCGTTCCTGGCGCTGCTGATTTCGGTTCCGCTGGGAGTGGGCGCCGCGATCTTCCTTTCCGAACTGGCGCCGCCCAAGCTCTCCAACGCTTGACGTTCCTGGTGGAGCTGCTGGCGGCGGTGCCCAGCGTCATTCTCGGCCTGCTGGCGATCTTTACCCTGGTGCCGATCATGCGCCAATACGTCGAGCCGTTCCTGAAGCACACGCTCGGCTTTCTGCCGTTGTTCCAGGGCCCGGTCTACGGAGTCGGCTATCTCACCGCGGGCATCATGCTGGCCGTCATGACGTTCCCGTTCATCATTTCCATCTCGCGGGAAGCGCTGCTGGCGGTTCCGCGCGAACAGCGCGAAGCCGCGCTGGCGCTGGGCGCCACCAAATGGGAATCCACCTGGCAGGTGGTGGTGCCTTTCGCCCGACTCGGAATCATCGGATCCATTTTCCTGGCGCTGGCGCGCGCCTTGGGCGAAACCATGGCCGTGACCATGGTCATCGGCAACGACACCGCCATCCACGCTTCTCTGCTGGCGCCCGGCTACACCATCGCCGCCGTCATCGCCAACGAATTCACCGAAGCCACCGGCGACGTGTACCTCAGCTCGCTGATCGAACTTGGGTTGGTCCTGTTCGCCCTGACCATGGTTCTCAATGCCGCCGCGCAATTGCTGATCATCGCCACCACGCAGAAAGGATCGAAACAGAGCTAATGAACCAGCTGACGCGGCGCAATATCTTGAACAACGTGATGCTGACCCTCACGGGCGTTTGCACTGTGCTCACGTCGTCCGTGCTCTTCTTCATCCTGGGTTTTCTGGTTTATAACGGCTGGCGCTCGCTGAACTGGGACTTCTTCACCAAGCTGCCGTTGTCCGCGGGCGAGATCGGGCGGCGGCATGGCCAACGCCATCGTCGGCAGCGCCGAATTGATCCTGATCGCGGCTGCGATCGGCATTCCGGTGGGATTCCTGGGCGGCGTTTATCTGGCGGAATTCGGCGGCAAAACGTTCCGATGCTGATCCGCTACACGGCGGATCTGCTGAACGGCGTGCCATCCATCGTGATCGGAATTTTTGCCTGGACTGTCATCGTAGTTCCCATGCACCATTTCTCGGCCTGGGCCGGCGGCTTGGCCTTGAGCCTGATGATGATCCCCATCGGCCTGCGCGCCACCGAGCAGTTCCTCCGCGGCGTTCCCAATTCGCTGCGCGAAGGTTCGCTCGCCTTGGGCGCGAGCAAGACCCGCACCATCCTCACGTGTGATAGTGCCGGCGGCCAAGCAAGGCATCCTGACCGGCATGATCCTGGCGTGGCGCGCATCGCCGGCGAGACCGCGCCGCTGCTGTTTACGAGCTTCAACAACCAATTCTGGGCCAAGACTCTGAACGAGCCCACCGCTTCGCTGCCGTTCATGATTTACTATCTATGCTATTTCTCCATACGACGACTGGCATCGCCAGGCTTGGGCGGCCGGCCTGGTGCTGCTGGTGCTGGTGTTGATCGCCAACATTGCGTCCCGCTGGGTACTCTCTCGCGGGGCGTCCGCTCAAAGGGGGTAGTAACCTGAATATGGGAGCCATGCCGGAATCTGCAAAAATGAGCGACATCACCGCCCCACCAACCGTGCCCTCCGGCGTGCAGCCTGAGGTCACTGCAAGGCCCAAGCTGCAGGCCGACAATCTAAACTTTTTCTACGGCAGCTTTCACGCGCTCCACGATATCAACCTGGAAGTTCCTGAGAAGAAGATCACCGCGCTCATCGGTCCGTCCGGTTGCGGGAAGTCCACATTCCTGCGCACGCTGAACCGCATCAACGAGACCGTCAAGAATGCGCGGTACGACGGGCAGGTGTTGCTGGACGGCCAGAACGTGCTGGAGCTGGACGTCACCAAGTTGCGCCGGCGCGTCGGCATGGTGTTTCAACGCCCCAATCCATTTCCCAAGTCGATCTTCGAAAACATCGCTTATGGCGTGAAGGTGAATGGGCTGAAAGGCGGCCGGTCGCTTCCCGACATCGTCGAACACAGCCTGAAGCGCGCCGCGCTGTGGGACGAAGTAAAAGACAAGCTGCACCAATCGGCATACGGACTTTCCGGCGGCCAGCAGCAGCGCTTGTGCATCGCGCGCGCCCTGGCCGTGGATCCGGAGGTATTGCTGCTGGACGAGCCGTGTTCGGCGCTGGATCCAATCGCCACCTCCAAGATCGAGGATTTGCTGTTCACTCTCAAAGACCAGTGCACCCAGGTGATCGTCACCCATAACATGCAGCAGGCCGCCCGCGTGGCGGAGTTCACTGGATTTTTTCTGCTGGGCAACTTGATCGAGTTCGACAAGACCGAGATCATTTTCAAGCGCCCGTCTAAGAGAGAAACCGAAGATTACATCACGGGACGGTTCGGCTGAGGTCATCGTGAGCGACATCTTCGCTGAGGAGCTACCCTTGATCCACTTCAGAGAAGAACTCGACGAAATGCAAAGCCGCTGCTGGAGATGGCGGGCCTGGTGGAATCGGCGATCCACCAGAGCGTGGACGCGCTGGTGCGCCGCGATGAGCAGGCCGCGAAAGAGGTCCTGTGGAAAGAGGCGCTCATCAACCAGAAGGATATCGAAATCGACGAATACGCCACGCGCCTGCTGGCGCTGTACCAGCCCATGGCGCGCGACATGCGCTTCCTCACCGCCGTGATCAAGATCAACGGCGACCTGGAACGCATGGGGGACCTGGCGGTGAACATCACGCAGCGCGCCATTTCGCTGATGCAGGAGCCGCCGGTAAAGCCGCTCATCGACATCCCGCAAATGGCCACGCTGGCCGAAGAGATGGTGCGCAAGAGCCTGGATGCGCTTATCAAGCGCGACGAAGAACTGGCCCGCAGCGTCCTGCTGTCGGATGATGAAGTGGATCGCCTGCGCGACGCGGTTTACAAAGAGCTGGTCTCGTTCATGCAGGAAGAGAGCACCACCATTCCGCGCGCGGTGGACCTGATGTTCATCGCGCACAACCTGGAGCGCATCGCCGACCACGCCACCAACATCGCCGAGGACGTGCTGTTCCTGGTGAAGGGCATCGACGTCCGGCATCACGCCGAAGTTCGCGAACAGACCCTTTACAAGTAAACAATCGAGGGCTCTGGCCCGTACAATAGTTGGATTGGAACCTGTCTCCCACTATTACTATTCCGATCGCCTGAAGCTGCAGTTTTGGGATTGGGGGCGCGACCACCTGCCCCCGCTGCTGTTGGTACATGGCGGCCTGGATCACGCCCGCAACTGGGATTGGGTAGCGCGCTCGCTCCGCGAGCATTTTCATGTATACGCCATGGATCTGCGCGGCCACGGCAATAGCGCCTGGGCGCCGGGCGCCATGTATAGCATCGCCGAGCATGTACTGGACGTCTCAACGCTGGTAGATGTGCTGGGCGGCGGACCGGTTCACTTGATCGGGCATTCCCTGGGCGGCATTTTGACATTGATGTATGCCGGGCTCTTTCCCGATCGCGTGCGCAAGGCTGATCGCGATTGAAGGCCTGGGATTGCCGGCGTCGCATCGCATTCACAAGCCCGCCCCGGAGCGCATGCGCGCCTGGATGGATAGCGTGCGAAAAATGGAGCAGCGCGAGCCGCATAGCTACCCGAACCTGGAGGCCGCGGTGGCGCGCATGCAGGAGGCCAATCCGCACCTCTCCGGCGAGGTTGCGCGGCATCTGACGGTGCACGGCACCAACTGGAACGCCGATGGCACCTTGAGCTGGAAGTTCGACAACTATGTGCGTCGCCTGGCGCCGTACGGCCACAACATGGACGAGCAGCGCGCGATCTACGCCGAGATCGCGTGTCCAGTCCTGCTGGTTTGGGGCCGCGAGAGCTGGATGCCCGACCCTGAGACCGAAGACCGCGCTCTGGCAATCCGCAACCGCCGCGTGCTGAAAGTGGAGGGCGCCGGGCATTGGGTGCATCACGACCGGCTGGAGTTGTTCCTGGAAGAATCCACGCGCTTTCTGCTGGAGCCGTAGTGCTTGAAGCGGATGATAGTCAAGAAAAAAGGAGGCTCCTCATGTTCCGTTCCATCGGCTTTCCGGAGCTTATTGTGATCGCCGTCCTGTTTCTGGGGCTGTCTGTCTTCACCGTTGTACCGTTTTGTAGAATCACGGAACGGACCGGATACTCGGGCTGGTGGGGCCTGCTGAGTCTGCTGCCGTTCGGCACGCTTATTTGGGCATGTTTTGTGGCCTTCTCGAAATGGCCGCGGGACGCAGCCGCCCGTTAGATCGCCTCTCGAATCTCGCACACTGCCATCCTTCCGTCGGAACATTGCCAGGCCCTTATCGATTCCAAGATGGCCCGATCACGACGCGCACTTCTGGCCCGCCGATTTTGACGCGGGCGGCGAGACGGTGTTCCCCAACCTCGGCATTTCCGTGGTGCCGGAACCCCCTGGCTCCGCGCAACCGGGAAGGAAACAAAGTTGCGGCCCTGTGCTTCAATACGAATAGGAGCCTTTCCTGCATGCGGAAACTATCGCTGTTACCGACTTTTCTCACGCTGGCCGCGCTGGCTATCGCCGTACCCGCGAGGGCCGATTTTAAGGCCGGTCTGGATGCATACCAAAAAGGCGACTACGTTGGTGCCGCGAAAGAATGGCGGACCCTGGCGGATGCAGGCGACCCGATCGCACAGTACAACCTGGGGCTCCTGTATCTGGACGGGCACGGCGTTCCGCAAAGTACCGCCGAGGCCGCCAACTGGTTCCGCCGAGCAGCCGAGCAGGATTACACCGAGGCTCAGCATAATTTGGGAGCCATGTACGGCTCCGGACAAGGCGTGAAGCGCGACTACGTGCAAGCTTACAAGTGGCTGAACATCTGCGCCGCCAAGGGCAACACGGGATGCCTCACGCAGCGCGACCTGATCGCTAAAAAGCTCAAGGCGGCACAGATCGCCGAGGGCCAGCGCCTGGCGACCGATTTCACTCCGCACAAGGAAAACGAGAAGCAGTAATCCCTGCGCCTGTTTCCGCATTTGATTCACCGGCTATCCTAGAGTCATGGCGTTTCATTTGGGCGTAGATTACCGCCCGCGCGGCGATCAGGCGGCGGCCATCGATCAACTCTTCCGCGGCCTGCTGGACGGGGAAAAGCATCAGGTGTTGCTGGGCGTTACCGGCTCCGGCAAAACCTACACCATGGCGCAGTTGATCGAGAAGACAGGGCGCCCGGCGCTGGTGCTGGCTCACAACAAGACCCTGGCCGCGCAGCTTTATCATGAGTTCAAGACATTCTTCCCCGGCAACGCGGTCGAGTATTTCGTCAGCTATTACGATTACTACCAGCCGGAAGCCTACATGCCCTCCGGCGACATCTACATCGAGAAAGAAGCCACCATCAACGACGAGTTGGACAAGCTCCGGCTTTCGGCCACGCGTTCGCTCTTCGAACGCCGGGACTGCGTGATTGTCGCGAGCGTCAGTTGCATTTATGGTCTCGGGTCGCCGGAAGCCTACTATGGCATGCTGCTGATGCTCGAAAAAGGGCAGAAGATTTCACGCCAGCAGATTCTCTCGCGGCTGGTGGAAATCCTGTACGAGCGCAATGACCACAGCTTCACGCGCGGCACGTTCCGCGTGCGCGGCGACGTTATCGAAGTCTTTCCCACTTACGACGATTACGCGTATCGCATCGAGCTGTGGGGCGATGAGGTGGATAGCCTCAGCCAGATCGACCCAATGCTCGGCCAGGTGCGGCAGACTTACTTGCGGCTGCCGATTTATCCCAAAACGCATTACGTAATGACGCCCGAGTCTCGCGAAAACGCCTTGCGCAGCATCGAGACAGAGCTGGAATGGTGGCGGAAGGAGCTGGAAAAGGGCGGCAAACTTGTGGAAGCGCAGCGCCTGTACCAGCGCACCATGTTCGATCTCGAAATGATCCGCCAGATCGGCTATTGTCACGGGATTGAAAATTATTCGCGCCATTTCTCGGGCCGGCTGCCGGGCGAAGCGCCGCCGACCTTGCTCGATTATTTGCCCAACGATCATCTGCTGTTCCTGGACGAGAGCCACCAGACCATCCCGCAACTGCAAGGCATGTATCATGGCGACCGCTCGCGCAAGCAGGTGCTCGTGAATTACGGCTTTCGCCTGCCGAGCGCGATGGACAACCGTCCGCTCACCTTTGAAGAGTTCGAGAATCGCGTGAACCAGGTGCTGTACGTCTCGGCCACCCCCGGCCCTTATGAGCTCACCAAGGCCGCCGGCGTCGTGGTGGAACAGATCATCCGGCCCACTGGTTTGGTGGACCCGCAAATCGATGTGCGTCCTATTAAAGGCCAGGTGGACGATTTGCTGCACGAAATCCGCCGCCGCGTGGAGCTGAATGAGCGCGTTCTTGTGACCACTTTGACCAAGCGCATGGCTGAAGATCTTTCCGAATACTACAGCGAGGTGGGTGTGAAATGCGCTTACCTGCATTCGGAGATCGGCGCGCTGGACCGCATGAAGATCCTGCGCGATTTGCGGCGCGGCGAACTGGACGTGATCGTGGGCATCAATCTGCTGCGCGAAGGCTTGGACCTGCCGGAGGTTTCTCTGGTGGCGATCCTGGACGCCGATAAAGAAGGCTTCCTGCGCTCCACCGGATCGCTAATCCAGACCATGGGCCGCGCCGCGCGCCACCTCAACGGCCGCGCCGTGCTTTATGCCGACGTTTTCACCGACAGCATGAAGCGGGCTATCGACGAAACCAATCGCCGCCGCGCTATTCAAGAGCAATACAACGAGCAGAACAATATCACTCCGCAGTCCATCATCAAGCCCATCGACATGAGCCTGGTGGCGATTGCGGAGGGGGATTACGTTACCGTTCCCGTGGAGCCTGAAGACCCCGCGGAAGAATGGACGCCCGAGCAGCGCGATAAATTCGTGTCCGAGTTGGAGGAAAGCATGCGAGATGCGGCGAAAAGATTTGAGTTTGAGAAGGCCGCGCAACTTCGTGATCGCATAAAAGTGCTAAAATCACTCGGAATTCATGAAGAAACCCCAGTCGGTGGGCCTGATCGCCACGGGTAGCCTCACCGACGCTCCGCTGACGCGGTTCTGGTGGTTGTCGGAACGCCTCGGTCCCGTGAAATCGGCCTCGTATCGCGTAGCCAGCCGCATTGCCAATATGCTGCAGGCCGGCCATCCTGTTAAGGATTACGCGGAATTTGAAACGTGCGAGCTTATTCTGATCTGCGTACCGGAGGAGACCCTTGCGCAAGTAGTTTCCGAGATGGCGTCGGCGGAAATCTCCTGGGAGGGCAAGGCCGTTGTGCTTTGCAGCACCTGGCTGGACAGCGGCGATCTGCGCGAGCTTTCCGCGCGCGGCGCATCGGTGGGATCCATCAGCCCGATACCAGGCTTCGACGATGAGCGTTATCTGGTGGAGGGCGATCCCCTCGCCATCCGCCAATCCAAGAGCTTGGTGGAGCATCGCGAGCGGCGCGCCGTGGCCATCGAGCGGCCTTTGAAGCCTTTCTATCTGGCCGCGCTCACCTGCACCGGCACTCTGCTGTTCGCTCTGCTCCACGTGGCCTTCGAAGCCTTACAGCACGCCACGGTGCCGCCCGGCGTTTCGGCGGTTTTGCTGGAACGCCAGATCACCCGGACGCTTCGTTCGTTGCTCAAAGGCGGGCGGCGCGCGTACCCCGAGCCGCGTGAGCTTCCGCGGCAACTGCGCGCGCTCTCGGCGGCCAATCCGGAGTTGGCGCACTACCTGGAACAGAACGTCCGCCTGGCGTCACGGCTGATGGAGAAGAGGCGAGCTTTGATAAAATGACCGCCGGGAGAAGACATGGAGCGGCGTGAACTACTCAGTCCGGGCGGGATCGCGGCCATCGCGGGGGCATTTGCCTGCACGGCAGAAATGCCCGTACAGAAAGACGGGCCGGCGGGCCGCAAGCGCGTGCTGCGCGTCTATTTCGACACGGATGGCAGCTCGCAAATCGAAGAACTCCCGATCGCTACGCGGCCCGGGCGGCACGCCATCCACGCTGGCGACGTCGCGGCCTGGGCTCGCGGCGCAACTTGATCCTCCGCGAAGGCCGCCTAGCGCGCACCGGCGTGGCGCTTTCCAACTGGAGCGAGCGCTGGTTTCCGGATCCTCTGGTGTTCGCACTGGTCGGGATTGTAGCTGTCTTCCTGATTGGAATTGCCGCCGGAGAGAAGCCCCTCAATCTGGCGATTCAAGGCGGCAAAGGATTTTGGTCGCTGATCCCCTTCACCATGCAAATGGTGATGATTATCATCGGCGGCTATGTGGTCGCTTCCAGCCCTTTGGTGCAACGAGCGATGCAGCGGCTGGCCGAGATTCCTAAGAGCCCGCGGCAAGCCATCGGCCTGCTGGCTCTGTTTTCCATGCTGACGGCGCTCATTTCGTGGGGCATGAGTCCCATCGTGTGCGCGCTGTTCGTCCGTCAACTCACGCAGCGCGTCAAGGGCCTGGATTATCGCGCGGCCGGCGCCGCCGCTTATGTGGGTGGAGCAACTGTGTGGGCGCTTGGGACTTTCTTCATCCGCGGCAATGTTGATGGCTACCAGGAGCGCAATCCCGGAGAAACTGTTCGGCATCAGCGGCCTGATTCCGCTCACCAGGACGATCTTTTTGTGGCCAAGTTTGCTGACGGCGGCGGTGGTGATGGTAATCGGAGTTTCGATCGCTTACCTGTCTGCACCCGCGGCCGAGAAAGCCCGAACCGCCGAGTCCTACGGACTGCGGTGGGAGCCGTTCCAGGTGGATCTGGAGCCAAGGACCAAGCCGGGAGAATGGCTGGAATACAGTCCGCTACTGACCATTCTGGTGGCCGCGCTGCTGTGCATTTATCTGGTGGATCTTTTCCGCACGTCACCGCAGGGCGCGCTCGCGGCGCTCGACTTGAACACTTTCAATTTGATCTTCATCACCGCCGGGCTGTTGCTGCAGTGGCGTCCCAAGCGCTTCCTGCGCGCGGTGATGGAATGCGTCCCGGGCACCGCGGGCGTGATCATCCAGTTTCCTCTTTATGCGGTAATCTTCGGAATGATCGTCGGCACGGGACTCTCCGACAAAGCCGCCCGCCTGCTAACCCACATCAGCAGTCACGATACCTTCGCTTTGCTGGTCGCGCTTTATTCCGCCACGCTGGGCGTCTTCATTCCGTCGGGCGGCAGCAAGTGGATCATCGAAGCGCCGTATGTTCTGCAAGCGGCCATCGACCATCATGTGAATCTGGGATGGGTGGTACAGATCTACAACGCGTCGGAAGCGCTGCCCAACCTGATCAATCCGTTCTTCATGCTGCCGCTGCTTGGGAATCCTGCGCCTGCGCGCCCGGGACCTGGTGGGATACGGGCTGTTGCAATTGCTGGTGCAAGCTCCCATCGTGTTTTTCCTGTGCTGGTTCTTCGCGCGGCATTTGCCGTTCATTTCACCGCATTAAGCGGCCGGCGGAATATTCTGGTTCACGCGGAAGAAATTCTTCGGATCGTATTTGGCCTTGATCCGGGCCAGTTTTTCGTAATTGTCGCGATACGTCGCGCGAATACGATCTTCGCCCTCGCCCTCCATCATGAAGTTGACGTAGGCGCCGCCCGCGCCATAAGGATGCAGCGCCTCCCAATAGTTCTTCGCCCAAGCGGTGATGCGATCCTTATTGGCCGGATCCGGGTCCACGCCGACAATCACTTCGCTCCAGACAGCATCACGGTAGCTCCAGGGCGTGTCATCATTGCTGGCCTTGTGCGCGGCCCCGTTGATGGGATACAAGTGCATGGTGGAGTGCAGCGTGGGCAATTCCGAAGCATGCTTTACATGGAGGTCGATCGCCTGGTCGCCCAGCTCTTTCACGAAGTCCGCCTTCCAGTACCACTGCAAGCCAGGCGTATAGAGGCCGTCGAACAGGCTTTGCAACATGGGAAATGGCATGGGAGCGAAGAACTCGAAGGACGGACGATGGAAACTCCGCAGCGGCCCCAAAATTTCGTTGGCCTGCTCCGGTGTTCCGTTGTAGCACCAGACGATGGCGCACATCTTTTTGAAATGCAGGTCTTCCGGAAAGTGCGGCCCCGGCGGCACGGTGAGAAATGCGAAAAAGCCGTTGATCTCTTCGGGCGCTTGCACAATGAACTCGCGGTACCATTTCATGATGTCGGCGGCCTGATTTAGATCCCACAGCATGGGCCCGGCACACACTGTATTTACCGGATGGGCCTGGAAGAGAAAGGATGTGACCACGCCGAAATTTCCGCCGCCGCCGCGGAGCGCCCAGAACAGGTCGCTGTGCTCGTCGGCGCTCGCCACCACAAAGCTGCCATCCGCCAGAACTACGTCGGCCGCCAGAAGATTATCGATGGTCAAGCCGTATTTTCGCGTCAGATATCCCATGCCGCCGCCCAGCGTCAACCCGCCGACGCCGGTGGTGGAGATAATTCCAGACGGGACAGCCAGACCAAACGCATGCGTCGCATGATCCACGTCGCCCCAGGTGCATCCGCCACCCACGCGCACGGTTCGCGCCGCCGGATCGACGTGCACGTACTGGATGGGAGAAAGATCGATGACCAGTCCGTCGTCGCAGACTCCCAAGCCTCCAGCATTATGGCCTCCGCCGCGGATGGACACGCGCATGTCATGCTGCCGCCCGAAACGGACTGCGGCGATTACGTCGGCCACGTCGGCGCATTTGGCGATCAGGCACGGTTTGCGGCTGATCATCGCGTTGTAGACCTTGCGCGCCTCGTCATAACAAGCATCCGTGGGTTCGATCAGTTGACCCCGGAATTGAGCTTTCAGTTGGGCGACAGCTTCCTGTTGCATTGATTCCTCCAGTCGATGTCCAGTTTGCCCGAAGACGCGTTCTGAAACCGTTCTAAGAGAAACGGGATTACCGTTCCGCAACTTTGGCGCGGTTCCCGGGAAGAACGGCCGCCTCGGACAGCCGAGCTGCGGCGCGGAGCTCGAATAGATGCGCGCCCGTCTTTTGAGCGGATTCCATCGCGCGCCGATAGCTGGTCTGAGCAGCGGACGCGTCCCCACTGCGCAGCAACACATCGCCATGAATTCGGTACAACTCGGGCGCGGACCACAATTCGCCGTTCTTATTCTGAAACGCAAACCCGCTGGCAATGTTCGCCAATGCTTCGCCCACGTAGCCGGCCATGCCGCAGACTTCCGCCAACAGCCCATAGTAGAAAGGCAGGCGCAATTCGGCGCCGGTGGCCTTGAGCGCGTCCAGCCCGCGCCGGAGTTGCGTCAAACCGGCGGGAGCGTAGCCTTCGACGGCTTTCGCCCAGCCCTCCAACATCTCTGCCCATGCTGAGTAATAAGCAAATCCGTGCTTCCGGCAGACCGCGCACGCTTCGCCGGCTCTTGCCAGGGCCTGCCTGCTGTCCTGGCGAAACACGTCCAGCATTGCCGCGTAATCCAAGGCGATCGCCAGACTGAAGGGATGCGATAGCTGGCGAGCTAGAGCAATGGATTCCTCGCTTTTCGCGGCGGCTTGATCGGCGTCGCCGGACTGCCAAAGCAAATGCGAAAGATAGGCGCGGCAGAAGACCCCGATGTCGGGGCCGGCGAAGAGCGCCAAAGCGGGATGGGAAGCGGATCCGTAAGATGGTACTGCCAGCTCCATTTGTTCCAGTGACGCAGTGAGTTCTCCCAGATGAAACAGGCTGGTCCCGAGCAAAAAGTGGCCGGCCATCTCCAGCGCGCGAATGCCGTCCCCCGACGCGGCATCCAGGCACTGCTGTCCCAAGCGCCGCGCTTCCAGCAATTGCCCGCTGACGATATGGAAGAGCCACGCTCCGCTCAGCAGCGAGAACAAATGTGTCCGGTCGCCGGAGCGGCGCGCCAGCAGCAGCCCGCGTTCGTAAGCGGCGCCCACCTCCGGCGTGCTATAGCCTTGCGTGGTGACCAGCGAAGGCCCGAGCGTTACCAGAAGTTCGAGTTCCTGCCTGTCGCGTTTGACTGTTTCGGGAAAATCGCGGCACAGAACCAGCGCGCGCTGGATCAGTTCGGCGGCTTCGGTGTCCGCGAAACGCTGCTTGGCAACTTCGGCTGCGGCGCGATAATACTGAATCGCCCGGTCCGCCATTCCCGCGGCGTCGTAATGCGCGGCCAGCCCTCCGCTGACGCTCTCCAGCTCAGAGGCGTGCAATTCTTCCAGTGCGCGGGCCACGCGCCGGTGCAAGGATCTTCGGCGTACGGGACTCAATTCGCTATACGCCACTTCGCGCAGCAGGTCGTGCGTGTAATCGTAAGCGCCAGCGCCTTGGCCTTCGATGATGCGGCGCTGCCACAATTGTTCCAGCGCGCCAGACAGGCTCTCCTCGTCCCAGTCCGTGGCTTTCGCGAGCAGATCGAAGGAGAACGGACGCCCGATGGTAGCGGCAATCCCTGCCAATTCATAAGCCGCCGGTGACAATTGCGCCAGGCGCGCCGCGATTACGGCCTGCACGCGCGGCGGCGCGGCACCCTTGGAGGGTTGATCTTCCAGGGCAGCGCGCACGCTTTCCACCACGAAGAGCGGGTTCCCTTTGGTGGCTTGATAGAGGCCGTTCAGGAATGCAGGATCGCACTGGCGAGCGGCAACCTGTGCGGCGAGTTCGGCCGTTTCCTCCACGGTCAGCGGCGCCATGGGGAACTCGGACAATTGCCCGGACTGGCGCAATTCACCGAGCAAGGCGGTCAACGGGTGATCGCGCCCGGTCTCTTCCGGACGCACCGTACCCAGCACCAAGATGCGGGATACCGCGGGGGACCGGAAAAAGGAATGCAGCCACTCGAAAGAATCCTGGTCGCACCACTGCAGGTCGTCAATCAGCAGCAATAGCGGCTTGGGACCCTGGTGGAAAGCCGCGTTTAGAGCTTCATACAGGTGACGGCGCTGCCAGCTTTCGGTCAGCGGTTGCGGCGCGCCGATGTCCGGGCTTTCCACTAGAATCTCCGGCAGCACACGTGCCAGTTCGGCCAATTGCGGCTTGGGCAAATGCGTTCTAACGAAGCCCAGCGGCGCGCCGCGCAGCCACTCGGCCACCGGCCCATAGGCCAGCTGACCTTGCGCGAAGTAGCAGCGAGCTCGCACGGCAGCCGCGCCCGGGAACCTCGAACAGAACTGAAACAGTTCCTCGGCCAGCCGGGATTTTCCGATGCCCGGCTCTCCCAGGATCAGAGCAAAGTGGGTCTCACCCTGCGTCACTCTCCGCCAGCAGCCGAGTAAGCCCTGCCGTTCCCCTGCCCTGCCCACCAACGGTAGCGGGATGGTCGTGGCATCCGGCGGTAATTCCGCCCGGGCGGCGGGGGGATGTTCGGCTTTCAGAGCTTGGGTGAACAGATCCTGCGTCGCCTTCGACGGGCTGATGCCGAGTTCGCGCTGGAGGGTTCGCATGCATTGGTGATAAACACGCAGCGCGCTGGACCGGTCGTTATTCCGGGCGTGCAGCCGCATCAGGGTTTGATAGGATGGCTCGCGCAGCGGATCCAACGCTACCAGCTTGGTGGCATGCCGGATCGCGGCCGCGTAGTCGCCGGCCATCTCGAGCAGCGCCGCCAATCGGCTAAGAACTTCGCCGAATTGTTGCCTTAGTTGTTCGCGCTTGGATTGCAGCCATTCGTCGTACAAATCCGGCAGCAGGTCGTCTTGATAAAGCCGCGCGGCGTCCTCGAGCGCCTCACGGGCGCTGGTGAAGTCACCTATCTTTTCGGCTTCCGCGGCCCGAACCACCGCGGTCTCGAATTCGAGGACATCGATGGAACAAGCGGTATCGAGCCGCCAGCGCACCGTCTGAGTTGTCGGCCGCCAGAAGCGAGCACTCCACCGGCAGCGCGCGGCGAAGATGGTGGAGCAACTGGCGCAAATTGGTGCGAGCCTGGGATTCGCTGGATTCGGGCCACAACAGAAACGCGAGGTGTTCACGGGACTGCGGGGCATCGCCATGCAGCACCAGATAGGCCAGCAACGATTGCAGGCGGTTGGTGCTGACCGAGGTGAGGAGCCTCCTGCCCGAAAATGAAGCGGAGCTGGCCCAGCAGCTCAATCCGAATCGGCGGCACTTCTGAATCTTATCGAAGAAGTTGTGCCCTTGACGGCACAGCCTAAAGGTTGCTGAAAAAGCCCAGCAGACTCAAGTCCGCCCTGCGCGGGGACATCTAGGTTGTTGATAGCCGGTGTAGCGCAGGCGCCTACGCCTGCGGTTCGCACATGTGAAAGGGCTTCTTCAGCAACCAGCTCGAAACTAAGGCGCCGCTTCCAATTGGTCGAGCAACACAACGATCCGGCCGGCGGCTTCCGAATTTCCGCCAAAACGCAGTTCGTTGTACGCGCCGGTGAAATCCTCCACCAGCAGCGCGAGCTCCGGCTCCTGCAACACCCGGGCAAATTCGCAGGGCGTCAGCCAAACGGGCTTTTCGATGCCGCGGCGGCGCAGTGCCTTCAGCATGCGTTGATAGAGCAGCGTGGCATCGGACGCCTGGCCTTGGCCGCGCTGGACTTGGATCATACGCCGCCGCGTAGTCCACCATCGCCATCCATCGCGACGCAGAAAGTTCCCGAGAAACGCCAAAGCAGTTGCTCCGAGCAGCAGCAGACCGAGTGCGTTCCAATTGCGTCCGCTCCAAAATCGGGGCACTCCGTTCCAGTTCAATCCAATTTGCCTTCCGGATTCTCCCACGCGCGAGGCCAGTTGCAGCTGCCGCTCCAGGTTGTAGTTCAAAACCCAATCCTGCCAGAAGACATCCACGGCGTCGGCGTAGAAGCCCAGCCGGGTCCAGGCGGAGGGGCCCGCCGCGTTCGGATCGGGCGGCGTGGGATCGAAGGTGGTCCAGCCGCGATCGGGCAGCCAGGCCTCCACCCAACTGTGGGCATCCGAACGTCCGGATCAGTTGCGAACCGCTGATCGGGTTGTAGACTCCGCTTTGAAAGCCGGTGATGACGCGCGACGGAATGTCGAGCACGCGCAGCATCACCGCCATGGCCGAAGCGAAATACTCGCAGTGGCCCTTCTTGCGATGGAATAAGAAGAACGCCAGCGGATCGTCCGGCTCCACTTTCGGAAGTTCCAGCGTGTAGCCGTAGTTACTGCGCAGATAATTCTCCAGCAGGATGGCCTGCGCGGACGGCGACGCTTCGCCGCGAACGACGTTCCTTGCCAGCTCGCGAATGCGAGGGTCCAGCCGCGGCAGTTGCAAATACATTTCGCGGGAGTCGGGCGGGAGCGGGTCCACCAACGACGGGTCCGCCGCGGCCGCGGGCGAATCCAAACGGCTGAAGACCTGATAGGAAACGGTGCGCGACTCGCTGAACTGGGCGCTGTAGTTGCCGAAGGGGCGCCGTACCACCAGCGAATCGATCCGCAGATATTGTGGCGTTCCGGCGAAGAATAAGGCATCCTGGGCCAAGTCGCTCAGATAAACGGCATAGGAGATGTCCCGTCCAGTGCGGTGCGGCGATTCGTCGTCCAGACGCAACAATCCTCCGCGATCGGGCTGCAGAATCTGGCCGGCGGCCGGACGATTGAACCACGCGCGTCCGTTAAATTGCGACAGCGCCGCGCCGCGCCACTTCAGGGCCAGAGCGCGATCCTCGGGCCGATCCATCTTTACGTGCATCACCGGCACGTTCTCCTGTTTGATTTCGCCGATCTCGCCCAGCGTGACGTGGTTCGAGAAGCCCGCCAGGTGATAGCGATGCGACACCAGATGCTGGAAAGCGGCGCGCGCCGTGCGCGGCAGGAAGAAAAACAGGCCGGAGGTGATCACCAGGATGGCGAGCGAAACCGACAGAACCACGCCCACCAATCGTGCCGTCACTCCGGCGCCGGTGATTCTGGCGGGAGAATGCGCGCGTTTCCTGGACTGGCGAATCTCGCTGCTCGCAAAGGTGGCGACACCGAGCACCAGAAAGAGCAGCAGGAAAACGAAAAAATTGAAACTGGCGGAGACAATGCAAGCGGCCAGCAACTCCAGGAAAGCGATTACCTTGAGCAGCAGGAAATCGCGATCGGTGTGCCCGGTTACGATTTTTACCACGGCCACGAAAAACACCAGGTGGATCGCGGCTGGAATGAAAGCTCGCGAAATCAGGAAGTAGTCAGCCGGGCAAAACACGATGTACCCCAAGGTCAGCAGCGTCACCACGATCGGAGGCAGTTCGAAATGGATGAGTCCGGCGACCATCAGAGTGCGGATCACCAGAGCTGCCGCAGTCAGGACGATGGTAGGGACGTCCAGATAGCCCGAGCCTGCCACCGCCAGGAAGCCGCTGGCGAGTAAACCCAACAGGGACAGCTCAAAGAAACGGTCTACCTGATTTGGAGCGGGCTGGTTAGAAGGCCCGGCGACAGCGAACTCTTGAGCCATTGGTAGATGTTAGCGCAGTACCGGCTTACGCCAGCCCGTTTCTAACGACCCCTTTCAAACCGTGCGTGCGGTTTTCCCGCACACGGCTTAACGATGATCTTACTGGTGTGGCTTGCGCCGGGTATTTCACGGTACCTCGCAACTGATATAAACCCATACCCACAAACTTTTCATGGGTCCACTTCTCAAATCGACCGGTCCGCTGCCCTCCGCGCCGTACCATCCAGCGCGTCAGCCGCGACCACACATAGCTGTCGAGTTGATTGAACTTCCGCTCGGCATTACCCGACCGGAAGTAGTTTCCCCATCCCCGGAGTACCGGATTCAGCGTCGCAATAATCTGCTTCGCATCTTTCCCGCTGTGCCGCGCATCGGTCAACTCATGCACGCGTTCCCGGATTCGCTTCATGGCCTTCGGCGACGGCCACCGCTGCATGAAATGCATGCGCGGGTTCCGCTGTATGCTCCGTTTCTTTCGAATCGTGCAGCCCAGAAACACAAAGCTTCCCTTCCCACGTCTCAAGTCCACCATCCGCGTCTTCTCCGGATGCAGTTTCAGACCCAGCCGGTTCATCACCAGTCCGATCCGTCGAAGCGCTTCCTTCGCCGCCGATTCCGTTCGGCACATGGCCACGAAATCATCGGCATACCGGACCAGCACCCCCAGCGACATACAACGCGCCGCCCAGATGCGATCCAGCTTGTTCAGGTAGATGTTCGCCAACAACGGCGAGATCACTCCGCCCTGCGGGGTTCCCGCCAGCGTCTCTCTCACCGTGCCGTCTTCCATCACTCCCGCTTCCAGCCACTGGCGTATCAGCTTCAATACCCTTCGATCCGAGATTCGCTCCTTCACCAGCTCCATCAACGTGCTTCGATCGATGCTGTCGAAGTAGCCCTGAATGTCCGCATCCACGACAAAACTGTGGCCCCGGTTGCCCGCCTCGCGGATTGCTTCCAGCGCCTGTGTCGCGCTCTTCTTTGGGCGGAACCCATAACTGCAGGATTGAAAATCCGCTTCGAAGATCGGCTCGATCACCAGTTTCGCCGCCATTTGGAGCACCCGGTCCCTGACCGTCGGTATGCCTAATGGCCGCTGCTTCCCGTCTGCTTTCGGTATCCATCGCCTCTTCACCGGTGAAGGACGATATCGGCCTGCCTTGAGTTCAGCCTGTATCCCTTCGAGAAACTGCATCACTCCCCGTTCCTCGATGGATCGCAGCGTGGTTTCATCCACGCCCGCCGCTCCCTTGTTGCTGCGCACCCGCTTCCACGCTTCCCACAGGACGTCACTCCTGTAAATCCGGTCGTACAGTGCGTGAAAACGCCGCGTCTTACTCGACTTGGCACACACCCATAGCCTGCGTTGGAGTTGTCGTACTTTTTCAGTGGGGTTATTGGCTGTTTCCAGCATGCCCTCGCACTTACCTCCTCACAGGCCCGATCAAAGCAAGGTCCCTTCCCTCCGGCGCGTTGTGTTGCACGCCTTCTCAGGTACTACGAACCCCTCGGACTCCCTCCCGGCTCCGTGCACTTTCAGCCTTCCGGCCTTATATGCCCGGTCTCCGCCCGACAGGGCTGCCGGGGAGGGTCTCTCCTGTTCCGCGATCTTCTTTGCAAACGTGCCACCGCCCAGTACCCCGGAAAGGTCCAGCACCCCATCCGGTCTTGCGGAGTGCTGTCTGTTGCCTTCGCCGTGATATGACCGGCTCGGCCCTTTCAAACACCTTTCGGCTGAAAATATGACGTGGCTGCAGCGTTCACTTAATGTTGCGGCCCGCTTGCTTGCTCCCCTCTCTTTCAAGGGCTTTCGACACTCCGCTTCGCACGGTTGGATCTCTCCTCCCGCCTGGAGTCTGCTACCGGGCGCTCCGGCGCTTACCCGGACGGATCTTTCATCCGTTAGAACATCGCGTCTTCGTTCAGGACGCACCA
>CAVXGM010000023.1:0-11465 GCA_963761265.1 Bryobacterales bacterium
TTTCGGCTGCGGGCCCAGCGGCCGTTGCCATCCATAATGATTGCGATGTGCGCGGGCAAACGGCTCGGATCAACCGAGTTGGCAAGGATCCAATCTTTGCTGCCGGGCTTGAGAACCTCGAACAGGTCTTTCATGAACCGCATGGAGCTAAACTGCTATGGTACACCGGATCGACCGATCTACATAGGGCTGACGCCGCACTATTGAACGGGAATGGTGGCCCCGGCTTGGGTTTGGAAGCCGCCGATGGAGATGGAAACCGGAACGTCACCGCTTGGAGTTCCAGCCGGAATTCGCACATTAAGTTGATAGAGCCCGTTGATGGAGCCAGGCGAGAGGCCGGCATAAAGAACGTCCGACGACGCGAGCGTAGTGCCGCCAATCGTGACCGTGATTTGATTCGTCAGGTTCGCCATTCCAGTGGCCAGCGCTCCCGCCGGAAGCGAAGGGTTGGTGTCTCCGAAGCCGGTGCCAAAAAAGAGAAACAATATCACCCGGTTTGGCGGGCGATGCTCCCGCCACGACGCTGGGGTTGGCCACAATGGCACCCGTGGCCGCCTCTTCGGCTGCGACGCTCGTCGATTTCGGGAATACGAAGAAGGCTGGCGCAAAATTCTGAAGCGTGGTAAGCGTCGATACGGTGCTGCGCAACTCATTGGTCTCGCCTGGATTGGCAATCACGGTGAGAGTGACCGGCCCGCTCCCAGTGAATTCCGGCATTTGCGCGTTGATCTGGGTTGGATCCACGTAAGCAAGGGGAAGCAGGACCGGATTCGCCAATCCAGGCCCATCAGCTTGAACCGATATGCAGCCCAGCTTGCTGGGAAACGAATTATTCACATAGTCGCCTGGACCGGCTGTGCGCGTATAGCCTTGAGCATAAAAATCCCGGCCCAGCAGGCTCACCATCGATAGCGAGGAAAACGGCGGCAGGAAAGTAGCGCCGTTCACGGCGCTGTTGAGCGTTGGAATTACGGTGTTGTTGCAGACGCCGACATCCTGCAGGACCGTTGAAGACGTGTACACGTAATCGCCCGTCGGAAGATCGTCACCGTTTGCGGCTACCGCGGCAACATAAACCTCAACCCGGCCGACCTCTTGCTCGGGCGGGGTCCAGTTCACGTCAAATTCGTACGCCGCGCCTTCCGCGCCACGCGGGGCCATCTGGTGCTCCGCATAATATCGCAAGGGCGTGGTGCAGCCCGTGGACGCACCCGTTGGCGTGCCATTCTCGCAAACAATTTGAACCGGCCCGGGATTAGGAGCCAGCGACAACGTACCGGCCGAAGCTGCCGGGCTGTTCTGGGATCGGATGGTCATCTGAAAACCCCACCGGTCCGCGTGGCTGTTCTGCACGATAATACGAATTAATTGTTGGTTCAAAGGGCTGTAGTTGCTCACCGTCACTTTGAGCGACCCCGACGGATCGTTCACAGCGGCGCCGGTGTGGCAGGTGATGCAGCTTTGGCCGCCGTGATCGGCGGGTGCACCCGTATAGCCGATGCTGGGCGTTGCGCTCTCGCCGAAAACCGCTGCGGGCGCCGACGCAAGCAGTACGAAGATTGCGTAGCGTTTCATTACCATTAAGACTATTGGTACTAAAAAAAGTTACGTACTAGTTATCTTGCTCATAGCCCCCATAAGTGCCAATGCTTTCTTAGCGGTAGTACTAACAGGAATGGCCGCCAAATTGCTTTTCACCAGCCAACGAAACCGCTCGGGGCGAGATTGGACCGAAGCTCGATAGACTCTGACCAAATAAACGGTTTGGACAATCGTGTGGCGAAATTCACCAGCCGCTTCCTGAACTCTAGCCCCGGGCACTTCGGAGAGCTCGGGCAACTCCCAGAATCCAGCCAGCCGCCGGCTGTCGGGCGAACGCTGCCACAACAGGATTTTATTCCCCTTTTCGATTACGAGTAAATGCTTTTCCTGCCGGCTGGCGCCGGGACGCACGCCATTCAATGGCAATTGATTTTCGATGCCTTGCCGGCGCGCATGGCAGTGCGGGCGGATGGGGCAAGCGCCGCACATAGGCTGCTTCGGCACACAGACGGTGGCGCCCAACTCCATCAGCGCTTGATTGAACTCGCCGGGCCGCTTCGGGTCCAGCAGTGTCTCGGCGAGCGTCCGCAGCTTCTTGCGTACCGCATCCGACTTGATGTCGCCGCGCTCGGCCAACAGACGGCTCAATACTCGCAGGACATTTCCATCCAGCACCGCGTGCGGCTTTCCGAACGCGATGCTGGCCACCGCGGCCGCGGTGTAGTCGCCGATGCCGGGCAAGGCGCGGAGTGCGGCATAATCGCGCGGAAACCGGCGCAGCTCAACGATGGTACGCGCGGCCTTCTGCAAGTTGCGCGCGCGGCTGTAGTATCCCAATCCAGCCCAAGCTGCGAGCAGGTCTTGCTCGGGCGCCGACGCCAGCGCGGCAGGATCCGGAAATAAAGCGAGGAAGCGCTCGTAATAAGGGATCACCACCGCGACGCGAGTCTGCTGCAGCATGATTTCGGAGATCCAGATCCGATAAGGATCTCGAGTGCGCCGCCAGGGCAAATCGCGCTGGTGCGCGCGATACCACTGCAGCAGGCTGCGGCGAATTGCGGCGGTGTGGAGCGGCGGGCGTGTTAACGTTTGGTGAACCACCTGGGAACGAGTATACTGGCACCAGATTCCGTGAGCGGCCGTATTATTCGTAGATTCCTGTGGAGCGGCTTCGCACTGCTTGCGGCTTCGCTGCTCGGCATGGACCTGTACGTAGCGCGGCACAGCGCCGAGCTATGGCGTCCGCTGCTGGGAGTCACGGTGGCCGTATTGCTGCTGGCGGGCGTGCTAGCGGGCCTTTTCATCCGAACCTTTTCGCGCCGTGTTTCTCAGATCCGCGCATACGCCGAACGACTGCTCGATCCGCCGGTCTTCGAGCAACCGCTGCCCGCCGGCGATGACGACCTGGGCCTGCTGGCGCGCTCGCTGCAACGCACCGCGCCGCGCATCCGCGAACTGGTGGAAAGTCTGAAACTGGAGGGCGCGCGCCGGGAAGCGATCCTGGCCAGCATGGTGGAAGGCGTGCTGGCCGTGGACAAGGATCTGCGCGTCACGTTCTGCAATTATTCCTTCGCGCGTACCGTGGACGCGCGGATTCCAGTGATTCCCGGGATGCCGCTATTGGAGTTGGTGCGCGATCCTGGTTTGCGCCAGATCATGACCACCGTGATCGCGACCGGCGAGCGCGTGGAACAACGGCTGAATTTGCCCGGCGCCGGCGCGCGTTCCTTCGAAGTACTGGCCGGTCCTTTGGGAGCGCCAGCCGCCCGGGGAGCCCTCGCGATTCTGCACGACGTCACGCAACTGGAACGCCTGGAGCGCGTCCGCCGGGATTTCGTAGCCAACGTTTCGCACGAATTACGAACGCCGCTGGCGGCCATCCGCGGGTACGCGGAAACCTTGCTCGACGGCGCGCTGGAAGATGCCGAGAACAACCGGCGCTTCGTGGAAATCATTCTGGCGCAGGCCACCCGGCTGAGCAACATCGCGTCCGATCTTCTGTCGCTTTCCGAGCTGGAATCCACCGCTCGCATGGCTCCGCCGCAACCGGTTTCGATCCGCGCGGCTATCGAGGCTGCTCTGCGCACCGTGGAATCCACCGCGCGGGTGCAAGGCGTGCGCCTTTTGTGCGAAAAGCTGGACGATTTGAAAGTAGTCGGTTATGAGCTGCGGCTGGAGCAGGTTTTCGTCAATTTATTGGACAACGCCGTAAAGTTCAATCGCCCCAACGGCGAAGTGCAAGTGGAAATGCGGCGCAACAACGGCAAGGTGCGCATCCTGATCGGCGATACCGGGGTCGGTATTCCATCCGAAGATCTGCCCCGCATCTTCGAGCGTTTCTATCGCGCCGACAAGGCACGCTCGCGCGCCATGGGCGGGACCGGCCTGGGACTGTCGATTGTCAAACACGCCGTGGAACAGATGGGCGGAACCATCCAGGTACACAGTAGGCTAGGTGAAGGTTCCGAGTTCACCATCGAGCTTCCAACCGCGTAACTTTCGCTGTAACGCGATTTTAACCCAACCGTCATTTTTCGCTAACGCACCGGGGCTATCTTCCGATAAGGCGGTCATAAACCCACTGCCTCGCTTTGGAACAAAAATCTTGAAAAACCCAACTTGGGATGGAGATGATGAAAGCTAAAACGCTCGGAAGTGTGACTCTGTGCTCCGCGATTCTGTTAGGCACGTCGTTGCTGGGACAAGTGTCCGCGCCGCTGGCGCAGGGGACTCCGCAAAAGACGGCCGACGATGTTGCCACTTTGAAGGCGCAATTGGCCGCGCAGCAGAAGCAGATTGACGCGCTGAAGTCGGCCATCGACGAAGAGAGGAAACTCATCGAAAAGGCTGCGAGTGCCGCGCCCGCGCAAGCCAGCCAGGACAATTTTGCGTTGCCGCGCAGTAAAGCGCTAGGGGATGTGGCGAGCACGACGCCGATCATTCCTTCGATTGCGCCCGCAATCGCACCGGCGGTGAATCGCGGGCAGCAAACGTCTGGGGCGTCCACCAACCCGTGCGAGGCGCCGTTGGACACCAATTCCGTCCCGCCCTACCTGCGCCTGGGCAGCGTTTGCATCGCGCCTGTGGGCTTCATGGATGCCACGTATTTTTGGCGCGACAAAGCCGCGAACTCCCAAATCGGAAGCAATTTCGGCAGCGTTCCCTACAACAACACGGTCGGCGGCAAGATTACCGAGGACCGGTTCAGCATCCAGAACAGCCGCCTCGGCTTCCGAGCGGACGGAGACTGGAAAGGCGTGCATTTCATCGGCTACAACGAGTTTGATTTCCTGGGCAGCGGCGCAGGGAACAACTACAGCGTTACCAACGGCGCGGTGGTTCCGCGCATCCGCCTGTATTGGGTGGATGTCCGTAAGGGAGGCTGGGAATTTCTGGCCGGACAAAGCTGGAGCATGCTGACGCCCAACCGCAAGGGGATCTCCGCGCTGCCGGGCGACATCTTCTATTCGCAAGTCTTCGACGTGAATTACATGGCGGGCTTGACTTGGACGCGCCAGCCGGGCATGCGCGTGCTGTACCACTTCAACAATCAGTTGGTGTGGGGATTCTCGGCGGAAAATCCTGAGCAGTATATCGGCGGCTCCGCTGGCGGGTCGGCCATCGTGCTGCCCTCGGCCTTCGCCAGCTTGACACCGACGCAATTGGATCAGGGCAACATCAACAACGGGACGCCGACCTTGACGCCCGATTTCATTTCCAAGATCGCCTGGGATCCCAGCTCGCGTTTCCACGGGGAGGTGGGCGGGGTGCTGAGCACCTACCACATCCTCAATCCAAACAATTTGTCCAACGCTCAATACACGACGAAGGCAGGCGGCGGCGTTTTGGCCGGCCTGAACGCCGAGATCTTTAAGAATTTTCGGCTCATCACCACGAATTTCTGGTCCGATGGCGATGGACGGTATCTCTTCGGCCAGGCACCGGATCTGGTGGTTGCCGCCAACGGTGGCCTCAGCCTGATGCACTCCGGAGGTACGGTGGACGGTTTCGAAGCCAGAACCGGTAAGTTCCTGTGGTACGCCTACTACGGCGGAATCTACATCGGCAAGAACGTCCAAGTCGACACGAACGGCAAGTATGTGGGTTACGGTTACGTCGGGTCCTCTAACTCCCAGAACAAAGCGATTCAGGAAGGCACGTTTGGCTTCAATGAGACGATCTGGGGCAACCCGCGCTACGGCGCCATCAACTTCATGGGCCAGTATGAATACTTGACCCGTAACCCGTGGTACATCGGCACGGGCCCCAAAGATACTCACGACAACACTCTGTACTTTGACGTTCGCTATACGTTGCCGGGAAGCATTCCGGCGTTCTAGGGCGTCAGTAAAGAATGCGGGGTGGCGGAAGCCGCCCCCGAACCATAGAAAGGATTGAATTCATGAAGAGACAATTGCTTTCGATTGCCTTATTCGCGGCCACTGGAACGATGGCCGCATCAGCAGCCGAGACCATCAATGCCGCGGGCGCCACTTTCCCTGCCCCGATCTACCAGAAGTGGTTCGAAGAATTTCACAAGATGCATTCCGACGCGCAGATCAACTACCAATCCATCGGATCGGGCGGCGGCATTCGCCAGCTCACCGAAGGCACGGTAGATTTCGGCGCGTCCGATATGCCCATGACCGACGAGCAACTTTCGAAGATTACCAAGTACAAAGTGCTGCATTTCCCGACGGTGTT
Organism: Bryobacterales bacterium; assembly: GCA_963761265.1. Taxonomy (GTDB): domain Bacteria; phylum Acidobacteriota; class Terriglobia; order Bryobacterales; family Bryobacteraceae; genus Palsa-89. The sequence continues at coordinate 6,250 of CAVXGM010000023.1, forward strand.
GGGCGGCGTGGTGCCGACGTATAACATTCAAGGCGTCGGGTCACTGAAATTCTCCGGCTCAACGCTGGCGGGAATCTATCTTGGGACCATCAAGAAGTGGAATGATGGCGCTGATAGCCAAGGACAATCCTGGCGTGAAACTTCCCAACGACGACATCACCGTAGTCCATCGCTCGGATGGCAGCGGCACCACCTTCGTGTGGACGGATTATCTTTCAAAGATCAGCCCCGAGTGGAAATCGAAAGTGGGCGCTAACACTTCCGTGAGTTGGCCAGTGGGATTGGGCGGCAAGGGGAACGAGGGCGTGGCTGGACTGGTCAAGCAAACACCCGCCTCCATTGGCTACGTGGAATTGATCTATGCGGTCCAGAACAAAATGGAGTACGGTTCGGTGAAGAACGTCGCTGGTAATTTCGTGAAGGCGGACTTCAATAGTGTAACCGAAGCTGCCGCTGGCGCAGCCAAGAACATGCCGGCGGATTTCCGCGTCTCCATCACCGATGCTCCCGGTAAGGGTACTTACCCCATCTCCAGCTTTACCTGGATGCTGATCCCGGAAACGATCCCTGATGCCACCAAGAGAAAGGACATCACGGACTTTCTGAAATGGATGCTGACCACCGGACAAGGCGATGCGCAGGCTATGAGCTATGCGCCACTCCCCAAGCCGGTAGTCGCCAAAGAAATGAAACAGATCGCTTTGATAAAGTAAGAAGTCCGCAATGGGAACAGCCGTAGCCACCGCTCCTCCGCAGTCGCAACCGCGGAAACTGATCAACTTTTGGCGTGACGGGGATCAGATCGCTCACCTCGTCACGTTCCTCTTTGCAGCCAGTGTTTTTCTGGTCACCGTTTTCCTGGTGTATGAGCTGTGGATACACTCCGGCCCTTCGCGCGCAAAGTTCGGCTTCGGCTTTCTGACCGGAACACAGTGGGATCCCGTCGCTGTTAAATTCGGCGCCCTGCCCTTCATCTACGGGACGGTGGTGACATCCTTCCTGGCGTTGCTGATTTCGGTTCCCCTGGGAGTGGGCGCCGCGATCTTTCTTTCGGAACTGGCGCCGCCAAAGATTTCCAACGCTTTGACGTTCTTAGTGGAGCTCTTAGCCGCCGTGCCAAGCGTGATTCTCGGCCTTCTGGCGATCTTTTCCCTGGTTCCGATCATGCGCCAATCTATCGAGCCGTTCCTGAAGCACACGCTCGGCTTTTTGCCGTTGTTCACGGGACCGGCCTACGGAGTCGGCTATCTCACGGCGGGAATCATACTGGCCGTCATGACGTTTCCGTTCATTATTTCCATCTCACGCGAAGCGTTGCTGTCGGTTCCGCGCGAACAGCGCGAAGCCGCTCTGGCGCTCGGCGCGACGAAATGGGAATCCACCTGGCAGGTGGTGGTCCCTTTCGCGCGTCTCGGAATCATCGGATCCGTTATTCTCGCCCTGGCCCGCGCGCTTGGCGAAACGATGGCTGTCACCATGGTAATTGGCAACGACACCGCCATCCACACTTCTCTGCTTTCCCCTGGCTATACCATCGCCTCGATTATCGCCAACGAGTTCACGGAAGCCACCGGCGACGTTTATCTCAGCTCTCTGATCGAGCTTGCATTGGTACTGTTCGCCCTCACCATGGTTCTTAATGCAGCCGCACAGTTGCTGATCATCGCCACCACGCAGAGAGGATCGAAACAGAGCTAAATGAACCAGTTGAAGCGGCGCAACTTTTTGAACAACTTGATGCTGACGCTCACGGGCGTCTGCACTTGATCACATCGTCCATTCTCTTCCTGATCCTGGGTTTTCTGGTTTATAACGGATGGCGTTCACTGAATTGGGACTTCTTCACGAAACTGCCGTTGTCCGCGGGCGAGATGGGCGGAGGCTTGGCGAACGCCATTGTCGGCAGCGCCGTATTGATCCTCATCGCGGCGGCGATCGGCATTCCGGTGGGATTCCTGGGCGGCGTTTATCTGGCGGAATTCGGCGGAAAAACCGTGCCTATGCTGATCCGGTACACGGCGGATCTGCTCAACGGAGTGCCATCCATCGTCGTAGGCATCTTTGCCTGGACTGTCGTCGTAGTTCCTATGCACCATTTCTCGGCTTGGGCCGGAGGCTTCGCCTTGAGCCTGATGATGATCCCCATTGGCCTGCGCGCCACCGAGCAGTTTCTCCGCGGCGTTCCCAATTCTCTGCGTGAAGGTTCGCTCGCTTTGGGCGCGAGCAAGACCCGCACCATCATCTCGGTGATTGTGCCGGCGGCCAAACAAGGCATCCTGACAGGCATGATCCTCGGCGTGGCACGCATCGCCGGAGAGACCGCGCCTTTGCTGTTTACGAGCTTCAATAACCAATACTGGGCTAAGACTCTGAATGAGCCCACCGCTTCGCTGCCGTTCATGATTTACTATCTTGCTGTTTCTCCATACGATGACTGGCATCGCGAGGCTTGGGCGGCGGGCCTGGTGCTCCTGCTGCTGGTATTGATCGCCAACATTGCGTCTCGATGGGTACTCTCTCGCGGGGCGTCCGTTCAAAGGGGGTAGTAACCTGAATATGGGAGCCATGCCGGAATCCGCAAAAATGAACGACATCACCGCCCCACCAACCGTGCCCTCCGGGGTGCAGCCTGAGGTCACTGCAAGGCCCAAACTGCAGGCGACGAATCTAAACTTTTTCTACGGCAGTTTTCACGCGCTCCACGATATCAATCTGGAAGTTCCTGAAAAAAAGATCACCGCGCTCATTGGCCCGTCTGGTTGCGGGAAGTCCACATTCTTGCGCACGCTGAACCGCATCAACGAGACCGTCAAGAATGCGCGTTACGATGGGCAGGTGTTGCTGGACGGCCAGAACGTGCTGGAACTGGACGTCACCAAGTTGCGGCGGCGCGTCGGTATGGTGTTTCAACGCCCCAATCCATTTCCCAAGTCGATCTTCGAAAATATCGCTTATGGCGTGAAGGTGAATGGGCTGAAAGCAGGCCGGTCGCTTCCCGACATTGTCGAACACAGCCTGAAGCGGGCGGCGCTGTGGGACGAAGTAAAAGATAAGCTGCACCAATCGGCATACGGACTTTCGGGCGGCCAGCAGCAGCGCTTGTGCATCGCGCGCGCCCTGGCTGTGGATCCGGAGGTATTGCTGCTGGACGAACCGTGTTCGGCGCTGGATCCAATCGCCACCTCCAAGATCGAGGATTTGCTGTTCACTCTCAAAGACCAGTGCACCCAGGTGATTGTCACCCATAACATGCAGCAGGCCGCCCGCGTGGCGGAGTTCACTGGATTTTTTCTGTTGGGCAACTTGATCGAGTTTGACAAAACCGAGATCATTTTCAAGCGCCCGTCTAAGAGAGAAACAGAAGATTACATCACGGGACGGTTCGGCTGATCCGTCCTCACGCGATCCATTCCCACGGGCAACCCGGTTGCGGAGTTGCACAACACGAAGGAAGGACGAATGATATCGGCTGAGGAGCTACCCTTGATCCACTTCAGAGAAGAACTCGACGAAATGCAAAGCCGCTTGCTGGAGATGGCGGGCCTGGTGGAATCGGCGATCCACCAGAGTGTGGACGCGCTGGTGCGCCGCGATGAGCAGGCTGCTAAAGAGGTCTTGTGGAAAGAGGCCCTCATCAATCAGAAGGATATTGAAATCGACGAATACGCCACGCGACTGCTGGCGCTGTACCAGCCCATGGCGCGCGACATGCGCTTCCTCACCGCCGTGATCAAGATCAACGGCGACCTGGAACGCATGGGGGACCTGGCGGTGAACATCACGCAGCGCGCCATTTCGCTGATGCAGGAGCCGCCGGTAAAGCCGCTCATCGACATCCCGCAAATGGCCACGCTGGCCGAGGAGATGGTGCGCAAGAGCCTGGATGCGCTTACCAAGCGCGATGAAGAACTGGCCCGCAGCGTCCTGCTGTCGGATGATGAAGTGGATCGCCTGCGCGACGCGGTTTACAAAGAGCTGGTCTCGTTCATGCAGGAAGAGAGCACCACCATTCCGCGCGCGGTGGACCTGATGTTCATCGCGCACAACCTGGAGCGCATCGCCGACCACGCCACCAATATCGCCGAGGACGTGCTGTTCCTGGTGAAGGGCATCGACGTCCGGCATCACGCCGAAGTTCGCGAACAGACCCTTTACAAGTAAACAATCGAGGGTCTGGCCCGTACAATAGTTGGATTGGAACCCGTCTCTCACTATTTCTATTCCGATCGCCTGAAGCTGCAATTCTGGGATTGGGGCACGACGGCAAGCCCGCTCTGGTTCTGGTCCACGGCGGTCTGGATCACGCCCGCAACTGGGATTGGGTGGCCCGCGCGCTCCGCGACGATTACCATGTTTATGCGCTCGATCTGCGCGGCCACGGCAACAGCGCCTGGGCGCCGGGCGCGATCTACAGCATCGCCGAGCACGTGCTGGATCTCTCCGCGCTGGTCGACATCATCGGCGGCTTTCCGGTGCACATGATCGGGCATTCCCTGGGCGGCATCATGACCCTGATCTATGCGGGCGTGTATCCCGATCGCGTGCACAAAGCGGTCGCGATCGAAGGTCTGGGACTACCGGCGTCGCATCGCATTCACAAATCGGCCCCGGATCGCATGCGCCACTGGATCGGAAAGCGTGCGCAAAATGGAGCACCGCACGCCGCGCAGCTACCCCAATCTGGCGGCAGCGGTGGCGCGCATGAAGGAAGCGAACCCGTTTCTCTCCGACGAAGTGGCCGAGCACCTGACGCTGCACGGCACCAACTGGAACGCGGACGGCTCCATCATCTGGAAGTTCGACAACTATGCGCGGATCCTCGCCGCCGTACGGCCACAACATGGAGGACATGCGCGAAATCTGGGCTGACATCACCTGCCCGGTGCTGCTGTTTTGGGGACGCGAGAGCTGGTGCCCGACCCGGAAATCGAAGGCCGCGCGCAGGCCATCAAGAATCGCCGCCTGGTGAAGGTGGACAGCGCCGGGCACTGGGTGCATCACGACCAGCTGGAGTTGTTCCTGGAAGAATCCACGCGCTTTCTGCTGGAGCCGTAGTGCTTGAAGCGGATGATAGTCTAAGAAAAAAAGGAGGCTCCTGATGTTCCGTTCCATCGGCTTTCCGGAGCTTATTGTGATCGCCGTCCTGTTTCTGGGGCTGTCTGTCTTCACCGTTGTACCGTTTGTAGAATCACGGAACGGACGGATATTGGGCTGGT
>CAVXGM010000024.1:0-264699 GCA_963761265.1 Bryobacterales bacterium
AAGCCGGGGAATTGGGGTGGGCGCTACGGCCGCGGAATCTGCAAATCATCGCAGATCTTCCGAGCGAGGTAGTCGTTCACTTCACGATGCCGCGGAACTGCCGAGGTTCTGCCCGCCTTCCGGTTCCCGTACACAGTGTGATTGCCACCCTGGCGAAGAAGTTCGCAACCGTGCCGTTCGAGATGCCGGACCAGGTCGGCTCGCTTCACGCGGCGGGCAGGATCAGGGTCTCGCGAATAACTTCGGCGCCTTCGAGCGACTGCTCCGACAATTCCCGGTTTGCATCCAAGACGAGCGCGACGGCTTCTTTGAGATTCGCGCGTGCTTCTTCCAATGTGTCGCCCTGCGTGTTGGCGCCGGGCAGTTCTTCGACGAATGCGACGTAGCCCTCTGGCACTTTCATATACACGGCGGTTAGTCTCATTTGGGCCACTCGGTGTCATTGTACCAAGGGTAGTTGCCTGCTACGGCACCGGACGCGGCGAGGAAGCCTAGCACGAAATGAGTATAATTCAAGGCAATGGGGCGTTGGCTCTTGCTCGTAATCGTGGTAATTGTCGCGGCTTCCCCGGAAATAGCGTTCCTCTATATATCAAAGAAACACCAAGTGAGTCCAGAATCAGAGAACAAGCGCGAAGCTGCTTATCAATTGTCCATTCAGAGCTATGCCGAGAACCTCAAGCTTGGGCTGCCGCGGCAAAAACGTGGAAGCCTGCCTTCGGACAAAGCGCGTTGGCTTACACGAATGTGTTGCATTGAACAACATGGCGCCTTCGCGGACCTGGTCCGGATTGGGCGGGAGGAGCATCCCTGGTTCTGCAGCGAGAATTACGTCTATGTCGCCTTCGAATTTACCGGCACGGGCTCGAATCCGGGTTCAGGCAGCAGGGATACGGACGCGTTAAAGAAAATCAGCATCTTTCGTCAGCTAGGCGGCTGTCTCTAGCAAAGCTCAGCCTCATTTACAGCAAAACTTCAGACGCCAGCGTTAGCATGAAAACATAGAATCATGCAGGTCCTGGTGGTGGAAGACGAACGTCGCATGGCCGAACTGCTGCGCCAGGGCCTGGAAGAAGAGGGCCATTCCGTGGTGCTGGCGGGCAACGGGCGCGATGGACTGGCCATGGCAGAATCCCATCCCTTCGACGCCATCGTGCTGGACGTCATGCTGCCCGGGCTGGATGGATTTTCGGTCGCCAGGAAGCTGCGCGCCGCACGCAATCAGACGCCCATCCTGATGCTTACCGCGCGCGATGCCACTCCCGATATCGTCGAGGGTTTGAATCTGGGCGCGGACGATTATTTGGTAAAGCCCTTCTCGTTCGAAGTGTTGCTGGCCCGCTTGCGCGCCGTGTCGCGGCGAGGCGCCATCGCGGAACCGCCCATATTGCAGATCGCCGATCTGTCGCTCAATCCCGCGGCGCGCGAAGTAATCCGTGGCACCCGAAAGATCGCCTTGACGCGCACCGAATTCGGCCTGCTCGAGCTGCTGATGAAGCGCGCCGGGCGTGTGGTAACGCGCGAGAATCTGATCGAATCGGTATGGGGGTTCGACTCCGAAGTCCGCAGCAATACGCTGGACGCCTTCATCCGGCTGCTCCGCGACAAGGTCGAGCTCGCCGGCGAAACCAAGCTGATCCAGACCGTGCGCGGCGTGGGCTACTGCCTGCGCCGGAGGAAACGTGATGCGGCATCGCGGCTCCAACTGGTCCATCGGCGCGCGCCTTACGCTGTGGTATTCGCTCGTCCTGCTGGCGGGGCTCGCGCTGTTCGGCGCCGGAATCTGGATCGTCGTAACCCATAGCCTGAATGCCAGCCGTCAATGAGACCCTGGCCGCGCAAGTCAAGGGCGTGGCCACCGTTCTCGAAGGCGAGTACGAGCCCGGCAAGCCGGAGCATCTGAAGGAAGAATTGTCCGAATATGTCGAGGCCACGCCCGAAGGAAATTTGATTGAGGTGCGCGATCCCGAAGGCGCGCCTGGTCATCGGAAGCCGCGCAGTCACGGATGCCGCGGCATCCAAGGGCCGTTATCGGATGCTCGCTACCGTCGTCACCGTGCAAAGCGCGAACTTTCGAGTGATGGTCGCGGCGCCGCTGGAAGGAACGACTGTCCACGTTGCGGCACGTGCGCGAGGTGCTGCTCTGGGCCACGCCCGCGGTCCTTGTTGATCGCGTCGCTGGGCGGTTATTGGATCAGCCGGAGGGCTCTGCAGCCGGTGGATGCCATCACGCGCGCCGCGCAGTCCATCGGTATCGAAAATCTTTCCCAACGCTTGGATGTGCCTGCATCAGGCGATGAATGACAGCGTCTGTCGGAGACCTGGAACGGCATGTTGGCAGCGCCTGGAAGCCGCGGTGAAACGGCTCTCGCAATTCACCGCCGACGCCTCGCACGAGCTGCGCACGCCCATCACGTTGATTCGGGCCACGGCCGAGCTGACGCTGCGGCGCGAGCGCTCCGCCGAGACGTATCGCCAGGCGCTGCGGCACATCATCGATGAATCGGACCGAACCACGCGGCTGATCGAGGATCTGCTGCTTGCTGGCGCGCGCCGATGCCGGACTGCCGGCCTGGCCGCTCGACCGGGTGGAGCTGACGCCCTTGGTTCGCGATGTTTGCGAGCAGGGGCAGATTCTCGCGCAGGAGCGCCAGCTCGAAATTTCGGCCGAGGCGCCCGAACAGCCGGTCTACGTGGACGCCAACGATCCCGCGCTGCGCCGGCTGTTGCTGCTCTTAGTCGACAACGCCGTGAAATACACACCCGCGGGCGGCCGCATTACGCTATCGGTAGCGCTGGATTCGTCTGGTCCCTCGGTAACGGTACGCGACACGGGCATCGGAATTCCCGGCGCGGCGCTTGCCCCATGTCTTCGAGCGCTTCTATCGCGTGGATGAGTCGCGCAACCGCGAGGCGGGAGGCGCCGGGCTGGGGCTTTCCATCGCCCAATGGATCGCCGAGCGGCATCATGCGCGGCTGGAGGCCGAGAGCGTGGTGGGCCAGGGATCGGCGTTCCGGGTCCGGTTCCCGCAAACATAAGCCCATACATAGGTAAGCGCCGTACTCAAGTTCACGACCGAAGCGTCGAATAGACTCTTAGGTGCGTTCTTCGGCAGTCTTTATCCTTTGGATCGCTAGCTCTTAGCGCCTGCCGCGTGGGCGCTCACGGTGCAGGAAGGCCGCACGGCGGCTTCGGTCAGCGAACAATCCTGCGTGGCGCCGAAGGCCGTTTCGGTTTTTCAGCCGGTGGACCGGCAAGCGTTTGTTTGGTTCATCGCGCTTGCAGGTGCGCGCGGGCGACCAGTTGCGCGTGGAATGGATCGATCCTACCGGCGCAGTTTCAACCACTGCGGATTATGGTGAGCTGCCGAGCGCGGGCGAGTTGTGCTTCACCACGCAACTTCCCATCGCGGGATTCGCCCCGGCGTCGCAGCCCGGCAACTGGACCGTGCGCGCCGTTGCCAACGGAACGGTCGCGTTTTCGCGGACATTCACAATCGCCGCCAGTGCTGATAACGGCGGTCCGGTGGTCACCAGCGTCACCTGGTCGGAAAGGCGGAGAAAAGGCGCAGGAGATCGATTTCAAGGTGCTCGGCAAGAATTTTCAGCCGGGCTCGCATGGTATTGATCGCCGAATACAAGCCGGCGGGCGGCTGGACGTTATCTCGCCAGCTTGCAGCCGCGCGAAACGGCGGCGAATCAACTGACCGTCCATTACGCGGGGCTGCCGGCCAACGAGTATTGGGTCATCGTCGAAAGTCCGGACGGCCGGATGAGCCGGCCCGCGCAGTTCCTGATCGAGACCGGCGGCTACAAACTGCCCACCGCCGCGGGCGTCCCATGGGTCATCACGCAAGGGCCCTACGGCACGTTTTCGCATTGGGGCAATAGCCTGCACGCGTTCGACATCGCGCCGCGCTCGGGAAGCTGCGTGGTGGCGATGAAGGCCGGCATCGCGTACACGCACGATCTTGGGCTCCAGCAGGATCACCGGCATCATTCGTTCGGAAACTACATCACCATCGACCACGGCAACGGCGAGTACAGCCATTACGCGCATCTGGCCACCGGCACGTTCGTCGTGAAGAACGGCCAGCACGTCGAGCAAGGGCAGGCGCTCGCGACAGCCGGCAACAGCGGCTACACGCTGGGCGAAGGCGGCGGCTATCACGTCCACGTCAGCGTGACTCGCGCGCTTCCGATTTCCTCGTCCAGCATTCCGTTCCAGTTCGAGGATCTGCCCGATTGGACGCGCGGCAGCGGCTATCGAACCGTCGTCTCGAGCAATGCATCGCCACTCTGCGATTGCGGTTCGCGGCGGGCGATCGCAAGAGGAGAAGCCGCGGGCGCGCGTTCCCCGGCCGACGGGCAGTATTCGGGCAGCGTCGCCGTCGAACAATGGTGGAGCGAGGTGATCGCGGTGTCGAGAAGCGATCGAAAGTGCTGGAGGTGACGCTTTCGTGGGCCGGCACGCCGGACGATCTGGACCTGCATCTGATGAGTCCCAGCGGCCGGCATTACGCCGCCTATGCCGACACCACCGGCTATTCGGGCGACACCAATCCGAAGTCCTTCCGCGTGCCGGATCCGGAAGCCGGGGCTGTGGCGGATCTCGGTGGAAGGCATGCGCGGGTCCGGGCCAATCAATTTCGGCGTGGAAACTTCGGGTTCCAACAGCCAGCGCCTGCGCGCCTCGCGCGTAAGCTTTCAGCCAATCTTCAGACCTTTGTAGTAACATGTGCCACCATGCCACGAAGCGCCTGGTTGCTCATCGCGTTCGCTGCTTGTTTTGGCCGTTGCGCTCCCGCAAAGCGGTTACCATCTCATCAAAAAGATTCAGCATCCCCGGCGACGGTTTCTGGGATTATCTTAACCACCGATCCCGCCACCGACCGCGTCTTTGTTTCCCACGGCACGGAAGTAGATGTCGTGGATGGCAAGAAAGGCGAAGTCATCGGCAAGATCACGGGACTCAAGCTGGTGCACGGCATCGCGCTCGCGCCCGAATTCAACCATGGCTTCATCAGCGACGGCGGGGCGAATCAGGTGGTGGTTTTCGATATGAAGACGCTCGCCAAAATCGGCGAGGTTCCCGCCGGAATGAATCCGGACGGGATCATTTACGATCCGGCCAGCAAGCGCGTCTTCGCTTTCAATGGCCGCAGCGCCAGCGCCACCGCGGTGGATGCCGAGAAAGGCACGCTGGCCGGCACTGTGACGCTGGAAGGGAAGCCCGAGTTCCCGGCGCCCGATGGCAAGGGCCACGTCTACGTCAATATCGAAGACAAGAGCGAGGTGATGGAGATCGATTCGAAGGCTCTGACGGTTCTGAACAAATGGCCGCTCGCGCCCTGCGAGGAGCCTTCCGGCATGGCGATGGATACCAAGACCCGCCGCATCTTCTCCGGCTGCGACAACAAGATGATGTCGGTGATGAATGCCGACACGGGCAAGGTTGTGGCCACCGTGCCGATCGGCGACGGCGTGGACGCGACATGGTTCGATCCGGGCACGAAATATGGTTTTCAATTCGTGCGGGCAGGACGGCGTGCTGACCGTGATTCACGAAGATTCGCCCGACAAATATACCGTGGTGGAAAACGTGAAGACGGAGAAAGGCGCGCGGACCATGGCGCTCGATCCCAAGACTCACATGGTTTACCTCGCCCTGGCGCAAGTGGAAATGCTGCCTCCCGCTGAAGGCTTCCAAGGGCCGTCCGCGCCGCAGGGTGCAGCCCGGCACGTTCGGACTGCTAGAATTTGGGAGGTAATGACAGGGCTTGCCGCGGATCCGGTTTGCAAAGAACACCTGACCGGGCCTGGGCATCCCGAGCAGCCCGCGCGATTTGACGCGGCGGTAAACGCACTCCAAGGGTTGCATCTCGTAAAGATCTCGCCGCGCCTCGCCAACCACGACGAACTGGCGCTGTGCCATTCGCGCAAATACATCCAGCTGGCCGAACGCGAGATCTTCGAAGGTTTTCACGAACTGAGCACCGGCGATACGGTGATTTCGCCGAAATCGCTGGATGCGGCGCTGCGCGCGACAGGCCAGGCGCTGAACGCGGTGGATGCCATCGTCGACAAGCGAGTTTCCAACGCCATCAGCATCGGGCGGCCGCCGGGCCATCACGCAACGCCGGTGCGCGGGATGGGCTTCTGCATCTTCAACAATATCGCCATCGCGGCGCGCTACGCGCAGCACAAGCATGGCATCGGACGCGTTCTGATCGCCGATTGGGATGTCCATCATGGCAACGGAACGCAGGATATTTTCTATACCGACGGCACGCGTGTTTTTCTTCAGCACGCATCAATCGCCCTGGTATCCGGGAACCGGCGCGCGCGAGCGAACGCGGAGAAGGCGAGGGCGAAGGCATGACGCTTAATTGCCCGTTTCCCGCGGGCTCCGGCCGCAAGGAAATTCTCGGCGCGTTCCAGGAGCAATTGATAACCGCGGCTGATGAGGTAAAGCCGGAATTCGTGCTGATCTCGGCGGGATTCGATTCCCGCATCGGCGATCCGCTCGGCCAATTCCTGCTCACCGACGATGACTTCGCGGACCTGACCCGCGTGATGCGCGAGATCGCCGATAAACATGCCGGCGGACGTTTGCTGTCGGTGCTGGAAGGCGGCTACAACCTAGCCGGGTTGGCTTCGGCAGTACGATCTCACGTCGAGGCTCTGGAGTGAGCGCGCTGCAAATCGCGCCTGCGACTGAGAGCGACATCCCGTTGATCCTTAGCTTCATCCGCAAGCTGGCCGAATACGAAAAGCTATCGCACCTGGTGGTGGCCACCGAAGAGAACATCCGCGAGCATGTGTTCGGTTCCAATCCCGTGGCGGAAGTGCTGCTGGCTTATTGGGCCGGCGAACCAGTGGGCTTTGCGCTGTATTTTCGAAACTTCTCGACATTTCTGGGGCAGGCCGGCATCTATCTGGAGGATCTGTTCGTCGAACCCGCCCATCGCGGAAAGGGGATCGGAAAGGCGCTATTGAAACGCCTGGCTGAGATCGCGGTGGAACGCGGATACGGCCGCCTGGAATGGTCCGTGCTCGATTGGAACACGCCTTCTATCGAGTTCTATCGCAGCCTGGGCGCGGTTCCCATGGACGAATGGATTCGCTACCGGCTTACCGGGGCGCCGCTAACGCGGCTCGCTCTCGGTGACCGGAGCGGCGCGTAGCTGCGCCTCTTCCAGGCGCTTGGCTTCCTGATACGTAAACACCATGCGGTGAATCACCGTGATGTTGGCCAGCACCGCGATCACCCACAGCACCGGCGCCATGCGGTCGAACAGCGCGCCGATAATCAGCAGCACCACGCGCTCGGGCCGCTCCATGAAGCCCACTTTGCAGCGTGGGATGGTGTTTTCGGCGCGCGCGCGAGTGTAGCTCACCATCACCGATCCGGTCATCACGATCGCGGTCAGCACCACGTAGAAATACCGGTTGATGGTTCCGTAATAAACCAGCAGACCCATCAGCAGCGCGAGATCGGAGTAGCGATCCAGAACCGAATCGAAAAATCCGCCGAAGCGGGTGACCTGGTTGGTTTCCCGCGCCACGCGCCCATCCACCATGTCGAACAGCCCGGCGCCGATGATCACGAAACCAGCCGAGCGAAACTGTCCGGCGGCCAGCAGGACGGCGGCCACGGCGTTGATCACCAAACCGAGGAAGGTCAGAACGTTGGGGTGGATTTTCGAGAGAGCTAGCCCGCGCACGATCAGGCGAATTACTTTGTTGCACGCGACGCCGATCGCGCGGGTGTATGTCATGCCAGACGGCCCCTATCGATTCTAGCTCGAAACAAGCTCATGCGGTTTCGTCGTGGATGGTGACTAACTGAATAATTTCCATCTCGCGGACGCCTCCGGGGATCATGCACCTTCACGGTGTCGCCCACCTGCTTGCCGAGCAGCGCGCGGCCGATCGGCGAGGTGGTGGAGATGCGGCCCTGGGCCACGTCCGCCTCTTCGCTGGTCAGCAGACTGATAAGTGACTTCTTCTTCCTTGGTGAGATCGAGCACGGTGACCGTGGAGCCGAGGCCTACGCGGTCGCGCGGGATGCGCGACATGTCGATCATGGACAACTCGCGCAGACGGGCCCGAAGCTGGCCAAGCCGCATATTCACGATGCCCTGGCGTTCCTTGGCGGCGTGATATTCGGCGTTCTCGCTCAAGTCGCCGTGCGCGCGCGCTTTCGAGATCTCCCGCGGAAGCTCGACGCGCAATTCCATGTCGAGCGCCGCTATTTCTTCTTCCAGCTTCTTCTTTAAATCAAGCATTCTGCCAACGCCTATATTATACGGAGGGCCGAGGGGGTGTGGCGGGGGGCCGATGGGGCTTTTCGAACAGCTCGACAACCACGTCGCCGAAGGGTCCCAGCCTTTCCCGATGCCAGGTGGAGAACTCGGGCTGTATCGAAAACCAGTTCCGCCAATAGCGGACGCTGCCCGAACCGCCGTAGATGAGGAAGCGGCCGGACGCGGTAATCGGGCCTTCGGCCAGGCTTTCGACATAGCGCTTGGCTTCGGGCGAGCTCTCAAACGGAAGCAGGTAGGGCTTGCCGCGGAATGGATACACCGGCAGATGGCAGTAGAGGAATCCGGGAAGCGCATAGGACGGCTGCCAGACCGGCGGGCGAGCCTCGATAAACGGGCTGGGGCAGAGAACCGGGGTGTTGGGATTGTTCCTGGCCCATTGATCGACGGTGTGGGCCGCCAGGCGCCAGTCCGAGCCGTGATGCATCGGCCAGGGCTGCCGCCATTGGCCCAGCATGATCAGTACGCCGGCCGCGAAGACCACCGAAAGCGGCTTCCAATAGTCCGCCGGAATGAAGTAAGCGGCGGCGAGAGTTGCGGCGAGCGCGGCTCCGGGCAGGCCGATGTAGAGGTAGCGGGCGACGAACATGCTGCTGCCGGTAACTCGGGAAACGGCAAACAGCGCCAGTGGCTGAAGGAGCCACCAGGCGGCGATCAGGACCAGCGAGGCGCTGAATCCGGCGGACGGCAGGCGCGGCCAATGGAGCAATCGGCTGAGCACGAAAGCGCCCGCTCCGCAGATCAGAATGATTCCGAATTTCAGTGAGACGCGCAGGTCCCGCAGCGTAGGCTGCGCAACGATGACGTGCGAGGTGGCGTGCCGGAAGAGATGCAACGCGTCGAGAAGAACCGGCAGGAGCGCGATGCCCAGGAGAACAAATACGGCGAAGGTCGATAGCCAGCCGGCGCTGGTCTCATGACGGAGCAAACGTGTGAGCGCATAGACAAACAGCACGATGTAAAACGGCCAGAACAGCAGATGAACGCGCCATACCAGGGCGGCCGAGACGATAAAGAGCACGGCGTCCCACCAGCGCGCTGCATCCAGCCATCGGATCAGGAATAAAAGGCTGAACGCGGCCAGGCAGGTTCCGAGCGCGTACGGCCGGGCATCGGCGGCCTGATCGTTGATGCCGCGCATGGAGAGGCACACAAAAGCCGCGAACCAAGCGGCGCCGGGATGAATCAGCCGTGCGGCCAGACGCGCGATCAGAAACAGGGCGAAGCCCATCAGCAGGACCGATGGCAGCCGGTAGGAGACTTCCGAAAATCCGAAAAGCGATTGCGCGGCGCGCGGGAGTTCGTAATAGATGGAATCGGGAACCTGGGGCGCCACTGCGAAAGAGGGGTGATTCGGTCCGTGCTGGACGACGAAAACCGTGGCCATCTCGTCCACCCAGAAGCTGGAGGGCAACGGCATCAGCCAGAGGCGCGTAATGCAGGCGGCCAGCAGGAGCCCGAGGAGGAGGTTGAGTTTCCATACACGTATCCCCGTCACGCCGGAGGCTCGGTCCAGAAATGGCACTTCTTAACTAGCTTACATGGTGGCCGCTGCGTCGAGGCTGAAATGGAGCGCTAGCGCGGCTTGCAGTTGCGCAGGGCGATGGTCCAAGAGGTGAACAGGAGTCCAAATCCAACCAGGAACAGGATGCGAAAAAGGAGATCGTTGAAGGCGGCCGCGGGTGAGCCCAGCGTCCAGGGCCGCGTGGACCAGCCGGCTTTTTCGAACAACGCGACGGCGAGAATCAGTCCACCGACCATCGTCAAGAAAACGCGCGTCCGGCCAGCCGCGCCCCGGAGCGCCGACCCGAGCAGGAACGCGGCTACGAAAACAACGGCTACCAACAGCGCGGCAATCGCGTAGGCGAGAAGAACGTCAGGCATGCTGTTACCCGACCGTTAGACGCAAAAATGCTCAATTTGTAGACAATTCTTCCGATGAAACCCAATTGCCGTGCACTTGCACGCGCAGGCGGAATGGCACTTTGATGCGCGCGATGGGGCCTTTTTCGATATGTTCCGGCTTCCACAATGGCGACTTCGGAAAGCTGCTGATCGTGCATATCGCAGACGAACGCCAGATAGCCCTCGTGGCCGGGTTTCTTGGACGGAATGTGGACGTGCTCCTGCACGGTGACCGTGGGCCCGAGGCCGAGCGTGGTGTATTTTCCGGTTTTCACTTCCATCCGGACGATAGTGTTGAAGCCCGCGCCGACCGGTCCTGCGATCGTGCGGCGGCCCATTTTTCGGATCGAAGGTCTGGTAATAGCCGATGTCGAAATCGGTCATCTGATCTTTGAGCGCGGTGCGCGGCATGTCGCCGCTGGGGCCGATGACGGTCTCTTCCCAGGTGTCGCCGGGCTTGGATAGATCGAAGGTCCAGCGCACGAATCCGATGCGCACCTGATCGGGCCGCAGATTGATCCCCGACGCCTGCTGCATGAACGGGAACGGCGGCACTTTGCTGACGCCAAAATACATGTGAACGCGATTGCCTTCGCTGAAGGCGTTCATGAAATGGAACGACGATCGCGCGGGACCGCGGAACCAGCGCATGTGCTTCACGTGAGCGTCGCGCGGAAGGATGCCGACGAACGATTCCTTGTCCTGCTCGAACACCCAATGGTGGCCGCCGGCCTTCATGCGATTCAGATCGGCCGTGATGGGAAACACCGGGAAGATGACGTGCTCGCGCGTGACGGCGAAATCGTGCATCAGCGCGACGTAGGGCGCTTCGAACCACTCTTCGCGCGTCAGGTTGCCCTTCTTGTCGGCGACGCAGAACGACTACGTCTTTCGTGACCAGGCCGCCCGCTTCATAGCCGAAGAAATAGAGATCGCCGGTATCGGGCGCCAGCCGCGTGTGCGCGGTCATGGTCTGGCTTTTGAGCTTGCCGTCGTAATCGAACTCGCCGATGGTTTCGAGCGTGTGCGGGATCCATCTCCATGGCGTGGCTGTCTTCTTTTAGCGCGAGCAATTTGCCGGCGTGATAGATCGGCGTGGTGTTGTTGACGTTGCGCGGCTTGCCGTGGACGCTCGGGATCGTCGGTGAAGGGATTGCGATATTTCCCATACAGCGAACGGCGCGCGGCGCGCTCGGCCTTCCAGCGCTCGGTTTTGACGTAGCGCATCTTGAAATCGACGTGGCCGTTCTCGAAGCGAAACAGGCTGACCATGCCGTCGCCGCTCAGGAACGTGTCGTCGCCCAGCATCGGCGAATATTGCGGATCGGGGATGGAGCGATACCAGGAGCCGTTGATCTCCTCGGGCACTTCGCCTTCGGTGACCAGATCGTAGATGTCGCACTCGATGCGGGAGGGCGCGTTCCATCCCGCGAAATCCATCGTGTTGGGAAAAGGTTTGGCCATGACTGCTGACCTGTTACTTCGCCGCGGCTTTTTGAATGATGTTGGGCGGCGCTTCGAGCTTCACTTCCTTGCCGGTGACCGGGTGCGGGTAGTGGAACGGAAGCACGTCGGTCTCGGGCCACAGCGGCGGCGTGGGCTTTTCGAGTTCGTCGGGGCCGGTGGGATTCGATGGGATACGTATCGGTGTAATAGGGCACGTAGTTGAGGCTTGGTGTAGGCCCAGCCTTTGTCGAAATCGGCGTGGTAGACGGGGCGATAGTTCAGCACCTTCATTTTCCAGATGCCGTTCTCTTTGGCGTAAACGTTTTCGTACAGCGAACCTTCCCACCATTGGCGAAGCGGATGCGTTTCGTCGGTGTATTCGTGATGGCGGCCGGCCTGCATGAAGACGCGGAGGCGGGCGTAGGCGAGTTTGCCGTCGGGCGAGATGTCGATGATGTCCTGCAGCATCATGTGATCGAGCAGGTAGCCTTGCACG
Organism: Bryobacterales bacterium; assembly: GCA_963761265.1. GTDB lineage: Bacteria > Acidobacteriota > Terriglobia > Bryobacterales > Bryobacteraceae > Palsa-89. The sequence goes on from CAVXGM010000024.1 coordinate 12,175, forward strand.
GGACCGTTGTGGCCGCTGGTGAAGTTCTTGCGGAAGCGGCCGCAGTAGAGGCGCCGCGCGCTTTCCTTGCCGCGGAAGATGCCGCCGATGAAATGGACCTCGCAATCGTCGGTGAACAGGTCCACCACTTCGTCATAGAGGCACTTGTCGAGATAGTAGCCGTATTTGTACTGGAGGTCGCGGACGGCTTGCGTGTCCTGGAGCTTGCCGACCTGGGCGGTGAGTTCTTCCACTTTCTTTTCGAGCGCGCGGAACTGTTCATCAGTGGGCATGAGGGACCTTTCTTGAAGAGAGCGAATTGATTGACGGCGGCGGGTTGGTGCCGCCAATAGGAATTATAGTGAGGCGCTGCATGCAGGTCAAACGCGGGCTCTTGGCCTGGGATTTTCGGGCTATGTGCATGGAATGGCGGGAGAAGACGCATCAGGGGTGTTTTTGTGTTTGGTGACGCATTTTTTGAAATTCGGGGCGAACTTCGGAGCGGAACCCGGAGGGCGAGGGGTTTGGACGGAGAAAAGCATCGGAATGAGGATAATCTGTGATTCCCGCTGGCCTTGCCCTGCTTCGGTGGATGTGGTTGAGTTAGGAGCGAGAAAAATTGGTGGAGCGTTGTGATCCCGGACCCTCCATTTGTACGTATCAATATCCTGATATAATACGTATGGATGTCGAAGCTCACACTCAGCGTGGATGACGCGGTTATTTCCGGCGCGAAGCGCTATGCCAAGAAGCAAGGCGTCTCCATATCGAAAATGGTGGAGGCGTACCTCGCCGCGGTGGCTGAACCGTCAACCGGCGTGCCGGAAGATGCGCCGATCCTGCGCTCGGTTCGAGGCGTCCTCAAGAATGCGGATGTGAAGGACCACAAACGGCATCTGATGCGCAAATACCGGTGAAACGGCGCTGCGTGGATATCAACGTCGTCTACTGGACGCGCCGTCATGCGGAAGAGCGAGCGATTTGCGGCTTTGTTGAAACTGGTCGGATTTCGGAGACGCATGCTGACGGCGGCCGTCTCGGTTCAAGGGCTCTGCGTGCAGGCAATGCGGCCTGATCTGCGTTTTCGGTCGACGCCGTAATAGAAGAGGATTTGCGGTTGCCGCTGGTGGATTTCGAGGACGCAGTGACTGCGGCCGCCGCAGGGTCAGAATGCGAATATATTGTGACGCGGGATCCGAAGTATTTCGTGGATCGCCGGTTCGCGCACTCGGGCCGCGCAGCGCTGTCGATTTTGCATTGGCTTAGTCGCCGTGCGGCGTGGATGTCGGGCCTGGTATTCTAAGGTAATGGAGTTGATCTTCGAAATTCGCGACGCGGACGAAGGCGGCTTTTGCGAACTCAAGGGCGCTAGGAAATTACGCGATTCTTCACGGAAGCTCGAGACTTTGTTGGCAGGACTCCGAACCAATGTTCTGGAGGCGGTCGCGCTCCATTGTGAAGGAGTTCAAACAGAAGCGATCCTGGCTGGTGCAAAGCACGTACGTTAGAGTGAGCTGACTCCTGGATGAAGCACATGCATATGGCTTCTTCGGGTATGCCTGTAAATTTGCCGTCTTCATTGTGCGCTGCGACAGCCAAAGTAGCGATCCGGCAACAAGGTCAGCCACGTTGTGCGAGGTTTTTCGAGGCATGGAAGGCGTTCCTATTCAATGGCTGCAGCGGTCCTATACTCGGCAATTCACGTAGAGAATCGTGACCTGGACGCAGATGCGTAAATGGTCATCAGGTGGGGCCGCTGAGCAAGTTTTGCGAGGAATGCGGTCAGACTGTCGTGGAGTAGAGTTAGCCATAAAACGCCATACAAATTCGGGGAATCGGAATCAATAAGGACGCTCGCCGATCCAGTTGCCTGGCGGGTCGTAATTGCAGACCCAGACTTCCTGACGGGCGATCGCGGGCGACGGCGCAGCCCACTTCGCGCGTGTGGCTCCAGATGACTTGCGTGTAGTGGCCGCAAACGCCCGAGCAGGTGTTGGCGCGGATAGCTGTAATCGCGCGCTTCGGACGCCCAGACGCCAACAACATCGACGGGCAAAGCGTGACTGCCGTTGATCTCGAAGAGATTTTCGCCGAAGACGGGATGCGGGCGGTGGTAGAACTGCTTTTCTTGCAGCAAATGGACGGCCCACTCCTGCGCGCGGGCGGCCAGACGATCCGACCAGGCCAGCGGCGGCACGTGAACGCTCGCCCGGATCTCGTTATGCGCCGCGAGCATATCACGGGCTAGCGCGGCCTCAGGCTCCGGAAAAGTGTTCCGGATGGGGCGCCACTGCGCGCGGACCGCCCCAGCCAGAGCGACGAAAATACAACACATGACGACGAAATTGCGACGCAAAATTGTCACGAAAGGAAAGTGTAAGGAAGGATGGCGTCAAATCCGACCGGGCGTTTGACCGAAGCGGAGAGGTCTGTTTGGCTTAGAACTAAAGGTTTTCAGATCGGTTGAAACACGATTTTCATTGGCGGGCCCTAATGGGATTCGCTACAATGCTCGATCAGAGAGCGCGCGGGTTTTTTCGCCCGAACTCCGCCGCCAGCGAACCGCGGAGGGTTCGTAAACGCTCCCATGTCCACCCTAACTCCAGCTCAACCCCAACCAGCTCAGCCAAAAACGGCGTCCACCGACGCGATTGATCAGCTTTGTATCAATACCATCCGCACCTTGTCCATGGATGCGGTTCAACAGGCGAATTCGGGACACCCTGGGACGCCGATGGCCATGGCGCCGGTGGTTTACACGCTCTGGCAGCAGTTCCTGAGGTTCGATCCGGACGATCCCATCTGGCCGAATCGCGACCGGTTCGTGCTTTCGGCCGGCCACGCCTCGATGCTGCTGTATTCCATGCTGCACCTGTGCCAGGTGAAGGCGGTGGACCCGGAGTACGAGACGCTCGGGAAGCTGAGCGTCACGCTGGACGACATCAAGAATTTCCGGCAGCTCAACAGCAAGTGCCCGGGCCATCCGGAGTATCGCTGGACATCGGGGATCGAAACCACCACCGGTCCGCTGGGACAGGGCGTGGCCACCAGCGTGGGAATGGCGCTGGCGTCGCGCTGGATGGCGCGAGTATTTCAACCGGCCGGGCTTCGAGATGGTGAATTTCAACGTCTACGCGCTGGCCGGCGACGGCTGCATGATGGAAGGCGTCAGCGGCGAAGCGGCCTCGGTGGCGGGGCACCTGAAGCTGTCGAACCTGTGCTGGATCTACGACAACAACCACATCACCATTGAAGGCAACACGTCGCTCGCGTTCAGCGAGGACGTGGCCACGCGCTTCCTGGGCTACGGCTGGAACGTTCTGCGGGTGGGCGACGCCAACGATCAGGAGATGCTGGCGCGGGCCATTCGCACCTTTCAGGCCACCGAAGACCGGCCGACCATCATCATCGTGGATAGCCACATCGCCTACGGCGCGCCGCACAAGCAGGACACCAGCGCGGCGCATGGCGAGCCGCTGGGCGAAGAAGAGATTCGGCTGACCAAGCGCAACTACGGCTGGCCGGAAGACGCGAAGTTCCTGGTGCCGGACGGCGTGTACGACCGGTTCAAGGAACAGTTAGGCCAGCGCGGGCGCAGACGCGCGCGACGCCTGGATGGCGAAATTCGCCGAGTATGGCAAACAGTTTCCGGAACTGGCGAGCTATCTCGACAAGATCCAGAAGCGCGAGCTGCCGGATGGCTGGGATGCGGACATTCCGGTATTTCCCGCCGATCCGAAGGGCTTGGCCGGGCGCGACGCGTCGGGCAAAGTGGAAAACGCCATCGCGAAGCGCTTGCCGTGGCTGATCGGCGGCGCGGCCGATCTGGCGCCGTCCACCAAGACGCGGCTCACGTTCGAGGGCGCGGGCGATCTGGAAGCCGCCAACTACGGCGGGCGCAACATGCATTTCGGCATCCGCGAGCATGCCATGGGATCGATTCTGAACGGGCTGTCGCTCTCGAAGCTGCGGCCGTTCGGCTCGGGTTTTCTGATCTTCAGCGACTACATGCGCGCGCCCATCCGGTTGAGCGCGCTGATGGAGATCCCGGTCATTTATATCTTCACGCACGATTCGATCGGCGTCGGCGAAGACGGCCCCACCCACCAGCCGGTGGAGCAATTGATTTCGCTGCGCGCGATTCCGGGGCTGATCGTGCTGCGGCCGGGCGACGCCAATGAAGTGGCCGAAGCCTGGCGCGTGATCGTGCAACTGCGTCACGAGCCGGCGTGTCTGATTCTTTCGCGCCAGAACATGCCGACGCTGGACCGCACCAAGTACGCTCCGGCCTCAGGCGTGGCGCGCGGCGCCTATATTCTGGCCGATGCGCGCGGGCGGCAAACCGGACGTGATTCTGATCGGCACGGGCAGCGAAGTTTCGCTGTGCGTGGACGCGTACGAAAAACTGACGCAAGAAGGAATCAAGGCGCGCGTGGTCAGCATGCCGTCCTGGGAGCTGTTCGAGCAGCAGTCCTACGATTATCAGAACAGGGTGCTGCCGCCGACGGTGCACGCGCGTGTTTCGGTGGAGCAGGCGTCGGTGTTCGGCTGGGACCGCTACGCCCGCCGCCGCATCGGGATGCACACCTTCGGCGCGTCGGCGCCGCTCAAGGAACTGCAAAAGAAATTCGGCTTCACCCCGGACGCTGTAGTCGCCGCCGCCAAAGAAGAACTGGCGAAGGCACAATAGAAAAAGGGCTGGGCGAATCGCCGCGTCGCATCGCCTGCCTCCAGATTGACGGACGAGAAGAACCAAAGAGGATACTAAAGTGACAGACACCACTAGCGCCACCATTACCACCTCCGCGGCAACCACCAATCCGCTGGTGGAACTGCGCAAATACGGGCAATCCGCCTGGCTGGATTACATCCGGCGCAATCTCATCACCAGCGGCGAGCTCAAGCGCCTGGTGGATGAGGACGGGCTGGGCGGCGTGACTTCCAATCCCGCCATCTTTGAAAAGGCCATCACCGGCAGCACCGATTACGCCGAGGCGCTGGCCGAACTGCAAAAGCGCAAGGATCTGGATGCGATGGGCGTGTACGAAATCATCGCGATCAAGGACATTCAGAACGCCGCCGATATTCTGCGTCCGGTGTACGACGCAACAAAGATGCGCGATGGCTACGTGAGCCTGGAAGTTTCGCCGTTTCTGGCGCGCGATACCGAAGGCACCATCAAGGACGCGCGGCGCCTGTGGAAGGCGGTGAACCGGCCCAACCTGCTGGTGAAAGTGCCCGCGACGCAGGAAGGGATTCCGGCGATCGAGCAGCTGATCAGCGAAGGCATCAACATCAACGTGACGCTGCTGTTCGCGCAGGAGATGTACGAGAAGGTCGCGCTGGCCTACATCGCCGGGCTGAAGAAGTACGTGGCGGGCGGCGGCGATCCGAGCCACGTGGCGAGCGTCGCCAGCTTCTTCATCAGCCGCATCGACAGCATGGTGGATTCGATCATCAAGGCCAAGCTCAAGACCAGCTACCGATCCGAAGGAGCAGGCGCTGCTCAAGAGCCTGCATGGGCAAGGTCGCGATCGCCAACGGCAAGCTCACCTATCAGCGCTATAAGGAGATTTTCTCGGGCGCCGACTGGAGCGCGCTGGCGAAGAAGGGCGCGCAGACGCAGCGCGTGTTGTGGGCCAGCACCAGCACCAAGGACCCGTCCTATTCCGACGTGCTGTACGTCGAAGAGCTGATCGGGCCCGATACCGTGAACACCATGCCGCCGCAGACGCTGGAGGCGTTCCGCGATCACGGCAAGCCGAAAGCGAGCCTGGAAGCCGGATCTGGACGCCGCGCAGAACACCATGGACACGCTCGAGAAGGCCGGCATCTCGATGAAGAAGGTGACCGACGACCTGGTGACTCAGGCCGTGAAGCTGTTCGCCGAGCCGTTCGACAAGCTGCTGAACGCGGTGGACGCCAAGTGCAAGTTCGTCTCGCAGGCCGAAGTGGACGCGCAGACCTACACGCTTGCCCGAGAGATATCGGCGCGAAGCTTTCCGAAGCCATCGACGACTGGAAAATGGCGGGCAAGGTTCGCCGTCTGTGGGCGCGCGACGCGTCGCTGTGGACCGGCTCGGATGAAGGCAATTGGCTGGGCTGGCTGGGCATCACCGAAGATCAGCTGGCGCACAAGCAGCATCTCGAAGACGTCGCCAAGGATGTGAAAGCGGCCGGATTCAAGCACGCGCTGCTGCTCGGCATGGGCGGATCGAGCCTGTGTCCCGAAGTTCTGCGGATGACTTTCGGCAAGATCGACGGCTTCCCGGAGCTGTTCGTGCTGGATTCCACCGATCCGGCGCAAGTGAAGGCGTTCGAGAACAAGGTGGATCTGGCGAACACGATCTTCATCGTTTCGAGCAAATCGGGCACCACGCTCGAACCGAACATCTTCAAGCAATATTTCTTCGACCGCGTGGAGAAGACGCTGGGCGCGGGCAAGGCGGGCAGCCGCTTCATCGCGATCACCGATCCGGGGTCGAAGTTCGAGCAGGTGGCGCAGGCCGACGGCTTCCGGCACATCTTCCATGGCGATCCGAGCATCGGCGGCCGCTACTCCGCGCTGTCGGATTTCGGCATGGTTCCGGCGGCGGTGATGGGCATCGATGCGCTGCGCTTTCTGGATCGCGCCGACGTGATGGCGATCGCATGCTCGTCCTGCCTGCCGGTGGATAAGAATCCCGGGCGTGCAGCTCGGATTGATGCTGGGCGTGGCGGCCAAAGCGGGCCGCGATAAGGTGACGCTGATCACCTCGCCTGGCATTTGGGATTTCGGCGCGTGGCTGGAGCAGTTGATGGCCGAATCGACCGGCAAGGACGGCAAGGGGCTGATCCCGGTGGATGGCGAGGCGCTGGGCGCGCCGGAAGTCTACGGCAACGATCGCGTGTTCGCCTATATTCGGCTGGATAAGGGCGCCGACCCGGCGCAGGACCAGGCCGTGGATGCGCTCGCCAAGGCCGGGCATCCGGTGGTGCGCATCGCGCTGTCCGACATCTACAATCTGGGCCAGGAAATGTTCCGCTGGGAAATCGCGACGGCGGTGGCGGGTTCGGTGATCGGCATCAACGCCTTCAATCAGCCGGACGTGGAAGCGAGCAAGATGGAGACTCGCAAGCTGACCTCCGAATACGAAAAGACCGGATCGCTTCCGCCGGAATCGCCGATTCTTTCCGAGAACGGCATCGATCTGTTCACCGACGAGGCGAATGCGAACGGCGCTCGACATCGGCGGCGGGTTCGGATCAAACGCTGGTAGGATATCTGCGGGCGCACTTGAATCGGCTGAAGGCGGGCGATTATTTTGCGCTGCTCGGCTACGTCGAGATGAACCAGCCGCATGAGAAGACGCTGAAGGACATGCGCATGAGCGTGCGCGACCGGAAGAAAGTCGCCACCTGCCTGGGATTTGGTCCGCGCTTCCTGCACTCCACGGGTCAGGCCTACAAGGGCGGGCCCGAACACGCGGCGTGTTCCTGCAGGTCACCTGCGACGACAAAGCGGATCTCCCGGTGCCTGGCCAGAAGTTTACGTTCGGCGTGGTGAAGGCGGCGCAGGCCCGCGGCGATTTCCAGGTGCTGGCCGATCGCAAGCGGCGCGCGTTGCGCGTCCATTTGCACGATGTGGAAAGCGGCCTGGCGGCGTTGCAGATCGGCGATCGCGAAAGCGTTGTCTTAAGTAACCGCAGCAGCTGTGCTCAGCGCGCGCATTCATGACGGAACACAGGAGAAAGGTGAAGAATGCAGTTGGCAGAAGACATTGCTTCTAAGGGAATTCTCGGCGCCGGCCGTCCAGGCGATCCGTGCGTGATGGTGATCTTCGGCGCTTCGGGGGATTTGACCAAGCGCAAACTGATCCCCGCGCTCTACAATCTGGCCAAGGACAATCTGCTGTCCAAGGAGTTCGCGCTGGTGGGATTCGCGCGCAACGAGCTGACCAGCGAGCAGTTTCGCGACGAGATCGGCAAGGAGATCGGCGAATTCGCCACCACCACCATCGATCCCGATCTGTGGCACTGGTTTTCGCGCCGAATCTATTATCTTTCGGGCGATTTTGGCGATGCCAACGCTTATAAGGCTCTGGGCGAACTGCTCGAAAAGATCGACAAGGAGCACGGCACGCGCGGCAACTACTTTTACTATCTGGCCACAGCGCCGGCCTTTTTCGGGCCGATCGTCACGCAGTTGGGCGAACGCCGGCCTGGTGCAGGAGGATCACGGCTGGCGGCGCGTGATCATCGAAAAACCCTTCGGCCACGATTACGAATCGGCGGTGGCGCTGAACAAAGAGATTCGCAAGGTCCTGGACGAAAAACAGATCTATCGCATCGACCATTACCTGGGCAAGGAGACGGTCCAAAACATCTTGGTCTTCCGCTTCGCCAACGGTATCTTCGAGCCCATCTGGAACCGGCGCTACATCGATCACATCCAGATCACCGTGGCCGAGACGGTGGGCGTGGAGCAGCGCGGCACATATTACGAAAAGGCCGGCACGCTGCGCGACATGGTGCCCAATCACATCTTCCAGCTCATCTCGCTGACGGCGATGGAGCCGCCCGTTTCGTTCGACGCCGACGTGGTGCGCGACGAACAGGCCAAGATTCTGAAGGCGCTGTCGCCCATGACGGACGAAGAAGTGCTGACGCGCACCGTGCGCGGCCAGTATGGCGAAGGGACGGAAGGCGACAATCGGGTGCCGGGGTATCGCAGTCGAGCCGTACGTGGCGCCGGATTCGCGCACCGAAACGTTCGTCGCGATGAAGCTGTTCATCGACAACTGGCGCTGGGCGGACGTGCCGTTTTATCTGCGCACCGGCAAACGCCTGCCTGCGCGATCCACCAAGATCGTGATTCAGTTCAAGCGCGCTCCGTTCGTGCTGTTCCGCAAGACCGCGGTGGATAAGCTGGAACCGAACCGGCTGATCCTGCACTTGCAGCCGGATGAAGGCATCTCGCTGAGCTTCGGCGCCAAGATCCCGGGCCCGGTGGTGCAAATCGGCGGCGTGGACATGAATTTCAACTACACCGATTACTTCAACGCCACGCCGCAGACCGGTTACGAGCGCCTGTTGTACGACTGCATGCTCGGCGACGCGACGCTGTTCCAGCGATCCGACATGGTGGAGACGGCCTGGCACGTGGTGGCGCCGATTCTGGATGTCTGGGAAGCGCTGCCGCCGCGCCGGTTTCCCAACTATGCCGGCCGGGAACCTGGGGACCGCCGGAAGCCGACGAACTGCTGACCAAAGATCATCGCCACTGGAGCAATGACTGATGATCCTGGCGGGCGATATCGGCGGGACCAACACTCGTCTTGCATTTTTTGAGGGAACGCCGGATCGCCTGCAGCCGGTTCAAATCGAAATCTTTCCCAGCCCGCATTATTCCGGGCCGGCCGAAATCGTTCGTAAGTTTCTGGAGCATGCACACGCTGGCCGTGGATGCGGTTGTTTTGGGCTGCCCGGGCGCGGTGGTGAACGGGCGCGTGGAAACCACCAATTTGCCGTGGGTGGTGGATGCACGCGAAGATGGCCGCTGACTTGGGTTTCGCAGGTCGATCACGCTGATCAACGACCTGTTTGCCAATGCCCACGGGATCGCGCTGCTGGAGGAGTCGGATTTTGTGGTTTTGAATCCGGGCATGCCAAGCATCACGGGGAATCGCGCCCTGATTTCGGCGGGCACGGGATTGGGCGAGGCCGGGACTGTATGCCGACGCGTAAGGGCAGCTATCATCCGTTTCCTTCCGAAGGCGGCCACGTGGATTTCGCGCCGCGCAACGAGCTGGAGATTGATCTGTTGCGTTACCTGATGGGCAGGTTTGAGCACGTCAGCTACGAACGGGTGCTCTCGGGTCCCGGGCTGCACAACATCTACCTGTTTCTGCGTGAAACCGGGCGTGGGCGAGGAGCCGCCGTGGCTGGCCGAGCAGATCGCGCAGGGCGATCCATCGGCCGCGATTTCGAAATCGGCGCTGGAAGGAACGTCCGAGATTTGCGTTCAGGCTCTGGATATTTTCGTGTCGCTGTACGGCGCCGAGGCCGGCAATCTGGCGCTGAAGGTGCTGGCCACCGGCGGCACGTACGTCGGCGGCGGCATCGCTCCAAAGATCATCCGCAAGCTGAGCAGCACCGCGTTCATGAAGTCGTTCAGCGCCAAAGGGCGGATCGGCGGCCTGTTGAAGGACATCCCGGTGCGGGTGATTACCAACGACAAAACCGCGCTGCTGGGAGCGGGGCGCGTGGCGGCGTTGTCGCTCGGGAACCTTCGCTAAAACACTACCCGGACGCTTAACTGGATCTCGCGCGGAGTTTCATTGAGCGGGGCCACGGCGGGGAAGCCGGACGGATACCCTTGCCGGCCGTAGGCAGCAACGCCGAATTGCGGGTCGTTCAACTGCGCATCGGGATTACCGAGGTTCGCGTGGTTCAGCACATTGTAAGCATCGGCACGAATCCGCAGCTGGCCCGCTTCGCCCAGCCAGGGCAGAGGAAACCCGCGCGCCAGCGATAGATCGAAACTGTAGAATCCCGGGCCGATGAATGCATTGCGGCCGGAGTTGCCGAGTGTGCTGGGCGCGGCCGAACTGAACTCCCCAGGGTTCAGCAACTGCACTCCGCCCGGAACCGGAGCTGGATTGGCGTACACTGTCTGGCTGGGATCGAGAATATTCGCGCGATTGTTCAGAATCAGCCCTTCGCCCGCGATCGCAGTCGAGGCTCCGTACACGGTGTAGGGAAGTCCCGAGCGGAACGCTGCCAGCCCTCCGACGGTCCAATCGCGCAGCAGCAATCCGGCTTTCGATTGCGCGAATGCCGCGGGCGGATTCCAGTACGAGAAAACCACCAGGTTGTGCCGCTGATCGAAATCGGAATTGCCGCGGTCCGCGTTGGGGTTGAACTGCTCTGAAAAAGTGGAACGCTGTCCCGACGCCTGGCCGGTTTGAATGCTGGTGAACGTCAAGTTGAAGAAATCGCCGATCAGCGGATCGCTTTGATTGTCGATGGAGTGGCTCCACGTATAGGAACCCTGGATCATGCCGCGCGGGATGCGATAGCGCAGCACGGCGGTCAGCGCATTGTAGTCCGAGAATCCCTGGTTGGCGCGATAGGCGATATCCGGCAGACTGTTGTTATAGCGGCCGTTGATGGTGGAGAAACTGCGATTGATCACGTCCGTGGTGATGAGCGCGCGGCCATACGATCCGAGGGCGTTCACTTCCAGCTCGAGATTGCCGGTGATCCGCTGCTGGACGCCCGCGAAGTAACTCTTCACGCGCCCGTTTCGGAGGTTGGGATCCACCAGCGTGAGATCGGGGAACGTGCTGGCGAGCGTCTGGCCCTGGAATTTTTGGAGGACGCTCGATACCGGCGCTAGAAAATTAGTTTGGCCGGGCGGCAACTGGATTAACGGCAGAATGAGATTGTTATCGCGAACGTTCTCCCAAAGATTATCGAAGGGCCGGTCGTAAAACGTGCCGAATCCCCCGCGCAGCAGGGTGCGGCCGGTGCCGAACAAATCGTAAGCCGCGCCCACGCGTACCTCGAAATCGTTGCTTGAGCGGAAGAGCTGTTCATTGCCGGACCCGCTCGGCTGCGCGAGCGACGCGCGCACCAGTTGCTGCGCGAGCGTGCGTACCGGCGCCGAGCTGAACCAGCGCGTCTTTTGTCGATCCGGTATTCTCCGGCCCGCCATAAAATTCGTAGCGGACGCCGTAATTCACCGTCAGGCGTTGCGTGAGTTTATAAGTGTCCTGGGCGAACAGAAAATCCTGGCCATATCGATAAGTGCGGTTGGTATTGGGTTGCGTCAGATTCGGCAGCGCCGTTCGGTCGATGGCCGCGCTGATAAAAACTTGGATCGCCCAATGCGAAATGAGAGAACGTTGGGGAACATATACTGGCCGTCTTGCGCCGGCCGTCAGATAGCCGTTCGAACTGCGCCATAGCAAGCCGCCGCCCACCGTTACCAAATGCTGGCCGTGCGTCCAGATCAGGTTGTCGAGCACTTCCCAGGTGTCGTTGGTGTTCTTATAGCCGTAGAACGCGGGACTGCCGGGCAAGCGTCACGCCCGAATGCGCGATTCCGTCCACGGCGTAAGGGTCGCTGGTGGTCAGGGTTGGGATTTCCGGATGCGGACGGTCCAACCCAGATCGTCGGTGCTGTAGCTCAGCCGCGCTTCGTTGGTCAGATTAGCGCTGGAACGCGTGGATGTAGCTGCCACCGGCGGCGACCGTGTTCTCGTTGCAGCGCCGAGATGAAATCCTTGTAGGGGCTCCAGATGAAATCGGGCTCGGCCAGACGATTGATCACCACGCGCGCCCATCAGCCGCTCCTTGCCGTCGGGCGTGTTGTAATCCAGCCGCTCGATGGCGAGGGTGCGATTCACCGCCACGGGCGGCGTCAGCATCTCCAGCTGCTGTCGAGCCGCGGAGGTTGATTGGTCACCGGAGACGGGAATTCGGTGAGCAACTGGCGCGCGGGCGAGTTGGACGCCGTAAAGTTCAAGAAATTCGGCGTGGGAAGGTCAGAACGGGTAGGGAGACGGCGTTGCCCGCGGCTTCGAAAATATTCATAGGCGCTGGAGAAAAACAGGCGATTCTTCAGAACCGGCCCGCCCACGAAAAATCCCGGCTGGTCCTGCTTATCGACTGCTGCGCGGCGCGCCAATCAGGTTCTGCTGGAACGCATTGGCGTTCAGCGCCTCGTTTTCCAGGTAAAAATACCCCACGCCATGAAACTGTTCGCCGCCGGTGCGCGTGATCGCATTGGCGAGAAATCCCGAAGTGCGCCCGTACTCGGCGGAGAAATTGTTGGTCGAGATGCGATATTCCTGAATCGCCTCGGGCGCCACCGTGACGAGCGGCCCGGTGATCAGGTAATTGTTGTTTTCCAGGCCATCCAGCAAATAGTTGGACGACGACGGACGCTGGCCGTTCACCGAAAGCCCCAGGCCGCGGCCGGTGGCCGCATCGGACGTGACGCCCGGCTGCGTTACCAGCAACGAATAAACGTCGCGGCCCTGCGAGCGGAAGATTTTCGAGCTCGGCCGAGTCGATCACTTCCGACACGGTGGATTCCAGCGGCGCGCGCTTGCCCTTCTGCGCGTCGAACGAACCGGATTTGCTGGGATCGAAGTCCGGACCATAAAACGGTAGGATGGTCTTTTGTCCTGGCAGAAAAACGCTCTTGTACTCGCCGGATTCCCAAACATCGCTCAGCGGGCGCATGCCGGAAATCGAGCTCGATGCGCGCCGCGACGGTAAGCTCCAGCTGCTGCACCTCCTGCGATTGATACTTCGGCGCCGTGACCCGGATCTGGATATAGTTCCGGGCGACAGCAGAGGAAGGTAATAGTAACCGGAGGCGTCGCTCGATGCCGCGCCCGCGAGGTTGCTGGTGGCGCTGGAATAGAAGACGCTGGCCGGCGACGACGGGCCTCCCGGTCACCGAATCCACCAATTGCCCGGAAATGAGCCCCTGCGTGGTCTGCGACAGCGCCGCACCGTGCCAAAGAAGCAACAAAACGCCAGGGCGCGGACCGAAATTTTACGCAACGCTCGAAGGGAAATAGTTTTTGTCACTCTAAAGCGCGATGGCCGCACTGTCGTAGTAAGATGCAGGTTACCATGAAGAAGAAGTGGAGGCACTGGGCCTTCTGCGCCGTTCTCGCCGTGGGCAGCGCGCTTGGCGCGCTTCGCTCGCGAGCGACATCCGCTTTTTCCAAATCCTCAACCTTAAGGCTTATGACGCGCATTTCGTCGTGCGCGATTTTCTCGGCAAGCGCCCAGCTATTTCTAACATCGTCCTTCTGCTGAACGATCAGAAGGCCCGGGACACATTTCCCGAGCTGCGAATGTTCTGGCACGCAGCATTACGCCAACGCGATTCGTGCGGCCGGGCAAGCCGGCGCTAAGGTGATTGGCCTAGACCTGGCGTTCGGCATCCCCGTGGAAAAGTACGAGCCGGATTTCGACCGCATGCTGGGCGGAGGCGGTCAGCACGTCGCCGGTTCCGGTGGTTTGCGCCTACGCCACCGAGCATCGAATACCAATCCGGCAATGCGCAAGCGCATTCCGATCAACATGCTTTCGGCCGCGCTCTGGGCCTGGCGCGGCTTCGCCAATCTAACTACCGATTCCGACGATTTCGTGCGCCGAACCAGGAACTGACGGAGGCGCCCTCGCGCAATCCCAACGATCCGCCGCCCGCGCATTCCTTCGCGCTGCGGATCGCCGAAAAATATGCCGGAACGCGACGCGACTTATCAAAACGGCCGGCTGATGTTCCAGGGGCACGCCATTCCGCTCGCGGAGGACCCGCCCCGGACCATCGCCATCAACTATGCCGGGCCGCCCGGACACGTTCCCCAGCGTTTCACTGGCCGATTTCGAAGCCGCCGCGAAAGCGGGAAACATGGCGCAGCTACGGAAATGGGTGCAGGGCAAGATCGTGCTGATCGGCACCGATGATCTCGACGACCGCCGCGCCACGCCGTTCTTCACGCTGTTCAGCGGCACAAAATGGCTGACGCCCGGCGTGGAGATCCACGCCAACACCGTTCGCACGTTGCTGACGCGCAAGCTATCTGGTCCCCGCGCCGCAATGGGCGCTGGACGCTGGCGCTGCTTGCTTGCCACCAGTATTGACGGTGCTGGTCGTCACTTCCTTTGACGTGCGGCCGCGCCGTAGTCCTCGTGCTGCTCGAAGCTGCCGTGCATTTTGGTGGCGACTCACTGCTTGTTCGAACGAGGGATTGATCCTTTCCACCTCCGAAGTGCTGCTGGCGACATGTCGGTTTGCCTGATCGCCTCCCTGGTCTACCGCTGCGCCACCGAGGAGAAGCGCGGCGACCTTTTCCATCGCGCGGTTTCGCTGTTCGTCGGCAAACAACTGGCCACCTCGCTCGAAGAGACCGAGGCTCATCGCGCTCTCCGGCAAGCGCATGGAAGTGACCATTCTGTTCACCGATATCCGAGGATTCACCGCGTTCACCGAACAGGTTTGCGAGGAGCAAGGGCCGGAGGTGGTGGTGCAGTTGTTGAACGAATACATGGCGCATGATGGTGGGAATCATCGTGATGTATCGCGGCCACGTCAATAAGTTCATCGGCGACGGCATTTTGGCGGTATTTTCCGACGATGATGAAGGCGCCGTACCCGGCGACCATGCCCTGCGCGCGGTGCAATGCGCCACCCGTATGGTGACGGCGCCCAGCCAGTTTCAGACCGGCGCCGGGATCCATACCGGCCTGGCGGTTGTGGGCAACGTGGGCTCAGCGGATAAAATGGAATTTACAGTCTTAGGAGATACGGTAAATCTGGCCTCGCGGCTGGAGAGCCTGAATAAGGAGCATCACACCAAGTTGTTGATGACCGGATGCACCGAAGGGCAGGCTGGGAAGCAGGTGGAGACGACTGCATTTGGGGCAGGTGCCGGTGCGGGGGAAGGCGTTGCCGATCGAGTTGTTCACGGTGGCGTCGCTGGTGGCAAAGGCCGCGGTAAATGCGTAAGTCGTTCGCACGATTGCTTGCAGTCACTAATGGCCGCTTAGTCCTCTGGCCGGCTTGCCGTACCGAGACGCGAAAGAAGAACCAGTCGGATTGGTTCTCTCGGCCACCGGGAGCAAGCTGCTCCGCGCCGACACCGAAACGCCGCTAGCGGCCCGTCCGGGCGATCTGTTGTTCTCCGGCGACGGCTTGCGTACCGAGACCGGCCCCGCATCGTTTCTGTTTTGCCCGGGCAAAGTCGCTCGACACGCTGACGCCTCAGGCGAAGTGCGGCTCGAGGCCAAAGCGCCGAAAGTGAAATCCGGCAAAATCATCCGAGACAGCCGGCGCGCTGCCTGCACTCTTGCCGCAAACTCTTGCGCGTCGCCGCCGCCAGCGAGCAGCACTACGGCGTCAGCATGACGCGCGGGCTGAACAAGCCCGCCGATCCCTCCCACGCCGCACGATAAACTCCCCGCCGATGTCCAAGCCGAGCTGGCGCCGTATGAAACGGTGCTGGCCGCGAATCCCAAGGATCAGGCGGCCCTGGTCGCCGAAGCCACCATTTTCGAAAATCACAAACTGAACGCCAACGCGCTGGACACGTACAACAAGCTGCGCGAGCAGTGGCCGGACGCGGTGTGGATCAAGAGCAAGATCTTCGATCTGGAGCAGACGCTGCCGGACCAGGCCGCGGCGGCAACCGCTGCGGCGCAAACCGGCGGCCAGACCTACGCGCTGCTGGTGGGCATCTCCAAATACGCCAAGCCGGAGCTGTCGCTGCAATATGCCGACGCGGATGCCAGCGTGTTCAGCAAACTGCTGGAAAGCCCGCTGGGCGGCGGCGTCCCGCGCGAGCAATGTACTTCTGCTGACCGACGAAAAGGCCACCACAGCGGCGGTGCGCAACGGCTTTCAGGATTTTCTCAAGCGCCGCGCCGGCAAGAAGGACACCGTCGTGATTTTGATCGCCGGGCACGGCACGGTGGAGGTTCCCGGCAGCAAGAACGCCTTCATCCTCACCTACGATTCCGATCCGCAGGATCTGAAGAGCACCGCGCTGGCAGTGGACGAGCTGCAATCGCTGTTTGAAGAGCAGCTCGACCAAGGTCGGCCGCGTGCTGCTGTTCGTGGACGTCTGCAAGGCGGGAACCATCGGGACCATTCACAACACCACAGTCAATTCCAATGTCCAGCAACTCGGCGATATCCAGGGCGATCTCTTCGGACTGCTGGCCAGCCGCCCGCGCGAGGTTTCGCTCGAAGGGCCGCAATTCGGCGGCGGGCACGGCGTGTTCAGCTACTTCGTCATCAAAGGCCTGGAAGGCGCGGCCGACGCGAACAAGGACGGCGTGGTGGATGCCGACGAGCTGATCAAGTACGTCAGCGACCAGGTGCCGATGGCCACCGATGAACAAGCAGCATCCCGCGCGAATTCGGCACCTACGACGACATGATGCGGCTGTCCGATATCAGGAAGCCGGGCATCAACGTCGCGCGTTGGCAGATGATTCTGGATTCGCGCATTGGCGGGTCCGCTCTGGATCTCGCACGGCGGGCCGCAGGACCAGGTGCGGGCGCGCCGCAAGCGAGCAGGCCCACGACTCAGGCGGCTACTGGACCGGCTTACCGTCGGCGATCAACGCGGGCCGCATTCTTCCCACGCGATCCGAATAACGCCTTCACCGCGCTGCGGGATTTGAAAGCCACGGCGTCACGCCCGAGCAATATCAGGAGCGCGAGAATCAGCTCCGGATCGCGCTGGAAAACAAAGCTCAGCAGGTGTTGCTGCGATACCTGGCGGGCGACGAAACGCCGCAATCGCGCGCAGGAGTTCGAGAGCGGCGCGCGCTACATGGATGCGGCGCGGACGCTGACCGCAGGAATCGCTGTTCCTGGAAGGCCGCGAGGATTTCTTCCAGGGCCGCGCGCTGCTGTTCGACAAGAAATTCCCGCAGGCGGCGCAATCTGCTGGAGCAGTCCGTGCGCATCGACCCGGGCGCCGCGTACGGATTCAACGCGCTCGGCATCGCTTACCTGGAACAGGCCGAGTACGACAAAGCCATTCCCGCGTTCCACGACGCCGTGCGGCGCGCGCAGCACTGGTCCTATCCGCTGCACAACGAAGCGCTGGCCTACGTCGAGACTGGCGACTATCGGTCCGCCATTCGCGCCTATCAGGAGGCCATCCGGCTGACGCCGCAGTACAGCTATTTGCCGTACAACCTCGGCTTGGTTTATCAGCGGCTGAATCGCCGCAAGGACGCGGAGGCGGCGTATCTGAAGGCGGAGATGCTCGCGCCCAATTCGGCCGAGCCTTATAATGCGCTGGGTACGTTGAAAGCTTCCGAAGGCAAGCGCGCCGAAGCCGAACGGCTTTACCAGCGAAGCCTTGCAGAAGGATCCGAAGCTGCTGCCCGCGCGCCACAACCTTGCGCTGTTGCTCGACGATGAAAAGGACCGCGAGACAGGAAGCCATCGAACTCTGGCGGCGAGAACCTGCGCGCAATCGCCGGATTATCTGCCTTCGCGCCTGAGCCTGGCCGGTGCGCTCGCGACCGCGAGGCGACAATGCACAGGCCGATCGAAGAATATCGCAAAGTGCTGGAAGCCAAGCCGGAATACATCGCGGCCCGCAATCGCGCTCGCCGATCTGCTGGCCAAGACCAACGATCGCGACGGCGCGCTCGATCAACTTCGCGCAGGTCGCCAAGCAGGATTCGCAAGATCCGCGCTATCTTCGAGCGCATCGGCGATCTGGAAGCCGGCCGGGCAGCACTCAGCCGAAGCGCGGACAGCATATCAAGCGGCTCTCAAGCTCAAACCGGAGCGTGCCATGCGGAAGCGCATCGAGAATAAATTGAAGAAGCTGGCGGCGAAATTAGAAAGAGGGACGCCCGCCTTCCAACGGGCGCCCTCATTCACGGTCACAGTTCCTCATTACTGAGGTTGCGGCCTCACTGAAACTTAGACGCTGCGCGAAACGGCAAACTGTTGCAAACATGTATTCGTCTAGCGTTTTTGGCCGGCCGCGACGCGCTTTGCGCTTTGGGCGCCGGTTTTCGCCTGTCGCCGTTGCGGGAGATGTCGATGCCGCCTTTGAAATATGCGCCGTCTTCGATCACGATGCCGGCGGTCTTGATATCGCCGACAATGGAAGCTCCGGTGCGCAGCGAGACGCGGCTCTCCGATTCGACATTGCCCTTGATGGTCCCAAAGACAATGATTTCCTGGGCCTTGATGTTCGCGTTCACTTTGCTGTTGGGCCCTACCGTCAGGCGGTTGCGCAAGTTCAGCTTGCCATCCAGATCGCCGTCCAGATACAGCTCTTCGTCGCTGGTTACCTCGCCGATGATTTTCATCGACTTGCCAAACACGGTTGGAGCCGGAGCGGGCGCCGGCGCGCTGGATGATGGTGATGAACGGCCGGTGCGGCGGCAGGTGCCGACTGCGCTGGCTGCGCCGGTTGAGCCGGTGGATTCTGAATCATTTGTCCGTCGTTTTGTTTTCCCCACATAAGAGCGCCGAAGCTCCAGTTTACTTCCCAACGCGGGAAGCGACAAGCTTTTTCGCGATTTTTTATCTGCTAACGGTGATAGCGCCTGGAATTTGTTTGCGTTCGAAGAACTTCGCTTGTCGATGTTCGCATCCACCACGACATCGAAGAAGCCGATCATCATTTCGTCCCAGATCTGCTCGCCGTAACGAACCTCCGCGGTGGGATCGGGATTAGCCGGATTGTTCGGCGAGTTGTCGAAGTAACGCTATCCACGTGAGATGCGTGCCCGCTTTGAGCAGTCGCGGCTGCGCCAGCCTGTAATTCAGCTGCCATTGCGAATCGTAGTGATTCACCTTGAGTAGCGTCTCCACATAGCCGTGCCGGGCGCGGTAATCAGATATTCGAAGCCCTTGCCGCGCAGGTGCATGTGCGGGAACATGCTGATCAGCAGCGCATCGTTCGGCAAGGTGCCCGAAACCTGCACGCGATAATTGGAATCGCCTGGCGGAATCACGAATGTGTCGTTGCTCATCTGCAGCGACAGCACGGCTTTCTTGGGCGGCTCCTTCGCGAAGATCATGCCGATGCGCGTGCGATCCTCGGTGGCTTTGCCGTTCGCGGTGTAGTGCATTTGCAGCACCAGGTCTGAGCCGGCTTTGATTCGCTTGGCGATTCCGGGCGGCCATTGATCGTAGGAGTTGCCGGGCGTGTAGACCATCAGCAGATCGCTGGTGGTGAAACCCTTCGACAGAGGCACGGAGAACATTGTCCCGAGCGGTTCGCCTTGCAACCACTTCGATCCCGGCTCGCGGATGTAGACCACGGCATGATGGACCGTGGCGCGATTGCTCGGTCCGCACTTCCACCTTTTGAACCCAGCGGTCTTCGGTGAAGTGCGTCGGCAGAATCAGGTATTGATACTCGATGGCGCCTTTGGCCGGCAATTGGAACGGCTTCGGCATTTCGAAGACTTCGTCGGGCTTTCCGATATTCCAGCCTTGCGGCCACTGGCGCGGCGGGGGAGCATCCTTGGGATCGCCGGCGGGGGCGCCCGCGTTCACCCAGGCCGTCAGCGTATCGATCTGGGCTGGGGAGAGCGATCGATCGTTGCTGAAATGTCCATAGCGCGGATCGGCGAACCAGGGCGGCATTTTGCGCGCGATCACTTGCTCGCGAATCGACTTGGCCCAGGGACGCGCCTCGGCGTAGGTTAGCAGGGGCATGGGCGCGATTTCGCCCGGCCGGTGGCACTGCTGGCAATGCTGCTGGAAGATCGGAAGAACGTCTTTGTAGAAAACCGGTCCGGCCAGTGCCGTGGAGACGGCGGCCGCAAGGCTAGCGAGCCAGCGAAGCAACGTACTTATTGCGGCACTCCTGGGAGCAGAAATGGAAGGTCTGGCCTCCCACCGTCTCCTTAATGGAAGTGGCCGCTGCGATGTAAGTTCCACAGACCGGATCTTTCTTCAGCTCGCCAGTGAGCGGGACTTGATTGGACGGGCGCGGCGCGCCCGGCATGCCGGAGTCGGGCCGTCATGACCTGCGAGAAGCCTTTGAGTACGATCCCGACGATACCCTTCAGCACAGTGATCACTACCACCGTGAGAAGAAGATAGAAGATAGCGCGAAACATTATCGTTGCCGGAGGGCGCAAGCCCGCGGCGCTATCTTTATTCTACTTGAAGGCCCCGGTATTCTATCTAAAGCCCGCTATTCTTCCTTGGTGGCGGCTTTGCGGGCCGCGTCGATGCGGGCTTGCGCGTGCCGGGCGGCGATGAGCGCTGCCGCGATATCGATGCCGAGAGCGGGATTGATCATGGCGTCCTGGGCGTGCTTCAGATCCTGCTCGGCTTTGGTCGCATCGATCTCGTGGCCCTTTTCGGCCACACCGGTCAGCACCCGGACCACGTTGTTGTGAATCTCCAGGAAGCCGCCGCAAACCGCGATGCTGAAGCGATGATCTTCGGGTGTGGTGTAGGTGAGAGCGCCGATGCCGAGTTCGGAGAGCAGCGCCGCATGGTCCGGCAGCACGCCGATAAAGCCATCCTTGGCGGGAATCTGCGAGCGCACGGCTTTCTCGCGCGCCAGCAGCCGCTCGGGTGTGGCAATTTCGATATCGAACGTGTCGGCCATCGGCTTACGCCTTCTTCAACTCTTCGGCTCGCTTCTTCACGTCTTCAATGTCGCCCTGCATGTAGAAGGCCTGTTCGGGAAGATCGTCATGCTTGCCTTCCACCACTTCCTTGAAGCTGCGGACCGTATCGGCCAGCGAAACGTACTTGCCCTTGATGCCGGTGAACTGCTCGGCCACGTGGAACGGCTGCGATAGGAACTTCTGGATCTTGCGGGCGCGCGCCACCGTTTGCTTGTCGTCGTCGGAAAGTTCGTCAATACCCAGAATCGCGATGATGTCTTGCAGATCCTTGTAGCGCTGCAGGATCTGCTTCACCTGCTGCGCCACGTGGTAGTGCTCTTCGCCGAGGATGCGCGGATCGAGAATGCGGGAACTGGAAGCCAGCGGGTCGACGGCCGGGTAGATGCCCTGCTCCACCAGGCTGCGGGTGAGGTTGGTGGTAGCGTCCAAGTGGGCGAAGGTGGTGGCCGGCGCGGGGTCGGTATAGTCGTCGGCGGGCACGTAAATCGCCTGCACGGAGGTGATGGAGCCTTTCTTCGTCGAGGTAATGCGTTCCTGCAGCTCGCCCATTTCGGTGGCGAGGTTCGGTTGATAACCCACCGCCGAGGGCATGCGTCCCAGCAGCGCCGATACTTCCGAACCAGCCTGCGTGAAGCGGAAAATGTTATCGATGAAAAGCAGCACATCTTGGCCGCCTTCGTCGCGGAAATATTCGGCGACCGTGAGGCCGGTGAGACCCACGCGCAGGCGCGCTCCGGGCGGCTCCGTCATCTGGCCGTAGATCAGCGCGACTTTGGATTTGGTGTAATCGTGCGGATCGAGCACGCCCGACTCCTGCATTTCCATCCACAAATCGTTCCCCTCGCGGGTGCGCTCGCCCACGCCCGAAAACACCGACACGCCGCCATGTTTTAGAGCGATGTTGTTGATCAGCTCCATGATGACGACGGTTTTGCCTACGCCGGCGCCGCCGAACAGCCCGATCTTTCCGCCGCGCAGGTAGGGTTCCAGCAG
Organism: Bryobacterales bacterium; assembly: GCA_963761265.1. Lineage (GTDB taxonomy): Bacteria > Acidobacteriota > Terriglobia > Bryobacterales > Bryobacteraceae > Palsa-89. The sequence continues at coordinate 34,290 of CAVXGM010000024.1, forward strand.
ATCGATCACCTTGATGCCGGTCTCGAACATCTGCAGCTCGGTGGCCTGTTCGTCGAACGCGGGCGCCTGCCGGTGAATGGGCCATTTCTGTTCGGTATTCACGGGACCCATGTTGTCCACCGGCTCACCGATGACGTTCATCACGCGCCCCAGGGTCTGGTTGCCCACCGGAACTTCCACGCCGTGGCCCAGGCTGACGGCCTTCATGCCGCGCACCATGCCGTCGGTGGGTTGCAGCGCGATGGTGCGCACGCGGCCTTCGCCGATGTGCTGCGCCACTTCCACCATCACGTCGATGGGCACACTGGTTTGAAAGCCTTCGCTGGTGATGTGGATCGCCGTATTGATGACGGGGATCTGGTGTTCGGGAAACTGAATGTCGACGGCTGGACCGGACACCTGGATGACTTTGCCTTCCACCTGCGTCGCTGTTGTGATTGCCATAAATACCTCTTTGTCTTGAGCGCGGGACTAATCTAGAGCCGCCGCGCCGCTCACTATTTCAATAATCTCTCGTGTGATACTGGCCTGCCGCACGCGATTCATCTTCAATGTCAGCGCGCTGATCACGTCGGTGGCGTTGGTGCTGGCGGCTTCCATGGCTGTCATGCGGGCGGCGTGCTGCGCCGCGTCAGACTCCAGCATGGCGCGGTAAATCTGCGATTCAATGTAGCGGGGCAACAGCGCCGACAACAGTTCGGCAGGCGGCTGTTCATAGATATAGTCGATCTGCTCCTGATTCTCGGGCAACTCCACCGGCAGCAGCCGCGTGCTGACCAATTGCGACGCCATCAAGCTCTTGAAGTTATTCACCACCAAGTAGACCGAGTCGATTTCCGCGGTGCGGAACATCTCGGTCACTTTCCGCCCGATCTCCAGCGCGTCTTCATAGCGCGGAGCCTTTTGAAAAAGCGTGGTGTATTCGCCGCTGATGTTGGCCTGCCGCCGCTTGAAGAAGTCGCGGCCCTTGCGCCCGATCAGTTCCAGCCGGACTTCCGATTCGCGGTGCTCGACGATAAACTTTTGTGCAATACGGATTACGTTGGAGTTGAAGGCGCCGGCCAGCCCGCGGTCGGCCGTGATCACGACCAATAGAATCCGTTTCTCGGGGCGCCGGGCCAGCAGTTCGATTTCCTCGGCCTCGTTCTGTTCGGCCGCCGCGAGCGCGACATTGGTCAGCATGCGCTTGATGCTTTGCGCGTACGGCCGGGCGGCCAGCACGCGATCCTGAGCGCGCCGCAGTTTGGCGGCCGAGACCACTTTCATGGCCTTGGTGATCTGCTGCGTGTTTTTCACCGACCGGATGCGCCGGCGTAAATCGATCAAGCTGGGCATGGGCTAAGCCGTGACGAGGGCTTCCTTGTGCTGGGCGACGAAGCGGTCCTTGAATTCCTTGAGCATCGTGTTCAGCTTGGCCTTCACCTGGTCGTCCAAGGTTTTCTTTTCGCGGATTTCCTGGAGCAGCGCGGTCTGCGATGTATCGAGAAATCGATTCAACTCCGCTTCAAACGGACGGATCTGCTCCACCACCAGGTCGTCCAGCAAGCCGCTGGTGCCGGCGAAGATGATCACCACCTGCTTTTCCACGGGCACCGGCTGATATTGCGGCTGCTTCAGAATTTCCACCAGCCGTTTGCCGCGGCCCAACTGCTGTTGCGAGGCCTTGTCGAGTTCGGAGCCGAACAGCGCAAATGCCGCCAGCTCGCGATACTGGGCCAGATCCAAACGCAGAGACCCGGCCACCTGACGCATGGCTTTAATTTGCGCGCTTCCGCCCACGCGGCTTACCGACAGGCCGACGTCGATGGCGGGACGAACGTCGGAGTTGAACAGGTCGGCCAGCAGGAAGATCTGGCCGTCGGTGATGGAAATCACGTTGGTGGGAATGTAAGCCGAGATGTCGCCGGCCTGGGTTTCAATAATGGGCAGCGCCGTGAGTGATCCCCCGCCTTTTTCGTCGTTCAGTTTTGCAGCGCGCTCCAGCAGCCGGCTGTGAAGGTAAAATACGTCGCCGGGATACGCTTCGCGGCCAGGCGGACGGCGCAGCAGCAGCGAAATTTCGCGATAGGCGGCCGCGTGCTTGGAAAGGTCGTCGTAGATTAAAAGCGCGTGGCGTTTGCTGTCGCGGAAAAACTCGCCCATCGCGCATCCGGCGTAGGGCGCGATATACTGCATGGGCGCTGGATCGGACGCAGTGGCCGCTACTACGATGGTGTATTCCATGGCGCCGTAGTCTTCCAGCGTCTTCACCACCTGCGCCACGGTGGAGCGCTTCTGACCGACGGCGACATAGATGCAAATCACATCGCCGCCCTTTTGGTTGATGATGGTGTCCAGCGCGACGGCGGTCTTGCCGGTCTGACGGTCGCCAATGATCAGCTCGCGCTGGCCGCGGCCGATGGGAATCATGGAGTCGATGGCTTTGATGCCGGTTTGCAGCGGCTCTTTCACCGAACGGCGATCCACCACGCCGGGAGCGATAGCTTCCACCGGGCGCGTCTCGCTGGTCGCGACAGGCCCCTTTCCGTCAATGGGCTCACCGAGCCCGTTCACCACGCGGCCGACCAAGGCTTCGCCCACCGGCACGGACATGATCTTGCCGGTGCGGCGGACTTCGTCGCCCTCTTTGATTTCCTGATATTCGCCCAGCAGCACGGTTCCCACCTGGTCTTCTTCCAGGTTCAGCGCGATGCCGGTGACGCCGTGCGGAAACTCCACCATCTCGCCGGCCATGACGTTTTCCAGCCCGTAAACACGGGCGATGCCGTCGCCGACCGAGATCACCGATCCGGTTTCGGAAACACTGACCGCCTTGTCGTAGTGCTCAATTTCATCGCGCAGCAGACGCGCGATTTCATCAGCGTGGATCTGAGCCATAAATCAATTTCATCCCCTATTCGGCCGCGCCATTCAGAAGCCTTATTCTGAAAAATGCCCGGCCAGTTTTCTCCCCAATTGCCGCAGTTCGCCCCGGACCGACCCGTCGTAAACCGTGGACCCGATGCGCGCGACAACGCCGCCCAGCAGCGCCGGATCCACTTCAAAACGCATACGCATGCGCTTCCCGGTCAGCTTCGAGAGCTCCGCTTCCAGGCTCGCGCTCAGCGGCGCAGTCAGTGGCGCCGCCGAAGATACCTCGCCGCGGGCAAATCCGAGGCGTTCGTCGAGTTGCTGCTCGAACGCTTCGCGAACATCGCTGATGATGCCGATGCGGCGATGATCGATGACTACATAAATGAAGTTTCGGATCAAAGGCGAGCTGCCGATTCTCGCCAGCAGGTCGCCCATCACGGCGCGTTTGCGCGAAGTTTGAATGGCGGGCGTTTCGAGCGCGGTCCGCAACTCGGGCGATTCCTGAAGAAGCCCCTCCACCGCGCTCAGCTGCGCGAGGGCGTCTTGCGGCTGCAACGGCGAACCGGACGCCATGACGATGTCCACCAGGGCGTGCGCGTATCGGTTGGCAACAGCGGATGCCATAAGCTAATTGGCCGTCCGCGGAGTGGCGCGCCCGTGCAGATCGCGCAGAAATCCGCTGACTAGATTCTCTTGCGTGGCGGGATTCATGCGGGTGCGAATCCGCTGCTCCGCCAAGCCGATGGCCAATTCAGCGGCATATTTCCGGATTTCCGCTTTAGCGCCGCGCATCATCAGCGCGATCTCCTGCACAGACTGCTCCCGGATTCTTTCAACGTGATGTTCCGTCTCGATGCGTATCCGTTCGCTTTCGGCGGCCATGTCGGCGTGAGCCGTCTCACGCAGATTCTCGATTTCGCGCTGAAGATTCGCCAGCCGCTGTTCGACACTGGCGGCGTACAACGCGGCTTCATGCTTGATCTTGGCGGCCTCGGCCAGCGCGCCCTGGATTTCGTCGGATTGTTTACGAAATATCGGCGGCACGTGTTTGCGGATCAGGTAACCGAGTCCAAAGGCCAAAATCGCGAAATTGGCCCACTTCCACCAGATCCAGGGATCGCCCTGTTCGGTCTTTTCGGTACTGGCCGGCGCTTCCTGCGGCAACGCATAGGATGCGAACGCCAAGCCCAGGACGATAGCAAGCGTCGCTCGCCGCATCATGCCGGGGTCCTTTCCAACAGTGCGTTCGCGATCTGATCGGCTAGTGTGTCCGCGGTTCCCGCCAGATGGCTCTTCGCCTCAGCGGCCTCGGCGTCCAGTTGCTGCTTGGATTGATGGATCAACTCGTGCGCTTGTTTGCGCGCTTCGTCCAATTGGGCCCCCTGCTCGCCGGTCCAACGGCGCCTCGCCTCTTCCTGCTCCTGATAGATGGCTTCGCGTGCCTGGCGCAGTTGGTCCTCAATTGACTTGGTTTGTTCCGCCGCCTTGGCGCGCATTGCTTCAGCCGATTCACGCACACCGTCGGTGGACGCGCGCCGCTTGGCCAGCACATCCGCCATGGGGCGGAAAAACATCCACTTCAGATAAAAGTGAACCACCAGTAAAAGAAAAATGGTGGGGACCGCTTTTAGCAGGAGTTGACCCAGGCCTTGTAACGTCGATTCCATTATGTCTTTAGAAGGGAACTTACAGACTACGGGAAGGCGCGCCCCCGAAAGCTACAGCACGCCCAAAACTGGTTGTCCCAAAGACGTTACGCTAACACACTTGGGGCAATGAATTCAAGCGCTTCTCGCCGGAATTATCGCCCCAACGATAGTAAGAGCTCTGGTTTGCCGAACGATGTCCTTGCCGGCGTTACTTTGGCGGCGGCGGTGGAGTGGGCGGCTTGGCGAACTTCGCGTCATCCACCGGAACATTTGGATTGATTTCGGTGAGCACGTACTCCTCGCGGCCGCTGACCCAGCCAAAGTTGCGCCGGAAGGGCATCATCACGCCCGCCACCGGACGGTAATCGCCAAAGTCGATCTGCGTGGGAACGCGGCCGACCGCCGAGTTGGCATAGCGCACCATGCGAGTAAGAAGGCCAGTTTGCTTGTCGAAGTAAAACGTTGCGATAAAGCCCCCTGGGCCGCTTCCCTGCACTACGTAAACGTCATGACCGGGATTGCCGGTATCCGGAATTTTGGCGGGGCAACCGGGCGAAGCGGTCATGCAGGGGAGATTGGCCGGATAGCTCACTCGCCAGGTTTTGAATAGTCCTTTGATGTTTCCTGGGAACGCCATTTGACCGTCCAGTTTTCCGCCTTCGGCCGCGGTTGCGGTCAGTTTGTATTCTCCCGTCACCGTCAACGGGAGCACCACCCAGGCATCGCTGCCATCGTAGGTTCGGATCATGTTCCCTTCCCGTTGGTGAACGATGGTCACGTATTTGTCCGGCGCCTTGGCATAGATCTCGGCCGGATTTGGCTGGTCGGCGCCAAACGTCGTGCTGGTTCCTTTGCCGGAATAGCTAGTGATCTTCGACAGCGCGTCGGCGCCACCGAGAGCCTGGATGTACTTATCTAGAATCGTATCGATGCTTGGGACAACCGCGCCGGCCGAAGCCTGGGGCAGGACATCGGGATACGTGGGCACCGGATCGCTGTAGATGGCGTCGATGGCCGGCGTAGTGGCGGGCGGGGTAGTGCCGCGATGGCAGGTCCAGCAGGTGACCACTTGCGCGCCACCAAAGCTCTCCTTATTGATCTTGTTCATTACTTCCACCATGTGTCGCGCCACCAGCTTCCGCGGTGGGTCCTTATCCCACTGCGGATTGGAGCCGCCGGCGCCGATATGGCAATCCCCGCAACACACGTTCAGGGCGGCCGAAAAGAGGCCCATGGTGCCCATGAACTCATCGACCGTAAGACCTTTCAGAACCTTTATGTTTTTGAAGACGTTGTCGGCCATCCGCGGTTTTGCCTGCGCGAAGGCCAAGCCTCCGAACGGCACCGTGGCGCCCAGCAATGCCACCGCACTGCCGTAGATGAATGATCGTTTCGATGGAAGCTTCATCGCTACCTTCTCCTTACTCTTTACCCCAGGACTACATTCGGGAACATTCCTGCATGCAACCGTGTAGGAAGTATGATGATACATACCGATCCGAAGCAAAGTCAAAAATAAACTCGCTTTTGGTTCGTCTTCCATTCAGGAGGGAACATGGCTGAGAACATGCCGCAGAGTTACGCGAATCACGCGCGATTCCATCCGCCTTTTCACTTTTTTCTGGGGCCAGGCTCATTCGTGTTGCTGATCCTGACCGTCGTCAATGTGGTTCGTCACTTTCGCCGCTTGGATGCATGGATATTGCTGCTCCTGGGGATTTTGTTCCTGGTGGCTGTGATCTTGATTCGTACGAATGCGCTGCGGGTGCAGGACCGGCTGATTCGGCTGGAAGAACGGCTGCGTCTCCAGGCGCTGTTGCCGGTTGCGATGAGCCCGCGTATTGGCGAACTGACCGAATCGCAATTGATCGCGCTGCGCTTTGCTTCCGACAGCGAACTGCCGGCCTTGGTGGAGAAGGTGCTGGCGGTGAACATGGGGTCCAAGGACATCAAGAAGGCGATTGTGACCTGGCGCGCGGACACGTTTCGAGTGTGAAGGAACTGCTATGAATAAGCTGATTTGCTTTTCGATATTCGTCGTAAGCGCTGCCGCGGCACAAGAGCGGCTCCCGATGATTCCGGCCGACAAATTGTCGGACGCGCAAAAGAAGGCTGTGGCCGAGATGCAAGCCGGATCCTTTGGCGTGGGCGGGCCTTTTGTTGCATTGCTGCGCGAACCGAAACTGGCCGAGCAAGCCTACGCCATGGCGACGTACTTCCGCACGGACAGCGTTCTCGGAACGAAGCTCACCGAATTTGTGATCCTGCTGGCGGCGCGGGATTGGACCCAGCAGTTCGAATGGACCGCGCATTACTCGCGCGCGCTCAAGTCCGGTCTGACTCAGGAGACCGTCCACGCGATCGCGGAAGGCAGGCGGCCCGCCGGCATGCCGGAAGACGAAGAGATCGTTTACGATTTCTGGACGGAACTCGATCACAACAAGAGCGTCAGCGATGCCACCTACGATCGGGCGTTGAAGAAGTTCGGCGAGCAGGGTGTGGTAAGCATTACTGCGCTGAATGGCTACTACGCCATGCTGGCTATGGTGCTGAACGTCGCGCGCACGCCGATTCTTCCAGCAAACGCGCAGGTTCCGCAGCTTCCGGCGCTGCCGAAATAGCATGTTTCGATAGCGTAGAATTGAATTACAGTGAGCGAGCAAGCCAATCCCGGCGAGCGGTTCGACCTGGTGGAATCTACCCTGATCCACCTCGCGAACAGCCAGCGCCATCTGTTGACGGCCCAGGTACTGATAAACGACCGCATGGATCGCGCGGAGGCGGCAATCCAGAAGCTCGCCGAACAGGCGGTCCGGACGGACCAGCGGCTGGACAGGCTCGCTGAGAAAATCGACTCGCTCGCCGATAGCGTGAAGCATACCGACTCGAAGTCGAGGCTCTGACTGACATCGTGCGTCAGTTGATCGAACGCAACGGAAGCGGTGGCCAGCATCCGTCGTAACCAAAAGTTCAAACTCCCGCCAAATCAAAATATTTACTTGCCCTGGAAGCCGATTCGCAGGAAACTGAATTTTAGCGCCTGGATTCCCGGCGCCGCGCCCCGGAGGAGGTAACCCCGAATTGAAACTCAGTGAAGCCACCGTTTATGAACCAACCGAGCGGTGGACCATCACCGACGCCAGCGAGCTCTACGATGTCGCCAGTTGGGGCAAAGGCTATTTTTCCGTCGGGCGCGAACGGGCACCTGTGGGTGCATCCCAGCAAGGAACCGGCGCGCGGCATCGACCTGCGCGAGCTGGTCGAAAAACTGGAGCTGCGCGGCATTTCGCTGCCCATCCTGATCCGCTTCGCCGAAATTCTGAAGCACCGGCTGGGCGAAATGTACCAGGCGTTCCAGAGCGCCATCACCGAGCACAATTACAAGGGCGATTACCGCTGCGTCTATCCGATCAAGGTGAACCAGCAGCGGCAGGTGGTGGAGGAGGTCTTCCAGTTCGGCCGGCCGTATCATTTTGGCCTGGAAGCCGGCTCGAAGCCCGAGCTGCTGGCGGTGCTGGCCATCGCCGACAACGAGACGCCCATCATCTGCAACGGCTTCAAGGACGACGAATACATCGAGATGGTGATGCTGGCCAAGAAGATCGGCCGCCAGATCATTCCGGTGGTGGAAAAATACACCGAGCTCGACCTGATCCTGAAGCATTCGCAGCGCGTCGGCGTGCGGCCGGCCATCGGGCTGCGCCTGAAGCTGGCCAGCCGAGGCTCGGGACGCTGGAAATCCTCGGGCGGTTATCGCTCGAAATTCGGCCTCACGGTGACCGAAGCGCTGCAGGCGCTCGACCAAATGAAGGCCGCCGGCATGGAAGATTGCCTGGAGCTGCTGCATTTCCACCTCGGCAGCCAGATCACCAACATCCGCCAGATCAAGGCCGCGGTGATGGAAGGCGCGCGCATTTACGTCGAGCTGAAGCGCGCGGGCGCCGGGCTGAAATATCTGGACGTCGGCGGCGGCCTGGGCATCGATTACGACGGCTCGCAGACCGATTTCGAATCCAGCGTCAATTACACGCTGCAGGAATACGCCAACGACGTCGTCTATCACATCCAGAACGTGTGCGACGAAGCCGAAGTGCCGCATCCGACCATCGTTTCGGAAAGCGGGCGCGCGATCGCCGCCTATCACAGCGTGCTGGTGTTCAACGTCCTGGGCGTCAGCGGATTCGGCGAGGATGGTTTCACGCCGGTCCCGGAAGACGCCGAGCAGCCGCTGATCGATCTGCAGGAAACCTACCGCTCGCTCAGCTCCAAGAATCTGCTGGAAAGCTTTCACGACGCGCAGCAGGCGCTGGATTCGGCGCTGAACCTGTTCAGCCTGGGCTATCTGCCGCTGCAGCAGCGCAGCCAGGCCGAGACGCTGTATTGGGCCATCTGCCGGCGCATGCATCGCATGGCCAAGGAGCTGGACTATTTTCCCGAAGAGCTGGAAGGGTCTGGACGGCATGCTGTCCGACACCTATTTCTGCAATTTTTCGCTGTTCCAGAGCATGCCCGACAGCTGGGCGGTGAAGCAGCTCTTCCCCATCATGCCGATTCACCGCCTGAACGAAATGCCCACGCGCAGCGGCGTCCTGGGCGACATTTCCTGCGATTCGGACGGCAAGATCGATCAGTTCATCGACCGGCGCGACGTGAAGACGCACGCTGCCGCTGCATCCCTTCAACGGCGAGCCGTACTATCCTGGGCGCGTTCCTGGTGGGCGCCTACCAGGAGATCCTGGGCGATCTGCACAACCTGTTCGGCGACACCAACGCCGTGCACGTGAGCCTGGGGCCGAGCGGCGACGTGATTCTGGACGCCGTGATTCGCGGCGACACGGTGCGCGAAGTGCTGGATTACGTCCAGTTCAACTCCAAGACGCTGCTCGAAGCAGTTCCGGCGCGACGTGGAGACGGCGCTGCGCGACGGCAAGATCGGCTACGAGGAATCCGGGCGGCTGCTCAGATTCTACGAAGAGGGCCTCAACGGCTACACGTACCTCGAGCAATAACTTCCACGACAACCTGCGGGTCATTCTGGTGGCTCCCCGCAACCCGCTCAATATCGGCGCGGCGGCGCGGGCCATGAGCAACTTCGGATTCAGCCGGCTGCGGCTGGTGAATCCTTATCACGTCGCCTTTCAAGAGGCGCGCTCCGCCGTACACGCCCACCAGATCCTGCGCGACGCCGAAGAATTTCCATCGCTGGCCGATGCGATCGCCGATTGCAGCCTGGTGGTCGGAACCACATCGCTCGGCCATCGCGAGTTGCAGCACACGCTACGCGCGGTCGAGTACGGCGGCCGGTTGATCCGCAAGCGCCTGGCGGCCGCGCCCGTCGCGCTGCTGTTCGGCTCCGAGAAGTTTGGCCTCTCGAACGAAGACATGAGCTACTGCCATTGGCTGTTGCGCATCGGGACCGAGGGCTCGATGAATCTCGGACAGGCGGTCGCGGTTTGCCTGTATGAGCTGGTGCGCAATCCGGTGCCGCCCAAGCCCGATCCGCGGAAACCGGCCACCGCCGAGGAATTGGACCGGCTGACCGCACTGTTGACCGAAGTCCTGGAAAAATCGGGCTACGTCCACACCGAAGGCGCCGACGCCAAGATCCGGCGGCTGGTGCGCCGCATGGAATCTGGCCGGGCACGATGCCGAAATCTGGCTGGGGATGATTCGCCAGATTCATTGGAAGTTAACATCGCCAGGCAAGCCGCAGTGATATCCTGAGGACCGGAACCGGAAATGACTAAGGTTGAGCTTGATTACGATCTCGTGCGTCCCTTAACGGATCAGGATGCCCCCGCCGTCGCCGACGTCCACAGTTGGTACGGCATCCAGCGCGTGCAGCTTACACCGTCGCTCGACCGGCTGCATGTGGAATACGACGCCTCGCGCCTCAGCGAGAAAGACGTCGAAGCCGTGCTGCAGCGCTTCGGCTTGCCCATCCAGCGCAAGTGGGTCGTTCCTTGAGATCGCGTCCCGGGCTGCTCCGCGCGCGGGACTATCTGGCCGCAAACTTCAACCAGCGGGTTTCGCTGTCCGATGCCGCGGCGCTCGCCGGACTGTCGCCGTTCTATTTCCATCGCCTGTTTGCGGAAACATTCCAGGAGACCCGCATGAGTTCGTGACTCGGCTGCGCATCGATCACGCCAAGAAACTCCTGCTCGCCGGCAATCACAGCGTCACTGACATTTGCTTGGATGCCGGTTATGAAAGCCTCGGCTCCTTCAGCACGCGCTTCCACTCGCTCACGGGCCTATCGCCAGCGGCTTTCCGGCGCGAATCGCGGCGCGTTTTCGGAACATCCGGCCGGCACTGGCCGCTCTACTACATGCCTGTCTGTTTCCAGCATTTCTTCGCCGGAATTTCGTAGCGATCGCAAGATCCGAGAAGCATTCTCGCGCGTCCTCGGTTAACGTAGTACGCATGATTCAAAAGCTCTCCCACAGCACCATTTATGTGCTCGATCAGGACGCCGCGCGCGATTTCTATGTCAACAAACTGGGCTTCGAAGTTCGCATGGACCAGAGCATGGACAATGGCTTCCGCTGGCTCACCGTAAGCCCCAAAGGACAGCCGGACCTGCAACTGATCTTGATGAAAGTGGATGGACCCAACATCAAACCCGAGGATGCCGCGGTTCTCAGAAGCTTGCTCGAGCGGGGGCGGATCAATGGCGGCGTGTTTCAAACCGACGATTGCCGCGCAACTTATGAAGAGCTGAAGGCGAAGGGCGTCGAGTTCCTATCGCCCCCGGCCGACCGGTTCTACGGCGTCGAGTGCATCATGAAAGACAACTCCGGCAATTGGTTCAGCATGAACCAGTTGAAATGATCTAATAGTCTGGTGGCCAGATTACTTGGCGTCTTCTTCTCCTGACGTTGCTCCTCTTTGCCTCCGGCCCCGGCTTCCGCAGCCGCGCGCAACTGGACGAACACTACGCCAAACACGGCGCCGAATTCGGGCACATCAGCGAGGGCGAATACCTGCGGCTGGCCCAAGCCCTGAGGGACGCTCCGCCCGGCGGCCCGATTCTCGAAGCGCGCCGGCCCAACGGCGAGTTCAGCCGGTTCGACCGCCGTCATGGCTATTTCGGCGCCTACAATCGCAACGGAACCATCCGGACGTTTTTCATCCCCAACAACGGCGAGCGCTATTTCCGCCGTCAGGCCGAGCGCGCGATATGACTGATCAGGAAATGGCCGCCTACCTCCGCGAGAACGGTTATCCCGAGCATGTCGTCCGCGCCGGACGCGCCGGGTTGATCGACCGCTGGGGCAAGTTCGTCGCCGAGGTGGAGCGCGGCTATCGCTATGGCTTGGAGGATTATCGCAACGACCTGGACTTGCGCGGAATCATCGCCATGCTGGGCCTGGACGCCGAGGTTGCCGAGCCTGGACCGCCGCTTCGAAGCGCTGCTCAGCCATCGCGAAAAACGCATCTGGGAAAGCTCGGCCGCCGATCCCTTCTGGGACTTCGGATATCCCTCAAATGCCGGGCCTCAGCTCCTGGAAGACATTGCGAATGAATGAGTTGCGTCGCAATATCTCTATCTCAATAGACTTTAGGTAGATTGCTTGGTACACTGCTGATGATGTCTCAACTCGGCCATCTTCGCCTGCTGGAAGCCGAGAGCATCCACATCATGCGCGAGGTGGCATCCGAGTTCCAGCGGCCGGTGATGCTGTACTCCATCGGCAAGGATTCCTCGGTGCTGCTGCGGCTGGCCCAGAAGGCTTTCCACCCGGCGCCCATCCCCTTCCCGCTGCTGCACATCGACACCACCTATAAGTTTCGCGAGATGATCGAGTTCCGCGACCGCTATACCGCCGAGATCGGCGCCAAGCTGATCGTTTACACCAATCGCGAGGCCATCGACGATGGCGCGAACCCGTTCCGGCTGGGCACCTCAGCGCTGCTGCGGCCTGCTGAAGACCAAGGCGCTGCTCGACGGTCTGCGCCAGGGCGGTTTCGACGCGGCCATCGGCGGCGCGCGGCGCGATGAGGAAAAATCGCGCGCCAAGGAGCGCATCTTTTCGTTTCGCGACGAAAAGGGCCAGTGGGATCCGAAGAACCAGCGGCCGGAGCTGTGGAACCTGTTTAACGCGCGCATCCATCCCGGCGAAAGCCTGCGCGTGTTCCCGCTTTCCAATTGGACCGAGATGGACGTCTGGCAATACATCCACGCCGAGAACATCCCCATCGTGCCGATGTATTTCGCCCAGGAGCGCGAGGTGCTGGTGCGCGGCGAGTCGCTCATCATGCTGGAGCAGCCGTTTATTCCCATGCTTGCCGGGCGAGAAGCCGCAAATGGTGCGCTGCCGCATGCGCTCGCTGGGATGCAGCCCTTGCACCGGCGCAATCCGGTCGGACGCCGACACGATTCCGAAGATCATCGAAGAGCTGGTGTCATTCCGCCGGTCGGAGCGCGAGAACCGCGTGATCGATCACGATCAGGACGGGTCCATGGAAATCAAGAAGCGGGAGGGATATTTCTGATGGCCGCCCTCGCCGAATCAGCTGCCGCCGTGTTCCAGATCGAAGATTTCCTGGCCGCCGAGCAGGCCAAGGATCTGCTGCGCTTCACCACGGCCGGCAGCGTGGACGACGGCAAGTCCACGCTGATCGGCCGGCTGCTCTACGATTCGCAAAGCGTCTACGAAGATCAGCTCAAGGCCGTGACCAAAGCGTCGGTGAACCGGTCCGCCGGCCCCATCGATTTTTCGCTGCTCACCGATGGCCTGCGCGCCGAGCGGGAGCAGGGCATCACCATCGACGTCGCGTACCGCTATTTCGCCACCGCGCGGCGCAAGTTCATCATCGCCGACACGCCGGGCCACGAGCAGTACACGCGCAACATGGCCACCGGCGCCTCCACCGCCGATCTGGCCGTGATCCTGATCGACGCGCGCAACGGCGTGTTGCAGCAATCGCGGCGGCATGCCTACATCGCGTCGCTGCTGGGCATCCCGAACTTCGTGGTCGCGGTGAACAAGATGGACGCGGTGGGCTATGACGAAGCCGTGTTCCGCTCCATCGAAACGGAATTTCGCGATTTTGTCGGGCGGCTGGTGGCGCAGCAAAGCGCTCCGCATGTCTACTTCCTGCCGATCAGCGCGCTGCGAAGGCGACAACGTGGTGCGGCCCAGCCGCAACATGCCGTGGTTCCAGGGGCCCTGTCTGCTGGAGTATCTGGAGACCGTTCCGGTGCACCACCGCACGCGCGTCACGGCGTTTCGTTTTCCGGTGCAGCGCGTGATCCGGCCCGATCAGGATTTCCGCGGCTACGCCGGACAAGTTGTTTCGGGAGCCATTCGTCCGGGCGATGGCATTCTGGCGCTGCCCTCGGGCCGCCGCTCGCGCGTGAAGAGCATCGAAACGTTCGACGGGCCGCTTGGACGAAGCCGTGGCGCCGATGTCGGTGACGCTGACGCTCGAAGACGAACTGGACATCAGCCGCGGCGACATGCTCGCCTCGGCGCAGAAGCCGCCCGAAGCAGCGCGCCAGTTTGATGCGAGCGTGGTGTGGCTGAACGAACGGCCGCTCGACCTGGACCGGCCGCTATCTGCTGAAGCACACCACACAGACCTTGCCCGCCGAAGTGAAGGCGGTGAAGCACCGCGTCAACATCCAGACGCTGGAACATGAGCCGGCCGACACTCTGGAGATGAACGGCATCGGCGTGCTGCGCATCGAGACCAGCCGCCCGATTTACTTCGACGCCTATGCGCAAAATCGTGCCACAGGCAGCGTGATCCTGATCGATCCGGAAACGAATGCCACCGTCGGCGCGGGCATGATTCTCGCGCCGGTGATCGTGGAGCGCGATCGATCGCAAAGCGGCTGCGCTCGATCTCCGGCACGAGCGCGTGACGCCCGTGGAGCGCATCGCGCGCTACCGCCACGGCGGCGAAACCATAGCGCTCGGGAGATCGAAAAGCGCTGGCCTGGCTGCTGGAACGCAAGCTTTTCGATCGCGGATGCGCGGTGACGGTGATCGAGCATGCGCTGCCGGAAACGCTGGCCGCGCTCGAACAGGCTGGCTTGTTGGTGTTGTTGGTTTCCGGCCAATCGCGCGATTTGGGATCTGCCGGAGGACGATTCTGAAGCGGCGGACTTCGTGATCGCATCTTTGGAAGAGACGGAAATACTGTTGCGCAATGAATCGCTCACCGGCGGCGAAGGAATTTAGCAAAACGGTGGCAACCATGACGTTGGACCAGAAGATCGATGACGCGTCTGCCTTGATTCGCGGAGTTTTCGCTGAAAACGGCGGCGCCGCTTGCGTTACTTGCAGCTTCCAGACCGAATGCATGGCGCTGGTGGACCTGGTGATCGCGCAGCAGCCCGGCATCCCCGTGTTGTTTCTCGAAACCGGCTATCACTTCCCCGAAACCTACGCCTATCGCGATCAGATGACCGAGCAGATGCACCTGAACCTCGTCAATCTGGCCGCGAAGATGTCCGTCGCCGAGCAGGAATCGCAGTTCGGCATTCTCAACCAGACCGCGCCCGATCGTTGCTGCGGCATTCGCAAAGTGGAGCCGTTGTTCCGCGGCCTGGGCGATTATGGCGTCTGGTTCACGGCGCTGCGCCGCGAGCAATCGCCCACGCGCGCGAACCTGCAGGCCGTGGATCATTTCAAATTGCCCACCGGCCATCAATTGCTGAAAGTAAGCCCGCTCGCCGACTGGACCAACGCCGACGTTTGGGGCTACCTGAAGCGCCGCGGCATTCCCGTTCTGCCGCTGTACGATCAGGGCTACACCAGCATCGGTTGCGCAGCCTTGCACCACGCCGCCGCGTCGATCCGGACAATCCGCGCTCGGGACGCTGGAGCGGCCACAAGCTGGAGTGCGGCATTCACATTCAGAGCGAGTAAACGGTGGAGATCGTTCTCGGGTTCCTCATCGCGGTCGCCATCGGCGTTACCGGAGTTGGCGCGGGCGTAATTACCGCGCCGGTCCTGATTCTCTTCATGCACGTCTCGCCGGCGCACGCCGTGGGCACGGCGCTCGCGTTCAGCGTCGCCGTGAAAATCCTGGTTGTTCCCATGCAGATTTACCGCAAGCAGGTGGATTATCGCGTCTTGGGTTATCTGCTCGCGGGCGGGGTTCCCGGCGTGCTCACCGGATCGTATCTTCTGGCCAAGCTGAACACCAAGGGCTCGGAAGGGATTTTGTACGCGGCCTTGGGATCCACCATCGTCTTCATGGCGGGCCTGAATCTCTACCGTTTGTGGTTCCATCCGGCCCGCGGCGTCATCGCGGGATTGGTCGCGCTGGCTGCCAGCGATTGCCCTGCCCATCGGCGCCGAAGTTGGATTTTCATCGGCCGGCGCGGGCGCCATCGGATCGCTGGCGCTGCTGTGGCTCACTCCGCTTTCAGCCGCGCGCGTGGTGGGAACGGATCTCTTCTTCGGACTGTGCCTGTCGCTTATCGGCAGCGGTTTCCAGCTCAGCGCCGGCAATTACGACCTGGCTATTCTGACGCAGCTCGTGATCGGCGGCGTTTTCGGCGCGTTTGCCGGAACGTATCTCGCGGCCATCACCCCGCAGCGCGCCTTCCGTATCGTGCTTTCGGTGTGGCTGATCACGCTGGGCATCCAGCTATGCTGGAGCGGCGTCCGGCACCTCTAACCGATTAGCGGATTACGCAAACGCGGCGTGGGGGAGCGCCCCGAAGCGGCGTTCGCGGGACCGAAACTCGCCGACCGCCGCCGCCAAATCGGAAGCCTTGAAGTCCGGCCACATCACCGGAGTGAATACCAGTTCGGCATAGGCGCATTCCCAGAGCATAAAATCGCTCAGGCGCTGCTCGCCGCCGGTGCGGATCAGCAGATCCACGTCCTGGGCGCCGAGCGCTTCGGAAAGCGTTTCCCGCGTGGCTTTCCCTTGGAGCGCCTGAGCCGCGGCCAGAATCGTATCACGCGAAGAATAGTCGACAGCCAGCCGCAGGTGCAGCCTCTCGCCCTGCGCGGTAGCGCTCTCACATTCATCGATCACCGGCAGCAGCAGCCGCGGCAGACGATCGCGCCGGCCGATCACGGAAACGCGAACGCCTTTATCCACGCACTTGGCCTGCTCCCGGCGCAGGTAGGTGTGGAACATCTTCATCAGCGCTGAGACTTCGGGCTGCGGCCGCCGCCAATTGTCGGAAGAGAAGGCATAGACGGTCAATACACCGATGCCCAGATCCGGCGCGGCTTCCACGGTGCGGCGCAAGGCTTCGGCGCCGGCCCGGTGTCCGGCCACTCTCGGCAGCCCTCGCGTGGAGGCCCAGCGGCCGTTTCCGTCCATGATGATCGCGGCGTGCAATCCGTCCGAAGTGCTTTGTGCTATACCGGGGCTTTTAGTCATCGGCGCTTTTAGTCATACTGGCGCTTTTAGTCATAAAGAATGGCTCCAAAAAAAGGGACTAGTGTTCCCGGATGGCTTGAATCAGCGCTTCCATATGATTCAAATACTTCTCCAGGGCGCGGCGCCCGGTGTCCGTCAAACGATATTGCGTTTTCGGCACGCGGCCTTCAAATGACTTGGTACAAACGATGTACTGGGCATCCTCGAGTTTGCGTGCGTGGACGCTTAAGTTTCCATCGGTGGTGTCGAGAAGTTTCTTCAATTCGTTGAAGGTCAGCGATGGATTCACGGCCAGAGCGCTGACGATTCGCAGCCGGATGGGCTCGTAAATCAAGCGATCCAAGCTCGCAAGAGCTTGGCCGGCCACCATGCGGGCGCCTCCCGGCTTTTCTGGAGCGGGGTCCTTTCGAGCAGTGTTTTGTCTAGCCACCGTACCTCCTGGCAATAATGATTCCGAACGCCAGGTGCAGCCCGCCGAATCCGGCTGCCAAAAACGTAGTTCCCCAAGCGAACGGGCAGAATAGCGCAATTGCGCCCAATAACATGAAGCACAGGCCCATCACCGGGACCACGCGCACTGAAAATGCTCCGCCGGTGACCACCCCGGTTCCATAGAGCAACAGCCACGTCCCCGGGATTGCCGCGGGCAAACCGGCGCGATACAAGACGGCCGTGAGCAATCCGCCCACCAGCAGCGGCGGCGCGAAGCTCAGAACAAAGCGCCGGGCCGGTGCCGAGAGCAGCGGACCTTTCGCCGCATTGGCTTTGCGCTTGATGGCCAAGCACTGCCAGCGTCATCGCGAAGGGCGCTTCCAGCAGCCAGGTAACCAGCCAGCGCAGCAGCGTCGGTTGTTGGCTGGCGATGCCCGCCGCAACCAGCGCGCTCAACCCCATGGCGACGCCTCCCCATCCGGGAACGGCGGTGAACGAACCGGCGCGCTCCATGGTCTCGCGAATGAACCGCAGATTGTCCATCGCGTGTGTTTGCAACGAAACCGGTTCAGCGCGAGTGGCGCGAATGCTCCGGACGGTAGCCATGCAAGCGATTATAAGCGATTCACTTTGCGTTGTAAAGTAGGGGCGGTACTGGACCCCGCCGCGCTAGGACCTTTGGCGAAGGAGGGAAACAGCTCCAGTTGGTCCTCCACCGGCCATTCCAGCGCTGGGCGGGCGGCCAGCTGGTGCCGCGCCCGGATACGCTCCACTCGTTCGGCGATCATTTCCGGATAGTGGCCTTTCAGATACGCCGTTTTTTCGAAACGCTCCCGGTAGCGGCGGACCAGGTGCGGGAAGCGCTCTTCAAGAAACGGCAGGAACACTTGCGCGGCGCAGGGCTTCAGGAACAGTGGGGCTGCGCTGAAGGAGGATGCGCCGTTGCGGGCGGCCGCCGCGCAGACGCGATCCAGGCTCTCTTCGCTGTCGTTGATCAGCGGCATCACCGGATGCGCCAGAACGCTCACCGGAATCCCAGCGTCTGTCAGTTTCTTTACCGCGGCCAATCGCAGCGCCGGACGCGGCGCGCGCGGCTCCATCAGGCGGGCCAGTCGCTCATCGAGCGTGGTGATGGTCAGATGCACGCGAATTCTGTTTTTTCGGGCGATTTGGGCCATCAGCCCGGCGTCGCCCGCCACCAAATCGGACTTGGTGGTGATGCCGAAATCGAGCCCACGCTCGGCGGCGAACACCTCCAGCATCTGGCGCGTGATCCGGAAGCGGCGCTCGGCCGGCTGGTAAGGATCGGTGGCGGTGCCGATCCAAACCGTATCGCCCGGCTTCAACCGGCGCACTTCGGCCCGAAACGCCGTGGCTTGAAATTGTTTGGCGAAGATCTTGCGCTCGAACAGCTCCGGATCGCGCAGTTCCATGAATTCGTGGGCGTAGCGGGCGTAGCAGTATTTGCAGCCATACTCACAGCCGCGATACGGATTGACGGTCCAGATGTCCCGCATCCGGCCCGATCCCCGCCCGATGAAGCGGCGCGTTTCGAGTTCCAGATATTCCACCTGGCGCTTGGCTTCCAGCAAGTCGCTGGAAGCGGCCAGGCGGGCGATGCCGACGAGTTTGGGGGGAGGATCATCGTCGAACAACATGGCGCGATCCCTATTTTCGCCTTTTCTTCGCCACAAGTCAAGATAGAGCCAAGATCACAAAACGATTCGCGATTCCCCGTCGCGCCGAGTGATCCGCTCGCGATCCAGGTATTCGAGCAGCGGAATCGCGTACTTGCGCGAGATGCCGGTCCAGTCTTTGAACTGCGGCACGGCGAACTGCACGCCCTTTTTCTGCGCCAGCAGCGCGCGGAGCGATTGCATGGCGGAGGCATGAAATACCAGTTCGTCGCTCACGCGCACCAGCCGCTTATCGCGCAACATCAATTGCAGAAGCGTGCGGGCGCGGGAGGGATCGACGCCCGATTTTGCGAGCACCTCGTGAACAGCCGGCGTGGCGAGTCCGCTCGAGCGAAACGCACTTTCGATTTTGGCGGTGGCCTCCGCTTCGTCCTGCTTCAGCGCAACCTTATGAGAAGAAAGGTGGATGGTTTCCGCGTTGGATGCCAGTGTCTTGGAACGGGCGAGCAGCGCGTCCATCAACCAGGGAGGCGCGCCGGGCAGAAACTTGCTCCGCAGCTCTTCTTTGGAGGCTCCAGCCAGCAGCGGATTCTGCCGATGGAACTGCTTCAAATGCTCGTGCAACGTTTCCAGCTTCGCCGCCACCCATCCGGGATCGAGCAGCCAGAATTGCGGCGACTCGAGCACCGTGAGCGACGCATCGGCGGACGCCTTCCGAATGTCGGCTTCGAGCAGGCCAGTGCGCCCTACCAATTCAGGCATTCCGATTCCATAGCGCGATTCGCGGGCCAGCAGTGCGATACGCTCGGGAAGCGGCGCGGTCTCGAGGATTCGCAAGCGGTCGGTTGCACCACGCGCGGCCCGGCGCGGTGGGTCGATATCCAGAACCGTTCCGCCGCCGATGGTGATCACGGGCGAGAACATACGCACGATGAAGCGATCGCCGGGCAGCAAAAGCAGCGGTTCGCTCAGCACCAGGCGCAGGTATTCGCGCGATCCGGGCGCAATCGGATCGGAGCCTTTCAGCCTGCGGATTTCCGCCTCCACCACCGCCGCGCCCGCGTGAAAATGCACCGGCGCGCGATGTTTCAAGGGCTTGGCCGACCGCAGCAATTCAAACGAACAGTCGATATGACTGGTAGCGTGAAAGCGTCCAGCCTCCGCCAGCACCATTCCGCGCGTCAGCTCGGAAGCGTCCACGCCCGCGATATTCAGCGCGGTTCGCTGCCCGGCGGTGGCCTGCTGGACGCCGGCGCCATGCACTTGAATGCCGCGCACACGGACACGCTTGCGCGCCGGATGCAGCTCCACTTCCTGATCCACGTGAACGACGCCCGAGACCAGCGTGCCTGTTACCACGGCGCCGAATCCGCGCATCGCGAAGGCGCGGTCGATGGGCAAGCGGAAATATTGCGACGCGTCTTTCTCGGGGACCGCCGCGGCCAGTTTTGCGATCTCGGCGCGCAACTCGTCCAATCCGGCGCCAGTCGCCGCGCTGACAGCCACCATCGGAGCGTCTTCCAGGAACGAACCGCGCACGAATTCGCCGGCCTCCAGCCGCGCCAGCTCCAGCAAATCACCCTCGGCCAGGTCGGCCTTGGTCAGGACCACGATGCCCTTCCGTATGCCTAACAACATACAGATATCAAAATGTTCCCGAGTTTGTGGCTTTATGGACTCGTCTGACGCTATAACAAAGAGAACAAGATCTATGCCGCTTACACCAGCCAGCATGTTTTTGATGAACCTTTCGTGGCCCGGTACGTCTACTAAACCGAGGCGCACGTTTTCGGATAGCTGCAGGTGCGCAAACCCCAGGTCAATCGATATGCCCCGCTGTTTTTCTTCCTTCAGACGATCGGTATCGATGCCGGTGAGAGCCCGCACCAAGGCGGTTTTGCCGTGGTCGATGTGGCCGGCTGTACCGATAATGATGTTTTTCATCTCGACGATTCTCATCCTAGCGCCTCTGGGGGCCCAGGATGCGAATCAAATCAATGCTAAAGACTCGCCGCAGGACGTCGAGCAGGGTTCGGCGCCAACACCCACCTTTAAAACCGGCGTGTCCGACGTGCGCGTCGATGTCCAGGTTACGGAAGGTAACAATCTGGTCCAGGATCTCACCAAAGGTGATTTTGCGCTCGCCGATGAGGGCCAGCCACAATCGATTGTCTCGTTCGCGCATGGAGACGAGCCCCTCAACCTGATCCTGCTGCTGGATGTCAGCGGCAGCATGCAGAAGTATATCGACCAGATTTCGGCGGAAGCGCGCGACGCGCTGGACCATCTGCGGCCGGGGGATCGCGTGGCCCTGATGGTGTTCGCCAAAAACACGGCTGTGGCGCAGGGCTTCAGCGACAATCTCGCCGAAACAGCGCGCAATATCGGCGGCGCGGTGAAGAAGTGGGACGTGGGGTCCAGCACCATGATCAACGCCGCGGTGCTGGACGCGGCGCATTACATGGACAAGCACGCGGGACCCAGTGGCCGGCGCGCGATTCTGATTCTCACCGACAACCTGAGCACCAGCTACCGGCTGACCGATGGCCAGGTGATTCGCGAATTGAATAAAGCGGACACGGTGATGAACGCGATCATCACGGGGCGTGCCATCCGGCCACGGCCGCTCGATACCGCCAAGGTGTCCAATCCGGATTTGACTCCGGCCAACGTCTACGATCTGGCCGAAAAAACCGGCGGCGAATGGGTGAAGGCCGAGAACGCGGGCGATTCGTTCAAGGACATGATCGAGCGGATTCGCAGCCGCTACATGCTGGCGTATCATGCGCCGGATGCGCCGGCGGGCCAGTTCCGCCACATCACAGTGACGCTGGAGGACGCGGCGCGGAAGCGATATCCCGGCGCGGAATTGCATTCGCGCACCGGGTATTACGCGGAATAGTTCTGCCTTGCTGAAAAAGAACTTCACTCAGACTGACGAATAGGGCACCAACGACCAAAGACTCTGTGGAATCTCCTCCACGGGTGGAGTTACCAACTCTCCATAGGTCCATCTCATGGGTCGGTGGGGGTCGTAATAATGAAAGTAGAACGCAACCCGTCCTGTTAATAGTCCACGGGTGCAGAAAATTCCTCGCTTGAGGACTCTGCAACCATCAGGAGATAGGACGGCCTCGTCGTATGCGACCTGCCAGTTTTTTGGGGCTGTTCCGGCATCTCTTGAGTAAAGTCCGCCATCGAGAACTTTTCGTCTAAATGGTCCAATGACAGCTCAAACAATACCAGAGGCAAGCATCTTTCAATGAACTGATCGACCTCGTTACTCGTGTCTCGATCGGCATTTCCGAAGAAAAAGAGCTGATACAGTTGTTGCCTGAGCTCATTGTCTGTTTGCGAGACCTGGTATACACCGTGGACCTTCGCAGTCGGTTCTCTTTGTGCATTATCGAGGGCCAAGCAGTAGTCCGAGCAAAATCTTCACGCGATTCTGGCTTCCTCGAGCGCCTGAACCGCCATCTCACGCGTGACGGTAGGAAATTGCGCCAGGAATTCGCCGAGAGAATGACCGCCTTCCAAGTAATCAATTAGATTCTTGAACGGAACTCGCGTGCCGCGAAAGCAGGGCGTTCCGCTCATGACGTCTGGGTCTACTACGATGGCGCGCTCCGCATCCATTCTTTCCATTGTAGCCGCCGGTTAACCTGCTACTGTAATCTCGTATGTCCACCGACCAGCTCGCCGCGAACCGATTAGAAGAGGTCCGGCGCCGCCACGCCAATGCCGAGGCGGGCGGCGGTGAAGAGCGCATGCTGCGGCAGCACAAGGAAGGCAAGCTCTCGGCGCGCGAGCGCATCGATCTGCTGCTCGACGCCGGCACGTTCGAAGAGATGGACAAACTGGTGCGGCATCGCACCACCGACTTCGGCATGGATCAGCAGGTCGTCGACGGCGACGGCTTCGTCACCGGCTACGGGCGCATTCACGGGCGGTTGGTCTACGTCTTCGCGCAGGATTTCACCGTGCTGGGCGGATCGCTGTCGGAAGCCAACGCACTGAAGATTTGCAAGATTATGGATCTGGCGCTGAAGACCGGCGCGCCCGTGATCGGCCTGAACGATTCCGGCGGCGCGCGCATCCAGGAAGGCGTGGCGTCGCTGGCCGGTTACGCCGATATCTTCCTGCGCAATACGCTCGCAAGCGGCGTGATTCCGCAGATCTCGGCCATCATGGGACCCTGCGCGGGCGGCGCGGTCTATTCGCCGGCGCTCACCGACTTCATCTTCATGGTGGAGGGCACCAGCCACATGTTCATCACCGGGCCCGAGGTGATAAAAACCGTAACGCACGAAGACGTGACCAAGGAAAAGCTGGGCGGCGCGGAGACGCACAACAGCGTCAGCGGCGTCGCGCATTTTCTCGCGCACGATGATGCCGAATGTTTGCGCATGATCCGCGAGCTGCTGTCGTACATTCCGAGCAACAATCAGGACGATGCGGCGGCGGAATCGTCGGATGACCCCATCGACCGCGCCGACCCGTCGCTCGATACGCTGGTGCCCACCGATCCGCAGGTGCCTTACGACATCAAGGACATCATCCATCGCGTGGTGGACGATGGCGAGTTCTTCGAGATTCATGAGCACTGGGCCAGGAACATCGTGATCGGCTTCGCGCGCATGGACGGCAGGAGCGTGGGCATCGTGGCCAATCAGCCGGCGTTTCTGGCCGGGTGCCTGGATATCAATTCATCGGTGAAGGGCGCGCGCTTCGTGCGATTCTGCGACGCGTTCAATATCCCGATTCTGACATTCGAAGACGTTCCCGGATTTCTGCCGGGAACCGAGCAGGAGTTCGGCGGCATCATCCGGCATGGCGCGAAGCTGCTGTATGCGTATGCGGAGGCAACGGTTCCGAAAATCACCGTGATCACGCGCAAGGCCTACGGCGGCGCCTATTGCGTGATGGGCTCGAAGCATCTGCGAACGGATGTGAACTTCGCGTATCCAACGGCTGAGATCGCGGTCATGGGTCCGGAAGGCGCGGTCAACATCGTTTACCGGCGCGAACTGGCGGCGGCCGCCGAACCCGAGGCGCTGCGCAAGGAAAAGATCGATGAGTTTCGCGAGCGTTTTGCCAGCCCATTTGTGGCGGCCGAACGCGGGTTTATCGACGACGTGATTGAACCGCATGAAACGCGGCCAAAGGTCATCCGCGCGCTGCGAATGCTGGAGAACAAAGTGGACAGCATGCCGCGCAAAAAGCACAGCAATCTGCCGCTCTAAGATTGTTGGCCACGGATGAACACAGATAAACGCGGATAGAGAATCCAGCCTTTGGGCTTGCCTTATCCGTGTTCATCTGCGTTCATCCGTGGCCACTAAGTTGCCTTCTAAAGACTGCGCACGCCCATGGCAGTGATGTCGTCCACCCGCATGGTCTCTTTGACTACGAACGGCTCGCCGTATTTGACGCCGATCAAATTTCCATAAAAGCGGGCAATCGAACCTAGCCGCTCGCGAATTTCCTGTTGATCCGGAAACAAATCGCTCGCTTCCTCCGATTTTCCGTATTGCGACTCATAACTGAACAGCGCCGACATGCGGCGCTCGAACTGACCGGAAATGTCCACCACGAACGACGGCGTTACGTTGGCGTAGAGCGACGAGTAAAGAATCTTGTGCGGGCGATGCGGTTCGGATTCTTCCGTGAGCTTCTTGAGGCCAGCGAGAAAACAGGCTTCGAAACCGATCTCCGACGCCCGGTAATGATCCGGATGCCGCGCTTCCCAATACGGCAGGATCACCACGCGGGGGCGCAGGTTGCGGATCTCGACTGCCAGAGTCATGCGCACGCCGATCGTATTCTCCAGGCGCGCATCGGGAAGGCGAAGATTGCCACGCCACGCCAGTTGCATCGCGCAGCGGGCCGCCTCGGACTCCTGCAGACGAATATCGGGAGTTCCCCGGCTGCCCATGTCGCCCGCCGTGAGATCGAGCACGCCGGTGCGATAGCCTTGCTCTGCCATGCGGATCAGCGTGCCGCCGCAGGTCTGCTCCACATCATCCGGGTGCGCGGCGATAGCGAGAATATCGAGCGGCTTCCCGATGCCAGACGATCCGGTGTCGATTTCTTCCCACATGATCAGTACCGCCAGGGCCGCGCGCGCTGCTTGGTGGGCATCAATGCGATCAGCCCCATCCCGGCCAGAAAACCGCCCACGTGCGCGAACCAGGCCACATCGCCACCGTTTGATGACGACGAATAGCCCACCGAGCCGATGCCGCTGAAGAACTGAATCGCAAACCAATACAGGAGCAGAAAAAACGCGGGAATGTCGACGGTAGTGATAAAAACAATGATGAACACCAGCGTGACGATGTGTGCGCGCGGAAACTTGATCAGATAGGCGCCCATCACGCCGGCGATCGCGCCGCTCGCGCCGATGGTGGGCACGGTGGAGTTGGAGTTCACCAGGATGTACAGGAAGGCCGCGGCAAATCCGCAGGCGAAGTACAGGAACAGATATTTGACATGCCCCACCAGGTCCTCCACTCCGCGGCCGAAGACCCACAGGAACCACATGTTGCCCGCAATGTGGAGGAATCCGCCGTGGATAAACATGGAGGTGAGGATGGAGGAATAATGCAGGCGATCCGGCACGATGCCATAGTGCATGATGAAGCGGTTCAGCGAATAGCTGGACATGCCGAGACTGAGCTCATACAGAAACACAGCCACGTTCACGGCGATGATCACCAAGGTGGCCGTGGGTCGCGTATAGTGCGGCTCAGAGGATTTGAGAGGGATCATGGAAGGATTCGGGCACTAAACGCGTCAGACGCGCTGCTGAAACTCCCGCGGGCCGGGGCCGGGCTGTTCGAAGTCAGGATTCACGCGCCGCTCTCCGCCACGCATCAACGCTTGCGCTTCCGGGAGACTGGCGATGTGGCCGCGCGCGCCCAAGGCGGTACAGTTCAGGGCTGCCATGGCATTGGAGAACTCTAGCGCTTCGTCCACCGGCATGCTCTCGATCACAGCATAACAGAACGCTCCATGAAACACGTCTCCTGCGCCGGTGGTATCGATGGAATCGACCACAAAGCCAGGCGAATACAGGAAGCGGCCTTCCACGCGTGCGAGTGAACCGGCCGCGCCCAGCGTCATGGCGGCTACGCGCATCCCGTATTCATCCTGGATCATGGCCAAGGCCCGAAACGGATCGGTTTCGTGGGTCCAGCGTGCAGGGAATTCAGCGCTCGCCACCAGGTAGTCGACGTTCGGAAGCACGCGCTCGAAGCCGGGATAAATGGTATCCACATCCACGCTCACGGGGATTTGGTGCCGGCGCGCGATTTCTGCTGCGCGGGCAACGGCCGGCGTGTCGTGCCCGTCAATATGCAGCAGGCGCGCGCAGGCGATTTTTTCGGGCGTCAGGCTATCGGCGTCGATGCGCAGGCATTCGTCCCGATGCCAGAGCACCGTGCGTTCGCCCGTGGTCCGGTCCACCAGGATATAGGCGCTTTGGTTCGGGCAGTCCTTTCGGATCTCGATGTCGTCCAGGTTGACGCCGCTCACGCGCAGGCTTTCCAGTTGAACGGAGCCGCGTTCGTCGTCGCCCAGCGTGCCGATATATTTTGCGCGCAGACCCAGCCGGGCGCAGGTGACCATCGCGCTCGCCACTTGTCCACCGGGGCTTAGGACTTCGCGCTCGAACGGAACCTTGCCGCCATAGGGAGGAAAACGGGGGAGCAGGATCAGAGTATCGGTAGCGTTCAGGCCGACACCGACCACATCGAACGGAGGCACCCGGCGGCTACTTCTTTTTCGGGGGCATTTCGTAGAGATAGATGGTGTGGCCGTGCCCCTCCGGGTCCCGATCCACCAATTTCGGCTTCCAGCCCGGCATGGCGTATTCGTGCGAGACTACGCGGGCGCCCTTTTTCAGGTACTTTTCCAGATTCGGGCGCAGCATCTCGTTGGTGTCGGTGGCCAGGTAGAGCGTCACCACATCGGCCGGGCTGAGGTCCACATTCAAGAAGTTGCCGTGAATCACTTGCGCGTCGTTATCCAGACCCAGCCGGCGGATGCGGGCGTTGGTGCTATCCACCAGCTCATCGGAAATCTCGACGCCCACCGCTTTGGCTTTGAATCGCGCCACAGCAGTGATCAAGATGCGCCCGTCCCCGCTGCCGAGATCATACAGCGTTTCACCGGGCTTCAGATCGGCCAGCTCCAGCATGCGATCGACAATCTCCTGGGGGGAAACAACATAGGGCGCCAGGCTATTGGCGTAATGTTTGGCGTGCTGCTGGCCGTAGAGCAGGCCTTGGGCGAACGATTGACTTGCCGAGAGTGAGAACACTCCCAGAAAAACGGCCAAACTTGTTGTACGCATGAACCCCTACTGGCTTGAGATGGACGAAACCGCCCTTCCGTTCCTTGATTTTACGATCTTTGAGACCATTTCCGATACGGCAAACCACAAATCCCGTGGGCGGGAGATGGTGTATTCGTAGCCGCGGAAGAAGTGCACGGTGTGGCTGATGGCGTCCTTCCAGGGCACTGCCTGCGGATTGAGGTTGTAATTCATGTAAAACACAGGGAAATCGACATCCCCTGCATTCTTGAGAGCCTCATCGGGAGGATTGGCGTCCAACAGAACCTTGGGCCCGGCAAAAACCAGTGCATCGGGGTGATCCTGGGGGGATGTATTCATCTCCTTGCGGACTAAGGTAGTCAGAAAGTCGGTATCTCCATGTTTGTCACTCAGATGTTTCAGATCCACGGTGCCCAGGTTCAGAGAACCGAGGGCCGTTCCCAAAGCCGGAAAATCGATGCGGCTGGCGTCATCCTGGCGATAGATCACCTTTTGTTCCTGCATGTTAAAGGCGACGATCGAAAACTTGCCGATGCGGGGATCCCGCGCGATGGTCCTCAGGATGGACACCAGCGCCGTGGTATCGAGCGGCTGCAGCGCAGCCGACAGGGAATCCTGGGGTGCGAAATTTACCAGCACCTTCACATTGAGCAGCGGATCCATAGGCGCGCGCTGGATGGGCGGCTCTTCGGTAAACTCATCGCCGTCCGCGCGCTGGATGGCTTCGGGCGCGATAGCCAAACTCATCGGCCGATCCTTGGTGGCTAGGGCGGCTTCCGAGTCCCAATTCGACGAGCAAACCCGCTCGCTTCGATCCCGCATCAGCCAATCGACGTGGTAGGAGCCTTCGCCAACGTCGAAGGCGCCCTGGAGATAGGCGTCGCCCCTGGCGTCCTGGTCAATGGGTGGAACGCGCAAATGCTGCACAAAGTAAGCCGGCTCGTCGGGATGATCGTCCGGCGCAACGCGAAAGACGATGTTGAGCATGTTCTCGGTACCAGCAAGCTCCCTTAATGGAACCGTGACCTGATATCCGGCGTGAAACTTGAGATCGAATCCAAGAGTGGGTTTACTGGGAGTAACGGTACAAGGAAGATCTTTCCGCACCTCCCCGCTTTCCAGCACCGCCAGATCCGCATTGAAGATGTTGGCGCGATGGTGCGGCCCCGAGCCATGGATCAGAATCTGGCCATGGACCGGCGCAGTACTCAAGATCAGCCCGGCCAGCAGCCATTGGCTGCCGGATTGAACGAACAAACAGGGTCTCCGCATCCCCTCTTTACTCACTCGTTCCCGCTTACCTGGTAGCGCACGTCCCGCCGCTGAGCGCTTACCCGTCTGGATTGTTCCTTATTGTACATCCAGACTACGCGGCTGCAAGCAAAAATTTAACTTAGACGCAGCCGCTCGCTAAGAAGTAATCGGGGGCTCGGATACTTCTCAGTAGATGCAACGCTTCGTATGGAACACAAATCGTATGACGCCGTTCTCCACATAACTGAGACAGGAATTTGTATGGTACAGTGCATGGATTATGGCATCGCGCAGCGTTAACAAAGTAATTCTGGTCGGTCACCTGGGCAGGGACGCCGAGACCAAGTTCACGCCGGCGGGCGTGGCTATGACCAAGTTTTCCGTAGCCACCAATCGCCGCTGGAAAGATCAGCAGAGCGGTGAATGGAAAGAAGAGACCGACTGGGCGAACGTCGTTTTGTGGCGCCAGGAGAATCTGGCCAACTACCTGACCAAGGGTAAGCAGGTCTACGTGGAGGGCCGCCTCCAGACGCGCAGCTACGACGACAAAGACGGCAAGAAACAATATATGACCGAAGTGGTGGCCGAAGACGTGATTCTGCTGGGCGGACGCGGCGGCGATGGCGGGGACGATTCCGCGCGCGCTCCGGTCTCGATGCCGCGCAGCGCACCGCGCCAGTCTGCAGCGCCGGCCGAGCCGATGGATCACGGGATCACCGACGACGACGTTCCATTTTAAAACTGCGGCATGCGGATTGCGAGCCGGGTGATCGGGATTGCACTGGCGCTCGCCGGAGTTGCATTTTTTGTTGTTTCCTTTTTCATAGTTACCGGCGGGTTCGACCGCAAATCGGTCCTTGACGAGTCGGGTCCCGACAAAACGGTGTGGATGGCGGGCGCACTTGCTGCGGCATTCGGCGCTGGATTCATGCTAGCGGGCGGATATTATCTTAAGCTCGACGTGGATGCCCTCGAGCCAGCACAAGAGCGCCCCGCATCGCGGCTGGCGTCTTACTTCACCAATCATCGCCGCGCGCTGAAGATTACCGCGCAAGCTGGTCTCGTCATTTCTCTGATTCGCTTGGCGGCTGCTTCCTTCGGGGACGACTGGCCCGGATCGTGGGCGGCGCGGGCTTTGTACCTCATATCGATTGGCTTGATTGTCATCGCGAGTTGGACTGCGCGGGGCCGTGCGGCCGATCATCTGGATTGGGAACAAGCCCCCGAGCCAGTTCGTCCGGTCCTGCAAATCATATGGAAGGCCGTCGGTCCCGCGTTGTTGATTCTCGGACTCCTTTTCGGATGGAGTCAATGGCGCCATCAAGTACCCTCGCTAGTTGTTCAGGCCGGGCTAATTGTACTTCTCTTCACCTGGGGCGCTCTGTTTTTTGCTTACGGCGAGATGGGGACTGAGGAAAAACAGAAGGCCCTGAGAAGCTAGAGTATTGCAGAATCCTGCCGATAGACGAGTATGGATGTGCTTGTCGCTCGACAGGCCATCTTCGACCGCGAACGTCGTGTGCACGGCTACGAGCTGCTCTTTCGCTCCCAAGCTGCACAGAATGAGTTCGACGGCACCGAAGGCGGCCTTGCTACCCAACAGGTACTTGCCAACAGCCTGCTGGTGATCGGGCTGGACAATCTGGTAGGAACCAAGAAAGCCTTCGTTAATTTCGGACGCGGGCCCCTGCTGCAGGGCTGGCATACCTCGCTGCCCGCCGAAAATACTGTGATCGAGGTACTGGAAACCGTCGAGCCGGATGCCGAAGTGGTGGAAGCCTGCCGCAAGTTGCGCGAGCAAGGCTATCAGATCGCTTTGGACGATTTCGTGTTTCGCCCGGGCTACGAAGCGCTGCTGGATGTCGCTGACCTGCTCAAGATCGAAATCCAGAGCCTTCCCCGCCCCGAGCAAAGCTTGCTGATCCGCTCCTCCAAGGCGCGGGGTCTCCAGCTTCTTGCGGAGAAAGTAGAAACCTACGAAGAATTCGAATGGGCGCGGCAGGCCGGTTACGATTATTTTCAGGGTTATTTCTTCGCGCGGCCGGTCATCGTGCGGGGCCGCAAGATTCCGGCCGCTAAAGTTCACTGTTTGCGATTGCTGCAGGAAGTGCAACGCCCGGAGCTGGATTTTGAGCGCCTGGAAATGCTCATCTTGGAAGACGTTTCGCTGTCATACCAATTGCTGCGTTACGTGAACTCGCCCTTATTCGCCTTGACCAGCAGCATCCGGTCCATTCGCCAGGCGCTGCTGTTTTTCGGTGAGACGGAGCTGCGCAAATGGATCGTGCTGGCAACGCTGGCCCGCACGGCCGACGATAAGCCGGGCGAACTGATCCGGCACTCGCTGGTGCGCGCGCGGTTCTGCGAATCGGTGGCGCAGTCTGGCACGCAAGGACCTGGAGCAGTCCGCTTTTCTTACCGGCCTGTTCTCTTTGCTGGACGCTCTGATTGACCGCCCACTTGAAGAGACGCTATCGGGAATGTGCCTGGCGCCCGAGATTACCGCGGTGCTCAGCGGCCAGGCGCCGGAAAGCGATCCGCTGGCGGGCGCCTTTCAACTCGCGCGAGCGTACGAAGTTGCCGATTGGCCGCGCGTCGAAGAGATCGCCCGGCAGCTTGGCGTTCCCGTCGCCAGTCTCGGCGAAGTGTACTTGGCGGCAACCGGCTGGGCCCAACAGGTTTTGGAACCGGTAACGGCTGCCCAGCCGGTCTAATTTCCGTAATCCGAAGCCCTCAGGCGTCGGCCAGCGCCGCTACCAACGCGCCTTTCGCCGAGGCGTGCAAAGGATCCTGCGCGATGCGGATCTCATTGGCCGCAATCGGCAGCTCGGTTTCCATCAGCGCTTTCTCAAAACGATCGCGGAAACCCTCCGGCAGCGCCGTGCCGCCGCTCAAAACGATCGGCAGCGGGCGGGTGGACTTCGGGAGATTGCGCGAGTTGGCGAAGGCGTGCTTCATGCCCTGCACCAGCGACTGGATCATCTCGTCGTAATACACGCCCAAGACCTGCTGCAGCTTGTCGGCGAAGAAGCCGTTGAAATGGAAAGAATCCTCCTTGACGATGCGAACGCGGTTGGCTCGCTCGCCGGTGATGGCGGCCGCGCTGGTGTCGATGTAGTCGCCGGCTTTGGGGATCGAGAAGCTGAATACGGGCACCGACAAATAGGCAACGCAGACGTTGCACAGCCCACCGCCGCAACTGATCCCGATGCCGGTGTAATTGGAGCTCTCCAGCTCGGAGTAGATCACCGCCAAGCCTTCGTTGATGCTTTTGACTTCATAGCCCAGATCCGTAAGGATACGGCGCAGCGTGGCTTCGTGATAGGTAAGATTCTCTTCGGCCCCCAGTGGCGCGGCGGGAACCGTGAAGCAAAGCTTCTGCCGGTCCTTCACCGGATCGATCAGGGACTCGACGATCTTGCGCAGCATGCCCAGGCTCTCCGGCTCGGCCGGGTTGAGCACGCCTTTGTCCATGGTGCGCCGCGTCTCGATGTTGAGAACGTCGGCGAAACGGTCCGATTCGTTGCCGTGCACCACGATGTCGGATCCGGCGACGGTATGCGGCACCTTCTCCTTCTTGAGCACGCTCTCCGTCATCTTCGAATAGGGAATGGTAACGAAAGCGTTTAACTGCGTCTCGTATTGAAACTCTTCGCCCACCCGTTGCGCCAGGCAGATGCGGCTGGTGCCGACATCCAATCCCACCGCGGAATTGTTCACTTTGTCGTTATGTCTCATGATTATTTTCGTTGGCGGTGGCCGCTGCCTTGAGCGCCGCCAGTACCTCCTTATATTGCTTTTGTAGAATGGCTCTGTAACGGGACACGGGGATGCCGCGCTGGGCGGCCTGCGTTTGCATCTGGTCTTCGGCCAGAGCGAGACCTTGCCAGAGACGAACGCCGGTAGCGTGGACGAAAGCGGGATCGTAGTTGAACCCGAACGCGTAGATGCTGGGGGGCGGCAACGCGTAGTTGTCGTTCAATCCGATATCGCGAAACGGAAAATTGCCCGCCCAGTCCGTGTGATAGCCCACCAGCATGTTGTCGGGATTCACCGATACCTGCGCGTGGGTTACGCAGTTGGATTGCGGAATATGGTACTTGGCGCGGAGCATCTCGGTAAGGATGCGCGCCGCATGCACCTGGGCCGGGTTGGCCGAAGGCATGTCGCCAAGCTGGGTCTGCGTTTCAAACGCAACACCCAGGAAGCTGCTGTTCAGGTTCACATAGATGGTATTGCCGTTGGCCCACACCGAGTAACCCGCATGATTGGCCACGTCCGCCTCCGGAACGATGCGAAACACCTGGCCAAAACGGTCGATCAGAAAATGATAGCTGTGGTTCTGCTGCACCACGCCGATGACGGCCTTCGCGATGCGCTTCAGCCTGGCGTTCTGATCCGGAGTGAAGCGCGCCTGGTCGCTTTCGGTGGTGTGGTACACAATACCGGCCGGTTCGGAACGGAACTCGGGCTGGCTGGCATCGATGGCTCCGCGCTGATAAACCGGATAAAAAATGCGCTTTTGAAAGGGTTTGACGATAGCGATCGTCAATCCGCAATCCATTGCTGTACGTTTCGAAATCCCGGCTCTGGTCCACCAGCCACACGTTGGCGATGGTGTCTGGGATCGGCGCGGCAGAGGCCTGTGCAATAGGCGGCGTGGGGAACGGACATCTTTACCGCGGGAGTGATGCGGGAAGACGCTTTGTATTTAGGGATGAGAAGGTACCCGAGAAGCAGCGCGACGCCCAGCATCGCGAGTTTCTTGGCGCGCGCGGATTTCGTGGCGTGGAGAACAGGCCGGCCGGTCACGGTGCCCATGCTGCTTTGCAAATAGCGCAGACGCTGGACGGGATCCTGGAACTGCCCCGCTCTACGTTCTATAAAGCAGCCCATCAGACTGCGAGGGATCAAACGCACGCCATGCCACCCGTACTCTTATCGGCTGATCGGTGAAAAAGCCTTATAGACCCGAGGGGAACACCGCAGGACCACTCAGTGAAACAACTCAGTAGTACTCAATCGGCGCTATTATTCCGTAGTAGGAGCATTGATCCATGAAATACTTGTGTGTCCTGCTCTTCGCAGCCGCGGCCATGGCCGCCGAAATCCCGCAAGGCGCCCACGTGCTTGCTGCGAATGGAAAACTCCGTAAATACGCGCACGGCGCAAAAGGGCGACTTCGTCTACTTGCGGACCGCCGTGCCGATCGCCGATGCGGGCGTGATCGCGGTGCCTGCCGGAAGCTACGTGCAGGGCGTGGTTACCGACGCCAGGCGTAGCGGACGAGTGAAAGGAAGGGCCCAGCTCGCGATCCGTCTGGAGACGCTAACCCTAGCAAGCGGAAAGGTTTACAAGTTCGCGCCGCACTTGAGCGCGGTGGACGCGGGCGAAACGGGCCAAAAGGTGGTGGGCGGCGAGAACGCCATCGAGCAGGCGCCCAGCCGGGGCCAGGATGCCGAGCGCATCGCAATCCTGGCGGGCAGCGGAGCCGGCATTGGGGGCATCGCCGACCGAGGCTGGAAAGGCGCTGGGATCGGCACAGGCGTCGGGTCGGCCGTGGGGCTGGCCACCGTGCTGCTCACGCGCGGCAAGGAAGTGGAGCTGCGGCAGGGATCTACGCTGGATGTGGTTTTCGACCGGCCGGTGTCGCTGGAATAACGCCTAGCCCGTCCGACGTTGAGTTTGGGCCGAAGGATGGGTTATTCTGTTATCTGTACCAGAATGGCTAATACATTTTCAGCGCTGAAGCGCATGCGCCAGACCAAGCGGAAGACGGTAGTCAATCGCCTCCGCAAATCGCGGCTTCGTCACCAGATCCGTTCGATGCGCCGGCTGCTCGAACATAAAGACACCAAAGGCGCGAACGATGCGCTGCCGGCCACGTTCTCTCTGATCGATCGTTCGGCCCGCTGGGGCATCATCAAGAAGAACACCGCGGCGCGTTACAAAAGCCGGCTCCAGGCTCGACTCAAAGCCATCGCGTAATAGCTCTCCTCGCCGCATCCCTGCGGTAGAATGAGGGCATGTTGGACGTTCTTCGCATCGCGGATCGCGATTTTCATTCGCGTCTGTTCGTCGGAACGGGGAAATACCGCAGCTTCCAGGAAATGGCGCGCTGCCATGCGGCCTCGGGCGCCGAAGTGGTCACGGTCGCGGTCCGGCGCGTAAACCTCACCGACAAATCCAAAGAATCGCTGATCGATTACATCGACCGTTCGAAGATGTTCATCCTGCCGAACACGGCCGGCTGCTACACCGCCGACGAGGCGATTCGCACGGCGCGGCTGGGGCGCGAAGTCGGGCTTTCCAATTGGGTGAAGCTGGAAGTGATCGGCGATCAGAAGACGCTGTTCCCCGATAACGAGGGCCTGATCGAAGCGACGCGCGTGCTGGCGAGCGAAGGTTTCGTGGTGCTGCCCTACACCAACGACGATCTGGTGAACGCGCGGAAGCTGATCGATGCCGGCGCCGCCGCCGTGATGCCGCTGGGCGCGCCCATCGGATCCGGCCTGGGGATTCAGAACACCACCAACCTGCGGATCCTGCGCGAGATCATCACCGAAGTGCCGCTCATCGTGGACGCAGGCGTGGGAACGGCTTCGGACGCCGCCATCGCGATGGAGCTGGGCTTCGAAGGCGTGCTGATGAACACCGCCATCGCCGAAGCGGAAGATTCCGAAAAAATGGCCGAGGCCATGAAGCTAGCGGTCCAAGCCGGCCGCCTGGCGTTTCTCGCGGGCCGCATGCCGAAGAAGCTGTACGCGAGCGCAAGCAGTCCGCTGGCCGGCGTCGTGCGTTAGGGCCACGGATAAACTCAGATGCACACAGATAAGAATTCATTTCCCATCCGTGTTCATCCGCGTTCATCTGTGGCCCTTACAAGGTTCTCGTTACCTTGTTCAGCGCTCGCGGCTGATCCGGATTCAATCCCTTCTCCTCGGCCAGCGACGCGGCGAATAACTGCGCCGGAATGATGTAGGGGATCGGCGTGTACAGCTCGTCCAGCGCCACCGGCAGCACGATCACCGAACGGCGATCGCGCGCGGCCTCCACGTTGCTGACATCGGTAAAGATCAGCGTCTCGGCCTTCAGCTCGGTGAGGGTTGTCACCATTTCGCGCGTGCCGGGCCAGGTGACACCCGCCGGCGCGAACAAAAACGCCGGAAACGACGCTTCCAGCATGGCGATAGGACCGTGCAGCAGATCGGCGCTCGAGAAGCGCTCGGCCACCACGTAGCAGGTTTCCATCAGCTTCAGCGCGAACTCGAACGCGTTGGCGTAATTGAGCCCGCGTCCCAGCACCACCGCGTGCTCCATGAAGCGATAGCGCTCGGCGCGGCGCGCGATGTCGAGCTCCAGCGCCAGCGCGCGGCTGGTCCATTCCGGGAACACGCGCCAGATCGTCCAGCGCGATCGTCGGCGCCCAGCGCATAGGCCAGCAGATACAGCAGCAGCAATTGCCCGGTGTAGGTCTTGGTCGCCGCCACGCTGCGCTCGCGTCCGGCATGCACCAGAAACAGATGCTCGCGCGATGCTTGGCCAGCGCGCTCGATCCTTCCGTTGTAATGCCGATGGTGCGCGCGCCTTGCTCGCGAGCCCGCTCCAGCACCACGTTGGTGTCGGTGGATTCGCCGGATTGCGAAATCGCCACCACCAGCACGCCGTCAAAGCGGAAAGGCGCGTCGTAAAGCGTGAAGATGGACGGCGCGGCCAAGGTAACCGGAATCCCGGTAGTCATCTCCAGCAGATAGCGCCCGAACTGCGCCGCATTGTCGGAGGTGCCGCGCGCGGCCAGCATGATCAATCGCGGCGGATCGCGCTCCAAAACCCGGCGCAACTCTTCGATGGGCCCGCGCTCGGCTTGCAATGTCCGTTCGAGCACAGCAGGCTGCTCGCGGATCTCGTCTCGCATTTTTGACATGGATTTTTGACGGAAGAATGGATGTTGATTTACAACTCCATTCTGATCTAAAGCTCGGGTGGCGTGCGCGTCTCGGTGCCGGCCCACGCCCTGGATGCCGGAGTATCCGAGGGCGGAGCGACAGTCACGTGCGGCTTCAGCACAATCAAGGTAGCGCCCTGGTCTTTGCTGATGGTGTTTTGCCGCAGCAGCGGAATGTAGCTCAGGATAGGCAGGCCGGTGATCGTTTTCGCTTCACTGGCGGTCATCATACCGGATAATACCGCCCATTCGCCAGTTTGTGACGTCCACCTTGGATTGATACTGGGTGTTGGCTATCACGGGAATTCCATCCGAACTGGTGGCGCCCAGCAGCTTGAATTCGGCATCCAAATCCAGCGCCACCTGGTCCGCGCTGACGATATGCGGCGTGACCTTGATTAACAGGCCCAAGTCCTCAAAACTGACCGTTGGCGGCGGCGTGTAGACCGTTCCGCTGCCGGAAGTGTTTCCAAAATACCCGCTGGTCATGATCGGATACTTTTCGCCGACATGCAGTGAAGCGGGCAGGCCATCTTCGGCCACCACCTGCGCGTGAAAAATGCTTTTCGGCATTGGACTTGGAAACGTTGGCGAAAAGCTGCGCGTTGGTGACCCCCAGGCCCAGCATGCTCGCGCCGCCGCCGAACGCCAGAAAAGTCGAAAAACTGGACGAGAAATAGCTATAGGCGTTCGTGATATTCGCCCGGTTCAAGAAGCTGGAGAGGGCAAAGGATGTGGGCAGCGACAACCCGTAGCTGAGCGACGACGAGGACGTCGATGGTGAGAATTTCAACATCAATGGTCACTTGCGCGCGCGGGCGCAACAAATCCGCGATCAGCTTTTGCGCCAGCCGCACTTTGTTTACCTTGTCGCGGATCAGAATCAGATGCCGGGTAGTATCCACCATCAGCTTCTGCGCGTCCAGCACGCCGCGGATACTGGTGGCAACTTCTTGCAGCTCCTGGACGCTGATCGCTTCCGGGAACGGGATTACCACCGCGGCTGTCGGCTCGAAATCCTTGCGCTTCTCGGTGGTATCGTTGGCCACG
The DNA here is from genome assembly GCA_963761265.1 of Bryobacterales bacterium. Taxonomy (GTDB): domain Bacteria; phylum Acidobacteriota; class Terriglobia; order Bryobacterales; family Bryobacteraceae; genus Palsa-89. The sequence goes on from CAVXGM010000024.1 coordinate 71,805, forward strand.
AAAATCAGCCGCTGGCTGATGGGGACCAGGAAGGAATCGGTGGCGGCTTCCAGCGCGTGGATCGTGTCGCGATAACCGGCATGGTCCAGCTCAAAGCGGAACGCGCGCGTCGGCTTATAGTCCGAATCGAATAGCACTTTGAGGTGCAGCTTGGCGGCCACCTGTTGCCAAAGGACCTGGGAGTCGCCCTGGAGGTTATAATCCTGCTCGCCAGGCTCGGCTGCGAGTTCGGGAGGCGGCAGAGGCTTCCGCGCCGCTTCCAGGTCCGCATTGGCGATATTTCCAAACAGCGTGCGGTCGATCTTGTCGCTCGGGAATTCGGGCAACTTCGGCGGGCTAGCTTCCATCAGGCTGGCAGTAGGCCGTAACGCTTGCGCGTGAGACCAATAATCGAGGTTCGTGGGATCGGCCGCGGCAGCTTCGGCGTATAAAAGATACGCCTTGACGATCTGGCCGTCGTGCTCGGCTTTCTGCGCCTGATGAAAAAGCTGCTCGGCCGTGGAAGCGGCGCGAAGCGGCGCTGAAACTGCCATCCAGCCCGCTACTAAACAGAAAACAAAACACCGGCACACGCTCACAAGAGGGTTGACGGGGCCACTGGCGCAAGCGTGCACTCCGGGCTCCGTCAAATACGCTTCGCTAAACCCGTCGCCTTATGGTGGAGCGGTTGAGGATGATGGTGCCAGTGCAGCCATCTGGCTGTAAATCCCTGGAAATGCGAAGTCTTTCGGCACCTTCGCCTCGCCCTCTTCGTGCCGCAGCGACCGATGCAAGAACAAGTAAGGGATCATCGGGACCCCCGCGAGCAAGAGGAAAAGCAGCATCATATGGAGTGGGGAAATACCGGGGATCCCAGAGTCGAGAAGCGCGGTTTTCAGTTCGACGATTGAGAACACGATTCATGTCCTCCTTTCCGTGACATTTACGTTCTTGCACGTTGAAAACCAAAATCCGGCACGGCGGCTCAACTCGCCGCAGCGGGACCCCTGCGGCTAATGGGGCAAGAGCCTCAGTTTGGGGTGCGCCAACAGCCCCGGCCCATTTCATCGTCTGTATAATCGAGCGATGCTGCGCAGCACGCAAAAAATTCTAACCACGCACGTTGGCAGTTTGCCTGCACCCGACGGCTTGACGGGAGAAGCCGCGGTCCGGCAACTGGTCGAGCGGCAGCGCCACACCGGCGTAGACATCGTCAACGAAGGCGAGTACACCAAAGGCGGCGACTGGCTATCCTTCACCGATGATCGCTTCGGGGGATTCACGGCCGGCGAGCGCAAGGGACCGCCGATCGTTACGCTCGGTCAGGATCGAGAAGAGTTTGCGGAATTCTATAAGTGGGCCTCTGAGCGGGGCACATTGTTCTTCGAGCCTGGCGACCAGATCAGGAAAGTCCGGAGCCACTGGATTTGCACCGGCCCCATCACTTACACCGGCCAGGCGGTTCTCAAGCGCGAGATTGATCTGCTCAAGGGCGCCGCTGGTTCTGGAGGAGAATTGTTCCTGACAAGCACGGCTCCGGCCAGCCTGGAGGTCTATCGCTCCAACGAATATTATTCGAAGGAGGAAGACTTCCTCTTCGCTCTGGCGGAGGCCCTGCGCGAGGAATACAAAACCATCGCCGAGTCGGGCATTATTCTGCAAGTCGACGACGCCTGGCTGCCCGCACTCTGGGACCGCATCGGGATCGGCATGGGTCTGGAAGCGTTCCAACGCCGGTGCCGGGTGCGCGTTGAGGCGCTGAACTATGCGTTGCGCGGTATTCCCGAGGACCGGGTCCGCTATCACTTCTGTTGGGGAAGCTGGCACGGCCCGCACGCCTATGATTTGGAATTGAAGCACCTGGTAGATATTCTGTTATCCGTGAAGGCGCAGGCGTACCTGATTGAAGGAGCCAACGCACGGCACGAGCACGAATACGCGGTGTGGAAAACGGCCCGGCTCCCCGAAGGAAAGATCCTGATTCCGGGCGTGATCACGCATTCCACCGACGTTGTGGAACACCCCGAGCTGGTGTCGCAGCGGATTCAAAGATTCGCCGCGTTGCTCGGCAAAGAAAATGTGATCGCCGGCGCCGATTGCGGGTTCGGAGGCCGCACGCATCCGCAGATCGCCTGGGCGAAGCTGCGCTCGCTGGTGGAGGGCGCAAAATTGGCAACCGCGGCGTTGTGGTAGCGTACGTCTAATTCTCGGAAGGCCTTTCCACCTTGTCGATGACCATGACATCGACCGGCGCCTTGGCCGATTCCAGCTTCAATCCCAGCTGCTGCTCGAAGGCGGCGAACACATCCGGAGCGGCATCCGGATTGTCGGCCGCGGGAGTTGGAGCACCCCCCAGACGCACCGCCTGCGCGGGATCGAGTGTGAACGTCAGCGTAAAATCGTACTTTACCGAAAGGCCTGACTGGTCCACCACCGGTTTATCCATGATGTTTTGCAACACGGCGGTGACTTGCGACATTGGCGAGTTCCTGAAGGTGAGCGTCGTTCCCGCTGCAGCTCTTCCGAAATAGAATCCGGGAAGGCCCTTCGGATCGTCCTGGCTCCGGATAATTTTCGCTCCGGTTTTTGCGATCCTGACCGCATATGCTGGCATATCTCTCTTTTCGAAATGGAATTTGAGCTGGAAGCGATCGGCCAGCAGTTTCTGAATCATCAGCTTCATCTGGTCCACGTTTGGCTGGCCCGGCGCATCGGGTTTTCCCGCCATGTCGTACTTCTCCGATTCCATCCAGGCCGGGCCGCCGGTAACCTGCTTCGGATGAAGCCAATAAGCCAGGTTGATCAGATCGCGCACCGTCGCGTTCGTTGCGATCACCTCGGTGCCTCTCAACGTAACTGATCTGGCCGGTGTTGGCAGGATTGCTCGGCTTGATGGTGGCCACTTCGAAAGCGGGCTTCGCATTCGCCGCCATCCGTATCGGCGGAGGCGGAGGTTTCGGAATCTCCCAAGCGGTCTCGGGAGTGGCGCGTGTCAGGTTCAAGGCCAGCGCCGCGCCCTGGGTCCACGTGCCTGCGATCGAGTTTCCGTCCCCGCTCAGCTTTCCTTCATAGTTGCCGTTTATGGCGGGGATGGTCATTTTCACGGTGGAACCATCCTGTGTGATGGTCATGGCGATAGGCGGCGATGGCCGGTCGACGGTGTAGAGGGCAGCGTTCAGCTTGTCATTCTCCAGCGCAATCTTAAACACGATGCGCACTTTTTGCTGGCCGGCCTGCAATGTGCCCTGCCAATTGCCGGTTATATTCTGGGCTTCGAGCGCGCTTCCCAGGAACGCCGCGAGAGCCATCATCCACAACGTCAGTTTTTTCATCGGCGGCCTCCTGGTTTCCTTCGCTGATTAAATTGATAATGTCACGGACGCATGGGCTGGACAACGGGTCGTCACTCCTCAAACCCGCGCGTTTCCAGGATCCTCAGTGAAAGTGGAGAATGACTGCACCGGCTCGGGCTGTGGCACCTATATCTATCCCGGCCTGCCGCAGCCGGGGTCAGGACTGGGAGTCCGGCGTATTCTGCTTCTGCCTCCGCTTTTCGTTTCGGACATGCCAGCGTCACAGCCTTTGGAATTACCGAAGCAGCAGCCCAGGCGGTGCATAATGGGGCAGCCTCCTAACTAAACGGGATCATTGGCACCTCGCGGCTACGAGGGGCCAGTGTCACCACTTATCTGACCACCTCGAGCCAACGCCAACGCAGGCAAGAGGTTATATACTAAATAAGCAAAGATTTGGCTCCCAGGAGGCCCACAATGGCAGTCACTTTCACCCTGAATGGAAAGTCCCAAACCGTCGACGTATCGCCGCACATGCCGCTGCTATGGGTGTTGCGCGACTCGCTCGGTATGACCGGCACCAAGTTCGGCTGCGGCATGGCGCTGTGCGGCTGCTGCACGGTCCACCTGAACAATCAGCCCATCCGCTCCTGCGTTACGCCGGTTTCAAGCGTAGCAGGCAAGAGCGTCACCACCATCGAAGGCCTTTCGCCCGACAGCAGCCATCCGGTGCAGCGGGCCTGGCTGGAGGTGGATGTGCCGCAGTGCGGCTATTGCCAGTCCGGCCAGATCATGACCGCCGCGGGCTTGCTGAAGAAAACCGCGCATCCCACCGACGCCGATATCGACGAAGCCATGCACGGCAACATCTGCCGCTGCGGGACCTATCAGGCGATCCGGCAGCGCGGTTCACCTGGCAGCGCAATATCAGGCCGCGGCTAATCATCACGGAACGGTTGCAGGGAACGCCCATGTAGTGGAAGGAGCAGCGGAATGAGCGCCACATTTTCCCAATTAAACCGGCGAAGTTTCCTGAAGGCCGGCGCCGCAACCGCGGGCGGTTTGCTCATCGGATTCCAACTGCCCGAGAGCAACAAACTGGAAGCCGCCCCCACCGAGGGAGCAAAGCTCAACGCCTACATCCATGTCGGCAGCGACGACATGGTCACGTTCGAGATCGCCAAATCGGAAATGGGGCAAGGGCCACAGACTTCGCTGTCGCAGATACTGGCGGAAGAGCTGGATTGCGATTGGAAACAGATTCGCACCGAATTTGCGCCGGTCGACCCCGCGTACGGTCCGCTGCAAGGCACTTTCGGCAGCATGAGCATCCGCACCTCGTTGGCAGCCGCTGCGCAAAGCCGGCGCGTCGGCTCGCGAAATGCTGCTGGAGGCCGCCGCGCAGAAATGGGGCGTAGCAAAGTCGCAGCTTCGCACCGAGCGCGGGTACGTGATCAACACAGCCAGCAACGCGCGCGCCAGTTACGGCAGTCTCGCCGATGCCGCTGGCAAATTGCCCGCGCCTGCCAAAGTCGCGCTGAAAGATCCCAAGGATTTCCGCCTGATCGGGACTTCGCCCAAGCGGCTCGACACGCCTCTCAAGGTGAACGGCACGGCCGAGTTCGGCATCGATGCCCGGCGCCCGGGCATGGTGTACGCGGTGCTCGCACGCTGCCCGGTATTCGGCGGCAAGGTCGCCAGCTTCGACGCATCCAAGAGCGAAAGCCGTTCCCGGCGTGCAAGCAAGTGGTGCAGATCTCGCGCGGCGTGGCGGTGATCGCCGACAACACCTGGTCCGCGATGGAAGGGCGGCGCGCGCTCCAGGTGCAATTCGACGAGGGCAAGAACGCCAACCTCAGCAGCGCGAGCATTCGCGAATTGTTCGTGAATCTGGCTGCCAAGCCCGGGCGCCGTGGCTCGCAACGATGGCGATGCGGCAGCCGCGCTGGCGAACGGCGCGAAGAAGCTGGAAGCCGTCTACGAAGTGCCTTATCTATCGCACGCTCCGATGGAGCCGATGAATTGCACCGCCGACGTGCGCCCCGATAGCTGCGAAGTTTGGGTGGTCCACGCAAATCCAGACGGCGGCCATGGGGGCAGCTGCGAAGATCACCGGTCTGCATCCCGACAAGATTCAAATCCACACGCAGTATCTGGGCGGCGGATTCGGACGGCGCGGCGGAGACGATTTCGTCAGCGAAGCGGTGGAGATCTCGAAAGCCATCGGCAAGCCGGTGAAGCTCACCTGGTCGCGCGAGGACGACATGCAGCACGACCTGTATCGCCCCGCGTCCTATGCGAAGTTCGCCGGCGCTTTGGACAGCGATGGCTGGCCGGTTGCCTGGGACGCGCGCGTGGTCTGCCCGTCGTTCGGCGGGTTGCGCAACGGCGTGGATCGCACCGGCGTCGAAGGCATCGTCGAACTGGAATACACCATTCCGAATTTCCACGTCGATTATCATCCGCCCGATGTCGACATTCCGGTCACCTACTGGCGTTCGGTGGGATTCTCGCAGAACATGCTTCTTCTCCGAGAGTTTCCTGGACGAACTGGCCGCTGCGGCCGGCAAAGATCCGTTCGAGTTCCGCCGCAAGCCTGCTCGCGAAATCTCCGCGGCTGCTGGGCGTGCTGGAATTGGCGGCCGAAAAAGCCGGGTGGGGCAAGCCGCTGCCGGCCGGCCATGCTCGCGGCATCGCCGTGGTGAACAACATCGGCAGCTTCAACGCGCAGGTGGCCGAAGTTTCGGTGGACAAAGGCAAGCTGCGCGTGCATCGCGTGGTTTGCGCGGTGGATTGCGGGCACGTGGTCAATCCGGCCGGCATCGAGCAGCAGATCCAGAGCGGGATCGTTTACGGACTGAGCGCGGCGATGAAAGGCGCCATCACCATCGAGCGCGGCCGCGTGGTGCAGGGCAACTTCAACCACTACGACGTGCTGCGCATCGACGAAATGCCGGTGGTGGAAGTGCACATCGTGCCGAGCCAGGCCGCGCCCGGCGGAATCGGCGAAGCCAGCACTCCGTCGATTATTCCGGCCGTCGCCAACGCGATCTTCGCCGCAACCGGCAAGCGGCTGCGCAAACTGCCGATTCGCTCCGAGGACTTGGTATAACCGCCGCGAACATCTCCTGCTGCTGCCTGGCTTGATCTGCGACCAGACGGTCTGGCAGCAGCAAATCGATGCGTTGTCGGACATCGCCGATTGCTCGTGCCCCGATTACGGCTCGCTCGATTCGCTTCCAGCGATGGCCGAAGCCGCGCTCGCGAACGCGCCCGAGCGATTCTCCATCGCCGGACATTCGATGGGCGGGCGCGTCGCGCTCGAGATGTACCGGCGCGCGCCGCGAGCGGGTCGATCGCATCGCGCTGCTCAATACCGGCTATTTGCCGCTGGCGGCAGGCGCGGCCGGGCGAAGAAGAAAAGCGCAAGCGCGGCGAGCTGGTGGCGCTGGCGCAATCGCAAGGCATGCGCGCGATGCTGCGGAAATGGCTGCCGCCGATGATCGATTCCCGCCGCATCAACGACACCGCTCTGGTGAACACGATCATCGAAATGATGTCGCGCAAAACGCCCGATATTTTCGCCGCGCAGGTGCGCGCGCTGCTGGCCCGGCCGGATGCGAGCCGCGCGTCCTGGACACAAATCCGCTGCCCGGCCTTGCTGCTCACGGGCCGCGAGGACGGCTGGAGCCCGCCCGCGCAGCATGCCAGCGATGGCCGAACGAGATCGCCGGCAGCCAGCTCGTGATCGTGCCCGATTGCGGCCACATGTCGACCATGGAGCGGCCCGCCGAAGTCAGCGCCGCGCTGCGAAATTGGCTGGCCCATCCGCATTGCTCTGGGCTGACGGTCTGGATGACGTATGACATGCTGGCGGTCGTTATGGAAACTTGACGCGCGCATCTATGAAACTGGCGGCCCTGGCGGCCGCGCCCCTGGCTCGGCCCGCTCTGCGGCGCAGACCGCCGAAGAGCTGTTCCGGCGCAACATCGGCTCGCCCGATCAATTCAACAAGCAGTTCCCGCCGCACAAAGTGATCGGCAACATCTACTACGTCGGTTCCGAATCGCTGGCTTCGTTCCTCTTCGTCACACCCCAAGGAAACATTCTGCTCAACAGTTGTTTTGAGGCCACCGTCCCGGTGATTCGCGCTTCGGTGGAGAAGCTGGGCTTCAAATTCACCGACATCAAGATTCTGCTCGGCAGCCACGCCCACGCCGACCACATGCAAGGCGATGCCATGGTGAAAGCAGCTCACCGGCGCGCAGGTGATGGCCATGGCAGAAGACGTCCCGGCGCTGATGAAGATCACGCCCGGAAGGCAAGCCGCATCCGCTCGACCGGACCCTGCACGATGGCGACAAAGTGAAGCTCGGCAGACACAACGCTGGTCGCCCATCTCACCGCCGGCCACACGCGCGGCTGCACCACCTGGGTCACGCAGGCGGAGGAAGGCGGGAAGACGTACGACGTGGTCATCATCGGCAGCGTCGGCGTGAATCCCGGCTACCAATCTGGTCAACAACAAGGAGGTGCCGGATATCGCAGGCGAATATATGCGCAGCTTCAAATTGCTGCGGTCGCTGCCGTGCGACGTCCCGCTCGGCTCGCATCCCGCGATGTACAACATGCAAGCGAAGTACGCCAGGCTCGGCAAAGGCGCCGAATCCGTTCATCGATCCGGAAGGCTACAAGCACGAGCTGGACATTGAGGAACACGCGTTCCTGGAGAGAACTCGACCGAACAAAAGAAGGCCGCTGGAGCTCAGCTAACGCGTTTACGAAGCGGCTTCGGCCGCGGCGTGCCGCACGTTCACTGTCACCAGCACCAGCAGGCCCGCGAGAAAAAACGTGATCAGCGAGAGAATCGAGCCAGCCGGTAGCTGCCGGTGAATTGCAGCGCCAGCCCGAACAGCAGCGGGCACATCCAGCTGGTTCCTTTGTCGCTGATCTCATAGACGCCGAAATACTCGGCTTCGCGGCCCTTCGGGAATCATCAGGGAGAACAGCGAGCGGCTCAGCGCCTGCGTTCCGCCCAGCACGATCGCAACGATCGCCGCCACAATGAAGAACTGCGTTTCGGTGCGCACCGAGACATACATCGGACACGAGCACTCCGGTCCAGATCAGCAGGCTGACCATCACCGCGGGCTTGGCGCCGATCCCCCTGGCGATCCAATCGAACAGAAAAGCTCCGAAGAACGCTACGAACTGGACCATCAGGATCACGCCGGTCAGGTCCGGACATCGATATTTTCAGCTCGTCGCTGCCGAACTGCGAGGACAGCGCGATCACCGCCTGCACCGCGTCGTTGTAGAGCAGGTAGGCGATCAGGAAGCGCAGCGTTTGCGGATAGTGGCGCATGCCGCGCAGGGTCACGGCGAATTCGCGGAAAGTCTTCGATCATTCCTTCGCCCGGACCGCGCTTACGTGCCAGGCGCACGATTGCGGATGGCGGCCAGCGGGATCAGGCTGAACAGCGCCCACCAGATTCCCGCCGACGAAAGATTGATCCGGACCGCCATGGCAGTCGAAAGCCCGAGCGCCTTGGCTTTCGCAAACAGCGCGAGGTTCAGAGCCAGGAGCAATCCGCCGCCCAAATATCCGATGCCCCAGCCGGTGGACGACACCGCGTCGCGCTGTTCCGGAGGCGCGATGTCCGGGCAGAAACGAGTTGTAGACCACCACCGACGCGCCGAAGGCCAGGTTCGCGACGAGGAACAGCGCTCCACCGAGCGAGATAGCGGTTGCCCTGGAGAAAGAACATCGCGGCCGTCGCGAGAGCGCCGGTGTAGGCGAACAGAGCCATCAGGCCCTTCTTGTTGGGGCTGAAATCGGCGATGGTTCCCGCGATCGGCAGAACAAAGATTTGCGTAATCACGGAGATCGAGATCAGGTAGCCCCACCACGACCGGGGATCCACGGGAATGCCCAGGGGATGAACGCGCCCGTCGGCGCCGGCGGCGGCTTTGGCAAGTACGGTCAGATACGGGCCCAGGAAGAGCGTCAAAACCGTGCTTTGGAACGTGGAGTTCGCCAAATCGTACATGTACCAGCCGCGCTGCTCACGCTTGCTGTAGGGCAGCGGCTGGACGGGCGTCATGACGTTCGCGATCTCGATCTCCGCGAAGCTATTAGAGCACACGGTACAATAAGAACGTTTTGGCTCCTCACATGGGAAATATCGTCGTACTGGGTGCGCAATGGGGCGACGAGGGCAAGGGGAAAGTCGTCGACCTTTTTTCGGAGAAGTTTTCAGTGGTGGCTCGCTATCAGGGCGGCCACAACGCCGGGCACACCGTCTTTATCGGCCCGAAGAAGTTCGTTCTCAAGCTGATTCCGAGCGGCATTCTGCGGCCCGGGGTCCAGGCGGTCATCGGCAATGGCGTGGTGATCGATCCGGCGGCGCTGATCGAGGAGATGGAGAAGCTGGAGCAGGCGGGCGTGGACGTTCGCAAACAGCTTGCCATCAGCGATCGCGCGCACGTGATCTTCCCGTTCCACCGGATCGTCGAGAAAATGTCGGAGGGACGGCAGGATCGCGTGCCCATCGGGACCACTTCGCGCGGAATCGGCCCGTGCTATGAAGACAAGATCGGGCGGCGCGGCATCCGCATCGCGGATCTGTATGAGCACGACAGCTTTTGCGCGATGTACACGGCGCTGGCCGAGGACAAGCAACTGCTGGCCCAGACGTTCAACATTCAGGAAACAATCGACTTCGAATTGATTCGCGATCAATATCTGGGCTACGCCGAGCGCATCCGTCCGCTGGTCTGCGATACGGCGCAGCTTTTGAACGACGCCATGCGCGCGGGCAAGCGTGTGCTGTTCGAGGGCGCGCAGGGAACCATGCTCGACGTCGACCACGGCACCTATCCGTTTGTGACTTCCTCCAGCGCTACGGCCGGCGGTGCGTGTACAGGCGCGGGAGTGCCGCCGACAGCGATTCACGGCGTGGTCGGCGTGTCCAAAGCTTACACCACGCGCGTGGGGAGCGGCCCGTTTCCCACCGAATTGCTCGGCGAAGATGGCGAAAGAATTCGCAAAGCGGGCAACGAGTTCGGCGCCGTCACTGGCCGCCCGCGACGTTGCGGCTGGTTCGACGTGCCGTTGCTGCGCTACACCGCGATGATCAACGGCTTCACCAGCCTGGTGATCACCAAGCTGGATGTGCTGGACCAATTCGATGAGATCCCGGTTTGCACCGAATACAAGAATGTGAAGGCCATGCCCGCGACGTTTCGGGGCCTGGAAGCCGTGGAGCCGGTTTATGAGAAGCTGCCCGGATGGAAGTCCGAGACGCGCGGCCTTGCTCGCGAGCGCGATCTTCCGGAGCGGGCGCGCGACTACCTGCGCTTCTTGAGCGAACGCACCGGAGTCGAAGTGGGCTGCATCTCCACCGGCCCCGAGCGCGACGAGACCATCCTGATCGAGAATTCGCGGCTGTCCGAGTTGTTGTAGCGGCTAGGATCTCGTTACTACGATCGACCTCCAGGCTTGGTTTCCGGCGGTATCGGTCACATAAATCAGGATCGTGGTGGTGCCCACGTAAAGCGAAATCGGCCCTGTGGTCCAGTTGTTCGTGCCGGCCGCCGTTCCCGACCCTCCTGTGGAACTCACCCACGTTACCTGCTCCACTCCCACGTTATCTTGCGCCGTGCCGCTGACAACGATCGAGCTGGCCGACGTGGCAACCGTGGTCATGGCGGGCGAAAGAATGGTCACCGACGGTGGCGCTGTGGACCCGCCCGGGCTTGGGCTCTCAGGCGGATTAGCCGGCGGACTTCCCGGACTCGGATTGTCCGCGGGCGCGACTGGGCGGTTGGCTGGTTACGGTGACGCTCTGGGACGCGTGGTCCTGGTTCGCATCGGAAGCCGTTACCGTGATCACGTTGGCGCCCACACTCAGAGGAATGGCGGCGACGGTCCAGTTGGCCGCGCCCTGCGCCATTCCTGAGGCGCCTTGATTGGTTGACCAGCTCACTTGCACCGCCCCCGACCCACCCGATGTGCTTCCGTTCAGCGCGATGGATGACGCGCTGGTGGTTGCGAGCGGCGCTTGAATGGTCACTGCTAAAGGCGCCGCAGCCGGCTTCGGCGGGCTACTCGATCCCTTGGCCGCCGCATACAGTTGCTGGATCGCAGCGATATCGCCCGGGCCCAAGCCCGGAAACGATGTGATAGTACGGATACATCACGTCCCCCGGACTATCGGAATGCCCCAAGCCCAGCGCGTGCCCGGTCTCATGCAGCGCGACGCTGAAGACATCCACATCCGCCCCAATTTTCCAGGTGTGATCGTTGTTGAAATGCTGGTCGCCGGCAATCGGCTCCGGGTTGAGAGGATAGGGATAGAACGTGTGCGCCAGCACTCCGTTTGGGCCAGTGAACGGATATCCATCCCCGTGCGCGCCGCTGGCAAACAGCACCGCCAGCGTCTGCGGCCCGGTGGGATTGTTGGTCTGCGTAAACGTAACCTGCACATACTTAGCCCATTCGGCGTAGGCGCGCTCTATTTCCGATTCCACCGAGTCCGCCGGCTGTTGCTGCGTGACATACACGAAGGCATAGCTCAGGTTGGCGCTCCCCAGCCCGGGCCCATCCCACCCCTCGCCCACCAGCGGTACAGCTTGCCCCACCGGACCGGCCATGGTCAGCGCGCCGGCGCATCCATGGACGGGCAGCCCTCGAATCAAATCGTTGGACGCTGGAAAAATGTAAGAAACTTCGTCCCAATCCGCCAACCGCCGCACCTGATCGACCGTGCCTTCGATCAACAGATGGTGCGGCAGCAGGTCCGGATTGTCGTGAATCACCGCGCCGGTCTGGATCGCGATCGCGCGCGCTTCACCTTCGGGGACGTCGGAGTAAAATTCCACCAGCACCGGGGGCGCCTGCCCGGCCACCAGCTTTCCATTCAACTCTGGGCTGAGTTTCTCGCCCGGCTGCAATTGGCCCATCCAACGAATGCCCAATCCACTGAGACTGGTGCCGTCGCGCATGACGATGGACAGCGCGCCATCGGGGACGTAGGAAAGTACAGTTGCGCCGTGGCTGGCCAACGCTTTCATTTGTGCCGCGCCGGGTTCAGCAGCGAATTGCACCAGCAAGTGTGAACGGCCTGGTGTGCGAGTCCTCGCGCCAATGGGGGCGGTAGGCCGGTTAGAACCTGGCTTGAATCCTTTCAACCGAAGGGCCGGTTGAGCACCGGCGACACCACACAGCAGGGCTAACGAGGTAAGAGAGAAAAGCTTTCTTGCGCGCCTATTCACGATTCTTCCATCGGAAGTGCCCTGAGAGTTTTCCATCGGGAGGACACACTACTCCTGGCAGGAGCATCTGTGGTTAGCTCTTATCGACTCGTTCTAGTCTGTCTGTTCAGCGCGGCTTACATTACCGCGGCCGACACAACTCCGGCGTCCTACATCATTCAAACGGTCGCCGGAAGCGATGACTCAGGCGATGGCGGCCAAGCTCTCGCGGCGGGTTTGATTCAGCCCGAAGGAATCGCAGTGGATCGCGCCGGGAATGTCTATGTCGCCGATGCGGCCGACAATCGGGTCCGCAAGATTGCGGCGGACGGCACCATCCAAACCGTGGCCGGCACGGGTGTCGCGGGATTTGCGGGCGACGGTGGCCCGGCCCGTGCCGCGTTGCTCGATCAACCTTACGGTCTGGCGATGGATGCAGCCGGAAATCTCTTTATTGCCGACCTGGGAAACGCGCGCGTACGAAAAGTCGGGATCGATGGCAGCATCCAGACCGTGGCAGGTGGAGGTGCGCTACCCGCCGCAAGCACTGGACAGGGCGGACCGGCTATCAGCGCGCAATTGACGCAGCCGCGCAACGTCGCGCTGGATGCTTCAGGTTCGCTCTACATTTCCGATTTCGGCGCCAACCAGGTGTACCAAGTCACCACCAACGGCATACTGACGCTACTGGCGGGCACGGGGACGGCGGGATTCTCGGGCGTGGGCACGTCCGCTCTGCTGGCCGAACTGAATGCCCCCGCGGGGCTCGCCGTGGACCAGACCGGCGCGCTCTACGTCGCCGACAGTGGTAACAACCGCGTTCGAAAAGTGTACAACGGCGTCATCATCACCGTGTTCAACACTCCCGCCCCTACCGGTGTAGCGGTTGATTCCAGCGGCCTGCCATATATCGCCGCTGCCGGCTACTTCGGCACGGTGGTGCAACAGATTGCAGGCATCGCATCGGCCAGAGATGTGACGCTTGATCCCGCCGGCAACGTCTACTTCACTTCGGGCGGGTTCGTAATGGAAATCCCGAGTGGCGGCAATGTGACCACCATCGCCGGCAGCGGAACTTCGCCATTTTTCGGCGGCGATGGCGGGCAGGCTACTTCCGCTGAACTGCACTCACCGTCCGGCATAGCGGTAGATTCGGCCGGCAATTGGTATATCGCCGACACTGCCAACAATCGCATTCGCATGGTAACTCCCGCCGGTGTGATCAGCACCATCGCGGGCACCGGAGATTCATCGCAGTTGAACTCGCCGCGCGGCATTGCAATGGATGGCTCGAGATAATATTTACGTCGCCGACTCTGGGAACAACGACGTGCGCAAAATCACGCCGTCTGGAACGATGACGACCATCGCCAGCCAGCTCAACAATCCTGTATCTGTCGCGCTGGATGCCCAGGGATCGGTGTACATCGCCGATTCCGGCAACAACCGCATCGTCCAGGTGACGGCTGCCGGAACGGCCAGCACTTTCGCAAAAATCAACGCGCCGCTGGCCGTGGCGGTGGATGCATCCGGGAATGTCTTCGCCGCCGATGCGGCTCACGTCTGGAAAATTGCGTCTGGCGGCACACCCGCTTCGCTGATCACTGGACTTTCTTCGCCTGGCGGGATGGCCTTCGCATCGGATGGGACGCTGATCATCGCGGATACGGGCGCAAACGTCATCCGACGGGTCAGCACGTCCGGAGCGCTGACCACGATTGCTGGCACTGGGACGGCCGGATTCACGGGCGATGGCAGTCCGGCCCTAGCCGCGCAGTTGAATGCGCCGTCTGGCATCACGATCGGCGCTAACGGAACTATTCTCATCGCCGATTCAGGCAACAATCGCATCCGGAGTCTAACGCCATCGGCGGTTGCCTCCGAGACGGCGACCGTAACGGTGGTCAACGCGGCGAGCCTTGCGCCAGGCGCGATCGCGCCGGGGGAAATCATCACGGTATTCGGCACCGGTTTCGATAAGACCAACACACAACTGACGTTCGGCGGCGCACCGGCAACACTGTTCTACACCAGTGCCACCCAGATCAACGCGCTTGCGCCGGCCAGCCTGACTGCGAATTCAACCACAGCGATGAGCGTGGTGGTGGGTGGCGCTGTTGTTGCCGGCTCTGCGGTGCCCGTGATCGCCTCTTCCCCCGGCATCTTCACCGTTTCCGGTGGCGTTGGCCAAGCCGCCGCCAACAATCAAGACGGCAGCCTGAATTCGGCATCGAATCCGGCCGCGCGTGGTTCGGTGGTGTCGCTCTACGCCACGGGGCAAGGTTCCAGCACCGGCAAGGTCACTCTCAGCATCGCCGGCTATAATGCACCGGTCCTCTACGCCGGAACCGCGCCAGGCTTTCCTGGGTTAATGCAGATCAACGCGCAAATCCCCAGCGGTTTTCTCCCGCCCGGCCTCCAACCGGTGCTGCTCACGGTAAATGGCGTAGCCAGCCAATCCGGCGTAACCATCGCCATCACGAATGGCGCAAACTGAGCAGCTCAGAGCGTCGAGGTGCAGTTCGGGCAGCGCGTGGCAGCGATGGGAATGGTGGTATGGCAGAACGGACATTCCTTGGTGGTAGGATCGGCCGGCGCGGGAGCGCGCTTCATTTTGTTGGCTGTCCGGATCATGAGAAAAATCACGAGCGCGACGATCAAGAAATCGATGACATTGTTTAGAAACGTGCCGTAGCCGATGGTTGCGTCTCCGGCCGCTTTGGCTTCAGCCAGGGTGGCGTGATGGCCGCCTGAAAGATCGATAAACAGATTGGTGAAGTCGACGTTCTTGAGGACCAGGCCGAGGGGGGGCATCAGAATGTCGTTGACGAGCGACGTCACGATTTTTCCAAATGCCGCTCCGATAATGACGGCCACGGCCAAATCCAGCACGTTGCCGCGCATGATGAATTCACGAAACTCTTTGAACATGCGTCCTCCTGAAGCGCTCCATCATAACATTGCGGCGGATCTCGGTTGCACGGCGGGGGCTACACTGGTGAGTTGAAGACACCGGAGCTGAAAACCTGGAAGCTGACCATCGAATACGACGGCACGAAGTATAGCGGCTGGCAGGAGCAAAACAACGCCCGAACGGTGCAAGGCCAGTTGCGGAGCGCGGCCGAGCAATTCTTCGATGGCACAGTGGAAATTCAGGGCGCGGGGCGAACCGACGCGGGTGTCCACGCGCGGGCTCAGGTGGCACATCTGAAAGTACGGCGGAAGGGCGAAGACCAGCGGCGCTGGCCGAAGCCAGACGAGATCTTGCGGGCCATCAATAGCCGGTTGCCCTCCGATGTGTATCTGCTGGATGTGGCGGAAGCGGCGCCGGAGTTCCACGCCCGGCATGATGCGATCGCACGGACCTATCGGTATCAGATCTCCACGCGGCGCACGGCGTTTTTCAAGAAATTTGTCTGGTGGGTCAGGGAGCCGCTGGATGTCGCCGCGATGTCCCGCGCGGCGCGGATGCTGATTGGGCGGCACAACTTCAACGCATTTCGCGCGGAAGATAAGTCGCGCCCCGATGAATCGCCCATTGTCGTGGTGGAGGATGCCGGCATCGAAGCCGAGGGCGACCTGATCGTTTTCCATATCACCGCGTCGCATTTCGTCTGGCGCATGGTCCGAAGAGTGGTGGGGGCACTGGTGAAATTGGGCTTACGGGAAATTACAGAGGACGATTTTTCCGGTCTGCTGGAGGGCCAGAAGGACTCGAAGCTGGATGTTGCGGCGTGGACGGCCCCCGCGTCGGGGCTGTTCCTCGATAACGTGATCTATCCGGAGCCGGGCGTGCAGGTGGTGCGCGAAGCTACTCGTGAGTCGCGGCAGGAGGCTGTGGCTGGGCATCGGGAGCGCCATCACCGGCCGCGCCGCTAAAGACTTTTTTGCCGGACGGCAAGGTGACCGTGCGCGCGCTGGCCGTATTGGTACCATCCTTGGCGCGGAGGCCGTGGATGCTGACTTCGTCGCCCACCTTCAGGTCGTTCTTTCTCCAACCGCGGCGAACCAGCTCGATCGGCGCGCCGGTCTCGAACTGCCAATGATCGACGCCTGCGTCGGTTTTCACGTCAACGTAAATCCAAGCATGAGGATTCATCCACTCGATTTTCGTCACTACGCCTTTTACGTCAATCGGCTTCTTTAAGTCGAATTCGGCGGAGAAGGCGTGATGCGCCAGGGCAGGAACAACCGCCGCGCCCAGGAGCGCAAAAATCGTGAGAACGAGCTTCTTCATGGTGACTCCTCAAGCGCTTGTGTTCGTTAAATGCGCTTCGACGAACGGCGCCTTGATTCTATCGAGGGGGCAACTGAGATGTCAAACAGCAGCCGTCACTTCAGCCGCGCAGGTCCGCAAAGGCTTCTTCGATCTCCTGCTTGGCGGCCGGAGTGGGCACGGTGAGTGGCAGGCGCGGCGGCCCACCGTAATAGCCGGTTAGATCCATCGCGTATTTGAGACCGCCGATTCCGTATTTCGTCGTCACCAATTTGGCGGCGCGGCCGATGCGATTCTGCCAGTCCAATGCGGCTTCGGGCTCGCGCGTTCGATGGGCTTCCCAGATGGAAATGGTGGCGTAGGGCGCGGGATTGGCGAACGCCAGGATGCCGCCGCTGCAGCCGATCGCGAGCGAGGGCGCCAGTGTGGTGGCCGACCCGGTGAGCACCTGAAAGCCCTTCTTCGTTTCGCGCACCATCTGCAGCAGCTTCTCGACGTTGCCCGAGCTTTCCTTGATCCCAACGATATTCGGATGATGCGACAGCTCGGCCACCGCTTCGGCCGGGAGGTCCACGCCCGTGTTCTGCGGGAAGTTATAGAGCAGCACGGGGATCTTGGCTTGATCGGCCACCGCGCGGAAGAACAACATCTGCGTTTCCGGCTTGCTGAACTGGCCTTTGAAGAAGGACGGCGTTTTGACTAGCGCGGCTTTGTAGCCCAGATCAGCGGCGCGATTGGTGAGCGCCACGGTTTCATGCACGCTATCCATGCCGGTTCCGGCAATCAGTAGCTTTTCGGGCGCGGCCCATTGCGCCACCCATTCCCAGAGCTGGATTTTTTCATCCCCGCTCAGCATTACGCTTTCGCCGGTGGATGCAACCACTACGTAACCGCTGAGGCCGGTGGCGTTCCACTTCTCGACGTTGTGCTGGACTTTGACTTTCCACATCTCGCCTTCGTGGTTGAAAGGGGTGGTGATGGGGCTGAAGATGCCTTGGAGTTTCATGGAAAGAGGTGGGGCGACAGTTTATCCGCCGCCCGGAGGTTTATCGTGAAAACTACGCCTGCTTGGCGATGAAGGTGATAACCAGCGTGTACAACGCCAGCGATTCAATCAGCACCAGTCCAAGAATGAGTGCGTTGCGAATAGCCGCGGCCGCGCCAGGATTACGAGCCATGCCCTCGGCGGCGGAAGCAACCGCCTTGCCTTGACCCAGACCGCACAGACCGGAAGCGATGCCCATGGCGAGATAAGCGAAGGGCAGTTTCAGGTCGGTCCCTCCGCCACCGGCGGCGGGCGTCTGCGCGAAAATCGGGCTGGCCAATGCCATAGCAAGGCCTGCCGAGTAAATCAGTTTACGTTTCATTCGAGTGTTCTCCTTGTACAAAATTATTCGCGAGGAGGTGGTTCCCATTCCGCCCTGGGGGACGGCGGGCTCACGCTTGCGAACCGATAAAGCCGTTAATGCTCGTGCGCCACCGCGCCACCCACATAGACCATGGCGAGCAGCATAAATATGAAAGCCTGCAATAATGCGACGAAAACGTGCAATCCCAAAAAAACCGCCGGCAGGATGAAATAGGTAAGCGTCAGGAATGTGAGGGTGACCTGTTCGCCGGCAAACATGTTGGCGAAGAGACGAACCGTCAGCGATAACGGCCGCGCGAAATGGCTGATCAATTCGATGGGGATCATTACCGGGGCCAGCCACCAGTAGGGACCCGCAAAGTGGAGCAGGTACTTGCCGATACCATGCTCGCGAATGCCCATCCAGTGATAGTAGAAGAAGACCGCCACCGCGAACGCGAGCGGAACCGACGCAGTCATAGTGGGAGATTCCAGGCCCGGAATAATCCCGATCAGATTCAGGAACAAAATAAAGATGAAAATGGTCCCGAAGAACGACAGGTACCGGTTCACATGATGATCGATCGATTCACTCGCCTGTCCTTCGACGAACTTGTATACGGCCTCGAAGCTGAGTTGGAGACTGCCGGGTTTCTCCACTGAGAGCCTGGATCTCAGGATCGCGAACAACACCAGGATAATCGCCACCACCAGTAGTTCCGTGGTCATCCAGTTGGGCCACGGATGCGCCGGGTCGGCAGCCGGATGGCCGATTGCTTTGAGGAGTGAATCCAACGGGCCCGCCAGAAAACGATTGAACAGGGCAGTAGTCCAGATTTCCGATTCAGCTTGCATAGATTAGTTCAGCGTTTAGCTATTGATAATTCAAAGATGAGTTCGAGAATGACCGCTGCCCCCGAAACCAACAGCCCTACGGCGCCGACAGCTACATTCAGTCGAAGATACTCGATTATAACGCAGGCCAATGCCACCAGTGCGATCAGGCGGAGGACGAAAAACGCGTGGCTGCGCTTGCGTGGATTCGGCCCTAAGCTATTCACCACCCTCCGCCAGCCCCAGAAGCTGGTGAAGGAGATGGCGCCGCCGATCAGGAACGCCGCGCCATCGCGGATTCCGCGCGTGAAGCACAGCGCCAGGGTTCCTGCCAACCCTAAAGTGGCCATGATCCATTCAACGCGCTGGTTGAAGCGTTGGTATGAATCGTCCTCGCCGGGCTGACTCACTTGACCAGTCTGGTTCACTTCCCTGTATCGCCTTTGTTCAACTCGCGAATCAGTTCGATCATGCCGGAGGCGATCCCTAGGAGCAAAAAGACCAGCTTGAGGTACGTGGTACCGAATAATTTGTCCAACCCGTACCCAATGGCGTAGCCCACCAGGATGGAACACGGGATCAGGAACGCCAAACCGTAATACTTACCAAACTGAGTGAAAAGATCGTCGCGCTTAGGCATGCACTCCCCGCTTGCGTTCCAGAATCGCCTTGGCTTGTTCGGCGGTCTCCTTCACCAGGAAGCCCATTTTCGGATGGCTGGGCGTGATGTCGGGCTCGAGACCGAACTCTTCCAAGGTTTCCGTCATGGTGGGGCCGATGGATGCGATCGCCATGCGGCGCAACGCCGCGAGCATTGGTTCGGCGAGATGCTCTTCGGTAGCGATCCGGAACAGATGCGCCATCTGAATGGATGTGGTGAACAGGACGACGTCGGCCCGGCCGCCGGAAATCCGATGGACCGCCTCCCGCAAGGGAGCCAGGTCTTGGGGCAAATCCCATTGGTAAACGCGTACTGGCGTAACGTCGGCGCCGCGCGCGCGCAGAGCATCCAGAAGCTCCGGATTGGATTTGCCATACTCCTGCAATGCGATTCGGCGTTCGGTGCGGCTTTCGAGTGCCGTCAGCAACTCGCGCCAGGTGTTTGGTTCAGGCGCGGTGACGGTCACCGGAACCTTCAGCTCCCGCAGCGCCGCGAGCGGCTTGGGACCTCGCGCGGCTACCGCGATCCTGCGCAACGCGCCGGCGAATTGTTCTTCCGGATAGCGCGAAGCCAAAACCTTGTTGAGGGCCCGTGTGCCGACGCCCGTAAGAAAAATCATTAAGTCAAACTCACCGCGAAACAGGCGCTCGGCGAACGCGAAAGCTTCCAGGTTGTTCTCGATGGGCGCTTCGCGCATGGACGGAGCGACAAATGGATCGCCCCCCTGCCTGCGAATCAATTCACCCATTTCGATGGCGCGCCGGCTCTCAAACGAAATAACGCGCAGACCATCGAAGGGCATCCCCTTCAGATTATCAGTCGCCAGACGCGGTTTTCTGCTTAGCTTGTTCCTTCTCGTATTGCTTCAGGACGCGATTGACGTACTGAATGGTCTCCGGATACGGAGGGATGCCGTGGTATTTGTCCACCGCGGCTGGTCCGGCATTGTACGCGGCCACCGCTTTGGAGACCTGGTGGGGATCGTTTTCGTACTTCTGGAGCAAATCGCGCAGGTAGCGCGCGCCGGCTTCGGCGTTTTGGGCGGGATCATGCGGATCGGCGTCCAGCTCGGCGGCAGTCTTCGGCATAAGCTGCATCAGCCCGATGGCGCCCTTGGGCGACACGGCATCTTCGCGATAGCCCGATTCGGCGCGCGCGATGCTGTGCACAATCGCCGGAGGCAGGCCGGCGTGAACGGCGGCTTGCGTAACCAATTGTTGTGGCGTGAGAGCCTGCTGAGGCGCGGTTTTCGGCGCTGCCAGCAGGGCTGCGGCGGGTGCAGGCGGTGCGTATTCCTCCTTCTCAAACCCGGCTACCGAGCTGGCCTGAATTTCGATCACTCCCTGGTTGGTCTGGAGCCGGATCAGGGGCCCGTCGGTGGTGTGGCTGTCGGCATGGATGCGGAAACCGTTTGACAGAACGACGAATTCACCGGCCTGGGCCGCGAGTGCAACCACAACAAAACACAGCAACAGCTTCATAGGGCGAAGAGCCACCAAACCATTTTGACGCATTTCGCAGCTGGGGCGTGCACCGAAAACCACTTAGTCCGAGATGGCCAATTCACCGGGAACAATCGGGCGGGTTCTCGGGAGCAATCCACGCCGCGCCAGAATGCCGCAGAACAACAGCAGCCCGGTGAATGCCACCAGTTTCACCGCGTCTGCAAAGCGAGTATGCGGCAGCAGCTTCCACAAGATCCCGAGGACCGGTTGCGCGATGCACGACGCCCAAACCGCCCCGTAGAAATAGCGCCGCTCGTGGCCTTCGCCTTTCGTGGAGGGCTTCACGCGCGGGAGCACGCCCGCCACACCCAGCGCCCAGATGGTCCCGGCGACTGGAAAATATGCGTCCCGATAAATTTGCTTCAACTGCCACACACCGGTGATCACCGCTTCCAAAAGCCCGGCAAAGTTCAATAACGCGAAGGTGACTACGATACTCCACGCGAAGGTGTAGCAGATCCGCCTGTACAGCGGATTCGGCTTATCCTCGACGAAACGGATGATGTAGGGCCGGGGTTCGACGCCGGGCAACCGGCCGCGCAAAGCGCCGCAATGCCTGTCCCCAGGATCACCAGACAGAGCCAGAGCAACCGGCGGCGGTTGAAGCCGTGCTCGAACAGATCGAAGGTCGACGGCCCAGGGGCGATGAAAAAGACAAAAATCCAGATGGGCCAGTGGGCCAGCCGATACGCCGGTTTATTGCGGTCGCGCAGCTTGCGGCCGCTGGCAAGCTCTACTCGCAAGGCTGTACTCACCAGGCCCTGGAGGCCGGGCTATTGTCCCGCCGGTTTTCTGGGAGTTGCCGGCGCTGGCTTGGGAGCTGCCGGCGATGGCTTGGGGGCCGGCGCCGCGCTGGTAGAAGCGCCGGCTGACGCCGTGCTCTTATCGTACAGCTCAATGATTTCCTTGGTGATGTCGATGCTGGGCGAAGCGTAGAGCACAGGTGTTTGCGGGGAACTGACGTCCACCACCATGGTGATGTTGTTATCGCGCGAGTATTTCTCGATCACCGCCAGGATCTTCTGGCCAAGCTGTTGCAAAAGCTTTTGCTGGTCGGCTTCCAGATCCGCCTGCGCGTCTTCCACTTCCCGCTGCAAACTCTTTTTCTTGGACTCGATGTTCTTATAGAGATCGTTCTTGGCCGAATCGCTCAGCGTATTCGAACCTTTATTGAGCTGGTCCTGCAGCGAGTTGATGTCGTTCTGCTTCTGCTCCAGCTCGCGCTTCTTGGGCGCGGTTTTGGCATTCAGTTCGGCGGCCGCCTTTTGGCCGTCCTTGGTGCTGATGATGGCCCCCTGAATGTTGATGACCGCGAATTTGCCCTGCTGGGCCTGGGCCGTCCATGTCATAGCCAATGCGAGGACTGGCCACAGAAATACCTTGCTCTTCACTGTGATACTCCTAAACTCGGAAATCATTATAGTTTATCCAATCCTGGCAACTTTAGAACGTCCGCCCTACCGTGAAGCGGAACATCGACGAGCGCTCGGCGCTATAGGGCAACACCGCTCCAATGGCGCTGATGGCGTTGTTGTAAGTAGCCGTATTCGGGAAGTACGATTTGTCCGCGACGATGGGCGCCGCCAAAGTGCCCTCGAAACGGGTGGGGTTATAGGCCCAATAGACACGGAATGGGGCGTTCACCACCGGCATCAAAACCTGGAGTTCCAGCCCCATGGACGTGCGAATTTTCTCGGAACCGGGCTGGATCACCGCCTCGCCAGTGAAGCCGGCCTGCGGAAATTCTTCGTTCAACTGCGCCACGCGTCCCGGGTTCATTTTCAATTGTCCCGGGAACAGCAGCGTATCCCATCCGGCATCCGCGAAAATGGCTAGCGTTACCGGGCCCACGATCGGAATCCGGTACTCGAAGTTCCCGACAATGTTGGTGTCACCGCCTGGGAAAGTGACCTGGTAGGACGGAACGGACATCGTGACCGGATAGCCCTTCTGGGTGCGTTGCGTACCGTCGGAGTTATAGACATAGACGCTGGCTACGTCACTGGGCAGGTAAACGATGGGGCTGAGGGTCCAGTCCCAGAAGCCGCGTACGTCGTTCTCGCCGCCCATGAAATAGCGCGTGAAGGGAGGGGCGGATTTGCCACCGTAACCCGCCAACAGGCGCGCCGATAAGTGCATTCCGATGACGTGGTTCTTTTTCAGTCCCCGGTGGAAATATTTCGCGTCGAAGGTGGGCTGAATGGTATTGACGTTGCCGCCAAGCTGGCTGCTGGAGAACGCCAACGAGAAGAACAGCTCGCGGCCGCCAGTAGGATTGATGGGATTGTTGATGCTGTTGTAGGTGTACGACGGGGTGATGGTGCTGGTGCGAATCCCGCTCAACTGATTCGGACCGCCCACGCCCTCGAAATCGATGTAGTCGAAATAATTTTGGGCCGCGGTGGTCAGTGTCTTCACGTTGGAAATGTTGTAACCGTAGGTCAGCCCGATGCGGGCGAAGCTGCGTTTGAGCGGATAGGAAAGGAAGATGGTTCCGCCGTATCCATTCTGGACGTAGTTCAGCAGGTTCTGCGTGCCGAGCGCATTGTAATAGGAATTCAGGTCCACACCTTCGAGGATGGAGGCTTGCCGGGCCTGATCGTAGTTGTAACGCTGAAGATATACCGTGAACCCGGACTCGATGGCACGGTCGAACAAGTATGGCTCGGTGAACCCGAATTGGATCGACTGCATGGTGGTGCCGAGCTGCGAACTGAGGCTTAAGGTTTCGCCCAGGCCAAGGAAGTTGTTGGTGGAATAGGACGCCCCGATAAAACTGCCGGCGATAGCCGAAACGCCGCCATTCAACTGGATGGAGTTCTTCCCGCGCTCTTTCACCTTGAGCGTGATGTCCACGGTGTTGGTCTTGGTATCGCGCTTGATGTCGGCGGCTTCCTCCGCCTTAAGCGGCTCGAAGTAGCCCAGCTGATTCAGACGCAGGATGCTGAGCTCCCACAGGCGATTGTTGAAGATCTGGCCTTCGTCGATCAGCAACTGGCGCCGGATCACTTTGTCGCGCGTGGTGGTGTTGCCCGAGAAATCGATGCGCCGCACGAAGAACTGCTTGCCTTCGTCAACCGATAGCGACATATCCATCAGCCCGCTGTCCGGCATCGGATCGAACGACGGCTCGGCCACGAAATCGATGAAGCCGAAGTCGCCATAGAGCTTGCGCATGTTCTCCAGCCCCTTACGGAGCTTGGCGGTGGAGAACACATCGCCCTTGGACATCCCGAACAGCGGCGTCATCAAAGCTTCAGGAGTTCGGAAGAACTTAACGCCGGAGAACGTGATGTTATTCAGGTGGTACAGCTTGCCTTCTTCCAAAGTGATGTTCACATCGGCCGCCGTGCCCGGCTTGTTGGGATGGAAAAGGGGGATGTGCATGCCTTGGCCGCCAGTCTTACGCATGGTGACCATGGAATCGGTGACGCGAGCGGTGAAATAGCCGTGCTCCTGGTAGAAGACCTGCACACGGCTTTTGTCTTCTTCCAGCTTGCTGGGATCGTAGGTTTTAGCGAACAGATTCTCAAACAAGATGGAATACGGGATGCCGATGGGATGCATGTTTTTCATCGCCCGGATGATGTCGCGATCGCTAAATACGGTGTTTCCGGTGATATCGATGTTGCCTACTTTTACTTTGGGACCTTCGGTGATTTTGAACGTGATTTCGAGCGACGACGGGGGAACGCGGCGTATTTGCGGGTCCACGCTGGCCGAGAGGTGACCGTGTTCGGCCAGCAGCTCGATGATCACGTTCTTGGCGCGCTGAACTTTATTGGGATCGTACTGCGACTCGACCACCAGGCCGACCTTTCGATCCTTGAACCGGTCCAAGATGTCGGAGACGCTAACGGACTTGTTGCCTTCGTACTTAATGGTGCGCACCACTGGCCGCTCCACCACCACGAAACGAATGATCCAGCCTACTTTGCCTGGCTCGCGCTCGATGCGGATATCGTCGAATCGGCCGCTGTTCCAGAGCGCTATGAAGTCCCGGTGCAGGCTGTCCGGATCATACTGGTCGCCTCTTTTGCTGAAGATCAGGGCTTGCAAAGTGTCTTGGCGAACGCGGCGAGCTCCCCGGAACTCGATGGCTTCGATAATATTTTGCGGTGGCTGGCCCGGCCGGACGGCGGCAACCGGCGCCTGAGGAGCCTGCTCTGGTTGTTGGGCCGGCTGCGGCGCTGGCTGCGCGGGCTTGGCAGGCTCCACTGGAGCCGTGGGCACTGTTTCGAACGGATTGGGCGGTTTCGGCGCCTGTTGCGGTTGCTGCTGATTCTGAGCCGCGGCTTGCCGAACACCAATGCTGAGCAGGAAGACAGCGGAGCAGAGCACAGAGACTCGCAGGCGGCCAAGCCTGTGAAACATCATCTAGACGGGTTCCTTTCCACTCTGCGCTTCCCTTTCCGTGAGGGCGCGATTTCCAGGCGGTTTCATGACAGCCTGGAGCGGCGCCAATAACGAACGTCCTATTTTAGCTGATGTTGGAGGAGCGAACTAGTGTGCCGCCGGTGCTACAGCGGGCGGCTCCCGCACAGGCTCCAGAGCGGCTGAAAAGTGCTCTTACCAGGCCTGAGCCTTGGCCTGAAGTTCGCTTCGAAATTCCATCCAGATTTGGAAGTAGTGCCATTCCGCGGGCGGATCTTTTTCCTGATAATGATCGGGACGCAACACCAGATTGCCGGTAGAAAGCAGAATCTGCTTCACTTTGGGATTCTGATCCAGCTTCGCGCGCATGGCCGCGACAATGATGCGGTAGTGCTCGCCTTTTTCCAGGGACCAGTATTTCATCCGCTTGCCATCGAAGGTCACCCAATCGATCCCCATCTTCTTCATGTTCTCTTCGCCGATGGCGCCGGCGTTCTTGGCGTCCCAGGCCGTCATCTGGCCCACCTCTTCTCGAGTGTGCGGCCAAGTGAGGCCGCTGTACTTGGCGCGCGGATCAGTGGAGTTTTCAGGATAAAGCATCATCTGCCAGAATCCCTCAACGCTGGCGTAGCGCTTGCCGTAGAGCGTGAAAGGAGTGGGCGCAAAGTTGGAAAGGATGCCGAGCTCGTTGCGCTTGGAAAGAATCACTTCGCCCGGCTTGGCGGACTGCGGCAGGATTTCCCAATCTGGTTTGTTCGCTTCGGGAACCGGCGTCCACCAATGCGCGGGATATTGCTCGGCTCCCACGCACGGCGCAAACGCGCTGAGTGCGATGGCCAGCGTGGCGGCCTGGAGAATTGTCATTAATGCCCTAACTAACAATATCTTTGATCACGTGGCCGGAAACATCGGTCAGCCGGTAATCGCGGCCGGCGTGGCGGAAGGTCAGCTTGGTGTGATCCAGCCCGAGCTGGTTCAGGATGGTTGCCTGGAAATCGTGCACGTGCACTGGATTGGACGCGATGGTGTAGCCGTAATCATCGGTGGAACCATAGACCATTCCGCCCTTGACCCCGCCGCCGGCCATCCAGGACGAATAGGCTTTCGCCCAATGCGTGCGGCCCTCTTCGTCGGGCGACGCGTCGCCGGGCTTGCGGCCAAACTCGGTGGTCCACACCACCAGCGTGTCGTCCAGCATGCCCCGCGACTTGAGATCCTTGATGAGACCGGCGATGGGCTGGTCCGCCTTCTTCGCCAGCGGCTCGTGCATGCGGATGTTCAGATGCGCGTCCCAGTTGGTGTACTTGTCGTATCCGCCATCGATCACCTCCACGAAGCGCACGCCGCGCTCGGCCAGGCGGCGCGCCATCAGGCACATCCATCCCACGCCTTTGTTGGTCCCGCGCTCGATGCCGTACAGGTTGAGCGTCGCATCGGATTCTTTGGAAATATCGAAAACCTCCGGCGCCTGTTTTTGCATGCCATACGCGGTCTCGAAGGTCTTGATCCGCGTGGCCAGCATGCGGTCGGCATCGTGCTCCGCCAGGTTGCGCTGGTTGAAGAAATTGATTAAGCCCAGATCCAGGTCTTGAATGTCGGCCGGGTCGCGGCGGGTCATGTTGGGGATGGCTTCCTGGCCGGGGATCACGCGAATGCCCTGGTGAAAGGCGGGAAGGAAACTGGAATCCCAAACCGCGCTGCCGCCATACGGGATTTCGGGCGCAAGCACCAGGTAAGACGGAAGATCGCGATTCATCGTTCCCAGGCCATAGCTCACCCACGATCCCATGCTGGGACGAGGCTGCGCGGGAGAGCCTCCGTGAATTTCGAGAATCGCCTGCGGATGATTCGGAATGTCGGTGTACATGGAGCGGATCAGGCAAATGTCGTCCATGCAGGAGCCGATATGCGGAAACAGATCGCTGACTTCGGTACCGGCCTGGCCGTACGGTTTAAATGCCCAGGGGCTGGCGTGCAGGAAATCCGCTTTGTATTTCTTGCGGTCACTGGCGGCCAATTTGGGCTTCGGATCGAAGGTATCGACGTGCGACACGCCGCCACTCATGTACAAAAAGATGACGCGCTTGGCCTTGGCGGGAAACATGGGAGCCTTGGGCGCCAGCGGATCGTTCGGGTCCGCGCTTCCGGCAGTTTCAGCCGCCAGCATCTCGTGCAACATGCCGGGAAGCAGCATGGAGGCGCTGGCCAGGGATTGAATCATCCAGCGCCGGGAAGTCTGATAGTTCAAATTCGACATAGCGTTTGAGGTCTCCACTTACTCGACAAACATAAATTCGTTACTGGCGAACATGGCTTTGAGAAAGGCGGTGAGCGCGGCTTTCTGAGCATCCGCGCTGCTATCGCCATGGCTTGAGTATTTCGCCGTGGCGGCCGGCAAAAAAGTGAGAATGCGATCCAGCTCCGCCTGGCTGGGCGGGCGGCCGTAAATGGTGAGATAAGCCTGCTCGATGTCGTCCTTCGGCACCGACGAGGCGGTCAAAAGCTGCGCGGCAAGATGCTGCGCGCATTTCTCCGGGAAGTCGGCGTTCAGAAAATAGAGCGACTGCAGCGGCGTCAGGCTGGCGGATCGCTTCTCGGTGCTGACGTTGGTATTGGGGCCGTCGAACAGCGTAGAGTACGTGGAGCGCACGCTGCGCTGAACCATGGTGTAAACGGTCCGCTGGTTGGTTTGATAGCGCGACATGACGGGAGCGAAGTGGTTCTGATCCTCCCAATTCCATTCCGACTGTGGCGGAAAGGGATGCGGGCCGGCCGGACTGCGATCCAACAAGTTGAGAATCGGCCAGCAGGGAATCGCGAATCTCCTCGGCGTCCAGACGCACGCGGGAGTGCCGCCAAACGTATTCGTTGTCGGGATCGATCTCTTCGTTGGCGGCGGAGTCGGCCGAAGAGAGCCGGTATGCGTGCGAAAGCAGAATTTCGCGTTGAATCGCTTTGAGCGACCAGCCGCTGTCCACCAGCTTCAGGGCCAGATAGTCGAGCAATTCCTGATTGCTGGGCGGCGTTCCTCGAGTGCCGAAGTCATTGGAAGTGGCGACGATGCCGCGTCCAAAATGCCCTTGCCAAAGACGATTCACGATGACGCGCGCGGTGAGCGGATTGTCTTTGCTCGCGATCCAATCGGCCAATTCCAGGCGTCCGCTACCCTTTTCGGTTTTGGGCAGAGCGGAGCCGCCCAACACTTGCGGGAATCCGCGGGGAGCTAGATCGCCCAAATCTTTTTCGTCGCCATAATGCTCAACTCTGACATCCTTGGGATCGCCTTCGGTGACCGCATAGGCCGATTCGCCGAAATTCGGCATGTGGGCGAACAGGTGCATGCGCCGCGCTTCCAATTGCGGAATCAGATCGTCGTAGGTGCCGGGCAGTTGGAGCACCGCCTCGATGGCGTTTTGAATCGGCTTCAACTGGGTTTGAAAGATCTTGTAGTCTTCGCGATTTTGCACCTGCGGGTCGCGGTAGACGAAGTCATACTGATAGCGGGCTTCGTCGTCGCCGGGATGCGGAAAATGAGTGCTGGCGAGAATGCCGAAGAGGGCATAATAATCGCTGGTTGGAATCGGATCGAATTTATGATCGTGACAGCGCGCGCAACCCACCGTTAGGCCCATGAAAGCGGATCCCAAATTATCGACGGCGTCGGATAAGATAGGCCGATTCGCTGTCGCCGCGAACGGTGCCGGCCAGATATCCGGTAGCGATCACGTTCTCCCAGTGCTCGGGCTCCGACTTGTACGGCAGCAGATCCCCAGCGATCTGCTCGCGAATAAAGCGATCATACGGCTTGTCGTTCATGAAGGCTTGAATCACGTAATCGCGATATTTGTAAGCCTGCGGAATGGGATAATCCCCGCCGCCGCCCGTGGTATCCGCGTAACGGACTACGTCCAGC
Source organism: Bryobacterales bacterium (assembly GCA_963761265.1). GTDB lineage: Bacteria > Acidobacteriota > Terriglobia > Bryobacterales > Bryobacteraceae > Palsa-89. Next base: position 101,183 of record CAVXGM010000024.1, read on the forward strand.
CACATTCGTCCCCAGCGCTCTCCATAGCCCTTGGAAGCGAGCAACCGCTCGACAAGTTTTTCGTAGGCGCCGGGCGAGTTGTCGCCGAGGAACGCTTGAATCTCGGCGGGCGTTGGCGGAAGGCCCGTAAGATCGTAAGTGACGCGCCGGATCAAGGTGCGCTTGTCGGCATCACCAACGGCCTTGAGATGTTTCTCCTGGAGCTTGGCGAGAATGAACTTGTCGATATCGTTGTAGGCCCAGGCGGATTTCACTTCAGGCACCGCGGGCCGTGAAGGCGCGTGGAACGCCCAGAACTTGCGCTGCGCGTCCGTCACTTTTGAGGAACTGACAACCACGCCGGCCGGCCAGGGCGCGCCATCGCGGATCCAATCCTCCAAAGAGGCAATTTCGTCGAGCTTCAAGCGGCCCACCGGCGGCATCTGGATTTTTCCGTTGTAATGAACGGCGGTAATCAGACAGGCTGGATTCGGGGTGTCCGGGCACCACCACGATGCCGTCCTTGCCGCCCTTGAGCATGGCTTCGCGCGAGTCCAGGCGCAGGCCTCCGCTCTGCAAGCTGGTATGGCATCCGTAGCAATTCTTCGCCAGTACAGGGCGAACTTTGCTTTCGAAAAATTCTTCTTGCTGGGGAGTGGGCTTGGGCGCGGGCTCCGATGTTGCTATGGGCTCTGGCTCGGTTTTGGGCTTGGGTTCGGGCAGCGCGGCGCCGATGCAGGCGGTGGCGCAGTGTCGGACGCCGTTGCCGTGGGTTCGGCGGATGCGCCCGCGATGGCTCCCTGCTGGATCCACAACTCGATGGTCGCAATATCCGCTGCCGCAAGCTTGCCCTTCGGCGGCATCTTGATATCCGGGTTGTCATAATGGATGGCCTTCACCATCAGGCTTTTCGCCGGGTCCCCTTTGACAAGCGCCGGGCCGCTATCGCCACCCGCCAGCAGGGATTCATAAGAATCCATGCGCAGACCGCCGGCATGTCCGCCGAACGTGTGACATCCGTTGCAATTCTTGAAAATGATGGGCTGAATGGTGCCTGTATAGGATGGCGGTGGCGCAGGGGCTTGCGCGTTGGCCCTGGTTAGGATCGCCGCAACTGCGAGCGCGCTAAAGACAATATACGGCTTCACGCCGCCATGACCAAACATCTCAGTGTGAATCTCCCAAGTGTGACGTTCACGATTAGAAACTCCGTCGCAAGGCTGACCGGGCATCTGAGGATCAGATAACCGGCTCACGAGCGAGCAGTGAACCACTTGGTTTTGTGAGAAGCGCGGGGCTGCCGTAATTTACTGACTGCTAAAGGCCCAGGCAAACATGGCTGGGAAATTACGGAAGCTATGAAAAACTTTAGCACACGCGAGCGCGCCCTTCAAGCGAAAAAGGCAGTAAAGGGCCGCGAAAGGGGTTGTGCTAAACTCGTCTTCGACCTTCGAGGCCCCGCTCGGTCGCCGGTGCCTAAGGACAGCGTTGCTCCCGCCCCAGTCGTTTGCTTCTGTTCCTGAGAATCACCGGTTCCTGGCCACGCGTCCAACAAGAATCCGAGTGGAATGCGAATGTTTTGCGTGAGGAGGACGGGTGCCTGTACCAGCCCTGGCGCCGCTGGAGCGCTATTTCGAATTCAAGAAGCTGAAGACAACCTGGAGGACTGAGATCCTGGCCGGTTTCACGACGTTTATCACGATGGCGTACATCGTGATCGTCAATCCGTCCATTCTCAAAGACGCGGGCATGCCTGTGTCCGCGGTGTTCGCCGCCACCTGCCTGGCGGCGGCGTTCGCCACTATTTTGATGGGCGCGTTTGCACGCTACCCCATTGCGCTGGCTCCCGGCATGGGGCTGAACGCGTATTTCACTTACACCGTGGTGAAGGGCATGGGCGTGGCGTGGCAAACGGCGCTGGGCGCGGTGTTTCTTTCGGGCGTGGCGTTCCTGATTCTTACGGTGACGGGAGTGCGGCAGTGGATTATCGCGTCCATTCCTGCCGGAATTGTACTCCGCGGTCAGCGCGGGGATTGGTTTGTTCATCGCATTTATCGGGCTGCGCAACGCGGGCATCGTGAAAGCCGACCCGGCCACCATCGTTTCCATGGGCAACCTGCGCGATCCGAATGTTGCGCTCGCGGTGTTCGGCATCCTGGTGATTGCAACGCTGCAGGCTTGGAAGGTACGGGCGGCGATCCTGGTCGGAATCCTTGCAACCACCGCTCTGGGCGCGGTGGCGGGGCTGGTCCATTGGCAGGCGCAAACATTTCACTGGAGCGACCTCTCGGGAACCATGCTGCATCTGGACGTGAAAGCGGCCGTGGGATTAGGGCTTCTCGAAATCGTCTTTGTGTTCCTGTTTGTGGACCTGTTCGACAACATCGGAACGTTGATGGCGGTAAGCAAGAAGGCCGGATTGCTCGAAGCCGATAATCGAATTCCGCGCGTGAATCGAATCTTGCTTACCGATGCCGTCGCCACCATTGGTGGTTCGCTGCTCGGGACCACCACCGTGACCAGCTACGTGGAAAGCGCGTCTGGCGTGGCTGCGGGTGGCAAAACCGGCGTAACGTCCATCGTGACGGGCCTGCTTTTCATCGCTGCGCTGTTCGCCGCGCCGATCGTCGGAGCGGTGCCTTCGGCCGCCACGTCGCCCGCGCTGGTGGTGGTGGGCGGCTTGATGATCTCCGCGGTTGGAGAGATCCGTGGGACGACGTTTGCACAGCCGTCCCCGCGTTTTTGACCTTGGTGATGATCCCGCTCACCTTCAGCATCGCCAATGGTCTGGCTTGCGGCATCATATCGTACGTAGTGATTCACCTGGCGCGCGGACGGGGGCGGCAGGTGCCCTGGGCCGCTTATGTGCTGGCCGTGTTGTTGATTTTCCGCTTCGTCTACATCGGCAGCAAGACGTAACGCGCTATTGAGAGGCCAAGCGAGCCAGAGCTTCCGCTAACACCAGCGTCCCTTGCGCGATCGCTTCGGGCGACGCGTATTCATCGGGCCGATGGCTGAATCCGCCGCGGCACGGGATAAACAGCATGGCCGTGGGCGCGATTCGCGACATGAATAGCGAATCGTGATACGCGCGGCTGATCATGCGTTCGAACGGCAGGCCGTGCGTTTCGCAGGCTTGCATCAGGGCATCCACAACATGCGGATCGCATTGCGCCGGCGGGTCGGCGTTCACCATGTTCCATTTCTGCCTCGACGCCGCGGCGCGCGGGCGATTTCTTCGAATGCCCGCTGGATCTGTCAATACCACAGCATCGCGCCGCGCTTCATCGGTATCGCGCACATCGATCTCCATTCGCACGCGGCTGGGGATGCTGTTGACCGCGCCCGGAAAAACTTCGCACACGCCGACGGTTCCCACGGTGTCGCGCGAGCCGCTGGATAGTGCACTCGCCTCCACCGCCAGCGCGATTTCGGCGGCGGCGAGAAATGCGTCGTGGCGATCCGGCATCAGCACCGCTCCGGCGTGGCCGCCCTCGCCTTCAATCGTGATCTTGAGGCTGGCCGGCGCGGCGATGGCGGTGACCACGCCCAGCGGAATGTTGCCGCCGTTCCAGAATCGGCCCTTGTTCGATGTGCAGCTCGACGAAGGCGGAGTAATAGCCTTCGCGGCAAGCGTACCGACGCCAGCGATCCGTGGAAACCCGGCGGCGGCGCGAGCGTCGTCGAGCGAGACGCCATCGCGATCCTTGAACGCGCGCTGCGCCGCACTTGGGATCGAGAAGGCCAGCCGAGCAGGCGGCTGCCCAAGACACCCGATTCCGAAGCGCGTCGGCTCTTCCGAGGTGAAGATGATCAGCTCGATGGAACGGCGCGGGCTGGAAGCCGGCGCGCATGCAGCGCGCGAATCGCTTCCAGTCCGCCGAGCACGCCCACGGTGCCATCGAAGCGGCCGGCATTGGGGATGGCGTCGATGTGCGAGCCGGTGCCGACGGGCGCAAGCGTCGCGGTCCTCGCCGGTCCAGCGCGCGAAGGTGTTGCCTACTGCGTCTTCGCGGACATCGAGCCCGGCCTCGCGGCAGAGATTCTTCACGAATTCGCGCGCCGCGGACGTCGGCTTCGGTGAAGACAACGCGCGTGACCACGGGCGCGGGTTCCTGCGAAATCGCGCCGAGCGCATCGAGTTCGTTCGGCCAGGCGCCGCCCGATCGATATCCAGCTTCATAGCGGATGGCGGTTCCAATCTTTGTAGATCAGATATTTCGCGGGCGTCTTTCCGAGCGCGCCGAACCATTGCGGGCAGATACGGCGCCATCCAGATGAAATCGCCCTCCGCGACCGGATACCAACGATCGCCCAGGCGGTAGATGCCGCCGCCGGCCAAGCATCAGCAGGCCGTGCTCCATGACGTGGATTTCCACCATGGGCAGCGTTGCGCCGGGAAGATACGTCATGGTGTTGACGGCGAAATCGAAGGCCGGATTGTCCGGGATGAGCGCGCGAACTTCGAGCGCATCGTCGCCCATCAGAGGGCGCGGCGGCGATGTCGCCTTCGCGGCCGGTGAAGCAGTCTGGTGCGCGAGACGCCGGGCAATGGCTGATAGGGCTTTTCGATGATTGCGGCACGCGCGGCGGTCTTCGCGCGAGACGGTGGCCTGGCGCGTTCGGCGGAGAATACGCATAGTCGCCCGGCGACGAGACGACGCGCCGTCGAATTCGACACTCGCCTTCCAGCACATACAAGAATCGCTGCGTCGAGGCGGCGGTCGAGCGAGCCGCCCGGCTCGAACTCGGCGGTGTATTGCGTGAAGCCGCGCCCAGCGGCGGGTGCCGATATGAACGATGCGCCGTCGCCTTCCGCATTCCCGGCAGCGGCGCGCGGACGAATGTATCGGGCGTTTGCAAGAAGGTGATCGGCTGCGGCGAGCGCTGCGCGTCTGTCCCAAATGATGCATAAATGTTTTAGCTCAAGCGACGGCCGCACGAACTTGTCCGCCGGCTGCGCGCGGTGATTTTGCCTGCCGCGAAGATGGTTTCGCCGCGCCGGATGGTGCGTTCGACGGAGCCGCGAAAAGTGGAACCAAGGTACGGGCTCAGCGCGTGCCGCTGCTTCAGATCCTCGGGCCGCAACTGCGCTGATCGTGAAAGATTCACCAGCGTCAGGTCCGCGTCCATGCCGGCGGCGATGGCGCCTTTGCCGGGAATGCGAAACCGGCGCGCCGGTTCCGCCGCGATGAGCGATGCGATCCGATCCAGCGACAAGCTCGCGGCAATGATGGCCCCGATCGAGCAGCACGGCCAGCGTGGACTGTACGCCCGCGATGCCGCCCCAGGCCCTTCCGAAATCGCCCGATTTCATTTCGGGCGGCGCGGGCGAATGGTCGGACGCGACGATGTCGACAGTACCCGCCGAGCAATTGCGTCCAGAGCGCGTCCTGATCGGCCGAGCGTGCGCAACGGCGGCGCGCACTTGGCGACCGCGCCGAGCCGCTCGATGTCATCTTCGGTGAAGAAGAGATAGTGCGGGCAAGTTTCGATGGAGACGTCGGCGCCTTGGGCGCGCGCTTCGGCGGCGAGCGCCACGCCTCGGCCCGGAGCTGACGTGGACGATGTGCAGTTTCGCGCCGGCTTCGCGAGCGAGCAACGTGGCGCGGTGAATGGCTTCCAGTTCGGCAATCACCGGGCCGCGATGCCAGAAAAGCGCGAACGCTGTTGCGGTCCTGCTCCGCGATTGGCGCGCGAGCCCTGCGTGAGCTCCTGGCTTTCGGCGTGCACCGCTACGGGCAGGCCGAGCCGCGCGGCTTCGCGCATGCCTTCGAACAGCGTCAGATCGTCGGCGCGCGGAAACTCGGGCAGACCGGAATCGCACAGGAATGCTTTGAAGCCGACCACGCCGCGGTCGGCGAGTTCCGCCATCTCAGGGACATTGCCGGGAATGAGGCCGCCCCACAGAGCGAAATCGGTGATGGAGGACTTCGCAAGGGCCGCGCGTTTGCGATCGAACGCAGCGGCGTTGACCGTGCAGGGCGTCGAGTTCAGCGGCATGTCGAAGAACAGCGTGCCGCCGCCGGCTGCCAGAGCGCGGCTTCCGGTCGCGGCGCCTTCCCAATCGGTGCGGCCCGGCTCGTTGAAGTGCAGATGGACGTCGATCAGGCCGGGAAACACGTGCAATCCGCGCGCGTCGATCTCTTCGCGTCGCGCCGGGAAGCTCCGGGGCCGATCGCGGCGATTTTGCCGTCTTCGATCGCGATGTCGGCCTGCGGCAATCGCCGGCGATGACGAGCGTGCCTCCGCGCACCACCAGATCAGGCATGGCGCTGCTCCAGTTCTTCGAGGAACCGCATTCCCGACGTCCAGCGCGGCGTCGACATCGGCGGCGAGGACCGATTCGTCGGGATGATGGCTGATGCCGCCGGGACTGCGCAGAAACAGCATCGCCGCGGGCATGCGGCGCGCGAGAATCATGGCATCGTGCCCGGCGCCGCTCGGCATGCGATGAACGGGATAGCCGGCGCTTACCACGGCGCGTTCCAATATGCTGCGTGAGAACCGGATCCATCGCGACAGCGGGTTGATCCAGGCGCTGCTCCGCACGAAATCGTGAGGCAGCGGCCGGCGGCGATCTGCTCCGGCGCATCGCAGAAGACGATTGACGCAGGTCGTGGCGAACGGCGTCATCGGCATGCCGAACGTCGAGACTCAGCAGTCACTGTGCCCGGAATCACGTTGCTTGCGCCGGGAGACGCTTCGACGCGCCCGACGGTTGCAACTGCGCCCGGAATCGCGCGCGCTTCACGTTCCACCGCTGCGATCCATTCCGCCGCGCCGGCCAGCGCGTCGCGCCGAAGATGCATCGGCGTGGTGCCGGCGTGGTTGGCCTGGCCTTCGAACACAACGTCCAGGCGGCTCTGTCCGACGATCGCCTCCACAACGCCGAGCGGCAAGATTGAGGCTTTCGAGCACCGGCCCCTGCTCGATGTGAAACTCGAGATATCCAAGCGCGTCGTCACCGACTCGCGCATCGCCGATCCGGCTCGGATCGAGTCCGAACGCCGGCGATCGCTTCCCGATGCTGATGCCGTTCGCGTCGCGTCGAGCGAGCAGATCATCGTCGATATCTCCGATCAGCGCGCGGCTGCCGATGAACGGCACGCCGAACGCACGCCTTCTTCTTCGGAAAAGCCGATCACTTCGATGGCGAAGGGCAGGCGCCGGCCGCCGAGATTCTCGACCAACGCGACTCCGAGCACGACACCCAGGATGCCGTCGAACGCGCCCGCGCTGGGAACCGTGTCGAGATGCGAGCCGATGAACAGGCGCGGCGCGGTGGGCCGAGCAGACGGGTACACGCCGCGCAGATTTCCGGCGTGATCGATCGCGACGGTCATGCCCGGCCTGCTCCATCCAGGCGCGCACGATGCGCGTGCACCGCATGCATCGGCTGGGACAAGAAAGGTGCGCGTGGTGAAGCCGGGCTCCTCGGTTAGTCCGCCAGCAGGCGGCAGCGGTCGATGACCTGTTCGTTCCATCACGATCCCCGGTACGTGCTGTAGCCGTACGGGCTGAGCAGAAGCGGCACATGATAATTGGCGGCCGGATCGGCGAGCCCGAAGCGAATCACGATCGTCATCGAGAAACGGCGGATCGGATAGCTCGATTCCGGCGCCGCGAAAATAGTCGCCGGCGTGAAACGTCAGCTCATAGATCGCCGGTCTCCAGACGGTCGCCAGAGAGCAGCGGTTCGTCGGTTCGGCCGTCGGCGTTCGTCGCAGCAGTCTCGATGTGACGGCGCGCGCCGCTCGCGCAAATGATGCAGATCGACGATCACATTTTGCGCAGGTTTGCCGCGCGAGGTATCCAGCACATGCGTGGAGAGCCGCGCCATGCTTATCTCTTCAAGCGTAAGCCAAGACAGCCGAAGGGCGGCCGCGCTTCGGTGTAGACGCCGAGTTCGTCGCCGCGTTCGGCAACGGTGTCCCAGGTGCGATTGTTGCCTTCCAGATGAACCTCGGCGATCGCCGGGATCTCCGCCAGCATCTTGGTGCCGATCTGATAAATCACCTGCTGGATGCTGCCGGATTCGAAAGCCTGAAAGACCTCGCGCACGATGCGCCGCACAGCGGCGGTAACGGCGCCCGAGCTGAAGCCCGCCGACGGCTCCGTGTACAGCCATTCCAGATCGAGCCACATGTGCAGCGGCCGGTTGGCAATGTCGGGCAGCGTGGTGTATTGATCGCGCACGAAACCGTGAGAACGCGCTGCCGCCCAAGCGCAGCAGTTTGAAGCCCTGGATGCCGGAGGCAATTTCCACGATGCCCTCGCGAGTCGAGTTCCAGACGCGCGGTGGCGCGATCGGGCCCGCCGGCGCGAACGCGACGTCGCTCTGCGGCAGCGGCTGCGTAAGGAATTTCGACGGCGGACATCTGCACGCCTTCCACCTGCGGATAGATGGTCCAGAAACTTCGCGCCCAGAAAGCGGCAACAACCTTCCAGGTCGGCGCCCTCGTAATTGAGCATCTCGCGCTGGACGAAATTCTTCATCGAATCGGTCGCGATCAGGCCGGTGTTGTCGCCGGTGGTGTAGGTGGGCCAGAAGGCGTCGCCATACACCAGGATCGTGATGTTCGCGCCGAAGACCGGGCTGGCGCCCAGCGGCGGTCTGGCCGTCGCGGTTCAGACGGTAGGCGATCACGTCGCCTTTGCCGTAATAACTTTCGCTTCCAACCGCTCGCAAACTGATCTCATCACGATGTGATCGAGATCCTCCAGACGAAATCTCGCGATGCGATACACCTGCCGCAGCGCCTCGCGATATTCGTCCTCCGGCGTCGCTTCCATTCTCGGCTTGAAGCGCGCGCAAAATATCGTGCTTGGTGCTGCCCTTCACCGCGAACAAAAACGGAAATCCGAATCGAGCGCGGTAGGCCGTCGTTCAGGCGATGCAGCTGCTCGAATTCGCGCGGCGTCAGGCTGTCCAAACCCGCGCCGGCCTGCTCCGCGGTAGAGGCTTCGCTCAAGCGCGCCCGCGTGCCGAGATCGGGATGCGCCTGCAAGAGAGCGCGAGCCTTTCGGCGAAGCTCGCGCGCTCCACTTGGTCCGTCATCGCCGCGTGCAGAGCGTCGAGACCGGCGAACGGACGCGCCGCCCAGGCGCGCTCCGGCCACCCACGGGGAATGTTCGAAGACCCAACCGACGGCCGCGACGAAGGCTGCGCGATCGATCCGATCGTTCAATTCGGCGATGGTCATCGCTCCTCCAGCGCTGGCCGAGCGATAGACGACCGATCCCTCGACGCGCACCTCTCGCACGCTCTCGGCGCCGGCCAGCGTGAAGATCGCTGCCAGCACGCGCTCCGGGCTCTTGCTCGCGTTCGAGAACCGCGGCGAGCGGGCTATCGGCGGGCGGCCGAAGATACACGAAGTCGGCGGATTTTCCGGCGCTGAAAATCTCCGGTCTCCTCGCCGAGCCCGAGCGCTTCGGCTCCGGCGAGCGTGGCCAGGTAAAGCAGATGCCCGGCGTCCAGAAGCATTCCCTCCGGGCGCGATGCGCTGCAGCAAGTATGCCTGCAGTCCCTCCTTGAGCATCCCGAATCCGGTGCCGCCGCCGACATCGGTTCCAAGCGCGCACGCGCACTCCCGCATGCGATGTGACGCTGCAACGGAAAGAGTCCGCTGCCGAGCGCGGCGTTGCTCGACGGGCAATGCGCCACTGCGGCGCCGCTGGCTCGCCAGGCGATTCAAGTTCCGAATCGGCTGGGATGAACATTGTGCGCCATAACCGCGTTCGGGCCGGCTGAGTCCGAATCGTCTCATAGACCGCCAGATAATCGGACGCCCAGGGAAACAGCGCGCGCCACTTCCGCGATCTCTTGAACGTTTTCATTGAGATGCGTTTGAAACAGAAGCCCTTCGTGCTCGCGCCAGCAGCGTCTGGCACACCTCCAGCATCGCTTCCGAAGCGGACAGCGCGAAGCGCGGAGTGACCGCGTAGAGCAACCGGCCGTGCCGGTGGAAGCGCTCGATCAGCAGGCTAGCTCTCGCGATAGGCACGCTCGGGCGTCTGATGCAGCTCGGGACGCAGCAGCCGGTCCGACAGCACCTGTCCGGCCGCGATCCGCAGCCCTTTGGCTCGCCGCGGCTTCAAACAGCGCCGCCGTTGCCGGAGCGAAGTGCGCGCCGAACACCAGCGCGGTGGTGGTTCCATGCGAAGCCAGCGCGTGCACGAACCCGCGAGCCACGCGGCAGGCGTGGGAATGATCCGCCATGCGCGCCTCTTCGGGCAGCGCGCAGTGCTCCAGCCAATCGAGCAATGACCGGCCCAATCCGCCGAGCACGCGCAGTTGCGGGAAATGCGTGTGCGTGTCGATGAAGCCGGGCAGAAGAAAACCGCCGCGCAGATCGACGGTGTGGACGCTCGGATGCGCGTCGCGAAGAGTCGCGTAGTCGCCGCACGCCGGCCACGCGGCCATCGCGGATCAGCAAACCGCCATCGGCGTAGTTTTCAAGCGCACTGGCATTCGCGAAACGGATTGCGCGGCGTGTGAAACAGGGGCGCGCGCAGCAGTTCGCCCCCTGGCGGCGGGCTTCACTGGCGTGGAGCATCCTTAACCGAAGCTCGCCACCGGCGATTCCCGCTCCGCGCGCGCCCGCTCGCACGGCGAAGAACACACGCTCGGGCGTAGCAGGGCTTGCGAGCATCACCGGCCCGCCCGCGCCGAACGCGGCAATCGCATCGCGAATCGCTTCGCGCACCGACATAGCCAGCATCAGCGGAGGTTCGCCCACCGCTTTGCTGCCGAAAATGGCGCCGGGCTCGGCGGCGCGCTCTAGAAAGTTGACTTCGAAAACTTCCGGCACTTCGGTCCACGATGGCAGTTTGTAAGTGGACGCGCCCGCGGTGGCCAGGCGGCCCTGCGCGTCCCACACCAGCTCTTCGAGCGTCAACCAGCCGACGCCTTGAATGAATCCGCCTTCAATCTGGCCGCGATCGACCAGCGGCGAAACCGAATCGCCGACGTCTTCCAGAATGTCGGTTCGCAACAGACGATAGTCGCCGGTGAAGCCGTCCACTTCCACTTCCGACACCGCCGCGCGCATAGGCGAAATAGTGGAACGGCGCGCCGCGGCCGGCTTGCGGATCATAATGAATCCCGGGCGTGCTGTAGTAGCCTTGCGCGAACAGCGGCACGCGCTGGCGATACGCCGTGTCGCAAACTTTCGCGAACGGAATGGCGCGCTGTTCTTCGCCGCGCGGAAAGACCAGGCCATCGGGAAAATTCGACCGCGTCCACATCGCAGTCGAAGCGACGTGCCGGCCACTTGCGCCAAACGGCCGCGCAGTTCCGAACAGGCATCGGCGACCGCGGCGCCATTCAAGTCGGTACCCGCCGAGGCCGCCGTCGCCGAGGTATTGGGAATTTTGTCGGTGCGCGTGGACATCACGCGCACGCGCTCCAGATCCACACCCAGGCTCTCCGCCGCGATCTGCTGGATCTTGGTGTGCAGCCCTTGCCCCATTTCGGCGCCGCCATGATTCACTTGCACGCTGCCGTCGCGGTAAATCAACACCAGCGCGCGCGCCCTGATTGAAGAACGTCGCGGTGAAGGAAATGCCGAACTTCACCGGCGTGATGGCGATCCCGCGCTTTGAGTGTGGATGACTGCGCGTTGAATCGTTCAATCTCTTCGCGCCGCGCGGCGAACCCGCTCGATTCCTTGAGCCGCCGCCAGATGAGTTCGATGCGGCCGGCGTCCTTCACCGGCTGGCCGTAATGCGTGGTGTCGCCTTCGCGATAAAGATTGCGTTCGCGCACCACTTCCGGCGGCAAGCCCAGACGGCGCGCGGCCTGATCGAGAATCTCTTCGATCACCAGCATGCCCTGCGGTCCGCCGAAGCCGCGAAACGCAGTCTGCGAAGTTTTGTGCGTGCGGCAGATCAGGCCGGTGAGCTCGGCCGCCGGCAGCAGATACGCATTGTCGCAATGAAACAGCGCGCGCGACAGCACCGGCTCGGATAGATCCAGGCTCCATCCGCCATCGGAATAGAGCGCGATGCGCACGCCTTCCAGCCGCCCGTCCTCGAGCGAATCCAGCGTGATAGCGCGCCAGGAACGGATGGCGCTTGCCGGTGAGCGCGAAGTCCAGCGCGCGCGTCAGCCGCACGCGCACCGGCCGCCGGGTTTTCCAGGCGCCCAATGCCGCGATGGCCGCCCACGGATTGGCCTGCACTTCCTTGCCGCCGAACGCGCCGCCCATGCGCAAACATTCCACCGTCACTTTGTTGCGCGGGATTCCCAACACCCGCGCGATCACTTCCTGCGTTTCGGTGGGATGCTGCGTGGAGGAATGCGCCGCCACGCCGCCGGTTTCATCCAGCCACGCAATCGCGCATTGCGTTTCCAGATAGAAGTGCTCCTGGCCGCCGATCTCCAGCTCGCCTTCGAAACGCAGCGCGCTTGATTCGATCACCGACGCGTCGCCGCGCGCCAGCCGCAGCGGCGCGGAGTGAAAACTTCCGGCCTGCGATCGCATCTTCGATGGTCAGGATCGCGGGCAGCGGTTCGTATTCGACCGCGACGCGCGACGCGCCCCGCTGCGCCGCATCCAGCGTTTCGCCCAGCACCCACGCCACCGGCTGGCTGTGGTACATCACTTCGGTCGGGAAACAGCGGCTCATCGTGGCGATTCGAACCCGGAGTCGCCCTCGCCTGGAACATCGCGCGCGGTAAGAACGGTGGCGACGCCCGGTTCGGATAGAGCCGCAGAGACATCCAGCGTCTTGACCAGCGCATGCGCATGCGGCGACAGCACCGGCCAGGCGTGCAGATGCGCGCGGAAAGCGCAGCAGCAGATCGTCGGTGTACAGCGCATCGCCGGTGACGTGCTCGCGCGCGCTCTCATGCGGAATCGCTTGGCCGGCAATCTTCAAGCCGCTGCCTCCCGCCGCTCCCACAGGAATTTCGCGATCAGGCTCTTCGCGACGGCCAGCCGATATTCGGCCGAGCCGCGATGATCGCTGATCGGCGCGAGCGTCCGATCGAGCACCGCTTGCGCACGCTCCACCGCGGCTTCGTTCCAGCGCTGACCGACGATCGCTTCTTCGGCCGACACACGCTCGCAACGGAATGGCCGCGACGCCGCCAAATGCAAACCGGGCGCGCGCGATTTTGCCCGATGCGTCCCAATCCATCGCCATCGCGGCCGCCACCGTGCTGATGTCGTCCATGCGGCGTTTGGCGACTTTGTAGAAACGCACGAACTCGGGCAGCGGCTTGGGGATTTCGACGGCCGCGATCAGCTCGCCGGGCTCGAGCACGGTGCGGCGATAGCTGGTGAAGAAGACGCCAGCGGAATGGTTCGCCGTCCGCGCTGCGCTCGCCAGATGCACTTGCGCATCGAGCGCCAGCAACAGCGGCGCTCCATCGCCGATGGGCGACGCAGTGGCGAGATTCCCGCCCAGAGTCGCGCGATTGCGAAGCGGCGGCGATGCGAACAGCCGCAGCCATTCGAGAAACACCTGCGGGAGCGTTGCTCCAGCGCATGGCGATTTCGTTCAGCGGCAGCGCCGCGCCGATCCGGATCGAGTTCGCGGTTTCGGAAAACTCGCGCAGCTCCGCGATGCGCTTCCACGCTCACCAGGTGAGGCCAGCGCCGCGCGCGCAGGTTCGATTCCACCACCAGATCCGTGCCGCCCGAAATCAAGCGCGCCTCCGGAGTCGGCAGCGAGAATCGACAGGCATTGTTCGAGGCTGGCGGGGCGCGAAAATCGTGCGTCGGAGGTTTGGTAATCGATCGCTTCCAGCCGCGGCGCCGGGCTGCGACAAGCCGATCGAGAAATTCTCCCGCCGGCGCCGGCCCGAGCGACAATGCAGCGTCGCGGATCGGCCGATATCCGGTGCAGCGGCACAGATTGCCGCCCAGTTCGTGCGGATCGCAAGGGCCGCAGCGTCCCGGCCGGTATTGCTCGGCGAACATGCTCATCACGAAGCCCGGCGTGCAATAGCCGCATTGCGAACCGCCGCCTGCAGCCATCGCCTGCTGCACCTCGGAGAGTTTTCCATCGGCGGCCAGCGCCTCCACCGTTAGTATTTCGTGGCCCGCGGCCATCGGGGCCAGCATCAAACAGCTATTCACGGCGCGATATTCGCTGCCGCCCTCGCGATCGGCCACCAGAACCACGGTGCACGCGCCGCACTCGCCTTCCGCGCAGCCTTCCTTGGCGCCCGTCAGGCCTTGCGCGCGAATATGATCCAGAAGCGTGGTTTGAACGCCCGCATCCTCGATGGAAACACGGCGATTATTGAGCAAGAATGCCGGGGGCTTGGGGTTCGCGATGTTCATCGCGCAGGCCTCCGATCCGCAAACAGCGCGTTTAACGCCTACGGCAACGATGGTTCCCAACACGACGCCACTGTTGGTGATGGGAGCCGTCCAGGCAGGAAGCGTGATCGAAAAAGTGCGGCGCCAAAGTCGGTATCATGCCAAAACCCAGAGAACTGGCGACGATAAATAGATTATATTCCCGATGAAAATTCACAGTGCTCAGAATGCGCACGCCCGTCGCCGCCACCATTCCGAACATTACCAGACCCGCGCCACCCAGCACAGCCTCCGGTACAGCCGCCACCAGACGCGCCAGCTTGGGAAGCAGGCCGAGAACGATCAGAATTGCTCCGCCGGCCGCGCACACGAAGCGGGATCGCACGCCCGTGACGTTCACCAGTCCCACGTTTTGTGAAAACGACGTATAGGGAAACGCGTTGCATAGCCCGCCGGCAATCATTCCCAATCCGTCTGCTCGAAGCGCCTGCACCAGATCGTTCCGCCGGAAATCTTTGCCCGTGATTTCAGCCAGCGCCAAAAAAACCGTGGTGGATTCTACCAGCGTAACCAGCATCACGATGGTCATCGAGATGATGGCACCCACCTGAAAGGTCGGCAATCCGAATTGCAGTGGCCGAATCACGGAGAGCCATGCAGCCTGATCGAGCGATCCAATATGAACCAGGCCGAATGGAATGGAGGCGAGCGTTCCCACGAATATTCCAAACAAAATCGCCAGGCTGTGCCAAGCGCCGCGGCGCATACTTGGTCATCAGGACAATGACGACAAAGACCAGGAACGAAATTCCCAAGCCGGCTGGCCGCGGCGACGTTTGTCCCGCAGCAGCCCAACTGACGGCAACCGCCAGCAGCGAGATGCCCAAAAGCGTAATCAACGATCCGGTGACCACGGGCGGAAAAAGCGCCAGGACCGTTCCGATCATCGGCGCAATGATGATCGCCACGCAGCCCGAGACCAACAACGCGCCGTAGAAAGCCCGCAGGCCGATGGCCGGATCCAGGCCCATGGCGATCATCGGAGAGACCGAAAGAAACGTGGCGCCCATCATAACCGGCAGACGAGCTCCGAAACGCCAGACGCCGAGTGTTTGAATCAGGGTGGCAATGCCGGCCGCGAAGAGGTCCGCATTGATCAGAAATGCGGTCTGATCCACGGACAGCTTGAGCGACTGCGCCACCAGTAAAGGCACAGCTACATTTCCGGCGTACATCACCAGTACGTGCTGCAGACCCAGAACCAACAGCCGGCCGGCGGCGGGCCTTTCGTCTACCGCATGGATATCAGCGGCAAGCTGCGTTTGTAGCACGCGCCCTCAATTTCACGCGATCGCCTTATCGAACCGCTCGAGAATGACGGAATATCGCTCATTCATCCGGCGCCGCATGCGCTCCATGTCCACCGTCAGGAACTGGCGATCCTTCATCACTACCCGGCCGTCCACCACCACGGTCCGCACGTGATGTCCGATGGTATTCTGCCCCAGCGTGATGGCGGGGTCCGCGCTGGGATACTGATCGTAATCGTCGCGCGATACCAATACGATATCGGCGAGCTTGCCCACCTCTAAACTGCCGGTGTGGGAACCCAGACGAGCAGCGCGCGCCCCGTTGCGCACGGCGTATCTCAGCATCTCTTCGTAACTCACCGGAGCGCTCGCGTGGAAAGGCATCCCATAGCCGATGGTCTGCCCCAGAACCGCGTAATGCGCTACCTGGAACAGATCCAGCGTCCCGCGCGAGCCCGGCCCGTCGGTGCCCAAGCCCACTCGAATATTCTTGCGGACCATGTCGTAGAAACGGTGCGGCGCCAGATTGTAGTTATTGAACGCGCAGTGCGCCGCCGAAACATCGTGCTTCGCGTACAAATCCACATCCTCGGGCGTGAGCAAAATGGAATGCGCGCAATGCATGCGATCGTTGAAGATTCCGATCTTTTCGAAATACTCGGGCGGGCGGAGGTTATAGTTCTCCACCGTGAAATCCACCTCGTAGGTGCCTTCGCACAAATGCGTGTGAATCCCGGTGTCCAACTGCTGCGCGAGTTTTGAAATCTCGATGCGAAGCGGTTCCGTGTTTACGATGATCTGCCGCAGCGACATCCAGGCGTTGACCCGCGGATGCTTTTCCCAGCGTTTGACTAGCGCTTCGCTCTCTTTCAGGATCTTATCCGTGCTCCACAAATGAGTCTTGGGGAGATCGTTGTCCATGTCGCAGGTGTTCTGCGCGATCCTGCCACGGATGCCGACTTCGTCCGCGGCGCGCCCCATCTCGTCCGGATGTGGACCTCCCGCTTCAAGAAAGCAAGTGGTGCCGGCGCTGATCATCGAGGTGTAGCCGACGATCCCGCTATGGTAGACATCTTCCGGCTCCAGCCCGCTTTCAAACGGAATAAGAAATCGCTTCCAATGCGGCCCTCTGCGATGCGTGGTTCTTTGCACGCCGCGGAGAAACTGCTGCGCGGTGTGATAGTGCGTATCGGTGAGACCCGGCATGGCGATCAATCCGGCCGCGTTGATCGTGTCTTTGGCGGTGAAAAGCTTGCGCGGCGTCGGCGGCCTTGCCCATCCACACGATGGAATTCCCTTGCACCGCGATGGCGCCATCGGAAATCACGGTTCCGGCGTCATCGAACGACACAACGTCGGGACCATGAACGAGCAGGTCTACCGCTCGCGGGCCGCCGCTTTGCCCATCCGCCTGGAATGCCAACAGCGAAGCCGAAGCCCCCAGGATCAAGCTGTTTCCGAACAAATCGCGGCGTGTCAGTCCTTTGGTTTCGTCCATTTCATTCTCCTAGCGAGGTGTGTTTTCGCGGTCGAGCGCCTGATCGTAGCGATTCATCAAACTGACGTATTGCTGGTTGACGCGGCGGTGCACGGATTCCAGATCGATGGTCTGGAATTGGCGGTCTTTCATCACGATTCGCCCATCGATGATCACGGTGCGAACGTCGCGGCCCACGCAGCTCTGCGCCAGCGTGATCACCGGATCGACACTGGGGTATTGATCGTAGTCGCTGGTGGAAACCAGCACGATATCGGCGAGCTTGCCTACTTCAAGACTGCCGAGCTTGTCGCCCATGCGCGCGGCGCGGGCGCCGTGCCTCACTGCCAGCTTCAGCATGCGGTCATAACCCAGCGGCGCGGGCGCATACTGAGGCAGTCCCACGACGATATGCTGCGCCAGCACTGCATAGTGCGCCACCTGGAACAGATCGAGCGTGCATCTGGATCCCGTGCCATCCGTGCCCAGCGCGACGCGGATATTCTTTCCGCACCATATCGGAAAACCCGTGCGGCGCCACACCATAGAAATTGAACGCGCAATGCGCCACCGATACGTCATGTTTCGCGTACAGATCCACTTCCTCGGGCGTGAGCAAAGGCGAATACGCGCAGTGCAGACGATCGCTCAACAGTCCGATTTTCTCCAGGTAGGCCGGCGGACGGAGTTTATATTTCGCAACTGAATAGTCGATTTCATAGGTCCCTTCCGACAAATGAGTGTGAATCCCGGTGTCGAGCTCTTCGGCGAGCTTCGCAATCTCCACGCGCAGCGCTTCCGTGTTCACCATCATTTGGCGAAGCGAGAGCCAGGCGTTTACCCGCGGATGCTTGCGCCAGCGCTCCACTAGCTCCTGGTTTGCTTTCAGCGCTTGATCGGTACTCATCCGATAGCTTTGCGGCAGCTCTTCATCATCGGTATCCATGGTGCTGAGCGCGATTCTGCCGCGAATCCCCACGTCGTCCGCCGCGCGGCCCATCTCATCGGGATGCGGTCCGCCGGCCTCCAGAAAACACGTAGTCCCGGCGCTGATCATCGACGTGTATCCGGAGATGGCGCTGTAATAGACATCCTCCGGCGTCAGACTGCTTTCAAACGGAACGTAATAATACTTCCAGTGAGGGCTGCGCGACGAACCTTTGCGGTTGATGGCCGCGAGTTTGCCGCGAAGAAGTTGCTGGCCGGTGTGGTAGTGCGTGTCTGTAAGGCCAGGCATGGCGGTCAAGCCCGTGGCCTTGATGACGTTCTTCGCCTTGAATAGCTTCAGCGCGTCAGGTGCCTTGCCCATCCAGACGATGGAGTTGCCATCCACAGCGATAGCGCCGTCCACGATCACCGTCCCGGCATCGTCGAACGTGACAATATCGGCGTCATGAATCAGCAGATCGACGGGTTTTAGGGGCTTCATCGCGAGCGGCACTGTGAAACTCAATAGCCCTCCTGCACAGTTACGGCGGAGTGCGCGTGGGGCGTCGCAGAAGAGAACAGCCGGATCAGCAGTTGCTGTAGCTTCGGCAGATCCGCCTCCATCTGGACATGCACTTTGCGAAGCGGAAGCGCCGGTTTATCCGTGTCGGACCAGGTGAGGGTGTCGCCGTAGTTGGCGCCGTGGTCGGTGCTAACGTCTTCGTAAACTACCTTCTCTGTTTTGGTGATGGCTGGATCCAGCCAGGTGGCCGCGGCCAGCTCATCCCAGGCAAACTGGCTGACGCCCTCGACGGGACGGCGCGTATACGCCCGCAAATATTGCGCGGCGGCAGAATCCGATTTGAAAACCGCGTCCGTTACCTCCGGATCGATTCTGGTTCGAATGGACGCATCGATTGTGGTTTCGGTGATCTTCGCCCACGGCGCGCGCAAAGTAATGCTGGCGGCTTCCGGATCAAACCAGAAGTTAAACTCGTGGCGCGGCGCGTTCACCCATTCTCTCTCCTCGGTCTGAGGACGAATGCTTCCACCCATGATCACCAGTTCCTGGGCCAGCTCAGCGAAGTGGCGGTCCAATGTGATCGCCACGGCAATGTTTGTTAATGGTCCCGCGCCATAAATCGTGACCTGATGAGGATGCTCATGAACCATCCGCACCATGAAGTGAGCGGCGTCCTCAGCGGCCGGCTTGGAAACAGGACGCCCTTCCTCCAATGGCGGCAAAGCATCGAATGAATACTCGGTATGCCCTTCGCGCCACGCTCCCAACCAGGCCACTTTGCCGTAGACCTGCTGCGCTTGCATGGTCCACTCGCGCGTTCGCCACAACGGATTGCTGGCGCCGGGATAAACACGCACATCGGTGCGGCCCAGGAGTTCGAGCAACCGGAGCGCGTGAGCAACCTCCTCATCACGCCACCCGTCGCCGGTCACCACCGTGATGCCGAGCAGCTCTACATCGGGCGACTGCAAAAAGACCATCAGGGACCGCATATCGGACCCTCCCGGCCCCATCGCATCCTGATCGGCGATTACGTACCGGCGGGCCTGCGCGTGTGCGATGCCGGAACAGCACACCACACACACCAAGCCGATGAGACCCGACAATACCTTCTTGCGCCAACGTCGCAAACAGCTACCTACCGCGCCTAGAAAGTGAAGCGCGCCGAGACTTGCGCGCGCCTGGCGTTGGTGCCGTCCGGGTATCCGCTGGAAGCGGTCCCCACTCCGACGCCGGGAAGAGGCGAAATGACATTGCCATTCGCAACGTACGCAAACTGATTCACCGACGTGTTGGTGATGTAGTTGAATACGTTAAAGACCTCAAACGCCAGCCACACGTTCATGCCTTCGCGAGACATGTTGAATCGCTTGGTCAATCGAGCGTCGGTGTTGATGGTGTCGCCCAATGGAATGCTGGTTCGCGACAGGAAGGGAACGCGGCCCGGAGCTCCGAATGGCGTCACCATTCCGTTAATGGTGGTGTTGGATGCCAAGCCTTTCAGCCCGCTCCCCACCAGCAGCAGCGGATCAACATACTGCGGCGTGGCCGCGGTTTCAATCAGCGAGAGCTGCCATCCATTGAGCGCGGCGTTTGTGATCTTCGATCCGAAATCCTTGCGTGGCGTGTAAAGGATAGCGCTGGCTACCAGGCGCTGGCGTTGGTCGAGCACGGAGTCGCCTTTCTGCGCCTGATAGTTTCCGTTGTAGGTGGTATCCGGGGGATCGGTGAAGTAGATGTTGTCGGCGCTGGCGCCCTGATTTTCGTCCAGCGCGTGCGACCACGTATATGCCAGCGTGCCTTCGGCCCAGCTGGAAGCGCGTTGCCGCAGCGAAACGGTCATTCCGTCGTACCATAAGCGTCCCCGGTTGCTGAGATAGATGATGCTGGCGTAGCGGGGATCGATTCGATTCGCGGCCAGGTAAGTGGCAGTTGTGAACGAGCTAACCGGCTGTCCGGCTGCATTGTCGATCGCGTAAGTGGCCGTGCCGGTGGCCGGCCCGAGGTTGAGATCCTCGCGCGAAATGAACTGGTATCCGCGGCTGTGCATGTAGGACACGGTGAGAACGGTTTTGCTGCTAAGAGCCTGCTCAACGGAAAGATCGGCTTGCTCCGTATATGGCGTCTTCAGATTCGGCGCCGCGAACGTCACGTTCGTCAGACCCACCGCGCCGGCCAAGGATGGCAACCGCTCGGGAAAAATTGGACCTGCGGCAAGCTGCGCCGGGTTGCTCCCGTTCAGAGTTCCGGTCTTTTGAATGACACCATTGCGCTGCTGCAAACGGATCACGCTGGCCGAAGGCAGCCGCGCATAGAAGATTCCGTAACCAGCGCGAACCACCGTCCGGTCATGATTGAAAGAATAAGCCAGCGCCAATGCGCGGAGCAAAATTGTCGCCCGGCTGGTTCAGATGTCCGGTCTGGGGATAGTCCGGATTGGTCGGGCGGCTGGGTGTAGGTGCTGTACTCATATCGCAGGCCATAATTCAGTGTGAGGTTGCGAGTGACGCGCCACTGCATCTTGAGCGAACAGCGCATAGTTGATCACCGAAGCGTGGGTGAGGAAGGGTCCGAACGACTGCGTGTATGTCTGCCAGTGTTTGCCGTGTAAACGGCCCGCTGAAGTCCTGGGCAAAAGCGGTGATCGAGCTGTAGATATATTGACCCGGTCCGTTGAACAGCGCGTCTTCGGTGTCGCGCAAGTCCGCAATGTCGAAACCGAACTTGAACTGGTGCGCGCCTTTAGTCCAGGAGACATTGTCGGCAGTACTGGAAGCGGTCCTCGGTAGGCTGGACGTTCGGCATGTTGATACTGACGCCCAAATTGCCTTGGCCCTGCACGGTCAAGCCGGACAGCAGCCCATCCGGCGGCGCCAGTTGGTTGTTGATGTCCTGGCCGCGGCGATCCTTGAACCAGCCGAAGCGCGCTTCATTCACCATCGAGTACTGGAGAACAGATAAGTATCGGAAAGACTGGCGGTCCGGGCGTGCGCGGTCTGATTCCCGTTGGAGCCGACGCCGCTGCCGTCGGTGGCCGTCACATCCGTCACGGCTCCATTGGGCGAGGTAAAGTTCATGAGGTTGAAACTGGCCGTAACGCTGTTCTTGTCGGTGGGTCGCCAATCTACTTTGAGCAGTCCCAGATTCTGCGACAAGGAGCGATCCACAGTTTGAAAGAATCTTCCGAAGTAAGCCTGCGCGGCCGCGCACTGTGCCGCGGTGGCCGGCGCTCCGCACTGGCCGACGTAGGTGCTGCCCGAATAGAACTGCGGATTCACGATGGAATCGGCCAGCGGGAAATTACGCCGGGTGATCTCGACGTTTCCGAAGAAAAACAGCTTGTCTTTGATGATGGGTCCGCCGATGGTGCCGCCGGCCTGATGGCGCCATTCGGGAGGATTGACGGTGGCATAGCGGTCCTGGGCTTCCAGGGTTCGGTTCCGGAAGTACCAGTAGGCCGAGCCATGAAATTCGTTCGTTCCGCTCTTGACTACCGTATTGATGATGCCTCCCACGGCGCGCCCGAATTCGGCGCTGTATCCGTCGGTCTGCACCTGGAATTCCTGGACGGCATCCTGGCTGATGTTGGAGGCTACGGCCGCGCCGCCGGGAGCGTCGATACCCCACTGCTGCGTGACGTCGTTGCCATCCTGCAGAAACTCGTTGCCGCCGGGGATGCCTCGAAATGTCACCTCGCCGGCTGTGCCGTCGGTTGTGACGCCAGGCGTCAGCAGCGCGAATTGGTCCGCGCGGCGGCCATTGGTGGGCAGGTTATTGATCTGCTGGTTGTTCACCACTTGCGACACGCCGGATTTGGTTTGATCCACCAATGGCGCCGTGGCCGAGACGTTGATCGTCTGGGTTTGTTCCGCCACATTCAACTGCAATGGAAGGCTGAGGTTTTGTCCGACGCTCAGTTGAATGTTGCCCACCACGGATTTCGCAAAACCGGGCTTCTCCACAGTCACTTCCCAGCCCGAAGAGGGCGGCAGCGAGACAGCCGAGAAATAACCTTCCGCGTTCGAAACTCAGCTTTCGTTCGATGCCGAGGCTGG
The DNA here is from genome assembly GCA_963761265.1 of Bryobacterales bacterium. Classification (GTDB taxonomy): domain Bacteria; phylum Acidobacteriota; class Terriglobia; order Bryobacterales; family Bryobacteraceae; genus Palsa-89. The sequence continues at coordinate 123,730 of CAVXGM010000024.1, forward strand.
GGTTGGCTACGGTTACTACCGCGTCGCTCACCGAGGCGCCGGATGAATCGCGAATGGTGCCGTTCAGCGCCGATAAACCGGCTAGCGATTGCGCCCAGGCCGAAACACCGAGCAGACAAAGAAGAAACGCGAGAACGGCCAGCGCTCGGATGCCATAGGCAGAGCTCCCGTTCACGCAAGATTGTGTTCGATAACTAGATTTCATTCAATCCACCCCTGGAAATTCTTTGGAAACAAACGAGCCCGTCGACAATGACGCCACACGCTCCGTTCACCACGGAGTCCGGCAACGGCAAGCTGGCGCGCCTACGCTTTTGCTCTTCTTGGAGTAGATCCGGATGCGCATCTGTTGACGTTCAACAGAGGACATCCACAGGCCCTACGGAGGAATTGAAACCAGACGGAGCGCTACAAAAACTCTTACCAAGCGCGAGAGATCAATTCGAGGGTTGCTTAAGTATCGATCAAGGAAACTCGCTTGTCAATACTTTGTTTACTAACTTAATGTACCTCGTACGAATTAGTTTTCCCGACCCTTCAACTCGGCCATCATTCCATCCAGTCCCGCCATGTTAATCGGCTTCCATTCAAACTCTTGGAGCAGAACCTGGCCAACTTCATCCTTGGATTTTCCGTGCCGAATCATGACGCTCACACGCTTCACAATGGCCGCAACTTTGTTGCGATGCGCCAGCAGGCCGGCCTTGTTCGTCACCGCGCCATGGCCGGGGATCACAGTGTCGAAATCGAGTTTTAGTACTTTATCGAGCGTGCCGGGCCAATCGCCGATACTCGCGCCATTGGCGTAATCCATCGTAGGATTGCTGACGCCGTTGGTCCCGGCCATCAGATCGCCCAAGTGCACGGTTCGCTCAGCGGGAAAATAGACGACGATGTCGCCGTCGGTATGTCCGCGTCCGTTATAGATGGCTCGAACCTCCTTGCCGCCCAGGTAGATATCCGCCTCATCGCGAAAGACAATGGGAGGCGGACCGGGCATGTGCCCATCGATCATGTGCTTGCGAGCATTGATCTGCGCCACAATCTCGGCCGTTGGCAGGAACTGGGCGTTGCCGCCGGTGTGATCGCCATGGTGGTGGGTGTTGATGATGTACTTGATGGGCTGATCGGTGACGCTCTTGACCAGTGCCAGGATCGGCTCGTGATCGCGGTCGAAACGGTCGTCCACCAGAATCACGCCGTCGCCTGTGATGTAGACGGCTACGTTTCCGACGTCATTGGAGCCGTGCGACGTTCCTTCGATCTCATACAGGTCGTCTTTGAGTTTGTGAATAGGTGGGAGCTGAGATGCTGGGAGCGCCGTCTGTTGCGTTTGCGTGCGGGCGGCCCACACGCCCAGCAATGCCAGCGCCGCCGCAGCAGCTCGAATTGCGGTGGTCCGGCTCATGGCTGCGCCCTGCTTACTTGCGCGGTTGCCATCAGTTTGCGCAATAGCGCCGCGGTGCTCGGGTAGCCCGGATTTTTCACCGCATCTTGGCCCATCGCAATGTCCAGCGGCGTGCGGCCTTTTTTGTCCTTAACGTCCAATCGTGCGCCCTTTTCCACCAGCAAGTGCGCGATCTGATCGGCACCGCGAGCGGCCGCCCCATGGAGTGCAGTAAGCCCGTTCATGTTCGCGGCATTCACATCCGCGCCAAGGGACAGACAAAGTTTCACCGCTTCCAGCGACTGGTGCTCAGGAGAAAAATTTCCGCCGTACTCGGAACCCACTCCCGAGGCAGCCATCAACGGAGTGGTCCCGTATCGTGAGCCGAGCAGCGGATCGGCGCCGGCCTTGAGCAACAAGCGCATGCTTGTGACATCACCCGTTTTCGCCGCGCGCAGGAAGGGCGTGGTCCCACCGCGCAAAATTGGGTCAGGATCATCGGAGATGGCACGGCCGGGAGTGGCCTCCTTCAACCGGGCGTTTGGATTGGCTCCATGCGCGAGCAGCGCGCTAATCATTTGAGGCGGGTCCAGACGATCGGTGGCCGGCGGCGGAGGGCGCGTTCCGGTAGTATCCAGCGTGTTCATATCCACCGCCGCGTAAAGCGCGGTCCGCCCGTACTTGTCTGCAATATTGGGATCGGCGCCTGCGTCGAGCAGGAACGCCGCCAGATCGTAATGGGCGTTGATGATGGCCATCACCAGCGCGTTGGTTCCATCCGGCTCCGTGAGATTCAAATCAGAGTGAGCCGCCGCCAACTCGCGCACCGAATCGAGCGCGCCTTCGCGAGAAGCGTAGAGCAGCGCCGTCAGACCGCCCCTCGGCCGCTTCGAAACGATGTTGCCGTTCGCCGGCCTCGGCACTTCGGGCGGCCACAGCGTGGAGCGAGCATTCACATCCGCTCCGTGTTGGATCAGCACCTTCACCACAGCCACATTATTCAGCGCCGCAGCCCACATCAGCGCCGTCTGGCCCTTCCATCCGTCTTTCGCATTCACGTCCGCGCCGTGTTGCAGCAAAGCCAGCACCGCGCCGGCATTGCCGGAACGAGCTGCTGTCAGCAGCGGAGGCTCGCCCTCGGACGAAAGCGCGTTGGGGTCCGCGCCGGCCTTTAGCAGTTCCTCGATGATGACTGCGTTGCCATTCTCCGCCGCCTCCGACAGTGGCGAGGCTTTATAGGAATTCACGGCGTTTGCTTTGGCGCCCGCGTGAATCAGCAGTGTCACCATCTTCACATCGTTGCGGTGTGCGGCCCATTCCAAAGCCGTGGTCCCATCCGGATCGGCCGCGTTCGCATTGGCCTTCGCTTTCAATAGCCGGGCAACAGCGACAGAATCGCCCGCCTTCGACGGCTTGCAGCAATAATTGATCCGCGGACTCGCCCGCGCGCAGCAAGGCGCAGAGGGCTACCGATGCCAACAGCAGTTTGGTCACGAGCGTTCTCACAACTCCGCGAGCGTTCCGCTGCTGTCGCCGAGATGTTCCATCGGAATATCCAGCTTGCCAAGCATGCTCATCAACAGGTTCGTCATCGGCGTGTGGTCGGTATATTTCAAGTGGCGGTTTCCGGCCAGCCGTCCCGCCGGCTCCGCCCACCAGCAACACCGGCAGCGGAAAATGATTATGCAGATTGCTGTTGCTCATGTTGCTGCCGTAAAGAATCATGGAGTGATCGAGCAACGTTCCATCGCCATCCGGCGTTGAGCGCAGCTTGTCCAGGTAATACGCGAACAACTGCATGTGGAAGTTCTGCAGCCGCGTGAGCGCGGCAAGCTTCACCGGATCGTTCTGGTGATGCGAAACGGAGTGATGCGGATCGTTGCAATTCACCTGTGGATACGTCCGCTGGCTCAGTTCCCGCGCCAGCATGTAGGTGGAAACGCGCGTCAGATCGGTCTGAAACGCAACCACCTGCAGGTCGAACATCAGCTTGATGTGTTCTTCAAACGATTCCGGAATCCCGACGGGAGCCGCTGGAAGATCGGTCTGCAGGCCGGACTGTTTTTCGGCCAATTGGATGCGCCGTTCGATCTCGCGAACGTTGTCGAGATAATCGCTCATGGTAACGCGATCGGCCGCCGGCAGCGTCGCGCCCAACCGGTTGGCCTGCTGCGCGACCGCGTCCAGAATGCTTCGGTCCTGCCGCATGCGGGCCTGGCGTTGCTCGGTCGATCCGCCGTCGCCAAACAAGCGCTCGAACACCACGCGCGGATTGATCTCCATCGGCAGAGGCGTGGTGGGAGTGCGCCAGGAAATCGTATTGATGTAGGTGCAGCTATAGCCGCCATCGCAAGCGCCGATCAAGCCGGCGTGGTCTTCGGTGGCCAGTTCGAGCGATGGAAACTGCGTTCCCTGGCCGATCTTCTCGGCGGCAATCTGGTCCACCGTAGTGCCGGCGCGAATGTCGCCCTCTTTGCCGGCCGGCCGCACGCCGCTCAGCCAGGTGGGCGGGCTCAGCGAGTGAACGCCGCCATAATCGGCTGACTTGTGTTCCAAGCCGCTCACCACCGTCACGCGATCGCGAAACTGTCTCGAGCGGGCGCAGAATCGGCGTGAACGCAAAGCCCGCGCCTTCGGCCGAAGGAGTGAATTGATCCATGATCATGCCGTGCGGAACATAGACGAATCCCAAGCGCCGGACCGGTTTCGCCGCGGTCAGGCTTTGCGCGGTCAGCGCGGGAACCATGGAATCCAGCAGCGGTAAAGCCAACGAGACGCCCAAGCCGCGCAGAAACGTGCGCCGCGGCAGGTGCTTCTTCAAAACGGTGTCCATAGGTATCATCTCCTTCAATCGGCTCGCCGCGCGGTATTGGCCGCGGGTTCGAGCTTGGTTTCTTTTCGTCTCATTTCGAACGGGGTGCTTTCCGACGATCCCCAAAATAATGGATGAAAACCGATAATCGCTGGCCGACGACTCGCGGACGATCTGGCGAATCGCGGGCATGTCGTAATACTCCAAGCCGCGCCCCAACGCGTAGGTCATCAGCTTTTCGGTCATGGTTGCCAACGAACATCTTGGGACGGCTCAGCAGTGCGTTTCGCAAGCTCACCGGGCCATCCACTTTAGAGCCGTCCACCAGTACGCCGGATGCGTCCACCGGCGTGCCGGCTTCAGTCTGCGGTCGCGCCATGCGCCGGTCGCGTCGAAATTCTCCAGCGCAAAATCCGAGCGGGTCCATGATGTTGTGGCAGACCGCGCAGGCGGGATTCTTGCGATGCTGCTCCATGCGCTCGCGAACCGAGCGCGGCGCGGCGCCAGCGTGATTCTCCGCGAGCGCCGGAACGTTGGGCGGCGGCGGCGGCACCGGCGTCCCAAGAATATTTTCGAGCAGCCATTTTCCGCGCAGTACCGGCGAGGTTCTGGTGGCATAGGAGGTCACGGTCAAGAATGCTTCCCTGTCCCAGCAGTCCTCGGCGTTCGTCGCCGGGCAGCGTGACGCGCCGGAAGTAATCTCCCTCCACGCCCGGAATTCCGTAATGCTTCGCCAGACGCTCGTTCACGAATGTATAGTCCGCGCTCAGCAGATCGAGCGCGCTGCGATCTTCCCTCACGATGCTGTCGAAAAACAGCTCGGTTTCATTGCGAAAGCCTTCCCGCAGGTTGTCGTCGAAATTCGGGAACGCCTTCAAATCGCGGCTCGCGCCGGATAGATTACGCAGATACAGCCACTGCGCGGCGAAATTCGTGGAGAGCGCTTGAGAACGCGGGATCGGCCAGCATCCGCCGCACCTGCTGCTCCAGCATCGGCCGGTTCGTGCAGCTTGCCGTGCGCCGCCACTGTCGATCAGTTCGTCATCGGGAATGCTGCTCCATAGAAAGAACGACAGGCGCGATGCCAGCTCCAGATCGCTGACGCGATATACCGAGCCCGGCGCGACGCTGGCGGGATCGGTTTCCACGCGAAACAAAAACTCGGGGCTGGTGAGGATGAAGCGCAGCGCGGTCTCGATTCCAGCCTCGAAAGCGTCGACGGAACCCGCGGCATTCCTGCCCGATTGGAAGAAACTCAGTGGAACCTCGATATCCGCAGCCGTTAGCGGCCGCCGGTAAGCGCGCCGCACAATCACCGCTAGAATCTTCTTCGCGCACGGGATTTCATCGGATTGCTTCTGGGGCCGGCAAACGAAAATCCGGCGGCGGCTGGGCGTATCGCCCGCACCAGTGGCATCAAAAGGGCCGCCGATACTGATGGATTCCACAAACGGCAAGCCTCGCTGCTCCTGCGTATCGAAATTGCTGCGCTGGAACGGCTGCATGATTCCGTCGGTGAGCGCGGAAGTCTTCTTGAGAAACGTGATGCCCACCACGTGCGGCCCGGCGCTCACATGGACACTGGTTTTCAGGCGCGCCAGAATGGCCGCTTCCGATGCGGGCGGACTTATAGCCGCGGCGTCCTCATCGGCCGCTCCTCCTAACTTGACTTCGTGCACCTTGACGCCGTCCACGGTGATCAGGAATGTGTTTTCAAAATCCAGTCCTCGTACTTTGGCCGACGTGTTCAGAGCGAGTCTGGGCTTGAACACATAGTCGCCATCCAGGGGAAAGTTGTGCGCCACCAGCATGCCGCCTCGGGTGCCGAGCGGAAGGCCTTCGACATGCGCGTCTTGGCCTAGGTCAGGACGGACCGTATAAGTCGTGAACCCCGGCGTGATTGTGGGATCGCCCACCGCCGCGCGGCTTACTTTTGCCGAGGCCGACAAATATCCATCCAGCAACGCCGGAGAGATACGCAGCGAATCGGCCATATTATCGAAGCCGTGATTGGCGTCGTCCGCCGGCAGAAGCGAAGAAACGTCCACGTCCAGAGCAAGGATGTCGCGGACGACCGCGGCGTACTCCGCGCGATTCAGGCGGCGCAGAATCGCCGGGCCGGGGTTGGGATTGCGCGCGGCTTCATCCAGAGTGGTTTCGAGCCAGGACGCCAAGCCGTCCAACGTGGCGCGGTCAGGACGCGGCGCTCCGTGCGGAGGCATCGCGCCCGCCCGCAGCTTGCGGACTACCTTTTCCCAAATCTCGGCGTTATCGGGGATGTGTGCGAGATCGGCGTTGCTTAAAACCAGGCCGGCAGTCTTGGCTCGCTCGCTGTGGCAAGTGGCGCAATATTTTTGCAGGACTTCGTGCTGTGCAAGCGATGGTTGGGGCGCCGCTAGAGCCAGTTGCCCGAAGGCGCCGGCGATGGCGATCCAGCCGCTCACGTTCGTCATTCTTCCCCTCCGCGTCCGCAAAGACGAACGCTCTAGGATTCTCTAGTAAGAGAATTCGATCGACGTCCAACGGGGGACCTAGTTTCCAATCGGAGGAAAAGACGAGAACGTGGCAAGCTTCGGCGTGAAACCTATGCCGAGATTGCAATTTGAGTGTACAGGCTGAACGAAGAACGTGTCAATTGTTACTTCCGGATTGGTCAGTTCCCGGCGGGCTTTTCCGCCTGATCGATCACCAGGATTTCCACGGGACCTTTTTGACGTTCCAGCTTTAGCCCTAACTGTTGCCGAATCGCCTCGGCAATCGTGGAATTGGAAAGGTCGGCCGGCCCTCCTCCCAGGAAGACGGCCCCGGCGGGCGCATCGGACGGCCGCGGAGCCAGTTCTTGCGTAAACGCCAGATCGAAATCATAGCTTCCCTGGAGATTGGTTTGGTTCACCACGGGCCGATCCATCATGGCCGAAAGCCGCCACGCAAAAAAATCCATGGAAGCGAATGTGGCGTGCCACGTGTTCTTCACCCATCCATTGGCGCTGTCAAAATCGGCCTTCGGTTCAATCCAGGGATCGCCGCCGCTGTGCGCCTCATCGGGCTTCAACTTGGGACCACCTTGGTCCACCGTCAGCGCATAGATGGGAAGTTCCTTGTTCTCGCGATGAAACCGAAGCTTGAATCGGTCGCCCAGAAGATCCTGAAGCATGGCGTGCAGTTCTTCGATACTGGATGGCCGCTCGGCTTTCGCGTTCATATCGTAGAGTTCGCTATCCATCCAGGCCGGTCCTCCCGCCACCTCATCGGCCTTGATCCGATACGCCACCGTAATTAATAGCTTCAACGTGACGTGGGAAGCTACATAGCGCTCGCCTCCGGGCGCAGGACGTATCCCGAAAGGGCCGTTGTCCGACTGACTGGGCTTGATGGAGGCGACTTCGAATTTGCGAGGCGTTGTACTCTCGGCCGATGCTTGCGCGCAAGCCAACCACGCATTCGCAAGGCCGATCGCGGCAAGTGCGGGAGCGGTGGCGAAGCAGCTCATGATAAACCCAATCTTACGCCTTGAGGTGAGGTCAACACCTGAGCGGCCGCCGGCTCAAATCGCTGCAATCGAACCAGCGGATGACCGCCCCGGGGGATCGCCTACTGCGCGTGCACCGGAGTTGCGGCGGACGCTACCTTCTTGGCCGTAAGAACCTCGCGCACGTGGTCCAGCATCGCCTTGGAAGCGGGCAGCGAGCCCATGCCTTTGAGAACTTCCGGATCGTTCTGGAACGCCAGGCGCTCCGAGTCGTGTTTGCTGAAAGCCGTAATAAACAGCTCTTCACGCAGGCGATCGCGAATCCAGGCCTGGTCGTGATCGAACTCGGCGGGGGTGAAGACGACGCCGCGTTTCGCCGCGAAGGCGCGGAAGTCAGCCAGCGTCGCGTCGTCCGCCACCCAGTCCTTGGTCATGGGCGTGGGATGAGCCGCGAAGTATTGTGGAGCGTAGAAGAAGTAAATCAGCTCGTCGCTCAGCTGGGCTTCGAGCGGGGTCATCTTGGGTGTATCGTATTTCTCATCGGGATTGATGCCGTCGCCTCCATACACCACGCGGCCGCCGTCGGTCTTCTTCATGTCCTTGAGATTGATCTTGCCGTCCTCCCGGCTCAGGTATTCGAACAGGCCGGTGTGTTCATAGTCGCGCTGGATCAGACGGCCGCTGGGCGTGTAGTATTTCGCGATGGTCAGCAGCAGAGCGCTGTTGCCGGAGAGCGGGAAGGGCGCCTGCACCAAGCCTTTGCCGAAGGTGGCTCGCCGAAAACCCAGGCGCGATCGTGATCCTGCAACGCGCCGGTCAGAATCTCGGCCGCGGAAGCGGTGCCGCGGTTGACCAATACTACGATCGGGTATTGGCGTCCGCGCTCGCCGCGCTTGGCGATGAACTTGGTTTCAGCCGACGCGCGCCCGTGATGCGAAACGATGAGCTGGCCCTTCTGAAGGAACCGGTCGGCCACATTCACGGCCTCCTGGACCAGCCCGCCTGGATTATCGCGCAGGTCGAGAATCAGGCCGTCGATGGCGCTTTCCGGGAAATGCGCCAGCGCCTGATCCACTTCATGGCTGGTGGTTTCGTTGAACGCTTCCACCCGCATGTAGGCAATGCCCGGACGCAGCCAGAAAGCGTAATTCACGGTGCCGCGCGGAACGTTGTCGCGAACCAGGGAAAAATGCATCGGCTCGGCATGGCCGGCGCGCCGCACGGTGATGGTAACGGGCGTCCCTTTGGGGCCCTTCAGCATCCCGGAAACTTGCGACACCGTGGCATGCTCGGTATCGTTGTCGTCCACGGCGATGATCTGGTCTCCCGGCTGCAGACCGGCGCGGTAGGCCGGAGAGTTGACGAACGGATACATCACGATCACTTTGCCTTCGGGCGAGCCGACGTACATTCCGACGCCGAAATAGTGGCCGGACTGCCCCTCGCGCATCAGCTCGTAGGCTTTCGGATCGAAGAAATTCGAATGCGGATCGAGCGTGCGAAGCATGTTGGGGATCGCGCCCTTAAACACCGTGTTGTCCGGCATCCACCTTGTCGGCGAAGTTGCTCTCCACCGCTTCATAGACCTGGGTAAACTTCTTCAGGCTCGCATTAACGTCCGCCTCGGATTGCGCGGAGAGGGTGACAGGGAGAGGGCTAACCACTAGAAGGGTGCCCAGGAGCCAACGGGGGAATGCCATGTTGTTCGACCTCAGGTGATTTTATAGTACCAATACTTTTGTGCCCAGGCTTGGGTATCGCGACGCACAGGCGCGGCGTCAGCGGGGCCCTAGATCAGAAAGAATCCAGGTAGACTGCGGAAATACATACGTTGCGATGCCAGCATCAGTGGAAAGTTTCCACGGAGATGCGCCGTCCGTCGGTGCGAACGGTGACCAGGCCATTCAGATCGGTGCGCAAGATCCGGCCCGGTGCTCACGGAGGCGCTCCAGCACTTTGGGATGCGGATGGTGGAATGAGTTTTCAAAACCGTCCGAGATGATGGCGAACATCGGCGATACCGCGTCCAGAAACGGATCGATGCTGGAGGTGTTGCTGCCATGATGCCCAACCTTGAGAATGTCGGCGCGAAGCGGCTCGCCATCGAGGAGAGCGCGCCGTTCCATGGGCTTTTCCATGTCGCCGGTGAGCAGCAGCGAGCGCTGGCCGTAGGTGATGCGGAGACCTAGCGAGTCGTCATTCGCGGGCATGGCGCCGGGATGATAATCGGCGGGCGGAGAGATTACTTCGATGCGCGCGCCTCCGAAGTCGAAAGTTTTTCCGCTTGTGAGCGCGAGAATCTTCACATTCTCGGCGCGGGCCTTGTCGCGCACCGCGGACCAGGCTGGGCTGGCGGGAGTGGCACCGGTCCAAAGCTCGGAGGGGTGGAAATTCTCGATGATGGCGGGCAGCCCGCCGGCGTGGTCGTCATGGGCATGCGTCAGCGCCACAACGTCGATTTTGCGGATGGAGCGGCTCCAGAGATAAGGCGACACAACATCTTCGCCGATGTCGAGATGAGAAGCCGGGCGCGGGCCGAAGGACAACACGCCGCCGCCGTCGACCAGCATCAGCTTGGAATCCGGGAAGCAAATCAGCAGGCTATCGCCCTGTCCGACATCGATCGCCGTCAGCTCCAGTTCGCCGGCGATGGATGGCCGGCGGGAAAGGATGCCAGAAGATTAGCGCGAAGAGCAGCAGCACGCCCGCGAGCGCGGCCAGAGACGAGCGAAGTGACCGGCGCATCGCAAACGCCAGCAGGAGAAGCGCGGCGGTAAAGAGAATCGCCAGCCAGAGCGGCGGGACCAGCACGCGCCAGTCCGGCTCAATACGCGTGTGCCACTCCGCAATGTGCTCGCCCGCTCCGAGCAGCGCGCCGGCGATCGCGGCGGGCGCATGCCACATAGTGAAAACCGCGAGGAAGCCCAACGGCACCACCAGCGCCAGCAGCGGAACCACCAGGATGTTCGCTGAAATGCCGGTGAGCGAGATGCGGTGGAAGTAAATCGCCATCGGCAGTGCGAGGCCGATCTGTATGGCGGCCGAGATGACTGCCAGCTCGTACGCGTAGAAGAAGAAGCGCGCCGCGAACGCGAAGGCCCGCGCCCACCAACCGCGCGGGAGGGGGACGTAGTGGCAGGCTGTTTCCGCCAGCAGGCGCAGCTCTAATCGGAACTGTGCGGCGCGCGGCGGAAGGCGGGGGACGCGGCTGGGTTGAGTGATTCCCACCAGGCCGCGCGTGTAAAGCGTCGAGGTGCCTTCTAATACCGGATGGCAAGCAGCCCGATGGCGGCTACCGATAAGAACGACATTTGAAAGCCGGCTTCGAAGATTTGGCTGGGGTCGTAAATCAAGTAGACAATGGCAACCGCGGCCAGCAGATTCAGCAAACGGCCACGCCGATAGAAGTAGCGCGCGGCCACGTAGAGCGTGAATCCGCCCGCGGCGCGGATCGCAGGCGCGTTCCATCCGGAAACCAGCGCATAGATCCAGGCGGCGGACGCAGTGATGGCCAGCGCGGTGATTTCAGGCAGAAAACAAAGCCGCAGCAGCAACAGCAGGAAAGCCGCCAGGATCGTGATATGCAGACCGTCGATCACCAGCATATGGTAGGTGCCGGTGCGGCGGAAATGATCGGTCCACAGCCGCTCCATGCGGCTGGATTCACCGATGAGCGTGGCCTCCATCATGCCAATCGCATAGGGGTTGCCTGCGTAGAGGCGCTCGATGCGACGCAACGCACCCGTGCGCAGGGCGAAGACAGCGGCCAAGAAGCGCGATCCGCAGCGGCCGGGTTTCACCAGCACCGAGCCCGCGCCAGTGGCGGCGGCCGTCCAATAAATATCGCTCCGGGCCGAAAAGCCTTCGTAATCGAACTCGCCCGGGTTTTGGAAATTGCGGATGCGGCGCACCCTGGCTTCCACCTCGACGAGTTGTCCGTAAGCCAGATCGGGAGGTGTCTCGTGGTCGCGAATCGTAACGCTGGTTCGGATCCTGGCTTTGGGCGCCAGCTCAAGGACAAATTGGTCGCGCCCTTCGGAGAAAGCCGACGGAGTGACCACACAGCCATCCAGGATCACCGTTTCGCGAGCTCCCGCGTCGATTGCAGGCGCGCTACGGGGCCGGTACAAGACACTCAGAAACGCGCCGCAAAAAAATAGCACGAGCGTGGAACAGACCGGCAAGGCTCGTTTGGAGCCTTTCCAGGCAACCAAGGTGAGCACGCCGAGTACAGGCAGAGTCCAGAAGTCATAGATCCGAAATGAGATAAATCGTGCCAGGACGATACCCGACGCAAGGGCTACCAGCGGCTTCAATAGCGGATTTCTCACTTAAGTTACACGCCTGTCTGGTACATTGTGCGCGTTCCGTTGGCCGTTTCTCACGTAACGGAATGTGCCAAGAGGAGTCCCAACAAAGTTGAGTGCAATAATATGCAAAGAGTGGAGATTCTTTTGGTGGAGGATAACGCCGGCGACGCTGTACTCATCCGCCAGATTCTGGCGGAAGCTTCCGTGCCGGTAAACCTGCATATAGCGCGGGATGGGGAGCAGGCGGTCACCATGCTGAGCGATGCTGATTTTCGGCCTGCATTGATCATTTTGGACCTGAATATTCCCCGCATCACCGGCCCGGCGCTGCTGGAGCAGTGGAAATCACTCGACACGCCGGTGGTGGTCTTTAGTTCCTCGTTGAACGACGCGGAGCGCGCCCGTGTATTGGAGCTGGGAGCGCGAGAATTCATACAAAAGCCCACGGATATCGAGGAGTTCACCGCGGCCGTCTGCGGCATCGTCCGGCGCTGGGCCAGCCACGAAACCGAAAACGCCTGCGGCGCGTGATCGACTCTTCTGAAACTGACAAAATAGGGAAATGCAGAAGAAAAAGCTGGGTGCAAGCGATTTGGAAATCACGCCCATCGGCGTGGGCGCGTGGGCCATGGGCGGCGGAGGCTGGCAGTTCGCCTGGGGCGCGCAGGACGATAACGAATCGGTGGACGCCATTCGCGCCGCACTGGACAAAGGCATCAACTGGATTGACACGGCGGCCATCTATGGCCTGGGGCATTCCGAGGAAGTGGTGGCGCGGGCGCTCACCGGGCGGGCCCAAAAGCCGCTGGTTTTCACCAAGTGCGGAATTGTATGGGATGAAAAGCGCGAGCCAGTCCGGACCATCGAGCCCGAGTCCATACGCAAAGAAGTGGAGCAGAGCCTGAAGCGCCTGAAGCTGGATGTCATCGATCTGTATCAGATCCACCGGCCCGAACCGGACCACTGGATTGAAGCGGCCTGGACCATGATGGCCAAGCTCCAGCAGCAAGGCAAGGTGCGGCACATCGGGGTGTCGAATTTCAATGTGCAACAGATGCGGCGGGCGCAAGCCATTGCACCCATCGCGTCGCTCCAGCCGCCGTATTCCATCATTTCGCCTGAGATTGAGAAAGAGATTCTGCCATATGCGCAGGCCAACAACATCGGGGTAATCGTTTACTCGCCGATGAAATCCGGACTGCTGAGCGGCACCATGACGCGCGAGCGCATCGCCGCCATGCCCGCCGACGACTTCCGGCAGCGCACGCCCAATTTCCAGGAGCCGCTGCTTTCGCGCAACCTGGAACTGGCGGGGCTGCTGGGGACCATCGGCAGGCGCCATGGAAGGACGGCTGGCGAGGTGGCCATCGCGTGGACGCTGCGGCACCCGGCGGTGACGGGCGCAATTGTCGGCGTGCGGTCAGCCAAGCAAGTGGATGGCGTGATCGGCGCGGCGGAGTTCCGGCTGAGCGCGGATGAGATCGGCGAGATCAGCAATTTTCGCGCAGCCAGCGCGGCGCCGGTAACGGCGTAAGAAGGCAGCACGAGGACCGAGCCTTGTGGCGCACGCTTCAGCGTTCCGCGCCGGCACTCCTGCCGACGCTTGGCGCTATTCGAAATGCCGTCAAGCTGGACGGATCATATCGAAGCGGTCTTCGGTGCGTATATAGCTGTTGCCCGCCATGCGGCCGATGGCGAGCAGCTTATCCTGGTCGATCCGATAATTGTTGAAGTACGCGTCGTCGATGTGGAACCGGATCACCTCGCCCAGCACCAGGTTTCCTCCGCCCACCAGCCCGCTCATCGAGATGGTGTAAAGCAGCCGGCACTCCATGTTGATATGGGATTCGGCCACACGCGGCGCTTTCACCAGGTCGCTCGGAATCGCCGTGAGGCCGGAGACCTGAAACTCATCGACGTCAGGCGGATAATCGCCCGAGCATAGATTCATCTTCTGCCCGAACTCTTCGGATACGACGTTCACTACAAATTCGCGGGCGGTCGTAATATTGCGCAAAGTGTCTTTGCGAGGATCCGGGTTCGCGCGAAGAGCGACGTTGAAAACTAGAACCGGCGGGTGCGAGCTGGCGACAGTGAAAAAGCTGAACGGCGCCGCGTTGAACGCGCCTTCCTGGCTGACAGTGGACACAAACGCGATCGGACGGGGAACCACCGAGCCGATCAGAAGCTTGTAGACGCTGGGATAATCCGTGGAACAAGGATCAACTGTCAATCAGCGCGTCTCCACCGGTTTCTTTTCCATCCAACTGGCCCAATAGTCCTTCCATTCTACATCCTCGCCCGCGGGCAGAACGTGAATCGGATTCAGGCCATCCAGCATCACCGCGTATTCGTCGGTATGCGTCTTCTTTTTCTGATTGGCGAGCGCCTTGGGATGCGGCCCATGATGAATTCCGCGCGGATGCAGCGTCGCCATGCCGGCTTTGATGTTGTCCTTGCTGAAAAAATCGCCGTCATGATAAAAGATGAACTCGTCGTAGTCGGTATTGCGATGGAAGAACGGGACGCGCAGCGCGTCTTCGTCTTCTTCGAGCGGGCGCGGCAGGAAACTGCACACCACCGCGCCTTCGGTGACGAAGGTGGTGTGCGCGCTGGGAGGCAGATGGGCGCGGTGGCTCATCACTGGCCGGATGTCGCGCATATTGATCTTCCACACCGTCAGGTCGCCCTTCCAGCCGACCACGTCCATGGGATTGAACGGATAGACTACCTTTGAAATTTCGCCATCCACTAAGATGCGCACTTCCCATTCAGCGTTGTCGTCGAGCATGGGCGCGGGCTCAGGCGTGATAATGGCGGCCGGATCGTACAGCGCGTGCTGGCCCAGCAGCCCTTTCTCCGGCTGCTCGAACTCATGCTTGGACTGAATGATCAGGAAGAAATTATCGCGAGTCTCGGGGACAATCCGGTAGGTGACGGCGCGCGGGATGTTGACGTAATCGCCGGGCTCAAAATCGAGCGGCCCGAAATCGGTTTCAATCTTGCCGCGCCCGCGATGGACAAAGTACAATTCATCGCCATCGGCGTTGCGAAAGTAAAACGGCATCGGGTCCGAGCGGCGCGAGACAGACAAGCGAATGTCGCCGTTTCCAAGAAACGCTTCGGGAAGACCTTCAGCATCGTTCAAATCGCTCGGTTTGAGCAGATTTAAATCGAAACAATGCGGCCGCAGCTTGCCTTCAAAGCGAATCCATCCGGTGGGGGGATGCGCGTGGTAGAGATGCGCCGACTTGCCGTAGAAGCCCTTGCGGCCATGCTCTTCTTCGAAAGTGCCTTCCGGCAGACCGACATGGGCCTGGTTGGTGGTCCTTCCTTTTTTTAGCGGATACATGTTTCGTCTCCAACTTCAGTATAAGGCTTGGAGAAAAGGTTTGACCCGATAGGCACCACTTGCACGTGGTGCTTTTAGGCGGGATGATAAAGACAGAGAGCGATTATGAGAGGCTCATCTGTTATTAGCGCTGGCCTGACGACCAGCGACTCTCCGTTTATCGAACAGGCCAGACGCACGGGGCAGCTCTACATCGAGCAGCCGTACGAACTGTATTCGGAAGAAAACCAAGAGGCGTGGCGCAAGCTGTACGCGCGCATGCTGCCGCGCTGGGATCGCTACGCCAACCCGCATTTCCTCAAGGGCATTCATTCGTTGTGCCTGGATCCGAATCGCATCCCGCGCCTGGAAGATGTGAATCGCTTCCTGAAGCCGTTGACCGGCTTCCAAACCAAAGCGGTGAGCGGCTACGTTCCCGCCTTCGTCTTTTTCGATTGCCTTCGCAACCGTGCGTTCCCCACCACCGTTACGATTCGCCGTTCCGACAAATTGGATTACCTGCCGGAGCCGGACATTTTCCACGACGTGGCCGGCCACGTTCCCATGCACACCGATAAACATTTCGCCGAGGCGCTGGTGCGCTTTGGGGAATGCGCGCACACTGCCGCTGAGATGGCGTCGCGGATTCGCGGCCCGGACACCCGCACACACTACCTCACCAGCGTCATCCGTGCCATGGCGCGATTCTTCTGGTTCACCATCGAGTTCGGATTGATGCGCGGCGCCGACGGCTTTAAGGTTTATGGCAGCGGGCTGCTCAGCTCCTACGGCGAAATCGCGCACGCCATCGAAGCGCCGGAAGTGCAGCGCTATCCGATGCGATTGGAATGGGCCATCAATCAGGGATTTGAGATCGACCATTACCAGCCGCTGCTATTCGTCGTCGATTCCTTCGATCATCTGTTCGGTCTAGTAGACCAGCTCGAAAACTGGATGAAGGCCGGGAAGCTGAGCAACGTGGCGCCGGGCGAGCCGGAGGTGAACGAGGAAGATTTGAGCAGCTTCCTCCATGCCGAGCTTGGCTAGCTTGATTCCGCTATCGTGAATTCGAGTCATAATGGAGGAATGCGACTCCGTATCGCTGTCCTCTCTCTTTTGGCGGTTGTTGCGCTGGTGGCGCAGGAGCCCTCGCCGGACGCCTGGAAGACTTCCGAGACCCTCGGCAATATCGACCTATCCGGATTGACGCCCGTGCAGAAGAAGGCCGTGCTGAAGATCCTGCGCGAGGAGAGTTGCACTTGCCAGTGCGGGATGAAAGCCGCCGAATGCATCATCAAGGATCCGAACTGCTCCTATAGCCGCGGGCTGGCGAAGATCGCCATTGAGGGCGTGAAGGAAGGCAAGAGCTTGATGGAGATCAGCAAGCTGATGGACGCCTCGCCCAAGGCGCACCGGCCCAAACTGCTGGAAGACCCGGTGAAGATTGCTGTGGCCGGCGCACCGGTGCGGGGCCCGGAAGACGCGCGCATCACGCTGGTGGAGTTTTCCGATTTCGAATGCCCGTTCTGTTCGGCAGCGGTGAAGCAGGTGGATCTGGTGATGGCCGCCTATCCCAAGGACATTAAGCTGATCTACAAGCAGTTCCCGCTTTCCATGCATCCGCATGCGGAGATGGCGGCTGAAGCGTCGCTGGCCGCGCGCGACCAGGGCAAGTTCTGGGAGATGTACGAGATCCTTTTCAAGAATTACCGGCGCCTGTCGAGCGAAAGCATTCTGGCTATGGCGAAAGAGATCGGCCTGGATATGGACAAGTTCAAGTCCGACCTGGTTTCGGGCAAGTACAAAGCGATTGTCGAGAAAGACATGGCCGATGGCGACGCGGCGGGCGTTTATGGAACGCCGGCGTTCTACATCAACGGCAAACAGTACAACGGCCAATTGACCCTGGCCGCGCTGAAGCCGATTCTGGCGGCGGAGTTGAAGGGCGAAAAAGAGAAGACCGTCGCCGCGCAGTAAGGGGACGGCTACAGATTCCCGCGCGAAGCTTGCTCGCGCTCAATCGCTTCAAATAGCGCCTTGAAGTTCCCTTTGCCGAAGCTGCGGCTGCCCTTGCGCTGGATTACTTCGTAGAACAATGTCGGGCGATCCTCCACCGGCTTGGTGAAGATCTGCAGCATATAACCTTCGTCGTCGCGGTCCACCAGGATGCCTAAGTCCGCCAGTTCGCTTACCGGTTCGTCGATCTTGCCGCAGCGTTTTTCCAGATCGTCATAGTAAGTGGTGGGGACGCGCAGGAACTCGATGCCTTGCGCCCGCATCTTGGACACCGTCTCGATAATGTTGGCGGTCGCCATGGCGATATGTTGCACGCCCGGACCGCCATAGAACTCCAGATACTCTTCAATCTGCGACTTCTTCTTTCCAACGGCCGGCTCATTGATGGGAAACTTCACGCGGCCGTTGCCGTTGGACATCACTTTGGACATCAGCGCTGAATACTCCGTGCTGATGTCCTTGTCGTCGAAATGCTGGTAAAGCTGGAAGCCCATGACGTCGCGATAGAAGGCGACCCAGGTGTCCATTTGTCCCCAGCCGACGTTGCCGACCATGTGGTCGATATGCAGAAGGCCGGTGGGACGCGAGATCGGATCGTCGCCTTCCACCGCGCGAAAGCCCGGAAAAAATGGGCCGCGATAATCCTTGCGCTCCACGAAGGCGTGAATCGTGTCGCCATAAGCGGCGATCGATGAGAAGCGAACCGGGCCATCTTTATCTTCGCGCACAGCGGGTTCCTGCACTCCGCGAGCACCCCGGCGGGTGGTCTCCCGATAGGCCGATTCGGCATCATCCACCCACAGCGCGATCTCATGAACACCGTCCCCATGCCGCTTGATATGGTCGGCAATGGGGCCGTCGGGCGAAAGAGGAGTGGTCAGCACAAAGCGGATCTTGCCTTGTTCGATTACGTAAGAAACGCGGTCGCGCGTGCCGGTTTCCGGTCCGCGGTAGGCGATCAGCTTAAATCCAAATGCGGCGCGATAGTAGTAAGCCGCTTGCTTGGCGTTGCCGACGTAGAACTCCACATAGTCCGTGCCATTGAGCGGGAGAAAATCGGCGGAGACTTTCTCAGAGACGGGTTTTTCAACTAACTGTTGCATGACAGGGGTACCTCTAGCTTCTGTATAGCTTCGACGCAGCGTTCATTATCTTCGGCGGTTCCGGTCGAAATGCGGACGCAATTCGGCAGGCCGAAACTGGCCAGCGGGCGGATGATAATGCCTTGCTGGAGTAAGTCGCCGGCAAGTCGCGTGGCGCGCTCGGCGTCCGGCAACACCAGCATCACAAAATTCGCTTCCGAGGGCACAACGGTGAGGCCGAGTTCGCCCAATGCCGTGGTAAGAAACTTCAACCCGCGCGCATTCAGCTCCAGCGACCTATGCAGAAACTCCTTATCGGCCAGCGCCGCGATGCCGGCGGCTTGTGCCAGCGTGCTGGGCTCAAACGGAAGCTTCACCTTGAGCAGGTTGGCGATCAGGCGTTCATGGGCGAATCCATAGCCGATGCGAACGCCCGCCAGCCCGTAAACTTTCGAAAACGTTCGTAAGGTAATGACGTTGTCATAGCGATAATTCATCGAATCGGGATAACGCGGCGTATCTTTGGCGTACTCAAAGTAAGCCTCGTCCAGAATGATCAGGATGCGCTCGGGAACGTGGCGGTAGAAGGCGTCAAACTCGTGCTTCGAAAAAATCGTGCCGGTGGGATTATTCGGGTTGGCGAGGTATATGATCTTCGTTCGCTCGTTGATCGCATCGGCCAGCGCCGTCAGGTCATAATGCCAGTCGCGATAGGGCACCGTGCGATACGCCACGCCGCGCGACTTCGCCAGAACCTGGAATCCGATAAACGCGGCTTCCGTGGTCAGCACTTCGTCTTCATCGCCCAAAAAAGTGCGGATGATGTTGGAGATCAGGCTCTCGGAACCGCTGCCCGCCATTACGTTGTCGATTTTGGTTTCGTACTCTTCGGCCAGAACGCGGCGCAGATCCAGGCCGCTGTTGGGATACAGGTTCAAGCCGTTCATGCATCGAGACATCGCTTCGATCGCCAGCGGCGAAGTGCCCAGCGGGTTCTCGTTGGAAGCGAGCTTGCTGATGCGGCTTAGGCCATAGGCTCGTTGAACTTCTTCAATGCTGCGCCCGGCCTCATAGGGACGCAGCGCTTCGATATACGGCGGAACCAGCGGCATCCACTTTCAGTTTGGCACAGCGCGGAGAACACAGGCAGCGGGCTGCGACACCTGAGGGGCGCCGTCAACGCAGCCCGTAACGATACCGGCGTGCCCGCGCAGTCCGCAGCCCCAGGTCGGACGAGTCATGGCCATCTGCGCCCGGAAGAAAGACTGAATGAAGACCTGTGCGGCTGGCGAAAGGTGCTTCTCCTTGCGATGGACAAGAAAACCTCCTGTACATCGGCCGGCCGGCTGGCGGTAATCCGCAGGAGGTTGTTCCCGACATCATCGAAGCCTTGGCAGGCTCAAGGACGATGACCGCCAACGCGCGGATGGTGGCCGAACATCCCGTAAGGCAGACTCGAAGCGAAGTAGCGGTCCCCCTCGCCATTCTCTCCTCTGAAAACCCTGGCTGCGCGCCCGGCGCGGTCAAGGGTGATCGCAAGAGCCGCTATACGAGCGCGCTAAGAGGCGATGATGGCGACCGAGGGATATCTACTATCTTCACCAGGGCCGCGACAAGAGGCGATCGCGTGCGAAGCACGCGCGGGACATCTTCATTAGAGCCGGAAGGTTAATATTGCGACGCCCTTGACCTTTGCGGCGGACGCCCTGCGAAAACCCTCTGTTCCTCATATGGAAAAAATGGCGGGTTGGGAACGCCGGTCTGAATCAGGAAGCTTCGCGTGGCACGAAAGGAAGAACACCCGCGGCTCAATGACATGATGAGTCACTGACCACGGACGCCGCCGCAAAAACCGCGTCGATTCCTTCGGCAATCTGTTCCGCACACACGTGCGCCGCACGATGATGGGGCAACCGCGGGCCGCGCAAGTGCCGTTCCGGACGCGGTAAAATGATCGGAGTCCAGCGATTCGCCCGCCGCGCGGAATCTTCGCAAAATGGGCAATCCTGGCGATTTATATGGGCCCGGCACTCGAGGATGACATCCGACGCCGCTTTGGCGTATTTCCCAATTTTTTTCGCCTGACCGCCGCTGATCCCCGGCTCACGGCGATGCTCTGGGGATTCGTCCAGTTTGCCTATCTCGACAACCCCTTGCCGGCGAGGTTCAAGGACCGCCTCTTCATCTACCTCTCAAGATTTTGCGAGGTTCGGTATTGCGTGGCGCGGCATGTTGGTTTCCTGATTGGCTCGCAATCTCCTTCGGGAGATTACAACCCCCATCCGCAGGCCGTCGAGGCGGTCCTTCCGCTGCTGCGGCGCATTTTGCCTGTCGACGACGGGATGGTCACGCCGCTGGCCACCTGCGAAGCCCTCCCCCGCTTCGGCAACGGCCCGGAAGCGGACAGCCCGGAAGAGCAGGCTCTCTTTGCCTGCGCGACCCATGTTTTCCTGCAGAGCGCGGACGCCGCGCGCGCGCACGAAGCCCTGAAATGCGCGCTCGGCGATTCGATTGAGCAGCTGCATCTTTTTCTGGCCTTCGTCCGCATGGCGCACTACTGGACGAAGCTTCATCCCGAGATCGCGTTCGACGATGACCTTGTCCGGCTTCTCGACACGCAGCAGGTGCTGGCAAAACTCATCCTGAACGATCCGGCGTCGGAGTGGGACGGCTTCAGCCGTCGAATCGCCCAAGAACTGGCCGCTCTCCATCAACTCAGGTCTGAGCATGCCGAAGTCGCCGGCGCCCTGGAGGAACTCACCGCCGACCATCACACCATCACCGTCAGGTTGCGCGATGCGGAAACTCATCTGCGCGAACTGATAGCCGCGCTTCCCGCGGCTGTTTACGCTTGTGACAGCAACGGTGTCATAACATATTTCAACGAGCAGGCCGCCCGGCTTTGGGGTGATTCACCCGACGCCGATAATGCTCCGTGGCGTTTTCTGTCGGCGCGGAAATTCTATTCTCCGGATGGACAGGCCGTGGAGGCAGCCCGCCTGCCCGCGCGCGAGGCGATGGAGACGGGCGTCCCCATCCTCAATCGCGAACTTGTATTAGTCCGCGCCGACGGGACGACGGTTAACCTGCTGATCAATGTAACTCCTCTGCGCAACTTCGGCGAGGCCATAACCGGAGCTGTCGCCGTCGCCCAGGACATGACGGAGTTGAAGCGCGTCCAGCTTGAGCGCGAGGTGCTGCTCAAGGAACTGCAGCGGTCTAACCGGGAACTGGCGGCCTTTTCGTATTCGGTGGCGCATGATCTTCAGGCTCCTGTTCGCCATGTCCGGGCCTTAAGCCAGCTGCTGGCGCAATCGGCCGGCGATGCACAGGATAAGACTAAGCTCGCCGATCTGATCGAAAGCGCGGGGGCGCAAATGAGCCGGACGATCGAGTCGCTGCTTCACTATGCGCAGGCGGGTCAGGGCCGCGTGAACACCCAGGCCGTGTCTCTGGCTCAGGTGGTGGAAGACGTGCGATTCACGCTGCAGGAACCCATCCGCCTGAGCGGCGCGCGTATTGTTTACGATGCGCTGCCGGCCGTCGATGCCGATGCGGGGTTTATCGGGCAGCTTGTTCAGAATCTCATCGCCAATGCCATACAATATCGGCGCGAAGGGGAGCCGCCTCTGATTGAAATCAGGGGGCATCGGACGGCGGACGGATGGGAGATCTCGGTCAGGGACAACGGGCAGGGCATACCGAAAGAGCACCAGCAATCGGTGTTCGAGCCTCTGAACAGGCTCCACGGCAACGACATTCCGGGCACGGGACTGGGGCTGGCCCTCTGCCGAAGCATCGTCGTCCGCCACGGCGGCCGCATTTGGCTGGAATCCGAAGGTCCCGGCAAAGGAACGACGGTGTACTTTACGCTCGCGCGGATGGCGCAACCGGCCAGCCTCGCCCGTGCGGAAATCATACCGGCCTGAAAGTCGTCGCTTCGAACGCTGGTTTGCCGCCGACTCGTGGACCTGCCTGCACGGCGGGCGCCGGGACTGGCCCTCTTTCGCAAATCCGCGAGCACATCGAGCGCGAGCGACATGGCCAGCCGATTTCTGCCGATCAGTCCGGAGCGCTTCGGCGGCATTCTCGTTTTACGTCACCTTGACCACAAGGCATCGCAGTCTTCAAGTTTAGCTGCTGATCGCCGGGACTGTCTTCTCGTAATGAGACTGTGCCCAAGTCACGATTCTGTTCACCCAAGCGAGCTTCCTGCTAGCCCCGTCCCTCCCGCCTCCCGTACGTTAATTAAGAGCCATAATAGATCCACCACGCCATGCACGCTGTCTCCAAGATCGACCCAGCCGCCGCGCAGACTCCCCAGCTCTACCAACCGCACAGCACCGGATTCCGCCGCGCCACCTACGTGGATCGCGCGATGGGCTCGGTTCACATGGGCACGGGGATTTGTTTTCTCGATCCGGGCGGGCCGTCGAATTCGCATCTGCACTCTTTCGAAGAGAGCTTCTACATTCTGGAAGGCACTGTCGCACGTGCAAATTGGCGAATCAGACACACACGCTCGGACCAGGCAATTTCGGATTGATTCCAACCGGTGTGCCGCACTCCTGGAAGAACGCCGGCGCGGCCACAGCCCGATGGCTCGAGATGCAAGCGCCACAGCCGACGGCGCGGCGGAATATGGCCGCGACACGTTTTTCACTGACGAATCGCCCGCCCCCGATGCACCGGCGCCGATCGGCCACTTTCGACGATTCGCAACTGCCCCGCCCGGGCGGCCCGTCGCAAATGGAAGGCTTCAACCCGACCACCGGCGTCGCCATCAAGATGTTCGTCGATCGCTCGTTCGGCGCCACGCACCAATCGCTGTTCCTGATCCAATATTCGCCGGGCGCAAAGATCGACCCGCACGATCACACGTTCGAGGAGTCCTACTTCATTGTCGGCGGGCGCGTGCACGCCATCGCCGACGGCAAGAGCTACGATTTAGGCCCGGGCGACGTGATCTGGACCGGCGTCGGCTGCATCCACAGCTTCGCCAATCAAGGCTCCGAACCGGTCCGCTGGATCGAGACACAAGCGCCGCTGCCGCCCGCCAAAGAAGTATTCCGATTCGAGCGCGATTGGACGAAATTCGCGTAAGCGAGGAGAAAGACCATGTCCACCGAAGCCACGCCCAACCCAGCCACTTTCGGCGCCGCGCGCACCGCGCCGTTCACCTCTCAGGAGTTTCTCGAGAGCCTGCGCGATGGCCGCGAAATCTGGATTTACGGCGAGCGGGTGAAGGACGTCACCACGCACCCCGCGTTCCGCAACACCGTCGCGCATGCTGGCGCGCCTGTACGACGCGCTGCACGACGAGCGCAAGTCCATCCTGTGCGCCGAGACCGATACCGGCAGCGGCGGCTACACGCATAAGTTTTTCAAGGCGCCGCACAACGTTGAGGAAATGGTCGGCTCGCGCGACGCGATCGCCGAATGGGCGCGCGTCACGTACGGCTGGATGGGCCGCAGTCCGGATTACAAGGCCGCGTTTCTGGCCACGCTGGGCGCCAACTCCGATTTCTACACGCCGTTCGAGGAGAACGCACGCCGCTGGTACAAGAAGGTGCAGGAAGAAGTCACCTTCGTCAATCACGCCATCGTGAATCCGCCGGTGGATCGCAACAAGGAACTGTCCGAAGTCCGCGACGTCTACATGCACGTCGAAAAGGAAACCGACGCCGGCCTGGTCGATCAGCGGCGCGAAGGTGGTCGCCACCACGTCCACGCTGACGCACTACAACTTCATCGCGAACAACGGCGCGCTGCCCATCAAGACCAAGGATTTCGCGTTCGTCTGCATCGTGCCCACCGATGCGCCGGGCGTAAAGCTGTTCTGCCGGCCATCGTATGAGATGACCGCCGCGGCCATGGGCAGCCCGTTCGATTATCCGCTCTCCAGCCGCCTGGACGAAAACGATTCCATCATCGTCTTCGACAAAGTCCTGGTGCCGTGGGAAAACGTGTTCGCCTACGGCGACATCGACAAGGTCAACAACTTCTTCCCGCGCTCCGGATTCCTGCCGCGCTTCATGTTCCATGGCTGCGTGCGGCTGGCCGTGAAGCTCGATTTCATCGCCGGGCTGCTGCTCAAGGGCGTGGAAGCCACCGGCTCCAAGGATTTCCGCGGCGTGCAGGCGCAAGTGGGCGAGGTGCTGGCGTGGCGCAATCTGTTCTGGGGCCTCACCGATGCCATGGCGCGCACCACCACGCCCTGGACGCCCGGCTACGTGCTGCCCAATCTCGATTACGGCCTGGCGTATCGCGTCGCGTCCAATCTGATTTATCCGCGGCTCAAAGAGATCATCGAGAACGTGCTGGCCAGCGCGCTCATCTATCTGCCGTCGCACGCCAACGATTTCAAGAGTGCCCGAAATTCGCAATTATCTGGAGACCTTACGTGCGCGGCTCCAACGGCTACTCGGCGCTCGATCGCGTGAAGCTGATGAAGCTGATGTGGGACGCCATGGGCACCGAGTTCGGCGGCCGGCACGAACTCTACGAGCGCAACTACTTCGGCAATCACGAGAGCATCCGCTTCGAAACGTTGATGGTGGCCGATCAGCTGGGGCAATCGGCCAAATACAAAGGCTTCGCCGAGCAGTGCATGGCCGAATACGATCTGGACGGCTGGACGGTGCCCGGATCTCATCAATCCCGACGACATTAGTGTTGTAATGAAGAACGGCCGCAAGTGATCGTGGCAGTGTTGTAATTAACGCAGCCGTCATCAGTGACAAACCAGCAGATTGACACCCGGCAGTTCCGCAACGCATTAGGACGCTTCGCCAGCGGCGTCACCGTTCTCACGGCGGAGTACGAAGAGCAGACGCACGGCATGACGGCCAACGCATTCGTCTCCGTGTCGCTCGATCCGCCGCTGATTCTGGTTTCGCTCGACAACCGCTCGAACATGCACCGCATCTTGCCGTCGGTGCGGCGCTTCGGAATCAGCGTGCTGGCCGAAGATCAGGAATCGCTCAGCAACTATTTCGCTGGGCGCAAGGTTGAGGAGCTGCATGTTCGATACGTGCATCGCAACGGCCTTCCGCTGATCGGCGGCGCGGTGGCATATTTCGTTGTGGAAGTGGTCGACATTCATCCGGCGGGCGACCACACGCTCTACATCGCGCGAGTGGAGCATTTTGAAGCGAACGAAGGCCGGCCGCTGTTATTCTTCGGCGGCCGGTATCATCGCATGCGCGAGGAAAAGGGCCGGCCTACGCAATGGCCCGAGGATGAGTTTTCGCTGTTTTCGATCGGCAGCGTGGATCCGCCGGCTGACTTAAACCACTGCCGAGGTCTTCACCGGTGCTTCCACCGTATGTTCGTTGAAGCTGTATCCGAAGCCCCGAACCGCTCGAATAAACGAAGGGTTGGTGGGATCGGGCTCGATCTTCTGGCGCAGCCGCAGGATGTACACATCGACGGTGCGGTCCGTCACCGCGCGGTCATGTCCCCAGACCGCATCCAGAAGCTGCTCGCGGCTGTATACCACGCCCGGGCGGCTCATCAGAAACTCCAGCAGCCGGAACTCGGTGGCCGTCAGCGCCACTTCGGCTCCTCGCAACGTTACGCGGCAACTGGCGCGGTCCAGTTCCAGATCCCCGGCCCGAACCGTGCGCGCGGGCGAGGTTTGGGTGCGGAACTGGTTCTTCACCCGCGCGATCAATTCGCGGATGAAGAACGGCTTGACGATGTAATCGTTCGCGCCCAGCTCCAAACCCAGGATGCGGTCGGTTTCCGAAGCGCGCGCGGTCAGGAAAATAATCGGCACATGCGCCAGCTCGGAGTGATTGCGCAGGCCTTTGCAAATCTCCAGGCCGTCGGAATCCGGCAGCATGATATCGAGGATCAGCAGGTCCGGACGCTCGCGCCGGCAGAGCTCAATAGCGCCGCGCCCAGTTTGCGCGCCCGCCACCGCGAACCCCTCCTTTTCCAGGTTGTATTTCAGCAACGCGAAAAGGTCGGAATCATCTTCAATCAGGACGATTTTCTTCATGGGCCCTTTCCTAAGAAGGTAACCCGATTTGCGTTACAAGTGCATTACGAATTAGTGAACGGTGGTTGAACAATACAGGCCCCGTTCGAATATATAACGGCCCACCGCTGGCGGCAGCTCCGCTGGAATCTCTCCGGCGGCTAGCTTTCGCCTTATTTCCGAGGAAGATACAGGCAGCGCAACCGTTTCCAGCCGATGCACCCGCGCCCCTGGCGGCGTCGCATACTGATGGCCGGGCCGCGTCACCACGATAAACTCGGTCAGCCGGACCAGGTCCTGCCAGCGTTGCCAGCTCGTGATTTCGGCGAAAGCATCGGCGCCGATGATGAAGTAGGGTTGCTCGCCCAAGCGCGCGCACGCGTTCGACGGTGTCCACCGAGTAGCTCTTGTGCTCCCCCTCTTCCAGACGCGAAGCGACGAAGCGCGGGTCCAGCCTGGCAGGCCAGTTCCGTCATGCGGAAACGGTCTTCGTAAGTCGCGGCCGTAAGATCGGACTTGTGCGGCGGATGGGCGGCCGGGATGAACCATACCTGGTCCAGGTGAAACTGGTCGGCGGCTTCGCGCGCCACCGTCAGATGAGCGTTATGGATGGGATCAAAGGTGCCGCCGAAAAGGGCCAGTCTCATGACTTGGTTTTCCGGCAAATCCATTTCCACCGGGATTTGTTTAGTTTAGCGCACCGCCGGGGCCACGCAAGCAGGCGGGCCCTCTATCGAAGTGCCGAGATGGTCCTTTGATTCAGGAACCACGCCTGGCAGTCGGCGCCCGCCCGGCGCGATTTCCCTGATCCGCTTGATCATCTCCGGCCGATTCACGGGAAACAGACCTTCCACGCGGCGATTGAGGTTGCGGGGCATCAAATCGGCGCTGCTCAGGTAGCGAAGTGGCGGGAACTGCCACACAACGAAAAGGCCGCCGGTCGGTCAAATCGGCGGCCACTGTTCAGCGCTACTCGAGAACTCGAACGCTTAGCTCTTGTCGGCTATGCGCAGGTTATTGGTCACGGAGAAAACACCCGGAACCGAGTTGGCGCGCACGTAGGCTACATCCCGGTCGGCTGGATTGTTCACCACGCCGGTAAGAGTGACATGTCCGTTGTCCACGATAATGTGGATGGACGGCAGCGTACCCATCGCATAGCGGTACATATCCGAGTATCCGAAAATCGCACGGTATTCCGCCGCCCGAATATGGTTATCCATGGGCGAAAGCGGAAGAACGCGGATGTTATTCACTACCTGCGTTACACCAGCCAGATGCTTTACTGAACGTCCAGCATCGTCCTTCACCACAGGCCAAGTAACGTCTCCAGACAGCGTAACAACGCCCGTGGCGTTATCCACCGAATAATTCAGGTCGTCAAAAACGTTGTAATAAGGGAGCATCACCAATTGGTGACGCACCTGAGCGGCAAGATCGCCGGCCGACGCGGGATTGGTACGGCCAAACATGGGCACCGCGACCATCGCCAACGCCAGTGCAACACTCGGGATTATTGTTTTCATAAGCCTCTCTCTCATTCACTTAATCGGATGTGGCACCGGAAATCGCGGTTGCGTTAATTACATATATTTACGGCCGATGTGCCGCCAAAGCGATGCGACAAGCCATTGACTTGGGAAGACTTAGCTTCGGGGCACGTACTGCAACACGTCCCGCCGTGAGGCACGCTATGATGAAGGAGAGTCCTCACCACCATTTCCATGTCCGAATCACGTGCACCAGAACTAGGTATAAACAGTTGGCTCGAAGACGAGCTGTACCAGCAGTACTTGAGCGATCGTAAGAACGTCGATGAGAGTTGGAAGGAAGTTTTCGAGACCAACGGTAGCAGTGTTTCGGAAGCGCCTGCCGGGGGATCCGCGTTAGGGCCCGCTTCGGCGCCGGCTAATGGTTCGCACGCGCCGCAGCAACAAGCGGTGGCGTTGCACAACGGCGGATCAACCGCTCACTCCACGCTCAGCATCCCCGAACATCAGCCCGTTGCCGGCGAGACGTTGATGCCCCTGCGGGGCGCCGCGGCGCGCATCGCCGAGAACATGAACCTGAGCCTCACCATCCCGCTGGCCACTTCGCAGCGCGTGATGCCGGTGAAGGTGATCGACGAAAATCGCCGCGTAATCAACGAGCATCGCGCCCTGCTGGGCAAGAGCAAGATCTCGTATACCCATATCATCGCCTGGGCCATCGTAAAGGCGCTTCGCAATAACCCTACCTTGAATCACGCGTACGCCGAGACTAACGGTCAGCCGTTCCGTGTCGTACGCGATCAGGTGAACATCGGCGTCGCCGTGGACGTGGCGGGCAAAGACGGCACCCGGTCGTTGAAGGTGCCGAACATCAAAGATGCTGGGTCCCTGGACTTCGCAAAGTTCATTACAGCATTCGACGACATTATTTTTCGCGCTCGCAACAACAAGCTGACGGTGCCGGATTTCGAGGGCACCACCATCTCGCTTACCAATCCGGGAACTGTCGGCACTGTCGGCTCGGTGCCCCGTCTGATGCCCGGGCAAGGCGCCATCATCGCCACCGGCGCCATCGATTATCCGGCCGAATATCATGGCGTGACCGAGCAGTTACGCGCGCTGCTGGGCTTGAGCAAAGTGATGACGGTCACTTGCACCTACGATCATCGCGTGGTCCAGGGCGCAGAATCCGGCAGCTTCCTAGGCCGCCTGCAAGCGTTGCTGGAGGGCGAAGACGGATTCTACGAGAAGATTTTCAGCGACCTCAAGATTCCTCACAAGCCGGTTCACTGGGAGCCCGACCGTACGGTTTCTATTCCTGGCCTGCGTGGCGCGCAGCGAGACGAGGTGGTCAAAGAAGCGGCGGTGTTGCAGCTCATCAACGCTTACCGCGTGCGCGGCCATCTGATCGCGGATTTTGACCCGTTAGGTTCGGAGCCGGTTTATCATTCCGAGTTGGACCCGGCCACCTATGGCCTGACCATTTGGGATCTCGATCGCGAATTCCTGACCGGCACCTTGATGTCGGAGGACGATCAGCCGCAGAAGATGGCCACGCTGCGTGAAATCCTGGAAACCCTCCGCCAGACTTACTGCGGAAAAATCGGCTGCGAGTACATGAACATCCAGATTCCGGAGCAGAAGCGCTGGCTGCAGCTCCGTATGGAGCCCACCGGGAATCGCTGGCCGCTGGATCCGCAAACCAAGCTGCGGGCGCTGGAGCGCATCATTGAAGCCGAGGAGTTCGAACGCTTTCTGCACACGCGCTTCATCGGGCACAAGCGTTTTTCGTTGGAGGGCGGGGAAGCCGCCATCGCGATTCTGGACGAAATCCTGGACCGCGCCGCCGAAACGAACGTGCATGAGGCGGTCATCGGCATGGCGCACCGCGGACGCCTGAACATGCTGGCGAATATCGTCGGCAAATCGATGGTGCAGCTCTTCTCCGAGTTTGAAGGCATCGACCCGGATAGCACGCAGGGATCGGGCGACGTAAAATACCACCTGGGCGCGAGCGGCGTGCGAAAGTCGGCGTCGGGCCGCGAAATCGTGGTGTCCGTGGCATTCAATCCAAGCCATCTGGAAGCGGTGGACCCAGTGGTGGAGGGTCTGGTCCGGCCCAAGCAGGACCGGCTGGGCGACACGGCCCGCGAGCGTGTGATTCCCATTGTGATTCACGGCGACGCAGCTTTCGCCGGACAGGGTGTGGTGGCTGAAACGCTGAACCTTTCGCAACTGGAAGGCTACACCACCGGCGGCACCATCCATCTGGTGATCAACAACCAGATCGGATTCACCACCAATCCCAACGAAGCGCGCTCGACGCCCTACTCCACCGACGTGGCTCGCATGGTGCAAGCACCCATCTTCCATGTCAACGGCGACGATCCGGAGGCGTGCATTCGCGTGGCGCAGATGGCCTACGACTATCGCCAGACGTTCAAGAAGGACGTCGTGATCGACATGTTCTGCTATCGCCGGCTCGGCCACAACGAGGGCGACGATCCCAGCTACACGCAGCCGATTCTCTATCGCAAGATTCGCAATCATCCCTCGGTGGCCACTTCGTTTTCCGAGACCTTGGTTCGCGATAGCTTGATCGATGCCGCCCACGTGGCCCAGATCCGCAAGACCATCCACCAGCGTTTGGACGATATTTACGACGTCTCCAAGCAAAGTCGGGAGCAGTACCAGCTTCAGGAATTGAGCGCAGTGGACCCGGAAGAGATGATCGCTCCGCGGCCGAATACCGCCGTGGACCGGTCAGCGCTGGAGCGCGTGGTGCAGGGCATCACCACGTTCCCCGACGATTTTCATGTGCACCCGAAGTTGGAAGGGTTCCTCAAAAAGCGGCAGGAAATCCTGCGCGGCGCGCCCATCGATTGGGCTACCGCGGAAACGCTGGCGTTTGGGACGCTGGTCCTGGAACACACGCCCGTACGGCTCAGCGGCCAGGACAGCGGCCGAGGCACCTTCAGCCAGCGCCACCTGGAGCTATACGACAGCGAAACGGGCGAACGATACATTCCACTCCAGCATCTGGCGCCCAATCAGGCGCGCTTCGATGTTTTCGACAGCTCGCTTAGCGAATACGCGGTGATGGGCTTTGAATTCGGGTACAGCGTCGCCGATCCTCTGACTCTGGTGTTGTGGGAAGCGCAGTTTGGCGACTTCGCCAACGGCGCCCAGATCATGATCGACCAATTCATCGCCAGCGCGGAGTCCAAGTGGGGCCAGCCGAGCGGCCTGGTACTGCTGCTGCCGCATGGCTACGAGGGCCAGGGCCCCGAGCATTCCAGCGCGCGCATCGAGCGTTTCCTCACTCTGTGCGCCGAAGACAACATGCAGGTGGTAAACGCCAGCACTCCTGCTCAATATTTCCATTTGCTGCGCCGCCAGATGCACGGCGGCTTGGATCGCCGGGGCGTCCGGAAACCGCTGATAGTATTTACGCCCAAGCGCATGCTGCGCCATCCGCGGGCCGTTTCAAGCGTCAATGACTTGATGAGCGGTTCGTTCCGTGAAGTGATCGACGACACCACTGGTGTGGAGTTGTCGCGCGTCAGCCGCGTACTGATGTGTTCGGGACAGGTTTACTACGATGTGCTGGCCGCGCGGGAAGAACGCAAGATTTCCGACGTGGCCATCGTTCGTCTGGAGCAGATCTATCCGTTCCACGCCGGACAGGTGCGCGACATCCTGGCGCGTTATCCGGAGACGGCCGACGTGGTATGGGTGCAGGAAGAGCCGCGCAACATGGGCTCGTGGCGTTTCGTGCAGGAGCAGCTGCAGCCGGTGCTCGAGTCCACACAGCGCGTGCTTCGCTATGCGGGGCGCGCGGCCAGCGCCAGTCCGGCATCCGGTTCGTTGAAGCGCCACCAGGAGGAGCTTGCGGAATTGCTGGAGCAAGCCTTCTCGGCCGAGACCAAGTTAGTGGAAACCAAGCGCAAAGTCCCGGCCCGTCGCCGGCGCTAGAAGCAAAGCAAACCTCAGCGAGCCACAACCGGCGGATTCAGGCGCAGTCCTTGAACCCACAGCTTCTGCTCGTGTGTTTCTGGAATCGTGAGGCCGCGGGCAGCGCTGACAGTTTGAATTGCTTCGTCGGGACCCATTCCAGAAGTGGCGAGAATTCCCGCTGCGATTAAACCTGAGCGGCCGATCGCTTGGCGACAGTGCACCAAGACGTTCTTTCCCTCTTCCAGCTCGCGCGCAATGCGGGCCATCAGCAAGATTGCCGCGGGCGTGGACGCAGGGACGCCCCGATCCGGGATCGGGAACGAAATAAAATGGATGCCGTTTGCCTGCGCGGCTTTGGGTTCGTCAAGCAAGTCCAGTTGATCTTCCTCATCGCTCTCCAGCAAGGAGACCACCACATCGATACCCGCTCTGCGCCAGCCGCTAGTCTCATCCTCAAGCCAGTCCCCTCCTCTTAGGCGAGTCGCAATGGCCAACCGGCCAGGCCACGGACCAGCAATCCAGAAAAGTTGAGGCGTCATGACTCTCTCTCTGGATTATCGACCGTCCCTTCCGACGCGGACCTGCAACAAACCTAGTTGCCCCAGGTAGCGGCGACTTTTGGGCATTGCAATATTGGCCTCGGTGCGGAGTCCGAACGGAAATAGCTGTCGAAGATGGGGTGTCGCCCACTGCGCTCAGGCAGTTCCGCCGACAGGCGCCAGCCACCGCAGCAGGAAAAAGTGGTGGCCGCAAAGAGTGCAGCGGTAGGGCCACAGAATCCAGTGGATGGCCTGCTCCAGGGCGTTTCGAACCCCCACGCCCCGAAAATCCACCGATTTGCAATGCGGACAGTGGGAGGAAAACATAGCTTCCTGGTCTCTTTTCTAACCGTCAGTTTTCGCGGCGCTTCCAGTACCCTGAACGTTTCGGAATGCCGGCGTCGAGTTCCTTACATTGCCGCCGGTGCTCTTGCCGCTCTGATTCGCTTGGCTTGCTTCACGGGCAGCCTTGATCTGTTCGGGCGTCCTCAAATCGGGCTCGGAGAGTTTTACGTGCTCTTTCGCGCGGGCAACCTGGCGCTTATGTCGTTTTGCTAATCTCTTGTCCATTCCGCTCTCGCTATTCACTATGATCGGTTAAGTATTGGTTGCAAGTCAATGCACCGCGTGCCAGACTTGGGTCATTGGTTCACTGCTGATAGTTAATAGGTGCTTATTTGGACGTCTCGCTAGTGATAAAACAGCGCTTGAGCGAATTAGGTTTCGATCAGAGAGATTTAGCCGCCGCCACTCAAGTCACCGAATCGTACGTCTCTCAACTGCTGACGCGGCGAAAGGCCCCGCCGGCGCCCGGACGCACCGACCTGTACGACAAAATCGGCGAGTTCCTGAAGTTGCCCTCTGGCGAACTTTCCAGGCTCGCGGACCTTCAGCGTCAGGAGGAGTTGAAGAAGCGGGTGGCCCAACCGCCCAGAGCCTTGTTTCAGGAGTGCCGCGAGTTAATCCTTCGCAAGTGCGAGCCCGGCAAAGAAAAAGAGGTACGCAGAATTTTTGAGAAGGAGCCGTTCGGCGAGCTCGAACGTCTGGTCACGCAAAAACTTCTCGACGTCGCTCAAAGCGTAGCCAAGGAGGAATTGAGGAGCGAGGAGTGGCTGCGGCGGATGGCTCAAGCGAACGCGCGCAGCTATGAGCAAATGCGCGTAACCATTCTGGAATTTCTGGACACCGAGGTCTTTAATATTTCCGTGGAGAATTGCGTCTTGTTCCTGGAACCGATGATCGCCTCCTGGGACATGGACCTGAAAACCTTTGGCATGGACGTTGTCCTCACCCACCGCCTGGCGCCCGGCAGCCGCAAGCAATTTGAGTTTGTGGAACTCCAAACTCCGCAATTCTTTGCAATCGAGCCAGGCTTCGAACAGTTCCTCAACGACAAATCCTTGAGCGGCGATGCTACCGAGCCGGAGATCGAATTCCTGAAGACGCTCAGGTTCCAGGGCCGGCGGCCTGCTCCCTTGTATTATTACCGCGAGCTGCAAAATCTGAGAGATCCATTGCATTTCTCGCATGAAAATTAACGTCACCCACTCCACCGTCTATCGCTACGATTTTCCCGTGTACCTGGAGCCGCACATTTTCCGGCTTCGGCCACGGGAGAGCAGTGCGCAAAAGCTGATTACATTTGATATTCAGATCGCGCCGGCGCCCGCTGGAACCACCGAGTGCCTGGATCAGGATGGTACTCTCGCCCTGAACGCATGGTTTAACGCGCCCACCCGTGAGTTGCGTGTGGTGAGCCGCTTCACCGTGGAAATGCTTCGAACAAACCCGTTCGATTATGTTCTCGCTACCGAGGCTCTGAACCTTCCCTTGTGGTATCTGGAGCCCTTATCCACGGCCCTGAGCGCGTACCGCAACGACGCCAAGGTGGCCGAATCCGTGAAGCAATATGCCCAGCGGACCGCCGCGAACGTCCAATGGAACACGCTCTCGTTCCTGTCGGCGCTGAGCCGCGAACTCTTCCAGACCTGCCGCCAGGTGACCCGCCCTTATGGTCCACCGTGGCCATCGCACCAGACGCTGAGCGCGCAGGAGGGATCGTGCCGCGATCTGGCGGTGCTGTTTTGCGATGCCTGCCGCGTGATGGGGATCGCCGCCCGGTTCGTCAGCGGATATGAATGCGCGTCAGCCAGTAGCGGCTCAAACGATCAGGAGTCGTACATGCACGCCTGGGCCGAAGTGTATTTGCCGGGCATCGGGTGGCGCGGTTACGATCCCGCGCGCGGCCTCGCCGTTTCGAACCGGCACATCGCCGTAGCAGCCGGCTTCGATCACGATCTCGCGTCGCCGGTGGCGGGCTGGTACTCCGGTGGGTCGGGCTCGCGGATGGAGGCTTCGCTAAGCCTTCAGATATGCCCTAATTAATATAGCGATGAAAAAGATCAATCCTGACGATTTTCGCGTTCGCCCCGGCAAGAAGGTCGATCTCGACAAGTGGCCCACCAAGGGGAAACCTGTTTACAGCTCGAAGGAGGAGTATGCGAAGCTCCTCGGCGAACACATCGAAAAACTGAGCGAGCAGCAAAATCTGCTGTACGCCGACAATCGCTACGCGCTGCTGCTGATTTTTCAAGCCATGGACGCGGCCGGCAAAGACAGCGCCATCAAGCACGTGATGTCGGGCGTCAATCCTCAGGGCTGCCAGGTCTTCAGCTTCAAACATCCGAGCACCGAGGAGCTGGAACATGACTTCTTGTGGAAGGCCGCCCGGCTTCTGCCCGAGCGCGGCCATATCGGCATCTTCAATCGTTCGTATTACGAAGAAGTGCTGATCGTCCGCGTGCATCGGGAGATTCTCAGCAATGAGGAACTGCCGGCGGAGTTGGTGGACAAAAAACACTTCTGGCGCGACCGCTATCGTTCCATCGAAAACCTGGAAGATCATCTGCACCGCAACGGCACGCGCATCATAAAGTTCTTCCTGCATCTCTCCAAAGGAGAACAGAAAAAGCGCTTTCTGAAGCGGATCGACGATCCGGAGAAAAACTGGAAATTCAGCGCCGACGACATCAAAGAGCGGAAATACTGGAAGCAGTACATGACCGCCTATGAAGAATGCCTCAGCGCCACCAGCACTCACAACGCGCCCTGGTATATCGTTCCCGCCGACGATAAAGAGAACACCGGCCTGATCATTTCCCGGATCATGCTGGATGCTCTGGAAGGGCTAAAAATGGCTTATCCGAAAACCAGCCCCGAACGCCGCCGGGAATTGCTCCAGATCCGGAAACAGCTTACTAAGGAGAAGTGAGCTTTTTCTGTGAGCGGCGCGGCGCGCTTCCTCCATCGATCCGATGACGGCTCTGCGTTGCGATTGATGCAGCCGTCTTAGGCCAAGTGGCCCGAGTTGGGCGGCGGCTAATTCCATCTTGAGTGACGGCACTGTGCTGGTTCGAATCAGAGGACGGCAGGAACCGCTTTCCCAGTTGGCGGATATATTGATTACGCCCGACGATCTTCCAGTGGTGGACAAAACCGGACTATCTGGAACGTACGATTTCACGCTCGAATACACATCCGGCCTTCCCAGCGCGTCAATCGATGGCGCGCCCATATCTTCCGGTGCGCCATTCGTATTCAAGGCATTGCAGGATCAACTGGGACTGCAGCTCGTTCACAAAAAGCTGCCGTTCGATATCCTGCGATATCCTGATCATCGACGAAGTCCGCAAGATGCCTTCGGACAATTAGTCCTCACGCCACTGATTCGTCGACCGCTGATATATAATCATGGACCGATTGGCGAGATTTGAAATATCAGGAGGGTGTATGCAATCCCTGAACCGGCGCGCGTTTTTGAGTCGCGGCTCCGCAGCGGCGGGGTTACTCTTGGGCGGTTCCCTCGCGGAGCTACAAGCGGCCAAGTCCGAACCAGCCGGGTCCATCGTCGCGACGGCCAGCGGCAAAATCCGCGGCACGATGGCGGAAAAAGTACAGGCGTTTAAAGGCGTGCCCTACGGCGCGTCTACTGCCGGAGCGGGCCGCTTCCTGCCGCCTCAGAAACCACAATCCTGGACAGGCGTGCGCGATGCGCTGGAGCTGGGCCCTGCCTCCCCACAAATCCCTTCTCGGCTCATCCCGGAATCCATGGCGCAACAGCCCGCCGGCGATGCGCATGGCACCGAAGACTGCTTACACCTGAATGTCTGGACCCCGGCCCTCAACGGCAAGCGGCCGGTAATGGTCTGGTATCACGGTGGCGGATACTCGGCCGGCTCGGCCAACTGGAAAATGTACGACGGCACCAACCTGGCGTCTAAACAGGACGTCGTAGTGGTCACTGTCAATCATCGCCTCAACGTCTTCGGCTATTTGTATCTGGCCGACCTAGGCGGTGAAAAGTTCGCGCAGGCGAGCAACGTCGGTATGCTGGATCTGGTCGCATCGCTCGAATGGGTGCGCGACAATATCGCGGCTTTTGGCGGCGATCCGGGCAACGTCACCATTTTCGGGCAGTCCGGCGGCGGCGGAAAAGTCAGTACGCTGCTGGCCATGCCGGCAGCCAAAGGCCTGTTCCATCGCGCCATCGCCGAAAGCGGATCGGAAGTGAAAGGCGTGCCGCGCGATCGTGCCACCGAAGGGGCGGAAGCTTTCATGGCGCAACTCGGACTGAAACCCCATCAGGTGGACGAGCTCCAGAAGATGCCGCAGCAGCAGTTGCTGGAAGCCATGCGTGCAACCAAACGGTTGCAGCTTTCTCCCGTAGTGGATGGACGCACATTACCCAACAATCCATTCGATCCGGTGGCTCCTTCCATCACCGCCGGAGTGCCCTTCATGATCGGGTCCACCGAAACCGAAGTCACCTGGAACGCGAGTATGAAATTCGATCCGCTGGACGATGTTCAACTGCACGAGCGCGTGAAGGAGACCGCGCATGTGGACGATGCCGCGGCCGACCGGTTGATCGCCGTCTATCGCAAAGGCCGTCCCAAAGCGAGCAACCTGGATCTGTTCCTGATTCTCTCCACCGACTTTTCAAATTTCCGCCACGGCACCGATACCGAAGCAGACCGCAAGGCCGAGCTAGCGAAGGCGCCCGTCTACAAATATTATTTCCAATGGTATTCACCGGTGCGCGGCGGTCAGTTGCGCTCGTATCATACGCTCGACATTCCCTTCGTCTTCGAAAACGTGGACATTGCCGAATCCATGGTTGGCGCGGCTCCCGAACGTTACCAGCTGGCGGAAAAGATGAGCGGCGCCTGGGCAGCCTTTGCGCGCACCGGCAATCCCAACCACAAGGGCTTGCCGCACTGGACGCCTTTCACTACCGCGCAGCGTGCCACCATGATCTTCAATAAGGAATGCCGCGCCGTCAACGATCCTTACCGCGAGGAACGGCTGGCGCGGGAAGCAGTGGAATCGAAAGCGTAGGAGGATTTCAGGATGACGAAACTTGCCTGGTGGCTGGCGCTATTTACGCTGGCGATTCCAGCTCTGGCCCAGATGGAATTCTCCGGCGAATGGAGCGGCGTCCGCGACGAAGACAATACCGGCAACCCGCGCATCGGTGAGTTCATCGGGATCCCGATGAGCCACGCCGGCTTGCTGCGGGCCGAAGCCTGGAACGCGTCTCTCTATACTCTGCCGGAATGGCAATGCCGGCCGCACGGGGCAGTCTACATCGAACGTGGCCCCTCGCCGGTGCGCATCTGGAAAGAAGTGGACCCGGCGTCGCGCGAGATCGTGGCGTTTCACGCCGAGTGGCTCCGTTCCATCGACAATGCTTATTACATGGATGGCCGCCCGCGCCCCGACAAGAATGCCCCATACACCTGGGGAGGGTTTTCCACCGCGCAATTCGTGGGCGACATGCTGAAGATCCGGACTACTAACCTCAAGGAAGATTACTTTCGCCGCAACGGCGTTCCCTCCAGCGACCGTACGCATCTGGTGCAGTACTGGCTGCGGCGCGGCGACTATCTAACTTGGGTAAGCATCGCCTACGATCCTGTGTATCTCACCGAGCCGATGATCCGCACCACCGAATATCACAACAACCTCACCCAGGAAATTCCGCCGTATCCTTGCGACGTTGTGGAAGAGATCGATCGGCCGGCGGGCATCGTGCCCAGCTATCTGCCCGGGAAGAATCCGTTTCTCGATGACTTTGCAAAACACTACGACCTGCCGATGACCGTGACCCTGGGCGGCGCCGAGTCCATGTACCCGGAAGCAGCTCGCAAAATCATTGCGGCGAAAAACGCCAAGCCAGGAACCAGGAAGTGATGCCGATGCGGTGCAACCTGCGAATTTCCGCGGCCCTGTTCGCGGCCATTATTGCTGGCGCGCTGGCCCAGGCACAGCAGCCTGCCACGGATGGCGCCAAACCCGGCCTCGATATCGTGCGAATCCGCAAGAACATCTTCCTGCTGGCGGGCGCCGGAGGCAACATCACAGTATCGGCGGGCCCGGATGGCGTGCTGCTAGTAGATTCGGGCAACAAGGACGCGAGTGATCAGGTGCTGGCGGCCGTCCGCTACATAAGCCGCGAGATGAATGGTCCGTGGCAGCAGGTGACCCAGCCCGGCGATGGCGAGGGCAAGGAAGAATCCGTCCTCACCACTACCGCGCCGCCCAAGCCGATTCGCTTCATCATCAACACCAGTGCGCGTGCGGAACACACCGGGGGCAATGAGAGCTTGGGCAAAGCCGGCGAGACCTTCACTGGTGGAAACGTCGCCGGCGATCTTGGCGCCGAAGCCGGCGAGGGCGCGGCCATCCTTTCGTTCGACAAGGTTCTGGATCAATTGAGTGATGAGAAAGTGCCCTTCGCGGCGCTGCCGACAGTCACTTACTTCGGTGGGCAGATGAAGCTCAGCCATTTTTTCAACGGCGAAGGCGTGCAGCTTCTGCATATCCCGAACGGGGTCAGCAACGGCGACAGCATCGTGCATTTCCGCGGCTCCGACGTCATAGCCGTCGGCGATCTGATTACGCTGAACAGCTACCCGGTGATCGATCGCAAGCATGGCGGCAGCGTGCAAGGCCTGCTGGCCGGCTTGAATCGCCTGCTGGATATGATCGTGCCCGAATTCCGCACCGAGGGCGGAACGCTGGTAGTGCCGGGGCACGGCAGGATCATCGACGATGCCGACGTGGCCTACTATCGCGACATGGTGACCATTGTGCGGGACCGTGTGCAGGACATGATCAAGAAGGATATGACGCTCGCGCAGATTCAGGAATCGAAACCGACCGCGGATTGGGATCCGATTTACGGCAATGATGCTTCCTGGACGCCGGACATGTTTGTGGAGTCGATCTACCGGAGCCTGATGGACAATGCACAGAAAAAGTAATATGCGGCGCGCAGCCGTTCTCGTCGCCGTGGGGGCTGCGTTCTGGCTGCTGCCGGCGCGCATTCAAGCACAGCAGCGCCGCCCGAACGCCGGCCCTCCGCCCACCGCTGAAGCCGCCGCGCCCATCGATCTCACCGGCTACTGGGTTTCCCAGATTGTCGACGAATGGCGTTTCCGCGTCAGTCCGCAGAAGGGCGAAATTCTCTATCTGCCGCTGAAACCCAACGCTGAAAGCACCGCCATGGCTTGGGATCCAGACAAGGATGAGTCCGACGGCAACCAGTGCCGGGCCTATGGCGCGGTGGGCGTGATGCAGCGCCCCGGCCGTCTGCACATCACCTGGGCGGACGACAACACGCTACGACTGGATTTCGATTCCGGCAGCCAGAGCCGCCTGCTGCACTTCAAGGCCGATGAGGCGAAGCCCGGTGCGCCTGGTTGGCAGGGATATTCGGTGGCGAAGTGGAACGTGCTGCGCCGGGGACGCGGCGGCGTTGTGATCAACGATCGTCTGCTGGGTCAGCCATCGGCAAGCCGGGCAGGCACGCTGGAAGTGGTCACCACCGACATGCTGCCCGGATACCTCCGCAAGAATGGCGTTCCCTACAGCGGTAAAGCTGTGCTCACCGAGTACATGAATCGCCTGGAGGGCGACCAGAACGATTCATACCTCGTGGTTACCGCTGAAGTGGATGATCCCACTTATCTCACCGAACCATTCGTCCGAAGTTATACCTTCAAACATCAGGCCGACGCGTCCGGTTGGGAAATCACTCCCTGCTGGACGAAGTAACAGGTTGCGCTTAACTCAGAACGTGAATTTAGCCGCCACTTGAATGATCCTTGGGATCGAGCGCGCTGGTAATCTGCCCGAAAGTCGGCGTTCCGAACGTGGTGTTGACGCCTGAAGTACCGGCATTCAGGGCGGGAATTGAGACACCTGCGCGGAAGCTGTTGGTTATGTTGAACGCCTCGGCACGAAACTCGAGCCGGTAGCCTTCGCGGACGGGAAACTCCCTGGAAAGTGCCGAATCCCATCCAAAAAAGCTGGGACCGGGAATGTTGTTGCGGAGCAAAGGACTGAGCGTACCTGCCGCAGGCGTAGTGAAGGCCTTCGGATTGATCCAGCAACTTGGACTGGGATTGGCGCACAGAGGGTTCCCCAGTACTTGAACCGGCCGTTCGTTCGCGGTATCGCCGTTCAAAGCGATGTCGCTGGAGAGGTAGGCCGAAATCCAATATGCCGACGTGTAATGGAAAATCTCTGCAAATTTCCAGTCCGACAGCAGCCGGGTGGCCCAGACGTTGGAAAATTTCGGGGTTTGATACACGATGTTCAGATTGAAGATCTGCCGGCGGTCGGCCGAGAAGATTCCACCGATTTCGTTGGACTGGCAATTGCTGCGGTCATAAGCCCGATTGTTGGGATTAGCCAAGCCCTGTCCCGCATTGCCGGTGCTGTCGCCGATGGAAAGATCGCCGATGCAGTGCGACCAGGTGTAGTTGGCGAAGGTGCTGAGGCCTTTGCTGAATCGCTTCTGGACCTGGAGCAGCAAACCGTTATAGCTGGACGTAGCGCCGCTGTCGAACGAATCCACATACCCGAACATCGGTACGCCGGCGGCCGTGACCGCGCCCGGGTAATTGTTAATAGCGAACACACGCCGGTAGTTCTGGTTGGCTGTGGTGGAGCAGGCGCCGGCGACTCTTAGCCCATACTGGCCCGCCGCACAGGTACCCGGAATATACACCGCCGGATTCACCTGATAGGAGTCCCACAAATGCTCGCTCTCGCTGCCGACGTAGGTAGCCGACACTAGCCAATCGCTGCCGAGCTGCCGCTGGACAACGAGATTCCACTGCATTGTTTCGGGCGTTTGTAGATTCGGTGGAACGTAAATGTAGGTTCCGCCAGGAGCAAAAGGCGCATTCTTATTCACCGAGTACGGATAGATGTTTCCGCCGGGATTACTGGCAAAAGGATTGCTAAACTGGCCTGCCCAGATTTCGGTGCCGCCGTAAGGAGGGGCATCGGCCGAGTTCACCATCACCTCGCCGGCGACATAGTCGTAAGAAATTCCAAAGCCGGCGCGGACCACCATTTTGCCGTCGCCCTTGGGATCCCAAGCCAGCGCCACGCGCGGAGCCCAAAGATTCCACTGCTTCTGTTCACCGGTCTTTCCGATGAAGCCAGGATCACCGGGGTAACTGAGCCCTGGAGGCGCATTGACAAACTGCGTGCTCTTCACGCCTGCGATCAGGTTCGGCAGGCTGAAGTTGTAAACCGATCCATTGATTTCCGACGGCGGGAAGAACGGTTCCCAGCGCAATCCAACATTGACGGTAAAGTGGGGGCTGACCTTCCAGGTATCTTGTACATAGAAGTTCATAAACCATTTTTCCTGCAACAAGTCGTTGGGCAACGACATGGAATTCGAGCTGAATTGCCCAAGCAGAAATGCGGGGATGTTGTTGAAGGTCCAGTTGGTCTGCGAGTAAACGTTCCCGTAGAAAAGCATCTTGGAAACTTCTCCGCCGCCGCCGAAGTTGATCTGGTGATTGCCGTGCACCCAGCTCACGTCGTTATTGAGTTGCAGCGGCGTGCTGTGATTATGCGCCGGTCCGCCAGTGCCGGGGCCCACCGAAAAAGCGCCG
The DNA here is from genome assembly GCA_963761265.1 of Bryobacterales bacterium. Lineage (GTDB taxonomy): Bacteria > Acidobacteriota > Terriglobia > Bryobacterales > Bryobacteraceae > Palsa-89. The sequence goes on from CAVXGM010000024.1 coordinate 166,087, forward strand.
GTGACGGCAAAGCCGCTCTCGTGAGGGACGTATCCGCAATAAACCGGCACACCCAAATCGCAGGCCGATACATAACTGGGCTCATCGCGATGAACAGCCAGCCGATCCACGGAAGCGCGGAATTGATTGACCAGCGTTGGGCTAAACAAATGCGTTTCACCCACCACCCAACTCTGGTCCGCATCGTCCAACTCGCCCTGCGAGGTGGTGAGAAGGTTATCCGGCGTGAAAGTGATCGATGCCGGCCGGAAATAATGCGTGCGAATATAGCGCCCGAACAGCGTATCCTTCTGGCTGATCTGGTAATCGCCGCGGCCGATGTACTGATTCTCATTGATCCGCGTAAGGAGGCCATAACCGGTGTTGCCGCATGGGGAGCTGGAAGCCGGCAGCAGCGACGCAAGCTTGAGTGAGGCCGGGTCCAACAGCGAAGCCGGAATGATATTGTTGTGAATCTGACCGGATATGGAGGCGGGCAAACCGGCCAGAACCGCGGCGCTGAGATCCCCGGGACAGGCGCTGAAATTGCCCTGAATCATGGCAGCCGTCGGAACAAAAGTGGCGGTCGGATTGGCCGCCGGATCCTGCCGGGTGATGGTGTCCTGGTAGCCGAAGAAGAAGAACAGCTTGTTCTTCACCACCGGGCCGCCGATGGTGCCGCCAAACTGGTTGCGCTTCAGCGTGTCGCGCGTGGGCGCGAAGAAGTTGCGAGCGTTCAGATCGCCATTCCGCAAAAACTCGAACAAGTCCCCGTGGAAATTATTGGTGCCGGATCGGGTGACGCCCGTGAGCGTGCCGCCGGCATGGACGCCGTTCTGCGCCGTCAACGCATTGGATTCAACTTTGAACTCCGCCAGCGCGTCGGGGAAAGGAAGCGGCATGTTCGCCAGATCCCACGGATTGTTGTACACGCTCCCGTCCAGCCAGAACCCAACGCCGAACGCCTGTCCGCCCATGATGGAGAACTGCGGTGTATTCGGATAGCCTCCGTTGCCCGCTACGCCCAGCGGAATCGCCGCGCCGGTGTACTGCACCAAGTCGGTAGCCACGCGGCCGTTCAGCGGCAGCTCTACAATGCGCTGGGTCTCCATCACATTACCGACGCCAGTGGCCTGCGTCTCCACCAGCGCGGCATTGGCTTCCACCTGCACCTGCTCATTCACGGCGCCGATTTTCAGCGCAACATCGACGGTAGGATTGGTTGCCACTTGCAATACAATGCCGGTCTGAACATAAGTGCTGAAACCAGACTTACTCACTTCCAGGCGATAAGGCCCGATGGCAAGATTGGGCAGCACATACGTGCCGTCGGTTCCGGTGCTGACTGCGCGGCTGATGCCCGTGTCAGTTTGGGTGACTTTTACTTGGGCGCCGGGGACAGGTGCTCCCGAAGCGTCCAGAACGGTTCCCTGAATCTGGGAAGTAGCTTGCGATTGTGCCCATGTGACCCCAAGACTCAAGGCACACACCAACAGGGTGGCGGCGATTGTCCTCATAGAACCTCCTGGTTCCTTTGGGAGGGACGATATCACAGATTGTGATTCTGGCGCAACAGCGGCCTGTGATAAGCCCGGGTTCTGACCGCTTATTTCGGTGCTTCCGGGCCGCCGAAATTATAGCCGGCGCCCTTCTGACCGTGGAAGGAGTTATAGACTACCGGAATTCCGCGTTCCTTCATCAGCCGCGCCATGAGAGCCACGGTTTCGGTGTGAAAGATGGCGGACGACATGCCGATCGGCACCCCCTCGGCCCAGTTCAATGGTGTCATTCTGACGGTACTGACTCCGAATCCGTAATCCTCGCCCTTATCCAGCGCGTCGAGGTTGCCGCCATGATCCACCAGCAACTGGACCACTTGATTCGCGCCCTTGAAGCCCGCCCCGTGCAGCGCGGTAATGCCGTGATCGTTGGCCGCGTTCACGTCGGAGCCCAAATCCAGCAGCAACTTCACCACGTCGAGCGTCTGGTCTTCGGAGTATTCACGCAGCATTCCATCGGCCCACCCCACGCCCGCGGCCGCCATCAGCGGCGTAGTATGGTCGAAGGTGGGGATCAGCGGATCGGCGTGATGCGCCAGCAGCAACCGCACCACCGTGAGATCGCCGCATAGCGCCGCGCGCAGCAGAGGCGTGGCGCCGGCTTCCTTGAGCCAGGCGGCCGTCATCCCTTGATGGATCTCGGTGTCTTCCTTGATCCGAAGATTTGGGTTCGCGCCTCGATCCAGCAGCGCCTGGATGAAGTCCAGCACCCCATCCGTGTTCGGCCCCGGAATGGCAGTGGTTTCCTCATTGCGATTCTTCACCGCCAGATAGAGCGGCGTCCAGCCTTTCGAGTTAGGCAGGTTGATATTCGCGCCGTGATCCATGAGATAGAGCGCGATGTCGTAGTAACCGTTCTGCACGGCCACTAACACCGGACTGCTTCCATCGGCCGACGTCTCATTCACGTTCGCGCCCGCTGCCGTAAGCGCGCGAACGCAATCCATGGACCCCTCGCGCGCCGCAAACAACAACGCGGTTAAGCCGCCCTTGATGGGAGCGTCCGGACCGCCCTGGTATTTCGCCGGCGCAAATCCCAGTCCTCGCCTTACCAGCGTTCTCAAGACCTGGGACTGCGCGCCCACGTTGGCGCCGCGGCGGACCAGTAACTCCACCACCGCGGCGTGGCCCTGTTCGGCGGCCCACATCAACGCCGTGGTACCGCGCAAAGTGTCCTTCGCTTCCATCTGCGCTCCATGTTCGAGCAGTACCTTCACCGCGTCAACGCTGCCGCTGCGCGACGCCATCATCAGCGCTGTCTCACCATGCGAGAGAACCGGCGCATTGACGTCCGCTCCAGCTTTGAGAAGCTCCTCGACCATGGCCGGGCTTCCGTTCTGCGATGCAAGAAACATCGGCGTAGCCCCATCGTGGTTCGCTGTTTTGGCATCGGCTCCGGCGCGAATCAACAAGCGCGCCGTCTCCAGATCGTTCCATCGCGCAGCCCAATGCAAGGCGGTGGTGCCGTCGGCCTGCGGCGCGTTCACGTCGGCTTTCTTGGCGAGCAGCGCGCGGACCGCGCCCGCATCCTGGTTCATCACCGCATCGGCGATATCGCTAGCGCCGAAACCAGCCCCCGGCACAAGTGCCGCACCAATCAAGATGGCTGCAAGTAAACGCATCGATTAGGACAACGACAGCGGCCCGGTACTATCGCCGATGCGCTCTTTCTCGACGCCAAACATGTGCAGCGTAGCCAGCAGCAGATTCGTGGTCGATCCCTGCGTCTGGATGTGCCGGCCGCCTTTGTGCTGTCCCATCGCGCCCCCGATCAGCATGTGACCGACGTCCTTGTGACTATGCAAATTGGAATCGCCCATGTTAGTCGCCCACAGAATCAGAGTATGGTCGAGTAAGTTGCCATCGCCGTCGGGCGTAGCTTTCAACTTATCCAGAAAGTAGGTCAGGCACTGTACGTGATAGCGATTGATCTTAGCCCAGTCTTCGTATTTCTTCGGAACGGCGCCATGGTGCGAGGCCGCATGGTTCGCCGTGGTAACTCCCGATTCCGGATAACTCCGCATGCTGACATCGTGCGCGTACATCAGCGTCGAAACGCGCGTGATATCGGCACGAAACGCCAGCACCTGCAGATCCCACATCAGCTTGATGTGCTCGGTGAACGATTCCGGCATCCCGAACGGCACCGGCGCGTCGGGCGAAGGATCGCTCGCCTTCTGAACGTTGTGCAGACGCCGCTCGATTTCACGAATGTCGTCCAGATACTCGTCCAGCCGCGCCCGGTCCGTTCCCGGCAGCTTGCTGTTCAGGCGATTTACTTCCTTGGTCACCGCGTCCAGCAGGCTGGCCTTGGCCTGCCGGCGCGCCGCCCGCTCCTGCGCGGTGCCTCCGTCGCCAAACAGCCGTTCGAAAACCACCTGCGGATTCGCCTCGTGCGGCAGCGGCTGGGTAGGGCTGGACCACGAAACCGAATTCACGTACGCGCAACTGTAGCCCCAAGGGCACGTCGCCAGCGCGCTCTGATCTTCAATGCCCAGCTGAATTGATGGCAGCGCGTTATCCTGGCCATTCTTTTGCGCGATCATCTGATCGATCGTCGTGCCCAGATAAATGTCGTCGCTGACCGTCTTCTTGGGAGGCATTCCGCTAAACACCGCCGCGCTACGCGAGTGATCCCCGCCCGCCATTCCCGGCGGTGGCATGGACGATGTGGCGTCCAGACCGCTGATCACCGTGATGTGCTCGCGCCACGCCTCAATCGGTTTCAGAACGAACGGGTATTCCGACTGCGGTCCCGGTTGCGGATATTGCCAGTACGCCGGCGCCCATCCATGCGGGCTGAAGATGCCCGTGAATCGCGGAACCTTGGGAAGCGCCGCCGCGTTGGCCAGCGGCTGCAGCGCCGGTATCATCGAATCCAGCAGCGGCAGCGCCAAGGAGACACCCAGCCCCCGCAGCATCGCCCGCCTCGGAATGTGTTTCCCGGTAATCAACATTCGGTTCCTCCTATTGCCGAGCCGCGGTCAGGGTCGCTTCCGGCTTCCGGTTCATCTGAAACGGCTCGCTCTTCACGATGCCTTCCACCAAGGTGGAGAACCGGTAGTTGTTGCGCGCGGCCTCCCGCACGATGGCCCGCACCACCGGCATGTCCTGATACACAACCCCGCGTCCCAGCGCATACGTAAGCAGCTTCTCCGTCACCACGCGCGCAAATTGAGGCGAATAACGCAGCAGCGCATTGCGCAAATCCACCACGCCATCGATCTTGGTTCCATCCGTCAACCTGCTGGACGCGTCCACCTTTTGTCCGGCATCCTCGGTCCGCCACTTACCGATCCCATCGAAATTCTCCAGCGCGAAACCGATGGGGTCCATCATTTTGTGACAACCCGCGCACGCCGGATTGGCTCGATGCGCCTCCATCAACTGCCGCATGGTTTGCGGGCCGCTGCTGCCGGCCGATGCTTCTTTCAACGCAGGGACATTCGGCGGCGGATCGGGCGGAACAATTCCCAGAATATTGGTCATCACCCACTTACCGCGCTGCACCGGAGAAGTTCGGTCCGATATGGAAGTTACTAACTCGATTCCGCCTTTTCCCAGCAAGCCCCTGCGTACATCCAGAGCTCCGGTAAGCTTCACCCGCCGGAACTGGCTTCCATAAACGTTCGGGATGCCGTAATGCGCGGCCAGGCGTTCATTCACGAACGTGTAATCGCCATCCAGCAGGTCGATGATGCTGCGGTCCTCCCGCACGATGCTCTCGAAAAACATCTCCGCCTCGGTGCGGAAGGCCTGCCGGAGGTTGTCGTCGAAGTCCGGATAATCGATGCCCTCGGGCGTCGAGCTCTGCATCACGCGCAATTGCAGCCATTGCCCGGCGAAATTCTTCACCAGTTGATGAGTGCGCGGATCGGCCAGCATGCGCCGCGTCTGCTGTTCCAGCACGCCCGGGTTGCGCAGCTTCCCTTGCGCCGCCAGCCGCATCAGCTCGTCGTCCGGACCGGCGCTCCACAAAAAGTAAGCGAGCCGCGAAGCCAGTTCCAGGTCGCTGATCCGATATGCTTGGCCTGGCCGGACATTGGCCGGGCCAGTCTCGGTGCGAAACACAAACTCCGGATGCGCCAGGATAAACTCGAGTCCCCGCTCGATGCCATCCTCGAAATCGCCCGCATTCCTCCCCGCCTGATACATATTCATCAAGGATTCGGTATCGGAATCGGTAATCGGCCTGCGATAAGCGTCCCGCGCCAGCGTCGTCAGGATTTTTCGCGCGCAAGGCATTTCATCCGCCGAACTGGACGGTTTGCAAATGAGGATTTTGTCGCGGCTGGGCGTGTCCGCCGGCCGTTTGCCATCGTAAGGCCCCGCGATAGTAACCGAACTCACCTGCGGCGTGAAAGTAAAACCGGCGATGATATTGTCGTCCAGAATGCTCCGGTGATAATGGTGATTTAAATCCACGTTCGGCACGTAAGTAGTGGCGGAAAACGTAACGCCCACGGTGCGCTCGCCCGCTTTCACCGGTATTCGGACCACATTCTTGTCCCGCAAACTGGCGATGGGAACGTCCTTCCCGATGCGGAACATTTTCACCCGCTCACCGTCGATGAGCACCTCAGCCTGCTCGTCCTCGCTATCGCCGCCGTACAATCCGCCCACGGTGGTTCTCACCGGGTCCCAGGAAATGGAATATTCGCCGTCCGCCGGAAAATAGTGGTGAATCAGCATCCCGCCGCGCGTCCCGAACGGCAGACCTTCGATGTGCTCCTCCTGCGAATAATCCTCGCGGACGTGATAAATCTTGCGCGCGGGCCCAGTTTCGTGCCCCAAGGCCAGGCGGCTAATTTTCGCCGCCGCATCCACATAGCCTTCCACCAGCGCCGGCGACACTTCCAATCCGCTCACCACATTGTCGAATCCGTAACTGGAATCGTCGGCTGGAAGATACACCGCCGGATCGATATTGAGCGCCAGCAGGCTGTGGATCGCATTCGCATATTCGGTCCGGTTGACGCGATGAACACTCGGCGCGGGAAGGTGTGGATGCGCCGCGGCCGCCCGGTCCAGATCATTTTCGAGCGCTTCCGTCAGGGCCTCGTACGTCGCGGCGTTCGGCCGAGGCATACCCGAAGGCGGCATCATGCCCGCGCGCAGCTTCCGCACTACCTTTTCCCATTGCTCGGCGTAATCGCCGACCGGGGCCACCGCCAGCTTGTCCAGCAGCAGGCCCGCGGTCTTCAATTTCTGGTTATGACAGACGACGCAATACTGCTCGATCACCGCCCGTTGGGGTGGGAGCGGAGCCCCGCTTTGCCCCTGTGCCAGCGCGGCGGCCTGCGCCATCGCGGCCACGACCAGCATGATTCTGCCGCAACGCACGTATCTTGTCGTATCAACAAAGTCCTTCGGAGTCAAGGGGGTGCAGCTATTTCTTGACATCGGTTGCCATCCCCGGATAGCATCGGCTGTTTCCATGCCGCATCCGAATTTACCGCCTCGCCGCCGCGATATCCTCAAGGGCGTCGCCGCTCTGGGAGCCAGCGCCTTGCTTCCGGCCCACAGGGCCGCGGCCCAATCCCCTACGGCCCCGCGCGTGATCGATTGCCACCATCATTTCGTCTCCCCCGCTTTTCTAAAGGCCCTGACCGCCAAAGAGGGCCACAAAGTGGATGGATTCACCAGCTTCTTTCCGCTGGGATTGTGGAAGAACTACTCGCCCGCCAAAGACATCGAGACCATGGACCGCGATGGCGTGGCTACCTCGCTCATCTCCTGCACCGCGCCCGGTGTATGGTTCGGAGATCCGGACGAAGCCCGCGGCCTGGCGCGCGAACTGAACGAGTTCGGCGCGAAAATGGCGTCCGATTATAAGGGCCGCTACGGGCTACTGGCCGTCCTGCCTATCCCGCGCGTGGACGAAAGCCTGAAGGAAATCGAATATGCGTTCGACACGCTTCACGCCGATGGCGTCGGCGTCCTGACCAGCTACGGCAATCACTGGCTGGGCGATCCGGCTTTTCAGCCGATCTTCGACGAATTAAACCGCCGCAAGGCCGTCGTCTACACGCACCCCATCGACGCCCCGTGCTGTCAGGACCTGATGCAGGGCGTCAACCCCACCACGCTCGAATATCCCACCGACACCACCCGAGCCATCCTGAGCCTGCTTGGCACCAACGCGGCCACGCGCTATGGCGACATCCGTTTTATTTTCTCGCATGGCGGCGGAACCATGCCGTCAGTGATCGATCGCATCGGCGTGGGCAATCCCGACACCATCGCCGCCAATCTGCGCGGCACTCCGGAACCTAATTCGCGCCTTTATCATTTGCGGCGCTTCTATTACGACACCGCGACTTCCACCAATGCGATCCAGATGCAAGCGCTGAAAATGATCGCCGGCGTGTCGCAAATCCTGTTCGGAACGGATTATCCGTTCGGCGCCACCGCCGCGAAACAGGTGCAGGGGCTCACCGAGTGCGGCTTCAATCCCGAGGAGCTGCAAAGCGTCCACCTGGGAAACGCGCTCCGGCTGTTTCCGAAGTACAAAGCCTGATCAGGGCTTGTCTGATTGAGGATCGCGGTCAGGTCGGAGATCCGGAAATTGTTCGTAAATCTTTTCAACAATCCATCGAGATCGGTAATCAGGTCCTGTTGAAGGGGTGATGGGCAGGAACACGCCCAGTTCCTCTTTCGGATTTATCCATGCTCGTATAGCAGCCTCGTCCCAGCCCTCGTCTTCGCTGTAAATGAGCTCCGCGCCATGTTCCAGCTCGAAGAGTATGACGTTCAGATCGTGTAGTCATCTGAACCGAAATGTCACGGCTTTCCCGTCAATGTTTTCATACGACTGCTCTCCGGCAGCCCCCAACTCGATCGCTTTCTGGTAGGCCTCTTCCGGTGAGTCGGCGCGGACGAGAACAAGATTTGTATGGACGACATTTCTGGGATCGCCTTCAACAGTTATCTGTTCTACTATCTCGGCCAGGTACCATTTGGCGGATTTTGGGATGTAGGCCATGAAGCTCCTAAAGTTTCAGTATTGCAACTCGCCAGGATTTAACAAGGGCTGGAAGAGCCCACCTTCTAGCGGTAGACTAGAGCGAGCAATTTTATGAAGCCGGCTTGGGGTATAACGTTGGTGCTGATCGGAACCTCCGCTTTTGCGCAGACCGCCCCGACCATGAAACAACTCATGCAGGATCTGATCTACCCGGCATCCAACGAAATCCTGCTATTCGTCTATCGCGGCCAGCCCAAAACAGAAACCGACTGGGCCAATGTCCGCCGCAGCGCGATCACGCTGGCCGAATCCGGAAACTTGCTCACCATGCCCGGCCGTGCGCCAGCATCTCAAGGCGATTGGACCAAAGACGCAAAAACCCTGTCCGACATCGGGACCGCCGCATATAAGGCCGCACAGGCCAAAGACTTTCCCGCTCTGGCCGCTCTCGCCGATTCGCTGGATGCGTCCTGCACCACGTGTCACAAACAGTATCGGCCAAATGTGTTTCCGCGAAGCGTTCGATCAACGGGAGGCTCGAAATGAGTTATTCGCGCAGAAATTTCCTCAAGGCCGCCGGATCGGGCGTCGTCCTGACCGCCATCGGAGGCGAATCGATCTTCGTCGCGGCGGCCGCCCCGGCTCTTCTCGCGCCGATGACCAAAGAGAAGGGATCATTCCTCATCAACGGAAAGCCGCACGCCGCCGAATATGAAGCGCGCACCACGTTGTGGGAAGTGATCGCCGTCCAAGCCGGCCTGACCGGCACCAACCGAAGCTGCAATCGCGCCAGTTGCGGCGCCTGCAGCGTGCTGGTGGATGGCGTCCCGCTCTATTCCTGCCATACGTTGGCGACCGAAGCGTCCGGCAAAAAGATTCTCACCATCGAAGGCGTGGGCGACGAGCGGAACTTGCATCCGTTGCAGCGCATCGGCCACACGCACGTCGCCGCGGATTGCGGCTTCTGCACCGCGGGCTGGATCGTTACCGCCAAAGGGCTGCTCGACAAGAATCCGAATCCCTCGGTCGACGACGTCAAAGGCGCGCTGGCCGGACACATTTGCCGATGCGCGGCCTATCCGGCCATCATCCGCACCGTGATGGATTCCGCCGCCGTGCTGCGCGGCGACAAGATCACAATCGAATCCAAACCGGAATCCATCTCGAGATCCACCAACCGATGGTGCGCGATTATTCCACCAGCGGCGGCCACCTGCCGGGCGACGTAGCTGCTGGAAGGTCCCGAGAAAACGGTCACCAAGAAGTGGCAGGGCTATCCTCCCGAGAATCTGCACGTGCTCGGCAAACCGATGCCCGCGATGCCCGAGGTTTCCATTCCACGATTCACCGGCAAAGCGAAATACGCCAGCCGCGTCTGGTTCCCCGATCTGCTGTACGCGAAATTCCTCACGTGCCCGCATCCGCACGCCCGGATCAAGAACATGGATACATCCAAAGCGGAGAAGATGCCGGGCGTGGCGCACATCCTCACCTACAAGAACGCCCCGAAACCAGCAGGTCCCAATCCCGCAGGATTTCGCGCGGTGCCCGAAGCCTTCCCGATTGAGCTGAACCTGCAAGGCGAAGCGGTCGCGATCGTGGCCGCGGAAACCGAAGATCTGGCCGAAGACGCGGCCGCCGCCATTCAAGTGGATTACGAAGTGCTTCCTTTCGCATCCACTGCTGAAGGACGCCATGGCGCCCGACGCGCCCGATTTGCGCGAGGGCAAAGGCAATCTCCTGCGTCTCCCGCACTCCCCGCAAGAGTTCCCGCAAGCCACCTGGGCCGACCAGCATGGCGACCTGGACCAAGGATTCGCCGAAGCGGACGTGATCAAGGAGTTCACCTATCAATTTGCCGGCGCGGTCTCGGTGCCCATGCAGCCCAGCGGCAGCGTCGCGAAGTGGGATGGCGACCGTCTCACGTTCTGGGGCATGGGGCAAGGAATCTATCCCGTGCGCGCAGTGCTCGCCGCCGCGCTCGGCATAGATCCGTCGAAAATCCGATTCATCAACAAATGGAACGGCTCCACCTTCGGCGCCGCGCGCCTGGCCGCTGAGCGATTCTACCCGTTCATCGCCCATCTCGCAAAAGTGACCGGCCGTCCGGTGAAGGTGATGCTGCCCAAGGATCAGGAACTCGCGCAGCTGGTGATCAAGCCGGAGACCATCACGAAATTCAAGGTGGGCGCCAAGAAAGACGGCCACATCACCGCCATCGAACACGAAGTCTACGTGGGCGTCGGCGATCTGGAATGCGGCGGCCACGCCGCAACGCCCGGGCAATGCGGCCAACCAGATGGAACTGTACACGTCGCAAGGTTCCGCACTGGCGATCGTTATGGTGCGCGTACCGCACCAACGCTCCCAGCGCCCGGACCGTCGCGCAGCTATATCCAGCAGGAAACCAAGTGGTCCTGGGAAAACATGATGGACGAGATGGCGGAAGCGCTCAACGTGGATCCTGTGGAGTTCCGCCTCATGCACATCACGCCGGCCGAAGATCGGCGACACGCGTTATCCCTACGATTCGTTTCCTTCCGTCGAGGTGCTGACCAAGGCGCCAAAGCTTTCGGATGGGAAAAGCGCAATCCGGTGGCGGGCGCGAGCGCTGGACGCTTCAAGCGCGGATTCGGCCTCGGCATGTCGCAGCATCACGGCGGCCTGATGGGCTATCACGAAGGCGAGGAGGAGTTCGCAAAACTAGTCGCAGCGCTCCGGGCGCGTCCATTTTCGGCACGGAGCTGGAGTTGGCGGCCGATGGCTTCGTCACCATGAAGATCGCGCTGCCCGATAGCGGATCGAACGCCGGCACCGCGCTGGCCCACCTGACCGCGGAGATGCTCGGATTCACCACGCGCGATCGCATCCGCGTCGTTTGGGGCGACACCGATATTGCGCCCTCGAGCGACGAGTGGTTCGGCGGCAGGACCATCACGCTGCAAGGCGCCGCCATCTGCAGCGCTGCCGACAAGCTTCGCAAGGATCTGCTGGCCCGCGCTGCAGAAATCTTGCAGGTGGACGCGGCAAAACTTCAAATCCGCGATGGCGTGATCTCATCCACAGAACGATCCAGCAAAGAAAACCACCTTCGCCGCACTCGTCAAAGCCAACCGAGGCGTCATTCGCCAAACCGGCCGCGGCGTTTCCGGCGGTCCAAGGGGCGGATCGAACAAGGGCGTCGGAGCCTGCTTTGCCGAAGTGGAGGTGGACACCTGGACCGGCAATTGGCGCTTCGTCCGCGCGCTGTACGCGCACGACACCGGACTGGTGATCAATCCGCTGGTCGCCGAAGCCGACATGGTGGGATCGCTGGTGGAAAGCACGCAAGTCACCACCGATGCCATTCCGTGGGATCGCGAATTTCCCGGCACGCGCCACTACAGCGTGGGCTATTTGTCCTACCGCTTGCCCACCATCATGGATGTTCCCCAACAGACCCAGCTCTACATCGATAGCCTGGAGCCGCGCTGGTTCTATGGCGTCAAGAGCTTCAGCGAAACCAGCATCGGCGCGGTGCCGGGCGCGATCTCCAACGCCATTTACAACGCCTGCGGCGTGCGCATTCGCGAGCATCCCATCACGCGCGAAAAAATCATGGCCGGCTTGCGTGAGAAAGCGAGGCCGGTATGAAGCAAGATCTCCATCTACCGGCCCACAGACAGTCGACGAAGCCGATCCAGATCCTCTCGTCGCACGGAACCGAAGCGGGTGTTTACGCCGGCGGCACGGACCTGCTGATCCGCCTGAAGAACCGGCTGAAGCAGGCGCCCACTTATCTGGTCGACATCAAGAACATCGAGAATCTTCGCTACATCAAGGAAGACGCGCAGGGACGCGTGCAAATCGGCGCGGCAACCAAGCTATCGGAGATCGCGGACTCCGAGCTGCTGCAGAAGAACTATCCGATGCTGGTCCAGGCGATCAACATGATCTCGTCGCCCGAGCTGCGCAACGCCTCCACCATCGGCGGCGATCTGTTGCAGGAAGTCTGGTGCCAGTATCTGCGCGGCGGTTATTCCTGCTGGCGAAACGGCGGTTACATGTGCTACGGCGCCATCGGCGACAACAGCTACTACCATTCCGCGATGGGCGGGCGGCTTTGCTACGCCGTCTATCCGGGCGACGCCGCGGTGGCGCTGATTCCCTTCGATGCCTCGGTGAAACTGGCCACGCCCACGGGGACAAGGAGCTGACCATCGAGCAGCTGGTGCCGGGCGACATGATGGTGGACGGCCGCATTCAGTCGCACGTGGTTCGCTACAACGAGATCCTGACCGAAGTGATCATGCCGCCGCCCGAAGCCAGATCTGCGCGCATCGTTCGAGAAGCTGCGGCCGCGCGGCGTGTGGGATTTCGCCATGGCGTCGCTGGCCCTGAGCCTTCAGGTGCGCGGCAATACCATCGAAGACGCCCGAGTGGTTTTTGGCGGCATCGCCGGAAAACCGCTGCGCGAACGAGCGGTCGAGAGTTTCCTGCGAGGCAAAACGCTCAGCGCGGATTTAGGCGACCAGGCGGTTGCCATCGCGCTCGCGAATGCCGCGCCGCTGAAATACAACGCCACCAAGATCGACATGGCCAAGGGACTTCTCGCTTCGGGCCTGGCCAAGCTGAATGCAGCCAATTCAAGGGCATTCTGTTCGAGCCCGTCGGCTGCCTGGCCGAATTTCCGGCCGAGCCATTCCTGGAAATCGCCGCGCGATTGTCCGGGCGAAAAAAACAAACGAGTAAGTCGGCTAGCCGATCCTACTGGCACTTACTCAACTTGATGGAAATAGAAGAACAAGATACTCCGGCTGCTCTCGAAGTCGAAGCCGTGGAACGTGCCACTCTGTACGAAGATGTAATCCCCGCGCTGGCCGAGCTCAAAGCCATGAACATCCAGCTATGCATAGCGTCGTCGCTCTCTTCGAGCGCCATCGCGCGCTTCCTCGATAAAAACTGCCTGCACGAATACTTTTCCTCCTTCTGCAGCCGAGACAATGCCAAGGGCATAAAAACCGCGCCCCTGCGAAGCGCCCTCGACGAAGCCCGCCTTGAAGCGGGGCAGACCATGTTTCTCACCGATACCGCAGAAGGCTTGAAGGTTGCGCAAAGCGTGGGCATCAACGCGATTCTGATGATGAACGATCCGGACGAATCCAAACGCTTGGCGATGCTACATCCAGCCGGCGGAATCGTCTCCCTCCACGAACTGCCCGATTTTATCCGCATCGTGCAAGCAGAAAATACCCTCCATGTTTGACTTAGATGCCTATCTTGATCGCCTCGGTTACGCCGGGCCCCACACGCCGTCACTCGACACGCTCGAGGCTCTGCACGCGCTCCATCCCGCAGCGATTCCTTTCGAGAATTTGAATCCGCTGTTACGCTGGCCCGTGGCTCTGGATGCGGAGTCGCTGCAAGCGAAAATGGTGGCCGGCGGCCGGGGCGGCTGGTGCTTCGAACAGAACACTCTGTTCCGCCACGCACTGCAGTCCTTGGGATTTTCCGTCAGCAGCCTCGGGGCGCGAGTGATCTGGAACACCCCGCCCGACAGCCCCATCGGCCCGCGCAGCCACATGCTATTGCTGGTAGATCTTGCGCGGCCGGCCATATATCGCCGACGTCGGATTCGGCGGAAATGTCCTCAGCGCGCCGCTTCGTCTGGAACCGAACATCGCCCAGTCCACGCCGCATGAGCAGCATCGCCTTTTGCCGCTCGACAACGGTTTCTTGCTGGAAGCTTCTGTGAGCGGCGAATGGAAGCCTTTCTACCGCTTCACGCTCGATCCACAATTTCCGTCCGACTACGAGGTCTCCAACTGGTACTTATGCCATCATCCCAGTTCGTTCTTTCGCGAGCTGCTGCTGGCGGCGCGAGCCACAACGCAATGCCGGTATGCGCTGCGGAACAATGCGCTCGCGATCCATCGTAAGGATGGAACCGAGAAGCGAACGCTCGAAGACGCCGGCGCCTTGCGGGCATGTCTCGAGACCGATTTCGGTCTGCGTCTTCCGGAATCGGCCGAGCTCCACGCCGCGCTGGAACGATTGTGCGGCGAAGGAACGGGACTCTGAGACAATTAGGGCGATGATCTCCTGCCAGGGCTTGACCAAGGATTTTGGGGATTTCCGCGCCGTCTCCGCCGCTTCATTCCAGGTTCCGCCCGGCGCCATCTGCGCGCTGCTTGGACCCAATGGCGCCGGCAAATCAACCCTCGTCAAAATGCTGACCGGTCTCCTTCGCCCCACCAGCGGGGCAGCCGAAGTATGCGGCATCCCAGTAGGAAACACGGCACTGAAGAGCATCGTCGGAGTGCTGCCGGAAAGTCTCGCCCTTTTCGACGCGCTCACCATCCAGGAACACCTGGAACTGACCGGGGCCATTTACAAAATCCCTAAGCCCGAGCTTCATTCACGTACCGATCAGCTCCTGCGCATCCTGCAACTCGAGGACGGAAGGCGCACCTTCATCCACCAGTGTTCCTATGGGATGAAAAAGAAGACCTCCTTGGCCATGGCGCTGCTGCCCAACCCGCGAGCGCTCTTTCTGGACGAACCGTTCGAAGGCCTGGATCCCATCACCGCGCAAACCTTCCGCAATCAATTGCGCGGAATCAGCCGCCGGGGCGTAACTGTGCTCTTGACCTCGCACATTCTTCCGCTCGTCGATCGGATTGCGGACAAGGTAGTCATGATCAATCGCGGCAATATCGTGCTCGATTCCGATATTGCCGAGTTGCCGAAAACGCTGGAGGAGCTGTACCTCGAATTGGCGGCGGGCGCCTCCGCCGAGGATCTGGAATGGCTCGGTTCGGAAGCATCGGCCTCCTAAAAGCCCTGGGATTAGCCTCCTGGCGCGACGTTGAATCCTTTCGGTCCATCGCCGGACAGAACTTTCTGCTGTTCGTAGCGTTCGTTGCGCTCCAGCCAGAGAGCGCCGAATTCTTTCTGTTGATCTTGGCCCTCGTAATTTTATTCCCGCTCTCCTCCGATCCCATGCAGAAGATTCCGCGCGAACGCCGCGAAACCTGGCCCATCACGCATGGAGAGTGGATCACGCTCCGCGTATGCTCGCTCGCATTGAGCCCGGTCGCATGGGTTGCCATCTTTCTGCTAGTTCGCGCGGGGTGGCGCATCGGCTTGCTTGCGCTGGTCTGCGGCATTGCGGCGCAGATTCTCCTTCAGCTTTGGAAACTTACATCTCGAATTCTCCCCACAACCTGGCTCCATTGGCTACCAGCTCCGCCTGGAGTCATCGGAGCGATCATGCGTCTGCAATGGAGAGAAATGCTACGGACGTTGGACCCTTACGTTGCGTTGGTTCTTGTAGCGTCCACCGAACTTTATCGGCTCACCGGCGGCCGCCTGGATTCGGACGCGCCCCGCATCATCGCGCTCGTCACGGCGCTGGCCCTGAGTACACACACGCAAGTCCTGTTGGGCGTCGACGGCAGTGGCGCGGATCGATATCGCCAAGTGCCCATCCGAGGCTGGCAAATTCTCCTCGGTAAAGATTTAGCCTTTCTTTCCCTGCTTGCATTACTCGTGATGCCGCTCGACTTACTAAGTGGCCTCATGGGTGGAATTGCCGCCCTGGCGATCGGTCATCATCGTTCCGTTTTGAATCCCATTCGTCAAATGCCCTGGCGATTCACTTCGGGCGCGATTGTCCCAGACGGCTTAATCCAAACCATCGTCCTGTTCGGCGCAGGAAACGAAGCCGCGACAGCCGCCCTGCCTGTCGTGGGACTCTGTGTTCTCGCCTGGATGGCGTCGCTCTTCTACTATGGCTGGCGTTGGGACTCCCGCAGGCTGAGTTAGGGCGCGTCAGAAATAGTAATTCCAATTGCGCGGCCGCCGGTGTGGCGCACGCGCCCACGCGTGCCGCGTTCACACTCGTGTGAACGGGGGTCGTAGCCCTCCCCCTACTGGTTCAATAGCGGAATGTCCTTCGCCGGCGGCGGCGCGGGGACGCTCGCCAGGTACGCGTGAATATCGGTGAGCACGCTCATCGGAAACCACCTTCTTGGTGAACGGAGGCATGCTGCCCGCCGGATGGCGCACGTACGCGATTAGAGCGGCCGTTGCAATCGGATGCGGCGCCAGCTTGGCTCCAGCGCCGCCGCCCTGGCCTTCATAACCGTGGCATGTGTAGCATCCCAGCTTCACGAATTCACGCTTCCCGTTTTCCGCATTGCCCGGCGATTGCGCAGCCAGTGTTGCAGCGGCGAAAAGTATAACAACGATCAGGTTCCGAATCATGAATCCTCTGTTTAGCGCGGCTGCGTGATGACATCGATCAGGTAAGGATCGCCGCCCTTAACCACCGCGATTCCCCGCCGAATTGCCGCGCCCAGTTCTTTCGGATCGGAAATCGGCCCCTCGGCCTGCACGCCCATGCTTTTCGCGAGCATCGCGTAATCGATGTTGGGCTTCTCAATGGCCGTCCCAATCTTGCATTTATCGATATCCACGCCGCGATTGTGTTGGTTGGCCACGCGCTGCAATTGCATAATTTCCTGATGATACGCGCGGTTGTTGTGCATCACGGTGAGCAACGGAACGCGGTGATGCGCCGCGGTCCACAGCACTCCATTGCCCATCATCAGATCGCCGTCAGATTGAATGGAAACGCTCACCCGGCCATGCTTCTTGTTGGCGATGGCCGCCCCTACCGCCGCCGGAGCGAGATAACCGACGCCTTCGCCGCCCGCACCGCCGATAAATTGATAATGCTTGTTGAAATCCCACAAACGCAGCGGCCAGTTGCTCACCCAGAACGGATCGGACACCAGCGACCAATCTTCATCCTTGATCTGCGCCCACAACTCCGCGCTCAGCCGCGCTGTCGACACCGGGCTGGCATCCCAGGCATAAGAAGCCGCTGTTCGAGTTTGATCGTGCGCCTGTTTGCTGGCCACCGCCAGCTTGGCGGCGCGCGCTTGGATGGCCTGTTTGCGATCGTCCGTCAGCTGTCGTTTCACCGCTTCAATCAGCGCCGGCAGCGTGGCTTCCGCATCGGCGGGAATAGAAATATCGACATCCTCAAACCGCTGGAAGTTCTGATAATTGCTCTTATAGAAAAGATCGGATGAGCTGATGCTGACCAGTTTTGTTCCAGGCTTGATGATGGATCGCGGGATCACGCGCGTCTGCCCGCCCAGCGTGTGCACCACGCCGAAGAAATCGTAAACTTCCAGTCCCAGGATCACATCCGCGTTCGCGATCGCGCCGCGCGAGCGCAAAGTTTGATTCAGCGGATGACGCGACGGGAAATTCATGCGCCGCTGCTGATCGATCACCGCGCAGCCGAGCGTTTCGGCCAGCTCCACCAGCAGCGCCAAGCCCGCGGGCGTGCGCGCCGAGCGGCTGGCGACGATCACGGGATTCTCAGCGGCCACCAGCATCTGCGCCAGTTCAGCCACCGCGGCGGAATCGCCGGAGGGAGCCGAGATTTTCGGAAGCTTCGGAATGCGCCAATCGAAATCGGCGGGCGCTTCGCCTTCTTGCAGAACGCCGTCGGCGGCCAGAACCACGGGCATCATCGGCGCCGTCATCGCGATCTGATATGCGCGCACGGCCGATTCGCCGAAATGAGTCAACGAAGCAGGGTTGTCGTCCCACTTGGTGTAATCGCGCACCGTGGCAGCCACGTCCTGGGCCGCGTGCAGCCATTCCACGCGGCCGCGCCGTTCCGCCGCGTCGGAAATATTTCCGGCCACAATGAACACCGGCGCCTGGTCGCAATAAGCGTTATAGATCGCCATGGCTGCATGCTGGATGCCCACCGTTCCGTGCGCGCAAACGAGCGCCGGTTTGCCTTCGATCTTGGCGTAGCCATTGGCGGCCGCCGCCGAGCATTCTTCGTGCGTGAAGGTGATGAACTCCGGATCATGGTTGCCGCCATGATTGATTACCGACTCGTGAATTCCACGAAAACTAGAGCCCGGCGTCGCGAATAGGTATTCGAACCCCAGCGACTTGAAAACATCCACCATGTAATCCGCGCCGGGCCGCTGCACAATCTGGACATCCTCGGCGGCGGCAGCGGGAGTGACGTTTTCAGCGGCTCGCTGCGCGGCGCTCGGCGGCAGAGCAGCGCCGCGTCCGGTGGCCTCCTGCGCGTGCGCGGCCGGCGGAGCAACCATCGGCGGAGCAACCAGCGCTGCGGCGCTCGCGGCCGCTCCGGCAGCTGCCCCTTTCAGGAAGCCTCGCCGGGCGAGTGGATTGGTCTTCGATTTTGCCATGCTGGGTGTGCCTCCGTTCTGGGCGAACTATATCATGTTACTCGCGTGAACGGCCGGATGTATCATGATTCGGAGGATTTCCCATGCCTGAACCCACAACTCGCAGTGAACGGCTGCACCCGGAAGCACGCGCGCTATTGGAAATGATGGACGCCCAAGGCGCTCCGCCGCTCGAAACCCAGGACCCTGTGGAAGCCCGCGCTGTCCGCCTGGAACCGATGAAGATGTTGGGCGGCGAGCCCGTCGCGCTGGGCCGCGTTGAGGACCTGTCCATCCCAGGACCGCACGGCGACATTCCGCTGCGTATTTACGCAACCCAAAGCGGCGGTCTCCGTCCCGCGCTGGTCTACTTCCACGGCGGCGGTTTCGTCTTCGGCAATCTCGATACCCACGACGCAGTGTGCCGCGCCATCGCCAACGAGTCGGACGCCGTAGTGATCTCAGTGGATTACCGGCTCGCACCCGAACACAAGTTCCCGGCGGCGGTGGACGATGCACACGCTGCCACAGTCTGGGTTGCTTCGAATGCGGAGCGCCTGGGCATCGACGCGCGTTCCATCGCCGTGGGCGGCGACAGCGCCGGTGGCAATCTGGCAACGGTGGTGGCCATGCGCTGCCGCGATGCCGGCGGCCCCGCCCTCGCGGCGCAGGTGTTGCTCTATCCAGTCACCAACAGCAGCTCGTTCGATACTGCCTCCCATCGCGATTTTGGAGACGCCTATTTCCTGACCCGCCCCGCGATGCAGTGGTTCACCGGCCATTACCTCGCATCTCCCGATCAAAAGCGCGATCCGGAAGTTTCGCCTCTGCTGGCGCCGAATCTGAGCGGCCTGCCGCCGGCGCTGGTTATTACGGCCGAGTTCGATCCCCTGCGCGACGAAGGCGAAACCTACGCACATCGCCTCCAGCAGGCCGGTGTGCCCGTCACCATCAGCCGCTATCCCGGCATGATTCACGGCTTCGTTTCCATGCGCGGCGTGCTCGCGGGTGGACGCCAGGCGATTCAGGAAGCAGCCGCCTTCACAAGATCAGCCTCGCGGCAGAGCGCATCGGTATGACAAACATATGTCTCCGAACGGCGCTTCTGGTCCTTCTATTTTCAGGACTCGCGCCGGCGCAGGACAACGAAATCCGTGTCTTGTGTTCCAACGGCTTTCGCGCGGCCATGGTGAAACTGATGCCGTCAGGCGCTCGCGTCGGCGGGCATCCCGTGAAAATAGAGTTTGGCGCCTCGGCGAATTTCAAGCGCGCCATTGAAGGCGGAGAGCAATTCGATCTCATCATCGTGACACCGCAAGTGATTGGAGACCTGGCGAAAGATGGCAAAATCGCCGCCGGGACAGAGGTGAATCTCGCCAGCAGCGGCGTCGGGATCGTCGTGCGCGCCGGCCGGCCTATTCCTGACGTTTCGAACCCGCAAGCCATCAAGCAGTTGCTGCTCGGCGCCAAATCCATCGGCTACGTGAAGGTCGGCGCGGGCACTCCCGCCATACTCGCCTTGCTCGATGGCCTCGGCATCAGCCAGCAGGTTCAGCCCAAAACGGCCTACCAGGAAGGCGCGGAGCCATCCATGCGAAACCTCGCCGACGGCCATGTGGACGTTGCATTCGCGCTGGTCAGTGAAATCCTGCCCGCTCCCGGCGTCCAATTGGCCGGCCCGCTGCCCCCGAATACCAGAGGAAAATCGTCATGTCCGCGGCCATCGCGAGCGCCGCCAAAAACCGCGAAGCCGCCGGCGAAATCATCAAGAAGTTGAGCGGCGCGTCGGCCGCCAAAACGATAAAAGCCGCGGGACTAGATCCCGTAGCGCGTTAGCGGCTCTTCAGATTCCACCGCAACACGCGCTCTCCGAAGGACTCGCCTGCGTAGATGTTGCCCTTCGAATCAGTAGCGATGCTGTGCAGATGGTAGAACTGTCCCAGACCGTGTCCGCCATGCCCGCCCAAGAAACCGACCACCTCTAGCGTCTTCCGATTGAGGATCTGCACCTTCTTGTTGCTGCCGTCCGACACGTACAAAAACTGTTGCCCCTTGCCCGCTGAAAAAGCAACATCGAACGCGGTGCCTTCCGGCGTGGATGTTTTGCGTTCGATAAATCCCTCCTTGACGAACTTGCCCTCGGGCGTGAACACCTGAATCCGGTTATTCACGCGATCGCCCACGTACACCAGTCCGTCATTCGAAATCCGGATTCCATGAACCGTATTGAACTGCCCCGAACCCGGCCCCTCGAACGTTCGCGTCCGCGGAACGCGATCGTCAGGCTTGTCGCCGTAAGCTCCCCAGTGGCGCTTGTAAGCTCCGGTATCTGCGTCGAAGACAATCACTCGACGGTTGCCGTAGCCATCCGCCACGAAGACCTCGTTCGTCTTCTGATAAACATAAATTCCCGCCGGCCGGTTCAGATTTTCCGTGTCGTTGCTGCCGCCGCTCTGTCCGTGGTGCCCGATCTGCAGCAGAAACTTCCCGGACTTGGAAAATTTCAGAATATCGGTGTCCTTCGGGCCATTCCCACCGATCCAGACGTTGTCTTTGTAATCGACGAACATGCCGTGCTCATTGTCCGGCCATTCGTATCCGGCCGACGGCCCGCCCCACGCCTGTATGAGATTGCCCGCCATATCGAACTCCAGCACCGGCGGCGAAGGGATGCAGCAGTCGGCCTCAGGCGGTTTGAGAATCGCATACTTATCGTTGTTATCCAGCGTCCTGGGCCGGCTGGTCACCCAGATGTGATCATGCGAATCGACATAGATGCCGCCCACTTGGCCGAGCATCCAATTGTTCGGCAATTGCTTCGGCCAATACGGATCAGGTTCAAACTTCGGTACGCTCTGAGCCGTCGCGGCAAGCGCCAGGGCGAAGAAAGCAATCCCAGCCAGATTCGATGAATGCATGACGACCTCCTCCGCACTACTCTACTTCGTCGCACACCGCCAAAGATGTTGAACTTGTTTTATCCGTGTTTATCTGTGTTCATCCGTGGCCTGTCGGACCAAAGTAGAAAGTTCCGGTTTCCACCAAAGTAGAAAGTTCCGGTTGTGAGGACCCGTTTGGGACCTTCATGGTATGTTCGCACAGCCGCACCGGGGTCGCACCCGGGGCGGTTGCCCAAAGCCGATGCGACGGGGTTGGCTCCGAAGCAATCGGCGAATGCCCTCCTGTGTCGCAGAACCCGTGATTGTTTCCGGAGCGCCAGGAGGGCGTTGTCGAGCCGGGATCCATTGCTTTGGTGAAATCTCGGAGCGGAGGCTTTGGGCCTAAGAAAAGCGCGTCTTCCATATCGGTTTTTCAACTCAATCTCCGAGCAACTTCCACAGTGGCGGACTGGGGCGATCAAAGAAGCCTTGCATCCAACCGCTCCGGCCTCCCGCATTGTGATCCTTGCGAACCGGCTTGATCGCCTTCGGTTCAGCCCCGACAACCCGCGCGCCGCACTCGGCAATCTCGAGGTAGCGCCCCTGGTAGCGCGCTTTCAATTCGCCGTCGAGGCGGAGTTCCACGCGGAGTCGCTGGCGTCGCATGCCAGCTCGCACCTGGGAGCGCGTGATCTGATAGCGACGGCCGGCGAAGGAGAAAGTGTAGTCGTTGCCAACTACCCGTTCTTCCACGTGACAGAGAATGGCGGCTAGGTCCAGCTGTGGCGTTAGCGCCCGATGCTGGTTGGGGAAGTCTGCCACCGGCCGGGCGAAATGCGCATTCCACTCCGGCCAATACTCTTTCTCCAGAAACACATTAGCGCCCTCCAGGGTCGAAACTTTGGCCAGCCGCAGATGCTTCACCAAACGATCCTGAGCGGTGAGAAAGCTGCGCTCGATCCGCCCTTTCGCTTGCGGCGAATAAGCCAAAATCGAACCGATTCCCAGTTCCCGTAGCGCCCGCCCGAGCTGGGTCAGCCGGTCTGCTGCGCGCTGTGCTTCCCGACTTTCTCCGGGTCGTGGTGGCACTGTGAACATCGAATCGCGATCCGTGTAGACATCCACCATGCGTCCGTTTTTCTCCAGGTACTCCCACAGCACACCCATGTTGTGTGGTGTCGCATCCTGCTCCACGAAACGTCCCCAACTCCAACTGGTCGCATCGTCGATCATCCGCACCAGATACCGCACCGGCCCCCTGCCTTCCAGCCAGTCGTGCTCCGAACTGTCCCACTGCACCAACTCACCAAAACCACTCCGCCGGGGCCGCCAAACATGCACCTCCTGGATTCGCTGTGACTTGCTCTTCCACAGTCCGCCTTCGATCATCCACTTCCGTACGGTCTCGTCGCTGACTTCGATCCCATGCCGTTTGGCCAACTGTTGGCTGGCGAAGGTTGGCCCGAAGTCATGCCAGTCTGGCTGCTTCAGAAGCTTCAGAGCCTGTCGCTGAGTCTCGGGCCGCAGCTTGCGATTGGAGGCCCGTCCACGCAGCCCATGCACCACCACGGCGTCTCCCTGCCTCTTCATCCCCCGCAGCAATTTGCGCACCCAGCGCTCACTCACTCCCATCCGTTCCGCCGCTTCCCGCTGTGTCATCTTGCCGTCGCGGGCTCTCTTCAACCAGTCCAACCAGTCCCGTTCCTCTTGGCTCATCGCGATTCGTTCCATCCTTCCAGCCTTGCGGCTGTCAATAGGAACTTTCTACTTTGGCCAATTAGGAACTTCTCACTTTGGCGCGACAGTGTTCATCCGTGGCCCAATCACAGCATCCACGCGTTTGATATACTCGCTCGCAACTGGTCGGTATTCATTTTTGGAAAGGAGTGCTGACACATGCGACTAGCAACCTCCCACTTTTCCTTCGCGATCGCCGGCGCGCTCTTGCTCGCGGCGCCGCTCTTCGCCCACCATTCGTTCACAGCGGAGTTCGACGTAGAAAAACCCGTCACCTTCACGGGCACCGTTACCGGGATCGAGTATTACAATCCGCACGTCCAGGTGTACCTGGACGTGACGGCCGAAGACGGCAAAGTCGAGAAATGGCATCTCGAAAGCGGACCGCCCAATCAATGGCAGCGCGGAGGATTGCGTAAGGCCATGCTAGCAAACGGCACCGTGGTCAAGATCCGCGCCTACCGCGCCAAAGATGGCACCCAGAATTTCGCCTTTCTGCGCGATCTCACCTTCATGAGCGGCCCGCAGAACGGCACGCACTTCGAACTGTGGATCGGCGGCTTGGATGAGCAGGGCCGCCCGATTTATCCGGGGCGGCAATGACCATGCGTTTGTTGAGCGTGATCCTGGGCATCGCCTTCGTTTCAGTCTGCACCGCGCAGCAACCATCCGCTCAGCCCGCGGACAAGCCGACCCCTCACGACGAGGATGGACACCCCGACTTGTCCGGGCGCTGGGGCGGCGCAGGCGGCTTCTTCGCCTTCAAGGATCAGGAAGGCACGCACATTTATCTGCGTGCCCGCCAGGCACCCAAGTCCGAAGATCCGGACGGAAAATTGAGCCGCTACTATCTTCAAGTGGACGGCGATAAACAGCGTGCCGCGAACCCCGACAAACCGCCGTACAAACCCGAGCTGCTTGCGAAGGTCCATCAGTTGGATCGCGACGAGAACAAACTGGATCCGGTGGTCCAATGCCATCCCCCGGGCGTGCCGCGCATGGGTCCGCCCGCCCGAATCGTGCAGAGCAGAGGATGGATCGTGTTTATTTACGTGACCGAGCCCGGTAATTTCGAGCGGCTCATCCCAACCGACGGGCGTGCGCATCGTACGGACCTCGATACTTCCTACAATGGCGACTCGGTGGCCCACTGGGAAGGGAACACGCTGGTGGTGGATGACACCGGTTTCAATGACGACACCTGGCTTGGCAGCGACGGTTGGTTTCATTCCGAATCGATGCAGGTTATCGAACGCTTCACTCGCGAAGGTGATGCGCTGCGGTATGAAGTCACCGTGGAGGACCCCGAAGTCTTTACCGAACCGTGGGTCCGGACTCCGCGCATGCTGCGCCTGAACACAAACCCGAAGGATGAGATCTACGACGCGCCGTACTGCCACGCCGTCGATGCGGGTCACATCGTCAACCACGACCATTTCTGACATGAAGCGAATCGTCCTGATGTTGCTTGTTGGCTTGTGTGTACAACACATCCATGCGCAGGATTGGGCCAAGGCCCGCCTGGAAAAATCCCCCCGGCACCACGAGCGCGTCGACATCAAACAGGGTGGCAGCGCAATCGCAACGACGGTAGTCTATCCGAACGCGAAGGCCAAAAAGCCGGTGGTGGTGCTGATTCACGACACCACCGGCCTCACCGACTGGTTCCAGAGCTTCGCCGATGAAGTGGCAGGCATGGGCTACCTTGTCCTGGCTCCGGATCTTTCGTCGGGTGGTGGGCTGCCCGCCGGCCAGCAGCTAACCGCTGACCTCAATGCGGTAGCCGATTATGGCCTCAAGCTGCCCGCGTCCAGCGGAACATTGTTCGTCGCAGGCATCGGCTGGGGAGGCGCGCAAAGTTTCCGCTTCGCGGCGGACCGTCCCGGCGTTGCCGCGGCCCTGGTCTTCGGCGGGGACTCGCCTGATAGGGATTCCATCGCTCGCATCAAAGGAAGTGTCTTCGGTTTTTATGCCGGCAATGATGCATCCGTGGACGCCACCGTTCCTCCCGCGCAGGCCGCCGCCAAGGCCGCTGGCGTGGTTTTCGAAGCGGTAACGTATCCAGGCGTCGGCCCCAATTTTATGGAGTCCGGCGACGCGCCCGATGCGAAGCAAGCCGATAAATTAGCTCGCGGTTACGCCGTGGAACGTATGAAGAGCGTGCTCGACATGGTTTCACTTCGCGGCTACTAAAATCGGCTAGTTCGCTGTCTTGACCGTTAACGCTTTCAGATACCGGTAGTAAAATTCCTCCCCGCCGTAAAACGAATCCACCCGTACGCGTTCATCCTTACCATGTGCCCGCACGTCGTCTTCGTCCAGCGCGATGCCCGAGACTCCATACGTCGGGATACCCACCGCAATCGTGTAAACGCTATCCGACGCCCCCGTTTCCATTTCAGGAATTACCGGAGCGTTTGGCCACATCGCATCCGTTACCTGCTTGAGCGGCTGCATCACTTCAGCCGGCGGCAGGATCGGTGCAAAAGCTTTCGTCTCCGGAGCGCGATCGAAGACCCGGCCCGCATTGTCCACATACTTCACCGTAACTTTCGGATCGGCGAAAAGCCGGATCAAGTCCTGGCGTATTTCCTCCATCCCATGGCCTGGCAGGATGCGGCAATTCACAATCGCCTGCGCTTCTTGCGGCAGCGCATTGTTCGCGTGCCCGGCTTTCAAGCGCGTGGCCACACAAGTAGTCCGCATCAGCGAATTGAATCGGGCATCCTTGGAAAGCCGCTCCATCGCTTTGGAATCCGGCGGGGTTGCGAGGATGGCTTTCATATCGGATGCAGTTTGTCCCGCTTCGAGCGCTGCCCGCCGTTCGAAATAGGTACGCGTCACCGGGTTCAATTCGAACGGGAACGGTGCGCGCTCCAAATGGGAAAGAGCGTCCGCGATGTGGTAGATCGCATTATCGGGAACTGGGAGCGAGCTGTGTCCGCCCGGGCTGCTGGCGTCCAGCTCGAAATCGGCGTACAGCTTTTCGTTCGCTTCCACGTCGACGTTCAGCGGCTTGCCCTTCACCGTTGTGACGCCGCCCGCGTCCGCGTTCAATCCAAACGCGGCGTCCACCAGGTCGCGATGATTCTTCAGCAGCCAGTCGACGCCGTTCGAGCTCCCACCTTCTTCATCGGCGGTCAACGCCAGGATGATGTCGCGATCCGGCCGGTATCCTTCGCGTTTGAAGCGAATGAACGTGGTCACCAGGATAGCGTCGTTGACCTTCATATCCTGCGTACCGCGGCCATAGAAATAGCCGTCCTTTTCTACAAACTGGAATGGATCTGTGCTCCAATCCTCGCGCCGTGCTTCTACCACATCCAAGTGGCCGATAATCAGGATCGGCTTCATTCCCGCGGAGCCCGTCCCGCGATATCGGACCACCAGGTTGCCCTTGCGGTTATTCGGGCCCAGAACTTTGACGTCTCCGGGAGCAAATCCGGCAGCGAGTAGCCGCTTTGCCATCGCGTCGGCCGCTACCGTCGTGCTGCCAACCGAATCGGTGGTATTGATTTCGATGAGTTGCTGGAAAATGTCATGCGCCAGTTTGCGGGTCGGTTCATCGAGCGGCGCGGCGGCCAATCGGCCCAGGAACAGAAACACTGCAATTGCGCTCGCGAAAGGGAGGTTCATGCCCGATCTTACCAGGGCAGCCTACCAGCGTTTCAGGCCCTTTTGCCCGATATCTTTCCGGTAGTGCATGCCATCGAAATGGATTTTGTGAACTTCGCTGTATGCGTTGCTCATCGCCAGATCGAGAGTCGCGCCGCTCGCGGTGACTCCTAGAACACGGCCGCCCGGATGTGACCAAACCGTTCTTGTCTAGTTTTGTTCCGGCTTGAAAAACCGTCGCCTCATGGACTTCATCCAGCCCCGTGATCGCGTCGCCGGTCCGCACCGCTCCCGGATATCCTGCCGCGGCCAGCACCACACACACCGACGGATCCGCCTTCCATTCCAGCGGCGTCTCATCCAGCGCGCCATGCGCCGCGGCGAACAGCGGCTCCACGAAATCCGACGCCATGCGGTGCATCAGCGCTTGCGTCTCGGGATCGCCTAAACGCGCGTTGAACTCCACCACCTTCGGGTCCCAGCGCGGTCATCATCAAGCCGGCGTATAAGAAATCCGGTGAACGGCGTGCCTTCGGCGCGCATCTGCGCGATCGCGGGCCGGATCACCTGCGCCATCACCAGCTCCTGCCGGAAAGCATCCAGAATGCGCCCGTCACAATATGCCCCCATGCCGCCGGTATTCGGCCCCAGGTCGCCGTCGTACACCGTTTTGTGATCCTGCGTCGGCTCGAGCGGCAGCACGTTGACGCCGTCGCTCAGCACGATGAAACTCACCTCTTCGCCAGCCAGAAATTCTTCGATCACAAGGCGCGATCCAATGCGTCATCAGTTGATCGATCGCACGGTTCGCTTCCTGGTGCGTGTTCGCAATGATCACGCCTTTACCCGCCGCCAGCCCATCCGCTTTAATCACGACTGGAAGATCGAATTCGAGTAGAGCGTCGCGTGCTTCCTCTACATTCGCAGCGGTAGCGAAACGCGCGGTTGGAATCCCCGCGCGCAGCATCAATTCCTTGGCGAACGCTTTGCTCGCTTCCAGCCGCGCCGCGGCGGCCGTTGGACCCACGATCTTGCGCCCCTTGCGCGCGAAATTGATCGACGATTCCAGCCGCCAACGGAGTCTCAGGGCCAACCACCGTCAGGTCGGCATCGATCGATTCGGCGGCGGCAAGATAGTCGGTGGTCGCAAGACATGTCGCCACCTGCGCGATACCCGGATTCCCAGGCGCGGCGTACAACGCCGGAGGTCTTCGGGCTCTGCGCCAGTTTCCAACACAGCGCGTGTTCGCGGCCGCCCGAGCCCACCACCAGGATCTTCATGTGGAGTAAATCGAAGTATGCCACACTGAAAATGCCCGTCCATGAAGTCTTCGCGATATGACGTTGTTGTCGTGGGCGCCGGTCACGCCGGATGCGAGGCCGCGCGCGCATGCGCTCGCATGGGTTTCCGCACCGCGATGATCACGATGAATCTGGATTTGATCGCGCAGATGTCGTGCAATCCGGCCATCGGCGGCATCGCAAAAGGGCACTTGGTTCGTGAGATCGATGCGCTGGGCGGCATCATGGGCGAAGTAACCGACGCAGTCGGGATTCAATTCCGTCTTTTGAACACCAGCCGTGGGCCCGCCGTTTGGTCGCCGCGCGCGCAATGCGACAAGAAGCAGTACCGCATCAAGATGCGCGAAGTTTTGGAGCGCGAGCCGAATCTTCGTATCCTGCAGGCCGAGGTGGCCCAGTTGGTCATTGAATCGGCCCGCGTAACGGGCGTCGCGCTTCGCGACGGTAGAACAATTTCGAGCGATTGTGTTGTCGTCACCACCGGAACATTCTTGAACGGCCTCGCCCATGTCGGCGAAATGAAGTACAGCTGTGGCCGAAACGGTGAGGCTCCATCGAATTTGCTTGGCGATCAGTTGCGGACGCTTGGCCTTGCCTGGACCCGCCTGAAAACCGGCACTCCGCCGCGCCTCGACGGCCGTACCATCGACTGGTCGCGCTTTGAAGCGCAAAGTGGCGACGCTGAACCCACGCCATTTTCATTTCTGACGGAAAAGATTGAGCGAGAGCAGATCAAGTGTTATATATCATACACTACAAGTAACACGCTTCAGATTCTTCGAGATAGCATAGCTCGTTCGCCGCTCTATAGCGGTCAGATCGAAGGTGTCGGTCCACGCTATTGTCCGTCTATCGAAGATAAAGTAGTCAAGTTCCCGGACAAAGACCGGCACCAAATCTTCCTCGAGCCAGAAGGCGTTGACACCAACGAGGTGTACGTCAACGGCATGTCTACAAGCATGCCTATCGACGTGCAATCGGCGATGCTGGCGTCGATTCCCGGGCTAGAGGACGCCGAAATGATCCGGCCCGGCTACGCGATCGAATACGACGCAATCGATCCGCGGGAGCTGAAGCACAGCTTGGAGGTGAAATCGATTTCTGGTTTATTTCTCGCTGGGCAGATCAATGGAACGTCCGGCTATGAAGAGGCCGGCTGCCAGGGCCTAATCGCTGGCATCAACGCCGCGCGCCGAGTTGGCCAGCAGGAGCCGGTGATCGTTGGGCGAACGCAGGGATACACTGGAATTCTGATCGACGACTTGATTAGCAAAGGCGCCGACGAGCCGTATCGGATGTTCACATCGCGCGCCGAATTCCGGCTGCATTTGCGCATCGACAATGCTGACGAGCGTCTTACGCCGATCGGCCGGGAGGTCGGTTTGGTAAGCGAGGCCCGCTGGAACCTATATTTGCGCAAGCAGGAGCAGAAAGCCCTTCTCGGACGGATGCTCGAGACGAATCGCTACACCGATGGTGCGAGCGATGACCGCCCAACATTGATGCAGTGGCTACGCCGCCCGGAAGCAAAGATCGTGACCTTGGTCGATTCAATCAGAGAAGCGCTTGCTCGAAGAACCAGTTCATGGCTTGCTGACTACAGTCGAGACCGAGGCGAAGTATGCCGGCTATATCTGTCAGCAACAACGGCAGATCGAACGGCTACGCGACTCGGAACTTCGCCGAATTCCAGCCACCTTCGAGTTCTCCGACATTCCGGGTTTGTCCACAGAAGCGAAGCAGAAGCTGGAACGCGTCCGACCGCAAACCCTCGGCCAAGCAGGCCGAATTCCTGGAATCACACCGGCGGCAATCGCTGTGCTCGATGTCTACCTCAACCTCGGTGCCCACGCCTGACTGGTTCTCTCAGTTGTTGAATTCTGAGCTCAGAGAATGGATTCACCTTTCCGCCTTGCAGCTGGCTCAACTGTATTTGCACTACGAAATGCTCTTGCGCTGGAATCAACGGATGAATCTAACCACTGTTCCAGCCAGGCCCCGATACGGTAATTCGACACTACTGCGAGTCGCTATTCTTCGCGGCTCATATTCCGCCGCCGAATGAAGGGATTTCAATCCTCGATTTAGGTTCAGGTGCCGGATTTCCAGGGATCGGGCTAGCTGTCTTTAGGCCAGAATGGAAAATTCTCTTGGTGGAGTCAAGCAGAAGAAAGTCAGTTTTTCTTCGTGAATCCAGCCGCCACCTGCAAAATGTCTCGGTACTGACGGGGCGAATGGAAGACACCGTAATTCATGGCGATTGGGTGGTCGCTCGGGCTGTGGATCCAATAGAGATCCTGAAGAATATTCCGAGGCTGGGACCGAACGTCGCTTTGATGTTGGGTGAGGATGACTTTTCATCGGTTCGGCATAATTCTCACATTGCATGGGGCGATCCAGTTCGGTTACCTTGGGGAGACCGAAGGCTCTGCGTTTATGGAAAATGTTCCACGTGAAACCTGGGCTTTTCGTTCCACGTGGAACCTGTGGCAAAAGTAATAGCGATTGCAAATCAGAAGGGCGGCGTGGGCAAGACGACCACCGCCATCAACCTGGCGGCTTCTCTGGCTGCCAATGATTTGCGCGTGCTGTTGATTGACTCCGACCCCCAGGGCAATGCAACCACCGGACTGGGTGTCAACAAACGCGACGACCGCCCTACTCTCTATCAAGTGCTCCTGGGAGAAGCAGAAATCTCAACCGCTATCATTCCAACCGCCTTTGATGGACTCGACCTCTTGGGAGCGGACAAAAACTTGGTAGCGGCGAATCTTGAACTAGTAGAACTCGATCATCGCGAAGCCCGGCTCCGCGACAAGATTGGAACCAGTTCGAGCACAATATGAATTCATTTTGATCGATTGTCCGCCGGCACTGGACCTGCTCACGCTGAACGCCATGATAGCCGCTGATTCCATCCTCATCCCGATCCAATGCGAATTCTTTGCTCTTGAGGGCATTTCTCAACTTATGGACACTATTGAGCGCGTCCGCGAATCTTTTGGAAGCAAGCTTAAAATCGAAGGCGTGCTCTTGACTATGTATGACGACCGCACCAATCTTACCCGTCAAGTGGAGATGGATCTCCGAGGATTTTTCGAAAATTCAGTCTTCGAGACCGTGATCCCGCGGAGCATACGGCTCGCCGAGGCGCCAAGCTACGGTAAGCCAATCATCGCGTACGATGTCCGATCTCGAGGCGCCGAGAGCTACATACAACTCGCAAAGGAGGTTCTCGCTCGTGGACGTAACGCAGGACAAACAACGCAGAGCCTTGGGTAGAGGACTTTCGGCTCTCCTTCCGCAGAAGCAGGTTGTCACAGCACAGGCATCGCCCGACCTAGCTCCGGCCAGACCACAAGTTGCCTCCATTCCTATCGCCAATATACAGCCGAATCCGTTGCAACCACGCTCGGTTTTCGATGCCACGCGCTTGGAAGAACTCGCTAACTCTATAGAAACACATGGTATAATACAGCCCCTTCTGGTTCGCCGCCACGGATCCAGTTACGAACTGATCGCCGGTGAGCGTCGCCTGCGCGCTGCCAAACTCGCGGGATTGCTGGAGGTGCCAGCTATCGTCCAGGATTATGCCGACGACAAAATCCTGGAAATCGCGCTCATCGAAAATATCCAGCGCGAAGACCTGAACCCCATGGAGACCGCCCAAGCCTTGGAACGGCTTCACCGCGAAATGAACCTCAGTCATGAAGAGATCGCGGCACGCACCGGCAAAGATCGAACCACCATCACCAACATGATCCGCCTGCTGCGGCTGCCTCGCGAAGTGCAGCTTTTGGTCGCGGAGCGCCGCCTATCGATGGGTCACGCTCGCGCGATCCTTGGCTTGGTCAGTCCTGAACTGCAAACCCAGGTCGCGGAGAAGGCTGCAGCTCAAGGCTTTTCCGTTCGGCAGGTCGAACGGCTGGTCAAGAAGGTCAACGAGCCGAGAGAACCCTCTCAGGATGCACTTCAAGACCCGAACATCAAAGCCGCTGTGGGAGAGCTGGAAGCAGCCTTAGGGACCCGGGTGCGCATTGTCGAAAAGTCCGACCAGCGCGGGCGCATCGAGATCGAATACTACTCGCAGCTGGAACTTCAGAGGATTTACGAGTGGATTATTTCTACAGGATCCGATACCAAGCCTTGATGGTGCCGGCGGCAGGAGTCGAACCTGCGACCTACGGATTATGAGACCGTCGCTCTAACCACCTGAGCTACACCGGCAGTGCTTTTCCAAGGGTAGGCGGCGGCGCAATAGCCTGTCAACCAGCATAGGCTAAATGATTAAAAAGCTTGACAAAACATCCACATTAGAGTTAATTAATAATTGAAGGCTGGCGGATGTAAGAGCCAGCCGGTCAAAGTGAGTATGCAGGAGGTTTCTATCGACTCCGATTACCCAACAGGGCGGCTACCGGCTTCCTCGACTTGCTTTACCTAAGATGAAAACGCAGGGTGAGATAATCTGCCTCACTAATTTGCGGCGAGTTCACCGCACTATCAGCGTCTAGGTAGGCGGGCGGGGGTTGGCGGTCGCCCTGAACCAACTTATCGAAGAGGCTCTTCATTTGACACCCGCTTTTTCCCTCCAGTAGATTCGATTTAGTGCCGCAGCCGATCGTCGAGTTCCGGGGTGTCTCCAAGAACTACCCGATCTATTCCTCCCCAAGCTCGCGCCTGAAGGAACTGCTCTGTCTGAACCGCATCTCGTTCCACCACGACTTCGCGGCCCTCAATGACGTCACGCTTCCAGATTCAGCGCGGCGAGACATTCTGCATCGTGGGCGAGAACGGCTCGGGCAAAAGCACACTGCTGCAAATTGTCGCGGGCATACTGCATCCCTCCAAAGGCGACGTCGCCGTCAACGGCCGCGTGGCAGCACTGCTTGAATTGGGTACCGGCTTCAATCAGGAATTCACCGGACGCCAGAATGTATACATGAACGCCGCGATTCTCGGGCTCTCGCGCCGGGAAATCGACGCGAAGTTTCCACAGATCGAAGAGTTCGCCGAAATTGGCGAGTTCATCGATCAGCCGGTGAAGACTTACTCGAGCGGCATGGGTGTGCGCCTGGCCTTTGCTGTCGCCATCCATGTGGAACCCGAGATTCTGCTCGTCGATGAAGCGCTCTCCGTAGGCGATATCTATTTTCGCCAGCGCTGCATGCGCAAGGTCCACGAGATGCGCGATGCCGGCGTGACCATTCTTTTCGTGTCGCACGCTATCGCCGAAGTGAAAGCATTGGGAGACCGCGCAATGTGGCTGGACGCCGGCCGCATCAGAGATATCGGAAACACGGATGCGGTGATCACGCGCTATATGGCGGCGATGGTGGAGAAGGACAACGTCTACCTAGCGGGCACGCATCGCAAAGAGCAAGAGGTTCCTCATGAACCTGTGAAGGCGCCGGAGATTGTGGACACCATCCCGAATATCGATCATCGTTTCGGCGACGGGCGCGCGGAGGTGATGGGCATTGCTGTCCTGGACGCCGCGGGACAGTCCACTTTATGTTCTGGAGCCGTCGTCCACCATCGTGGTTCGCATCAGCGTCCGCGCCATCGAAGACATTACGCTGCCGATCGTGGGCTTCATGATGCGCAACCACATCGGGCTGGATTTCGCGGGCACCAACACAGCGCGCGAAGCATTCGACCTCCCTCCTATGATGACGGGCGATGTCTTCACGGTGGATTTTCATCTCCAGCTTCCCGAACTTTATCCCTCGGCTTTTTCTTTTTCCCCGGCCATCGCCGATGGAACTCTGCATTCCTACCGCACCTGCGATTGGGTGGACAATGCCATCGTGTTGCAGATGGGGCCGGCCGACGGAGAGGTGTACGGGCACATTCATCTGCCCTGCCGCGTCGAACTGAATCGTTGTATCTCCACCGTCGCACGCGGAGCCCGCCGTTGGTTGAATTTACCGGAGAGCGGGTAATTCCGGGCCAGGTGAACGACGACCTTTGGAGCGAGCACGTGGCCCGCTATGCATTCGCTCGCCGCTATGTGCAAGGCAAGCGCGTGCTGGATGCCGGTTGCGGCACCGGCTACGGATCGGCCGAACTTGCGCAGGCTGCCGCTGAAGTGACCGGCGTGGACATCGCGGCGGACGCGATCGAGTACGCCAACGCCAACTACCCGCTCCCGGGCCTCCGCTTTCTCGAATCGTCCTGTACGGCAGTTCCCTTCCCGGCGGAATCCTTCGATGTTCTGGTCGCATTCGAAGTGATCGAACATCTGACCGACTATCGCGCGTTTCTGGATGAATGCGCGCGCGTGCTGACTCGCGAAGGCCTGTTCATCGTCTCGTCGCCGAACAAACGCTATTACGCCGAGACTCGCGCCGAGACCGGGCCCGAATCCGTACCACGAACACGAATTTGAAGCCGAGGAATTCGTGCGGGAACTCGAACGCGTTTTCCGAATGTCCGATTGCTGCTGCAGAATCGCGTGGAGTCGTTCGCCTTCCATCCCGCTGCTGACTTTCTGGCCGGCTGAGGCACGCATCGATGGCGGAGGCGGCACGGCCGCGGATGCGCACTTCTTCCTGGCTCTTTGCTCGCGTGGACCCTTGCCCGAACCGAAGTCGTTCGTTTATGTTCCCAAAGCGGCCAACATGCTGCGTGAGCGCGAACTCCACGTGGAGGCGCTGGAGCGGCAGCTCGCCGATATCAAAGCGGACCGCCAGGCCCTGCTGGAATTGTTTCGGCAGCAGACGCGAGAACTCGAAGAGCGTAACCAATGGGCGCAACGGCTGGACATGGATCTGAAGACTGCCGGCGAGCGCATCGTCGCGCTGCAAACTGAAGCGGCGGAACTCGCCGCGGGATATCAGGCGCAAATGACGCGCATGGAAGAACGAGGATCAGGTGAAGACCGAATGGGCGCGCAAAGCTTCGGCGGAACTGGAAGCGAAGTGCCAGGAACTGGCCGCATTGCGTCGGACTGCTGGATGCCGCCGAAGCAACGGTGCGCGAACGAACCGATCTGGGCGCAAACCGCGGAGGCACAACGCGGCGGAACTGGCGGCGCAGCTTGAAATGATTCGCGCGTCACGCTGGGTGAAAATGGGACGAACGGTTGGGCTGGGGCCCGACCTTTCGAAATAGTGAAAACGTTCCTGATCATCCTCTGGCGATTTGTTAAGGCTCTTCCGCTCATCATTCTTTTCCCGATCCTTCTGGCGATCGCGATGGCGGCGCTCGCGCTGGTGGATCTCGCCTCTCACATTTCGCAAGAAATCACCTGGCCGCGAACCAGCGCCCGAACAACACTTCGGCGAGCGTCGTGATTCCGAACTGGAACGGCCGCGATCTTCTTGAAAAATACATCCCGTCGATCATCGAAGCTCTCGAACGGAAATCCCGATAACGAAATCATCGTGGTCGATAACGGATCTGAAGATGGCAGCGCGGAATTCCTGCGTCGAGCACTTCCCTTCCGTCCGCGTGCTGGCGCTCGATCGCAATCTGGGATTCGGCGGCGGATCGAACGCCGGCTTTCGCGCGGCCAAGAACGACATCGTGGTGCTGCTCAACAGCGACATGCGCGTGGAGCGCGATTTTCTCGCGCCGCTGCTGGAAGCATTCACCGACGAGACGGTTTTCTCGGTGGCGTGCCAAATCTTTTTCAGCGACCCGAACAAGCTGCGCGAAGAGACCGGCCTGACGCAATTGTGGTGGGAGAACGGATCGCTGCGCGTGCGGCATCGCGACGATCCGGCCATCCAAGTTCCCTACCCATGCGCCTACGGCGGCGGCGGTTCTTGCGCCTTCGACCGGCGAAAGTTTCTGGAGCTGGGCGGCTTCGATGAGCTGCTCGCGCCGTTTTACATGGAAGACACCGATGTCGGCTATCTGGCGTGGAAGCGCGGCTGGAAGGTGCTGTATCAGCCGCGCAGCGTCGTTTATCACGAGCATCGCGGGACCATCGGCAAAAAATTCACGGCGGCGCAGATCGACCTGGTGCTGAAGAAGAATTTCGCGCTGTTCTGCTGGAAGAACATTCACGAGTGGCGGCGGCTCATCTCGCATTTCTTTTTCTCGTATGCGGGTGCGGTGGTGACGGTGCTTTTTGGTGACTCGCCGGAGCGCGCGAACTTTCGCGGGATTGTGGCGGGCATTCCGGCAATTGCCTGGGGCACTACGGTCGCGGTCGCGGGCGCGGCGCTTGGCCGTCATCGACGATACCGAGGCGTTTCGCCGGCCGCTGGGCGGCTACTTTCGCGACCGCTTTCGCAAGCTTCGGAACGCACACGGCTCCGAACGGCTGAGCGTGCTTTTCGTTTCGCCTTATCCGATTTGTCCGCCGATCCACGGCGGCGGCGTTTTCATGTATCAGACCGCGCTCGAATTGAGCCGCCTGTGCGAATTGCATTTGCTCATCCTGCTGGATCATCCCTGGCAGCGCGAGCCGCACCAGGAGCTGGAGACGCAGGTGGCGTCGGCGGAATATCTGGTGCGAACCGAAGCGCCGGGAGAAACAGTTCGGCTCCATTCTTCCGCACGCGGTGCGCGAATTCGCCAGCCAGGAGTTCGAGTGGCGGATGCATCGCGAGATGTTCTTGCGCGAGATCGACGTGGTGCAGCTCGAATACACGGCGCTCGAGCCAGTATGGCGGCGATTACCGGCGCTTGGGATGCGTGCTGTTCGAGCACGACATCTATTTTCAGTCCATCGCGCGGGGCTCGGCCGAATCCGCGCGGGCATGATTGAAAAAGCGAAGGCTGGCTTACGAATATTTGCGGGCGTTGCGCTACGAGCTCCGCATGCTGCCGCGGTTCGATCGCGTGCAGGTGTGCAGCCCGGAGAACGGCAATTATCTGCTGTCCTTTTTGCCGGGCCTGCGCGGGCGGATCGACGACAACCGCGCGGGCATCGCGACGTCGCGCTATGAATTTCGGGCTGCCGGCCGCGAGCCGGAAACGATGCTGTTTCTGGGAAGCTTTCGCCATCTTCCCAATCAGGAAGGGCTGAATTGGTTCACGCAAAAAGTGCTGCCGGCGGTGCTGGAACAGAAGCCGCAGGCGCGGCTGGTGATTGTCGGCGTCGGAGCCGCCGCCGCGTCATTCGCTCCCCGCTCTGCCGGACAACATCGAGCTGCGGGGATTCGTGGAGGACGTGCGCGAGCCGCTGGGCCGCTACGCCGTGTTCGTTTGTCCGATTTTGAGCGGATCGGGGATGCGGGTGAAGCTGCTGGAAGCGTTCGCGGCGGGAATTCCGGTGGTCTCGACACCGCTGGGCGCCGAAGGGCTGGCGGCGAAAGATGGCGAGATCTGCGCACTGGCCGAAGATCCGGACGAATTCGCGCGAAAGATCGTCGAGCTGTTCGACCATCCGGAACAAGCGCGAAAGCTGGCCTGCCGGGCGCGAGAGCAAGTGGTGGCGACGCGCGACATGCGGGTGCTGACGGAGCGCTTGGTGGAAAGCTATCGCGAAGTGCTGCGGGAGAAGCGGCGGTAGGAGCGTCTACTCGGACGCCTTTTTCTCGGTGAGATCGTCTTTGAGATGTTTCACCACCCGGCTGGCGGTTTTGGTGAGTTCGCCGGGTGTGGAGTTCTTAGGACGCTCGTAAACTGACCACAGCACGACCCTGCTATTTCGGTCCACCACGAAGAAGTTGCCCTTGCCGCGGCTGAAGGAGCCGGCGGTAAATCCGCGGCCGCCGCTAAAATCGATGTTCGCGAACCGGTCCTTGGGGGCGGGCTTGGTGTCGGATCGGCGCGTGCCGAATCGTCCGCGGCCTTGGTGGCCTCGGCTTCCTTTTTCGGCGGAGCAGGCGGCGGATAGAGATCGTCCAGTTTAGTTTGGAAGGCTTCACCGACGTTGTCGGTCACGATGGCGTCGGCCTTCTTGGGATCGGTGACCACTTCAAAGATGCCGGACTTGGTGAGTTGGTTCGCCAGGATACTGATCCATGCCGCTCCCCATCGACAGGATGTAAACCCGCTTCACCTGGTGGAGTTCAGGATTCACGCTGGCGAAGGCGGCGGCCGCCAGAGCGGCAAGGGAGCACCACAGGACACAAAACAACTTCATGAGAATATGGTACCAGCGCCGGCGCGGCACTTTGAGGCAATCCAGGTCCGGCTCTTAGCCCCATCGTGTACAAGTCGCAAAGGATTACAGTAATCACTCCCTGTCTGAATGAGGAACAAGGGATCGAACAGGTGTTGCGCCGGATGCCGGATTTCGTGGATCAGGTGATTGTGGTGGACAACGGGTCCACCGACCGGACGTCGGATGTGGCGCGGTCGTTCGGCGCCGAGGTGATCCGTGAACCGGTGCGCGGCTACGGAAGAAGCTACAAGCGCGGGTTCGCGATCGGCCACGGGCGATATCATCATCACCCTGGACGGCGACCACAGCTATCCGCCCGATGCGATTTCCTATCTGTTGGAGGCGCTGCTGCATCTGGACGTGGATTTTCTCAACGCATCGCGATTTCCGGTGCGCGATCCGAAAGCCATGAGCATGAAACACCGGATCGGAAACTGGGTGCTTTCGCTGGCCATGTCGCTGCTGTATTTTCGATGGGTGCGCGATTCGCAATCCGGGATGTGGGTTTTCCGGCGCTCCATTCTGAAGCACATGCATCTGGAGTCCAACAGCATGGCTTTTTCCGAAGAAATCAAGATTGAAGCGCTGAAGAACCGCCGAATCCGGTTCGCGGAAATCTCGATCCTGTATACGTCGCGGCTGGGGGAGATCAAGCTGAACCCGTGGCGGGATGGCTTTTACAACCTCTATTTTCTGGTGAAGAAGCGGTTTTCGAAGTAATGGCTGATCCGGGTCGCGATCGTTATTCCCACTTGGAATCGGGCTGCTTTGCTCGGGCAGGCGCTGGAGAACCTGGGACGCCAGACCTATCCGATTGACCGGGTGATTGTGGTGGATAATGGCAGCACCGACGATTCGGCCGCGGTGGCGGCGCGGGCGGGAGCGCAGGTCATCACGCTGGCATCGAACCGGGGGTTTGCCGCGGCGGTCAATCGGGGCGTTCAGGAAGCGAATGCCGAGTGGGTGACTGGTTCTGAACAACGATGTCACGCTGGCGCTGGACTGGCTGGAACGCTTGATGGCTGGGCTGGAATCGACCGGCGCCTGGTTTGCGACAGGCAAGCTGCTAGACTCCCAGGCGCCGGAACGAATTGACGGGTCGTTCGATGCGGTGTGCCGGGGCGCCTGCGCCTTGCGGTGCGGGCATGGACGCTTGGATTCGCCAGCTGTGGAACCAGCGCGAGAACCATACAGTTAGCGCCGTTCACGGCGGCCGTCTTTCGAGCGGAATTGTTCGAACGGGTAGGGTTCCTCGATGAGCGATTCGAATCGTACCTGGAAGACGTGGATTTCGGGCTGCGCTGCGCCGAGGCCGGTTTCGGCGGCTTGTATGTCCCGGAAGCGGTTGCCTATCATCAGGGCAGCGCGACGCTGGGCCGGTGGCACCCGGATACGGTGCGAAGGATTTCGCGCAATCAGGTACTGCTGGTGGCGAAACACTATCCGCCCAACTGGATCTTACGCTATGGTTGGCCAGTTTTCATCGCACAGGCTTTATGGGGATTCATCGCGCTCCGGCATGGGGCCCTGCTAAGTTACGTAGCTGGCAAGGCGGACGGTCTGCGCCAGTTTCGCGAGGCCAGGGGAAAGGCCTGCGCCCGCTTTCCTGCAATAGTCGAACAGAGCGAGAAGGGAGCTTCGAGAAATCCAGGAATTGACGGGGTTCGATCTGTACTGGAAGCTGTACTTCGCTTTAACATGAGTCGCACGGGCGTGGTGATCGTGACGTATAACTCGGCGGGCATGATCGAACGTTGTCTGGAGTCCTGCGGCGAGTTGCCCGTGGTGGTGGTCGACAATGCGTCCCGGGATGCTACGTGCGAGCTGGTTCGCCGGCATACTTTTGCGAGACTGATCGCTAACGCGAGCAACTATGGGTTTGCGGGAGCAGTAAATCAGGGCGTAGCAGCGCTCGACACGCAACTAGTCCTGCTGCTGAATCCAGATACGGAATTAAAGACATCCATCGAGAAATTGGAGACGGCATGCCTGGAAGCCGGAACGGGCTTAGCGGCGGGCCAGCTCACCGACGAACAGGGACGGCCGCAACAGGGCTTCACGCTGCGCCGTTTTCCCAAGCGCATCGACATTGATGTGCGAGGTGCTGGGCATCAACCGGCTGGTCCCGGTGAATTCGCTGAACCGCTCGTATCGATGTATCGATCAGGACCTGACTCTGGCGGCCGAAGCCGAGCAACCGCCCGGGGCGTTCCTGATGTTCCGGCGCGAAGTGTGGCAGCGGCTGGGCGGTTTTGACACACAATTTTATCCGTTGTGGTTTGAAGACGTGGATTTCTGTAAGCGGGCTTGCGACTTAGGCCTGAAAATACAGTATGTCCCGCAAGTTACAGCATTTCATGAAGGTGGCCACAGCATTGCAGGGTTGGACTGGGAATGCCGTGAGGCGTACTGGTATGTTAGCCTTCTAAGGTATGCCTCGAAGCACTTTCGCCTGCGCGAATTTCGGTGGGTGAGCGCGGCAGTAGTGCTCGGTTCCTTGTTTCGAACGGCCATCGGGGTGATGACGCGGCGAAGTTTCAGGCCAATTAGGGTGTACGCAAGGATAGGCCGGCTCGCGGGACGCAGTCTTATCTCTGGCCGTGTCGGTGAACTGAAATGTTTGGGTTTCAGC
The DNA here is from genome assembly GCA_963761265.1 of Bryobacterales bacterium. Taxonomy (GTDB): domain Bacteria; phylum Acidobacteriota; class Terriglobia; order Bryobacterales; family Bryobacteraceae; genus Palsa-89. The sequence continues at coordinate 207,034 of CAVXGM010000024.1, forward strand.
AAAGCAGTAGAGGAACAACAGCAGTAAAAAAATCAAAAGAATAGAGTCGCGACCCCACATACATGTCATGTAACGATCGGGTTTCCGTCACAATCGTCACATTATAATAGCGGTCGATTTATTAAGCGATGCCTGGAGTCGGTTCTTGCCCAGCGTTACGCCAATAAGGAAATCATCGTCATCGATAATGCCTCCACCGACGGCACGGTGGACATCCTGGAGCAGTTCGTGGACCGCTGCCGGGTGGTTTACAACGACGAGAACATCGGTTTTGCGGCGGCGCAGAACCAGGCCATCCGGATGAGCAGCGGCGAGTGGGTGCTGACGCTGAATCCGGACGTGCTGCTGCTGCCGAACTTCATCCAAGCGCTGGTGGATTCCGGGCAAATGCGATCCCAAGATCGGGACGGTGTGCGGAAAACTGCTGACCATTCGCGCCACTTTCGACCTTGCCCGACAAACCTCTGGTGGATTCCACCGGGATTTATTTCACGCCCATGCTGCGGCACCTGGATCGCGGCAGCCAGGAAGTGGACAACGGGCACTATCTGAACCACGAGTTTGTTTTCGGCGCCACGGCCGCCGCGGCGTTGTATCGCCGGCAGATGATCGACGACATCGCGGTGGACGGCGAGTTTTTCGATCCCGATTTTTTCGTATATCGCGAGGACGCCGACGTGGCCTGGCGCGCGCAATTGCTGGGCTGGCGCTGCATCTACACGCCGCATGCGCGCGGCTATCATGTCCGCAACGTGCTGCCGGGCAACCGGCGCGCGCTGCCTCCGGTGATCAACATGCATTCGGTGAAGAATCGCTTCCTGATGCGCATGAAGAACATCACCGGCGATCTGTACCGGCGGAACTGGTTTTCGATCACGGTGCGGGATCTGGTGGTGATCTCCTGCTGCCTGGTGCGGGAACAAAGTTCGCTGAAGGCGTTCTGGTACATCGCGAAGAACTGGAAGCGGGTGATGGCCAAGCGGCGCGAGATCATGAGCCGCAAGCGCGTGGACGACGAGTACATCGCGCACTGGTTCCGTTATGAGCCGGTGAGCGCGCCGGCGAGCAAGCCAAAGCCGTCGGCGCGGCCGTTGGCGCGATCGAAGGCGGCGCGGGGCTAGCGCGGGGCGGGGCGGGAGGCGAAAAGCGGCGCGCATCGCGATTCTCGGCACTCGCGGCATCCCCGCGCGATATGGCGGGTTTGAGACCTTCGCCGAAGAGCTTTCCACGCGGCTGGCGGCGCGCGGGCATCGCGTTACGGTGTATTGCCGCGAGCGGCATCAGGAGCCGATGTATCGCGGCGTTTCGCTGGTGTACTTGCCTACCTGGCGGCACAAATATTTCGACACCATCGTTCACACCTTTTTCTCGACGGTTCATTTGATTTTTCACCGGGCGGACGCGGCGCTTTATTGCAACGGCGCGAATGCGATTTTCACGCTGCCTCCGCGTTGGTTCGGCATTCCGACGCTGTTGAACGTGGATGGCCTGGAGCGCAAGCGCAAGAAATGGAATCGGCTGGCGAAGGCCTGGTATGCGGTGTCAGAGTGGCTGGCGACGTTTTGCCCAACAGTGGTGGTTACCGACGCGCGGCAGATCGCAAACGTATTATCTGGAGCGCTATGGGAAGCGAGACGCGGTTTATTCCTTATGGCGCGGAAACGGGAAAGGCGGAAACCGCGGAGGTGCTGGCGCAACTTGGCCTGGAGGCAGGCGGCTATTTTCTATACGTCAGCCGGATGGAGCCGGAAAACAACGCGCTGCTGGTGCGGGAGGCGTTTGAGCGAGTTGAGACGCCGGTGAAGCTGGCGCTGATCGGCGACGCGCCTTACGCGCAGGAGTACATCGAGCGGGTGCGCGATACGCGGGATCCGCGAGTGGTTATGCCCGGCGCGATTTACGGCGCGGGCTATCATGAGCTGCTTTCGAACTGCCTGGCCTACATTCACGCCACCGAGGTGGGCGGCACGCATCCGGCGCTGATTGAAGCGATGGGCCGCGGCGCAGTGGTTCTGTATTTGAATACTCCGGAAAATGCCGAGGTCGCGGGCGGGGTGGGAATTGCGTTTGAGACCGGCAAATCTAGAGCAGAAGCTCGAGGAAGTCTTGAGCATGTCCGCGAAGGACCGGGCCGAGCTCGAGCCGCCGGTCCATGGAGCGCGTGGCCGAGCGTTACAGCTGGGACGCGGTGACTGACCAGTATGAGGCTCTGCTGGCGCGCCCGGCCTTAGGATAGACTCATGGGCCCGTTCGCATTCCGATCCTGGGTAGAAATCTCGCTCAAACAAATCGTCGAAAACTTTCGCGCGGTATGCGACGTGGTGGGTCCGGACGTGGAAGTAATGCCGGTGGTGAAGGCGGACGCTTACCGGCACGGGGCCGTGGAAGTTTCCCGAGCGCTGGCGGCGGCGGGAGCGCGCTGGCTGGCGGTGAGCAACGTGGAAGAGGGCGCGATCCTGCGCGACCGGGGAATCACGACGCGCATTTTAGTGATGGCGGATTTTCTGCCCGCCGAGCGAGCCGGCCTTCTGGACTACAACCTGACGCCGGTGATTCATTCGCTCGCCGATATTGCGGCATGGGATCGGATGGCGGCGGCTCGCGGGGTTACGGCCGAATATCATCTGAAAATCGATAGCGGGATGGGACGGCTGGGAACGCGTGCTCCGGCCACGGACATTCTGCAGGCGATTGGCGCGGCCCAGAACGCGCGGCTGGAGGGTCTGATGACGCACTTCGCGTCGGCCGCCAATTACGCAAGCTCTCAGACCGAAGAGCAGTTGCACGTTTTTCAGACGCTCTGTTCGGAGCTGGCGCGAGGAGGCGTACATCCAGCCGATTTTGCACTTAGCGAGCAGCACTCCCATCGCTTATGGACGCCGGGACGCATGGCAGCGCATGGTGCGGCCCGGGCATGCGGTTTACGGCTACGTTTCGCAAGTGGCGAAGGGCATGGGGCCGCCACGGCTGCTGGAGGTTCGGCCGGCGCTGGCTTGGAAGACGGCGGTGCTGGCGGTGAAGGACCTGCCGGCCGGCGCGCTGGTGGGCTATGGCGGGATGTACCGGACTACGCAGCCGACGCGCATCGCGGTGCTGGCGGCCGGCTATGCCGACGGCATCCCGCATCGGCTCTCAAACAAAGGCCGGGTGATTGCCAATGGACACCTGGCGCCGATGATCGGCGCAGTGTCGATGGATTTGACCACAATCGACATCACGCATTGCCCGCCGCTTGTTGCCGGGGATCCGGTGACGCTGCTTGGATCGGAAGGCGGGGTGTCGATTGATGCGCAGCAGATTGCACGCTTGGCCGGCACCATCTCCTACAGTGTGCTGTGCGGGATTCACGCCCGAGTGAAGAGGATCTACGTCGACTAGGCCACTCGCCGGATTACTCGCGCCGGAAGCGTTATGATGGCCCACACCAGTTCCAGCACGCCGCCCACAGCGATCCCGACGATCCGGAAGGGGAGAAGCAGCAGCCATACGACGGGGTACAGGAACAGCGCCGCCAATGCCAGGGGCCAGCACAGAATGAACAGCACGCACCACAGCAGAAATCCAAGCATCGCGAGCCTCCACTCTGTAGGTACGAGGGAACGCCAACGGAATGTTCCCGAGGGAATTTTGAGAATGGAGCGGGAGACGGGATTCGAACCCGCGACATCAACCTTGGCAAGGTTGCACTCTACCAGCTGAGTTACTCCCGCGAGGCGAACAGCATAAATCGCCACGAGGCGAACGTCATTATTGTCGCGCGCGGGCCGGAGAACTGTCAAACTTGGGTCGACAACCCCTGACTGCACGCAGGACTAGCCGTGCGAACTAAAACTCCTACACACCTAGGGGTTTACCGAATATTCACATGCACGGCCCATAGCTATTCCAACCATTTTGAAGCGATCGTGTTTCAGATAAGCCATTCAAAGCAAAGGAGTAAAAAATGATTACAGGCCTCAAGTGGTTATGCTATGCTGACGTTGCCTCAATAGAGGACAGACACAGTTTCCAGAGGGACCGCTTGGCGTAGGTGGCAGTCGGGCCGGCTCCTCCAATAGTATCAAACACTTGAATTTTATCTTTTCCACAAGCTGTGGAAAACATGTGCAAAAACTGCGCGGATTGTGAATGAGGAATGAATATCTGGGAGCGTATTAAGCAGCAGATCTCGGGCAAAATCAGCACCGAGGCTTTCGACAACTGGCTATCCAAGGCGGCCTTCGTGAAATCGGAAGGGGATCGATTGTGGGTGTCGGTTCCAGACACGCAGACGCGGGACTGGATTCAGCAGGAGTATTCGGCGGACATCTGGTCCGCGGTCCGCGAAATGAATCTCACGCTGCGCGAGATCGTGTATGAGATCCACGGGACAGTGCAGGCCAGCAGCAACAGGATTGTGATGGACGAAAAGCAGGAGTCCTTGTTTGCGACATCCATCACGCTGAATCCGAGGTTCACTTTCGATAGCTTCGTGGTGGGCTCGTGCAATCAGTTCGCCCATGCGGCGGCGCAGGCGGTGGTGACCAATCCGTCGCGCACTTACAACCCGCTCTTCATTTACGGCGGGGTGGGGATGGGAAAGACGCACCTGATGCACGCCATCGGGCGTTCCTGGTGGATCATCACGCCAGCATGCGGATCATTTATACCTCGAGCGAACGATTCATGAACGAGATGATCACCTGCATCAAGAACGACCGGATGCAGCTCTTCCACCGGCACTACCGTTCCGCCGACGCTTTGCTGATCGACGATATTCAAATCCTGGCCGGCAAGGAGCGCACCATGGAGGAATTCTTTCACACCTTCAACGACCTGTTCGAGCACCAGAAGCAGATTGTCATTTCGAGCGACACTGCCGCCCAAGAATACGCCGGGATTGGTGGAGCGGCTGCGGTCGCGCTTTGAATGGGGGCTGATGGTGGACGTGCAGCCGCCGGATCTGGAAACCAAGATGGCGATTCTGGATAAGAAAGCGGAAGCCGAGGGCGTCGCGCTGCCGGAAGAGGTGCGCATCTTTATCGCGACAAAAACCAAGTCAGAATGTTCGTGAGCTGGAAGGCGCCTTGATCAAGCTGATCGCTTATTCTTCGGTCACGGGCACGCGCCATCACTCTTCCGATGGCGCAGCAGGTGTTGAAGCACCTCACGGCGGGCGGGGAGCGGCGCATCACCATCGAATCCATCGTCAAGGCCGTGGCCGAAAAGTTCTCCTTGCAGCCCTCGCAGCTCAAGCAAAAGACCAACGAGCAAAAGATTGCCTATCCCCGCCAGATCGCCATGTACCTGGCCAAAGAACTGACACCCGGCGTCGCTGCCGGAGATCGGACGAGCATTCAACGGCAAGCATCACACCACGGTTCTGCATTCGGTCCAGAAGATTGACCGCCTCCGGCAGCTCAGTCCAGATTTGAACAGTCTCATCCACAGCCTAATCGATTCAATCCATTAGGGTTATTTGGCTTTTCCACACCAGGGGTCTGCAACAGGCTGTGATTGGCTGTGGAAGAGCTGCGCGGGGACGAATTTTCCTTGCTTCGGCACCCCGGAATCCACAACTTCTAGTGGCAGGAAGTTTCTGATTTTTGTATAATTTAGAGAGAAATCAACATTTCAACAGGCCCTACGATTACGGTTCTAGTTAGAGACTCTATTTGAGAAAGCTCTAGAGCTAATTAAGCGGCACGTACCACGCAATCTGAGTGAGGGGAAATGATGGAGTTTACAGTCAGCAAAACGGATCTGGTTCGAGAATTGAACCTTTCGCAGGGGGTGGTTGAGAAGAAGACGACCATACCGATTCTGTCGAATGTGCTGGTGGAAGCGACCGGGGATCGGATCAATTTGACGGCTACGGATCTGGAGTTGGGGATCCGCTCGTCTTGCCCGGCGCGGGTGAAGAAGCAAGGCGCGGGGACCATTCCAGCGAAGCGATTGCTGGATTACGTGCGGCTGCTTCCGGATGCGGACCTGGAAGTGAAGCTCCAGGACAACCAGTGGGCGAGCTTGGTGTGCGGGCGGTCGCGGACGCGCATTGCCGGGATGTCGCGCGAAAGTTTTCCCGAGCTGCCGCAGATGCCGGATGTGCTGGCGCAGATTCCGGTCGGCGTGCTGGCGTCGATGATCTCGCGGACGATCTTCGCGATCTCGATGGAAGAATCGCGCTTCACGCTGAATGGATCGCTGCTGTTGCTGAAGAGCAATGGCATTGGCGATGGTGGCGACGGACGGGCATCGATTGGCGATGGTGGAGCATCCAATAGATTTGCCCGGCGTGACGAGCGCGTTTCGCGCATTGTTGCCGCGCAAGGCGATGGGCGAGATTTTGAAGCTGGGGCAGGAAGTCGAACGCGGATGCCAAGCTGGCGTTCTCGGGCGACGACAACCATCTGTTCTTCCAGTTTGGCGAGCGGCTGCTGCTGAGCCGCAAACTGACGGGAAACTTTCCGGACTTCGAGCGCGTGCTGCCGAAAGATCATCCGCATTCGGTGGTGCTGGAGCGCGAGGAGCTGCGCAGGTCGATTGAGCGCGTCTCGCAGTTTTCCGATGAGCGATCCAGGGCGATTCGGCTGAAGGTTCACGAGGGCGAGTTGCATATTCATTCGTCGCTGTCGGAGACCGGGGAAAGCGAAGAGAGCCTGCCGGCGGACTACCACGGGGACGCCGTGGAGATTGGATTCAATGCAAACTACCTGCTGGATTTTCTGCGCGCGTCGAATGAGGACAAGGTCACGTTTCATTTCAAGGACGCCAATAGCGCCGGCGAACTTCGGCCCGCCGCGGATGGCGAAGCCGGATACAAATACCGCTACGTCGTGATGCCGATGCGCATTTGAGGCATCAGGCGCGGGGTTAGACGGTCAGCAGACAAGCGAAAAGGATCGAGTTTTAAAACATGGCAACAAAAGAAGTGACTCCAGTCGAAGTTTACGATTCGAGTAGCATCAAAGTGCTGGAAGGCCTGGAAGCAGTGCGGCTGCGGCCGGCGATGTACATCGGTTCCACCACCGAGAACGGCCTGCATCACCTGGTTTACGAAGTGGTGGACAATTCGGTGGACGAAGCGCTGGCCGGATACTGCGACAAGGTGGATGTTACGATTCACGATCGACAATTCACTCACCGTGGTGGACAACGGCCGCGGCATCCCGACGGACATCAAGGAAGAATTTGGTATTTCGGCGGCCGAAGTGGTGATGACCAAGCTGCACGCCGGCGGCAAGTTCGATTCGAAAAGCTACAAAGTATCGGGCGGCCTGCATGGCGTCGGCGTGAGCTGCGTGAATGCGCTATCGGAATCGCTGCATCTGGAGATCTGGAATAAAACCTTTACCTGGGAACAGGATTACGAGAAGGGCATTCCGCAGGGGCCGCTGAAGCAAACCGGCAAGGCCGGAAAAAAGACCGGCACCAAGATCACGTTCAAACCGGACGCCACCATCATGGACGCCACGGAGTTCAACTTCGACACGCTGGCGCAGCGGCTGCGCGAGCTGGCGTTCCTGAACAAGGGCCTCACCATCACGCTGACGGATGAGCGAGCCGACCCGGTGAAACAGCACGAGTTTCACTACAGCGGCGGAATCGCGGAGTTCATCCGGCATCTGAATAAGGGCAAGGCGGTGCTGCACGAGAAGCCGATTTACATTCGAAGGCGAGCGCGAACTGCCGAACGGCGGCACGCTCAGCATGGAAGTGGCGCTGCAATACAACGACGGATATTCGGAGAGCATTTTCAGCTTCGCGAACAACATCAACACCGTGGACGGCGGGTCGCATTTGAGCGGCTTCCGCAGCGCGCTGACCCGCACCATCAATGCTTATGGGCAGCAAGCCGGGCTGTTCAAGGACGTGAAAGAAAACCTGACGCGGCGACGACGTGCGCGAAGGTTTGACCGCGGTGGTGAGCGTGAAGCTGCCGCAGCCGCAGTTCGAAGGGCAGACCAAAGGCAAACTGAACAGCGACATTCAGGGTTTTGTCGTGCAGCTTGTCAACGAAAAGCTGGGCGAGTACTTCGACAAGAATCCGGCGGTGATGAAGAAGATCGTGTCGAAGGCGATCGACGCGGCGCGCGCCAGGGAAGCGGCGCGAAAGGCGCGCGATCTTACGCGGCGCAAGGGCGCGATGGATTCGGGCGGATTGCCGGGCAAGCTGTCGGATTGCCAGGAGAAGGATCCGGAACGTTGCGAGCTGTTCCTGGTGGAGGGCGAATCGGCCGGCGGGACCGCGAAATCGGGCCGGGACCGGCGCTATCAGGCCATTCTGCCGCTCAAAGGCAAGATCCTGAACGTGGAGAAGGCGCGCTACGACAAGATGCTGGGGCACGAGGAAATCCGCTCCATGATCACGGCCATCGGCACCGGGATCGGGCTGACGGATTTCGATGCCGCCAAGCTCCGCTACCACAAGATCATCATCATGACGGACGCCGACGTGGACGGATCGCACATCCGCACGCTGCTGCTGACGTTTTTCTTCCGGCACATGCAGGAGCTGATCAAGCGCGGTCACGTGTTTGTGGCGCAACCGCCGCTGTACCTGATCAAGAAGGGCAAGACGCAGAAGTACATCAAGGACGATAAGGAGTTCACGCGCGAAATTCTGCGGCGGGCGACGGAGAACCTGTCGGTACGAGATTGCAGGACGGCGTCAAACTGGAGGGCGCGGAGCTGCGCGCGTTCCTGATTTCGCTCGACGAGTTCCAGCAGATGTTCCGCCGCATGGAGCGCCGCATGCGCGATCCGCGGGTGGTGGAGGCGCTGGCGAACATCGAGTTCAAGCTGGATACCAAGGCGGATTTTCAGGACAAGGCCAATCTGGAGCCGGTGCTAGGGGCGTTGACGGCCGCGAAGGTGACTGCGCGGATTGAGCGCGAAGAGGAGCATGAAGCTTGGAAGGTGGTGTATCACGATCCGATGAATGCGGAGCGCGGCATCAGCTGTCGATTTGGTGTTGCAGCCCGAATATCCGGCGTATGCGAGCCATCGCGCGCCAGGTGGCGAAGTCCAATCGGCCGCCGTTCAAGATGTTGAAAGAGGGCAAGGCCGAGGCGGAGATCAAGACCGGATGGCGCGATCTGCTGGAACATGTGAAGAGCGAGGGGATGCGCGAGGTTTCCATCCAGCGCTACAAAGGCCTGGGCGAGATGAACGCCGAGCAGCTTGTGGGCCACCACGATGAACGCCGAGACGCGCACGCTGCTGAAGGTGGATCTGCACGATCTGGCGGAGACCGAAGACTATTTTCTCCACGCTGATGGGCGAGGACGTGGAGAGCCGGCGGAAGTTTATTGAAGAGAACGCGCTGGACGTGCGGAATTTGGACGTTTAGCGAGTTTGGAGTAAGGTTCGAACGCCCGCGCGCTTGGCGGCCTTGTTGAGGGCGGCGTCGCGGGTAGCAAGCGGAAGGCGTCGACGCAAGGCTAATTCCAGGTACACTGCATCGTATACAGTTAGCCCGTGCTTCTCCGCAAGTTTCGAGATTGCGTCGAAAGCTCTAGCCGGGCCTTCATCGTCAACTATCGGACGAGAGTCCGGAGTACAACAGCACTGCACCGCTGTGATAACCCCCGTCCATCACCACTTCTTCGATCCCCGCTGGATGCGACTGCACGGCCTCGCACTGCGCGCATCCAGCGTCTCCACGCAGCTCGACGTGTCGCCGCGATCGGCCGGCTGCACCGTCACGGCCAGCAACGCCCGGACGCCAGATCCACGGCGTGCTCGGCCTTGTAGGCCAGCTGGTGCGCCCGTCCTTCATCTTCGTTATTCGCGCCGAAGGGTCGTGGGGGTTGGTCCAATCGTGATTGGACGCCTTCTTCTTTCGCTTCCGATCTAGCCGCGCCAACTGCTCTTGGGTCGGATTTTCGAGGCCTTCGGCTTGCGCCAACTGCCGCAGATAATCGTCGTAGGTTTGGCCCGTGTCCCGCCGCACCAAACTCTTCATCGCCGCATTGGCCTCCAAGCTGGTGGCGTCAATACATACGCTTTGCGCATCGGCCAACCCATGCTTGCGCAGAATCTTTAGCACCCACTTCATCACCGCCCGGTGCGTCTCCACCGAATACAAACGTCGGGTCCGCGACACCGTCGAGTGATCCGGCGTTGGCTCGCTCAGATCGTAGCCCAGGAACTTGCGGTAGCTCAAGCTGTCCGCCGCCCGCCACGCGATGCCGCGCTCCGAATCGATTCCCTCGAAGTAACCCAACAGCAGCATCCGGAAATACGTTCCCGGCGTGATCGACGGGCGGCCCGAACTGCTCTTGTAATACTTCCGACAGATGAATTCGATTCGCTGATCGAACTTCTCGGCATTCAACACCGCGTTCAGCCGCTCGTAAAACACATGTCCCGGCGTGCTCACGATCTCGCTGAATGCCACCCACAGATCTTCCTGCTTCTCCCGATCCTTCTTTCGCCCCATGCCCATGGATACAAGACGTTCAAAACACAATCGGGGTCACATGTTTTGGAAGGTTTTTACCACGGGCTGCTAGGTCAAGAAGTCCCTGGATATATTCATCACCTTGGATTCGTTGGCGGCGCCGCAAGGCGAGCAGAGCGTTGGCTGCTTCAAACATCCACAATACCGGGACGACAAAGGATGTACCAGCTCTGATCTCATCCAACAATTGGTCAGTCTCGGGACTGGACTGAGAGAGAACAACCCACGCTATCGCGACCGAGGAATCCGCGATGAATCCGGCATTCACCGGCGACCTTCGTTAATGGCATCCTTGATCTCTTTATCCGTGAGCGGTTTGAACCCCTTGCGTTTCGACATCTGTTCGCGCATCTTGCGCATGCTGTCAACCGCTCTGCGCACGCTCTCTAGGGACTTTTGTCCCTCTGGCACGATGCGCGCCACGGGTTTGTCGTGCCTGGTAATTACGATCTCCTCGCCACGTGCCACGCGATCCAGAAGTTCTCCGAAACGGGTCTTGGCTTCTAGGGCGGTCACGGTGCTCATCGGGCTGCTCCTGCTAAAATGACTAGCTAGTGACTAGTTAATCATGGCCGACCGTGAGCGTCAACTTCCGCTCGGAGGTGAAATCGGAGATCGCGAAAATCGTGCGCAACTACGTGGACGCCGCGCGTGGTAACGATTTGACGCAGGAACAAGAAGTCGGTTGACGGCATACCCCGGCGTTGGACATGGTAGCGGACGCGGTTCAGGTGATCTCGGCGACCAAAGTCAGCGTGCGTGGCAGCGCCGTTTGGGTGAGGGTTTGAAAGGTCCTTATTGCATCGAGCCGGTTACGGTATTGTCAGGATCTCGGAAACAGGGCGCTCGTAAGGAAGCCCTACAATAAGGCCATGGCTCGCTTCTCCGGCGTCGACTACCTGCTGATCGACTCGCTGTTTTCCGAACAAGAACTGCTGGTGCGGCAGACTGCGCGGCAATTTGTCGAAGACCGCGTTGATCCCGATTATTCGCGATTGCTATCGCGACGCGCGCTTTCCGAAAGAGCTGATCCCGGAAATCGGGCAGCTCGGATTCCTGGGCGCGAATCTGGAAGGCTACGGCTGCGCGGGCTTGAGCAACGTGGAATACGGGCTGATCATGCAGGAAATCGAGCGCGGCGATTCGGGGCTGCGCAGCTTCGTTTCCGTGCAGGGCGCGCTGGTGATGTATCCGATCTACACCTACGGGTCGGCCGAGCAGAAAGACCGCTGGCTGCCGACAGCTGCAATCGGGCGAAGCGGTCGGCTGTTTTGGACTTACCGAGCCGGGCTTCGGATCGAATCCCGCGGGCATGCAGACGCGCGCGCAAGCAGGACGGCGATCGAGTGGATTTTGAACGGCGAGAAGACCTGGATCACGAACGGCTCCATGGCCGACGTCGCCATCGTTTGGGCGCGCGCCGATGAAGGCATCCGCGGATTCCTGGTGGAGAAGGGCACGCCCGGGTTCACAACGTCCGAGATTCACGGCAAGCTTTCAATGCGCGCGTCGGTAACGTCCAGCCTGGCGCTGTCGGATTGCCGCGTGCCCGCGTCGGCGATGCTGCCCGGCGCGAAGGGGCTGAAAGCGCCGCTGAGTTGTCTCTCGCAGGCGCGCTACGGGATCGGCTGGGGCGTGCTGGGCGCGGCCATGGATTGTTACGAGACCGCGCGGCAGTATTCCATCGTGCGCAAGCAGTTCGACAACCGGCCGATTGCGAGCCATCAACTGGTGCAGGAGAAGCTGGCGTGGATGATCACCGAGATCACCAAGGCGCAACTGCTGGCAATTCAGGCCGGGCGCGTGAAGGATCAGGGCAAGATCGATCCGGCGCACATCTCCATGCTGAAGCGCAATAACGTCGCGATGGCGCTGGAGTGCGCGCGATTGAGCCGCGATCTGCTGGGCGCCAACGGAATCATGGACGAGTATCCCATCATGCGGCACATGTGCAATCTGGAGACGGTGAAGACGTATGAGGGGACGGATCACATCCACGCGCTGGTTATCGGCGAGCGGGTGACGGGAGTGGCGGCGTATAAGTGAGCAGGCGCGCGATCTGCAGCTCGGTCCGGCGAATCATGCGCTCCCACACCGAATCGGGATCGGCGTGAAATACGGTGCCCGCGTCGGCCGGCAAGATGTGCCAGGCGCCCAGCTCCACTTCATGCTCCAGTTGTCCGGTTTGCCAGCCCGCGTAGCCGACGTAGGTGTGAAACACGGTGGCTTCGGCGCTGGAGGCCAGGGTCTTCGTAAGCAAATCCCGGTCGCTGATCAGATACACATCGCCGAAAACGCGGTCCGCGCCCTCGGGTTTTTTGGCGGACTTCAGCAACGCCAGCACGCTGTTCAACTCCACGGGGCCGCCGATGTAAACCGGGTCCTTGCGGCCGCTGGCTTCCTTCAGATCGTGGAACACGCGCGAAATGGGAACGTCGGTGCGCTTGTTGATCACCAGGCCGACGGCGCCTTTCTCTTCGTCGTAATGCACCAGCAGGATGACGGTTTTGGCAAAGTTTGGATCGCCCAGATCGCGGCTGGCCACTAACAACTTGCCGATCGCGAGATCGTCGGTCTGGCAGAATGCCGGCGCGCAGGCCAACAGCAGAAGCGCCCCGAGGAATCGCGCGGCCATATCTCAATTCTAGACCCGCGCACGGCCCGCGCATGGTTAAAGATACGCAGCTACAATGTAGCTGGAGGTTTTCCGAATGATCCTGGAAGCGATTCCGTCGTCGGAAAAGGAAACCAATCCGTGGGTTTCCGCCGAGGCGCGCTTCGACGAAGCGGCCGAGCTGCTGGGCCTGGATGAAGGCCTGCGCAAGATTCTGCGAACGCCGGCGCTGGAGTTGAAGGTGAGCGTTCCGGTGATGCTGGACGACGGGCGCTACGAAGTTTTCACCGGCTATCGCGTGCAGCATTCCATCGTGCGCGGGCCTGCCAAAGGCGGTATCCGCTTCGCGCCGGACGTGACGCTGGACGAAGTGCGCGCGCTCGCGGCGTGGATGACGTGGAAATGCGCGGTGGTGAATATTCCGTTTGGCGGCGCCAAAGGCGGAGTAATTTGCGACCCGGATGTGCTTTCGCCCGGCGAACTGGAGCGCATCACGCGCCGCTACACATCGGAGATCATGGACATCATCGGCCCCGAGCGCGACGTGCCGGCGCCCGACATCAACACCAATCCGCAAACCATGGCGTGGGTGATGGACACCTACTCGATGCACAAGCGCCACACGGTAACAGGCGTGGTGACGGGCAAGCCGCTGGCGCTGGGCGGATCGCGCGGGCGCACGCGAGGCTACCGGCCGCGGATGCATGATCGTCACCATGCAGGCGCTGCGGCGATTCGGGATGGACGTCGCCAATACACGCGTGGTGATTCAAGGTTTCGGCAACGTGGGCGGCATGTCGGCGCGGCTGATGGCGCGCTCCGGATTCAAGATCATTTGCATCATCGAGTACGACGGCGCGGTCTACAATCCCAAAGGTCTGGATATCGCGGCGCTGATGCAGCATCGCCAGGAGACGGGCTCCATCACCGGGTTTAGCGGAGGCGAAGACATCGATCGCGACACGGCGTTCTTCCTGGATTGCGACGTGCTGCTGCCGGCCGCGAAAGAGAACGTGATCACCACCGCGAACGCCGATCGGATCAAGGCGAAGATCATTTGCGAGGGCGCGAACGGCCCCACCACTTCGGAAGCCGACGCGATTCTGGCCGACAAGAAGATTTTCGTGATTCCCGATATTCTGGCCAACGCCGGCGGCGTCACAGTGTCCTATTTCGAATGGGTGCAGGATCGCCAGGGCTTCTTCTGGAACGAGCAACTGGTGAACGGGCGGCTGGAAGAGATCATGGTGAACAGTTTTCGCGACGTGGTGAGCTTCGCGGAGAAGCACCAGGTGCACAACCGGCTGGCGGCCTACATGCTGGCGATCGATCGCGTCGCTTCTGCTTTGCAGACCCGCGGCCTGTATGCCTGAAGCGGGCGATGCGGCGAATTCCTCGCCGCAAAGCACGCCGCTGATGCGGCAGTATCACGCCATCAAGCAGCAGGTTCCGAACGCTCTGCTGATGTTCCGGCTGGGCGATTTCTACGAGCTGTTCTATGAAGACGCGGTCACGGCGGCGCGCGAGCTCGAAATCACGCTGACCTCCCGCAACAAGGAAAAAGGGCAGGCCATTCCGATGTGCGGCGTGCCGTATCACGCGGCCGACGGCTATCTTGCGCGGCTGATCCAGAAGGGCTACCGGGTGGCCGTTTGCGATCAGATGGAAGAAGCCGGGACCGGGCAAGAAGCTGGTGAAGCGCGAAGTGACGCGCGTGGTGACGCCGGGGACGGCGACGGAATCGTCACTGCTGCGCTCGCACGAGAACAACTATCTGGCGGCGGTTTGCCATAACGGCACGCGGGCCGGCATCGCGCACGTCGACATTTCTACCGGCGAGTTTCACGCGACGGAGCTGGATGCCTCCGATGTGAACGCAGCGCTCGAGAATCTGAATGTGCGGGAAGTGCTGGCAGTGGAGTCAGTGAATGGTGTGCCTGGCGTGCGAACCGCGCTGGAAGATTGGATCTTCAGCCTGGACTACGCCGATCGCGCGCTGCGCGAACATTTTCGTCTGTTGACGCTGGATGGCTGCGGGCTGGGCGGCAAGCCGCTGGCGGTATCGGCGGCGGGCGCGATCCTGCATTATTTGCGGGACACGCAAAAATCGGCGCTGGATCATTTGGATCGGCCCTCGTTTTATGACCGCTCCGAAGTCGATGATCCTGGACGCGGTCACGGTTCGAAATCTGGAGCTGCTGGAGCCGCTGTTTGCGGGCGAAAGCCGCGAGTCGACCTGATTCATGTGTTGGACCAGACGTGCACGGGCATGGGCGGCCGGATGCTGCGCGCGCGGCTGCTGCGGCCGTGTTTGCAGCTCGAAGAGATCGAGGCGCGGCTGGATGCGGTGCAGGCGGCGCTGCAGGCCACCATCGCGCGAGCGGAAACGCGCAAGCTGCTGGCGAATGTTTTGGATCTGGAACGGCTGCTGGCGAAACTGACGCTCGGGACCGCCGGGCCGCGCGAGTTGCTGGCGCTGGGCCGCTCGCTCGCCTGGTGCCGAAGTTGAAAGAACACGCGTGCGGCTTTCGATGCGGCGCGCATGCGCGCAATTCTGAGTGCGCTGGATGAGATTCCCGAAGTTCGCGATCGCATCTTGACCGCGATTGCCGAAGAGCCGCCGGTGAATCTGGCCGACGGCGGGACCATTCGCGCCGGGCTTTCACGCCGGGCTGGATGAGCTGCGCGATATCAGCCGCAACAGCCGCCAATACATCGCTCAGATCGAATTGCGCGAGCGCGCGCGGACGGGCATCCAGTCGCTGAAGGTGCGCTTCAACAACGTGTTCGGCTATTACATCGAGATCTCGAAAGCGAATCTGCATCACGCGCCGTCCGATTACGAGCGCAAGCAGACGCTGGTGAATGCCGAGCGCTTCACCACGCCGGAGCTGAAGGAGCTGGAAAGCAAAGTTCTGGATGCCGAAGACAAGATGCTCACGCTGGAGCGCGAGATTTTCCAGGAACTGCGTCTGTTTGCGGCCGAGCACGCCGCGCGCATCCGGCAGACGGCGGCGGCAATCGCGGAGCTGGACGTTACCTGCGCGCTGGCTCAGGTGGCGGCTGAAAATCGCTACGTGCGGCCAACCTTTACCGAATCGGGCGAGATGCGGATCGTGGCCGGGCGGCATCCGGTGATCGAAAAGCTGACGGAGAAAGAGGCGCTGCGCTTCATTCCGAACGATCTGTATTTCGACTCCGAGTCGCAATTCATCGCGGTGATCACCGGGCCGAACATGGGCGGCAAATCGACCTACCTTCGCCAGGCCGCGGCGATCGTGATTCTGGCGCAGATGGGTTCGTTCGTGCCGGCGGATTCGGCGGCGCTCAGCATCGTGGATCGCGTGTTCACGCGCATCGGCGCGGCGGACAATCTGGCTCGCGGGCGATCCACATTCATGGTGGAGATGACGGAGACCGCCGTGATTTTGAACACGGCAACGTCGCGCAGCCTGGTGGTGCTGGATGAGATCGGGCGGGGGACTGCGACGTATGACGGGCTCGCGCTGGCTTGGGCGGTGGTCGAGCACATTCACCAGCGCATTCGCGCGCGCACGCTGTTCGCCACGCACTATCACGAGCTGACGGAGCTGGCCGATCAATTGCCGGGCGTCGCGAATCTGCATGTGTCGGTGAAGGAGGCGGGCGATCAGGTGATCTTTCTGCGCAAAGTGGAACCGGGGCGCGCCGATCGCAGCTATGGCATCGAAGTGGCGCGGCTGGCGGGGTTGCCGATGTCGGTGGTGGAGCGCGCGCGCGAAATTCTGGCGCTGCACGAGCGATCCGAACATGCGGTGACCGAAGAGCTGACGCCGCGCGCGGCTGGACCCGACGCAGATCCAATTGTTCGAGCCCGTCAATTATCAAATCGCCGAGCGCATCCGCAATTTGAAGGTGGATGAGTTGCGGCCCATCGACGCGCTGCAATTGTTGAGCGAGCTGCAGCGGGAGCTGAAGCGCTAGTGCGGCTCTTCTTATGAGAGTGGCCGGGCTGATCAGCGGCACGTCGGTGGATGGCATCGATGTCGCTGTGGTGGATATCGGCGATGGGATTCACGTTGTCGCGACGGCCACCGTGCCGTATCCGCCGGAAGTTCGCGCGGCCATTCTTTCGGTTTCCAACGCGGCGACGCATACCGGGACCATTGCGCGCTTGAATTTTTTGCTGGGCGAGTTGTTTGCCGAAGCGGTGCAGAAGACCGGCGTTCCGCTGGAGACGATCGAGCTGATCGGCTCGCACGGCCAGACGATTTTCCACGAAGGCGAACCGGTGGAGTTTCTGGGGCGCAAGGTCGCGAGCACTATGCAGATTGGCGAGGCCGCGGTGATCGCCGAGCGGACGGGCATCGAGACCATTGCGGATTTTCGGCCCGCCGATATCGCCGCGGGAGGCAAAGGCGCGCCGCTGGTGCCGTTTCTCGATTATCAACTTGTTCCGGCATCCCGAGCATGCGCGCATCGCGCTGAACATCGGCGGAATTGCGAATATCACGGTGATTCCGGCGAACGCAAAACCGGAAGACGTGATCGCGTTCGACACCGGGCCGGGCAACATGGTGATGGACGCGGTTGCGCCGCCGTTCGATCGCGATGGCGAGCGCGCCCGCGGAGCCCGAGTCAATACGGCGCTGCTCGATCGACTGCTGGGAGATCCCTATTACCGGCGCGACCCTCCGAAATCCTGCGGGCGCGAGCAATATGGCGCGGAGTTTCGTCCGGACACGGGCATCGACATCGCGACCGCGACGGAGCTGACGGCGCGGACCATCGCGCTGGCGATCGAGCGCTATCCCGATACGCGCGAGGTGATTGTCTCGGGCGGCGGCGCGCACAATGGCTACCTGATGGAGCGGCTGGCCGCTTTGATGCAGCCGCGCGTTACTACCTCGGCGGAATTTGGAATCGGCGTCGATTCAAAAGAGGCGATCTTGTTCGCATTGCTCGCGTACCAGACGTACCATGGGCGCGCGGGAAATCTGCCATCGGCCACTGGGGCGCGCCAGGCGCTGGTTTTGGGTAAAATTTCCTACGGAACAAGGACGAACAGAGGTTCGTAATTCAAGACGGGGACGAACGCGATGTTTTGTACCAAATGCGGATCTGAGCTGAGAGATCAGGATCGATTTTGCTCCTCGTGCGGAGCTATGACAGGCAAGTTCGCACCGCCGCCGCGTGTGGAAGCGCGGCTCAGCCGTCCGATGAGCGAGGCCAAGATTGCCGGGGTTTGCGCCGGTTTCGCGCGCTATTTCAGTTTGGATGTCACGCTGGTGCGAGTGCTGTGGGTGGTGCTGACGGTGTTTCCGATGCCGTTCTTTGGGTTGATTTCGTACATTGTCGCCTGGATCGTTATGCCGAAAGATCCCGTCACGGCGCTCGCCACCCAGGGACACCCGGCGAACTGACTGGCCTATTTCGCCCAAGTCACGTACGCGATTTGCAGTCGGCGGTTCTTCGGATTTACGCCATCCAGCTCGATTTCTGCAACGCGGCCCGCTTTGTTGCGCAGGCAGAAATGGGTTCCAGCAGGCAATTGATCGACGCGAATCCGCCGTTTCGAAAAATCGGCCGTCGTGCATCCTGAGAGTCCCGCGACGCTGAGCCCTCCCACGGCGAATCGGCCGCCGTTTTGCGGATGGAGATACGAAGCCTTTCCGTCAGTTTGATACCAGAAGTCCCAACCCTTGCCACCTGGATGGTGGCGCGGTTCGGTTCCGTCTCCATCCAAGGTAATTGTGCAGCTACATTGGCCTCGGTCGAGGTCCACCGAACAGTAATCGGGGACTTCGATGGTGCCCTGCTTGTGTATATCGCTGGAACAATCCCCCGGTAAAGCGCCGGGGCAGACAAGTAAGACGGCGATTGCGAAGCGGCTCAACATCACCAGGTCGAACGCAGCCAGTTTATCGCAACTGCTTCTCCACTTCCTCCAGCCAATCCGGGCGCTTCAGCACTTCGCGCGGCTTGCTGCCGTCGGGCGGCCCGATGATGCCCTCGTGCTGCATCATGTCGAGAATGCGAGCGGCCCGGCCGTAGCCAAGACGCAAGCGGCGCTGCAGCGTGGAGGTAGAGGCTTTGCCCATTTCCAGCACCACTCGCACCGCGTCCTGATAAGCGGGATCGTCGCCGCCTTCAAATTCGGCGCTCTCGGGATCTTCGTCGTCGGCCGGCGGCGCTTGCAGGAAGGTTTGATCGTAATCGGGCCGCGCCTGCGCTTTCCAGAACTCCACTACGCGATTGATTTCGGCTTCGGTGACAAACGCGCCGTGAACGCGCGTCAGGCGCGACGATCCGGGCGGCAGAAATAGCATGTCGCCTTTGCCCAGCAGATGTTCGGCGCCCATCACGTCCAGCACGGTGCGGGAGTCTACGCGCGTGGCCACGCGGAAGCTGATGCGCGACGGGAAATTCGCTTTGATCAGGCCCGTGATCACGTCCACGCTGGGCCGCTGCGTCGCGAGCACCAGGTGCATGCCCACCGCGCGCGCCATCTGCGCCAGCCGCGCCACGGCCTCTTCCACGTTGGCGCGCTCCAGCATCATCAGATCGGCCAACTCATCGATCACGATCAAGATGAACGGCAGCGGCTGCAGATCTTCGGACTGCGGCTCGTCTTCTTCGAACAGGCTGCGCGGCTCGTTCGCCAGCTGCCCGCACTTTTTTGTTGAATTGATCGATATTGCGGACGCCCTGCCCGGCCAGCAGCTTCAACCGCCGCTCCATTTCGAGCACGGCGTTGCGCAGCGCGTTGGTGGCCTTTTTGGGATCGGTGATCACGGGCGTCAGCAGATGCGGAATGCCCTCGTAGAGACCCATTTCCAGGCGTTTGGGATCGACCAGGATCATGCGTACTTCGTCGGGCGTCGACTTGTAGAGGATCGACATGATCATGGAATTGAGCATCACGCTTTTGCCCGCGCCGGTGGAGCCCGCGATCAACAGGTGCGGCATGGATTCAAGCGCCGCCACTTTGATGCGTCCGTTGATGTCTTTGCCGAGGCACATGGTCAGGCGCGAGTTGGAGTCGATGAATTCTTCGGACTCCAGGATCTGGCGCAGGCTGATCACTTCGCGGCGCGTGTTGGGAACTTCGATGCCGACCGTCGGTTTGCCGGGGATGCGCTCGATCAGGATGGATTCGGCTTGCAGGCCGAGGCACAGATCTTCGGTCAGCGTCGTGATGCGGCTGTATTTGACGCCGGCTTCCGGCTTGAATTCGAAGGTCGTGACCACGGGCCGGGATTGATCTGCACCACGTTGCCGTGCACGTTGAATTCTTCAAATTTGGATTTGATGCGCGCGGCGATTTCTTTGAGCTCGATGGAATCGAAAGGATTGCGCGCCGGCACTTCGTTGAGAAGCTCGGTAGAAGGCGACCGGTAAGCGGGATGCTCGGCTGACTTCGGGCGCGTGGCTTCCTCGATTTTCGAACGGGCGCGGGTTCCGGTTCCGGCGTGGGCTCCGGCGAGGCTCTCTTCCCAGGGTGGCCGGGAGGAAGACGGCGGCGGCTGGTATTCGAGCTCGTGGATCGGAATGTCGTGATGAACGGGCGGTTCTTCCACCGGCTGGCGAACCGCCTGTTCCATGACCGGGATTTCCGGCGGAACGGGTGATTCGACGGCGCGGCCTGGGGCGCGGCGGCGGACTGAGCGGCTCGCCTTTCGGCACGTTCGCGCGGCGCGCTGTTCGGCGCGTTCTTGCGCCTGCGCCATTCTTGCTTCGCGCCAGGCGGCAAACCGAGCGTAGATGCGGCCCAGGAAGCCGAGCGGCCCGGCCAGCCAGCGTGCCACAACCGCCATGGAGAACCTGGAAATCAGGTACAGCGAGAGGATCAGGGAAATGCCGGTGAACAGCACCGTTCCCATGGTGTTGAGCGATGACAGCAGCGAGTCGGCGATCAGAATTCCGACCACGCCGCCCGCGGAGAAGGCTCCGTTCCATGGATGCCAGAAGGGCCGGATGGAGAGCGCGGTGGAGATGCTGAGAAAGAGCACGACGGCGCCAAAAACCTTCACGCCAGCGGCCTGGATGTCCGATGAGCGGATCCATTTCCACGCCAGCAGCCAGAATAGAGCGGGCAGGCTAAAGGCGCTGAGGCCGAGCAATTGGAAACAAAGATCGGCGGTATACGATCCGGCCAGCCCCGTCAGGTTGAAGGCGTGCGTGGCGCCAGTCACCGAATTCCAGGAGGGATCTTGCGGGTGATAGGAGATCAGGCACAGGATCAAAAAGAATCCGGTGAACAGAAACACCAATCCGCCGGCTTCGTTGAGTCTGTGGAAGCGTGTCGGTCCTAAGATATTCATCCCGCAGAGAAGCGGAAAAATGCAGCCAGAGCGATTACTATTATGCCAAAAACAATTCGATAGTACACGAACGGCATCAGGCTGCTGCGGCGCAGGTAGCGCAGGAAGAAGGCGATCACGATGGCGCCCAGGACACCGGAGACGACAATGCCCGACCGCGATGGGCATCTTCATGTCGGCCGGGATGCCGCCCGCTTTGTGAATGTCCCAGTATTTTTTCGCGACCGCGGCCGCGATGGCGGGCGTGGAGAGCAGGAACGAAAAACGCGCGGCCGTTTCGCGGTTCATGTTGCGGAACAGGCCCGTGCAGATGGTGGAGCCGCTGCGCGATGTGCCGGGGATTACCGACAGACGCCTGCGCCAAGCCGACGGCAACGCCATCGCCCATTTGAATGGTGCTCATCGATTTGCTGCCGATGCGGCGCCGCTCGGCGATCCACATGACGACTCCGACCACGATCAGCATGCGCCGATCACATAAGGCTGGCGCCAGGTGGTGTCGGCTTGTTTATCGAAAAGATATCCGACGATGCCAATGGGAATGGATGCGACGGCCAGCAGCCAGAGGAGATTGCGATTCTGCTTGATGTCGGGATCGCCTCCGATATTCAAGCCGAAGCCCTCGCCGATGATCTGGATCCAGTCCCGGAAGAAGTAGAGGATCACGGCCATCAGCGTGCCGGCGTGCAGCGCGACATCGAACGTCAGGCCCGCGTCCTTCCAACCGAAGAGCCACGGGATGAGCACCAGATGGGCAGTGCTGCTGATGGGCAAGAATTCGGTCAGCGCCTGAACGATGGCAAGAACAACCGCTTGATAGATGGGCATGAAGTAGCCATCGTAGCAAGTACGCCGATGGCGAGAATTACGTGAATGACGACTTTGGCCAGGCCTGCATTGTTCGCAGTATCGTAGGCGCGGACCACTAGCAGATGTTCGCCGGGGCGAAGCGCGTCGATTGCGATGTGATACTGCTCGCGCGGCGAATCGGTGACGCCATCGGCGGCTTCCACCGGAGTCCACGGGCCGGCGTCGAGCGAATACTCGAAGCGGCGCAAGCGGTGAGGTTTGATCGACGACGTCGGCGTCCACCTCCACTTGGTCGTTGGAGCGGCGGGCCGGGCGCTCAGAGTGACCATGGGCGGCGTGTTGTCGATCAACACGGGCGATGCTAATCATCTCATCGGTGCGCGCGACATTGGGCGGCATTGGAAGGCTGATCGGAAGCGATCACGCGGAAATAATAGCGGCCGTCGGCCAGCACGTCGCCATCCAGCAGCAGCGAATTCTCGGCGACGTTGGCGCGAAGCAGCTTCCATTCCTTTTCGTCTTCGCCGCGAAAATAGAGCGAGTAGAGCAGATGGTCGCCATCGGGATCGTCGGCCTGCCAGGTCACCTGAATCTGCGATCCGGAGCCGTGCGAAAGCGTCTGCGTCGGGCGTGCCGGCGGGCGTGGAGGTTTCGCCGGTATCGGTGACGGTGATGCTGTAGGCCGCGGTTGCCGTGCTGGATGCAGCGGCCGCGGCTTTCTGCGCCGAGTTCTGCATGGTCACGTTGATGCTGCGGACTACAGGCGGATTGTTCTGCGGCAAATAAGCGAGACTCACGTTCTCGATGGCGGCGCCGGGACCGTCCAGGCTGGCGCGCCATTGGATGAAGCGGGCGTTGGGACTTTGGATGAGCGAATCCTGCGGATTGGTCAGCGGAGCGGACCAGTCGCTCCAGGTTTTATCGGGACGCGCGGAATTGCCGGAACGGGTCTGCAGTTGCAACCTTTCCGCCGGCGCTGCGCCAGGAGATGCGGCCCCAGCGCGCCACGGAACCGGAATCGTGCACGGGCGATTCGTAACTGCCGCTCGGGCCCGCCGCGTCCGACAGACGGAAGACCTTGCCGATATCGCCGGTGGCGGCTACTAATCCATCGGGCGATTCCAGCAGCCGCGTGGCTTCGCCCTCATTGGTTGCCACCATCAATGTCGCTTTGCGATCGGCACCCAGCCGATACAGCCGTCCCTGGCCGTCCGTGGCGAAATATAAAGATCCGTTGGGGCGCGGCAACCAGGCTGTAAACGTTCTCGTCCTTCGAAGTCCACAACGTCTCCACGGTGTCGTCAGGATTGATCTTGTAGATCGCCGATTTGTCGACGCCGGGAATTTCGGTCAAGCGGACTGGCGCTCGCCACTTGCTGGACGGGCTGAACCACCGTTGCGCTGGGGGTGGCCTTGGGTTTGATGTCGGTATCCTCCTGCGAATTCGCGGAATCGGTCACGGTGATGGACGTGGTGGGCGCGGTCACGGTGACGTTCAGAGGGCGACGAGAGCGTAGTGGTCAGCGGCCCGCTGCGATTGGCGATGGAGCCGCCCAGCGCCGCGGCGTAGATGGTGCCATCGGGCATGGGAACAATGGAGCGGATCTCGGGCAGGCTGGCGTTGTAAAGCACGAACGCCTTGTCCTTGGCGCTGATGCGATACAAGAATGCCGTTGGGTTCGGTGCCCGCGAGCACGTTGCCTTTCGAATCGAAGGCGAGCGCGGTTACGTGGGATTGGCCGGTTTCGTAGTAGGTTTCGGCCTTTCCGGTTTTATCCACGCGATAGATATTGCCGGGATTGCCAGCGCCGACGAACAGCGCGCCGTCTTTCGCGAAAGCGAGCGACCAAATGTATTTGGCCTGCGGCGCGAAAAACTCGGTGGCCTTCCCGTTTTCAATGCGATACACCTTGCCGTCGGGCGATGTGGCGGCATAGAGAACGCCGTCCGGATCCACAGCCACGGCGAAAATCTCCGGCTGATCGGCGGTCCAAAGCAGTTTGCTCGCGCCGGAGGGCGTGATCTGGTAGACGCGCCCGCGATGGCCGGTGCCGGCGTAAATGGAACCGTCGGGACCGCGCGCGATGCTCCAGATAGTGGGCTGGCCGGAGGAGAACACGGTTTCGAGCTTCGGCGCCAGCAGTCAGGCGGCCATCGCGATCGAGCGAGATTCCCTGCAAGCGGCCTTTCAGAAAATCCTGGTAGGTGTTCATCTCCCAGGTGGCCGTGGTTGCGGCGCACGAGCGATGCGGCCAGCGATTGCAGCAACCCAGGGCGAGCTGCGAGCGCGAGCGTAGCGAGACAGCTTCATTCTGTTACTTCCACCTGCGCTGTTTTCGATCCGCTGACCACGACGTCGCCGGTCGGGATTTGCAATTCATCGATTTTGGAGCCGCGCGGAACCCACACGCCTTGCGCCGCTTGTGTTTTCGCCAGGATCAGGCCAACCGACGGCGGCGGATCGGGCAGATCCTGGCCGCTGAACCTGGAACGCCGGGTCGGTTCGCCAAACGCGCACATATGCGTTCGTGTTGGGACGGAGATTATTCAGGAACGAGACCAGCTGCGTCGGGGCTTCTGCGGCGGCTCGGCGGACAATTGCTGATAGTCGAGCGCGTTCGAGAGGCTGCCGTCGGAGACGGTGAAGTTCAAGAGTCCCAGCGGCGCGCCGACGGGCACGCGATAGCGGACGCTCTTCTGCATTTCCAGGCCATTTTCGCCGGTGAAGGTGACGGCCAACTCCACCGAGATCGCCCGGATGCACCTGCCTCGGCGAAGCGGTGATTTGATCCACCTGCAGAAAGCGCTTGCGCTCGGACGCGTCGATTTCGAGATTGATGCTCTTGATCTTGAGCGCGTCGAAGCCGCGCGCCCAGCATCGAGGCCAGCGGCGAGGCGACGCCGGTGGAGGCTTGCAGCGGCACGTTGTAATCGCCCGCGTAGGTGTTGTCGAGCTTCAGCGGCGGAGCGCCGTTGACGAACTCCACGCCGCCGCGCAGCGAGTAGCTGGCTAGGCCGAGCGTGCGCTCGGTGGCGTCCATGGCCGAATACACGGCGGTCTGCACGATGTAGGGCGAGAGCACGCGATCCTGGATCATCTGCATGTGATACGCGAGCGGCGCGCGGCGTCCATCCTTCACCGTGATGGCGAACGGGACGGTGTCGGCCTTGCGGCCCAGCTCGCCGTAGATGCTGGTGCTGCGGTCCTGCGTGATGGTGCCCATCCATTCGAGCGGCGAAGAAATTTTGAACGACGAAGAGAGATTCGGGCAGCAGCGCGAGCACTTCGGCGCGCGCGAACGGCAGCTCGGTGTTGCCGCACCGACATGAACTGGTGCCCGAAGGCGTAGATGCGATTTGCCGTCGATGCGCGGTGACCGTGCCCTCGGCGCCGATGCTCATGTCGCCCGAAAGCAGCTCGACCGCGATCATGTCGCCGGGCTGTAGGGACGCGGGCGCGCCCAGTTTGGGGGGAAGCTTTGCCGCCGCTCGACGACGCCCTGGCGCGGCTCCAGGCCCAGTTTCTTGAGTTCAGGCGCGAATTGGTCGAGCGTGCCGGCGGTGAATCCGCTGAAGGAGACCGGCGTCGCGATGTCGATGAGCTTGGAGGCGAGCGAGTCGGAGTTGGAGGCGACTTTGCGGACGCGGAGCTGCGGGCGCCTTGCGCGGGCGGGCTTGCGCCGGATCGCCGACGGCCAGCATTTCTTCGATCGGCCGGATTCCGGCGATCGGTTCCTTGGAGAAATTGAAGCCAGCGCGACCGCGCCAACCAGCCGGCCATCGATGTAAACCGGGCTGCCGCTCATGCCCTGCATGACGCCGGTTTCGGCCAGCGGACCGCCCGAAAGCCGCGCCAGGATGATGGACTGCCGCGGGCCGACGTTTTCGAGCACGCCCAGGATATCGACCTGGAAATCCGCGATTTTATTGCCCTGGAAGACGGTTTTGCCCAATGGCGTGCTGGCCGGCGCGGATGTCGCGCAGCGGGTAGATGGCAAGCTGCGCGGCGGCAAACTGCGGGCAGACACTCACCGCGAGAAATCAGTGAGACGAAAAAACGCGAAACGCTCACTATTACATTCTAGCGGTGAACCGTGGCGAACCGCTGCCCGAAATAACCGCGCGATTGTGCTCCTCGCCTGTTACGCGCCGTTGCTGGCGGGTTTGGCGCGCCAATGGGCCGCCGATCCGGATATGTCCCACGGATTTTTCGTGCTGCCGGTGGTCGGCGTTCGTGGTTTGGCGGAGGCGCGGCGGAATTGGCGGCGATTCGGCCGGAGACGAATTGGTGGGGGCTTGGGATTGCGGCGTGGGGCGCGGTGCAGATGCTGCTCGGAACGCTCGCGGCGCAGGTGTTTGTCGCGCGAACGGCGTTTCTGGTTTCTTTGGCAGGCGCAGTGCTGTTCGTAGGAGGCACGCGGGCGCTGAGGGCGCTGGCATTCCCGCTCTTTCTGCTGCTGTTTCTGTTTCCGATCCCGGCCATCGTTTACGCGCGCGTGACGCTGCCGCTGCAGATTTTCGCATCGGCCGGGGCTGAGACGGTTTTGAATTGGATCGGCATTCCGGTGTTGCGCGACGGCAATATCCTGGAGCTTCCGCACGAGCGGCTGTCGGTGGTGGAGGCGTGCAGCGGCATTCGATCGCTGCTGTCGCTATCGTTTCTGTCGTTGGTTTATGCTTACTTCTTCGACCAGCGAGTTGGGGATGCGCTGGGTGTTGCTGGTCGGCGACTGTTCCCATCGCGATTG
This sequence comes from Bryobacterales bacterium, assembly GCA_963761265.1. Classification (GTDB taxonomy): domain Bacteria; phylum Acidobacteriota; class Terriglobia; order Bryobacterales; family Bryobacteraceae; genus Palsa-89. Next base: position 233,953 of record CAVXGM010000024.1, read on the forward strand.
CGGCGAACGCGGCGCGCGTGACGCTGATGGGCGTTTTGAGCGAATATCGGGCGGGTCTGGCGCATGGGGCGTTTCATTTGTTCGAGGGATGGGTGCTGTTTGTGGTGGCGCTCGGTTTGCTGGTCGCGATTCACCAATTGTTGAGGCGCGGGCACGATGCTGCCGCGTAACTGGCCTGCGATGGTGCTGAGTGCGCTGTTCGCGGTTCAGGGTGCGGCGTTTTATGGTTTGTCCCGGCGCGTGGAAGCGATGCCGCCAGCGAAGCCGTCTGGCGAATTCCTGGCCGCGGTCGGCGAATGGCGCATGGTTCGGGAAGGCGTGATGGAACCGGATGAGAAGGATGTTCTGCGCGCCGACGATTATCTGACGCGCCAGTATGCGACGGCAGCGCCCGGCAAGACGGCCAGCCTCTTCGTCGCCTACTTCCGATCCCAGCGCGCAGGGCAGACGCCGCACTCGCCCAAGAATTGTCTGCCGGGCGCGGGCTGGAGCTGGTCCGTGGCCGATACAATCCGCGTGGACATCAGCGGGCGTGCGCAGCCCATCGAGATCAATCGATATATTGTTCCGAAGGGTGACGAGCACGCCGTGGTTTTGTATTGGTACCAGTCGCGCGATCGTGTGGTTGCCAGCGAAAATCGCGCCGCTGCCTTCACCGCCTGGGACGCGCTGCGATATAACCGCACCGATACGGAGCTGGTGCGGGTGGTGACGCCCGTTACGCCAGGACGGCGTGGAGTTCATCCAGGCGTTTTTCCTGGAGCTGCGCCGGTACAATCAAGATGATTGAATACCTTCGATGTCATCGTCGCCGGCGCGGGACCGGCCGGCGCCACCGCGGCCAAGATCCTCGGCGAGGCCGGCGTCTCAACGCTGCTGCTCGACAAGAGCGTGTTTCCGCGCGATAAACCGTGCGGCGGCGGAATCAGCGCGCGGGCTTTGACGCGATTTCCGTATCTCAAGGATGCGCTTGCGAACATCTCCACCAGTTGGGTGAACAAGGTTCATTTCGAATCGCCGTCGGGGTTTGTTGTCGATTACCGATCGCCCGATCCTTTGTATCTGATGATCCGGCGTTGTGAATTCGACAATCTGTTGTTCTCGCTGGCGCGGCCGCGCGTGCAAGCTGCAACCGGACTGTGGTGCGCAAAATGACAGTTGACGCTGACTCCGTGAGCGTCTGCAACCGAGGCGATCATGAATACCGCGCTCGCATGATTATCGGCTGCGATGGCGCGAACAGCATCGTCGCGCGCGCGTCCGGTCTTCGTCGCGGCAGCATCCAGAGCGATTACGCCATCGACATGATGGAAGAGACGCCGCAGCAGGAGCTGACCACGGCCGAGCGCGACCGCATGTACATCTACTACCGGATTCGCAGCCATTACGGCTATGGCTATGTCTTTCCGAAGACAGCTCACCTGAACGTTGGCGTGGGTTTCAAACTGGATTATTATCTTTCGCACTTGCGCGGCGAACATTACGCGCATCATCAGGCGTTCGTGGATGATTTGAAGTCGAAGCAATTGCTCACGGGCCAATCGAATCGCGGCAACTTTCCGTGCGTTTCCGCTGCCTATCTCCGGCCCTCTCGCCCGCACTTTTGCAGATCGAGTGTTGCTGGCGGGCGATGCCGGCGGATTTGTGAATGCGCTCACCGCCGAGGGCATTTATTACGCGATGGTGAGCGGGGAGTTCGCCGCGCTGGGAGCGCTCGACGCGATCCGCGCCGGCAATTTTGAAAGCGCTCAACTGCGCGGATACGAGCGCGCATGGAAGCAGGAAATCGGCGATGAGCTGGCGAACAGCGTCCGGCTCCAAAAGCTGCTTCTGGCCGACCCTGGGCGGATCGACCGCATTGTCCGTGCGGCCAGCCGTCACACCGTGCTGGCCGATCTTCTGGCGCGTTTCGCCACCGGCGCATTGACGCACGCGCAATTCAAACGATCCATGCTGCGGCGCGCGCTGCCGGTCTACGTAAGAGAGAAAGCGCGCCAGCTCGTGCTTGGCTGAGCGTGCACCGCGCCGGTGCTATCCTTCGGCCGGTGCTATTCTTCGGAAAGAAAGCGCGCCCATGAGTTTTCCGAACACACGATGGCCGCGGATGGTTTCCCTGCTGGGCGGCCTGGCGCTGTTGCTCGGCTCGCTGTTCGCCTTCCAGCGCGAGTTTCGCGAATATCCGGGCGTGGAATACGACGAGTTTCCGCTGCCCGCGGACGCGCACGAAAAAACCGAATTCGCCTTCGCGCGCCTGATGTATCCGCCCGCGCCCGGCGCCATGTTCGACCGCTCCGGTCCGCGCTGGGCCGAAGGGATGTCGAGCTGGACGCAGGATTATCCGCGCGCCGACCGCCATTTTTTGCTGGCTCTGCGCCGGCTCACGCGCATTCACGTGCGATCCGTGGAACAGCCCGTCAATCTGGACGATGGCGACGATGTTTACAACTGGCCGTGGCTCTATGCGGTGCGTCCCGGCGAGTGGCTGCTCACCGATGCCCAGGCGCACAAGCTGCGCGACTATCTGCTGCGCGGCGGGTTTTTCATGGCCGACGACTTTTGGGGCACGCCCGATTGGGCCGTGTTTTGGGACAGCATGGGGCGCGTTTTCCCGGACCGGCAGGCGGTGGAACTGGAAAATAACAACGCGATCTTCCACACTATTTACGATCTGGACGATCGCTACCAGGTACCCGGCGCATGGGGACTCTACGGGCGCGGCTATCAGAATGACGGTCGCGTGGCGCACTGGAAGGGCATCTTCGACGACAAAGGGCGCTTGATGGTGGCGATCACGCAAAACTCCGATCTGGGCGATTCGTGGGAGTGGGCCGACGCGCCGGAATACCCGGAACGATATTCGGCGCTGGGGATTCGTATCGGCGTGAATTACGTGACGTACGCCATGACGCATTAGGCGCAAGATGAAAGCTCTTCTGTTCCTCGGCATCGCGCTCGGCGCAGCGTTGGCGTTCGCGCAAAACGAACGCCGGCCGCTCCGTCTTTCGAAGCGAAGCACGTGCTGTTTGTCGATCATCCGGTCCCACTCGCGCCCGGTTTGATTCTCTCCATCTTTGGGAACAATCTTGGACCCAGCGCCGGCTGCCAAACCGATCATGATGAGAAAGGAATCTATCCGAAAGAAGTTTGCCAGACGCGGGTATTGGTGGGCGGGATTCCATCGGAGTTGCTGTGGGTCCAGGCGAGACAGATTAACTTCAAAGTTCCTGAGGAGACGCCCGTTCAGGGCACGGCGGATCTGGTAGTCGTCTATCAGGGACGATCCAGCAAACCAGTGGCGATGCCGCTGGGAATCGAGAACCCCTCGCTGTCGCTTGAGAGTCCGGCGCGAGTAGGAATGCCCGTCTGGCTGAAGCTCAACATGCCGTATTATCGCGATTCCGGGATTCGCTATCCATTCAGGATCTGGCCGTCGTCGTTCGGCTGCTATGACGTGGAAGTGCGGCGCGAGGGGGTGTTGCTGCCGCGAATTGCGGATTTGGACAAGCAGGTCTTTGGTGGAATGATCTTATCGGGATCGCCTTGTGGGTCGATCGCATTTTCTGAGCGTCCCGCATTTCAAAGGCAGGCTTCCTCTGCATCTCCAGTACCGGTTCGATCGGCCAGGGATTTATGAGGTCCGGCTCACGATGCGGCATCCGTTTACGAGCGTTCCTCCCACCGAGGTCGCGCCCTGGACCAAGGTGGAAATACTCCCGGCCGATGCAGCCGCGCGCAAGCGCTGGTTAGCCGATAAGGTGGCGCACGCGCCCAGCGACGCGGCGGATCTCCTTACCGATTTCCTGCCCAGTATCCTTGGCAATCCGGACGCAGAAACGCTGCGGATTGTGCTGCCGTACCTTTATCATCCGGATCGCGTGGTGCGCGAGTACGCCATGTATGGCCTCACTTACTGGCCAGCCGATCAGGTTGCTCCCAAGCTTTGGGAATGGATACGCGCGCAGGGTCCGAGCGACGCAACCGTCCGGTACTTTTTGCACCTGAAGGAATTCTCCGCGCCGCGTGCGGCGCAGTTGGCCGAACTGTCCATTCCGTATCTGCAATCGAATTCGCCGGTTTTGGTTTACGGCGCACTCTACGCCCTGTCTGCCGTGGTGTTGGCGCCGAATTCCACTGTCAGCGCTGATCTCCGGGCGCGCGCCGGCGATGCCATGACTCGCGCTGCCGATCATATCCTTCCGCTGGATCCGGAGAACACGAACCAGTTCGTCGCCGATCTCGGCCAGTTACATGACGAACGCTCGCATGAGCTGTTGTGGGATCTGGTGAATCGGCACGGCCGGGGTTACGGACAAGCCCTGGATGCGATCGCCTGGCGCAAGTCGCCGCCGGACCTTCCGAAGCTGGCGCAGCTTACACTTCAGAAGGCGAACGGGCAGGCATCCGATTACGACCTCTCCAATATCCCGTACTCACTGCACAACGCCTTTGGCGATGCCGCGCTCCCGTATCTTGACACGATGCTCCAGCGATCCGAATATGCGCGAGTCCGAACCGCAAGCGCGCGCGAGCTGATCCTGGCCGGCCGTCCCGAGGGATTTGCCTTCGTTGCCGATGCCATCGCGAATGGCGGATCTCACCGTCGAGAGATGATTGAATTTGTGCGTTATCAGTTCCCCGAACTTCGCCAGGCTGACGACGCCGCCATTCTGAAGTTCGTCCAGGCGCGCGCCGCTAAATGAAAACCGGCCCTTAGAAATAACAGTGACATTTTAATGTGGCGCACGCTTCTTGCACGCCGTGTTGAGACGGTCTCGACACCTTTGACTATATATGGAGTAACTCGCGTTCACACGAGTGTGAACGCGGCACGCATGAGTGCGTGCGCCACGTCGGTGGGCGCGCACCACAAAACGGGTAAGGAAGTGCTACGCGCCGCGCTCCGTTTTGCGCGACTTCTTCAGTAGAGTAGACTGCTTGATGACATGCCGCTTTCCGCGGGCGACAGACTGGGCGCCTACGAAATCATTTCTCAGCTCGGTTCCGGTGGCACGGGAGAGGTCTGGAAAGCGCGCGACACCCGGCTGGATCGCATTGTCGCGCTGAAGGTCTCCAAGCAGGAATTCAGCGAACGCTTTGAACGCGAGGCGCGCGCGGTGGCGGCGCTCAATCATCCGCACATCTGCCAGATCTACGATATCGGCCCCAATTATCTGGTGATGGAGTACATCGACGGCTCGCCGCTGCATGGGCCGCTGCCGCTCGAAAAGGCCGCCGAATACTCCAATCAAATTCTGGATGCGCTGGATGCCGCGCACAAAAAAGGCATTACGCATCGCGATTTGAAGCCCGCCAATATCCTGGTATCGCGCTCGGGGATTAAGCTGCTGGATTTTGGACTGGCCAAGCACGGCGGACCGCTCAAGGAAACCGACGCCACGCTCACGCAGGCCATCACGGGCGAAGGCGAAATGGTGGGCACGCTGCAATACATGTCGCCGGAGCAGTTGCAGGGCAAGGAAGCCGATGCGCGCAGCGACCTGTTCTCGTTCGGTTGCGTGCTGTACGAAATGCTCACTGGCCGCCGGCCCTTCGACGGTCCGAATGCGGCCACCATCATCGCCGCTATTCTCGACAAGGAGCCTCCGCCGCTGGCGGTCCCGCCGGCATTGGAGCGCGTAGTTCGAACGTGTCTTAATAAGGATCCGGGCCAGCGTTTTCAGACGGCGCTGGAGCTGAAGCGGGCACTGGCGTGGGCATTTGAACAGCCGGCGGTCGGCGTCGTCACGGCCGCGCGGCGGATGGTGGACGGCAGTTGCCGGAGCGCTGGTCATCGGGGCGCTCGGCGGTTGGGCTATTTCGCAGTATCGGCGTCCGGCTCCCGAGGCGCATGCGTTGCGCTTCGACATCGTGCCGCCCGGCAATGGACGATTCACCATCGGCGCCGGTTCGGGCGGCATCGCGGTATCGCCGGACGGACAGACCGCGGCGTTTGTCGCCACCCTGGGCGGGCGAAGCGCCTTATGGGTGCGCACGCTGGACGGCACCGTGGTGCGGCCGCTGTTTGGAACCGAAGGCGCATATTCTCCCTTCTGGTCGCCCGACAGCAAGTCCATCGCGTTTTTCGCGGAAGGCAAGCTGCGCCGCATCGATCTCACCTCCATCACGGCTACAGCTATCTGCGACACTCCCGGCCCGGGCCGCGGCGGCACCTGGACCAGCGACGGGCGCATTTTATTCGCGGCACTCGCCACGTCCATATGGCAAGTGTCCGCTTTGGGCGGCACGCCCTCCCAGCTCACCAAGCTGGACGCGGCCGGTGGCGACGCCGCGCATTATTGGCCGCAGGTGCTGCCAGGCGGAAACTTCTTGTACCTGGCGCAAAGCGGCAAGCCGGAAGGGAGCGGCGTCTATGCGGCATCGCTCGCCAATCCGAACCGGCGCGTTCTGCTGGTGACCACCGATACCAGCGCCATTTATGCTTCGGGCTACTTGCTTTGGATGCGCGGTACAACCTTGATGGCCCAGCCCTTCGATCCGAAGATTCTGAAGCTGACGGGCGAGGCGGCGCCCGTGGCCGACCCGGTTGGCAAGTCCGCCATTACGGGCCGTATGAACGTGGCCGCCTCCAGCAACGGGTTGCTGCTCTACTCCGCGAGTGGTTCGAACCAGCTTACCTGGCTGGATGAAACAGGCAAGCCGCAAGGCACCCTGGGCGAGCCCAACGACTACGTCATCTTTCGCATCTCGCCGGATGGGCGCCGCGTGGCGGCGGCCATTGGAAATCCCACGCGCGCCGACCTGTGGCTGTTCGACGTGGAGCGCAACGTCTCCAGCCGGTTTACGTTTTCCGGGCGCGGGCACTCGGATCCGGTGTGGTCACCGGATGGCCGCACCATTGCTTATCGCTGGCGCGGCTCCATTTTTCGCAAGGATTCGAGCGGCGCGGGCGAAGAACAGCGTGTGACGCAATCGGCCACCTTCCAATCCCCGACGGACTGGTCGCGTGACGGGCGGATGATCCTGTTCAGCCAGTTCTCTCCCGGGACCGAAACCGATCTTTGGGTCCTTCCCGTGACCCCGGAAGGCAATGCCACCGGCAAGCCGCAAGCGTACTTGCACACGCAGTTCAATGAACAGGACGGCCAGTTCTCGCCCGAGACGACTCCGCGGTGGGTGGCCTACGCGTCGAACGAATCGGGACAGTATGAGGTCTATGTGCAGGCCTTTCCCGAGGCGCGCGGCAAGTTTCAGATATCCTCGGGCGGCGGCCGCTTTCCCAAGTGGGGCCCCGTCACCCGGGAGAACCTTCGCGAGCTGTATTACGTGTCGCCGAACGACAAGCTGATGGCCGTGGATCTCAAGCTGGGCGCCGATTCGGTGGAACCCTCGGCGCCGCGTGAATTGTTTCCGCTGCCGACGCCCACTATCAATTTCATTCCCTATGACGTCACCGCCGATGGCACGCGCTTCCTGGTGCAGGCGCCGCCACAACAGGCGTCGGCATTGTCGGTGATTGTGGATTGGCCCGCGTCGCTCAAGTAGGGTCGGAGCCAATAACCAGCATACGTTTCTTATACTTCCAGCGCCGTGGTCCGGTACTGAACCATACCAGTACGAAGCGGCGATTTGGGTGGTTGGGGCTATTGGTACATCATTTACTCAGAGGACACCACCATGGGCCCGCAGGTTGGCTACGACCCCGGCAGCTTTTATGTCTGGAGAGCATCGGACGGGTTTGCCATCCATCTGAGTTTGAAGATGGTCAGTCAACTCGCGGCTCAGATTGCGCGCGGAGGAAACGAAAACCAGACCGAGGACATGCGTGGAATCCTGCTCGGCCGCACCATCGACACACCGTTCCGCACCACTGTGATTGACGATTTTAAGCTGATTCCGGCCAGCGCCGCGGAAGCGCATCCGGATTGTGACGACGCGCTGTTTGAAATCGCCTGCCGGATGGCGGAAGCCGGAACCGACCAACGGGCCCTGGGCTTCTTTCGAGCGCAGCGGCACGGCAATTTGAACCTCGGGCCGCGCGATATGCAGACCTTCAGCCGGTTGTTTTGCGAGACCGGGAAAGTGGCATTGCTGATTCAAACCCCTCGGCGCGGCGGCGAGAGCGAGGCGGCACTATTTTACTGGCAACAGGGCGGGGCGTTTCCCTCGCGATTTCGGCTTTGGTTTCCCGTTGGACGCGGCGCAGTTGGCGAGCGGGCATCCGGGCTGGAGATATCCAAATCCACTCGACCCCACCCAACCGGCTGCGATTCAGCCTCCCCCTCTTCCACGAGCCGCCAGCAGCCGGAGCCCGTGCCGGCGGCGTCCGTTTCCTCATCTGAAGACGCGGATCCGGTGGTCGCGTTTGCTGCCTACGGCTGCGCTGGTCGTGATCTGCATTTGGGCACTGCAATATGCCATGAATTCCAACCGCACTACCGCGGCCGCGTCCGTACCAACTGAGAGCAGCGCGTCCGAAATCGCCGCGCCCTCTCCGTCAGCGCCCAATAACGACAACGAGCTGGGTCTGAACGTAACCCCGCGGCAGCACCAATTGGAGATTCGCTGGAACCGGAATTCGGCGGCCATTGCGGAATCGGACCGAGGCGTGATGAAAATCACCGAAGACGGAATCACTGAGGCTGTTCCGTTCGATCCAACCCAGCTTCGCGACGGCTATGTCGCATACACGCCGAAAACGAGTGACGTAAACATTCGGCTCGAAGTGACCGGCAAAGACGGCGGCACCACGTCGGAATCGATCCGTTCGGTGGCCATTCCGTAGCGGTCATCTCGCCAACAGCAAAATCAGCCCGAATAAAGCCATCCCCAGACCCCAGCCCGCGTAGTTCCAAGCCAGGCGCAATTGCTTCCGTTCCATCTCCTGGCTGCTCCCGCTGGAAATGAGGAACGGCCCGCCCGCGGAATCCTTCGACAAGACATTGCCGCGCATCACGCACACCACCTCATACTCCTGGCCCGGCACGATGCAGTATTCGCGGAAGCGGAAGTTGTGGCGTTTGGTCTTCCTCTGCAATCTCCGATCTATGCGCGCTCGCGCTTGCCGCATTCGCTCTTGAACCTCCGGCCTGGCGGCCTGTTCGGGAGAGAGCAGCAATTGAGTGGTTTTCTCAAATAAGAAAGTTTTCCACGGGTCGGGGCTCTTGCGGCGCAGATATTCGAGGAATGCTTCCTCGCGCTGATTCTTCGGCTCCGAATCAATTTCATGATCCAGCAGCGGTGGCACATCCAGGTCCAGGCCTTCGGGCTGGACCTGCGCGCTCCCCGAAGCATCTTCTATTAGAAAACCGGGAGCCGACGTTTCCTTGTATATTGCGTGCCAGGTCCCCGGGTCGGATCCGGTCGCCGAATCTGTACTGAACGACGCACGCTCCTGCTCGATTTCCACGCGGTAATAGCAACAGGGCGTTGCGGTGAGCGGACTGCTGAGCGGAGCTTCCGATCGTGCGCGTCCACGAATCCGCACCAGCCCGTCCACCCGGGCGCCGGCCATCGCAGGCCGGCTCGCCAGCACGCGGCGATAGCGGCCATACTGGCGGCGCCCCAGCCCCAGGCCGGTCAGGCCGCCGGCCAGCATCAAAATTCCCACCATGAACTGCTGCAGCGCTTCTTGAGTCATGTCACGGAATGTCGATATAGTAGCCGGTCACCCTGGTGTCACAGCAGACAGTAAGCTTCATCAGTTTGTCCGTTGTTCGTCTCACTTGTGCTTACTCAATGGCTGGGATAGTTCAGCCACGGCGCATTTGCGGTGATGGCGAGGAAAGCGAATATCACGCCCAGCCGATATGGCATTGGGTAAGCTCCGATCTCAGTTCAACGGATGGAAGCCGTGCGCGGCTTTGGAAACGGGCTCCGGATGCATCGCCTACCTCCCAGTTACGATTACCTGCATGGTTGCGGACGGGTAAACGCCCCGGACAGGCAGGAAATGGAAGTCGCTATCCGTGTTGCCTCCAATCAATTTGCCCAAGGCGCTATTTTTGTCCGTATGCACGCCGATGCTGGCGGTCCCGAAGGCGATGTCCGGAAAGTCTGAAGCCTGCTTGACCTTGCCGGCAGGGCTTTCAAACCACCAGTTGGCTTTGAAGTCGGACCCCGCGGCGGCGGGATCGGTCTCGGTTCCTGTCAGGAAATAAGCGGGCAAATTGAAGCCATCGGCTTCCACGTAGAGCTCGCCGGCAAGCCCGGTCGCGTCGTACGTAAACTCATAGGTCAGGCCCGGATCCAGGACCGCGGGAACGCCCGCCAGCTTGAACGCCAGCACGAGTTCCGGGTTATCCGTGACGTAGATCAGCGTGTAATTGTTGATGTCGCCGGTCCCATCGGGCGGGACAATCTCAACTCCGATCTGCGAAATGTTGGTGGGAATTGCACGTCCGCCATTGACCTTGACCCCGGCGCAACTGGTGGCGCGGACGACGATCGCCCCGGTTGTCCCGGCTGGCAGGGCGGCGAACGGCGAGGGGACCAACGCCGATGCTTTGCCGTAATCCACGGGGCCCACGCCCGCGAATTCGGTGCACTGCGAGAAGTCCACCGTGAATCCGCGGCCGCCAGGATCGGCGCGGATCGCAGAAGGTGCGACGGTCAGTTCGAGAATCAGGAGAAAGGTGGCCAATTTCATCGATAATCCGTCCTTATGTTGTACGCGTTTGCGCCCGCGGATGCCCAGGTGTCCTGCGGTCCGTATTCAGTACGTGGAGACGCGACTGTGGGCGGTATATTCCCTTGTTTGCCGAAAATTGCTGGAGGGGCCTGGGCCGATGAGTACTACGGCGCGCGGAACCCGCGGGCTGAGGTAGGCTGAAAGGCATGCGCACCGCGAGACTGGCGGCCTGGAGTGTATGGCTAGCCGCGTCGGTTTCAGCGGCTGCCTTATCCTGCCCCGCGGCTGGGACCGCGCAGAGTTGGATCGACTGCGGGTTACAGGCCCAGCAGCAAGGTCGTTATGCTGACGCCCAATCCGCTTTTGACCATGCACGCGGCCTAGCGCGGCAGGCTGGAGATCCAGCCGCCCTCGCAAAAGCACTGGAGGGCGGAGGGGATGTCCGGCAATTGCTGGGAAATCTGAGGGAGGCGGAACCCATGCTGCGGGAGAGCCTGCGGATCAGAGAGGCGCTCCAGAACCCGGCTGCCATCGCGGACGCCCTGTCCGCCTTGGGCCGGTTCTATATTACGGCGGGAGATGATCTGAAAACCAGGGAATTTTTCGAGCGGAGCAGGAAGCTCAATGAGCAGCTCGGAAACAAACTAGGTGTCGCGATGGCGATGAACAACATCGGGATTTCCTGGAAGTATCACGATGTGCTGGTGGCGCTGGATTACTTCGAAAAGAGCATGGACGAACTGACCCGCTTGGGCGAGGAGCGCCGAGCCAACATCGTACGAAACAACATCGCAATTATGTACTACCAACTCGGCGACCTGGAGCGAGCCATAGATCTTGCCCAGAAAGCGCTGGCGACCTGGGACCGCATTGGCGCCGGCGACCGCGCGGGAGTGGTGGAGACCACCCTTGGAATCGATTATCTGGAATTAGGCGACTACCGCACCGCACTTCGGTTTCTGCAGAAAGCTCTGACGGTTCGTTTGCAGCAGCGCTATACATTCGCCGTTGCCGAAAGTTGGAACAATCTGGCCCTGGTTTATCGAGCGCAAGGCGATTATGAGCAGGCGGAGTCCGCATTGGAGAAAAGCATCGCACTGTCTCGTAAGCTGGACAATCACGATCTGGAGTCGGAGGCTTTGGCCAATCTGGGCGAAGTGCAATACCTGGCCGGCCAGCCCGCGGACGCGGTGAAATCCCTGCAAGCCAGCCTGGGCATCGCTGAGAAGCTGGACGCAAAATTGAAAATCGGATTCGCGGCTTACAACATGGGCCGCGTTTTTCTGGCGCAAGGAAAGCTGGACGAGGCAAGCCAATATCTGAAGCGCAGCTTCGATACGGAAGAACAGATTCACGATGGGTTGGAGCAGGGACAGACCTTGGTCGCGCTTGCGGATCTGGAGCGCAGGCGCGGAAACCGGCAACAGAGCCTGGAATTTGCACGCCGGGCCGTCAACGTGGGGGAGTTGACCGGCCAGCCTGAAGTGCAGTGGCTGGCGCTCACCGCCCTGGGCCGCGCGGAAAAGGCGCTGGGCCACCTGGAACAAGCGCGGGAGGCTTTCGACCAGGCGATTGGCGTGCTGGAAGGCCTGCGCACGCGCGTCGCGGGCGGTGCAAGACAGCGCGCGGTCTTCTTCTCCAGCAGGACCGAACCCTATCAGGAACGGATGGCGCTGGCGTTAGAGGCCGGCCATCCCGAGGAGGCGTTTCATTACAGCGAGCGGGCCCGCGCTCGCGCCTTGCTGGATACCATCAACGGAGGCCGGCCTCCGCTAAGCAAGACTATGACCGCGCAGGAGCGCGTCGAAGAACAGAGGCTTCGGCTGGCGCTGAACGCTCTCAGCCAGCAAATCCAGTCTTCTCAGGAGAACGCCAGCCTGATGCGCAAGCGTCAGGACCAGGCGCGGCTGGATTACGAGGCGTTCCAGACCAGACTTTATGCCGATCACCCGGAATTGCGGATCGCGCGGGCGCAGATTCCGGCCATCCGGGCGGACCAGGCACGGGCTTTGCTCAGCAGCCCCTCCGCCGCGCTGTTGGAGTTTGCCGTAACGCCGGAGCGCACCTGGCTGTTCACGGTCACCGCGGAGGGCTTGCGCAGTTTCGAGTTAAAGGTATCCAGCGCGGACCTGGAGCGGCGAGTGGACGAGTTTGGCCAGAAACTAGCCAATCGCGATCTGCGTGTGGATCAGGGCGCAATGGAGCTTTATAACTTGCTGCTGCAACCGGCCAGAGCAGCGCTGGCGGGAACAACCGAATGGATCGTCGCTCCCGATGGTCCGCTGTGGAACTTGCCGTTTCAGGCGTTGGAATCAAGACCGCGCCACTTTGTGATCGAAGATTCTTCTGTGTCATACGCTCCATCTTTCACGGTGCTGCGAGAGGAAATGCGGGCCGGGGAAAAGCGCCGAACGGAAACCGCGAGTCTGTTGGGCATCGGAAATCCGGCGGGCCGGGACGCGTTGCCGGAGGCCGGGCGCCAAATTCAGGCCGTAGCCGCTCTATACAGCCCTTCCAGCCGCGCTTATACGGGCGCGGAAGCAACCGAAGACCGCTGGAAGCGCGAATCGCCGCGCTACAGGATTCTTCAATTCGCCACACATGCCGTATTTGACGATCGAAGTCCGCTTTATTCTTACGTTGCGCTGGCCGAGCCCGCCGCCGGCAGTTCCGAAGATGGTTTGCTGGAAGCCTGGGAGATCATGCAACTGAACTTGAACGCCGAAGTGGCGGTGCTTTCGGCCTGCGAGACGGCGCGCGGGGGCGTTACTCCGGGCGAAGGGCTGATCGGCTTGACCTGGGCGTTGTTCGTGGCCGGCGCTCCGTCGGCACTGGTCACCCAATGGAAAGTGGATGCTGCCAGCACCACCGATCTGATGATCGAGTTCCACCGCGCCTGGCATGGCGGAGTCAGCGGAGTATCCAAAGCCAAGGCGCTTCAGACGGCGCAACTGCACTTGCTTCACAAGGCGGGTTCCCATCCCTTCGATTGGGCCGGAATCATGCTGGTGGGAGATGGCCGGTAAGTCGATGGATTCGTTGCTGGGACCTTATTTGGCCGCGAGCGGCGAAGAAATCGAAAGGCTTTTGGAGGCGTTGTTGGTTGAAGAGGCGGAGCCGCGCATTCGCGAGGTGATCCTGCGAAAGCTGGGACCGCAATGCCCGGACTTGGACGACGTTTGCGCGGACGTCCTGGTGGAAGCAGCTGAACTGCTGCGTGCGTGGAAAGCGTCCGCCGCGGAATGCCGGGTAGATAGCTTCGCCAGTTACGTGGCTGTCTGCTCCTTTAACCAGGCCAGCGAATACCTGCGCCGGAAATATCCAAGATGGCGGCGCCTGCGGGACCGCGTCCAATACGTCCTTCGCCACGACGCCCGGCTCGCTGTCTGGGAATCGGCCCGAGGCTGGTTATGCGGCTTGGCGCGCTGGAAAGGACAGGATTGGGTGACGCCGCTTCCTTCGCTCGATGACTGCGCGGGTGCGCGCGGGCTAACTCCGGCCGATTCATTGCGCGCGGTGCTCGGCATCTCGGGTGGCGCAGTGGATCTGGACGCTCTGGTAAGCCTGGCTGCGAAACTGTGGGGCGAAGCACTGGATCGTGAGCAAGTTGAGTATCCGGAGCCAAGCGCCACCCCTCGGATGGAAGAGGAAATCGACCAGCGCCGCTATGCCGAACGCCTGTGGCAGGAGATTCTGCTGCTCCCGCAAAGACAGCGGCTGGCGTTGCTTCTGAACGCGAAAGCCGACGGCCTGGACGTTTTTCTGCTGAACGGTGTGGCTTCGTTTCGCATGCTTGCCGCAGCTTTGGAAATCGCGGCCGAGGACTTTGCGGCGCTGTGGCAACGCCTGCCGCTGGATGATTTCACCATTGCGGAACGGCTGCAAGCCACCCGCCAGCAAGTAATCAACCTTCGAAAATCCGCCCGGAAGCGGCTCGCCAATCGCATGCAAGCCAATAAAGAGATGCGCTTCGCGTCTTTAAAGAAAGGATAGCTATGGAGCATCTGACGGAACCCGAACTGGCCGGCTACTGCGCACGCGGCTTGGAGCCGGTGGCGCTGCTCCAGGTTACCGATCATTTGGCGGAGTGTGAGACTTGCCGCGCTGAGCTGCGGCGCATGCAGACCGGGACCGGAGCGGCGGAATTGAGGCAATCATTCGAGTCCCACCTGCCGGCGGAACGGCTGCAGCGGTTCGTCGAAGGCGGGTTGGATCCCGGCGAGCGCACAGTGGCGGAGCAGCACATTACATCGTGTGAGGATTGCGCTTCGGATGTGAGGAATCTGCGTGAATTCGCGAATACTCTAGCCGCTCCCCCGGGAAAGAGAAAGGCCGGGCCCTTTCGCGGCTGGTGGTTAGCCGCGGTGGCTGCCATGCTGCTGGTTGCCGTCGCGCTTGGGGTGAGGCTGCGGCAGCGTCCTGCCGTGGTGGCGTCGGTGAACGATTCAGGCACGCGGATCACTCTCGATTCCGATGGCCGGCTGGCGGGAATTACCGGGTTGTCGGCCGAGCAGACCGGATACGTGCTGAACGCCCTGCGGGGCGGACCACTGACGCCGCTTGTGAATCTGAGTGAGCTGCGGCCTCCGCGCGGTGCGTTGATGGGAAAACCGGGAACGGTCAGTTTCCGTTTGGTGGCGCCGGTGGGCAGCGTGGTTCGATCCCCCAGTCCGGAGTTGCAATGGACCGCGCGGGAGCCCGGTGCGATTTATATTGTCACTTTACGGAACCTCGCTTCGGGACAGGTGGTGAGCAGTCCGCCGCTGCATGCTCTGGCTTGGACGCCGAGGGAGCCTTTGCAGCGCGGAGCAATTTACGCGTGGCAGGTGGCGGCGTCCGTAGATGGACGCGAGGAGGTGGCGCCCAGTCCTCCCAATCCACAGGCGAGATTTCAGGTGCTGGATTCCAGCGATGCGGTGCGGCTGGACAATCTCCCGATGTCCCATCTGGTGCGGGCGATTCTGTATACCCACGCGGGCCTGCTGGACGAAGCCCAAAAGGAGGCCGAGGATTTAGCGAAGGAAAACCCGAACTCGAGCGTCGCCGAAGGATTGTTGCAGCGCATACGGAGCATGCGCCAAATTTCGCCGTAGCTGCCTTGTGGAGACGGCTCGAACCGCGGCCAGAATCCGCGACTGCCCTTTCGGCAACGAGAGCTGACCAGAATGTGGGGTGCCACCCTGTAGTCCGCCCATCGGGCGCTTTGATGTCTGCTTCCGATGCGTGACGGAATGGGCCGTCAGAGATCGGAAACAGTCCCGATTCCAGGAAACGTCAGCGATTCTTCCTGACGAACGGCGTGGGCAAATTCGAAAAGTGAACCACAAGGCCAGAAAAAAGCGAAATGATGTGGCGGAGGAAGAGGGATTCGTTCTTTCGTCCACTCCGCCAATCTGTATCTTACACATTCTGCGTTAGGTCACACAAGGCAGAACGGGCAAAACGGCAGGGTCTGGGCACAAATTGGGCACAGCGGAGTATCCGCATTGCCGCGCCGATTCTGAATTATAGCGGAAAGCACACGAGAGAAATGGCGTCCCTCGCCTCGTCAGTTACGGTGCGCCCCAGTGAGCGGCAAGTGCATCGAGCTTGTCTTGGAGCCAGTCCGTGACACGCGCGCGCCACGGGAGTTCATCTTGCCGCCGTGCGCGGTCTGAACGACAACGTTCAGCCGCGGCGTGGGTGCCGGTAACGGTGATCCCCGAGCTGTCGCCCTTCGCAAGCAACAGCGACGAAAACGGGCAGCGCGGGTTGCAAGGATCGAAATTTGGACGGTCGAAAAGTCCCGGAACGAAGTGATACATCTGAGCTCCGGCATCAGAGACGCCGAGTGGAGCAAGAACCATAAGGAGCAGCTGCAGCATTTCGAAACTGGCTGTGCTCATGCTGAAGGCAAACACGTTTTCGTTGCGCTTGATGAAATGATCGTCCGGCAAACCCTCGATGTAGCGAGGGTCGTCAAAATACCCGTCCCGCTCCGTCGAGACCAAGCCCGGATCGTACTGCTCACGGCATTCGAGACAACGCCTTCCGGGGCCCGCGATATGAGCCCGCCAGTCAGCCGCATGCAGGCCTTTCGCTCGGCTCGCAGTCACCAAGATCCCGCCGTCAATGACCGGTACACAGTGGGCATAGGCAATGAAGTTAAGCACGCTTCGCGGCCAGGGACGGTCGACACAAGAGAATAAAACGTCGCAGTCCAGGGCGGCGCGGAACCCTTCTTCCTCGACAATGCTGCGCTCTATCATCTCGACCTCAAAGGGCGACGCGGTGGCACTGCGTTTGATTGCCTTGCCGAGCACCTGAACCTTGGAGCGGGCCATTCGGGCATCGCGATGGTAAGCATGCAGGAGGCGATCGAGGTTGAGTTCCTCCACGGTGTCGAAGTCGATCAGCTTGACGTGTTGAAAGCCGGTGCGCGCAAGCGCTTCGGCGATGATGCTTCCGACGCTGCCAGCGCCGACAATGCCGACGCGAAGCCGAGCCAGGTTCGCCTGCCGCGTTTGGCCCCACGCCGAAATTGTCCTGCGGAGGGATTCTGATGCGCTCGGCGGCGCCAGAATCCGGTCATTGAATGTGACCCGCAATTGTGACCCAACCGCGCGAACGGCAGAGCACCAGCGGCGTTCGTAGGTGGAGGGAGCCACCTTCTCCCAGAAGCGGGCGCTCCAGGAGCGATCATTTCCCGCGGTAAGCCCGATTAACGGCAATCCTGTGGCGCCTTTGGCTGCGGCCGCATGCCCTTGTTCGGCGCGAATGTCGTCTTGGCTCATGTCCTGCCAGCCCGGCCCAGGATGGCTGTGCAGGAACGCCAGCCCGGCGCCCGCCTTTGTGGCTTCCATCACCGCACGCTCAAAATAGCGCGCCTCGAAGCTCGCATTTCCATGAACATGACGTTCGCCCGGACGTGGCAGAATCACGCTATGCAGGATCGCAGTTTTGCGTTGAACACCGTTGCTCGGATACCAGGTAGCAAAGCACAAGTCCTCTTGGTGGTCGGAGCGAATCAGATGAGCAAGCAAGGCCTCATCGATTTCGCCGGGAATAGCGACGCTATAAGAGGACGATGGCTTCATAGCGTGTCGAAGAGCCTATGAATATGCGCCATGTAATCGGCGGCGTTCCGGCGGGTTTGTGGCCAGTGCTCAATTGGCCGGCTCCAGTACTGCCATTCCGCGCCGAAGGGGCTCTCGTGCACTCCGCCGACCGGGTGTGGTGCCTTCGCCGGATTTATGGGCAGCAAGCGCGGGTTTACATGCGGTCCCGAGGGCGGGTTCAGCAGGAAATCCGGGGGAACGACGAAGCCCAGTGTTATTTCTTCACCCTCTCGCTTGCCGGTTTGGATCTTGAAGGGAAACGAAACCTTGTCGCCGTTTTCTTTGGCGTCGTAGCCGAGCCCCTTGAGTTGCTCCGCGAAAGCCGACATTTCAGCGCTCCGATACTGGGGTCGGCTTGATGGAGACCGAGATGAACTTCATGTGCTGGTGCATGTGTATGCGTTCCTCGGGCTTACCCTCGAACGAAACATGCTCGGGGTAGACTTCAGAAAGATAGTTTGCGGCGGGATCGATCCCGGCATTCGCCAGAATCTCATTGGCCTTCAGGTACCGGTGCTTTGTGGTCTGGGCCTCGTCGTTGACCTTGTATTCGATCACCTGGTGTTCGGTGACGAACCGCATATGGGGAACCATGTGGATGGGCTCATCGGGACGATCCTGAAATGAGAGATGTTCCGGGTGGTTCTCGACCAGAAAGTGCAGATCCGGGTCGATCTCGGCATGCCTGAGGATGTCCCTGGCCGTGAGCGTTTTGTGCTCGGTTTCCTGGGCGACTTCGTTGACGCGGTATTCGATGTGTTGCATGATTGTCGGGCCTCCACTTGCGTTTCGATCTTGAAAGCGATACTTTCTTACTAATGAAACAGTCGTCCCAATGTAACGTATGGCCGTCTTCCGTGTCAAACGGATTCTTACGCGTAAGACAGGCGGGCTTGTGAAGGCGTTATCCGTCCACAGTTTGGGTTGCCTCGCGCTGGAGCGCCGCGGTCAGCGTGGAATTCGCGAGGTCGCCACCGAAGTTGGCGTCAGCCCGGCAACATTGTCGCGAGTCGAGCGCGGCAAGATGCCGGACCTTGAGACCTTCGGCAAAATCTGTAAGTGGCTTCGGGTCGATCCGGCTTCAGTTCTTGGTATTCCTACCGGGAGGTCGGAATCACCAGGCTTATCCGTCCATTTTCGGAAGGATCAGGCCATTGCGCCTGAGACGGCAAAAGCCCTCGCCCAAATGATTCTCGCTGCTCAGCGAGCCGTTATGCAACTGGAGAAGGATGGCGAATAGGCGTGTACAAGCGAGGTTTCAAGAGTTGGTGCGAAAACACATCGGCAGCTCTGCGGGCCGAATTGAAGCTGGGAACTGCTGATGGGCTCGATCCTCGAAAACTGGCCGCCCATCTCGAAATCATTGTTTGGAAACTGGAGGAGATCCCCGGCATACCAGATGAATGCGTCGCGGTTTTACGAGCCGATTCCGATAGCTGGTCCGCCGCGACGGTCTGCGTTGGAATCCGTCATGCCGTGATCCTAAATTCCGGCCATTCCCCTGCCCGCATGAACAGCGATTTTATGCACGAGCTCTCACATCTCGTCTTGGCGCATACCCCTGCCCGCGTCGATGTCTCTAACGACGAAATGCTACTTTTGAGCACGTATAACCGGGCCCAGGAAGAAGAGGCGAATTGGCTGAGTGGCGCGCTCTTGTTGCCGAGAGATGCGCTTTTCAATATCCGGCGGCAGGAACTCACGGATGTAACGGCCTGCCGGTTGTATGGCTGCAGCCAAGATATGCTTACGTTTCGCCTTAGAGTCACGGGTGTCGATCTTCAACTCAAAAGGTCGCGTTCCAATGGAGGCCGGCGCTGGAGTTAGCCGCGACGCAAGGCATTAGCTCCGGACTTACTGGGCAGGGCCCCTGAACTGTGGCCCTGCCTCGCCTTCGTCATCCATGAAGGGCTGAATCACCTCGACGATCTCGTCATAGGCATAGACCATGGAGTCCTGCAGCGTTTCGACCGATGCCTTCGTCGCGCGCTGGTGCTTCTCCAGCTTCTTCTGGTTCCTTATGATTTTGACGATCGCGCGGATGGCGTCGGTTTCGCTGGCGAGGTTCCCCATGGGAATCATCGTAGCCGGATCGGCAGCAGATTTGGTGGCGGTCACAGACGCTTAGGCAGTCCGCAACAAGCGCATTCCATGTGACGCGACGGTTTCCCACCGCGAATAAGAATTCGGATCTTCCAGCTGTGGGCGTGGCCGAAGATCAGGACTTCCAGAAGACGCCGCATGTTGCTTAGTCGCCGCCTGCGTCAATGATACGGTTCCGCCGGCCCGGCCGTCGGCTCCTTCTCTATCTCGCCGAAATCCTGATGGTGATCGCCAGCGTCAGAACGTGGCTGGTGTTTCTTAGATGCTTCACTGCCTGCCCTGATTCTCGGTTCCGCTGACCCGAAACCTCGAATTCTTCCCTGCTGGCCCTGTGTTAGATAGGTTAGAGTCTGTGTTAAGTAGTGTTACGCCCTCGACGAATCCCCGTAACCCCCTGCCCGCCTTTATGGATTTTTGACGCCCGGTATTTGAAACCCCGAACCTCGGTATGTGAAACCCCGAAGGAAAGTATCTGATACCCCGAATTTTGGCATGTAAAACCCCGATTCGTCCGGATAGGTATTTGAAACCCCGAAACGGTATTTGAAACCCCGAATCCCTTGACTTGGTATTTAAAACCCCGAAGATGCATGGATGGTACCTAAAACCCCGAATCCGGATGAGCATCTCCTGCCCGCCGGCACGATAAAGGCGATCTGTTCATCTGCGATGTAGCCGATGCGGTGCTCAAGGATCTGATTCCGCAGATGGAGCATCCCTTTTACTCCCTTTCGAAGAAACCGGAAACCGCGATTCGCCGATATGAGCATAACGGCAACTGGCTGGAGATCATCCCGAGCGTCAAGGGCCTCGCGACCATCTACGACAAGGACATCCTGATTTACTGCATTTCGCAGCTGATGGAAAAGCTGAAGCGGAATGAGCCGGTGGGCCAGCGTGTGCGCATTACGAGCTATGATCTGCTGGTTTTCACCAATCGCGGAACGTCCGGAAAAGACTATGACGCGCTGTGCGAGGCGATGGATCGCCTTGCCGGCACCCGTATCACGACGAATATCCGCACCGGCGACGAGGAGCAGCTGGACAGCTTCGGACTGATCGATGCCTCGTCCATCCGCCGCAAACACGGGCTCGATGGCCGTTTGCTCTGGGTTGAGATCAAGCTGTCGGACTGGGTGTTCAATGCCATTCGCGGCCAGGAGGTTCTGACCCTGCATCCGCGACTATTTCCGCCTCGGAAAGCCGCTGGAACGGCGGGTTTACGAGCTGGCGCGCAAGCATTGCGGCCGGCAAGGCCACCTGGCAGATCTCGCTCGAAACCCTACTTAAGAAATCGGGATCGCAAAGCCCGATCAAGCGTTTCCGGCAGCATGTCAAAGAACATCGCGCAAGCACGATCATCTGCCGGACTACCAGCTCGATCTTCGATGAAGAGCGCGACATGGTGCTGTTCTTCAACCGCGACGGCAAATGGGTTGAACGCCCCCTGCCCTCGGATGGCGAAACGCTGCCGCCCCTGCCGACGGAGGCCTATGAGGAAGGCCGCGCGGCGGCGCCCGGCTATGACATTCACGGTCTCGAAAGCGAATGGCGGGAATGGTGGGCGAGTTCGGGCAAACCGAAGCTCAACAATCCCGCCGCGGCCTTTGTGGGTTTCTGCCGGAGCCGTCACAAGCGCGCGCCGATCAAGCGGCGAGCGGACGATGAATAGCACGAGTCCGTATCAGCAGCGGAATGAATTTACGCAGACTCTTAAATGGCCGCTGCGCTGGTTTGCGCTCAGCTCGACGGCCCCTGCTCCGCGAAAAGCCGTGGCGCCCTTCCCTGCTCAAATTTTCGCGGCGTAGCGTCGATTTTAACCATGGACTCTCGGCCCGTCCCTCCGTGAATCCGCCGTTTATGGCTGCCTTCCGATATCCTTCTGGCTTCGGAAAGCTTTCGGATATCCTTCGGGCTTCCATAGGAAGCCAAATGGAATTCCATTTGGTATCCGATAGCCTTCTGGCGTCCGATGGAAGCCTGTCTGGTATCGGACGGCTATCGGGCGTCTGACGGAATTCCATTGGATATCGGAAGGCTTTCTGGTATCCTCCAGTCTCCAAGAAACCCGCCCATCTGATTCGCCATTCCTCCAGGTGAGACCATGCCAACGATTGCCTTCGTGTCCCCGAAAGGCGGGGTCGGAAAAACCACCTCCGCGTTCTTGCTGGCGACGGCGCTCACGACCTTTCAGGACGTGACGATCATTGATGCCGATCCGAATCATCCGATAGAGACCTGGGCGCGGGGCGGCAACACGCCGCCGGGCCTCACGATCATATCCGATGTCGACGAAGACACGATCATCGAGAAGATCGAGGACGCGGCATCGAAGACGCCTTTCGTCATCGTCGATCTCGAAGGCACGGCTTCCACGACCGTCGTCTATGCGATCTCGCAGGCGGATTTCGTCGTCATTCCGACGCAGGGCTCGCAGCTCGATGCCAATGAGGCCAGCCGGGCGATCCGAGTCGTACTGCAAAGCCAGAAGGTTTCGAAGAGAAAAACCGCGACACCATTCGCCGTGCTTCTGACACGCACGAATTCCTCGGTTCGCACGCGGACGCAGACGCATATTCAAAAAGGTCTGATCGAGGCGGGGATACCCGTGTTCGAAACCGAACTCAATGAGCGCGACGCTTTCCGGGCGGTGTTCTCGTTCCAGCAAACGCTCGACGGGCTGAACCCGGCTGAGGTCGCAAATATCGAAAAAGCCAAGATCAACGTGTTTGAATTCGTGAAGGAAGTCCTCGAACGCGTAACGGCGCAGAAGGGCGATAGGGAAGAAAATGAAACTCCAGACGTGGCAGGTGCGGCATGAGCAACGGACGTGTAAATCCCTTCATAGATATTGATGAACCGCCGGTGTTCACGACCAAGCCAAAACCTGAGAAGCCGGCGGAGAAGGCAAGCATCGCGCGCCTCGGGGAAGAGCATAAATTCACGAGCCGTCAGCCGCCGAAGACGGCGAAGGAAGCGCGACATCGGGCGCGCACGCATCGAACTGGCCGGAACGTACAGTTCAATTGCAAAGCCACTCCCGAGACCGTACAGAGGTTTTACAATTCAGCCGACGACCGGAGCGTCGTGTTGGGTGAACTCATGCGACTGGGAATGGATGCGCTCGATGCCGTCGATGCTCTGCAGAAACTCGCGCAGCGCCGCGGCGTCTCCCTGAATGAGATCGTCGAGCAAGCCGTCGCTGCGCTCGATAGGGCAGGGGCATAAGCCTGGCCTAAGGGGACCACTTCAGAATGAACTCCGTGTACTCAATCGCCCTATGTTGTTTGATGGTGGTTCTCGGGTTAGGCAGTTACGTTCAGGCACGCGCTGCCGATCAGCAAAACCGAATAATCTATGTGCGCGCGCCAGACGATCGTGCGCCATGGCCGGTCCAGGATATCTATTCGGTCAACGCTGATGGCACGGATGATCATGCATTAACGAATGATGGCCACAGCCATAGTCCGCAGGTCTCTCCAGACGGGAAGAAAATCCTCTTCATTCATGACACGGCTCTGCAAAAACCACCGCAGCACCGCGAAATGCCCGGATTTGAATCGTATCATTCGACCGAGCTCTGCCTTATGGATTCCAATGGTGGCCATCGCCGCGTACTGCTGTATGCGGAAGGGGGAGTGAAATCCGGCGTTTGGTCGCCCGATGGCAGGAGCATCGGTGCGGGGTACTGCCCGAATCCCCAGCGCGACGAGAAATGCGGGTTCTATGTTATGCCGGCCGAAGGTGAGGGGCCAGGACAGCGACTTCTGGGGAATGTTCTGGATGCGCGGTGGTCTCCCGACGGCACCAAGGTCGCTGCCACGGTTCGGGAACCGGGCGACTCGCCTACGACACTCCATGTGGTGAACGCTGACGGCTCACATGATATTTCGCTGGTGAGGCCAGAGGACAATTCTCAGTTCGCCGTCTTTGGAGCGTGGTCGCCCGATAGCCAGAAGATCATCTATTCGGTCGTTCCTGCCGGGCAGAGTTATTCCCTATATGTGGCGAAGGCAGATGGTTCGGAAAGGGTCGAGATTGGGGACCCGCGCCATTATCCGACTGCCATCGATGGTGCCTGGTCTCCCGACGGCAAGCTGATCGCCTTTGACGCGTTCAAAAGGCCAGAACGGGACGAGAGAATGGGACAGCAACAGATTTTTCTCGCGAATGCCGATGGCACCAATGTGCATGCATATACTGCTGATCCGGACTGGGGTTGCGGCGCGCCATCATGGTCGGCAGACGGAAAGGAGATGACATTTTTTTGCCGCGCGTATTCGGCGCCCTGTGCTGATATGGCCAGCGGTCCGCCGTCGACAAAGCGGTCAGGGTGTCTGCGGCGAGTCTTTGTGACGTTGTCGACCGATCCGATCTCGAAGCTCACGCCCATCATCGACCACGACGGCGCCGGACCGGCGTTCTTTTCCGGCAGCGATCCTGAATAGGGCAGGGGGCTAGAGCGAATACTCGCCGGTCCATTGCCCCTTCGCGGTCAGCTTCTCCGCAAGCGCATTGCAGAGCACTTGGTCTTTCGGCGTTGATGAGCTCGCGAAATTGCGGAAGCGCAGGAAATAGATGATGCGGCCGAGCCGGTCGCTGTCAGCGCGTGCGAACTCGGCGTCCGTCTTCACCGCGCTGCTGCGCGCGGCGCGGCGTCCGGCTCGCGCCCGCGCGCGGGATTGCGTATCAAGCGCGATCAATTTCTCGATCAAGGGAACGCGGTCGAGTTCGGCAAGCGCGAGAATGCGCGCATCCAGGGGATGCCGGAAATCGTAGGGGTTAATACGCTCAAGCATTGCCGGCACCGCGCCGTCATAACAAGAAAGAAGTTGGACATGCCGGAAGGCGGTCAAGCTGTCAACTGGCTGTTCCTCGATCGGCTCACGGCATGCCGCCAACAAAGCCGCTCGTCTCCTCGTTCTTGGTCAAGGTAAGCCGCGCACCGACATGGCGGCATTTCCAGGCCGGGCAGGCGAGGTGTTTTGCAACTTCATCCATGTATACGTCACGGTGATCGACTTTGATCAAAAGCTGAACCGGGCTTTGCAACCAGACATGCAGGCATCGCATGCATGTGGCTTCGATGACGACGGAATCGTCCAAATCCCGAAGGCTGGTATCTTCGAGCCACGTCACCAGAAATCCTCCGCCGAGGGGATGCGGTTGTAAGCGATCTTGCCGCCGGCATAGCCGCCGGGCGGCGGCGTCCATTCGCCGAAGGTCACAACGCGCTTCCCGAATTTCCGGTTCAAGCCGTCAATCATGCTCGTGATCGTCTCGCATTTCTGCCGTTCGTCATCGTCATGCAAAAACAGATCCAACTGGCGTTCCGTCGCTGGCGATAAATCGGCAAGCGTGACGCCGACGCGGATAATCTCGGAACGCGGGCTGATTTCCGCTTTGGCCTTCATCCAGAGGACACTCAGCGCGGAGAGACAGGCGTGATCGTCTTGCACGCTGTGCAGCTCCTGTTGGCCGAACCAGGCGCCGCTGCGCATATCCAGCCAGAGCCAGAGTTTGCTCGCGTAAAACCCATCCCGCCGCATGCGCCGGGCGGCTTTCGTGAGCAGGAGGCGCGTGCAGGCCTGGGCATGACCCGCATCCCGCCAGCCGGGAGGCAACACCCGGCCATGCCCGAACATGCCGCGTGAGGTCGGCATGGCGAAAATGTCGTAGCCGTGCAGGGCGTACCACATGCGCTCGCCGTTCACGTTGCCCCAGAGCGCCCGCATATGCTTCGGCTGCGTGCAGTAGAGATCGCGTATCGTGTGGATGCTGGCGAGATTGAGCCGGTTTTCCATCCGTGAGCCGACGCCGGGAATATCAGATAAGGGCAGGGCGAAGAGGGGCTCCGGCATGTCCTTCGGATGCCAGATGGTAATGCCGTTGGGCTTATCGACCTTGCAGGCGATTTTCGCAAGGAGGCGATTGGCGGCAAATCCCATTGAGCATGTAATCTGATCGCCGATATTTTTGCGGATACGGTCTTTGATCCGCCGCGCCAGGCCTCGCGGGTCGTTGCGAGTGGCGTTGTCCAGTTTGCAGGACAGCTCATCGATCGACTTCACCGTCTCGATCGGGATCTCGCAGGTGATTTCATTCAAGAGAGCGTTATGCGCGCGGCGGAACAAATCGGGCCGTTGCATGACGAGCTGGAGGTCCGGGCAAAGTTTTCGCGCCTCCGGCACGGGCATCACGTTCTTGCATCCGGCGGCCTTGGCTTCCTTTGAACAGGCGATGACGATTGTGGAATTCGCCGCCGAGGTTTCGAACGGGATCACGCCGACCGGCTTTCCACGCAAGCGCCGCATTGCCTGCTGCATGACGGACGCGAAGAAACCGTCAAAATCCAGATACATCCTCTCTATCGTTTCTGCCTTCCGCATGCCTCAAAACTCCGGGGCAGGGATAAGAACAAAACAGGAACGCTAGAGTCAAGCTGGTTCTTTCAAACCCCTGTGGATATAGTCGCGAGCCCATGTGCAATCGCTACTCCCAAAGGGGTTCGCTGAACCAGATTAGGCAGCTCGCTAAGGCCCTGAGCCGCGCTTTGGCGACGACCTTGGCCACGGATAATTTGCAGCCACAGGAAAACGTCTATCCCGATCAGGACGCGCCGATCATCACGAACAAGGCGAAGGGCGATCTTGGGTTGATCATGGCGCGATGGGGCTTTCCTCCGATCCCCGGACAATCAGCGCCGATCACGAATATCCGCAACCTGAAGAGTCCATGGTGGCGCGCCGCGAACCGCCAATACCTGATCGAAAAGGAATACCGCTGCCTCGTTCCCTTCACGTCATTTGCAGAACCGGTTCGCGAGCCGACATGGTTTCATGTGCCAGGCGTCGAAGTCGCCTGCTTCGCCGGCATATGGCGGCCGTGGAAAGGCGCACGCCTTGCAGAACAACCGGGACAGAAACGGCGCGTCCGGGAAGAGCGCGACTGGCAGCTTTTTTCGTTCCTGACCACGGACGCAAACGACGTGGTGCGGCCCGTTCACGAAAAAGCCATGCCCGCAATCCTCATCGATCCGAAGGAGCATGCGGAATGGCTGAACGGCGGTGAAGGGAGCCTGCGCTTCCAGCGCCCGTTGAGCAACGACGACCTTGCAATTCGTGAGCAGGGATCAGAGTAATCCCGCGCCGGTGATGGGGCGCGGGCCGCAACACCATCGGCTTGGGCCAGGTTATGCGGCATGGATGAATGACGCTATGCTGCAGCTGTCTGCCGAGAGACCGTCCATCGGCGGTTTGCTGAACGTCGAGCGAGCTTAGACGCCGAAAAATCTTGACTCGAACCGACCGAATCCTTACATTAAGCGTGCCCGTGCGATTCCGAAATTAATGGCGCAACCAAATAATTGAGCACGGCGCTTTTCACTTTACCCATCATCGCTAACACACGAGGACTCGATCATGTCGAAGCCATTGTCCGTGCCTGCCAACAACATTCTCGCGTTTTGCCGGAATAGGAGTTTCAAGAAGGGCCACGTTCTATCGCTAAGTGGGGCTTTTCTGCATAGCTTCTACCAGCAGCTGAACCCGAGGGAGCAACATGAAATCGAAAATACGCTTGAAGAACTCGTCGATGCCGGAGCATTCCGGCGCGACGGCGAGCAGTTCATCCTCACCGAAGTTGGTTTCGATCTTCTGTATCCGCCCGGCTAGAGCCGGAGGATGAGGCAAACCCGCGCCGGTGCTGCCGGCGCGGGCATGCCGTAGTCAGTGCTCGCTCGGCAGATAAATCGTGTTGTTGGCGAACCACAGCGTGATCGTGTCGAGCGGAAAATCCGTGAACTCGATCTCCTTGGTGTAGACGACCCGGCCGTTGCCGTCATCGCAGGTCAGCGTCGCGGTCCGGTCAGGGCGTACAGTCAGCTTCCACACCTGAAACTCCTCGGCGGCAACAGCCTTGTCGTACGGCTGGATGATCGCGATTTCGTCGAGAAGCCAGTAGGCGCCGCCCTGATCGGCGACGTATTTCGCGCCGTCGGTGAAGAGTACGTTCCGGTTGATCCCGTGGCGGTACCAATTCTCGGAGCCGCTGAACTGGCTGAGATCGGATTTAATGAGTTCCGCGTTTTTCGTCATGTTGTGCCTCTTTCGTTTTGAGTGACCCCCTTCGGTGGGGGCGAGAGAGGCAAGGAACAGCCGCGCACAAGGCGCAGCGTCACAGGCGACGTGGAATATATGAGGGGCAGCCCGTAGGGGAGGCTCGTTTATGCCGCGAAAGCGCCTTGACGCCAGCCTGCGGCTGTTAGATTGACTCTGCCCCGCCGATTACGGGCGGCAGGAAAAAGCCAGGCACAGCATGACGAGCACGAACGATGCGATAGGGTAGGGGTCAGCAGCGCTGAAATTGATACTGCGAGGGTCATGCTGCGCTACTTCGTTCGGAAGCCGCAAGGCGGGCGGTTGCCGTTTTGTGATGGGCGACATCGAGTTCGATGCCGATGTATCGGCGACCTAAGGACTGCGCGGCGACGCATGTGGAGCCGGAACCCGCGAAGGGATCAAGGACAACCTCGCCGGGCGCGGTGAAAGCCTCGATCAGCGGTTTGAGAATGTGAACGGATTTCTGCGTCGGATGAAACCCGTTTCCTGTGTAGGTCCAGTCCATCACGTCGGGCAGGGGCGATGCCGGAAACGGCGGATTGCCCTTGATGAGCAGGTACGCAGCCTCGTGCCTGTACTGCAGGAATGCCGATTTCGAGGCATAGCGCTTGCGGAAAACCATGTGTCCGCCGATCCGAAACCCGGCGTTCTTCCAGGCTGCGAAGAACAGATCGACTTTCGGCCAGCCGTAGAAGCTGATGGCACAAGCATCCTTTTTCAGGACGCGGTACATTTCAGCGAATGACGGCGTAAGCCACGCGGCGTTGTCGTCGTTCTGAACCGAGCGCCCGTCACGCGACCTGTACCGAGCGATATATGGCGGATCGGTCAGGATGAAATCCACGCTGCCCGCGTCGATTTGTGGCAGGATGTCGAGGCAATTGCCCCGAAGGATCATGTTGCTGGGGGTGCTCATGCTGCACCTCCTGTCGCCTTGGCAATCGCCTTGCGCGAGGCATTAAGGGCGCTGATAGATGGCGTCCCGTCGTCGAGCCGGGCAAGGTCGGACAGCACGTCCTCGCATAGCTGTAACGCTTCCAGCATGTCTCGTGCGGCATCACAGAGGGCGCGTTCCTTGTCGCAACCGTATCGCAGGTCGCAATTATCCAGGGGCACGTCGCTAATGATGGTGTTGCCTTCCTGGTCCTCGATGTGAACGATGCGCTTGCAGACGCTGTTTTCCCATTCCGGATCGTTGGTGACATCGGAAAGATCGTAGGCTTTGGCGGCCTCGAGCGCCGCGGCATCGTCTTCCGCCTCGATCTCAGCGGTCCCATAATGGGGAACGTCTTCGGCGAACAGGACTGAGTAGGTTTTCATGAGATGCCTCTTTCGTTTTTGAGTGACCCCCACGGCGGGGGCGAAAGAGGGCACGTCGGCCGCCGCAATCGAGCGAAGCGGTCATAGGATTTTGGGGTGACTGCCCCGGCCCAGGCGTATCGCTCCGTCTCCGGGGGAGGGGAGCCAAAATCCGTCATTGACGGCGAGCGGCGGCGGCTACAGTGCCTTCGCCCCGCCAATGATGGGCGTCAGGGAAGAACGAGGCACAGCATGACTGGCGTCACGCGCGAACGGGGTCCAACATCATGCGGCTAGAAGATCGGAAGGGCGTCGCGTGCGGCTTGTAAAGCTCCTGTCCACGCCTGCAAATGTGCCATACTCTTCAGCGATTCACCAAAGGATCGCCGTGACTCTTGACATTATAGTAAATTTACTATATCTTGATGAGGTAAGGCTTGAACAGGCTTAAACCGCCAGTCCTGCGGCGGGTCGTGTGGCTCGGAAACGCGCTGAAAAACCTGAAGGGTTTTCCGGAGGGCGCCCAAAAGCTGCTTGGGGACGAGCTGCAGCTGATCCAGTTCGGCGGGATGCCGAAAGATGCCAAGCCGTTCAAGGGCGTCGGCAGCGGCGTGCTTGAGTTGGCGTTGCGCTACGTCTCGGACGCCTACCGCGTCGTGGTTGCGGTGCAGCTTGGGAAGCGCATTTATGTTTTGCATGCGTTTCAGAAGAAATCGAAGAAGGGCATCGCGACCCCGCAACGCGATGTGGACCTGATCAAAAAGCGCTACGCGGAAGCGCAGGAGTTGGCGCGTGAGTACGAAAAAACCAAAAAAGATTAAGTTCGAAGAGGGCTCCGGCAACGTCTTCGCCGACCTCGGCCTTAAGGACGCCGACCAGCTTCTGGTGCGCTCGCAAATCGGATTTCATGTCTTCAAGATCGTCGAGGACAAGAAACTGAAGCAGCGCGAGATCGCGGGTGTTCTCGGCATTGCGCAGCCCGATGTGTCGCACCTGATGAACGGGCATTTCAGCCGCTTCACCACGGACAAGCTCCTCGATTTTCTGAAGCGCCTTGACCAGAAGGTGACGATCGAGGTGAGCCGTCACCACCGGGGTGAGCCCTATCAGGCGGTGACCTTCGCTCCGTGAGCCAGGAAGGGTAGGGGTGTCCGGTCCGATCACGTGATGGAGAACTCAAAAATGGCTATTCCCGCTGAAATGACCAGAAAGCTAGCTGCCGTGCTTTACGTGGTGGCGATGATAGCCGTCATCGTCGGTGTCGATTTCGCGTTCTTCAGAAACCGATTCTGGGAACGTCTGACAGTAAATATCGGCATTGTCTTGGTGTTCGCAGCTTTCTACTGGAGATTTCTCTGGCGTTCATGAGTAAGGCGCGCGAGCGCCCTTTCGGCGCGATTGTGCGGATCGGCAAACCGAAGCCGCCCTCAGGCGGCCTCGGCTTTCGGCTTTTGCAGCCCGTGAAGAAAATCGACAGCCTTTTGCGCATAAGACGCGGCCTGGACGATGGCGCGCTTGTCGTTCTTGAGCACGTCGAGCC
>CAVXGM010000025.1:0-14415 GCA_963761265.1 Bryobacterales bacterium
CTTTGGCCTGTACCGTCAACTACAGCGCATGGTGCCGGTGGCGACACAACCTTTGAGGTCACTCATGCCCATCATCCGCTGAGAGGCCAGCGATTTAAGCTGGTCACCTATCGTCACAACTGGGGCGAGGATCGAGTTTACTTCCACGACAGCAGCAGAGTTCTACGCTCGATTCCAGCGTGCTGGACGACCGTCCTGCCCGCAGACCCGTTCGTGCTGATGGCCGCCGGACGGTGCCTGTTTCGCTATGAGGATTTGTTGAAGCTGGCCGACTTGGTGGAGAAGGCGAGATGAAGAAGCAGAGTTTGGAGTGTAAAGACAATAACGCCGCGACTGTAAAGGGAATGATGCCGAGCAAGGTTTGGATTGCCATGTGGTTGCGAGTAGCAGATAGCGAATGCATGCCTGTAATTGCCGGCGATGGATGGCAAAAACAGCTTGACAACGGACTGGGAGTGAGCATAATTATATTTACGGTTCTGCTCGACAGTTTTCGAGGGGCTCATGGCCGACAAGGATGCCAAACTCGGAACGCTTCAACAACAGGGGACTTTGAACCCTCGTCCGAAGCTTGTCCGCGACGAGCTATTTCTTCAGGACGATTTTTTCGATCCGCGCGATCTGATCCAGGTCAAGTACGAGATGCTGCGCCGAGTGCAGACCGAAGGCCAGTCTGTGACGGACGCATCGGCGAACTTCGGTTTTTCACGGCCATCTTTTTACCAAGCGTTATCGGCCTTCGAGCAAGACGGACTGGCCGGCCTGGTGCCGCACAAGCGCGGTCCGAAGCAAGCGCACAAACTCACCGAAGAAGTCCTCACATTCATCGGCGAGATGCGCCAGAAAGAACCATCCGTTCGGTTGCCGGATCTGGTGAAGCTGATTCAGGATCGCTTCGGTATCCGGGTTCATCCGCGAAGCATCGAACGCAGCTTGCTGCGCCATCAAAAAAAACTCCGTTGACCGAGCGCCACGGTTCAACTCCCGCCCGTCACGATCTGGTTGCCGAGTACGAGCACCTGCGCCGCGATGCTATAGCAACGGTGGCCCACCGTGGGGAAGGCTTAGGCTGGGCGCTTTTTGTCCGACGCGGAATGACCACCTGGATGCAGGCCTGGTCGGAATGTGCTCCCCACAGCGAACCAAGTCCGCGCTCTGATCCCGATATCAATGAAACCATCCCAGGCGACGTGCGGCCACAGATCACCACCTTGCTGGCCAGCATGATTCTCTGTCTACAACAGGAGGCAACCTCATGACAGGCACCGCACACCAAAAGGTGAATGCCGGGCATCTCAAGCGAAACGCCTATCTCTACGTCCGCCAATCGACGCTGCGCCAGGTTTTTGAAAATACCGAGAGTACCAAGCGGCAGTACGGTCTCCGCCAGCATGCTGTCGCCTTGGGTTGGCCCGTGGAGCGCATCATCGTTATCGACACTGATCTCGGACAGTCCGGAGCGTCGGCTGTCGACCGGGAAGGATTTCAGAAGCTGGTTACTGAAGTCGGCCTGGGCAAAGCCGGCATCGTGTTGGGCCTGGAAGTTTCGCGCCTGGCACGAAACTCCACCGACTGGCACCGCTTGTTGGAGATCTGCGCTTTGACCGACACGCTCATTCTCGATGAAGACGGCGTGTATGATCCAGCGCACTTCAACGATCGTCTTCTGCTGGGCCTCAAAGGAACCATGAGCGAAGCGGAACTGCATGTGATCCGGGCGCGCCTGCAGGGCGGAATCTTGAACAAAGCCCGCCGCGGCGAGTTGCAATGTCCCTTGCCAGTCGGCTTTCTCTATAACGCCAGCAATGAGCCGGTCCTGGACCCCGACAAACAGGTGCAGGAGAGCATTCGATTCTTTTTCGATACGTTTCGGCGTACCGCATCAGCTTGCGCGGTGGTCAAAGCGTTCCGGCAGAAAGGGCTGCTGTTTCCACGGCGATTAAAAAAAGGGCCGAATAAGGGCGAGCTGGTGTGGGCGGAACTCCCGCACAGCCGGGCACTGCACATTCTGCACAATCCTCGTTACGCGGGTGCATTCGTCTATGGCCGGAGCCGAACTCGCAACAACCCGAACGGAGGCACATCCTACACCAAGTTGCCGCGTGAGCAGTGGATATTATTCCAGGATGCGCACGCCGGCTACATCTGCTGGCGGCAATACGAGGAGAACCTGTTGCGGCTCCGGGAAAACGCTCAAGCGGTCGGGGCCGACCGCCGTAAGAGTCCTCCGCGCGAAGGCCCAGCCTTACTGCAGGGCTTGGTGGTCTGCGGGGTATGCGGGAGCCGCATGACGGTTCGGTACCACTCGCGCCAAGACCGGCTCGTACCCGAGTATGTCTGCCAACGCGACGGAATCGAGCATGCCATATCGATATGCCAGCGAGTGGTCGGAGATCACATCGATAACGCTGTCGGCAAACTGCTGGTGGAAAGTGTGGCTCCGCTAGCGCTCGAAGTTACTCTGTCCGTGCAGCAGGAACTCCAGGCCAGAATCGAGGAAGTGGACCGGCTCCGCAAAAAACACGTGGAGCGAGCGCGCTACGAAGCCGACTTGGCTCAGCGTCGCTACTTGCACGTCGATCCCGCAAACCGTCTCGTTGCGGACTCACTGGAGGCGGACTGGAATGAAAAGCTTCGCGCATTAACTCTGGCACAGGAGCAGTACGAACAGCAGCGGCAACAGGACCGCATCACTGTCGATGAACAGCAGCGCGTCCGAATCGCCGCTCTGGCCAGTGATTTTCCACGGCTCTGGCAAGATCCAAAGACCCCAGATCGGGAACGGAAACGAATGGTCCGCCTGCTGCTGGCTGACGTAACGCTCCTGCGCGGCACTGGAATCACGGTTCATGTCCGCTTCAATGGCGGAGCGTCGAAAACCCTGGAGCTGCCGAGACCGCTGACGGCCTGGGAGCTCAGAACAACCCCTGCGGAGATTGTCGCCGAGATCGATCGGCTGACCGATCATTACACCGACAAAAAGATCGTCCAGATCCTCAACCAACGTGGAGCGCTATCCGGCTGCGGTCAGCGTTTCAACAGCCGCATCGTTGCGTGCCTCCGTCGTGAATACCAACTCAAAACGCGGTATGATCGGCTGCGCGAGAAGGGCTTGTTAACGCTCGAAGAAATGTCGGTGCGACTGGACATCGGCCCCAAGTGCGTGATCACCTGGCGGAATCGCGGCCTGCTTCGCGGCTATCCGGTGAATGATCGAGACGACTGGTTGTATGAGGATCCAGGACCCAATCCGCCGCGAAAAGCACAGGGCGTCAAACTCGCCAAACGTCGGCGTTTCCCAGAGAACATTCTGCACGGTTCGCAGGAGGTGCAGTATGAAGCGTAAGCCTTGGCCTGCGGACTGTGCGCTGCGATCCAGGCGATGGACAGTTCTCGCAACGCCCGCCCAATCTGCGTCGGCGGCATCTCTACCGCGTCCTTCTCCACTCCGGGCTCATCGCGTTTGCGTTTCTCCGCCGTCTGAAACAGGCTGGCCTTGTCGGTATAAAACGCCAGTGGCCGTCCGTACTTTTTCACGTAGCTCTCCAGCAGGTTCATGTTTTCCACCGTGGAGTCGCTGGCCACAAAGCGCGCGAACCAGCGGCCGGTAGCATCGTCGATCATGTTGATCAGTAAAATCTCTTCTCCGCGTCCTTCCAGCCACTTGTGATCACTGGTGTCCCACTGCACCAGTTCGCCAAACCGGCCGCGACGTGGACGCCATTCGTGGATTTTCTCAACACGCTGCTGGCGGGCTCGCCACAGCCTGGCCTGGATCATCCACTGCCGCACCGTCTCCCGGCTGACCTCGATGCCGTGTTTCTTGGCCAGGTATTCCGATCCCAGCGTCGGTCCAAAGCCCCGATATACCGGCCTCTTCAAGATGGCCACTGCCTCCTGTTCGGTCTCCACAGCAATCTTGCGATTGGACGGTAGTCCTCGCAACGCATGTACCACAGCCTGATCACCACGGCGTTTCAGCGCTCGCAGCAGACGCCGTACATGCCGTTCGGTGATGCCCAGTTCCTCGGCGGCCTGCTTCTGCGTAATCAGTTTCTTCTTGGCCTTTTTCAGGGCCACCAGCCGGTCTCGCTCGGCTTGCGTCATCAGTAGTTGTCCTTCTGCCACCTCCCCAGCCTGGAGGTCGTCAATAGGACATTTCTACTTTGCGCAAATAGGACATTATCACTTTGCGCCGACACCCGCGATACATTTTCTTGAACGGATGTCGCATCTCATGATATTCTCGGGCTCTAGAAATAGAAAAGCCGCTGGGAGTACAAATGTTACAAATGCAATTCTCCAGAATCAGTCTTCTCAACGCCGCCTTTGCCGTTGCAATAATTCTCTTGCCTGCGCGCATCGCGTCTGCGAGTACGCTGGATCTCAGCTTTACGGGACAAGGATCGGGCACCATCACCGATGGGGTTACGGTGACATCTTTCACTGACGAAGCCTTCAGCGTGACCTTCGTCGAAGACACAACCGCCGTCACCCAAGCGGGTGGGTACGATTATGATAACCCAGCCGGCGACGGCACATTTACCGAGGGCACTTACACCGCAACTATTAACAATGCGAATATCATTGTCAACGGAAATGGCGACACTGGAATGGGTTCCTACTACACCGTCTTCTTGTTCAACAGCGACTTTGGGAGCTCCATCGGCATCAGCGAGGACCCGGTGCTGGCGGGCTACGGTCTGGTAACCCCCATCACCACCGGAAGTATACCCAGCTCTTCCACGTATCCAAATCCGAACATCGGGGCCTATCAGGACGCTCTAGGCTTCACCACCAGCAGCGGTGCCACGATAGAGTTCACCAGCTTGGATTCGCTAGACTTCACGGCTTCCGTACCCAGCGCGGTACCGGAACCGTCCATGCTGTGGTTCATTCTGCCGGCTCTTGTGGCCTTTGTGCTGCTTCGCAGGTCGCGGTCAGTCGCCTAAGGCAATTGGCGCCACCAATTCCGAGATTTTCCCCACATCATCGGTGATTCCTGCTTTTGCA
Organism: Bryobacterales bacterium; assembly: GCA_963761265.1. Taxonomy (GTDB): domain Bacteria; phylum Acidobacteriota; class Terriglobia; order Bryobacterales; family Bryobacteraceae; genus Palsa-89. The sequence continues at coordinate 5,014 of CAVXGM010000025.1, forward strand.
TCGCAGGCGTTACTGAATCGGGCGGAAATTGCGGAACGGGAAGTATAGGCGAGTACTGCCCAATGGTTGTCCCATTTTTTTGAGAGCGCTTCGTTATCCGCGTGAATCGGCGAATGGACATGCGCATCGTTAGGCTCCCCGCTCCACGTCGGACGCGCAGATTCTTGTAGGATCAGGCTGGCCGATGAGTCCGACTACCTCCGTGCTCACCACTCCAGACTGGGGAATGAATCGCGCGCTGTCGGTCAGGGAGCCTGATCAATCAACACCGTAAGACGGCGGCGGTTTCAGACAATTACGTCGACTCGCCAGCCAGCCGGAGATGGAGGTAAGCTGATAGAGCTAGGTTTGCAAGCCGTAGCGTTTCACTCTGATGCCTAACATGAAAACTTTGGTTCACGCCGTTCTCGCGGCGCTCATTTTCGCCGCCATCCCAACCGCACTTTTAGCCCAGTGGCCGCCTTATCCGACGCCTAACGTTCCCAAACTCGCCGACGGTAAGCCCAATATGGACGGCCCCACGCCGCGTACCGCCGACGGCAAACCGGATTTATCCGGCATCTGGCAATTTGACGGAAATCGCGGGTTGCGTCCGCCGGGCGGCCCCGGTGCAACTGCCCGGCCGGGCGGCCCGCCGCCCGCTGGGGGACCACCGCCAGCCGGAGGACCGCCGCCAGCCGGAGGGGTCGGCCTGGGTCCGCGGCCGCGTGGGCCCAATCAGTTTTTCGATATCGGATCTACGCTGAAAGATGGCCTCCCGTTCACCCCTTGGGCCGCCGCCATACGAGAACAACGCAAGTCAAATAACAACAAGGACAATCCCGACGCGCACTGCCTGCCGCTGGGCCTGATGCAGTTGCACACGCATCCGCAGCCCAGAAAAATCATCCAGACACCCAAGTTGATCGTGATTTTGTACGAAGCCCAGGCCGGCATCCGGCAAGTCTTTATGGATGGACGTTCGCTGCCCAACAACGATCCTGAGCCGTGGTGGTATGGTTACTCGATCGGCCATTGGGACGGCGACACGCTGGTGGTGGAAACTACCGGCTTCCGCGACGACGTATGGCTGGACGTGGAAGGCAGCCCGCTCACAAACACAGGAAAAATGACCGAACGTTTCACCCGCGTCAACTTCGGACATCTTGATATCCAGGTCACCGTGGAAGATCCGAAAGCGTACACCCACCCCTGGACCATCACCATCAAACAGCACCTGCTGCTCGACACCAACCTGATCGAGTTCATTTGCAACGAAAACGAAAAATCCGACGCTCACCTGGTGGGCAAGGAATAGCTAGCCTGACCTTCCTCTATGCGTGATGAAGAGCGGAAGGCGGTTGCGCTCGAATACCTGAAGGCGCTGGACGCCGGCGGCGTGACTTCTTCCGGCGGATCCATCTTCGATTTGTTTGCGCCCGATGCCCAGGTTTATTTTCCGAAATGGGGCGTCGCCAAGGGCAAGGAGCAGATCGAAAAGCTGTTTTCCGACTTGGGCGGCAAGCTCAAATCGATTGCTCACCACTACCCGGAATTGAACTGGATCTTCTCAGGCGGCGACACCATCGTGTGCGAGGGCACCAGCCATGGCGAACACGTGGACGGCCCGTGGCGCGCGGGCGATCCCGATTGGGGCGCAGGCCGCTGGTGCGATGTGTTCGACATTCGCGACGGGCTGATCCAGCGCTGCTTCATTTATCTGGACCCGGACTACGCAGGCAAAGATACCGATCGCTATCCGTGGATCAAGAAGTAGCTTCGCCGGCCGCGAAATAAACACAATCGGGGTGATGAAACACCAGCGCGCTCACGCTCGCCTCCGGTTCCATCATCATGCCTTCGGTGAGCCCGACGCCGATCTCTTCGGGCCGCAGCAGTTTCCACAAACCCTGCTGATCGTCCAGATTCGGGCACGCCGGATAACCGAAGCTGTAACGCTTGCCGTGATATTTGGAAGTGAAGCGATCATGCATGGTTGTTTCGGCGGGATCACCGAATCCCCAATCCTCGCGTATGCGCCTGTGCAGCCACTCCGCGCAAGCTTCGGCGGTTTCTAACGCCAGCGCCTGGATCGCGTGGGCCTTGAAGAAATCGCCCGCCTGCTTCCACTGCTCGGACCGCTCGCGGATGCCTGCCCCGGCGGTAACAACGAACAGCGCCAGATGATCGCGCTGCCCTTCCGCTGGATCGAGAATATAGTCGCTGAGACAAAGCGCGTCATCTTTGTAGCTTGGGTTGCAGCCTTGGCGTGTGCCCGCCTGGCGCGCAAAACGGAAGGTGCGCAGAGGCGAGGCGCCGCCGGCCGCGAACAAATGGATCGCATTCCCCTCGCGTTCCGCTTCAAAAAACTGCCAAACCGCGCGGACTTTCATGAACTGCGCCGCTTCCCGCTTCAACTCCTCTACTTGATCGTAAAGGCTCAACGCCTTTGCGTCGCGCTCCTGCAAGCCCGTTTCGAAGTCGCCCTTGTAGCCCAGGTGCCGTCCGTAGAGCATGTACGGATTGATGTAGCCCCATATTTCCGCGAGATTCGGCACCGTGCGAACTTTGCGGTCGAGATACGGCGCGGGTGGAATCGCGAGGTCGATGCGAACTTTGGGGCTGCGCTGCGTGGTGATATTCCGAGCAGCGGCCTCCGCCACTGCGCTTTCCACCGGAGACTCGTCCGCCGAAAACTGCGCCAGCGCCGCGTCACGCTCCGCCGGATCCATAATCTGGTTCATCCACTTCAAACCGGCCATGGCGTCCTTGGCGTAATAGGCCGCTTCGCCATACGCGTTTGCGATTTTGGTGCGCGTGAATTTCTCCGATAGCGCCGCGCCGCCCACCAGCAGCGGCACGTGAATTCCAGCGGCCTTGAAATCGCTGGCGGTAGCCACCATCTGTTGCGTGCTTTTCACCAAAAGCCCGGAAAGTCCGATGGCGTCGGGCTGGTGCTCGAAATACGCCTGGATCAGCGCTTCGGGAGGCACCTTGATGCCCAGGTTGATCACTTCATATCCGTTGTTGGCGAGAATGATTTCCACCAGGTTCTTGCCAATATCATGCACGTCGCCCTTCACGGTGGCAAGAATGATCCGTCCGCGCGCCGAGCCTGCGCTCTTCTCCCCGGCCTTCCCGAGGAAACCTTCCAGATAATCCACCGCGGCCTTCATCGCCTCCGCCGATTGCAGCACTTCCGCGACAATCAGTTCGTTGTTGTTGAACAGCCGCCCTACTTCGCTCATGCCCGCCATCAGCGGTCCGTTGATGATCTCGAGCGGTGCGGCGCCTTCGGCCAGCTTCAATTCCAGGGCCGCGATCAGGCCGTCTTTGGTCCCTTCGATGATGAAGTTGGCCAGCCGCTGATCAATCGGAAGATCGCGCGCCAGCTCTTTAGACCGGCCGGTGGCCTGCCGGAAATGGCTGGTGATGCGGGCGATGTGGAATTGATTGATGGCCGCGCGTAGTTCCGGAGTTTGATCGCGGCAGTCCACCGGAGCGTTGCGCAGGCATTCGTCAGTCTCCGCGTCGGTGGGTGGCGCATTGAAAAGCAAATTTTCCGCCATCCGCCGCTCTTCCTCGGGAATGGATGCGAAGCGCTCCAGCTTCTCCGCATTGACAATCGCTAGATCCAAGCCGGCCCGAGTGCAGTGATATAGAAAGACCGAGTTCACCACCTCGCGCGCCGCGGCCGGCAGTCCGAAGGAGACGTTTGAAATGCCCAGCACGGTCTTGGCGTGAGGCAGCGATGCCTTCACCAGCCGGATCGCCTCCACGGTCTCTACCGCCCCGCCGGCATAGCTGGCATCGCCCGTGGCGCACGGAAAAACCAGAGGATCCAGGATGATGTCCTCCGGGGCAATTCCGTACTTTTCGGTCAGCAGCCCGTACGATCGCCGGGCGATCTCCAGCTTGCGCTCGCGCGTGAACGCCTGGGCTCGCAGTTTGTCTTCGTCAATGCAGCCCACCACCAGCGCCGCTCCGTAGCGCTTAGCCAGAGGGCATACGCGCTCGAATCTTTCTTCGCCGTCCTCCAGGTTGATGGAATTAATGATGCTCTTGCCCTGGCAGTAGGTGAGCGCCAGTTCAATCGCCTTCGGATCGGTGCTATCGATCATGATCGGCGCCCGCACCTTGCGGATCAGCTCCGCATAGAACATCTCGATATCGCGCATCTCGTCTCGATCCGCGCTCTGCAGGCAGACGTCGGTGATGTGCGCGCCGTTCTTCATCTGGCGGCGTCCGATCTCGGTAGCTTCTTCCCAGTTTTCAGCGGCCACCAATTGCTTGAACAGCCGCGAGCCAATCATATTGGTGCGCTCCCCCACGATCAGCGGACGGTTGCTCTCATCGGCCTCCACCAGTTCCACGCCGGAAAAGTAGGAACGGTGCGAGCCGCCAGGCAATCGACGCGGCCGCTTGCCTTCCGCCATCTGCGCGATGGCCCGGATGTGCGCTTCGGTGGTGCCGCAACATCCGCCCACCATATTGATCCAGCCGTGATCGACAAAGCGCTCCAGCTGCCGGGCCAAAGATTCCGGCGTTTCGAGGTACCGGCCTTCTTCGTCCGGCAATCCGGCATTGGGATAGCAGGAAACCGGAAACCGCGACATCTGGCTTAGAGCCCGCAGGTGATCCGTCATGAACTCCGGGCCCGTGGCGCAGTTCAGGCCGATAGAGAGCAGATCGGCATGGCAGACGGATGCATAAAATGCCTCCGCGGTTTGGCCCGCGAGCATGGTGCCGGTGGCCTCGATGGTGCCCGAAATCATGATCGGTATCGGACGCCCCAGCTCTTGCCGCAATTGGCCGATAGCCACCAGGCCGGCCTTGACGTTACGGGTATCCTGGCAGGTTTCGAGCAACAAGAGATCCGAGCCGCCCTCCATCAGCGCCTTGGCCTGTTCGTAGAAGTTGCCGACCAATTGCGGAAACGTCACCCCACCCGTCACCGAGATCGCCTTCGTGGTGGGCCCCATGGCGCCAGCGACGAAACGCGGCTTGGCAGTGGTCGAGAACTCATCGGCCGCCTGGCGCGCCAGCCGCGCGGCCGCCAGGTTTAAGGAACGCACGTCGTTTTCCAGGCCATACTCGGCCAACACAATCCTGGCGCCGCCAAACGAATTGGTTTCGAGAATGTCCACACCGGCGGCCAGATACGCTCGATGGATCGCGAGCACCACGTCGGGCCGCGTGCGCACCAGATTCTCGTTGCAGCCTTCGAGCGCGGCGCCGCCAAAGTCCGCCGCGGACAGCGACTGCTGTTGCAGCATGGTGCCCATCGCGCCGTCCAGGATCAGGACGCGCTCGCAGACAAGCTCTTCAATCGCGCGCGCGGCATCCGTCCGCTCAGCCATAGAATCGTTCCTTAACGCGGCCCGATGGCATCGCCCACCTCAATCGCCAGTTCATAGTGGCCAAAAGGCGCGCTCAATTGCACTCCCTGCACCATGGGGCGCGCGTGTTTCACCATTTCCCGCGCGATCTTCACGCCTTCCTGCCGCGCCTTCTCGGGAGTATCGGCAAGTCGCATGCGCTCCATAAACTCGGCCGGCACGCGGACGCGCAGCTCGTTCACCATGAACTCGGCATTGCGAAAGCTGGAGAGCGGCCAGATCCCGCAGATCACCGGGATCTTTACGTGTTCGATGCGCTTCAAAAATTGCTCCAGAAGATCCAGATCGAAAACCGGCTGCGTGATCACGTATTCGGCGCCCGCCTGCACTTTCCATTCGAAACGCCGGATCTCCTCGTCCAGGTTGAGCGCGCCCGGGTCGGCTCCCACGCCGATCACCAGCGCAGTCTGCGATCCCAGCGCGTTGCCGCCAATGTCAAGCCCGCGGTTCAAATTCCTGACGATGTTCACCAAGCCAATGGAATCGATGTCGAACACCGCGGTGGCCTCCGGATAGATGCCCATGCGCGGCGGATCGCCGGTGATACAAAGCAGGTTGCGGATGCCGGCCATGTGCGCGCCCAGCAGCTCCGATTGGATTCCCAGAATGTTACGGTCGCGGCAGCAAAAATGATTGACCGCTTCGATGCCGGCTTGCTGCTGGAACATTTGGCAAGTCACCTGGGCGCTCACGCGCGCGCTGGCCCGCGGACCGTCCGGTACGTTAATGCAATCGATGCCATGTTTGGCGCACAGTTTCGCGCCGGCGATTTCCCGCGATGCGTCCAGCCCGCGCGGCGGCAGAATCTCCACCATCGCCACGAATTTTCCGGCCGCGAGCTTCGCGCCCAGTTTGGATTTCTCCGCCAGCGGAACGCCCGGAAGCACTTCCGTTTTCGGCGTGCTCGCGTCCGCAATGGGGGCCCGCACACTCTCGCGCGGCTGCAGCGAGCGGCTTTCCGATCGAATGAGTTTGATGTGTTCCGGAGTGGTGCCGCAGCAGCCCCCGATAATCGTCACTCCCGCCCACAGCATGCGCCGGGCGTACTGGGCCATGTACTCGGGCGAGCATAGATAAATGTTGCGTCCCTCCACGCGCGCCGGAATACCCGCGTTGGGCATCGCGCTCAGTGGCTTGGAACAATGCTGCGCCAGCTCCTCGATGACTTCGAGCATGGTCTTGGGCCCTACCGAGCAGTTCACGCCCAACACGTCGGCCGGCCACGCCTCCATTTCGCGCGCGAACGCCTCCACCGCCGCGCCGCCGGAAAGGCGGCCAAAGTCGTCGACCGCCACCTGCGCGACAATCACTGGATTCGGGCCCGCCGCCTCGCGTGCCGCGAAGATAGCCTCCCGCAGTTCGTTCAGATCGCCGAACGTTTCGAGCACCAGCAGATCGGCGCCGGAAGAGATCAGAACCTCGGCTTGTTCGCGAAAGATGGCGCGAGCTTCCGCAAACGAAGTGGGCCCGAGCGGCTCCAGATGAACCCCCAGGGGACCCATCGCGCCCGCCACAAATGCCCCGCCGCGCGCCGCCTCGCGAGCCAGACGGACACCGGCCGCGTTGATGTCGCCCAGCTTTTCGGCGAACCCGAAGCCGGCCAGCCGCGCTCGGTTAGCCCCATAAGTATTGGTTTCCAGAATCTGGGCTCCCGCCTCGGCGTAGTCGCGATGAACTTGCCGCACCAGATCGGGAGACGAAAGGTTCAGCTCATCGTAGCAGCGGTTGATGAACACGCCGCGGGAGTAAAGCACGGTCCCCATGGCGCCATCGGCCACCAGGATTCCGCGGGAAAGCTGTTCCCGGAATTCAAGGGCTCGAGTGCTGGCCGTGGTGTCCATCCGCTCCGCTCATTTTCATGTAGGCGCCGATGCGCCGGTCGCTGGTAGTTGTATGGTACTTGAGCCAGTCGCCGAGGAAGCGCAGGATTTCGCCGGGCGGGACTTTTTCCAAGTCCGACCGATCCTGCATGGTCCGCACCTTCGAGCACAATTCAGCATGTTCTATCCGGTGCTGCCGGAAGTCCGGGTACCGGATTTGCTCCATCAGATGCTCTTCATGCGCGAAGTGGTGGAGGGTATAGTTCACCAGCCGCGAGAGAAGGTCTTGCAGAATTGCCTCGCCTTTCCCCTCCAGCATAGCCTGATGCATCTCCTCGGCCATTTGGAACAGTCCCTGATGCTCTCGGTCGATCTGCTGGACGCCCACCGCGCAGTCAGCGCTCCACTGGAACATCCTGGTCACTGCCGGCTGATTCATCTCGCACCATTTCCTCAAACCGCCCCCGCTTCAGGACGGAGCAGTTCGCTATTCAAAACAACTCGATGTTGCCCCCCAGATCGCCCTCCGCGGAAACAGCTTGCGGCGACTCGTCTGGCGGCGGGGGAAGCGCCGCCCCCGAGATCACCGCATGGTGAACGTCACGTTCTCTCTGCATGGTATAGGTCTGGGCAAAATGCTCTAACGCTTCCGCCGGATCCACGCCGTCTCCGCCATTCCCCGCTTGCGCCCCCAGTTCTTGCAGTTCGGTCAAAACTCGCCCCACAGTTTGAGCAAACATCGCCCCCACCGAGAAACCGCTGCGGACCGCGCCGATGTCCCCGGCCAGCCGCGCGCCCAAAGTGACGATGTCGTTCACCCGGCCAAAGCTGCTCTCGCTGGAGCGGTGCAATTCCCCCACCGCACGCCGCATCTCGTCAATCACTTGATCGGTCACCGGCTGCGCGCCGGAGGCCATATCTCCGGCGCGGTCCGACACCCCCGTGGCGGCTTCACTCATCGCCTCCAGCGTAGCGGCAACGTCTTCGGTATTCTTGTTGGATTCCAGAGCCAGACGCTGCATCACCTCGGCGATCACGTTCAGCGCCACCCCGGAGGCCCCAATGTGAGTGGCCCGCACTGAGGCGTTGGTGGAAATCCGCTGAATTCGGATCTCGATTCCGCGGATCTCTTCAATCGAATCGGCCATATTGCGGATGGTCTTTTGCAGCGTGGCGGAGGTGGACTCCATCTGCACCTGCGCCGACGTACAAGAGCCGAGCATGCTGAGAATCGCCGAGAATTGGCCCTCCATTTTCAGAAAAAAGGAATCCCCGCCCTGGCCCGCGGTGCCGGCCGAAGCCTGCCCGCCCGAAATGCCCAGCAACGCCCGGCTCGCTTCCGGCGTGCTCGCGACGCGGGCGGCGATGCTCCCCAGATCGCGCTCCATCCGCTCGATCGAAGCGGCAAAAATCCGCGCCGCTTCCCCTAAGTGCCTGGATTGCAGGGTCAGCACCACACCGGCGTCCGCGGCGGGCGAATCCAAGCTCCCGCCGCGCGGCGTACCAAGCTGCCGCAGCGCTTCAATCACATGCTCGATCTGCTGCCGCGTAATATCGTGGAATTGAATGGAGCCCACCAGGTCCTCGATGGATCCGCATACGGCCGCATACTGGGCCGCTTGCCGGTCGCTCGATTCGTGCGCCCACTTGCGGCGCTCTTCGAACGACTTTAATCCCTCCCTGACCCCGGCAATCAGCGCGGGCATTTGCTTCCGTTGCGCGGCTTGAAATTCAGCGCCGCTGCGGATGGCCGATTGCACGTCCTGATCCAACCCGGAAGCAGCTTCCAGAATGCCTTCGCCGCTGGTTTGAATGCTCTCCGACAGCGGCCCCACCTCCGCCGTCAGATGACCCAGGTCGCCCCGCTGCCACCCAGCCGCGCCGTCTCGATGCGTGTCAGCGTGCACAGCGTCCGGAAGACCGATACCGTGTGCGGCAATCCTGAGAATGCCACCCGAATGCGGCGCGAGAGCTCGCTGACTTGCCCCAACGCCCGGCCGCTCTGCTGCATGCGCCCATCCATCTGTTCCGAGTGTTCCAGCATGCGGGTCAGCGCCTGGGAGGCATGGCTGCCATGTTCGCCCGAAATCAGCTCGGTGACCGCCGCCATCTCGGAGGAAATCTGGCGCGCGGCTGAACGGAATTCCATCAATTTTTCGCCTACCCCAAGAAATTCCCGCTCGGTAGAATGATTCAGGTTTTCC
>CAVXGM010000026.1:0-28511 GCA_963761265.1 Bryobacterales bacterium
TTCCTACTACACCGTCTTCTTGTTCAACAGCGACTTTGGGAGCTCCATCGGCATCAGCGAGGACCCGTATGGCGGGCTACTAGGTTGCTGGTAACCCCCATCACCACCGGAAGTATACCCAGCTCTTCCACGTATCCAAATCCGAACATCGGGGCCTATCAGGACGCTCTAGGCTTCACCACCAGCAGCGGTGCCACGATGGCGTTGACCAGCTTGGATTCGCTAGACTTCACGGCTTCCGTACCCAGCGCGGTACCGGAACCGTCCATGCTGTGGTTGATTCTGCCGGCTCTTGTGGCCTTTGTGCTGCTTCGCAGGTCGCGGTCAGTCGCCTAAGGCAATTGGCGCCACCAATTCCGAGATTTTCCCCACATCATCGGTGATTCCTGCTTTTGCATCGCAGGCGTTACTGAATCGGGCGGAAATTGCGGAACGGGAATCTCCACGCAAGTCTTACTGCCCAATGGTTGTCCCATTTTTTTGAGAGCGCTTCGTTAGCCGCGTGAATCGGCGAATGGACATGCGCATCGTTAGGCTCCCCGCTCCACGTCGGACGCGCAGATTCTTGTAGGATCAGGCTAGCAGTGAGTCCGAGCTCCTTCCGTGCTCACCACTCCAGACTCGGGGAATGAATCGCGCGCTGTCGGTCAGGGAGCCTGATCAATCAACACCGTAAGACGGCGGCGGTTTCAGACAGTTACGTCGACTCGCCAGCCAGCCGGGAATGGAGGTAAGCTGATAGAGCTAGGTTTGCAAGCCGTAGCGTTTCACTCTGATGCCTAACATGAAAACTTTCGTTGACACCAGTTCACGCGGCGCTCATTTTCGCCGCCATCCCAACCGCACTTTTAGCCCAGTGGCCGCCTTATCCGACGCCTAACGTTCCCAAACTCGCCGACGGTAAGCCCAATATGGACGGCCCCACGCCGCGTACCGCCGACGGCAAACCGGATTTATCCGGCATCTGGCAATTTGACGGAAATCGCGGGTTGCGTCCGCCGGGCGGCCCCGGTGCAGCTGCCCGGCCAGGTGGCCCACCGCCCGCTGGTGGCCCGCCGCCAGCCGGAGGCCGCCGCCAGCCGGAGGGGTCGGCCTGGGTCCGCGGCCGCGTGGGCCCAATTGACTTTTCGATATCGGATCTACGCTGAAAGATGGCCTCCCGTTCACCCCTTGGGCCGCCGCGGGGTCCCGAGAACAACGCAAGTCAAATAACAACAAGGACAATCCCGACGCGCACTGCCTGCCGCTGGGCCTGATGCAGTTGCACACGCATCCGCAGCCCAGAAAATCATCCAGACACCCAAGTTGATCGTGATTTGAGAAGCCCAGGCCGGCATCCGGCAAGTCTTTATGGATGGACGTTCGCTGCCCAACAACGATCCTGAGCCGTGGTGGTATGGTTACTCAATCGGCCATTGGGACGGCGATACGCTCGTGGTGGAAACTACCGGCTTCCGCGACGACGTATGGCTGGACGTGGAAGGCAGCCCGCTCACAAACACCGGAAAAATGACCGAACGTTTCACCCGCGTCAACTTCGGGCACCTCGATATCCAGGTCACCGTGGAAGATCCGAAAGCGTACACCCACCCCTGGACCGTCACCATCAAACAGCACCTGCTGCTCGACACCAACCTGATCGAGTTCATTTGCAACGAAAACGAAAAATCCGACGCTCACCTGGTGGGCAAGGAATAACTAGCCTGGGGGTCCTCTATGCGTGATGAAGAGCGGAAGGCGGTTGCGCTCGAATACCTGAAGGCGCTGAACACCGGCGGCGTAACGTCTTCCGGCGGATCCATCTTCGATTGTTCGCGCCCGATGCCCAGGTTTATTTCCCGAAATGGGGCGTCGCGAAAGGCAGGGAGCAGATCGAAAAGCTGTTTTCCGACTTGGGCGGCAAGCTCAAATGGATTGCCCACCACTACCCGGAATTGAACTGGATCTTCTCGGGCGCCGACACCATCGTGTGCGAGGGCACCAGCCACGGAGAACATGCCGACGGTCCGTGGCGCGCGGGCGATCCGGATTGGGGCGCAGGCCGCTGGTGCGATGTGTTCGAGATTCGCGACGGGCTGATCCAGCGCTGCTTCATTTATCTGGATCCGGACTACGCGGGCAAAGATACGGATCGCTATCCGTGGATCAAGAAGTAGCTTCGCCGGCAGCGAAATAAACGCAATCGGGATGATGAAACACCAGGGCGCTCACGCTCGCTTCCGGATCCATCATCATGCCTTCGGTTAGCCCGACGCCGATCTCTTCGGGCCGAAGCAGTTTCCAGAAGCCTTGTTGATCGTCCAGATTCGGGCAAGCCGGATAACCGAAGCTGTAACGTTTGCCTTGATATTTGGAAGTGAAGCGATCCTGCATGTTGTCTCGGCGGGATCACGGAATCCCCAATCGTCGCGAATACGCTGTGCAGCCACTCCGCGCAGGCTTCGGCGGTTTCTAACGCAAGCGCCTGGATGGCATGGGCTTTGAAGAAATCGCCCGCCTGCTTCCATTGCTCGGACCGCTCGCGGATGCCTGCCCCGGCGGTAACAACGAACAGCGCCAGATGATCGCGCTGGCCGTCCGCTGGATCGAGAACGAAGTCGCTGAGACAGAGCGCATCATCTTGTAGCTTGGGTTGCAGCCTTGGCGTGTGCCTGCCTGGCGCCCAAAACGGAAGGTGTGCAGAGGCGAGGCGCCGCCGGCCGCGAACAAATGGATCGCGTTCCCATCGCGTTCGGCTTCGAAAAACTGCCAAACTGCGCGGACTTTCATGAACTGCGCGGCTTCCCGCTTCAACTCCTCGATTTGATCGTAAAGGCGCAACGCCTTCGCGTCGCGTTCCTGCAAGCCCTTTCGAAATTGCCCTGGTAGCCCAGATGCCGGCCGTAGAGCATGTAGGGATTGATGTAGCTCCAGACTTCGGCGAGATTCGGCACCGTGCGGAGTTTGCGGTCCAGATACGGCGCGGGGGGAATCGCGAGGTCGCTGCGAACCTTGGGGCTGCGCTGCGTGGTGATGTTCCGAGCAGCGGCCTCCGCAACTGCGCTTTCCACCGGAGACTCGTCCGCCGAAAACTGCGCCAGCACCGCGTCGCGCTCCGCCGGATCCATAATCTGGTTCATCCACTTCAAACCAGCCATGGCGTCCTTGGCGTAATAGGCCGCTTCGCCATACGCGCTTGCGATTTTGGTGCGCGTGAATTTTTCCGATAGAGCCGCGCCGCCCACCAGCAGCGGCACGTGAATTCCGGCGGCCTTGAAATCGCTGGCGGTAGCCACCATCTGCTGCGTGCTTTTCACCAAAAGCCCGGAAAGGCCGATGGCGTCGGGCTGATGCTCGAAATATGCCTGGATCAGCGCTTCCGGAGGCACTTTGATGCCCAGGTTGATCACCTCATATCCGTTGTTGGCGAGAATGATCTCCACCAGGTTCTTGCCGATATCATGCACGTCGCCCTTCACGGTGGCGAGGATGATCCGTCCGCGCGCCGAGGTTTCGTTCTTCTCGCCGCCCTTCTCGAGGAAACCTCCAGATAATCCACCGCGGCCTTCATCGCCTCCGCCGATTGCAGCACTTCCGCCACGATCAGCTCGTTGTTGTTGAACAGCCGCCCTACTTCGTTCATGCCCTCCATCAGCGGTCCGTTGATGATCTCGAGCGGCGCGGCGCCTTCGGCCAGCTTCAAGTCCAGAGCCGCGATCAGGCCGTCTTTGGTTCCTTCGATGATGAAGTTGGCCAGCCGCTGATCGAGCGGAAGATCGCGCGCCAGCTCTTTGGACCGGCCGGTGGCCTGCCGGAAATGGCTGGTGATGCGGGCAATGTGGAATTGATTGATGGCCGCGCGTTGTTCCGGAGTTTGATCGCGGCATCGACCGCAGCGTTGCGCAGGCATTCGTCAGTCTCCGCATCGGCGGGCGGCGCATTGAAAAGCAGATTTTCCGCCATCCGCCGCTCTTCCTCGGGAATGGATGCGAAGCGCTCCAGCTTCTCCGCATTGACGATCGCCAGATCCAGGCCGGCCTGAGTGCAGTGATATAGAAAGACCGAGTTCACCACTTCGCGCGCCGCGGCGGGCAGCCCGAAGGAGACGTTTGAGATGCCCAGCACGGTCTTGGCGTGAGGCAGCGATGCCTTCACCAGCCGGATCGCCTCCATGGTCTCCACCGCGCCGCCGGCGTAGCTGGCGTCGCCCGTGGCGCACGGAAAAACCAGCGGATCCAGAATGATGTCCTCCGGCGCAATTCCGTACTTTTCGGTCAGCAGCCGGTACGATCGCCGGGCGATCTCCAGTTTGCGCTCGCGCGTGAACGCCTGGGCCCGCAGTTTGTCTTCGTCAATGCAGCCCACCACCAGCGCCGCGCCGTAGCGCTTAGCCAGAGGGCATACGCGCTCGAATCTTTCTTCGCCGTCCTCCAGGTTGATGGAGTTGATGATGCTCTTGCCCTGGCAGTAGGTCAGCGCCAGTTCGATCGCCTTCGGATCGGTGCTATCGATCATGATCGGCGCCCGCACCTTGCGGATCAGCTCCGCATAGAACAGCTCGATATCGTGCATCTCGTCGCGATCCGCGCTCTGCAGGCACACGTCGGTGATGTGCGCGCCGTTCTTCATCTGGCGGCGTCCGATCTCGGTAGCTTCTTCCCAGTTTTCAGCGGCCACCAATTGCTTGAACAGCCGCGAGCCAATCATATTGGTGCGCTCGCCCACGATCAGCGGACGGTTGCTCTCATCGGCTTCCACCAGTTCCATGCCGGAATAGTAGGAACGGTGCGAGCCGCCAGGCAATCGACGCGGCCGCTTGCCTTCCGCCATCTGCGCGATGGCCCGGATGTGGGCTTCGGTGGTGCCGCAACATCCGCCCACCATATTGATCCAGCCGTGATCGACAAAGCGCTCCAGCTGCCGGGCCAAAGATTCGGGCGTTTCCAGGTAGCGGCCTTCTTCGTCCGGCAATCCCGCATTGGGATAGCAGGAAACCGGAAACCGCGACATCTGGCTCAGAGCGCGCAGGTGATCCGTCATGAACTCCGGGCCCGTAGCGCAGTTCAGGCCGATGGAGAGCAGATCGGCATGGCAGACGGATGCATAAAATGCCTCCGCGGTTTGGCCGGCGAGCATGGTGCCCGTCGCCTCGATGGTGCCCGAAATCATGATCGGAATCGGACGCCCCAGCTCTTGCCGCAATTGCCCGATAGCCACCAGGCCGGCCTTGACGTTACGGGTATCCTGGCAGGTTTCGAGCAACAGGAGATCCGCGCCGCCCTCCATCAGCGCCTTGGCCTGTTCGTAGAAGTTGCCGACCAATTGCGGGAACGTCACCCCGCCGGTGACCGAGATCGCTTTCGTGGTCGGCCCCATGGCGCCAGCGACGAAACGCGGCTTGGCGGCGGTCGAGAACTCATCGGCCGCCTGACGCGCCAGCCGCGCCGCCGCCAGGTTTAAGGAGCGCGCGTCGTTTTCCAGGCCATACTCGGCCAGCACGATCCTGGCTCCGCCAAACGAATTGGTTTCGAGAATATCCACGCCGGCCGCCAGATACGCTCGATGGATCGCGAGCACCACGTCGGGCCGCGTGCGCACCAGATTCTCGTTGCAGCCTTCGAGCGCGGCGCCGCCAAAATCCGCCGCGGACAGCGACTGCTGTTGCAGCATGGTGCCCATCGCGCCGTCCAGGATCAGGACGCGCTCGCAGACAAGCTCTTCAATCGCGCGCGCGGCATCCGTCCGCTCAGCCATAGAATCGTTCCTTAACGCGGCCCGATGGCATCGGCCACCTCAATCGCCAGTTCATAGTGGCCAAAAGGCGCGCTCAATTGCACTCCCTGCACCATGGGGCGCGCGTGTTTCACCATTTCCCGCGCGATCTTCACGCCTTCCTGCCGCGCCTTCTCGGGAGTATCGGCAAGTCGCATGCGCTCCATAAACTCGGCCGGCACGCGGACGCGCAGCTCGTTCACCATGAACTCGGCATTGCGGAAGCTGGAGAGCGGCCAGATCCCGCAGATCACCGGGATCTTTACGTGTTCGATGCGCTTCAAAAATTGCTCCAGAAGATCCAGATCGAAAACCGGCTGCGTGATCACGTATTCGGCGCCCGCCTGCACTTTCCATTCGAAACGCCGGATCTCCTCGTCCAGGTTGAGCGCGCCCGGGTCGGCTCCCACGCCGATCACCAGCGCAGTTTGCGATCCCAGCGCGTTGCCGCCAATGTCGAGCCCGCGATTCAAATTCCTGACGATGTTCACCAAGCCGATGGAATCGATGTCGAACACCGCGGTGGCCTCCGGATAGATGCCCATGCGCGGCGGATCGCCGGTGATACAAAGCAGGTTGCGGATGCCGGCCATGTGCGCGCCCAGCAGCTCCGATTGGATTCCCAGAATGTTACGGTCGCGGCAGCAAAAATGATTGACCGCTTCGATGCCGGCTTGCTGCTGGAACATTTGGCAAGTCACCTGGGCGCTCACGCGCGCGCTGGCCCGCGGACCGTCCGGTACGTTAATGCAATCGATGCCATGTTCGGCGCAAAGTTTCGCGCCGGCGATTTCCCGCGATGCGTCCAGCCCGCGCGGCGGCAGAATCTCCACCATCGCCACGAATTTTCCGGCCGCGAGCTTCGCGCCCAGTTTGGATTTCTCCGCCAGCGGAACGCCCGGAAGCACTTCCGTTTTCGGCGTGCTCGCGTCCGCAATGGGGGCCCGCACGCTCTCGCGCGGCTGCAGCGAGCGGCTTTCCGATCGAATGAGTTTGATGTGCTCCGGAGTGGTGCCGCAGCAGCCCGCCGATAATCGTCACTCCCGCCCACAGCATGCGCCGCGCGTACTGGGCCATGTACTCGGGCGAGCATAGATAAATGTTGCGTCCCTCCACGCGCGCCGGAATACCCGCGTTGGGCATCGCGCTCAGTGGCTTGGAACAATGCTGCGCCAGCTCCTCGATGACTTCCAGCATGGTCTTGGGCCCTACCGAGCAGTTCACGCCCAACACGTCGGCCGGCCACGCCTCCATTTCGCGCGCGAACGCCTCCACCGCCGCGCCGCCGGAAAGGCGTCCAAAATCGTCCACGGCCACCTGCGCCACAATCACCGGATCCGGGCCCGCCGCCTCGCGCGCCGCAAAGATGGCCTCGCGCAGTTCGTTCAGATCGCCGAACGTTTCGAGCACCAGCAGATCGGCGCCGGAAGAGATCAGAACCTCGGCTTGTTCGCGAAAGATGGCGCGAGCTTCCGCAAACGAAGTGGGCCCGAGCGGCTCCAGATGAACCCCCAGGGGACCCATCGCGCCCGCCACAAATGCCCCGCCGCGCGCCGCCTCGCGAGCCAGACGGACACCGGCCGCGTTGATGTCGCCCAGCTTTTCGGCGAACCCGAAGCCGGCCAGCCGCGCTCGGTTGGCCCCATAAGTATTGGTTTCCAGAATCTGGGCTCCCGCCTCGGCGTAGTCGCGATGAACTTGCCGCACCAGATCGGGAGACGAAAGGTTCAGCTCATCGTAGCAGCGGTTGATGAACACGCCGCGGGAGTAAAGCACGGTCCCCATGGCGCCATCGGCCACCAGGATTCCGCGGGAAAGCTGTTCCCGGAATTCAAGGGCTCGAGTGCTGGCCGTGGTGTCCATCCGCTCCGCTCATTTTCATGTAGGCGCCGATGCGCCGGTCGCTGGTAGTTGTATGGTACTTGAGCCAGTCGCCGAGGAAGCGCAGGATTTCGCCGGGCGGGACTTTTTCCAAGTCCGACCGATCCTGCATGGTCCGCACCTTCGAGCACAATTCAGCATGCTCTATCCGGTGCTGCCGGAAGTCCGGGTACCGGATTTGCTCCATCAGATGCTCTTCATGCGCGAAGTGGTGGAGGGTATAGTTCACCAGCCGCGAGAGAAGGTCTTGCAGAATTGCCTCGCCTTTCCCCTCCAGCATAGCCTGATGCATCTCCTCGGCCATTTGGAACAGTCCCTGATGCTCTCGGTCGATCTGCTGGACGCCCACCGCGCAGTCAGCGCTCCACTGGAACATCTTGGTCACTGCCGGCTCATTCATCTCGCACCATTTCCTCAAACCGCCCCCGCTTCAGGACGGAGCAGTTCGCTATTCAAAACAACTCGATGTTGCCCCCCAGATCGCCCTCCGCGGAAACAGCTTGCGGCGACTCGTCTGGCGGCGGGGGAAGCGCCGCCCCCGAGATCACCGCATGGTGAACGTCACGTTCTCTCTGCATGGTATAGGTCTGGGCAAAATGCTCTAACGCTTCCGCCGGATCCACGCCGTCTCCGCCATTCCCCGCTTGCGCCCCCAGTTCTTCCAGTTCGGCCAAAACTCGCCCCACAGTTTGAGCAAACATCGCCCCCGCCGAGAAACCGCTGCGGACCGCGCCGATGTCCCCGGCCAGCCGCGCGCCCAAAGTGACGATGTCGTTCACCCGGCCAAAGCTGCTCTCGCTGGAGCGGTGCAATTCCCCCACCGCACGCCGCATCTCGTCAATCACTTGATCGGTCACCGGCTGCGCGCCGGAGGCCATATCTCCGGCGCGGTCCGACACCCCCGTGGCGGCTTCACTCATCGCCTCCAGCGTAGCGGCAACGTCTTCGGTATTCTTGTTGGATTCCAGAGCCAGACGCTGCATCACCTCGGCGATCACGTTCAGCGCCACCCCGGAGGCCCCAATGTGAGTGGCCCGCACTGAGGCGTTGGTGGAAATCCGCTGAATTCGGATCTCGATTCCGCGGATCTCTTCAATCGAATCGGCCATATTGCGGATGGTCTTTTGCAGCGTGGCGGAGGTGGACTCCATCTGCACCTGCGCCGACGTACAAGAGCCGAGCATGCTGAGAATCGCCGAGAATTGGCCCTCCATTTTCAGAAAAAAGGAATCCCCGCCCTGGCCCGCGGTGCCGGCCGAAGCCTGCCCGCCCGAAATGCCCAGCAACGCCCGGCTCGCTTCCGGCGTGCTCGCGACGCGGGCGGCGATGCTCCCCAGATCGCGCTCCATCCGCTCGATCGAAGCGGCAAAAATCCGCGCCGCTTCCCCTAAGTGCCTGGATTGCAGGGTCAGCACCACACCGGCGTCCGCGGCGGGCGAATCCAAGCTCCCGCCGCGCGGCGTACCAAGCTGCCGCAGCGCTTCAATCACATGCTCGATCTGCTGCCGCGTAATATCGTGGAATTGAATGGAGCCCACCAGGTCCTCGATGGATCCGCATACGGCCGCATACTGGGCCGCTTGCCGGTCGCTCGATTCGTGCGCCCACTTGCGGCGCTCTTCGAACGACTTTAATCCCTCCCTGACCCCGGCAATCAGCGCGGGCATTTGCTTCCGTTGCGCGGCTTGAAATTCAGCGCCGCTGCGGATGGCCGATTGCACGTCCTGATCCAACCCGGAAGCAGCTTCCAGAATGCCTTCGCCGCTGGTTTGAATGCTCTCCGACAGCGGCCCCACCTCCGCCGTCAGATGACCCAGGTCCGCCCCGCTGCCACCCAGCCGCGCCGTCTCGATGCGTGTCAGCGTGCACAGCGTCCGGAAGACCGATACCGTGTGCGGCAATCCTGAGAATGCCACCCGAATGCGGCGCGAGAGCTCGCTGACTTGCCCCAACGCCCGGCCGCTCTGCTGCATGCGCCCATCCATCTGTTCCGAGTGTTCCAGCATGCGGGTCAGCGCCTGGGAGGCATGGCTGCCATGTTCGCCCGAAATCAGCTCGGTGACCGCCGCCATCTCGGAGGAAATCTGGCGCGCGGCTGAACGGAATTCCATCAATTTTTCGCCTACCCCAAGAAAATCCCGCTCGGTAGAATGATTCAGGTTTTCCAATTCCTGGATGGCCCGCCGAATGGTGCTCCCCCAGCGCCTCGCCGAACTTAGCCTCCCGCCGCGCGCCAGCGCGTGCAGACTGTGCTGGATCGAATTTAAAATCGACGCTCGAGTCACGGTTGGCTTGATCTCTCCGACATGCATCCATATCGGCGAATAACTAAAGCGGCGATAACCGGGCACCGCCGCTGCCGCCGATCTCCGATCGCCTCTTATTCCCTTCGGCGCGACCGATTAGGAGAACTTGGGAGACGTTGGGTCACAACCACACCGGCCTATGGAGGAAAAGTCCCGGGAGCGACGCAAAGAAACGCGCTATCCGGTGCAAGCCAAGGCCATCGTTCAAAAGAAGAACGGAGAAACGATCCTGGCTACGGCCGTCAACGTCAGCAGCTCGGGAATGCTGCTGCGTTTCGACCAACCCTGCCCGCTGTGCCTCGACGAAGAGGTAACCGTGGATGTCGAGCTGCGCGAAAAGCGCGACCAGCCGTTCTCGGCATGGGGCTTTGGCAGAGTTGCGCACATAGACGCCAATGGCGCCGGGATTCAATTGCATGGTGGCCAGTTCGATCCGCTCCCCGCCGGGTGGAGGGAGCGCTAAGGGCAGGCAAGAGGCCCGAGCTTCGAGAGGAGTGAAGTTTTGTCCTGGATGGTGGACCTTACCGAAACGCGCTGGCTCTTCCGTTTGGAAGGGGATTTCAATATGAGCTCGGCAGCCGAGCTGAAGCGGACGCTGCTCGAAGGGCTGGCTTCGGGACAGCCGCTGGAACTCGATCTGGAACGCGCCGGCCAGATCGATATTACGTTCCTGCAATTGCTGTGGTCGGCCGAACAGGCAGCGGCGCGAGCCGGCTTGGGATTTGTCAGCCGCGTGCCGGAAACCTTCGCCGCGGTTGCGCGCGCCGCGGGTTTTGACAGCTTCCCTGGAGCCCAGGCTCAGAGGGACGCAACGGAAGGCTGAAAGCGATGCCCAAGACGATCCTTACGGTGGACGATTCGGCCAGCGTACGGCAGATGGTGAAGTTCACTCTGGTGGACGCCGGATATGCCGTGATTGAGGCGGTGGACGGGAAAGACGCCCTGACGAAGCTCGCCAGTCCGGTGAATCTGGTAATTACGGATTTGAACATGCCCAATCTGGACGGGATTGGCCTGATCCGGAGCCTGCGCGCCAACCCGGCCTGTAAAGGCATACCCATCTTGATGCTCACCACCGAATCCCAGGAATCCCGCAAACAGGAAGGCAAGGCGGCCGGCGCCACCGGCTGGATCGTGAAGCCGTTCACCACCCAGCAGCTGCTGGCGGTGGTGAAAAGAGTACTGGGGTGAGTGAGCCAACATGATCGACCAGTACAAACAGGCCTTTCAAGAGGAAGCGCGCGAGCTGCTGGCGGAGCTGGAGGCGGCGCTGCTGGAGCTCGACCGGGATCGCGCCAACCTGGACGTGGTGGGGCGGGCGTTCCGCGCGCTCCATACCATTAAAGGATCGGGCGCGATGTTCGGCTTCGACGACGTCGCCAGCTTCACCCATCATCTGGAAAACGCGTTCGATCAACTGCGCAAGGGGACGCTCGGGGTTTCCAGCGATCTGATCCGGCTGGCCCTGGGAGCGAGCGATCAAATCAAAGCCATGCTCGAGGAAGCCGCCGGGCGGGGCGCGGCGGACCAGGGCCGGTCGGCCGAAATCCTGACGGCGGTGGAGCAGCTGACTCGTTCGGAGGCGAGTGTCCCGGCGGCTGAGATCCAGGCCGGGCCGGACGCGCCGGCGAATGCGCCCGCTCCAGATGGCCTGTCGCGCCCATGGCGCGTGCATTTCCGGCCCGGGCCGGAGGTGCTCTCCGAACGGGACCAATCCTCTGCTGCTGCTGGGCGAACTGCGGGAGCTCGGCGCGCTGCAAGTCCAGGTGAATACGGCGGGCGTGCCGCCGCTCGCCGAGATCGATGCCGAGCGCTGCTATCTGGCCTGGGACATGCTGCTGAGCACGGCGGCGGGGCGGGACGCCATCCGCGATGTTTTCATCTTCATCGAAGAGGAAAGCGAGCTCACGATTGAGGCGGTGGCGGCCGAGGGCGCGGCGAAAGGCGTCTCGTCTCCCCCGGCATCCCAACAGGTTGCGCCCAGCGGGCCGGCCACGCGGGCGCCTGGCGCCAGCTCCATTCGCGTTTCGGCCGACAAGCTGGACCAGTTGATCAACGTGGTGGGCGAGCTGGTCACCGTGCAGGCCCGGCTGAGCGAGGCCTCGGCGCGCCTGGATGACCCTGAGATCCAGGAGGTCGCAGAAGCCGTCGAGCGGCTGACGGGCGAGCTGCGCGAAAACTCCATGAGCATCCGCATGCTCCCGCTCAAGACCACGTTTGAGCGCTTCCGCAGGCTGGTTCACGATCTGGGAATCGAGCTCGATAAGGACGTCGAGCTGGCCATCCAGGGCGCCGATACCGAGCTCGATAAAACCGTGATCGATCAGTTGAACGATCCGCTGGTGCACCTGATCCGCAACAGCATGGATCATGGCATCGAGACCCGGCCCGGGCGCCAGGCGGCGGGCAAACCGGCGCGCGCCACCATCCAGCTTTCCGCGCTGCACTCTGGCGCCCACGTTCTGATCCGCGTGACCGACGACGGGCGGGGCCTGGACGTGGACGCGGTGCGCGCCCGCGCGCTCGAACAGGGGCTCATCGATGGGGCGGCGCGGCTTTCGGAAGCCGAAATCTTCGCGTTAATTCTGGCGCCCGGCTTCTCCACCGCGCGCGAAGTAACCGACGTTTCCGGGCGCGGCGTGGGCATGGACGTGGTGCGCCGCAACGTGGAGGCGCTGCACGGCTCCATCGAGATCCAAAGCCAGCCCGGCCGCGGCCTCACCGTAACGCTGCGCCTGCCCCTCACGCTCGCCATCATCGACGGGCTGCTGGTGCGCGTCGGGGACGCGCATTTCGTGCTTCCGCTGGCCAACAGCCTGGAATGCGTCGAGCTGACCCGCAAAGACATCGCCGACGCGCACGGAAATCACATCGCGAACGTGCGCGGCGAGATGATTCCCTATATCCGGCTCAGGGACTACTTCCAGATGGAGACGGCGCGGAGCGAGCGCGAGCAGATCATGGTGGTGGAAACCGAATACGGCCATTACGGTTTCGTGGTCGATGAGGTGCTTGGAGACCATCAGACCGTGATCAAGAACCTGGGCAACGCCTACCGCAACGTGCAAGTGGTTTCTGGCGCCACCATTCTCGGCAATGGAACGGTGGCTCTGATCCTGGACCCGCACCGGCTGGTGCAGAGCGTCATCCAGGCCGCCGGCGAGAATCGGCGCGAGCGCAAATCGGGATCGGCAGCCGAACGCCCGGGCCGGCAACTCCAAAGGAGCTCCAAATGAAGTGGTTCTATGACTTGAAAATCGGGACCAAGCTGCAGAGCGGCTTTATCCTGGTAGCCGCCATTGCCGGGCTCATCGGCTGGGTGGGGCTTTCGAAAGTAGGTCAACTCAAGGCCAGCGGCGAAACGTTATACGCCGGCCGGCTGGTGCCCATCGAGGACGCCTCTTATGCCAACTTCGGATTCCTGAACGCGCGGTCCGATCTGCGCGACCTGCTGCTGGCCAAGGATCAGAACGCGCGCCGCGAGGCGGCTTCCGGCATCGAGCAAGGGAATCAGGAAACCGAGAAGCGCATGGAGGCCTATGGCAAAAGGACACTGAGCAAAGAGGAGCAGGACACGCTGCTGAAGTTTCAGACCTCGTTTGAGCGCTATAAGAAACTGCGCGCGCCGGTGGTTGAGGCGGCGGTGAACGGGGAGCCGGCCAAGGCCGAGGCACTCATGCAAGGCGAGACGCAGGAAGTGCAGGCCGAGGCTCGCAAAGACCTGCGCGCGCTGATCGATCTGGACAGCCAGATGGCTGAGGACGAAGAGAAGAGCGATGCAGCGGCGGCCGCGGCGGCCCGGGTGGAAATCGCGGTTTTCATCGGCGTGGGAGCCATGATCGCGCTTGGTTTAGGACTGTTTCTGGCGCGCATGATCGGCCAGCCGTTACGCGCCATGCAGGGCGCCGCCGAGCAGCTGGCGTTGGGCGATGTAAACGTGAGCATCACACTCGATACCCAGGACGAATTGGGAGCCCTGGCCCGATCCTTCCGCGCCATGACCGCGGTCATCCAGGACCGGGCTGCGCTCGCGCAGAAAATTGCGGCCGGCGACGTGAGCGTGGAGGTACGGCCGAAGTCGGAGCAGGATGTGCTGGGCAAGAGCTTCGTGGGAGTAGTAGAGGCATTGCGCAAACTGGTGGCGGAGGCGCAAATGCTGGCCGAGGCCGCGGTGGCGGGCAAACTCGGGACGCGCGGCAACGCCGAGCAGTTCCAGGGCGGCTACCGCAAGATCGTGGAGGGCGTGAATCATACCCTGGATGCGGTGATCGGTCCCTTGAACGTGGCCGCCAATTACGTGGAGCGCATCAGCAAGGGCGACCTTCCGCCGCAGATTACCGACACCTATCATGGCGAATTCAACGCCATCAAGAGCAATCTGAATACGCTGATCGGCGCAATGGAAGACGTCACGCGCGCGGCCGAAGAGATCGCCCAAGGCAATCTCACGGTAGTGGTGCGGGAGCGCAGCGCCCAGGACAAACTGATGCAGGCTTTGATTGCCATGGTGGCCGGACTCACGCGCACGGTGGGCGATATCCGCGGCATTGCGGGCGAAGTGGCGGCGGCCAGCCAGGCCATCAGTACCGCTTCGGTGCAGGTGTCCAATGGCGCCAGCGCCCAGGCGGCGTCGGCCGAGGAAGCATCGTCTTCGATGGAGGAAATGGGCTCCAACATCAAGCAGAACGCCGACAACGCGCAGCAAACCGACAAGATCGCGACTAAATCGGCCAAAGACGCCCGGGAAAGCGGCAAGTCGGTGGTGGAGGCGGTAGCGGCGATGAAGGAGATCGCCAATAAAATTTCGATCATTGAGGAGATCGCCCGGCAGACCAACCTGCTGGCTCTCAATGCCGCGATAGAAGCAGCCCGGGCCGGTGAACATGGAAAAGGGTTCGCGGTGGTGGCGGCCGAAGTCCGCAAACTGGCCGAGCGCAGCCAGAAGGCGGCCGGGGAGATCAACCAGCTCTCCGACACCACGGTGAAAGCATCGGAGCAAGCTGGAGAGATGCTCGGCAAACTGGTGCCCGATATTCAGAAGACGGCCGAGCTGGTGCAAGAGATCACGGCGGCCAGCAAGGAACAGGACGCCGGCGCCGAGCAGATCAACAAAGCGCTGCAGCAACTGGAGAAAGTGATCCAGGCCAATGCTTCGGCGGCCGAGGAAATGGCTTCCACCACCGAGGAGCTGACCGGCCAGTCGGACCAGCTGGTGAGCGCGCTCGGGTTCTTCCGCACCGGCGACGCTGGACCGGCCGCGCCGGCCCGAATGGCCGCCCGGCCCGCCGCGGCGTTGCACAAGCTTCAGGACGCGGTGGCGCATAGCCCCGCGCCGAGTTCCAGAAAGGCCGTAAAGTCCGGAGTTGCTCTTAAGCTCAGAGAGAACGGCGATCACGTCGATAAGGAATTCGAGCGCTTTTAGAAATCGGCCTTCGGGCGCCAGACGCGGGAGATCGCAAAAATTCATTGGAGAGGAACAGGAACAAGAAATGTTACGCAAAGTAAACGGGAAAGCAAAGCCCCACGGCTCCGGCAACGGCGGAGCAGCCGTGCTGGATTACGACGCGCCAGTGGAGCGCTCCGGCGCGGGCGGCAAGCCGGCGCGACGCCCAAACCGAGCTGGTGTCTGAAGAGATCGCGCGCCTGGTGGAGGCCTCGAGGCAGGGCCGCCTGAACGAGCGCGGGAGAGTGGATCAGTTTGACGGCGTCCACCGGGCCATGCTGCAGGGCATCAACGACATGCTGGACGCCATTCTGCTTCCCATCGGGGAGGGCAACCGGATCCTCGCCCAGATCTCCAATGGCAAGATCGACGAGCTGATCGCCCAGACCTACCACGGCGATCACGAAAAGATGAAGCTGGCCGTCAACAACGTCGGCCTGGTCTTGCAGGGGTTACAAAAGGAGCTGGCGCGGCTGATTGATGCCTCCCGAGACGGGCAACTCGCCGAGCGCGGCAAGCCCGAGAATTTCCAGGGTGCCTACGCCGAGATCGTGCGCGGGGTTAACACCATGCTGGACGCGATTCTGCTCCCCATTGGAGAAGGCAACCGGATTCTGGCGCAAATCTCCAATGGCAAAATCGACGAGCTGATCGCGCAAACTTACAAAGGCGATCACGAAAAGATGAAGCAGGCTGTCAACAACGTGGCCGGCGTTTTACAGGTTCTTCAAAAAGAGCTGGCGCGCCTGATTGATGCCTCTCGAGAAGGACAGCTCGCCGAGCGCGGCAAGCCTGAAAATTTCCAGGGCGCTTATGCCGAGATCGTGCGCGGGCGTGAACGCCATGCTGGACGCGATTCTGCTGCCGATCGGAGAAGGCAACCGGATTCTGGCGCAGATCTCCAGTGGCAAGATCGACGAACTGATCGCGCAAACCTACAAAGGCGATCACGAGAAGATGAAGCAGGCCGTCAACAACGTGGCCGGCGTTTTGCAGGTGCTCCAAAAAGAGCTGGCGCGCCTGATCGATGCCTCTCGAGAAGGACAGCTCGCCGAGCGCGGCAAGCCCGAGAATTTCCGGGGCGCCTACGCCGAGATCGTGCGCGGCGTCAACGTCATGCTGGACGCGATTCTGCTGCCCATCGGAGAAGGCAACCGGATTCTGGCCCAGATCTCCAATGGCAAGATCGACGAACTGATCGCGCAAACCTATAAAGGCGATCACGAAAAAATGAAGCAGGCCGTCAACAACGTGGCCGGCGTTTTACAGGTTCTTCAAAAAGAGCTGGCGCGCCTGATCGATGCCTCCAAGGAAGGCCAGCTCTCCGAGCGCGGCAAGCCGGAGAATTTCCAGGGCGCCTACGCCGAGATCGTGCGCGGGGTCAACACCATGCTGGACGCGATTCTGCTGCCCATCGGAGAAGGCAACCGGATTCTGGCTCAAATCTCCAGCGGCAAGATCGACGAGCTGATCGCGCAAACCTACAAAGGCGATCACGAAAAAATGAAGCAGGCCGTCAACAAGGTGGCGGTGGTGCTGCAAGGTCTGCAAAAGGAACTGGCGCACCTGACCCAGGCCTCCAAGGACGGAAAGCTGACCGAGCGCGGCGATCAGGACCAGTTTGAAGGCGCCTATTCCAGTATCGTGCGCGGCGTAAATGCGGTTTTAGACGCGGTGATAACGCCGCTCAACGTCGCCGCCAATTACGTGGAGCGCATCAGCAAGGGCGATCTGCCGCCGCAGATCACCGACACCTATCACGGCGAATTCAACACCATCAAGAACAATTTGAACACCTTGATCAGCGCCATGGAGGAGGTGACGCACGCGGCCGAAGAGATCGCGCAGGGCAACCTGACGGTGGTGGTGCGGGAACGCAGCGCCCAGGACAAACTGATGCAGGCTTTGATCGCCATGGTGTCCGGGCTGACCCGGACCGTCATGGACATCCGCACCATTGCGGGCGAAGTGGCGGCGGCCAGCCAGGCCATCAGCACGGCTTCGGTGCAGGTGTCCAACGGCGCCAGCGCCCAGGCGGCGTCGGCCGAGGAAGCTTCTTCTTCGATGGAGGAAATGGGTTCCAACATCAAGCAGAACGCCGACAACGCGCAGCAGACCGACAAGATCGCGACCAAATCGGCCAAGGACGCCCAGGAGAGCGGCAAGTCGGTGGTGGAGGCGGTGGCGGCCATGAAGGAGATCGCGAGCAAGATCTCGATTATCGAAGAGATCGCCCGGCAGACCAACCTGCTGGCTCTGAATGCCGCGATCGAAGCGGCGCGGGCCGGCGAACACGGCAAAGGGTTCGCGGTGGTGGCGGCCGAAGTCCGCAAACTGGCCGAGCGCAGCCAGAAGGCGGCGGGGGAGATCAACCAGCTTTCCGGCACCACGGTGAAGGTCTCGGAACGCGCGGGCGAGATGCTCGACAAACTGGTGCCCGACATCCAGAAAACAGCCGAGCTGGTGCAGGAGATCACCGCCGCCAGCAAGGAACAGGACGCCGGCTCCGAACAGATCAACAAAGCGCTGCAGCAACTGGAGAAGGTGATCCAGCAGAACGCTTCGGCGGCCGAAGAGATGGCTTCCACCACCGAAGAGCTCACCGGCCAGTCGGACCAGCTGGTCAGCGCGCTCGGGTTCTTCCGCACCGGCGACACAGGACAATGCGCCGGCCGCGCGACCGGCAGGCCCCAAGCCCGCCAACACGCTGGGAAAACTCAAGGAGGCCGTGACGCACAGCCCCGTGACGCACGGCGTGTCCCCTGGCTCCAAGAAGCCCGGCAAGTCCGGGGTGTCTCTCAAAATGAGAGAGACCGGCGACCAGGTGGACAAGGAATTCGAACGCTATTAGCGGATTAGGAATTCGAACCCTGAGTCAATGTTCCGGCGCGGGTGCTTCCCCGCCCGCGCCTCAACCGCGGAATGCGAAAGGAAACCAATTATGAGCGCGACCGAGATTACCGAGACGCGGCAGTACCTGACCTTCAAACTGGGCGAGGAGGTCTTTGCCACCGACGTGGCGAAAGTGCGGGAGGTACTCGATTTCACCACCATCACGAAGATTCCCCGCACGCCCGACTTCATGAGCGGCGTCATCAATCTGCGGGGCAACGTGGTGCCGGTGGTGGATCTGCGGCTGTGCTTCGAGATGTCCAAGACCGAGAAAACGGTCAACACCTGCGTGGTGGTGGTGGAGATGCTGCTGGATGGCGAGGCGACCATCATCGGCGCTCTGGCCGATTCGGTGGAGGAAGTGATCGACCTGGAGCCGGACCAGATTCAACCGGCGCCCAAAATCGGCACCCAGATCCGGACCGATTTCATCAAGGGCATGGGGAAACGCGATTCGCAATTCATCATGATCCTGGACATCGACCGCATCTTCTCGGCCGAAGAGCTCTCGGCGGTGCGCGGCGTGGAGCTCAACAAGCCCCTGGCGGAAGTCCACGCCTGAGCGCAGCGGACCGATACCCGGGCCCGGTTTCGATGGCAGGCATGCGGGGATTTGCACCTTGAATACACGGAACGAAGAGTCGTGAGCACACGAAATGAGGAGTTGTGCAACGCCGATTTCGAAAGGCTGCGCGAGTTGATCTACGCCGAGTCCGGCATCAACCTGGAGCCGGAAAAGAAGACCATGCTGGAGATCCGGCTCAAGCGCCGGATGCGGAGCCTGAATATGGCGTCGCTGGCCGAATACTGCGACCAGGTGTTCGGGCCAGACGGCATAGCCAACGAGCTGGTCCACCTGATCGACGTCGTCACCACCAACAAAACCGATTTTTTCCGCGAGGCAGGCCATTTCGAATATCTGGTATCCACTGCGCTGCCCGATCTGGCGGCGCGCCATGGCGTCAGCCGCACTTCGCTGGTCTGGAGCGCCGGCTGCTCCACCGGCGAAGAGCCTTACACGCTGGCGATGGTCCTCAGCGAGTATGCCCAAACCAGCCCCGGATTCCGCTTCAGCATCCTGGCCACCGACATCTCGACCGAGGTCTTGGCCAAGGCCCGCATGGGCATCTTCCAGTCCGATCTGGTGAGCCCGGTGCCCCGCGCCTTGCGGCGAAAATATTTCATGCGCAGCCGCGATCCCGCGTCCCAGATGCTGCGAGTGGTTCCCGAACTGCGCGCGCTGGTCGATTTTCGGCGCCTCAATTTCATGGACGCCGATTTCGGCCTGCCCCAGGCGCCCGAGATCATCTTCTGCCGGAACGTCATCATTTACTTCGACCGGCCCACCCAGGAGCGTCTGCTGAAAAAACTCACCCGGCAACTGGCGCCGGGCGGATATTTTTTCGCCGGCCACTCCGAGTCGCTGCAAGGCATGGACCTGCCGTTAATTCCGGTCGCGCCGTCCGCCTACAGGAAACCCGCATGATCGAACGCCGGCCCAGTTCTTCCGGACTTGAACCTGCAACCGGGAGAACTGTATCTCGCGCGCACGCCCGCCATCCTGCGAACCATTTTGGGATCGTGCGTGAGCGTCACGTTCTGGAGCAAGCGATTGGGCGCCGGCGCGCTGTGCCATGGCGTGCTGCCCCGCTGCCCGCTGGTTTGGCCCCCCGGCGCGAGCCTCTCCGACGGCCACCGCTACGTGGACTTCAGCATTCGCTACCTGGCCCAGCAATTTGACGCCCTCGGTGCGCGGCGCGACGAAGTGCAAGTGAAGTTGTTCGGCGGCGCCGATGTGCTCCCCCTCGCTCCGCGAGCGCGCCGACCGGCCCACGGTCGGGTCGCTTGAATTGCCAGGCGGCGCTACGAGGTTCTGGAGCAGGAAGGATTCCGAGTGGCCGCGTCCGACCTGGGCGGAACGCGCGGCCGGAGAATTCACTTCCACACCGGCACCGGAGAGGTGCTGGTGTACCGGCTGGAAGCGAGCGAAGCCACGGCATGAGCGCCCCGAAAATTCGCGTCCTCATCGTCGACGATTCCGCGGTGGTGCGCCGCACGCTGAGCGAGATCCTGTCCTCGGATCCGGCTATCGAGGTGATCGGCACCGCCAGCGATCCGTTCGTCGCCGCCGAGCGGATCGGCGAACAAGTGCCGGACGTAATCACGCTCGATATCGAGATGCCCGGCATGGACGGTCTGACCTTCCTGCAAAAGATCATGAGCCAGCATCCCATCCCGGTGATCATCTGTTCCAGCCTGGCCGAAGAGGGCGCGCAGAGCACGCTCCGGGCGCTCGAATACGGAGCCGTGGATATCATCGCCAAGCCGCGCCTGGGGAGCCAGCGATTCCTGGAGGAATCGTCGGTACTGCTGTGCGAAGCCGTCAAAGCGGCCGCCGGGGCGCGGCTGCAGCGTTTACACACCGCGCCGCGTCATCGAGCCCAAGCTCACCGCCGACGCGATTCTCTCCCGGGCCACGGGCGCGATGCTCGAAACCACCGAAAAGGTCGTGGTGATCGGCGCCTCCACCGGCGGAACCGAGGCGCTGCGCTCGCTGCTCGAAGCGCTGCCCGCCGATGCTCCCGGCATCGTGATCGTGCAGCATATGCCGGAAGTGTTCACCCGCGCGTTCGCCAATCGTCTGGACAGCCTGTGCCGCATCTCCGTAAAAGAAGCCGAAAGCAACGATACCGTGCTGCGCGGACGCGCGTTGATTGCTCCGGGCAATCATCACGCGCTGCTCAAGCGCAGCGGAGCGCGCTACTTCGTCGACATCAAGGACGGCCCGCTGGTTTCCCGCCACCGCCCTTCGGTGGACGTGCTGTTTCGTTCGGCGGCGCGCTATGCCGGACGAAATGCGGTGGCCGTGATCATGACCGGAATGGGCGACGACGGCGCCCGCGGCATGCTCGAAATGAAAGAAGCCGGCGCCGCTACCATCGCGCAGGACGAAGCCACTTCGGTAGTCTTCGGAATGCCCAATGAGGCCATCAAGCGCGGCGCCGTGGATACCGTTCTGCCGCTCGGCGCCATCGCCGGATCCATCCTCACTCACACCCGCTAAGGTGCGTATCCCAATCGCGGCGCACGCACTCCTGCGTGCCGCGTTCACAATCCCGTGAACGCATGGTCCGTTAACCGATCGCGATGAATTTACAAACTGTTGCTCGCCGCCGTCCGTTGGTGCTCCACTGATAACGGAGGACATCGGATCGATGACGAAGGAACAAGTGCGCGCGCGGATTGCCGACCTGGCAATCATACCGGCGGTTCGCGCCGCGAATGCCGACGACGCGCTGTTCGCCGCCGAAGCGGTTTCCCGCGGCGGCCTGCCGATCGTGGAACTGACCATGACGGTTCCCAATGCCACCGAATTGATCGCGCGCCTGATCAAGAAACATCCGCACATGGTGGTCGGCGCCGGGACGGTCCTGGACCTGGAGACGGCGCGCGCCTGCCTGGCCGCTGGAGCCAAATTCATCACCAGTCCGGGACTGGACCTGGAGATCGTCCAATTTGCCGTCCAGGCCGGCGTAACCGTGATTCCAGGCGCTTTAACGCCCAG
Source organism: Bryobacterales bacterium (assembly GCA_963761265.1). Lineage (GTDB taxonomy): Bacteria > Acidobacteriota > Terriglobia > Bryobacterales > Bryobacteraceae > Palsa-89. Next base: position 21,839 of record CAVXGM010000026.1, read on the forward strand.
CGAAATCATAGCGGCGGTGAAAGCGGGCGCCGACTTCGTCAAAATCTTTCCCTGCGCCCAGGTGGGCGGCGTCGATTACCTCCACGCCCTGAAGGGTCCGTTCCCCCACGTGGCTTTCATCGCAGCCGGAGGCGTGAATCAGCAAACGGCGGGCAAGTACCTGGCGGCCGGAGCCACCGCCGTCGGTATAGGCGCGGACCTGATCCCGCAGCGCGCCATCGCCATTCGCGAGGCCGATTGGATCGAGGAACTGGCGCGGCGCTACGTTCACACCGTCAAATCTTTGCGCGAGCCCGACTGATCCCGGCGGCGGCCTGCATCAATTTTGCGGCGCTGCGTGTTCCGCCTGAGGCTGCGGATCCTCGCCTGCCAGCCCCAACTCAGCCGCGCGCTGCCGCATCGCATCAATGCAAAACTCGATGTGCTGGTCCAGATCCACATTCAACTCAACCGCCCCGTTGGTGATATCGTCCCGATTCACCGAGCGCGCAAAGGCTTTGTCCTTCAATTTCTTTCGTACCGACTTCACGTCCACCTCGTGAATGCTCCGGCCCGGCTTCACATAGGAGCACGCGGTAAGGAATCCAGCCAGCTCGTCGCAGGCAAACAGCGTCTTCTCGAGCAGCGATTCGCGCGGCACGCCGCTGAAATCGGCATGCGACAAAATGGCCCGCCGGATCTCGGCGTCCACGCCGCGCGCGGCCAGAATCGGTTCGCCCTTCATCGGATGATCGGGCACCGTGGGATGAATCTCCCAATCGAAATCATGCAGCAGCGCCGTCAGGGACCACTTGGCTTCGTCTTCGCCGAACTTCCGCGCGTATGCCGTCACGCACGTCTCCACCGCCAGCGCGTGCCGCCGCAGGCCATCCGATTTGGTGAACTCGCACAGCAAATCCCAGGCTTGGTCCCGCGTCATCGATAATTGCTCGGATAGCTCCCGGTGACCATGGTAGCGGACCGCATGATATATTGAAAACGCACCAGGAATGGGCCTGTGGCGCAGTTGGGAGCGCGCTTCCATGGCATGGAAGAGGTCGTGAGTTCGAATCTCACCAGGTCCACCAAAACAAAGCCCACTAAAACATAGACTTACGAAAATGGTTGCGCTCTTCCACGTCGCGGAAGAGGTCACGCGGAGTCCCTTTGGAGTCCAAACTGGCGAAAATTTGACCCCGCCCGCTTCTTTTGGGTGACGATACACGACGGCTGTTGATCGATGATCTACGCACACATCAACTCAATGAACCGCTTCAGGTGCGGACGGTCTGTCCAGGACATGCAGTTCGGGCAAGACCTGGTGAAAGAAACACGAAGCCAGCGCGAAGACGTCGATCAGTGCTTCGTCACGTTGGTCGGTTCGGGTTGAGAGATAAATGACTCCGATTGCACCACCGTGAATCGTCGATGCATCGTCCGGAAGCCGCTCAAATCCAACCTTAAACTCCGTGGCGTGGATAATGTAGTTAAGAGCGTCACGGAGAGCATTCACCTTGGTCAGACCATCTGCTGGGGACCAAATGCGAAACGGTTCATCAAGCACGAATTTAGTGCGTACGGCCTTGTTGTCCAAAATTCGCCGAGCATGGATAGCGAAAGCAATTGCGGTGTTCGTGACCGCCTGCTCGATGTGGCGCTGGATGATCGCGCCACCGGAGATTGGGTACGGAGCGCTCCCGAACGCCCACAGCTTTGCCGCCGCTGCCTCGGCCTGTTGGAGTGCGAATGAGTTGATGTCGCCCATCATGTCTCCCTTGTAGCGCCCGGCCCCTTTAATGCGCCGCGATCGATCACGATTGGATACTTACGCCCGCCTGTGCCCAGACACAATTTGAAAGTTGCGTCCCGTGGCCTATGCCGACCGCCGAATCGGTACAAAACGGATCTCGACCCGCTGATTCAACGCGCCCGCTATCCTGCGCAACATCGCCAGGGAGTGGCCTTCATAATCGGCGTCCTCAAGGCGGCAGATGACCGATGCGGTGGTGCCGATGAGCTTGGCAAGTTGAGTTTGGGTGAGGGCCGCCGCTGCCCTCAGTTCCTGGATTTTGCGGGCGATCTCTTCATTCGCGCGCGCCTCTTCCAGGTTCTTCAGCCGGGCCGGCTTGCCTTCGTAGATCCGGCGGTGAAGGATCTCCACCGCATCGCTGGTCGGTTTCAGTGTCTTGGCTTTTTTGTCTGGCATGGTCAAGCCTCCTCATAAGTGTGCTTCGCCGGATTCGCCTCAAACCGCTTCTTGCGCTCGACGGCGTGATCGATCTCTTTCGGCGGGACTACCCGCTCTTTCACAAGACCGTGAGAGACCACGGCCGCAATCGCGCCGTGAAAGAAGTACAGGATCCGGTGATGAACGCCTCCCAGGCTGACGCGCAGTTCGTAGATGCCGTCGCGCAGGAAGTCCGCTTCGGGCCGACGCAGTTCGTGGCCCATCTCGCGCAGGCGCTCCAATCGGAGGTAGCACTTGTCCTGCACTTTCGCCGGTAACTTGTCGAACCACTCGATGAACGGGCATGATCCGTCTTCCTCCTGGTAGAGGGCGACTCTGGTCTTGGGCACTCGATCTCATTCTATTCGCAATATTGCGAAATGGCAAGCTCGCTCGCGAAGCCGCGAACCACGGCCTGCAACCGCGCGCGTGAAAGCACGCGACGGTCCCGGTGTGGAGTCCTGGAGTCCGTGTGGTTCTTAAATGGCATGGAAGAGGTCGTGAGTTCGAATCTCACCTCCACCGAAATTACTCAACCACTGCTTCGTGAAGCGCTATCAGCCTGTCCAATCGCATCAAGTTGCATTCCGGCGCGATTTTCGACAGTATTGCTGAGAGGATGAGGCAACTTCTCGTGGATCTTGTCGATCGCCGCCATTGCCGCGGGCATGGTCGATCGCGCAAGCGCCCGCGGCGACAGCCGAGAGTCAACACGAAAGCTCCGCCCCGTGATCCCACGCAAAGCCCGGCCTCGCAGCGTCCGCCGCAAACAGGTCACGCCACAGACCTACTCGATCGCGACAGATTCAGGCCGGCGAGTTGCGATTTACCTCGCAGTGCGGCTTCTGCCATGGCCGTGACGCCGCGGGCGGAGAAACAGGGCCGGACCTCACTCGCTCCAAGCTGGTCGCCGAAGACAATCGTGGCGATAAGATCGGACCGCTGGTTCGCGCTGGACGCCCGGACCAGGGTATGCCCGCCTTTAGCCTGAGCGATGCGGATTTGGCCGCGATCGTCGCTTTCATCCACGACCAGAAGACCAAGGCCGAAGCGCTGGGCGGCGGCCGCCGTTCCGTGGACGCCGCGGACTTGGCAACCGGAGATGCCGCGGCCGGCCGCCGCTATTTCAACGGAGCGGGTGGCTGCTCCGGCGTGCCATTCCGCTACCGGCGATCTGGCCGGAATCGCCTCTCGATATGAGGGACTGGCTCTGTTGCAACGGATGCTGTATCCCAGCGGGCGCCCGCTCCGGCGCGTCCGAAAGTTACCTGTGGCTTCCGTCGGGCCAGACCATCGTTGCGCCATTGGCCAGCGAGGATGAGTTCACGATCGTAGTACTCGATCCCTCCGGAGCGCGCCAAAACTACGAAAAAAGCTCCGTGAAGTTTAAGATCGAAAACCCGATGTCGGCGCACTTCGATCAACTCGGCGAAATACACCGACGAAGACATGCACAACGTCTACGCCTATTTGCTCACCTTGAAATAGAGAAGCAACATGCGCGCGCTCTGTCCAGTTTCGGCATGGCGGATCGTTCCTCACGGCGCTTGCTGTACGCCCAAGGCGTCGATCCGAACGAACTGCTCCACCCGCCGGCGGATAGCTGGCTCACGTTTCACGGCGACTACTCCGGCGAACGGCATACCAGCCTGACCGAGATTACTCCGGAAAATGTCGGCCAGCTGCAACAGGTTTGGCGGTTCCAGACCGGCCAGAATCAACAGATCAAAGCTTCGCCGATTGTCGCGGACGGCGTGATCTACGTCACCACGCCGGACAACATCTGGGCGGTCGATGCCCGCACCGGCAAGGAACTCTGGCATTACCAGAATCCTCCCAACAACGCGTTCCACATCGGCCACCGCGGCGCGGCTATTTACAAGGACACCGTCTACTTGACTACGCCGGACTGCCACCTGATCGCGCTGAATGCCAAAGACGGAAAAGTCAAATGGAACGTCGTGATCGCCGATTCCAACAAGGGTTACTGGTCGACCAACGCTCCGCTCATCGTGCGGAATCACGTCCTGGTCGGCGTCTCTGGCGATTTCGATAACCTGCCGGGCCAGTTGAAATCGATCGACGCCGATACCGGCGAGACGCAGTGGATTTTTTACAGCACGCCTCCGCCCGGCGCGAAGGAACCAAACAGCGGCGGCGCAACCGGCGGCCAGATGTGGACCACCGGCACCTACGATCCCGCTCTCAATCTGGTCTACGTTGGCACGGGGAATCCCACGCCGGTGCTGAATGGAGCAGCCCGGCCCGGCGATAATCCCTGGACCTGCAGCATCGTCGCGCTGAACCCGGACACCGGGAAACTGGTCTGGGGCTTCCAGGTCTCGCCGCACGATACGCACGATTGGGATGCGAACGAAGTGCCGGTGCTGGTGGATGCCGATTTCAACGGCCAGCCGCGCAAGCTGTTGATGCAGGCGTCGCGCAACGGCTACTTCTTCGTGCTCGACCGGACGAATGGCAAGAGTTTGCTGACCACTCCGTTCGCCACGGTGAACTGGGCCAAGGGAATCGATGCGAAGGGACGCCCGATTCCGAATCCCGCCAAGTTTCCAGCAAGGAGCGGCGTCCTGGTCGCGCCCAACGAGAGCGGCGCCACCAATTTCCGCCCGCCGAGTTTTGATCCGCGGACCGGCCTGTTCATCGTGAGCGCTCAGGACGGCTACGGAATCTATTTCTTCAAGCCCGAGCACGGAGCCTACGGTTGGGCCGGCGCCGATTATGGCGTCGCGGGCAGGGCGTTCCTCCGCGCCATCGATTACCAGACCGGAAAGATCGTATGGAACCATCCCATCGGCGACGGCGCAGGCACGGCCGGCGTGCTCACCACGGAGACCGGCGTGACATTCAGCGGCGACGTTTCCGGCAACGTGATGGCGCTGCGGACCAGCGACGGCGCGACGCTCTGGCACCAGCCCATCGGGAGGATCGGAAACGGCCCCATCACTTATGAGCTGGACGGCAGACAATATATGGTAGTGGGCGGCGGCAGCTCGCTGTACGCGTTTGCCCTGCCGTCAGAGAAACTGAGTAAAGAAAGCGCTGATGCAATTTTTCGTCGCATTGATGCTCGTGAGCGTTGCTTTTGCGCGGACCCGATCCGAGTGATGCTGCTGGATGGCGAAAGCGGCGGTCCCTATCACAAGTGGGAGCTGACCACGCCGGTGCTCCGCAAGGAGCTTGATGGAGACCGGACTGTTCCAGGTGGATGTCGTAACAGCGCCTCCCGCTGGCGGCGATTTCAGCACGTTCCACCCCGATTTCAGCAAGTATGCAGTGGTGGTGTGGAATTACGATGCGCCGGATGAGCGCTGGCCGGCGGAGTTAAAGGCGTCATTTGAGAATTACGTTCGTGGTGGCGGAGGCTTCGTCAGCGTGCATGCCGCCGATAATGCGTTCCCCAAGTGGGTCTGCGTTTAACGAGATGATCGGCGTGGGAGGCTGGCGCGGCCGAACGGAGAAAAATGGACCGTTTTGGTATTACAAAGAAGGCAAGCTGGTTTCCGATCCCGCGCCGGGGCCTGCCGGCAGCCACGGCCGGCGCACGCCATTTCAGATTGTGGTTCGTCAGGATCATCCCATCACCAATGGTCTGCCCAAGGTTTGGATGCATCAGGGTGATGAACTTTACGCCAGGCTTCGCGGCCCCGGAAAGAATATGACGGTTCTCGCGACCGCGTATTCCGATCCCGCCAACAACGGAACCGGTCACGATGAGCCGATGTTGATGGCCCTCAGCTACGGCCGCGGCCGCGTGTTCCATACCACGCTGGGGCACGATATCAACGCGCTGAGCTCGGTGGATTTCGTGGTGACCTTTCAGCGCGGGACGGAATGGGCCGCAACCGGCAAGGTGACGCAGAAGGTTCCCGCCGATTTCCCCACCGCCAACTCGGTCAGTTATCGGACGGACCTCGCCGCCATGGATCCAGGCTACAAGCGCGGCCTGAATCCTCTGGATGCCGCCCCCGCGCGATAGCGCCCAGGTACTTTGAGCTATCTTACAGCGTGGCACGTTCTCTATTTCTGAAAGACGATGGCTTTCATCGTACGTTTGAATTCGGCCGGGGTCACTTGCAGCTCTTTGACCTTTGCCGGATCGTACAGCTTAATCTTAGGACCTTGAACGCCTATCATGGCGTGGTCGTGAAAGCAGGGCGTGGCCGTGAAAGCTGGGCGTGGCCGTGAAAGCAGGGCGTGGCCGTGAAAGCCGTAGCATTCTCCACGTCGGCTTTGCTGCGCCCCCTACCGATCGCAAGGTCATCCTTGGAGGCCGCAATCGAAGGCTTGTTCACGGAGCTCTTGGCAGCGTTGACGATGTCTGATTCCGGCGTTCCGCCGTCAACAGTCAGGACGCCGGGCCACGCGCCTATAATGATGTGCCAGAAATCGTTGGTTTGCAGCTTGGTCACGTTGAACGCCTGGTAACTCCCCAGGCTTTGAGCCAGC
>CAVXGM010000027.1:0-65219 GCA_963761265.1 Bryobacterales bacterium
CGGGTTGAGAGATAAATGACTCCGATTGCACCACCGTGAATCGTCGATGCATCGTCCGGTAGCCGCTGTACTGAACCTCAAACTCCGTGGCGTGGATAAGGTAGTTAAGAGCGTCACGGAGAAGCATTCACCTTGGTCAGACCCATCCGCCGGGGACCAACGGCGAAACGCTTGATCAAGCGCATGATTTTAGCGCGAACGGCCCTCGTTGTCCAAAATTCGCCGAGCATGGATAGCGAAAGCAATTGCGGTGTTCGTGACCGCCTGCTCGATGTGGCGCTGGATGATCGCGCCACCGGAGATTGGGTACGGAGCGCTCCCGAAGCGCCCACAGCTTTGCCGCCGCTGCCTCGGCCTGTTGGAGTGCGAATGAGTTGATGTCGCCCATCATGTCTCCCTTGTACCGCCCGGCCCCTTTAATGCGCCGCGATCGATCACGATTGGATACTTATGCCCGCCTGTGCCCAGACACAATTTGAAAGTTGCGTCCCGTGCCTATGCCGAACGCCGGATCGGTATAAAACGGATCTCGACCCGCTGATTCAACGCGCCCGCTATCCTGCGCAACATCGCCAGGGAGTGGCCCTCATAATCGGCGTCCTCAAGGCGGCAGATGACCGATGCGGTGGTGCCTATGAGCTTGGCAAGTTGAGTTTGGGTGAGGGCCGCCGCTGCCCTCAGTTCCTGGATTTTGCGGGCGATCTCTTCGTTCGCGCGCGCCTCTTCCAGGTTCTTCAGCCGGGCCGGCTTGCCTTCGTAGAACCGGCGGTGAAGGATCTCCACCGCGTCGCTGGTCGGTTTCAGCGTCTTTGCTTTGTTATCTGGCATCGTCAAGCCTCCTCATAAGTGTGCTTCGCCGGATTCGCCTCAAACCGCTTCTTGCGTTCGACGGCGCGATCGATCTCTTTCGGCGGGACCACCCGCTCTTTCACAAGACCGTGAGAGACCACGGCCGCAATCGCGCCGTGGAAGAAGTACAGGATCCGGTGATGAACGCCTCCCAGGCTGACGCGCAGTTCGTAGATGCCGTCTCGCAGGAAGTCCGCTTCGGGTCGACGCAGTTCGTGGCCCATCTCGCGCAGGCGCTCCAACCGGAGGTAGCACTTGTCCTGCACTTTCGCCGGTAACTTGTCGAACCACTCGATGAACGGGCATGATCCGTCTTCCTCCTGGTAGAGGGCGACTCTGGTCTTGGGCACTCGATCCCAGTCTATTCGCAATATTGCGAAATGGCAAGCTCGCTCTCGAAGCCGCGAACCACGACCTGCAACCGCGCGCGTGAAAGCACGCTACCGTCCCGGTGTGGAGTCCTGGAGCCCGTGTGGTTCTTAAATGGGCATGGAAGAGGTCGTGAGTTCGAATCTCACCTCCACCGAAATTACTCAACCACTGCTTCGTGAAGCGCTATCAGCCTGTCCAATCGCATCAAGTTGCATTCCGGCACGATTTTCGACAGTATTGCTGAGAGGATGAGGCAACTTCTCTGCATCTTGTCGATCGCCGCCGTTGCCGCGAGCATGTCGATCGCGCAAGCACCCGCGGCATCATCCGGGCTTAAAAGGAAAGCTTTGCCCCGTGATCCCACGCAAAGCCCCGCCTCCGAGCGTCCGCCCGAAACAGTCACGCCACAGACCTACTCGATCGCTCAGATTCAGGCTGGCGAGTTGCGCTTCACCTCGCAGTGCGGCTTCTGCCATGGCCGTGACGCCGCGGGTGGCGAAACTGGTCCGGACCTCACTCGCTCCAACCTGGTGGCCGAAGACAATCGTGGCGATAAGATCGGACCGCTGGTTCGTGCTGGACGCCCGGACCAGGGTATGCCGGCCTTTCGCCTGAGCGATGCGGATTTGGCCGCGATCGTCGCTTTCATCCACAACCAAAAGACCAAGGCCGAAGCGCTCGGCGGCGGCCGCCGCTCGGTGGACGACGCGGACTTGGCAACCGGTGATGCCGCGGCCGGCCGCCTCTATTTCAACGGAGCCGGCGGTTGCGCCGCGTGCCACTCCGCTACCGGCGACCTGGCCGGAATCGCCTCTCGGTATGAGGGACTGGCCCTGTTGCAACGGATGCTTTACCCCGGCGGGCGTCCCGCTCCCGCACGTCCAAAAGTTACTGTGTGGCTTCCTTCGGGCCAGACCATCGTTGCGCCATTGGCCAGCGAAGACGAGTTCACGATCGTAATAATCGATCCCTCCGGCGAGCGCCAAAAATACGAAAAAAACTCCGTAAAGTTTAAAATCGAAAATCCAATGTCGGCGCACTTCGATCAACTCGCGAAATACACGGACGAAGACATGCACAACGTCTACGCCTATTTGCTCACCTTGAAATAAAAAAGCAACATGCGCGCTCTCACCAGTTTCGGAATGGCAATCGTTCTCATGTCGCTTCTGCACGCACAAAGCGTGGATTCGAACGAACTGCTGCACCCGCCGGCCGATAGCTGGCTCACGTTTCACGGCACCTACTCCGGCGAACGGCATACCAGCCTGAGCCAGATTACTCCCGAAAATGTCGGCCAGCTCCAGCCGGTGTGGCGCTTCGAGACCCACCAGAATCAACAGATCAAGGCTTCGCCGATTGTCGCGAACGGCGTGATCTACATCACCACGCCGGACAACATCTGGGCCATCGACGCTCGCACCGCCAGGCAACTCTGGCATTACCAGAATCCTCCCAACAACGCGTTCCACATCGGCCACCGCGGCGCGGCTATTTACAAGGACACCGTATACCTCACCACCCCGGACTGCCATCTGATCGCGCTCAATGCCAAAAACGGGAAGGTCAAATGGAACGTCGTCATTGCCGATTCCAACAAGGGTTATTGGTCGACCAACGCTCCTCTCGTCGTGCGCAATCACGTCCTGGTCGGCGTCTCCGGCGATTTCGATAACCTGCCCGGTCAGTTGAAATCGATCGACGCGGATACCGGCGAGACGCAGTGGATTTTTTACAGCACGCCTCCGCCCGGCCGAAAGAACCCAATAGCGGCGGCGCAACCGGCGGCCAGATGTGGACCACCGGCACTTACGATCCCGTGCTCAATCTGGTCTTCGTTGGCACTGGGAATCCAACACCGGTTCTGAATGGCGAAGCCCGGCCCGGCGATAATCCCTGGACCTGCAGCATCGTCGCGTTAAACCCGGACACCGGGAAACTGGTCTGGGGCTTCCAGGTCTCGCCGCACGACACACACGATTGGGATGCGAACGAGGTCCCCGTGCTGGTGGATGCCGATTTCAACGGCCAGCCGCGCAAGCTGTTGATGCAAGCCTCGCGCAATGGATACTTCTTCGTCCTCGACCGGACGAATGGCAAGAGCTTGCTCACCACCCCATTTGCCACCGTGAACTGGGCCAAGGGAATCGATCCCCAAGGACGCCCGATTCCGAATCCAGCCAAGTTTCCGCAAAGGAGCGGTGTCCTGGTAGCGCCCAACGAGAACGGCGCCACCAACTTCCGCCCGCCGAGTTTTGATCCGCGAACCGGCCTGTTCATCGTGAGCGCTCAGGACGGCTACGGAATCTATTTCTTCAAACCCGAGCACGGAGCCTACGGTTGGGCCGGCGCCGATTATGGCGTTGCGGGCAGGGCTTTCCTTCGCGCCATCGATTACCGGACAGGAAAGATCGTATGGAACCATCCGATCGGCGATGGCGCAGGCACCGCCGGCGTGCTCACCACGGAAACTGGCGTAACGTTCAGTGGCGACGTGGCCGGCAATGTAATGGCTCTGCGATCGAGCGACGGCGCCACGCTCTGGCACCAGTCCATCCAGAGGATTGGAAATGCTCCAATCTCTTATGAGCTGGACGGCCGACAGTATCTGGTCGTGGGCGGCGGCAGCTCGCTGTACGCGTTTGCCCTGCCCTTAGCCGGCGGCGCAGAAATTCCGGCAGTCCGCGATTCGTCCCCCGATTCGAGTCATGCTCCTCGACGGCGAAAGCGCCGGTCCTTATCACAAATGGCAGCTCACCACGCCCGTTCTGCGGAAGGAACTCGATGAGACCGGCCTGTTCCAGATAGATGTCGTAACCGCGCCTCCCGCCGGCGGCGACTTCAGCGCGTTTCACCCCGATTTCGCGAAGTATGCGGTGGTGGTGTGGAATTACGACGCGCCCGACGAGCGCTGGCCGGCGGAATTAAAGGCGTCGTTTGAGAATTACGTGCGCGGCGGCGGAGGCTTCGTCAGCGTGCATGCCTCCGACAACGCGTTCCCCAACTGGCCGGCGTTCAACGAAATGATCGGCGTGGGAGGCTGGCGCGGCCGAACTGAGAAAAATGGCCCGTTCTGGTATTTCAAAGACGACAAGCTGGTTTCCGATCCAGCTCCGGGCCCTGCCGGCAGCCACGGCCGCCGTACGCCATTTCAGATTGTGGTTCGTCAGGATCATCCCATTACCAATGGTCTGCCCAAGCTTTGGATGCATCAAGGCGATGAACTGTACGCCCGGCTCCGCGGCCCCGGGAAGAATATGTCGGTTCTCGCCACTGCTTATTCCGATCCCGCCAACAACGGAACCGGTCACGATGAACCAATGTTGATGGCCCTCAGCTACGGCCGCGGCCGCGTGTTCCATACCACGCTGGGGCACGATATCAACGCGCTCAGCTCGGTGGATTTCGTGGTCACCTTTCAGCGCGGGACCGAATGGGCCGCAACCGGCAAGGTGACGCAGAAGGTTCCCGCCGATTTCCCCACCGCCAACTCGGTCAGTTATCGGACGGACCTGGCCGCCATGGATCCCGGCTATAAGAGAGGTCTGAATCCGCTCGATGCCGCTCCCGCGCGATAGCGCCCAGGGTACTTTGGGCTATCTTACAGCGTGGCACGTTCTCTATTTCTGAAAGACGATCGCTTTCATCGTACGTTTGAATTCGGCCGGGGTCACTTGCAGCTCTTTGGCCTTTGCCGGATCGTAGAGCTTAATCTTAGGACCTTGAACGCCTATCATCGCGTGGCCGTGAAAGCTGGTCACATTATCCGCGTCGGATTTGCTGCCCCCAACGATCGCAAGGTCATCCTTGGAGGCCGCAATCGAAGGCTTGTTCACGGAGTTCTTGGCCGCGTTGACGATGTCTGATTCCGGCGTTCCGGCCTCAACAGTCAGGACGCCGGGCCACGCGCCCGTGATGATGTGCCAGAAATCGTTGGTTTGTAACTTGGTCACGTTGAACTCCTGGTAACTCCCCAGGCTTTGAGCCAGCGCTTTTTCGATGATGCTTCCCCAGATGGATTGCCCGCTCGGGTCGTGCAAATAGAGAATGGACCAGCTGTCGCGGTCGCCATCATTGGTGTACAGGACGTCGCTTGTTTCCACGGCTCCGCTTACGAGCTTTACCGTGAAGAAACGCTGAGAATCCAAGTAAGGCGCCGGTGGCGGATTGCTGAGAGTGTCGGCGGGTAGTTTGGACAGGTCCGTCCGCACCGCCCCCGTCTTGGGCGGCGAGACCATGCCCTGGATCATTCCGCGCCCCACCGAAGTAAACGCCATAGCAGCGAGTAGCGCAGCGACGGGACAATTGGCTATCGCGGAGGCCTGCTGGACCTGCTGATAGCTTGCACCGCCCCCCGAAGAAGTGAAGAGAGCTGTTTTAACTTCATGAACGTCTTTGCTGTCCTGGTCCTCGGTGGGATTCGGCATCGGCAGTGTTTTCATGCAAGTTACTCCAGCAGTGTGTTAAGGCGGAGCGCGTGTGTTCCTCACAACGTATCCAAGCGATTGCCGAGGCCTCAGAGCGAGTTCAGGAATGCAATCAGATCAGCCTCTTCCTGATTCGTAAAACCAATGTTGAACCGCTTGTCGTAGAAGACCAGCACATCCTGCAGGCTGGCGGCGGAGCCATTGTGAAAGTACGGCGCACGGCTGGCGAGCCCGCGCAGGATCGGACCCTTGACCTTGCCGATGTCTGCCCATTTTCCAGTGACTATCGCGCGCCCCGGATCCGTTGTTTGCACGGTTTCGTTAGTGGTGTTGTTCACCAACGTGAACACGGGAAGATAACTGACGCCCAGGGGATTGGTCACATCCCCTACTCCAATGTTCAACGCCGCTGAAACCGAGTGATCGCCGGCGTTGGGCGAATCGTGACAGGTTCCACAAGTGCCGGAAAACGACGCCGGGAGCCCAACCACATCGTTGATGCCCGCGACACCGGAAATAGTGATCGGTTTTGAATTGAACAAGGCTTCGCCGCGCGCGATGCTGGCCCGCTGGCTGGACTGCGAATTCACCCAGGCGGTAAATAAACTAAAGATGTTCGGATTAAACGCGGCGCCCGTTGGATTGAAGCCAAAGCTGGGGGGAAACGAATCGTTGATCCCAACGAAGAATGGCTGTGACGCAAGCGCGACGGGTCCGCCGGTGGCTCCATTCGCGTTCAATGCGCCCGCGCGATAGTCATAGGCCTGAGCGGTCCGCAAGGATGTCTCGAAATTCACGATGTCCTGCACTTGAGCGGCCGTGGGGACGGCGCCCTGCGCGTGTCCGGTCGTGGCATCGATCGCTTGTTGAGCCAGATCGGCCAGCAACTGCCCGGTATTCGGGTAAGTGATCTTCTGCGTGGTCGGCGGAGTGGACTCGCGCCCATCCCACATGACGGTGCTAAGGAATTGCAGGTTGGTTGCGGGCAACGGACGGCGGTACATGGACAGGGTCGATCTATCACTGCATCCGTAGGGATTGCTTACGTTCGCCACGGTAAACTCAGCACCCGCCGGCATGGCCAGCGCGATGCGAATCAGGCCGCGGCTCAGTAAAAGGCTGTAAGCTTTTCGGCGGCCCTGCAATGTCGATGTATCGATGCCCTGATCGCAGACCGAGCCGTCGTTGGTGCGGAAGATGGGGTCCATGCCTTGCGTCAGAAGGAAACGCAACTGGACCTCGGCGGCGGACACACCCCAGCCTTCCGTAGGCAGGTGGCAGGAGGCACAAGACCTTCCGTTCGTGCCGAGCACTTGAAAGAACGCTCCCTTTAAGCTAATCGGGGCATTGTTGACATTGTATGTTTCCAGCAGCCCGCTGCCATTGGGGAGCGGGAACAGGTTGGGCAGCGATTGCGGACTCGCATTGGTCGCCATGGTAAAGATCGTGATCAATACGCCAATTTCTTTGCATCTCATCGTCATTTCTCCTCCTCCTCGGACCACCCGTGGGACCTCCGGATTAGGTCCCCTGTACTTATGTGCGGATTCCACGCGTCATATTAGTCCGTTTCCGCAAAAATAGTACCGGTACTGGTAGCGGCCGCGACTTTGCTCCGGGCAGTAATAAGGCAACTGCCCTGGAAATCACTAAAATCCTGCAAGCGCGTTCACCAGGGCGATCCACGGGCCATGCGCGCCAAGATGCCGCTTCCATTGACCCTTAGTCCATTTGCGCGAAAACAGTCCGGCATACTGCTGGAGGGCTGCGACTTCGCTCCGGGCCTGCGCTAAAATATGGCATCTGCCGTGGAAATTACTGAACTCCTGCAGCGCGTTCACCAGGGCGATCAGCAGGCCATGCACGCCGTGATGCCGATGGTGTATGACCAGCTGAAGAAGCTGGCCTCGGCACATTTGCGCCGGGAAGGAAAGGATCGTGCCCTCGAAACAACGGCGCTGGTTCACGAGGCTTTTCTGCGGCTCTCCGGGGGAAACCATCCCTCTTATGAAAACCGGTCGCATTTTTACGCAATTGCCTCGCGGTTGATGCGCCAGGTCCTGGTGGACTCGGCTCGCAGCCGCGCCGCGGCCAAGCGGAGCGCCTCGGATGAAATCCAACTCGCCGAACTCCCCGATATCGGCCGGCAGCCGGACCAGTCCCTGCTGGCGATTGATGAAGCTTTGGATCGGCTGGCCCGCGATGATCCACGAAAAGCGCGCCTGGTGGAAATGCGATTCTTTGGCGGCATGACTGCCGAAGAGTCCGCCGAAGTCCTGTCCCTCTCCGTGCACATCGTCCGGCGCGAGTTGCGGCTGGCGCAGGCCTGGCTGCGCAAAGAGATGGCTAAGTGAATAGCCGGCTGGAAGATTTGTTTCACGAGCTGGCCGACCTGTCTCCGGCCGCGCGCGAGCGGTATTTCGCCCGGCATGGCGTCGATCGGCAAACCCGGCGTGAAGTGGAAGAGCTGCTGGCTTTTGATCCAAGCGCCAGCAGTTTACTCCAGCACGATATTGAACTCGCCGCCCAACAGGCGCTGGGCCATCTTGAGAAGGTGGGCCAAAGATGCGGGCCCTACCGGCTGGTTCGTCTCATCGGCCGCGGCGGAATGGGCGCCGTCTACCTGGCGGAGCGCGCGGACGGCGAAGTGACCCAACAGGTGGCTGTAAAGTTGCTCCGGCCCGGCGCAGACTATCTGGAGCGTGAGCGTTTTCTTCAAGAGCGGCAGATCCTTGCGACGCTGGCCCATCCCAATATTGCGCGCCTCCTGGATGCGGGCCACTTGGAAGACGGACAGCCGTTCCTTGCGATGGAATACGTGGATGGAAAGCCGGTCGACGTATTTACGAATGAACTTCCAGTTCGCAAAACAGTCGCATTGTTCGCGAAAGTCTGCAAGGCCGTTGGATACCTGCACCGCAACCTGATCGTGCATCGCGACCTCAAGCCCACCAACATTCTGGTCAGCGAGGATGGCGAACCGAAGTTGCTGGATTTCGGCATCGCCAAGCTGATCTATCTGACCACGGATTCCACCTCCACCGGCCTGAGGATGTTGACGCCCGAATACGCCAGTCCCGAGCAGATCACGGGCGGGACCGTGAGCACGGCCACCGACATCTATTCGTTGGGCGCGGTGCTCTATCGCCTGCTGACTCGCAAGCCGGCCCATGAATTTGGCCGCGGCTCGCCGGAGGAAATGCTGGCCGCCATCTGCACCCGCGAAGTGGTTCGCCCCAGCAAGTGGGTGCCGGCCCTGAAGGGTGACCTCGAGCTCATCCTGATGATGGCCCTGCGGAAAGATCCGCAGGAGCGCTACGCCACGGCGGAGCAGTTTGCCGAAGACCTGGAGTCGTTCCTCGAATCGCGGCCAATTCGCGCCCGAAAGGGTGACTTGGCGTACCGCGCCCGCAAATTCGTGCGCAGATTCTGGCTCCCACTGGCGGCGGCTGCGATGGTTCTCGCCAGCCTGCTGGCTGGACTATACATTGCAAACCGCGAGCGCGCCATTGCGGAGCAGCGATTCCTGCAGGTTCGCGAACTGGCCAATAAGCTTTTCGATATCGATGCGCAAATCCGCAACACACCGGGCAACACCAAGGCCCGCCAGATGATCGTATCCACGTCTCTGGAATACCTGAAACGAGTGGGCGCGGAGACTCGCGGCGACAAGGATCTCGCCATGGAAATCGGCGGCGCGTATCTGCAATTGGCCCAGATCCAGGGTGTGCCGGTCAATCCCAACCTGGGACAATTCGCGGATGCTGAAGAAAGCCTGAGCAAGGCCGGCGCGTTTGTGGAATCCGTTTTGCAGGCGGATCCTAAATATCCGCGCGCGCTGCTGACCTCGGCCACCGTCGCCCACGACCGCATGGCGGTGGCTTCCATGCGGAATCGGCCCGGCGAATCGCTCGCGCAAGCTCGCAAGGCGGCCGAACAGCTCGACCGGTACACCGCGCAAGGCGGCCTCGGGCCGTGGGAAATCCGCGAAGCCGTGTTCATGTACGGCAACGTCGCAGTTACATTTGACGACAATCACCGGTACGCGGACACCATTCGCTATGCCCGCCGCGCCATTGAGGTCTCGCGGCCCCTTCCGTCCGCCGCGCCGCAGCGCAGCCTCGCGCTTGGCATTATGGCTGTGGCGCTGCGCGATTCGGGGGACTTGGACGGAGCGCTCCAAGCCATTCAAGAATCGCGGAAGATCCAGGAACAACTGCTCGCGGATCAGGACAAAACCTGGCAGCGCGCGAATCTCGCGCTCGCCTTGTGGCGCGAAGGGTCCATTTTAGGGGAACGCGGCGAAGTGAATCTCGATCGCCCGGCGGAGGCGGCCCGGACACTCCGGAAGGCGTTCGATGTCGCCGGGGAATTGGTCAAAAAAGACGCGGACGACAATCACGACCATATGTTTTTCGCGGAAATGGGACGCCGGCTCGGCGACGTTCTGCTCGACGGCGGCCCGCGGGAAGCGCTCGCCGTTTATGACCGATCCATAGAGACTGTACGCAACCTCAAAAATAGCAACGAGGAAACCAAACGGGACGAAGCCGTGCTCCTCGCCGCTTCATCGTACGCGTTGCGCCGGCTGCACCAGGAGAACGAAGCCAGTCGAAGAATCGAGAGCGCTTTCAGCTTGTTGCGGGAAAGCAAGGACTACCCGGCCGAAAAGATTACGCTGGACAGCGAGCCCGATATCGCAATGCGGGCCTCAGCTGACCACTACGCCGAAACCGGACAGCTTGAAAAAGCTGCTCAGGCCTATCGAGAACTGCTTGCCAAGGTGAAGGCATCGAATCCGGATCCCTGGAACGACTTGGAAGATGCCTACCATCTTTCCAGCCACTATGCCGCACTGGGCGCGATCCTCGGCCGCGCGGGACTTGCCGCCGAGTCCGCGTCGTTGGATGCCCGTCGCTCGGAACTCTGGCAGCATTGGAACCAGAAGCTTCCCAACAATAAGTTTGTGCTTCGTCAGATCGCCATCACGCGCGCCAATCCAACGGCTCCACGCCGCAAGAGCTACCCTTAGCTGCTTCACGAGGATCGCACTTGGCCGATGGTAATCTCACCAAAGATCTTGTCCCCTAGAGGCGTTAACGCAGGTTCCGGCCGGCGGGGGTTGAGAAAACGGTGTCCGGGTAAACCTGTCGGGCGCCAGTATCGCCAGTGCAAACGCGTGTCCGCCAACCGGACTTCTTCCTGGCGTTGCGCGCGCAAATCCAATCCGTTGCATGCGACAGCGGCCGTCGGATTGGCACTTTCCATAGTGCGCGCAGTGTGTTTGGCTGATGAAGGATGTATGCTGGTTGCGGAACCCGGTGGCCTTTGCTTGGCTCGTCGCCCTTGGTTCACATCGAGTTGCAAACCGGAGGCCGGCGATATATACACAGTGTGTCCACCTAATTAACCCCAGCGATACCGCATTCGGAACGGCGGTCATCACGCCGCGCTGGCTATATGTCCTGGCGGCCGCGACGCCGGAAGCTTTTGGAACACCGCGCATTTGGGACGAAACTCTGGAGCAGCTTGATCCCGCCAGCCTCAGTCCCGGCGACGTCGTCGGGATCGGGATTCACACGGGCAATGCATTGCGCGGCTATGCCGTAGGTCGCATCGCGCGCGAACGGGGCGCCTGGGTGATCTTTGGAGGCATCCACGCCACGCTCTATCCGGAGGAGGCTTTTGAGCGCGGCGGTGCGCACGCCGTTGTAAAGGGGGACGGCGACTTAGCCTGGGCTCGCGTCCTGCACGATTGCGCCGCCGGGTCGCCTCACAGGATCTATGAGGGCGGCCGCGTGGAACCCGATCAATTCAAGTCCGCGCGCTGGGACCTGATGCCCAAGAACAGCTACATGTGGGCCTCCGTGCAGACCGTCCGGGGCTGCGCCAAGCATTGCTCTTTTTGTTCCGTCTGGCGCACCGACGGCCAGCGGCCGCGCCAGCGGCCCTACGACAACGTGATTCGGGAGATCGTCGAGCTTCGGCGCATGGGGTTCCGATTCATCGCGCTGGCCGACGATAACTTCTATCCGGTGTCGCTCACCGATATTGCCTTGGCCGAGCGGCAAAATAATATTGAAAAAGTCGACCAACTCAAGAAGATCCGTGGCGACCGGTTTCAGTTAATGGCTCAACTGGCGGAGCTTCCCAAAGATCTGATCTTCTTCACTCAGATCACCATGGAGGCCGCCGAGGACACCGCATTTCTGGACGCGATGAAGGCAGCTCATATTATGGGCGCCCTGGTGGGCGTCGAAGCGGTGACTCCAGAAGGCCTGAAGGCTGTGTACAAAGACTTCAACTGCTCCGGCGACCAGCTCGTTGAACGCCTGCAGACGTTCCGTCGTCACGGAGTCCATGTGCTCGGGTCCTTTATCTTCGGTCTGCCCACAGACCGGACGGGGACATTTGAGGCCACTTGCAGTCTCGCCGAAAAAGCAGGTGTAACGTTCGCTCAGTTTGTGATGCTGACTCCGTTCGCTGGCACGGTCGATTTCGATCGCTGGGAAAAGTCGCACGGCGAGAACGTGCCCACCGTCGAAGGCGTTCCGTTGACCCGATATTGGCTGATTCCACCCGAGCACCGGCCCAAGATGTTCATGCCGCATCCGACCATGGGGTCGGAAGAAATGCGCGCCCGCACGCAAGGAGTTTGGGATCGCTTCTATAGCTTCAGCAATATCTGGAAACGCTCGCGTTGTACGCCGAACCTCAGAGCGAGACTCGCGTTCTTGTTCGTTTCAAAGTTGTACCGGCAAATGTACGCAAATAGCGGAATCACAACCGACAGCGCCCGCCGCAACCGCGCGAACCGCTGGGCGCGCATCATGGCGAGAGCTTGCCGCAGGTTATTCCAGGCCAAACCGATGCCGGAACTCGAATTTCAAGGCCCCGAGCAGCTCCCGGCTCAGGACGCGAAAGACGCCCTTTACGTGTTCAGATAGACGGCAAAACAAGGGGCCGGCCCGAGGAGACCTGAAATTCTTCTGTGCCCCCTCCCAGGGCCCGATGGTATCGGCGATTTTACAAAACGCCGCGTGGGTTTGATTTCGGGGTTCTCTGCCGCCAAAGTGCATCCCCCGATGTCGCCGGAGCCGCCCCTTGTATAGCCGTACGAGCAGAAACAAGCACAAGGGCGCAGGGTTTTCGTGCGGTTTTCGCCTCGGCAGAGCGTAACGTCCTTCTCCGGGTCCGACATCCGCGTTGAAGATTCATCGTGAGGCCGCCGTCTATGCCACCGAGGCCGGGACTAACCAGGCGAAGGGCGACACCGGACCAGAGGCAGGCTGGCTCGGCAGTTTCGTCCAGCAATTGTTCAGTGGCCAATGTTCCAGGGGGCCACAAACGGCAAGGTGACACAGAAGGTCCCCTCCAATTTCCCCAGGGCGGACTCGGCCGGTTATCGGACGGAACTCGCCGCTATCGATCCGGACGAATTGAGGAAGACCTGAATCCGCTCGATGCCGTCCCCACGTGACAGCGGGCGCGCCGGATCGAGTGGCACCAAACCGCGGCGACATTTCAAATCCGCGACTAGGCAGTTACACCGGTCCGGCCACGTTCTGAGGGCAAATCATTCGCTATACATCACCACGGAAAGCGCCGGACGTGATCGAACCGATGGTTCGGTGGGTCGGCTCGCTTCAGCCCGCCAGAGGCGTGATAATGATATGGTGTCCGTCGCCACTGGTTATATCAACCAAGCCCAGCTTGGAGATCTCATCGCCGACGCGGCGAAACATTTAGGGCCGGAGGTTGTGCGCGTCGCCTACAGTCTGGGACCGGATTCGACCGGGGAGCCGTCACTCTTCTTCCGCATCCTGCTGGCCGACGCGTATATCCGCGAAGAGACGATTACCGACCTCACGGGCCGGATCGCAGCAGCGCTCTTCGACGCGGTACGACCCATTGAGAACTGGGGCTTGCGGCCTTATTTCAACTTCAGGAGCAAGTCTGAACAGGACCGGCGCCGTGATCCTGACTGGATATAGATGGCGTACCATGACGATCTGCTAAACCAGGCGCTCCAGCTTGTCCACGTCACTCCATCCACTCAGTTGGCCTTACGTCGTGCGGTATCCGCCGCATACTACGCGGTATTCCATTTCTTAATCGCAGAAGCAACGTCTAATTGGAATATTGTGCCCCTGCGTACTGCTCTCGGGCGAGCCTATGATCACGGCGTGATGAAGACCGCGTCCAATAGAATCCTCAACTCCAAAGATTTTCCCTTCGCCGGGGAAGACGCCGTGGCAGTGGCCAACCTCCGATTCGTCGCTCAAGCATTCGGTCAGCTTCAGGAAGATCGGCACTTTGCCGACTACAACCTCACTAAGGATCTTGACCCCATAGAAGCGTTAACGCAGGTCAAATCAGCGGAGAAGATCTTCACCGTGTGGTCGACGATACGAGGTCTGGGTGCGGCACCGAAACACTCCCAGCCTAAGCCCTTTCGAAGGCGACCTGACCTGCGCTTGGGCGTATAGGCGCCGTCCAGAAAACGGCCAGAAAACGCGTCCGAGTCATCCGACTGAATGACCCCACCTACAGGCCGTCCGCCGCCTCACTGCCCGCCTTCTCATCTTGGCCATTCACGCCCCTCCCTAACCAACCTCCCCCTCCCGCCCAACAACATCCGCCGCTCTGGGCGCGAAAATGCCATCCGCCCATGCTAAAACCGCAACGGAGATATTCATGACAAACCCAATCCCCACCCTCCGCTTTCGCGCGAACCGGGCAAATGCCCTCCGCTCCACCGGCCCCCGCACCGCCGCCGGCAAACAGCGCTCTTCTCGGAACGCTGTCACTCACGGCCTAACCGCCGCTTCTCCCGTCCTCCCCTCCGAGGACCTCGCCGCCTACCAACACCACTGCCGGCAGCTCCTCGACGAATACCAACCCGCCACTCCCACCGAATCCCAGCTCACTCAGCAACTCGCCGACACCGCCTGGCGCCTCAACCGCATCCCGCTGCTCGAAGCCGATCTCCTCTCCCAAGACCCCAACCCCCAAATCCTAATTCCCCTGCTCGCCACCCTTGGCACGCACTCCCAACGGCTCTCCCGCCAATTCCAACGGACCCTCGAAACCCTCCGCGAAATCCAAGCCGAGCGCCGCCTCCAGCACGAGCGCGACCTCAAGCGTGCCGCCGCCCTTCTGGAACTCCACAAACACAAGGGCATACCATACGACCCATCTCAAGATGGCTTCGTTTTTTCAAAAGACGAAATCGAAGCCCACTCGCAGCACCTGATGCGTCTCAACCACTCGCGCCACATCGAACACGTACTCTTCCACATGCAGCCGCCCATCCAGCACGAAGCCGCCCGCGCAGCCACCGCCCCCTACCAGCCGCAACCGTAAAGGAGCCGGTCGTTATATACTCTTTCCGGCTCCGCCCGCGAGAACATAGGCAGCGAAACCGAAGGAAGCGAAAACAATAATGCAACGTAAACTTTTGGCAACACTTCCTGCGATGATTTTGACCGTCACCTGCCTGCTCAGCGCCGCCGATTCCGGCAGCGACGCCCTGAAGAACAGCGGCGCTCTCGACCGCTTGGTCAAAAAAACCGGCGTATACAACGCATCGAGCACCGGCAAGACACCAGGTTTCGTCGTGGATCCCTCCTGGCCGCAGCCGCTGCCCAACCACTGGCTGCTTGGCCAAATCGGCGGGCTCTATGTCGACCAGCACGATCACATCTGGGTCTACAACCGGCCGCGCACCATGTCGACGGACGAGGCCGGGCTCGAAGGACCCGTGCCGGGCGCCACCGACGCCAAGGGTCAGCCGATCGACGGCCTGGGCCAGGAGCGCGCCTATGGCCCCGTGTCGGATTGCTGCAAAGCCGCTCCCTCGGTTCTGGAGTTTGATTCCGACGGCAAGCTGCTGCGCGCCTGGGGCGGTCCGTCCGATCCCGGCTTCATCGGCGGCAAATGCAAGGCCGAGGCTGGCTGCATCTGGCCCAACAACGAGCACGGCATTTACGTCGACCACAACGACAACGTCTGGATCTCTGGAAATTCCGCGGCGCCCAGCGGACCCGCCAGAGAACGTCCGCGCTGCCTTGGACGATCGCACAAAGAAGGGGGCGACGGCTTTGTATTGAAGTTCGATATGGACGGCAACTTCAAAATGAGGATCGGCGGAACACCAGGCGGCCCAAACAGTAACGATACAAACGGCGGCGTCAATGGCACGCCCCTGCTCTATCTGGCGGCGGACATGGTGGTCGATCCCGCAACCAACCGTCTGTATATCGCCGACGGCTACGGAAACCGCCGCGTTCTGATCGTCGACGCCAACACCGGAAAATATATCGGCCACTTCGGCGCTTACGGAAACAATCCCGTGGACGACGCGGCCGCGGAAGCCGCCGGCCCCTGGATCGCCGACTCCACCAAAGGCAACAAAAAACCGGCTTTCTTTCGGAACCCCGTGCATTGCGTGAAGATCTCGAACGACGGCAAGCTTTATGTCTGCGACCGTGGAAATGATCGCATCCAGGTGTTTCGATAAGAACGATCCCACTCTTGGCAAGCCGTGCAGCAATCCCGAAGGCAAAGCCGGCACATGCGGTTTCCTGGCCGAGCAATTTGTCAGCGATCACACCAACATCATCGGAACAGCCGTCTCCATGAATTTCTCCACCGACAAGGCCCAGAGCTGCCTGTATGTGGGCGACAACGCCAATATGACCATCTACATTCTGAACCGAAACAATCTGCAGGAACTCGGCCAGCTCGGGCGACATGGGCGCGGCGCTGGAGAATTTCACTATCTGCATCAGGTCAGCGTGGACAGCAAGGGCAACATTTATACCGGAGAGGTCGACACCGCGAAACGAATCCAGAAGTTTCTCCGGTTTGGCGCCACCGGATGCAGCGGAACGGGATCATCTACCGTGGGCGGAGTAGCGTCGAATTAACCGATGCAATGAGATTCGTCCCCGCTCTTGCGATCGCCTGCTCCCTGTGGTCCCAGGCGGCGGCCCAGGCACTCCAGCCCGCCGACCAACCCGCGGCGCGCACTGACCGGAACTCGCCGATCGCTCACCGGCAACTGCTGGCAAAGGCCCAGCAGGGCCGCATTGATGTTTACTTCGAAGGCGACTCCATCACACGGCGCTGGGGCGCTACCGATTATCCCGCGTTGCTTGCCAATTGGAAGCGCAATTTCTTCGGATGGAATGCCGCCGATTTCGGATGGGGTTCGGACAAAACCGAAAACATTCTGTGGCGTTTGGGAAACGGCGAGCTCGATGGCGTAAATCCGAAAGTGATCGTCCTGCTGGCCGGAACGAACAATGTCGGCGACCGCGAACCACCGGCTGAAATCACAAGAGGATTGGAAGCCATCGTGCGGCTGATGCAATCGAAAGCTCCCGGCGCCATCATTATCCTGACCGCAATTTTCCCGCGCAATGACGACATGGAAATGATGCCGGTGATCGACCGCATCAACGAGAAACTCGCGCATCTCGCCGACGGCAAGAAGATTCGCTACTTGAACATCAACCGGAAGCTGGCGGACGAGAACGGAAAACTCCTCGACGGAATGATGAATCGGGATCTATTGCATCCGTCACTGCAGGGTTATCAAGTTTGGGCGGATGCTTTGAAACCAATGCTGCTGGAAATCCTTGGGCCGCCGGCGCTCGAAGATCACGCGCCACCGCCTACTGGCGACCCAAGCGCGCGTAAATGAGAGAACAGCGGCTTGAGCGCCGGATAAATGCGAACGGTACACCGCGTGGCCGTCGGCATAAACTTTCGCTTCATCGCCCCGCGGCTCGATGATATCCCGCTCCCGTACAATCGCCCCGCAGGCTTCCTCAACAGATGAGTATTCTCCGGTGGCCACCATCGCCAGGATCGCCGCGCCCAACGCTGAGCCTTCTTCCGAAGCCATCGTAATTACGGGCTTTCCAAAAACATCCGCCAGGATCTGACGCCACAGCTGGCTGCGCGCCCCGCCTCCGGAAGCCCGAATCGAAGCGGCGTTCACGCCCAGCGCAGCCACCAGATCCAAACCGTCCTTTTGGCTGTAGGCGACACCTTCGATCAGCGCTCGAATCAAATCCGCACGCGTATGTTTGGCCGTCAGGCCGATCCACCCGCCGCGCGCCGAGGCGTCCAAATGCGGAGTGCGTTCGCCCATCAGATACGGAAGCCAGTACAATCCGCGCGCGCCGGCGGGCGATTCGGCGGCTTCGGCCAGCAATTCGTCATAAGACATTCCTGGCGCGAATTGTTTCCGGAACCATTGCAAACTCAGACCTGCTCCTTGCGTTACACCCATCACGTGCCACTTGTTCCGAACCGCGTGACAGAACGTATGCACGCGTCCATCCGGATCGTAAGCCACGCGTTCCATGTGCGCGAAGATGACGCCCGAAGTTCCCAGCGTGCAGGAGACCGCGCCCGGTTCCACAACGCCATTGCCCACGGCGCCGGCCGCCTGATCTCCCCCTCCGCCGGCCACGGGAGTTCCGGGAGCCAGGCCCGTCAACGCCGCTGCGCGCTCCGAGATTGCTCCGGTGACATCGGCGGACTCGTACGCTCGCGGCAAAATCGAACGGTCCAGTCCCAAACCATCCATCATTTCGAACGACCAGCGGCGTCGAACTACATCAAACATTGCAGTTCCCGAGGCATCGGAAACTTCGGTGGCAAGTTCACCCGTGAGGCGAAAGCGAACGTAGTCCTTGGGCAGCAGAACATGCCGCACACTCTCGAATCTTTGCGGCTCGTGATCGCGCACCCACAACAGTTTCGGCAAAGTAAATCCAGTCAGCACCGGATTCGCTGTATGATCCAGCACCTGTGTGGCGCCCAGACGTCGATTGATCCAATCCACCTGCGGTTGGCTGCGCTGGTCGCACCAGATGAGCGCCGGGCGGATGACGTTGTGCTGGCCATCGAGAATCACCAGCCCGTGCATCTGCCCGGAAAGTCCGACACCGCGCACCTGATCGCCCGTGATTCCGGCGGCCGCCAGCGCGCTGCGAATCGCCTGGAACGACGCATCGGCCCAGTTTTCGGGGCGCTGCTCGGCCCACAGCGCCTGCTCCATCACCATCTCTTCGTGAGGAACGGAGACCGCGGCCGCTTCCTTGCCGCTCGCGTCGGCAACGATCGCCCGTGAACCGCCCGTTCCGACATCCACCCCGAGCCAGTACGCGCTCATTGGATTTCGATGTAGTCCAAGGCCGCGGATTCCCCCCCATCGGGCGAGCCTTCGATGCGGATCTTATCTCCGGGTTTGAGCGCAGCTCCAGGCATAATTCTGAGCGAAGAAGATGTGCCGTCAATCTTCTTGCTGGGCAAATGATCCGAAGCAACCCATTGGTCGAGAACTTCGCCGTTCACGAGAAGACGGAATTGGGCGACACCGTTGTTCTGGTCGAAATAGCGGACGCGAATCTCATGCCGGCCTGGACTCCCGTCAAAGATGAAACTCGCGGCGCATCGCGAAATCGGGCACGAAACCGCTATTCCGCCGGATGCCGCTTCCCAAGGGGTGACCGGAACCGGGGCGTAGCCTTCGAGTTGCATGGATTCCGCCTCCACGCGGCCTGGATGATTTCCCGCCCGGCCTTCTTCATCCGGGATGCCCGATGTTTTCAGAAACCAGTTCACCACTGCGTCGCGCCACACTTCGGCTTGGCCGGCCTGATACTCGAGTTGCGCGAGCACCTCCTGATAACGCCGCCCGTCAATGAATCCTTGAAGCGTTCTCCATTGCCGCACATAATTCGCGGCGGCGTCCGCGCCCGCATAATGCGAATCGTACAACGATTGAATCACCGTCTTGCCCGAATGCAGCCGATAGCTGTAGGGCACGTGATGAAAGAAGAGCAGCAGCTCATCCGGAGTGCTGGCTGCCGATTCGTACATTTTCGCAACTTCGGCACGATACTGGCCTGCAAAGCCCGTTCCCGATTTTACGCTGCGATCCATTCCCACGCCTCGTGCATCGGCGTTGTGCCATTGCCCCCAGCCGTTTCTCTCGGATGCCTCCACATTCACGCCATAGTGGTTGCCCGTGATGTCGGTTAGGGTTTGCAATCCCAGCGGCCCGGTATAGTTTTCGTAAGTCTTCCACGAGCTGAGTTGAATCTCGTTGACCACCGAGTTGACCCGCTCGTCAGTCCCAAACGTAAGCCGCGTCCATTCCTCCGAGATTTCGCGCGCGCTCAGATCCGGATTCCACGCCAGGCGGCCGAACGCGTAGAGATTCGCCTGGGAGAGATGATTGCCGAACCAGTTATCGCTCAGCCCCACATTCGAGACGCCGGCGAAACCGCCCACTGGCTGCCCGAACACCTTCCCCGCAACCAGCGCCTTTACGGGCGTGGCTTCGGCCCGGGCGTGCATATCGAAATCCAGAACCTCTTTCCACATCGGCGCCAGAAATACCGTATGACGCGCCTGCCCCAGGTACTCCTGCGTAATCTGAAGCTCGATCGCCTGATTGGTTTTTTCCAGATTTCCGAACAAAGGCGACGCTGGTTCGCGCACCTGAAAATCGATGGGGCCGTTCTTGATCTGCACCACCGCGTTCGATTCGAATTTTCCATCCAGCGGCCGGAAATTGTCGCCGGCTGCGCGGGCGCGGTCATTCTTCGGATTCCGCCAGTCCATGTGGTGGTCGTAAACGAAGCCCCGGTAGAAAAGCAGGCCGCCGTGCGGCTTCAACGCTCGGGCTACGACGTTTGCCGCATCCGCGTGCGTCCGCCCATATGCGGAAGGACCCACGCGCCCCTCGGAATCGGCTTTGATAATGATTCCCGCCAAGGTCTGGAATCGCGCGATACAGCTCGTCCACTTTGGCGCTCCACCATGCGGCCACGCGCGGATCGAGCGGATCGAACGTATCCAATCCACCGAATGTTTTGGGACTCCCAAAATCGACGGATATCGCGACGCGCACGCCCCACGGCCGAAATGCCGCGGCAATGCGCGCGATCTCGGGCAGCATTTCCGCCGAGAGAATCCTGGGATCGGCGTTGACGTTGTTGATGGAGCAAGCGTTAATCCCGATCGAAGCAAGCAGGCGGCCGTAGTCGGAGACGCGCGACAAATCCGGGCGCGCATGCCGGTTCTCCCAGAAGATGGAACGGCCGCCATAACCGCGTTCGATGGAGCCGTCCAGATTGTCCCATTGGTTCACCCAGCGGATGGGCGCGTAGGGAACGTCCGTTTCGTCCAACGAGTCGATCGGTTGCTCGATCGCGATCTTACGCAGCAGCGCAAAGACGCCATACAGGACGCCACGATCCGTTCCACCAGCGACCACGATGTAACGGGCTGATCCTTGCCGCACGGTCTTGATCCGGAAACCATCGCCGGATATCTTCGCATCGAATCCAGCCGCTGGGATCGCCTTCGCCACTTCCCCCACCTGGCCGATCACCACACCTCCCTTTTCAGGCACGGAGGAATCCTGCCGCAGATTGCGGCCGAGCATTCCCCGGATGCCTCGCGAGAATTCGTCGCGCGCGGCCAGCAGGACTTCGGAGTGGCCCAGCAATGTTACCGAATCGCCCAGTACTGGAGCATCAGCTTGCGAGACGCGCTCCGGGAGCCTCGGATATCGCAGCCAGGCGTCGTAACCGCTCTCGGCGTGCAAACTGAACGCGGTGATGCACACGAACAGCAACCCGATTCGTCCGCCGCGCATCACGCTCATGGTACAACGCCCATGGTAAAAGAAAGACTGCATGAAACCGATTCCCATGGACCAACAACAATCTCTGGTCTCGCGGTTAATGAAGGCCTGCGGCGGCTCCTATAGTCCCGAAGTCCGGCGAAAGTATTTTATATCGGGTCCGCAATGGGCCGCCGCTTACGATGGGAGCGCCCTGTTTCATGCTCCTACCAGGCCGCCGCTTGGATTTGAAGATGTCATCCGGCATTACGGGGAGATCGGCATCGGACATTGGTGCACGCACGATACCGATGTCATTCCCACGGATGCCTTGGGCACTCCCAAACAAGCCGAAATCCTCGAACGCATCCAGGCGGCGTTGCATAAATCCAACGTCCGATGTTCCATGGTGACCGCAGAGACCTTCCACCATGCGGTATGGGCCGCGGGCCCGGCCGCCGAATCCCCGCACGTACGCGAGTACGCGAAATTCAGGGTTCGCAACAATGTCGACATCGGCCACGAACTAGGCGCGAGCTTCGCCGTGTATTGGCCGGGTTCGCTCGGCTACTACGTGCAAGGCGCGGTAGAAGAAACCGAGACGCTGCGCTGGTATGCCGAAGCCTTGAACGCCGCGTGCGAACACGACATTCAAGTATCAGCCCGACAGGGCCGCTCGCCACTGAAGCACTGCCTGGAGGCCAAACCGTTCGAGCCCCAAGCCGAAATCCTTCTTCCCACCAGTGACGCCATGCTCGCATTTATTTCTTCCGGGCTTCTCACGCATCCGGAGATGGTGGGTTTGAATCCGGAATACCTGCACGAACTCATGTGGGGAGGCGCTCCCCGGGCGGCGCTGGCGCGCGCTCTTGTGGCCGGCAAACTCTTCCATTTCGACATTAACGACGGCTACCGGCTCAAGCACGACGTCGATATAGGAATCGGCCTGGTGAATCCGCTGGATTGGTTGAATGTCCTGGTCCTGCTGCGCAGCCACAACTACACTGGACCTTTCAATCTCGATTACAAGCCTCCGCGAACCACCAGCCAGTTCGGCGTGTTCCAGGTCAGCTTCCCTTCAGCCGTGGATCGCTTCATCACCCTGTGGGAAATGGCGGGCGAGGCCATCGCCGATCCGGTGATCCAGGAGGCCACCGATGCGCTTAAAGCTGGAGCCGAATACTCCGGCGATCCTCGAGACGCCCAGGCCATTACAGCGGCGCATCGGGAACTCCTCACGCTGCACGAGTTGATCGCCCACCGGCTGGTTCAAATCTTGTGGGGAGCACACCAGGGCCGCGTGTTCTCGATCGATTGAATTGTTTATGTTCGATCAGCTAGTTCACTAAGTCAGCCGAATGCAGGTCGATCAACTGGTTTGCTAGCCGGACGAATTGCCCCAGCGGGCAGTCGAAAGTGGCGTTTCCGACGCTGCAGTTGGGGATAAACACCGGCGCGATAGCAGGTGGCGCATCCAGGCTCAGTGCCGTTTGATTGCGAAGCTGGTCCAAAGTCTGGCCTATGTAAGAAGCCCGGATGATATACTCGCCGGTGCTCTGGGACTGACGCAGTTGGAAAACGAGAGCACCGCCGGGGCCGCAGAAGTCCGGCTGGTATCCCGGCAAAAGCCAGTCGATATGGAAGAGGCCGGCGAATCCGCAGACATTCACGTCGGAAGCAATCAAAACGACGATCTTGGTGGATGGAGTTCCCAGCGAGCCCGTCATCGCATTCCCGGTGGCCGACTGGACCAGCGTTCGAGCGATGTGCGAGGCCACGTTGGAACTTTGCAGGCGAGCCAGATAAGGCGTGCGGAATTCCAGATCAAGCACCAGGTTCAAAATGCGCGAGGTCTGGCTGACGCCACCGGCGTCTAACTGGCCCCATCCCGCCTGCAGCCCATCCGCATACTCCATAACGAAAGGTTCGACCACATTTTCAACCGCGGACAGCTCTCCCAGGTTGACCGGCGCACCGTTTGTTCCGGCGGTGACGGCGATGGGATTGGCGGCGAAGTCGGTGACATCGGTCACATTTGCCGGCGGCAGAGGCGCCGGGGTGTCGCTCAGGGGATAGCCCAGCAGGACCGAGCGCGAGAGCGCGAACTCGGGGGCGTAGGCGGATACCAACGACTGCGGATTACTGCCGACTCGTCCCAGCACTGAATCGATCGCCATCTGCGAATTGAGTTGCGCGACGCCCGCGCCCACCGGATCGAATAGCGGGTCGCTGGCCGTGGAGGGAGTGAGGTATTGAACGTTCACTGGAGCTGCCGGGAGCATTCCGGCCCAGAGATGTTGCGCGGTGTCAACGGTTCGCTGGATGGCATTGGCATGGAAAAAGACGAACTGGGCGTCGGCGGTGTCGTTGCCGGTGAGCAGTCCTTCCCGAGTCAGCCATTGGCGATAGTATCCGCCGAGAATGGTTTCGAGCTGTTCCCCGTGGGGCGTGAGAATGCCCGCCGCAACGTGGAAATCCGGGAATTGTTGCGCCGAATATTGGTCGAGATAACTGTTCGGTGCGACAGCAGCCCGAACGCTGTGACGGCCGAAGATGATCACCTGTTTGAGCTGGGTATCGTCGATGCCCTGAGCCGGCAGCCGGGATGCGCAGGCGAGCGCCAAAAGGAAGAGGCGGAGAAATTGAATTTTCATGGCTCGATCACCTAGTTGACTAAGTCCGCTGATTGCGGGTCGATCACCTGGTTTGCTACCCGCACAAATTTCCCCAGTGGGCAGTCGAAGGTAGCGTTGCCGGCACTGCAGCCGGGGACGAACACCGGAGCGATGGCCGGCGGCGCGGCGAGCGTCAACGGGGTGAGATTGCGAAGCTGGTCCATCGTCTGCGCGATGTAGGCCACCCGAACGATGTACTCGCCGGTGCTCTGCGATTGGCGAAGTTCGAACACCAGGGCGCCGCTCGGAGCGGCAACGTCGGCTTCGTAACTGGGCAAAAGCCAATCGAGATGGAGCAGGCCCGCAAGGCCGGTGATATTGGTGTTCGAAGCGATCAACGCGATCACCTTGGTGGCCGGACTGGCCAGCGCGCCAGGCGTTTGATTTCCGGTGGCTGCCTGCACCAGGGAGCGCACGATGTGGGAAGCTACGTTGGAACTCTGCACGCGTGCCAGATAAGGTGTGCGGAATTCCAGATCGAGAAGCAGGTCGTACAAGCGAAAGGTCTGGCTGATGCTTCCGGCGTCTAACTGGCCCCAGCCGACATCCGCCACCGGCAATCCATCCGCATACTCCATGACGAACGGGTCGGTGGCGGCGATCACATCGGTCAGCCCTCCGATGCTCACGGGTAAAGTGGAATCTCCGGGCGCAATGGTGATGGGACTGGCGGTGACGTCCAGCTTGGGTGCCGGGCCGCCGGGCGGCGGAACCTCGCTGACGGGATAGCCGAACAAAACCGAGCGCGTGAGGGCAAGTTCAGGGGCGTAAGCGAAGCCCAGCGCCTGTGGATTGCCTCCGAGGCGCCCGTTCACGGCCGCCACCGCCAGACGGTAGTTGAGCAGCGCGACGCCCGCGTCTACCGGATCGAACAGTGGATCGCTACCCGTTGACACCACATTCACGTTCGGCGCGCCGGCCGCCGGGAACAGGCCGGTCCAGAAAGCTTTGGCGGTGTCGGTGATCAGCGGCGTGTTGTTGGCCCGGAAGTATGCGAAGTTGGCGTCGGCCGAATCGTTTCCGGTCAGCAGGTTCTCCTGCCTGAGCCAGAGGCGGAAATAGCCGCCGAGGATGGTCTCATCCGTGCCACCGTTGGGAGTCAGGACGCCAACGCCCAACGGCGGACCACCCGGAACATTCGGGAACACCGGGAATGCCTGTGCCGAAAAAACGTCGAGGCTGCGGTTCGGCAAAATCGGAGTTCGCACACCATGACGGCCGAAAATGATCACCTGCTTGAGCTCGGTATCATCAACCGGCTGAGCCGGGGCTGGCTTCGCCGCGGGGAACCAGACGCAGACCAGCGCTAAAGTGAAGAGCCGAAGGGGATGAATCTTCATATTCACAAAACCGGAGTGCCAGCGGTTGGATTTTGCTCTCAGAGATTTCTCGTGCTCAAGGCGCTCACTCATCACGCCAGGCCGGCGACGAACGCCGGAGCTCGCCCGGGGTGCATTACCATTGAAAAGCTGAGATCAGCAGAGGAATTCAAATGCCTGAAAGCTACGACATTATCTCGATCGGGTCCGGCCACAACGGACTGGTTGCCGCGGCGTACATGGCTGTCGCGGGCAAGAAGGTTCTGGTTCTGGAGCGCAATGAATGGTTCGGCGGCGGCGTGGTGACCGCCGAACTTACCGGACCCGGATACCTGCACGACCGCTTCAGCACCGGGCACATTTTCATCCAAGCCAACCCGCTGATCAAGAACGATGAGTTGAAGCTGCTCTCGCGCTTCGGCCTCAAATACCTTTACCCGGACGTTCCGTTCCTGTGCGTTTTCGAAGACGGATCCACCATCGGCTTGCATCGCGACCGGAATAAGACTTACCAGGAGATCGCGAAATATTCAAAGAAGGACGCCGACGCGTTCCTCAAATTCGCCGAGACGGCCATGCGCTATCTTCCGATGCTCTCGGCGTCGCTCTACACGCCGCCCATTCCGCTGGGCGCCATGTTCGCCATGCTCGATCAGAGCGCCGAAGGCCGCGAGCTGTTCGCCTACATGCAGAAAAGCCCGTACGACATCATCGTCGAGAACTTCGAGCACGAGAAAGTCCAGCTGTTTTTCACGCGCATGGTCGGGCGAAAACCTCACGGGGCCGGAGGAAAAAGGCACCGGGGTCGGCATCTTCGTTTTTCTCGGTTTCATGGAGCAGTACGGCATCGGCGTAGCGGTCGGCGGGAGCGGTTCGCTGACGGCTTCGCTGATCCGGTGCATCCAGGCCCACGGCGGCAAGGTGATCAATAACACTTCGGTGGATCAGGTTCTGGTCAAGAACGGACGAGCGGCCGGCGTATCGGCAAACGGAACCGAATATGCAGCCAAGGATGCGGTGATCGGTGCCATCCATCCGCACTTGCTGCGCCGCCTGGTCCCAGGAGTCGAACGAGACTGTCGCCAGGGCCGCGGAGCGCGTGGAGGTTTCGGCAAATTCCTGCTTCACGGTTCACGCAGCCTTGAATCAGCCGCTTCGGTTCAAGGCCGGGCCGCACGCCAACCACGCCTACTTCACCGAATTGATGCCCGCGAGTATGAAAGTTTTGCGGCAGTATTTCGACGCACTGCGCTATGGGCGCATGCCCGATACGTCGCTGCTTGGCTTGACCTCCCCGTCAACATTCGATACCACGCGCTGCCCTCCGGGCAAGGCCACGCTGCACGTCTGGGATTACGTGCCCTACGCGCATCCCGATGGCGGACCCGAGCATTGGGATCAAGCCAAGGACGCATTCGCGCAGACCATGCTCTCCCGCATGCAGCCATTTATTGACAACCTCACGCCGGAGAACATCATTCGAGTACGTGGCGGATAGTCCGCTGGATATCGAGCGGTCCTCGCCAAGCTTCCAGAAGGGCGACGTCCACGGCGCCGCGCCGTACATCTATCAGTCTGGCGCGCACCGTCCTACGCCCGATCTGGGCCGCAACACCGTACCCGGCGTGGAGCGGCTGTATTTAGTCGGGCCGTTCCAACATCCCGGCGGCGGAGTATTCGGCGCGGGCCGCGCGACGGCCATGAAAATGTGCGAAGACATGAAAATCGATTTCGATAAGATTGGCCGCAAGCGATGATGAAGATCTACGGGCAGGACAACAGCGAGTTGATGCAGGTGACGTTGCTGGAGCGGGATGGCAACGTGCTGGTGATCAAGGGAAAAGTGTTCGGCTCCATGCCGATGACGGCGAAGCTGACCCCGCAAGAGGGACGAAATGCTCTCAAGCTTTTGAATTTCAAACTCGTGGCGTTCCTGCTGACGTTCCTGTTCCGCAGGTAGCGCAACCCTGTGACCACGCTAAGCGATTACGGGCGGAACGGATCGGGGGGCGAAGGTGGACGATGATGGCGGTGGATGCCGGATGAGGGCGGAAAGTCTTTTTCGTCTAACATTCGCTTGTAAATGGCAAGATGGTCCTTATTCAGGCGGTATATCATGCGTCCAAAAATCTTCTGCGTCGTCATGATCTGCCCGTTGGTGTCGAAGTCAAGATTCTCGAGCAGGGGGTATACCGTGTCGGCCGCCCCGTCCACCGTTCCGCCCCGGGCTTGGTAAGTCTTGATCGCGTAATGCGTTTCCGGGCCGAATTTGCTGTCCGTTTTGAGAAGCGCAAGATCCGGAGACTCCCATCCTCCTGTTGGGCGCTGCGTCCGCTTTCGCCCGTCCGTCAGGCCGAGCTGGCGCATTACGCGGTTCAGCAGCACCTGAATCAGCAATACGTCATCACGCATGTTGGTGCGGCCACAGCCCACCGACTGATCCAGATCCCAGATCCAGACCGGCCGCATCATGAATTTCGGCATGTTGGTAATCCGTGCCATTTCGAGCCCCCATTCTCAGTGGATGGAGACGCGGGGCTTTGCCGGATATTCCCTCAGGCCCCAGAAATAGAACTCGTCCGCGGTTCCCTGTTCTATCCGGCCATGCGCGCGGACGTTGTTTCGCGTTTGTTCCCATGGACTGCTGCCGCGCGTGCTTGGCAGCCGACCCGACGGCGATCCGAGCCGGATAGTGAAGGGCCTGAGCTCAAGCGGCCGAAGTAGCCGCCCTGGCCACTAACCGCGCATTCCGTTCACGCGACGATCTTCTATGGCTGTGAAATTCGTCAGGCTGCGCACGTTGTCGGCATCCACTGCCCCGGGCCTGACCCCGGATATCTTAGCGATAATGTCGCTTTCGTTTCCTTCCACCTGTTCGGCGATTTGCTCGCCTCCGAAACTACTGAATGCCAGCGGCGGCGTGGGGTGCCGGTAGGCGTACGCCGAATATGGATACCCCACAGGAAAGCCGAGCTTGTGTTTCAGAAGCAGCGCGGGATTCCGCTGCGCCGCCTGCAGGTTCTGCTCCAGCGCATAGCCCTGGCACGCGGCGCAATTCCGCATGAATTCGGTGGGATTGGAATGATGCTGCGACTGCCAGACGTGCGCCAATTCGTGCACCACGGTATCTTCTTTGGGGGCCCGTCCCAGATTCATCACCTGGACGTACCCGGTTGGAATGCCCGGAACGCCGCCCGGTATTAGCACGGCTACGGTAAACGGACGGTCCTGCAATCCGGTTTGGTCGGTGATGAAGATGCGCGAGAAGTCCAGGCTGGTGCCGTAGATCCGCGTCACTCGGGATGTCACGAAGGCGGATGCAGTCAGCAACCGGATGTGGTTCGCGGGGTTTAAGGAGGCCACGTTGAAGGAGGGAGCGCTGAAGGAACCTACGGTCATTCCAACCGCCATGGAGGGCCTGGGTTGCCGGGCCGAATCCGCCATGAACCTCTGCGCCAGCGCAACGCCTTT
The DNA here is from genome assembly GCA_963761265.1 of Bryobacterales bacterium. Lineage (GTDB taxonomy): Bacteria > Acidobacteriota > Terriglobia > Bryobacterales > Bryobacteraceae > Palsa-89. The sequence goes on from CAVXGM010000027.1 coordinate 28,769, forward strand.
CGCCTGGTTGGACATGTCGCCGGTGCCGCAGCAAACCACGGGCTGATCTGGAGTATCGGCCGGGTCCAGGACTCCCCAGGTTTTCGGGCCGGCGATGCCGTCGTCCGTCAAGTCGTTCTGCTCTTGGAACTCCTCAACACGCGCCAGCGTCTTGGAACCGAAGATTCCGTCGGCGTTCAATAGCGGCAGCTCGGAGCAGAAGCTGTTGAGCGCCTGCTGGAGTTGGACCACGTCGGGTCCGCGCGAACCTGCAGACAAAGTTGGATGCATTCACCCTCCGAATTGTCGACCTGTCAAGCCGCCGGGCGAAAGCCCCGATCGAACGCTTGTCAGTGATTGGAGACGCGGGGATTCGCCAGATATTCCCTCAGGCACTGGAAAAAGAGCTACGCGACTCTGGTCGTCCAAATCGCATATCGCAAAGCCCGTTTCTTTTTGCCAGAATGTCCGTGAGGGATTGGTATTTTTCCCGGAGCGCGATGCGCATCGCAATCGTATCCGACATCCACGGCAACCGAACCGCGTTTGAGGCCGTGCTGGCCGACCTACGGCAGACTTCTCCCGATTTGATCTTCCACGGCGGCGATCTGCCGCACGGCGGAGCCAGTCCCGCGGATGTTGTCGACCGTATTCGCGATCTCGGATGGCCGGGCGTCGTCGGCAATACGGACGAAATGCTTTGGAAACCGGAAAGCCTCACGGAGCTTGCGGATCAAATGCCCGATCTCAAAGCCATGTGGGACGCCATTCAGGAGATGGCCGCGGCCACCTGTGAAGCGCTCGGAGAAGACCGGCTCGCCTGGCTGCGCACTCTTCCGCGCCGGCAAGTTCACGGACCGATGGCGCTGGTGCATGCCAGCCCCGAAAGCCATTGGCAAGCGCCCAGCCCAGAAGCGAGCGACGCCGAATTGCAATCGGTCTATTCGCCGCTCGGCTCGCCGGTTGCAATTTACGGGCACATTCATCGCTCCTACATTCGGAGCGTCGCGGGAATCACCGTCGCGAACACCGGCAGTGTCAGCCTCTCTTACGATGGCGACCAGCGCGCCGCGTACCTGTTGCTGGATGATTCCAAGCCATCCATCCGTCGCGTGGAGTATGACGTAGACCGCGAATTGAAGGCCCTTGCCTGCTGTGGCTTGCCGCACGGTGATTGGATCGCAAAGATTCTCCAGACCGCCAGTCCGCAAATGCCATAAGCCGCGGAGCGGGGTTGCATGCAAGTATTTGATTGAAGAGCCTGCGAGGTTATAAACTAGGCCTTCGTCAACATGAGGACACATGCAACTGAGTAAGAAGCTGCTCCACACATTCCTTCCCGCCGCGTTAGGCGCAATGGCCCTGCCCGTGCAAGCGCAGAGGGCGGTCCAAGTTACGGCCGGCCAATCGGCGTACGTCCAAAATTGCGCCGGATGCCACGGCTCGAATCTGGACGACGGCCAATTCGCGCCGCCCGTGAAAGGCACGGCCTTCACGGCGCAATGGGGCGGCAAGAGTGTCGGCGATCTGTTCAGCTTACATCAGCACCAAGATGCCGCCCAGCAACGCGGGCGCACTGGGCGATCCAACGTATCTTGAAATCACCGCTTTCCTTCTTCAGTCCAACGGCGTCGCGCCCGGCGCAACTGCGCTCACTTCCGATGCCGGCGCGCTGGCTGCGATGAAGATCCCCGGCGGCGCTCCAGCCACCGGCGCTAATCGCAGCGGCGGTGCGCGCGCTCGCCCGTCGCCCGGCGGCGGCCTGTCGCCCTACGCCAGCCTGATCCCCGCGCCGCCTGAGCCGAATCCGCTCGATAAACTCACTCCCGTCACGGACGCGCTGTTGCAAAATCCGCCGGCCGGCGAGTGGCTCACCTGGCGCCGCACCTACGATGACCAGGGCTTCAGCCCGCTGAAGCAGATCAATAAGTCGAACGTCGGCCAATTGCGCTCCGTCTGGACCTGGTCGCTATTTCCGGGCGCCAACGAAAACACGCCGCTGGTCCACGATGGCGTCATCTTCGTGCATAGCTCGGGCGATCACGTCCAGGCTCTGAACGCCGTCACGGGCGATCTGCTGTGGGAATATTCGCGCGAACTACCCACGCCCAAAACGGGCTTCCTCAATCTGGTGAAGCGCGACATCGCGATCTACGGCAACCATATCCTGATGGAAACATCGGACCTGCACGTGGTGGCGCTCGACATGAAAACCGGCGAGGTGGCCTGGGATCACGAGGTGGTGGATCGCGACAAGAATCCGAGCGTCATGATGACCGGCGGCCCGCTGGTGGCCAAGGGCAAGGTGATGGTGGGAACCGTCGGCCAGACTCCGGGCGGCAACATGATCGTCGCGCTGGATGCCAATACCGGCAAGGAAGCCTGGCGCTTCTACACCATCGCGCGGCCCGGCGAGCCCGGCGGCAATAGCTGGAACGGCCTGCCGCTCGAAAAGCGCAACGGCGCTTCGGTGTGGACCGCCGGCAGCTACGATCCGGCGCTGAATTTGGTGTTCTTCGGAGCCGCGCAGACCTACGACACCGGCCCGCTGGTGCATCCGTCCAAGGAACCCGGCGTCACCAACGACGGCTCTGTACACGGACACCACGCTCGCGTTCAATCCCGACACCGGCAAACTGGTCTGGCATTTCCAGCACGTGCCGAACGATCAGTGGGATCTGGATTGGGCTTTCGAGCGCCAGTTGGTCAATCTGCCCGTCAAGGGCGAGACCAAGCGCGTGGTGGTGACATCCGGCAAGGAGGCGTATCTACGATGCGCTGGACGCGGCCACCGGCAAATACGATTTTTCGATGGATCTGGGCCTGCAAAACGTGATTGACATCGATGGATCCGGTGACCGGCGCCAAAACAATTAACCATAAAGTTGTCATTGGCGACGGCGAGACCAAAACCGTGTGCCCGCACGCCGGCGGCGCCAAGAGCTGGATTCCGGCGTCGCTGAATCCGGCGACCAAGATTCTCTATGTGCCATTGGTGGAGTCCTGCATGGATCTGATCCCGGTGGCTCCCGGCGAGCGCGGCGGCCTTTCTTCCGGCGTGCGCTTCACCATCCGGCCGCGGCTGGATGGCGACGGCAAGTATGGCCGCGTGGAAGCCATCAATCTGGAAACGCGCAAAGTGGTTTGGACCGATCGGCAGCGCGCGCCGCAAACCACGGGCGTGCTCGCCACCGCGGGCGGCGTCGTTTTTGCCGGATCGCTGGACCGCTATTTTCGCGCGTACGATGAAGCCACCGGCAAGGTGCTTTGGGAAACGCGGTTGAACGACGTGCCGAGTTCCTGCCCAATCACCTACAGCGTCAATGGCAAGCAGTACGTTGCGATGGTGGTAGGCAACGGCGGCGCGCAGGCCATCACCTGGCCGCCCTTGGTGCCGGAGATCAAGAACCCGGACAGCGGCGGCGCCGAGCTGTGGGTGTTCGAGCTGCCCGGCAAAGCATCAAATTAGCCTGATGCAACCATGGATAGCGCGAAGCGAGGGGGACTTATTAAACGGATCAAGATGCGCGGTTTGCCCTCGCCCGATCGGCCGTTGCCATTGGTGGCGATCGAGGAATTCTTCGTTGGAAACGGCGACTACGGGTCAATCGGCTGCAACCTCGTGCCGATGCTGGGCCCCCAGTTCTTTTTTGAGGAGCTAAAGCTGATCCGCTCACGACCGAACGTTCAGAATTTGCTCGTGGAGGGAAGCGAGGTCGAAGAAGAAGACTTGGCCGCTTGGCCCTTCGCCGACCGTGTTTACATATTCACAGATGGAAAACTGGACGACGTTGCACGTTGGACTTTGCCTCTTCAGGCCGACCTAGTCGAGGAAGGGTTTGGTAATGGAAAGCCCGAAGGGGCCCCGGAACTGAAGCCTGGCTACAAATGCTACAGCATTTGGTGGGACTAATGAACACAGCTTGGTGGAGCGAAAACGTTTTAACCGACAGAAGGCAAATGAGCAATACAATCCTCGTGGCGATTGTCCTTCTCGCCGCCATCGCACCCGCGCGCTCCCAGGTGGTTCAAAACTTTGTGCCGGTCACGCCTGAAATGCTTCTTCACCCGGCCCCGGGCGATTGGCTGATGTTCAGCCGCACTTACGATGCGCAGCGCTTCAGCCCGCTCCAGCAGATCAACAAGAGCAACGTCGCCACGCTGCGGCTGGCCTGGGCGCGCGGCATGACGCCCGGCCAAACCGAAAGCATCCCGCTGGTGCACGATGGCGTGATGTACGTCATCAGTCCCGGCGCGATCGTCCAGGCGCTGGACGGCGCCACCGGCGATCTGATCTGGGAGTACAAGCGCAAAGTTCCCGCGGGAGTGGCCGGCATCGCGCGTCCCAAGGCGCTAGCTATTTATCAGGACGTCGTGCTCTACACCGCACCCGATAGTTACGTGGTTGGCCTGGACGCGCGCACGGGCGAGCTGCGCTGGCAGACCAAAGCGGATGAGCGCGGCCACACCTCCGGACCGATCGTCGTGAACGGCAAGGTGATCACGGCCGGAACCTGCGTGGGCGGTTTGCGCGCGAATTGCTACATCGCCGCGCACGATGCGATCACGGGCAAGGAAATCTGGCGCTTTTATACGACGCAGGACGATAAAGATCCAGCCGGCGATTCCTGGCACGGCGCTCCGGTGGACAAGCGCGTGGCGTCCACCTGGGCACTGCCGGGCTCTTACGATCCGGTGCGCAACCTGCTTTATTGGGGCATCGCGAATCCCACGCCCAATACGCGCGCCGATCGCCACGGCGGCAATGCCGATGGAACCGGACGCTCCGCGCCGGCCGATCTCTACAGCAATTCCACGGTGGCGCTCAATCCCGATACCGGCAAATTGGTTTGGTATTACCAGCATCTGCCCGGCGACGATTGGGACATGGACATCAACGAAGAGCGCACGTTGATCCGAACCGCCGTCAGTCCCGATCCGAAGTTTGTGAAGTGGATCAATCCCGATATTCCGCGCGGCCAGGTGCGCGACATCTCGGTCAACGTCGGCGAAGGCGGCGGCCTGTGGGCGCTCGATCGCGGTACTGGCCAGTTTCTGTGGGCATTGCCTTTTCCATTTGACACGCCCAACTTCATTCTCTCGAAGATCGACGTGAAGACCGGCAAGACCTACATCAATTGGGATCTGGTGGCGAAGCACCCCGGCGATCACCATGTGATCTGCTACCTGAACACGCGCAGCTATTGGCCCACCGCGTACAATCCCGAGAACAACTCGCTCTACGTTCCTTATTTAGACACGTGCCTGGACATGACGTCGGCAGTACCAGCGGGCACTCCCGGCCAGCCCGAAGCGCGCGAGAAACGTTTTGGCGTTCCGCGGCCAGGGTCCGATCCGAACGCTCGCGTCGGCCTGGCGAAGATCAATATGTCCACCGGCGAGATTCAACGCTTCAGCACCGGGACACACGCCACCAGCACGGGCGCCGCGTTGGCCACTGCCGGCGGTTTGGTTTTCTGGGGCGACCTCAACAGGCGCCTGCGCGCTTTCGACGCCGATAGCGGCAAAATATTGTGGGAGCAAATTGTCGGCGGCCCGATTTCGGTGAGCACCATCACTTACGCGGTGAAAGGCAAGCAGTACATCTGCGTGATGACCGGCGACAATCTTGCCGTGCCCGGCCTGCTGGGCGACACCAACTTCGCCGGCGTCACGCCCGAGTTCAAGGTCCCGCGCGGCCACAACGCGATTTACGTGTTCACGCTTCCGTAAGTCCGATCGGTGACGTATCATGTACCAGATGCGAGTCCACGCTTCCTGGATCCTGCTCATCGCCGGCGCGCCGTTATGCGCGCAATGGCTGCATAACGCCACGCCCGGGACGCCGCGAACGCCTGATGGAAAGCCGAACCTGTCCGCGCCCGCGCCTCGCGCCTCCAACGGCAAGCCCGACCTGACCGGCATCTGGCAGGCTGAACCCACGCCCATCGAAGAACTGATGCGGATGCTTCCGGGCGGCGTCAGCGCACTGGGAGAGGGGCCGCCGTCCAAGTACTTCGTCAATATCCTGGCCGATTTCAAACCCGAAAATGCGCCGCTGCTGCCGGCGGCCGCCGAGGCATACCGGCAGCACCTGCAATCCTTCGGAAAAGATTTCCAGACCTCGCGCTGTTTGCCGGCCGGCGTTCCGGCCGCCACGCTCCTGCCCATTCCATTCAAAGTGATTCAAACGCCGCGTGAGATTGTCATGCTGTATGAAGCCGACACCACGTTCCGCCAGATCTTCACGGACGGAAGAAAGCTGCCCGATGATCCGCAGCCGGCGTGGCTCGGCTATTCCGTTGGCAAATGGGATGGCGACTGGATGACGGTCGACAGCGCCGGATTCAACGATAAAGCGTGGCTGGACGCGTTCGGACACATTCACAGCGATGCGTTGCATGTTACCGAACGTTTTCATCGCCGCGACTTCGGCCACATGGATGTGGAAGTACGGCTCGACGATCCGAAGACCTTTACTCAGCCGGTTGCCGTCCGATTCAAACTGGACTTGATCCCCGACACAGAGTTGCTGGAAACATTCTGCGCGGAAAGCGAGAAAGACCAAGCTCACCTGCCGCCACACTAGACGAAGGAAACACAGCATGCGAGTAAACCACATCTGGATTCTGATGCTAATCGCCAGCGTGGCGCCATGTGCTCAGGGCCAATGGCTGCACTTGCCTTTGCCGGATACTCCGCGCACGCTCGATGGCAAACCCAATCTTTCCGCACCCGCGCCGCGTACCTCCAACGGCAAGCCCGACCTGTCGGGAATCTGGATGGCGGAAAGTTCGCCCATCCCGGAATTGATTGGGCTGTTGCCCGGCGGCGTCAATGGATTGGGAGAATCCATCCCGTCCAAGTACTTCCTGGACATCCTGGCCGATTTCAAACGGAGCGAGGAACCGCTTCTCCCCGAGGCGGCCGCTGCCTTTCGTCAAAACTTATCCAGACCCGGGAATGCGCCCATCACGCGCTGCCTTCCGGCAGGCGTTCCCGCGGGCGACCTGGTTCCCAGTCCTTTTAAATTGATTCAAACGCCCGGCGTGGTCGTGATGTTGTCGGAACTCGACAACTCCTTCCGGCAAATCTTCACCGACGGCAGGAAACAGCCGGACGATCCGCAGCCATCCTGGCTGGGGTATTCGGTCGGAAAGTGGGAGGGCGATTGGCTGGTGGTCGACACCATCGGATTGAACGACCAGGGCTGGCTGGACGCTTCCGGGCACACCCACAGCGACGCACTGCGAGTGACCGAGCGTTTTCACCGGCGCGACTTCGGCCACATGGAAGTGGAACTTCGTCTGGACGATCCGAAGACTTTCACCGAGCCAGTGACCATTCGTTTCACTGAGGAACTCAGCCCCGATACCGAGCTGATCGAATCCTTCTGCCCGGAAGGCGAGCAAGACTTCGCGCACATGCTTGCCAAGTGATCAAAGGCGCTTCTTGATCACTTCCACCACGCCCGCGTCTCCGTCGACCTTCACCCAATCGCCGGTCTCGATCACGCTCAGCGGATCCTGATCCAACTCTGTTACCGCCGGCACTCGCGTGACCACCGCGCCCAGCGCGATCTTGGTGGTCATCTGATTGAAGATCATCGCGAGTGGCGCCGACTTGGTCAGCCGCGTCATATGAAACGCGTTCGACCAACCGGACGACCCCTTCGCGCCGGGAAAGACCAGCACCTTGTCCTTGAAGCTCTGCCCGCGCAGCTCATGCCGTGTCTCGATCACGGTTCCGGTCATGGGATCGATGCCGCCCCAGCCCGATATCGTTTCGCGCGTTACCAGCGCCTCCCCCTCCGCGCAACCGCCGACGATACCGCGCCCGTGCAGCACAATCATCGCAGCTCTCCGGTCCAACGCCCCGTGAGCGCCGCGCGGATGCAATCTTCCGTTGTTCCGAACCACGCGCCCACGTTGACCATCGCCGGCAGGTAGTGAGTCTGCTTCGCCGAATCCAGCGCAACTACTTTCGTGCCCTTAGGCACCGCGCGCGCGATCGCCGAGCAGGTGTCGGTCATCACCAGTCCGCCCGCATCTTCGATCTTCCTGGTGAATCCGCTCATATCCGCCACCGTCTTCACGGCGCGCGACGTGAACATCCACAGGTGCGTCTTGATCCGCTGGCCATCCAGCAACCGCGCCACTTCACGAAATTGGTCGATGGATGCGTGCGGGCACCCCAGCATCACATAATCCACGGTTCGATCGCGGCCGGTAGCGTTCAGCGTTTCGTAGACGCGCCGCCGTTCCTCCGCGCCATACTTGATGGTCGCAACCGGCTTGCGTCCTCCGAGCGCGATTTCCAGACTCGCCGCCTCCGGGGTCACGCCGACGATGTGATACATCTCCACGCCGCCCGACGATGCCGCGGCAGCGCCGAAATGTTTGTGGCGCAGCGGATCGGCCTGGCGGATGGCGCCCGTCAAAACAGGAATGTCTTCCTCCACAATGCCGCCGATGAAATAGCCCAGCATCCCCCAATCCATTACACTTTCCACCGGCGTCTCCACTTCGATCAGGTGCGTGGCGTGCCGAAACTCATCGCGATGGAAACCCCAGTCGGGAATTTTGCCCGTGAGCATCGCGGCGCTGGTGCTCTCGCGGCCCTCCGTATTGGTGCGCGCTCCGATCACCGAATTGCAGTACACCACGGCGGACGATTCCATCCACGCGCAATGCTCGCCCTGCACCGGCAAGTTGCCCGCGAGATACGGTGTGCACGTCTTCATGATCCGGACTCCGTGCCGCGCCAGCTCCGCTTCGTCTTCGCGCTGGTGTTGCATCGCTTCCGGGGTCATGCCTTGCTCCACCCAATGATTCAGATCCATACCGCCCTGAAGATGGCAGCAATTTCCGCTCACGCCGGGGACAGACATCACCTCCGCGGCATCCAGATCATACAGCGAAAAAACGGCTTCGAAGCTTCCGTCGCCCTTGTGTTCTTCGAAGTACTTTTGCAGAAAGAGCGTGGAAGATCCGGGCACGCCCGCAATGTTGTTGGTATCGACGAACCGCTCGGCTCCTAGCGCCTTGGCGTAGCGCAGCAACAACTCCATCGCTTTTTGTTTGGCGACGCCGCCGGCGCCATCCAGCATGGCTTTTTCGTCGTCTGCCAGGAACATCGCTTGGATTTGTTAACCGCGCTCTTCGATGTGCTTCAGGCGCGCATCGAGCACTTCTTCCACGCGCCGGAGCTCGGCACGCCACAGATCGCGCATGTCGTCGAAGCGCCGGTCGATTCCGTCGAATCTCGAGTCCACCTTGCCAAACCTGGCGTTGATATAGGCGATGACAAGCCCAATCAAGGTGGCATTGAACAGCATGGGAATGCCGATCACGATATAAAGCTGTTCGTTGGTCACCAAGAGAAGTGGACCCCGCCTGGCACTATTCTCTCACACGGCGTCAGCCGCGCTCTTCGATGTGCTTTAGCCGTGCATCCAGCACTTCTTCCACGCGCCGGAGCTCGGCTCGCCACAGATCGCGCATGTCGTCAAAGCGACGGTCGATGGCATCGAAACGGGCGTTTACAGCATCAAAACGGGCGTTTACAGCATCAAAACGCGAGTTGACGCTATCGAAAGCCCCGTCGAATTTGGATTCCACTCTGCCAATCTTGGCGTTGATATAGGCGATGACAAGCCCAATCAAAGTGGCATTAAACAGCATCGGAATGCCGATCACGATATAAAGCTGTTCGTTGGTCACCAAGAGAAGTGGACCCCGCCTGGCACTATTCTCTCACACGGCGTCAGCCGCGCTCTTCGATGTGCTTTAGCCGTGCATCCAGCACTTCTTCCACTCGCCGGAGCTCGGCACGCCATAGATCGCGCATGTCGTCAAAGCGCCGGTCGATACCGTCGAAGCGCCTATCGATACCATCGAATTTCGATTCCACTCTGCCAATCTTAGCGTTGATATAGGCTATGACAAGCCCGATCAAGGTGGCGTTAAACAGCATCGGAATGCCAATCACGATATAAAGCTGTTCGTTGGTCACCAAGAGAAGCGGCCCGCCTGGCACTATTCTCTCACACGCCATCACTCGTCCACGTTCGCCGCCAGCCTCTTCCGTAGCGCCGCCACATCGATCTCATGCACGCTTCCCCGCCTCGCCAAGTCCAGCGCATGCGCCGCCGCCGCGCCCATCGCGATGCACGGACCCATCACGCGCACGCTCGACAACGCCGTCGCATCGCCATCGATGCAACGGCCCGCGGCCACCAGATTATCCACCCCCGGCGGCGTCAAGCTTCCGAGCGGCACATAATGCACGTGGTCCGCATCGAACGGCTCCCACACGTAGCCCTCGGCATTGTGATGCTGTTCCAGCGGCCAGGCCGTCCGCGCGATGCTGTCGGGAAATTTCACGCCTGCCCGAACTTCATCCACGTCAGATGATGGCGCCCCACAATCCAACGCGTCTGCCGGATTCCAGGCAGCCCATACGATCGCACGCGCGCCTCGCCGAACGCCTGCAGGAAATTCCGACCGCAGAAAATTCATGGTCCGGTCGGCCTGCTCCTTGCCTTCCAGCCCGGTCTTCGACGCGCCAAACGGATCCATCGGATTCTCGATGTGCGTCATGTTCACCACCGCCGTGGCGCGGCCGGGAAAACTCATCGCAAATCCATCCCGCCGGATCATTCCGTAATGCGCCCCGCGTTCGCGAATACGCTCCGACATGTCCGCGCGGCTCGGCTTGTGCGCCTCATCGAAATTCTCGATCACGATCATCTGCGACCCGTAAATCACGCCTTCGGCCGGCTCGCGGCACTCCAGGCCGGCCTGCCAAACCACCGCCGCGTCGCCGGTTGCATCCACGAATCCATCGGCGCGAACCAGTCACATCGCCGTAGCGGGTCGCAAATTCCAACGCGGTGATCCTGCGGCCCCTCGCGCTCGCACCCCGCGAGAATCGCGCCTACCAGCGGCGTAATCTTCAGCTCCAGCACCTTGCGCTCCACCCAGCGCCCAAGCGCCACTTCGTCGTAGAGCGCGTTCAACGACACGCCGCCCATCACCACGTGCAGATCGCCGGTTGCGCTCAAATCGCGAATGATATCGTCGGCGATTCCGTGCGTCAGTTGTTTGCTTTTCGGCGGATTGCCGAAAAGCCCCACGATCATCCCGATGATCGAATTCACCGCTTGGCCGCCCAGCGCGGGCAAGCCGTCGATCAGGATTACTTTGCGCCCCAAGTCGCGCCGCTTCGATCGCCGCCGAAACGCCCGAGATCCCCGCGCCCACCACGCAGATATCGGCCGAGTGTTCCCGCAACGCCGGGCCGCCGTTACGCCGCACTACGCGCGTCTCGGGGCGAAAGGGCCTGATCCAGCATTCGCCTACGAACCCATCTTCAGCGCGCTCTTCAGGAACACAAGCGATCCGCCCACTCATCGATCTGCTTCGTCGTGGGCTTCCCGGCCCCGTGCCCCGCGCGAGTCTCGATGCGAATCAGAATCGGCGCCGGACCCTCCTGCGCCTGCTGCAGCGTGGCCGCGTACTTCAGGCTATGGCCCGGCATCACGCGATCGTCGTGGTCGGACGTCGTGATCAGCGTAGGCGGATACTGCGTGCCCTTGCGGATGTTGTGCAGCGGCGAATAGGCGCGCAGCACTTTGAAATCCTCGGGATTCGCCGACGATCCATACTCGCCCACCCATTGCGTCCCGAACCCGAAGTTCTGGAATCGCAGCATGTCCATCACGCCCACCGCGGGCATGGCGGCACCAAACAAATCCGGGCGTTGATTCAGCACGGCGCCAATCAGCAGCCCTCCGTTGCTCGCGCCGTAAATCGCCAGCTTCGGCGTGGAGGTGTATTTGTTCGCGATCAGCCATTCAGCCGCGGCGATGAAATCGTCGAACACGTTCTGCTTCTTCGCTCGCATCCCGGCTTGGTGCCAAGCCTCGCCGTATTCCCCTCCGCCGCGGATATTCGCCACCGCATAGATGCCGCCCATCTGCATCCATTCCACAATCCGGGGCCGAAAACCAGGCGTCTCCGAGATATCAAAACCTCCGTACGCGTAGAGCAGCGTCGGATTCTCCCCGTTCAGCTTCAGCCCTTTTTTGTAGCTCAGGAACATCGGGACACGCGTGCCGTCTTTGCTCGTATAGAAAATCTGCCGGGTCTCGTATTGCGACAGATCCACGGCAACTTTGCTCTGCCGGATCACCGTGCTCTTCCCGGTGGTCAAATCCAGCCGGTAAACGCTCGGCGCAATGGTGAAGCCGTCGAACCTATAAAACATTTCCTTGTCGTGCAGCCGCGCGCCCGACCATTCGGCCGTCCCAAGGCCCGGCATTGCGATCTCCTCGGCTGGTCTTGCCATCTAGACTCACCAACCTGGCTGCCGAGTGCGCGTCCTTCATATACGACAGCAACAGCTTGCCATCCGCCATTTGCGCGCTATCCAGCGTCTCGGCGCGCTGGGGAACGATCTCCTTCCAATTCGCACGCTCGGGATGTTCCATGTCCATCGCGATCACGCGCCAGCGCGGCGCGCCGTCATTGGTCTGCAGATACAACGTCGACCCAATCACGGCAATCGGAACGTAGCCATAATCGGCCGAAGGAGTGAGCATCACGGTGCGCGGATTGCCGGCCTGCAGGTCCCGATACGCCAGCAGATTCGTCCCGGGAACGCCACTCTCCATGTACAGCAGCAAAAAATGGCTGTCCTCCATCACGATCGGCGTGATGGTCCAGTTGGGATGGTCCGGCCGTTCGTAAATCAGCTGATCCGCCGACTGCGGATCGCCCAGCTTATGGAAGTAAACCTTCTGATTCAGCGCCGCCACAGTCAGCAGCTTCTCGGGCGGAGGCTCGGGGAACCGCGAATAGTAGAACCCTCGATCATCCGCGGCCCATGAGACGCTGCTGCCCTTAGTCCACTGGATCAGGTCGGGCGAATCCTTGCCGGTGGCCACGTCGCGCACCCGCCACTCGGTCCAGTCCGAACCCGCTTGTGCCACGCCATAGGCGAAGAGCTTTCCGTTCCAGCTCTCCGATTCGCCAGCGAGCGCCGCCGTCCCATCCTTGCGGTAGGTGTTCGGATCCAGCAGCACGCGCGCGGGCCCGGTGAGCGAATCCGTCACGTACACCTCCGACTGATTCTGCAGCCCGGAATTATGGAAATAGAAATAATGATTCCCGGCTTTGTGGAAGCCGCCGAATTTCTCGTAATTCCACAGCTCGGTGAGCTGATTCTTGATGGCCTCGCGTCCGGGCAGCTTCGCCAGATAGCCGAAGGTGAGCGCGTTCTCCTGCTCGACAAATTTTTCGGTGGACGGCGAGTCGGCATTCTCCAACCCGCGATACGGATCGGCGATCTTGACGCCATGATAATCATCCACCTGATTGCTTTTCGGAGCAACCGGGTATTGGAGCTTGGTAACGTTGCCGGCGCCCAGAAACAGCGCGGCGCTCGCCAGGAGCAGCAGGATTGGTTTCACAACAGGCCTTTGTTTCTATTGTCGCAAAAGTTGCGCGAACAACTACGGGGCGCCCTGCCAGAAGGGACTTTTCGTCTGCTCGCCTTTTGGAGCCGCTGGCTGGACTGACGAATGGCTCGGCGGCCGGGCTTTCCGGCTGGCCGTAGAAAGCGTGGCGGGGAAGCGTGCGACTTGACGTCCGGCTCCTTGATTGGGCCCGATTACCAGGGCGATGCGTTTGTCTTGCCCTGTTGTCCTCCTTTACGTTGGGCGCCGGGCGGCGCTCGCGATCCGGTCTAGTTCGGCGACGGTTTCCCGTGGAAGTTCCAGTGTCGCGGCCGCGAGATTTTCGCGGAGATGGCCGATCGACGACGTGCCGGGAATGAGAAGAATGTTGGGGGCGCGCTGAAGCAGCCAGGCCAGCGCGACCTGCATCGGCGTCGCCTGCACGGATGCCGCAACCGCGTTGAGCTCTGCCGACTGCAGCGGCGAGAACCCTCCCAGCGGAAAGTAAGGCACGTAAGCAATTCCCTGGGCGGCCAGATCGTCGATAAATCGGTCGTCGCCGCGCTGGGCCACGTTGTAGAAGTTCTGAATGCAGACAATCTCCGTGATGGCCTGCGCCTCGGCCAGTTGGCGGGGAGAAACTGTGCTGAGACCGATATGCTGAACCAGACCCTGGTGCTTGAGCTCAGCGAGCGCGGAGAGCGGCTCTTCAAACGGCTCGTCTTCCGGAGCGGCAAATCCGCCGAGCCGGAGATTCACCACCTGGAGCGCATCGAGGCCCAGGTTCCGCAGATTGTCGTGTACGGCGTCGATGATCTCCTGGCGAGAGCGTGCGTGAAGCCAGGAACCATCGGCGCCCCGGCGCGCACCGACTTTGGTCACGATGACCAGATCATCGGGATAAGGATGCAGCGCCTGCTTAATGATCTGATTGGTGACATGCGGACCGTAGAAATCGCTGGTATCGATGTGGTTCACGCCCGACGCAACAGCCTCGCGCAGAACCGCGATCGCGCCGGGAATATCGCGCGGCGGGCCCCACACTCGCTTGTCGCCATCCTGCCCGGCGAGTTGCATCGCCCCGTAACCCATGCGATTTACAGTCAGCGAAGTGCCCGCGAAGCGTAAAGCCGCCGCCGAGATTCGTCTTTTCTGTCATTTCGTTTCTCCCTGCTCTTCCTTACCACCACCTGCGCAACTCAAAAAGACTCTCCGACCAGTTCCTCGCTCTTCTTCCAGAGCGCCTCGGCGTTATCAGGATCGAGCGCATATCCTCGCACTCCTTCACTGAGAGCGGTGATGGTGGTTTCATCCGGAACGATCTGGCCGACCTGGCAGTTCGCGCAATACCGGCCGCCGATTTCGTCAGCCGGAGCAACCACAGCTGCCCACACCGAAGTCGCCGCTCCCTGCGGAATGGTCTTCCACTCGAAGGCTCTTTCCCTCCGCCGCCAGTTGCTGATTGATCTCGGTCGATCAGGTTCTGAAGCTGGCCGGCGTCCATGTGGCGGCCCAGTTCGGTCTGTATGGCTCCCGGATGGACGGCCGCGGCGCGCACGCCCCGGCCCCGGTGCCGCGGTCGAAGGCGACGGCGAAAAGGATGTTGGCCGTCTTCGACCGCCCGTAGGCAACCATAGGGTCGTAGGGCGTCCTCTCGAAATTGGGATCTTCGAGGTCCACGTTGGCGATGCGATGACCCGGCGGACGACAGGTTGACCAGCCGTCCGCCCGTGCGAATCAGAGAGGCAATCCGGTTGACCAGGACAAAGTGGCCGAGGTGATTGGTGCCGAACTGCGTCTCAAAGCCGTCCACGGTATGGCCAAACGGCGTTGCCATCACTCCGGCATTGGCAATGACCACGTCAAACGGCTCCCCCTTGTCCATCAAGCGGTCGGCGCAGGCGCGGACGCTCTTCAGACTGGCCAGATCGAGCGCGACCAGCTCGAAGCTGCCACCATTCGCCGCGGCGTCCTTTCGCACCTGCGCGGTCGCGGCTTCGGCTTTCTCGAGGTCCCTCGCTGCTCCTGTCACCTGCGCGCCGTGGGCCGCAAGAGCCCGCGCCGTCTCAACGCCGATGCCCGCGGACACGCCGGTGACGAGAACGCGTTTTCCATGCAAATCGATCCCCGACAGAACATCGTCTGTAGTTGAAGTTGCTCCCCATACCTTCGTCATTTCTCTCTCCTTCTGCTGCACATCACTTCAGGCTTCGCTCCAGCGCATCTGTTCGAGATCGGCAATCAGTCCGGGCCCGGTTGGACGCCATCCGAGCCGTTGCCGGGTCTGTGCGCTGGAAGCCGGCATGTCGAAGCCCGCGAACATCGCCAGCCAGCCAAAATGAGCCTGCGCTTCCTCCTGAGAGAGGCTGACCACGGGCACCTTCAAGCCTCGGCCAATGACTTCAGCGATCTCCCGCATCGATACTCCCTCTTCAGCCACCGCGTTGTACCTGCTGCCCGCTTCGCTGCTTCTCCAGCGCAAGCCTGTAGAGACGGGCAACATCGAGAACATGCGCCGCCGGCCAGCGATTGAGTCCTTCGCCAATGTACGCCGAGGCTCCCTTTTCACGGGCCACTTGGACCGCGTAGGTGATGAGGCCCTGCTTGACCGTGTCGTGGACCTGAGGAAGACGCACCACCGACACGTTCACACCGCGCTCCGCCACGGCAGCCCCGGCGACTTCCGACGCTTTGCGCGGATTCGGGTGGTTGGGATCGAAGTGGTCTTCGGTTGCGGGTTGACCTGGAACAGCGTTCCCCATTCCGGTTCCGGAGGTGATCACCAGGGGGCGGTCCGATCCCCGGAGCGCGTCTCCGAGAGCTTCGATGGCGCGCCTGTCCTTTTCACAGACCTCCACGAACTTCGAGAAGTCGTTTCCGAATGCGCTGTGATCGAAAGCGCAGTGAATCACCGCCATCCGATTGGGCCGCCCCGCTGCGCAGAGTTTCCAGGTCTTCAAGATTTCCTCGATGCACCTCGGCTCCCGCGGCCATGAGAGCACTGGGCGCCGGCGTCGGACCGCGTCAGTCCGAGCACCTGATGACCCGCGTTGATGAGCTCCGGAACGATGGCGGATCCGATAAAGCCCGTAGCTCCTGTAAGAAATACACGCATGTTGTTTTCTCCTTCCGCTCCGTTGCGTGGCGAATCCGTAACCGCGAATTGACGAATGGTTACGCGCCTGCTAAAACGGAGTTAGTCTCCGTATCTGTAGATTAACGGAGACTATCTCCGGTTGCAAGTTTTTTTCGGACATGCCCACGAAACGTAAACAGGCTTCCGTTCGCAAGCCGCGCAGTGACGCGCAGCGGAATCGCGAACGCATTCTGGAAGTGGCGAAGGAGGCGTTTACCCGCTCCGGCGCAAACGCCAGCCTGGACGACATCGCCAGAGAGGCAGGCGTCGGGACCGGGAACGTTGTACCGTCACTTTCCCACGCGCGAAGAACTTCTGGAGGCGGTTTATCGGACTGAGATGGAAAAGCTGGCCGCGGCGGAACAGAAGTTCGCCGAAGAATTGCCGCCGATCGAGGCGCTGCGGGCCTGGTTATTGTTGTTTGTCGACTACATCGCCGCGAAGCAGCTCATCGCCCCCGCACTCAACGCGCTGGTGGGAGATCCGAAGAAGGTGTTCGAGGCTTCCTACGCCCGCATCTGGGAAGCGATTCGCGCACTGGTGAAGCGCGCGATCAAAAGCGGCGACATCCGTAAGGACCTCGATCCGATCGACCTGCTGCGGGCGCTGATCGGCGTCGCCAACGTGGCCACCAGCCCGGACTGGCAGCAGAGCGCCAGAAGACTCGTCGACATCCTCATCACCGGTTCACGCCCAGCCAAATAGGCCCGAGCCTCGTTCTCGACAGGGAGCGCTTTCAGACTATTCATGGCGAAGAGCGGCCATCGGATCGGTTCGCGCCGCTCTCCATGCCGGCACACCCGCGGCGAGGAGCACCGAGGCCAGCACCAGCACAGACGCCGCCGCAAAGGAGACCACGTCTGTCGCACTGACCCCGTAGAGCAGGCTCGAGAACAGCCGCGTCAGGGCGTAGGATGCGCCGATTCCGAGAGCGGCCCCTACCGTCCCCAGCCGCAGCCCCCGTCCCAGGAAACGGCGGACGACATCGCGCCGTGTGGCTCCGAGCGCCAGCCGAATGCCGATTTCGTGCGTGCTTTGCTTCGCCGCGTAGGAAACCACGCCGTAGAGTCCCATGGCGGACAGTCCCATGGCGGCCACGCCCAGAACCAGCAGTATGCGGGCCGTAACCTCGAAAACTCCCAGCGCCGCGCTGGTCTGGTCGCTCAGAGTCTTGGCATCCAGAACGGGCAGATCGGGGTCCAGCTTATGTACTTCGCCGCGTGCCTGGTCCAGCATCGCGAGAGACCCCGCGGAACCACGTACGTGCAGGATCATGCTCGCCCGGGGCGACTGGAGAAACGGCAGATAGACGTATGGCCGCGGATCCTCGTTGATGCGGGCGTACTTGACGTCGCGTGCGACGCCGATGATGGTCCGCCATTCGCCCGGACCGGCGCGGAGACGCTTGCCGATCGCGTTTTGTGGGCTTCCCCAGAAGCGCCGGGCCAACGTATCGTTGACGATTACGACCTGCTGCGCCGCGCGGTCGTCGTGGCGCGCGAACTCGCGGCCGGCCTCCATCCCGATCCGCAGCGTCCCGAAGTAATCGTCCGTGACCACGTTGTAGAGGAATGCCAAGTCCTCGTCGCGACGAGGGTGATAGCCTTCGACGACCACTTTCTGGTTTGCCGAGTCGACCATCGTCATCGGAATTACGGCTGCCAGACTAGCCGACTCGGTCCCTTCGCTGCGACGCACGTTGTCGAGAAGTTGCTGATAGAATCTTTGGCCGCGCGTCTCGTCGTAGCCGTTCGGCTGGAGATCCACCGTGATCGAAATCACGTTGCGGGCATCGAAACCGGGATTCGCGTGGCGTGCCGCGTCCAAGCTTCGCGCCACCAGGCCGGCCCCCACCAGGAGCAACAAGGAGACGGCCACCTGCGAGACCACCAGCGCTTCCCGGAAACGCCCTTTCCCGGCGCCTCGTGCGGCCATGTCGTCCTTTATGACGGAAACCAGGTTGGCCCGTGAACTGCGCAGCGCCGGGAGGAGACCGAAGACCAGGGCGCTGGCAAACGCCGCCGCCACTGCGAAACTGATCACCAGCCAGTCCACGGACGTGTCGAAAAACATGCGCGCGGGTGCGCTTGCAGCCGCTTTGGAGCTCATCAAGGGCCCCGCGTAGCACGCCAGCAAGAGACCCGCCGCGGCGCCCAGCGCGCCCAGCATCAAGTTCTCGATCAGCAGCAAGCGAAGGATCCTGGCGCGGCTGGCGCCCAGCGCAAGGCGCAGGGCAATCTCGACGCGGCGGCCTACGCCGCGCACTAGTAACAGACCAGCCACATTCGCACAGACGATCAAGAGCAGCAGCGCCCCCATGGCGCCGGCGGCGATGACCGCGGGCAGCATGTAGGTTTGCGCGCCCCACGGGGACCGCCAGATCGGCAGCACGGTCATCTGCTGGCTGAAGTCCTGGACCGGAGCATCTTTTGCGAGCTGCTTCGATAGCACCGCCGTCTGCACCGAAGCCATCGCCAGTGTCACTCCAGGCCGGAGCCGGCCGTACGCGATCATCAGCGGTGTTTTTCGGTCATGCAGTAATTCTTCAGGCTGAGTCCGAAACGCGATGCCGAGCTCGGGAGCCATCATGATGGGGACAAAGATTTCACCATCGAAACTGACCACCGAGCCGTGGAAGGTTGCATCGGCGACACCCACAACCGTCATCGGATAGCCATTCAGGTGGACCGTCTTGCCGGCGATGTTCGGATCGCCGCCAAAGGCCCGCCGCCAGAGACCATCGCTTAACACCACCACCGGATGCTTTCCCGGAGCCACTTCGTCGGACGGCAGGATGGTGCGTCCCAACTGCGCACGCACGCCGAAGAGCTGAAAATAGTTGCCGGTCACCAGTTCGCCCCAGACACGCTCTGCGCCGCGGCCCAGCCCCAGGCTCAATGGCGCCGGGCACGATCCGGAGAGACCGGCGAACGCCGAGTCGCGCCGGCGGATGTATTGGTAGTCGGGATAGGACATACCTAGCAGCCGCCCGCCACTGGTCTTCGCCATGACGACACCGAGTTGCCCGGAGCCCTCCACGCCCGCCAGGGGTTTGAGCGCGAGACTCTTGAAGAGCGTGAACACCATCGTATTCATGCCGATTCCAACGGCCAGCACGGCGATCGCAATCAGGGAAAACGCCGGACTTTTGGCCAGCACGCGAGCCGCGTGGCGCGCGTCTTTCCCAAGGTCGCCGGCCGCGCCGATCCAGCGGGAACTCCATACTCGCCGCCCTTCCTCAATCCGAAGCGTCACATTGCCAAATTCCTTCAGCGCCGCGTAACGGGCGGTTTTCGGATCCGCTCCTTCCGCGATGCGGTCCTGCGCGGCCATCGCCAAATGGCTCTGAATCTCATCGGCAACGTCCTGATCGATCTTCTTCTGCCTCATCCAATCGAATAAAGCCATCGTGTCAGCCCTTCTTTCCGGCAGGAGGAACCGCGGGATTCAACACCCGGCCAATTGCGGCCACCAGTTCACCCCACCGGGACTGTTCCCGCAACAGCTGCTTCTTGCCCAGCGGCGTCAGCCGGTAGAACTTAGCGCGCTGGTTGGCTTCCGTCTGGTCCCACTTGGCCGTCACCCACCCGCGCTTCGCCAGCCGCTGCAGCGCCGGATACAGCGAGCCGGCCTCGACATGCAGCACTTCCGTCGATTGGGCGCGGATGGTTTGGCCGATGGCGTAGCCATGCTGGGGGCCCCATTGCAAGGTGCGGAGAATCAGCATGTCGAGCGTACCCTGCAAAAGGTCAATGCGCGTTTCGGTGCGGGCGGTCCGGCTCATGATATAGACACTCTATAGCCAATGCTATAGAATGTCAATAGCCTTGCGGGAGAACGAATTCGCTTTGAGAAAGCAGCGTTTGTGGAGCGTCAATTCCACCGCCAGCGGTCCGAGGCAGGAAACAAAGCCGCCGTGACGCGCATACTTCGCGGGGTCCCAAACTTTGGGTCATTGATGAAGCGATGCAACCGGCCGGTTCGCGGGGGCGAAGAATTGGTGGCCCACTGGTTTCGGAACGGTTCCGTTTCGAATGGCGCCGAAGTTCAGACGATTTGCAGCGGACCGGCCCCCAATCGCGAGGCCTTCTGTTTCGGCCTAAGGCTCCACGCGCAAGCGATGTCCTACGCCCGGTTCGGTGAAGATGCGCGCGGGACGCGCGGGATTGGGCTCCAGCTTCGCACGGAGACTGGTGAATGTGGTTCGCAACAGTTGGAGTGCCGCATCCTCGGATAGAGTGCTCCCAACTTCCCGCGCCAGGCGGCGTTCCGCAACCAGCTTGCCGGCATTGAGGACCGGTCGCCGATTTGAACGGCGCGAATGCATAGCCGCTTTCACCGACCTTCAGGAGAATGGCACAGCAAGAACCACAATAGGAACTCTTTAACACAACTTTCACCGAACCCGAAGTCCTTCGATCTCGTCTGAGTAGCTGTAAGGAGATTCCATGAACGTGAAATCACTTCTGATCGTTGGAGCGATGGCTCTTTCGAGCGCGGCACTCGCTTCAGCCAAAACATACGAGATCACCCTTCTCGCACCCGCCAAAGCCGGAGCCGTCGAACTGCAACCCGGACAATACAAGGTAAAGATCGACGGCGCTCAGGCCGTTTTCACCGACGCGCACAACAAGTCGTTCAGCGTTCCCGCCACGGTTGAGAACGCTGACAAGAAGTTCGGCTACACGTTGGTTGAAACCGCCAATCAAGACGGCGCGAATACCATCCAAGCGATCGATATAGGCGATTCCAAGACTCGCGTGAAGCTGGGGCAGTAGTCACCCCTGTTCTTGGTGGTTGGCGACCGACGGAATCGCGGTGTCGCTCTGATGCTCCAACCCAACCTCCCTACTAAGGCCAACAGGAATCCGATTGCGAAGAGAGGGCCAGCAATTTGCGACGGCAGGAAGATCAGAATACCAGCGACACAAAGGATGACCCAGATCGGCAACGCGGCCCGGGTGAACATCCATCTAGACATTCGCCTGATTCCCTTACAAGCCATCCGATTCCCATGGCAACGAATGTCACCGACCACACAAGGGCTGCTAACAAGACCACCCCAAGAACAATTCCCAACGCGATGGTTAGCACCACGGGGTCTCCCAGTAACCAGTCTGGACGTTCTTTCTACATCGTTAGCGGTTCAAGGGCCGAAAGCGGCCATTCCCTCATATCACGGCTTCTTCTCTTCGGGAGCGGGTGAGGAACTCTTTCGGTAACCGATGAGATACTGCTCCAATTGCGCGCTGGTGTAGGTGCCACTTAGCTTCACAACGCAGTAGCGAAGAGCAAACGGGATGGGAATAAGAATATTCTCGGTGTCAGCATAGTGTGTTTCGTCGCAGCGCGGAAGTGGCGGTGGCGGCCGCACTTACTCCATTCCTCGATCCCGGCGGTTGTCCATGGCGTTTGGTGGTGGTCCCGCCCTGCAGGACTTAGATCGCGGCATTGAGTCTGTCTCGCTCTGCAATTAGTGTTCTGTAGGCATCCAGGAAATAGTATCAAGTACGGCAAATGCTACAATGGAATTAATGCAACACCACCACCATGCCGATATCAATGATTCCTTTCACTGTAAACGTTCCCAATCGGGTGAAGTAGTCCACGTGTATAACTCCAATAATTACCTTATGGCGGAGTACACGGTTCGGACCGGACGCACGTCCTGGCAACGAGTCGCTGCACTTACGCAGAGAGAATCGGTGGAGAAGTGGTTGCGGATCAATTATCCGGTTGCCAACGCGCCTAAAACAGCAGCAGTTGAGAAAGTGAAAGCAAGAGCAGCGAGACAGTAGCTCCAAGCTAGGTGGCCTGTAGAAGTCCGAGCTGTACTCGCTATTGTGCGACACCATCCCAATGCCAATGGATTGGCGGGCCGTGGCAGTCTCTGCGACAACCGGTTGGCGTTATCTTCGCGGCCATGTGGGGGCAGTGGGCTCACCGCCCCCGAAATTCTCCCAGCTCTACCACCCTCCTTTGATTGAATGGAAGTGATCAAGATTCGTGTCATCGGAGGTTCAAACGATTCGCTCCATTAGACTGACCAGTTGTTCTTGGCTGAATACTCCAGATCGACCACTGGCCCAGTCGCGGTAGCGCCATGCCTTCCGGCCGTCCTCGACGCAATAGAACAGTGGCTGCGAGCGAACCTGCGTCCGTTCGAGCATCTCCCGATTGTACGCGCGGACCTCGCCTTCGAGGATATAACGGAATCAGGAATTTGTCGGTCGAAAATCTTCCTCGCGTCGATTCGAACGCGATCTGCAGGATGCGTCCATGCGCATTGAGCTGGATGCGGTTGGCGCCGGCGTTTCGAAACCTATCTGGATCGTAGGCAGACGGCGTTATTTCGAGCACCGAAGGCGTGAGTACGCGATTGACAGACGCAGTAGTGCTCGATGCCCTCGGCGCCGGGTGAATGACACTTGGCAGGATCGGGAGGGCACGGATTTTAGTATAGGCGCAGATAAGACGAACATAATATTGTGGGTTTGCGTAGGTCGGATGGAGTTACGTTGCAACGAATGCGCCGCCCCTGATCCGCACCGGTGCCGGC
Organism: Bryobacterales bacterium; assembly: GCA_963761265.1. Taxonomy (GTDB): domain Bacteria; phylum Acidobacteriota; class Terriglobia; order Bryobacterales; family Bryobacteraceae; genus Palsa-89. The sequence goes on from CAVXGM010000027.1 coordinate 51,902, forward strand.
AGTCGGATCTCGAAGGCACAATGACCGAGATGGAACTGAACGGCGATGTTGCCGGCGTGATTTGTCCGCACCTGCTCCATCTTGCGCCGGGATTCTCACGATTAAAGCGCATGGGTGTGCGACACGTGACGGAAGAGGCGTGAGGCGATCCGAAGATCCGCGTTATTGATCGACTTGTCACCGGGTGAGATGGGGACGAGCAGTACCTAAGTTGACTTGACGGCGGCTTACAGGAGCAAGCTCCCGGAACGTCGTGTCCGGCAAGCAGACGGTGCGATACTTCGGAGATGGAAGTAGGGCTCTTTCCCAACCCGCTCAGGCCCGGAATTGGCCTGCGTCCGCGCCGCGAATCCCAGCGCCCACTTCTGCCACAGCACGCCCGCCACTGTCCCGTGCTCGAAGCCGGAAGCACCGCAGGCTTCCTGGTCCATCCTCCGCTCGCTGAAAAAGAGAGCTTTCAAATCGGGTATGAGGGGGAGGGCCGTTATCAGTTGATCTACTCGGTGAACGCCAAAGGAAGCAAGTGGGAGCCGATCTTCAGCGTCACGTATCTGCTGCCGATGGGCGCGATCGGCGCCACGAGACGAGAAATCAAGATGCACATCCAGGACACGCCGCAAACCCGTGAGATCGCCCAGTTGATGCCTGCTATGTTCATCTCCGAGGATGACATCGGGACACCGGCAGGTGCAGTGACTCTGCGGGGAGCGTGGAACTTTCAGACCCCGCAGGGCTGGGACACGGTCTACACTCCGGTCTTCAACATGATCGAGCGGCCCTTCGCCCCGATGCTGGTGATCCGCGTCGAGACCGATTGGTACGTTCACGATTCCGAGTTCCGTTACGTCCTCCAGCCGGGTGAAACGATTTCTGCGTCACATAGCATGCCGATCGGGCAGGTGATCTTTGTGCCGCGAGAGGAGATCACCTTCCGCGATGGCGGGGACGAGGAGATCGCGGCGCGACACCAATCCGCTCAAGCCTTCTATGACGAAAAGTCGAGAGTGAAGGTGAAGACGCCATACGGAGTAGAATACAGTCCGCATTATCAGACTACGAGCCGCCAGAAGAAGGTGAACACCAAACCGCGTAGCGGGAACCCAGCGGACGATCCCACGGCTTAGAAGCACTCGGTAGCGATCGCTCTGACGGGGTATCGCCGGAGTCGAATCGTTTCACACAGACAGGCATCAGAATAGACATACGCCTTTAATGGCTTATCCATGAAGACAATTGGTTTCCTTTCCTTCGGACACTGGACTCCGTCGCCAGGTTCCATGACGCGCTCCGGGTCCGACGCGCTCTTGCAGTCCATTGATCTGGCCGTCGAGGCTGAAAGATTAGGCGCTGATGGTGCTTACTTCCGTGTCCACCACTTTGCCCGCCAGCTCGCATCACCATTTCCACTCTTGGCTGCCATCGGTGCAAAGACCAAGCGTATTGAGATAGGCACGGCAGTCATCGATATGCGCTATGAGAATCCGCACTATATGGCCGAGGACGCGGGCGCCACCGATCTGATCTCTGGCGGGCGTCTCCAACTCGGCATCAGCCGGGGCTCGCCCGAACAGGTGATCGATGGATGGAGCTATTTTGGTTATCGCCGGGTAGACGGTGAAAGCCAGGAGGAAATGGGAAGGCGCCACGCCAAAGAGTTCCTGGAATTGTTGGACGGCCAGGGATTCGCACAGCCTAACCCGCGCCCCATGTTTCCCAACCCGCCTGGCCTGCTGCGGCTTGAGCCTTATTCGCCCGGATTGCGAGAGCGGATCTGGTGGGGCGCCGCTTCTAACGCGACAGCGGTATGGGCAGCCAAGCTTGGAATGAACCTGCAATCCTCAACCCTCAAGTTTGATGAGAGTGGTGAGCCGCTCCATCTGCAACAGGCCGCGCAGATACGCGCTTTCCGTGCTGCGTGGAAAGAGGCTGGGCATCCCCGAACGCCGCGTGTTTCGGTCAGCCGCAGCATCTTCGCGCTGACTAATGATCGCGACCGCGTCTATTTCGGACGGGGCGGTGACGAACAAGATCAGATCGGTTCCATCGATAATGCCCGTGCCGTTTTTGGCCGGAGCTATGCCGCTGAGCCCGATGTGCTCATTGAACAGCTCAGAAAGGACGATGCGATTGCTGAAGCCGACACTCTCCTGCTGACCGTCCCGAACCAACTGGGCGTTGCCTACAACGTACATGTGTTGGAGGCGATTCTGACCCATGTGGCGCCTGCTCTTGGGTGGCGTTGACAAGTGCGCTCCTCAATGGGCAAATAGGTTCGCGCTTCGGTTTGCGGCCTCGAACGTGAGTCTGGTAAACTTTCGAGCCAAAGGGGCTGGCCCGGTTTCGCGACCGCGTCGCGAAGCTCTTCGAAAACCACGGCATGACCAACATCGCCTACTGGGTGACCTCCGGATGCTCCGGCTTCCCAAAACACTTTGATCTACGTTCTCGCGCACTCCAGCCGCGAGGCGGCAAAGAAGAACTGGGATGCATTCCGCAACGAGCCTGAATGGCAGAGGGTACGGAACGAAACTGAAGCCAATGGCAAACTGATTCTTAAGATCGAGTCGGTCTTCATGGACTCGACCGAGTTTTCACGCATGAAGCAGCATCCCGCGCGAGTGGGATCTCGTCAGAGTTTGCGTCACCAGCCGGAAAGACAGCCCGGGTTCCCGATAACCCTGGCCGCTGGAGTCCTTCATAAAGGAGGTCGCGCGGCCAAATACGCTTGTGGCCGCGCGATTCAGCGTTTTGAGAGGCGGCACGCCTACGGAACAACCGTTTCCGCCATGTGCAAAGAGTTGCTATTGTCGTCCACCCAGGCCATCTGAATGGTGCCCCATCCGATACTATTCACGGCGACACCAAACGCGCCGCCGTTATTCGGATCGACGGGCATTTGGCCGACAAAGGCACCGGTTGAGGTGTACTCCACCAGTTCGCTGGGCTGATTTGGGTCTACATTGGACCCGTCGCTGTTGGCGATCACCAGGTGGCCATTCGGCAGGATCGCGATATCCAGTGGACCATGCAGGTGCGCGGTGTCCTGAATGAACAGCGAGGCGGTCTGTGCGCTCGTGGCAGTAGCAGCGTTCGGAATCTCGTATACCGCATTGTCAGTTGATGAGGCAACCAGCAACATGTTGCTGGAGGCGATATACGCAAGCCCAGAGGGGCCCAGGACCAGGGCTGCCGGATCGGTCCGATGACTGAAGCCCTGCGCCAGCGCAATGGCAGTGTTGGTCAAGCTGCCCGGCGAGTAGGAGATATCGAACCGTGAAATTTCACCGCTCAATACATTTGAGACAAACACATGAGCCGTGCCGGTTCCGTTCGAGCCGAGATCTTCCACTGCCATTCCCCAGGGACCATCGACGGTGGACAATGTCCCGATCGTTCCCAAAAAATTGCCGAAGCGATCCAAAACCGCCAGGGCCCCGGCGCCTATCGTCGCCGACGTTCCATCCGCGGTAGGAAGGTCACCGGCCAACACCATGCCATTGGAAAGAATTCCTAAGGCTGCGGTGAGTCCGATGCGCGGAGACGCGCTGGTATAGAAGGTTGATACCCCGCCGCCCTTGCTGAGGCGCACGATGGTGGTTCCCGTGCCCTGGAGGTTCTCGTTGTTGTTGAAGTTGGATACCAGAATGTCGCCGGGTTGAAGCCCGCCGCCCGCCTGCAAAGTCTTCGGCACGATCACGACACCATAAGGATTTACGTCGCCTTTGGACGGAACCGTCGAAACGCTGGGTGGCGGAAGAGGAAGGATGCCTTGCGTCGTTTGCGCATACGCAGCGCCGGCGGCTAGTAAAGCGAGTGCACCGGCGCTGAACGCGGCGACGGCGAAAGACGGTAGACACACGAATAGTTTCATGGTTGGTTTGCTCCTGCAGGTTGTGATTAGTGCTTAATTGGATGCCGCGGCGGCGCGATGCTTCTTCCGCAGCGAAAGGAATGCGATCGCGGCGAATCCGAATCCGAGCGGGAGAAGGAGGCCGGGTTCGGGCGTCGCGGTTACGGCGATGTTGTCGACCGCGAAATCCATGGCCGTCGAAGAGATGACGATGTTGTTAAACGGAGATCCGTTGAATTCGATTTGACCTTCCGGGAACGTAAATCCCCCGGGAACCGTACCCGTAGTTTCGACGGAACCTACGAGTTGCGAGTTCTGATACGCGGTGAGCGTCAGCGGAGAGGGGGAGCCGAAATCGCTGGTGGCGAAGCCCAGGCTGATGGAACTCAGCTCCTGGCTGAACGCGACATCTAGCGCGAGGTTGTCCTGTCCCGACGGACCTGGATCACCCAATACGTTTCCGGTGAGCGTCTCGAAAAAACTGGGATAAACCACAAAGCCACCGGGATCTGCCGAGCTCGAAAACGTTGCGCTGAGACCATCCATCGTGTCGGTGAAGGTAGTGGACGTGCCCAAATTGTCGGCATCGAAATTGAAGACGGTGGAAGCGTTTGCCGCCAGGCTAACGGCGCACACGGCGACTGCCAGTTGCAGAATACGTCTTTGAATCATGGAAAACTCCTTTTGTCATTGGGGTAAGCGACGCCTGATCCGAAATTCCCTCACGATCGGCTAAAGATTGGCGGAGAATATCGCCCGCGCGCAGATAAGCAACATGGCGATGCAATCTGGATTACCATGCCGGCGTAAACTCGGCCAGGCGAAGATAGGATTGGCGCCGGAATGCAGGCCGGGGATTCTCCTGAAGGCCCGCCTGGCTTTGGGCGATGAATTGCTCCGCCTCCTGTTTGCGACCTAAGGCCCGCAGGCAAGCGCCCAGAGCGCTTTCCGGCTCGGCGATTTGCCACGCCGGAAGTCGAAACTTCGCCGCATGTGCTGAGTCAACGGCTTGCCGGAGGATCGTCTCCGCTAGCGCTTCTTTGCCCTCCGCTATAAGCGCTTCACCAAGACGTGTCTGGACGAAGATGATGGCGGGATGGCCAGGGCGAAATGCTTCCTGGCGAATCTTGAGAGCTTGCCGCAAAAGCGGCTCGGCACCGTGCGGATCATGCTGGAAGAGGCGATCCTGGGCCAGTTCGATCAGGCCGGTCGCGAAAAGCGGAGTACTTTCGCTGCCCAGCGCCCGGAAGCGATCCAGAGACAGTCGAGCCAGGCGCTCCGCCTCGGCGTAACCTCCGCTGTCGAGTTCGAGCATCGAGAGATTCAGGTTGATCTGCGCCCAAGTCCAGCCGGAGGATTGGTGGAGCCGGCGCAGGATGTCGAGCCCATGCCGGAACTCCTGTCTGGCCGCGGGAAATTCCCGCTCAGCTTCCAGAATGCGACCCAATCCGTTATAGGATCCAGCCACCAGGGGATGGCTGTCGCCCAATTGGCGCCGGGTCAGGGCCAGCGTTTCGCGCGCGTACGGCTCGGCGGCTTCCCATTCGCCCTTGTTCAATAGCACGAACGCCAGATTGTTCAAGCTGTAGTGCAGATCCGGGTGATTGTTGCCGAGGATCTTCCGGCGGATGGCAAGCGCTTCCCTAAGTTTCGTCTCGGCGGTGTCGAGATCCCCGACATCGATAAAGGCGCTCGCCAGATTGCTCAACGCAATAGCGTAATCGGGATCGTCCGTGCCGGTGGCGCGCCGGTCGATCTCGGTAGCCTCGCGAAGCAATTCGATTGCTTCGGGATATTCTCCTTTTCGCTCCAGCACAAGAGCCAGATAGTTCCGCGTTTCCGCGCCAAGGTTCGTCCCGTGACGCTGATCGATCGCGAGCGACTGGCGCAAGGTGCTTTCCGCTTCAGCGTCTTCGTTGAGCAGGTAGAGACACTCTCCCAGATGGCTCAGGGACGCCGCAACGTCGAGACTGTCTTTTCCCAGGGCCCGGCGGCGAATCGCGACCACGCGGCTAAAGAGCGGTTCGGCCTTCTGGTAATTGCCCTGGAGGCGGATTACCGTGGCGAGCAAGTCGAGCGCGCCGGCCGTTGCGAGACTGTCCGGTCCATCGATTTTGCTTCGCAAGTTGTAAGCTTGCGTGGCGAGATTCTCGGCCTGATCCAAAACCTCGAGGCTTTCGTACGCGCCAGCGATATTTTCGAGCAGCGACGCGCGCACTTCGGGCTCGGAGCTGAACTCCGTGTTGACGCGCTGCGAGCCCCGGTCGAGAAGGTCTCGCGCGGTAATGGTGGTCCCGCGTGCCTTCTGCGGAGTGGACGCCTGAAACATGTCCGACAGAAACTGCGCCTGGCGTTGAGCGATCTCCTGTTCGCGCCGGGCGCGCCGGGCGAAAACTCCCATCGCGGTACTGAAGCCGATCAGGGCCAGCAACATAAAGACGCCCGCCGCAACGCCCCAGGTGTGCCGCCGAACAAACTTGCGCGAGCGGTAGGCCCAGTGGTCGGTTCGCGCGATCAGCGGATAGCCGTCCAGGTATGCCCGCACGTCGGCGGACATTTGTGCCACCGATGCGTAGCGGCGGCCGGGCTCCTTGCGCATGGCCATGAGGACGATATTGTCCAAATCGCCTTTCAGCTTGCGGGCCTCCGCGGGCCGGCCCGCGGACGAAACTGCGGCACTGGGGAGCTCCGGCTCACGCTCGCAGATCATAAGCGCGAGCTCGATCGGGCTCTTGGTTCCAGCCGCGAAAGGGCGCCGGCCGGTTAGCATTTCGTATAACAGCACGCCCAGGCCGTAAACGTCGGTAGAAGTGGTCACCGGCGCCCCGCGAATCTGCTCCGGGCTCGCATATTCGGGTGTCATCAGATGCTCGGTGGTTCTGGTCCGCGCGTTCGTTTCGGCATCCAATTCGGCAGTCAGCAGCTTGGCGATTCCGAAGTCGAGCAGCTTGGGAACGCCGGAGGCGGATACCAGAATATTCGCGGGCTTGATGTCCCGGTGCACCACCAGATTGTTGTGTGCGTACTCCACCGCGGCGCATACGACAAGGAACAGACGCAGGCGATCATCCGCGGAAAGCTTGCGTTCCAGGCAGAATTCGTCGAGGGTGACGCCATCGACGTATTCCATGACCAGATACGGCGCGCCTTGAGACGCGGGGCCGCCCCCCAAGGAGGTGACACCGCCATCCAGGAGGCGCGCGATGTTGGGGTGATCGAGATTGGCCAGGATTTGGCGCTCGGCACGGAAGCGCGCCTGCATGGAGGCGCTGTTCTCCAGCAAGGCATGCATCACCTTGATGGCGACTTGCCGCTCATAGTGCTCGTCGGCCCGCGCGGCCAAAAAGACGGTCCCCATGCCGCCCGCTCCGAGCTCTCGCAGGATCTCGTAGGGGCCAATCCGGTGTCCGGCGAGTCCCGGCTTCCCGGCTAGTTCTCGCGCGGTCTCTTGAATGGGATCGGCGAGAAATCCGAGCGTCGCGCCGGCCGATTGCAACAACGACTCCACTTCGCAGCGGAGCTCTGAATCGGCGCCGCACGCCGAGTCGAGATATCCCGGCCGCAGTTCCGGCGCCAGGTCCGCGGCAGTTTGGAAAACCGCCTCGACTGTTTTCCAGCGATCGGCGCGCCGTTCCGGAGTGTCCATGTCGAAGCGCCCTAAGGAGAGCTCTGCGTCGTGAGCTCCCGATGCAGCCATGCTTTCGCCAAACGCAGTTCGCGATGCACGGTAGCCTGCGAAATGTCCAGGGCCGCCGCGGTCTCTTCGTACGTCATGCCGCCGAAGAACAGCATTTCGATCAGCGCGCTCTTGCGCTCATCCTGCGCGGCCAGGCGATCCAGGGCTTCATCCAGCTCAACCACTGCTGGCGGCGCCTCGGGGCCGACGATTACGGCTCGGTCGAGCGGAATCCGGTCTGCGCCTCCCCCTCTTTTCCGGCGATTGTTGGCTTTGGCATGATCCACCAGAATCCGCCGCATGACGCGCGCCGCGACGGCATAGAAATGCGCCCGATCTTCCCAGGGAATGTCCGCCTGCACCAGGCGGAGATAGGCTTCATGAACCAGCGCGGTAGCAGGCAGCGTGTGCCCGGGGCGCTCGGAACGCAAGCAGCGCCACGCCAGCTTATGGAGCTGCTCGTAGACCACGGGCATCAGTTGATCGAAGGCGGTTTTATCGCCGCGGCTCAAATCGTGCAAAAGGGCTGTAACGGCTCGCTGCTCGGGCGGCATGCGTGAATTCTTTAATCCTCGGAGAGGTGCTCTCCGTATCGGATTTTACCAAGGCCATGGGCGGCCGAGGCGACTTCAGGCAAGGTCGCTCGGGCGACCCGGCCCAAGTATGCCGCTTGGCAAACCGTCCACTGCTAGCCACACAGTTGTGTACCTTCGGCCAGAATGACTTCGGCTAGGATGAACGTCGCCGGTGAACGCTTCAGAAGCGATACTTCAGCGCGAACTGAAGGTTTCGTGCGCCGAGCGAACTATTGATCACGCCAGTCGGTATGCTGGCGGTGTAAGTGGGATCGACGCCGTACTTGCTGGGATCAATTCCGCCGCCGGGATACACGTCGGTCGAATATCCGTTTACCGCGAAGATCGGGCTGTTGAAGGTATTGATGGCTTCGAATTTGAATTCCAGGGACTGCCGCTCTGTGATCGCGAAGACCTTGGACAGCGCCATGTCCACCTGCTTGATTCCAGGGCCGCGTTCGGTGGAGATGCCGCAGGTTCCAAGCTGCCCCGGCCCGGGGATGGACATGGTTAGCGCACTGCCGTTGCGCGGGCGGGCTTTGGACGACGGGTTCGCGGACCTGGAGCGCGACGCGGATGGCCGCGCGCGCTTTTCGCTTGAAGCGCGGGGCCGGGCGATCGGGATTTCGTTTGGGCCGAAATATCGCGCGGCGACTATCTATTTGCCCTCGCCTCCGCCCGAGGGGAGCGCGAAATTTATCTGCATTGAGCCGCTGGCAGCGATTATCAGTGGTATCAATCTGGCGCACCGAGGCAGATATGCCGATTTGCAATACGTGCCGTCGGGCGGTGTGTGGAGCGAGAGTTTCTGGGTACGAACTCGTGCCTTCGGCCCGAAGTCGTGGCCTGGATAGAGTGGGACCAGATTAAGTTTGGCGCACGCATGGGCGCAAGTGATGCCCGCCGTCTGGTACAGCTTCAAGCTGTCTGGAACATACCATGAAGATCCCAAACGGGGCCACAAAACCGGAACTTTCTACTTTGGTGGAGACCGGAACTCTCTACATTGGCCCGACACCCGGTTCTTAAGACCAATCGAAAGCTCGTTGTTGACCTCGCCGATCCCGCGCTCCCGCGAGCAACTCGCGATGAGTCGCGAGAAAGCGCAACAGAATCGAAAACTTCGGAGCCCGCCTCCGGCTCGTGCCAATATTTGACCCGTGGATGCCGCCATGATCGGATTGGACGCGCCGCGTTGAAGCGACTTTGGGCCGAGTACGAATCTGCACTGAGGCGCGTCGCCAGCAGCAATAGGGACAAACGCCGCCCGCCCACAGCCGAATGGCCGCCGATAATGCGCGATGTCGTTTCCTTGCATTACCAGGTTTTTCGCCATGCCGAAGTTGAACGAGGAGATTGCTCGAGAAACCGTTCCGGGAAACGACCTGATATGATTTTCTCGTCCAGAAGCGGCTATGATCCGATTCATCCTGATTCTCGTTGCGCTCAGCGCCTCGCTAGTGGCTCAGGACGCCGACCTGATCCTGATCAACGGCAAGATCCTGACAGTCGACACCGCATTTTCCATGCAGCAGGCTTTAGCCGTCCGCGATGGCAAGATTACTGCCATTGGCGCAACGGCTGAGATTCGGAAACTCGCGGGAGCGAAAACCAAAGTGATCGACTTGGGTGGCCGCACGGTCATCCCGGGACTCATCGATTCCCACATGCATGCGATCCGCGCCGCCTCCTTCTTTGCCACCGAAACCAATTGGGCGGGCGTGCCCGCGCTCTCAGACGCCCTCCAACGCATTCGGGCCTCGGCAGCGGCCAAAAGTCCTGGCGATTGGATTGTCGTGGGTGGCGGCTGGAGGCCGGAGCAGTTTCGCGAAAAACGTCTTCCGACGCAGGCGGAACTGGCAGAGGCGGCCGGAGATCACCCCGCATACGTACAGATGCTCTATTCCTGGGCACTTCTGAACCAGCGGGGCTTGGACGCGCTGCACATTCGATCCGATGCCGATCTTCCGGCCGGAGGCAAGCTCGATCGCGACGCAACCGGCCAACCCACGGGCGGCATTACGGGCGGCATCGTTGCTTTGTTCGACCGCCTGCCCAGACCGACCCTCGAACAACAAGTTGAGGGGACAAAGAAGTTCTTTCGTGAATTGAATCGGCTGGCGATGACGGGCGTGAGCGATCCTTGTGGGAACAACGTGACGCCGGCCTCTTATGATGCGGTTAACAGGGTGTGGCGCGACCGTCAGCTTACCGTGCGCGTCACATATACCATCTGCGGATTTAATCCCCCGCACGAATTCGAAGAATACCAGAAGTATCTCGGCTTGATGCCCATGGGTTTTGGCGACGACATGATGCACTTCAATGGCATCGGCGAGCAGATCGTGTGGGCTATTAATAATGTGGTCAAGCCGGATCCCGCGGATCTGGAGCGCTTTTACCAGATCGCCAGGTGGGCGGCGGGGCGCGGGTATGGGCTCACGTTTCACTGCACCACCGATGCGGCGGTAGATGCGATTTTGACGGTCTTCGAGCGGGTGGACCGGGAAACGCCGATCAAAAATCTGCGGTGGTCGATCGCGCATCTCAACGACGCGTCTCCCGCGAGCCTCCGCCGGATGAAGGCCCTCGGCATGGGTTGGACTATGCAGGATGCCATGTATTTCGATGGCGAGGATACCGAACGCCGCGTAGGCCCACAAGCGATACGCCGCATGCCTCCGGTTGAGACCGCCCGCGAGATCGGCGTGCCTGTGGGAGCGGGCACGGATGCCCATCGCGTGGCGCCCTATAATCCGTTCACGGCACTTCAGTGGGCACTCGACGGAAGGACCGTGGGCGGGAAGGCCCTGCGCGGGCCTGAGGAGACACCGAGCCGCGCCAATGCCCTGCGCGCTTACACTCTCGGCAGCGCCTGGTTCTCGCACGACGACGACAAGCGCGGCTCGCTCGAACCTGGTAAGTTCGCCGACTTCGCGGTACTCACCAAGGATTATGCGACGATTCCGGTGGATCAGATCGGCGGACTGGAATCCCTAATGACCGTAGTGGGTGGTCGGATTGTCTACGCGGTGGGTCCCTTCGCGAAATGGCAAACAGAGCCGTAGCGTATGCAACGTCTCATCGAGTCCCAGCTTGAAATAGTGTTCTGAGAGTCGGGAACCCGCAGGAGCAAGTTGTGGAAAATGATAGTTCGCGTGTCCGGCCTGTTGGCGCGTTGGCCCGCTAGAGCTGCTCGTTTCCCGGGGGAAGTTTGACGAGAAACGGGCTACCCGCGGATTGGGCTTTCGCTGGAATCGCGGATCTTGGAAGCGCCAAAGGCCGCGCCCCTGAGGATTCAAGCAGCGTGCCGACTCTTCGTTCGTGATCCGTCCTTCGTTATCTGGGTGCGCCCCGACTAGTGGCTGGAAGGGAGCGCGGCATGGCGCCTGCGAGCAGGAGAACATCGCCGCAGAACATCAGAGTATCCGCCAGGTAATTCAAGCCCTTGTCCAGGCTGGCGCGTTCCACTATCCCGATCGGCACATAGACCACCAGGATCGTAAGCAGCACCATCACTCCCAGCCACGTCGCGGCCGCGCGGGTTTTCCTGCCGGCTAGCAGCAGTGGACCCGCCACAGCGTAAACCGCGGCTGTCAGGTACGTCCAGATCGAGTGTCCATAGATCCACGCGGGAGTCACCGCCTCGAGCGGAATGCCGGGAACGTGGTCGCCGTGCAGGAACTGCTCGAAGCTGTAAAACAGGATAGGGATCGCGACGAAGTATCGCGCAATCGTCGCAAGGATGTGCGCGCGTGGTTGGTGCTGCGACCCGGCAAGGCTGGCTGACAGCGCCAGACCACCGCCGCTGAAGGCGAATTCCCTCAGCATGAGCGCTGTGGCGAACCGGTCGCGCGGATTTTGCGACCACGCCGGGGCGTCCATCAGTACCGCGAAAAGGAAAAACGTCAGGCCGAGCAGACCCGCCGCAAGTCGGGCCTGTATCCCCGTCACAAGGCTCAGCCCCGCTGCGATAAAGCAGGCGCCCACGAAATACACCCAAAACTTGTGCCACGGAATCCACGGCGGCACCATCGACACCATGCCCGCCGTCACCGTGAAATGTTCAGCGCCGAAGGCCGCGACGGGTGCCGCGTAGAAAAGCGGTCCAAACAGAATTAGCTTGTCGAATCCTCGCTCCGCTTGCCATTCGCGACGAAGAAACATCGCGGCCAGCCCGATTGCAACAACCGCTCCACCGGCACAATACGACCACGTCACCTGGCTGGGAATTACGAGAAGAGCCAGGATTGTGGACGAATTCACCAAGCTGTAGCCCCCGCCGGTTCCTCTCCGCCTCGTCGTGCTTCGCCCAACGTCCCTCCCGTCGAAGATGCCCTCAGGGACCACGAAGCTAGCCGACAGCGCAATCTGCGTAAACTTCTGAAGATCGAACTTGCCATATAATAACGGGAAACGTGCTAGGACACATCAAAGTTTTGCTTTGAGCACCGCCGCGTCCCATGGCCCTAGCCGGCTTCCCTGTGTCTGTCCGCGCCGGCGATTACCGCTCTAGATAGGAAGCAAAAGGCTACGCCCGATCACTCCGGTGAGCTGGTCTTGAGCATCCAGTGCGGCGTCGCGGCTGAAGCCTTCAAGGTTCCGAAGGTGAACGGCGAAGTTCCAAGCCAGGTCGCGCGCAGCGCGGATGTTCCAGATTGCGAGCAGCCGCCCCACCTTTCCCGTGTCTTGCGCCATTTCACCAACGATCCCAGCTGCCAGAAAGTTTAATGCCGGCGGGAGCACCTGCTCCAGTAAATTGTTCACGCGCTCATAATCATCATGCTCGGGACTATGCAGCTCTGGCGTCATATGCAACTCATTGTTAGTTTGCAGAAGGGCCAAGGCCAGATCGTGATTGATATGAGCATTCATCCCCGCCAAAGCAAACTGTATCCGATCGACACCGGCTCTGTTCCTCGCCTCAAACACAGCCTCCCACGAACTGGGGGCATCAGGGTTCTGCTGCAGTTGTACCGGCTATTGCCGCGAAGTAAAAGCCCCGCAAAGACCACGTCGAGACGCGTCAGCCACGAGGTATCTTGCCAGCCATTTGACTGGGGCTGATCGTCGATTCGCTGAGTCACCATCCAATAGAGCTTATTGAACCACTTCAGACCGTCGCTGCTCGGCAATAACCCATCGATACTCTGCATGACGGAAATAACATCGGTAATCGTGGCTGGGGCAGCAGAACTCACGATTTGAAGAAGTCGT